>NZ_JBVHLZ010000004.1:0-536835 GCF_055558735.1 Streptomyces sp. NPDC025651
GCAGGGGGGACCCTGTGGGAGAGTAGGACGCCGCCGAACTCCTTTTGAAGAAAGCCCCGGACCGGGAACGGTCCGGGGCTTTCTTGCGTTATGGGTCGTTCGACCAAGGCTTAGGGTCGATATATGCGATACGACCTGGTCATCTTCGACAATGACGGCGTCCTCGTGGACAGTGAGCCGCTCTCCAACACGATCCTCGCCGGCTATCTGACCGAGCTCGGGCACCCCACCTCGTACGAGGACTCCCTGCGCGACTACATGGGCGCCGCCGTCCACCGCGTACACGATCTCGTTCTTGAGCGGACCGGGCAGCGGCTTCCCGCGGACTTCGACGACGTCTTTCATGGGCGGGTCTTTGCGGCATTCGAGCGTGAGCTTGAGCCCGTGGACGGGGCCGTGGAAGTGCTGGAGAAGCTGGCCGGGGACGGGGTCGCCTACTGCCTGGCATCCTCTGGCAGCCATGAGCGGATTCGGGTCGGGCACCGTAAGGCCGGGCTCGACAAGTGGTTCGGGGAGGACCGGATCTTCAGCGCGCAGGACGTGGGGCGCGGGAAGCCGGCGCCCGATCTCTTTCTCTACGCCGCCGAGCGCATGGGAGTGGCGCCGGAGAAGTGCGTCGTCGTGGAGGACAGTCCGCTGGGTGTGCAGGCCGCGGTCGCCGCGGGGATGGATGTGCTCGGGTTCACCGCCATGACACCTGCCGAGCGGCTCGCGGGTGCCACTGAACTCTTCGGTGACATGCGGGAGTTGCCCGGCCTGCTCGTGTGACATGAGCCGTGACAGGGGCAGTGCGGTGGGGCTGACAATTGTCATCCGCAGGACCGGACGATCGTTTCTGTCGGCGGACAGGGGGCCACGGCGAAGCTGAGGGTGTCACGAAGGAACGCGACGCTCGCAGCCACGACGGAGGAACCGATCATGAGTCAGCTCGCCGCAGAGGCCCCCACCCGGGTTCGTGCGGAGGTTCGTGGAGAAGCGCGTGGAGAGGACCGGGGAGAAGGTTTCGCCGTCGTCGCTCCCGGCTGCGGTGATCCGGGCGACGTACGCAAGGCCCGTATCGAGTCCCTGAAGCCGCTCGTGCTGGACGCCCTGGTGCCCACTGCCTCGTACTACTGGCCGGTGATCCGCGGCTCATGCTCGCCAAGGACAGCGGGATCACCGCGACCGTGGGCATCGCCGTTCTGGTGTCGGTGGTGGCAGGGCGGCCGTTGATGACCGCCGCGCTCAAGCCCTGGGTGACCAAGGGCAACGCGGCGCGGGCCGTGGCCTGGGAGCGGTTGATGGCGGAGCGGGGGCGGTTCGCCCGTATGGAGCGGACGTTCTCCGTGGTGTGGGGTGGCGCGCTCCTGGGGGAGGCGGTGCTGCGGGTCGTGGGGGCCTATACCCTGTCCGTCGACACCATGGTGTGGCTGGGCGGTGTGATCGCGGCGGTGACGATCACGCTGACCGTCGTGGTCAGCGGGGCCCTGGCGGTCGGGCCGATGGAGCGGATGGTCGGGGAGAGTGCCGAAGGGCGCTGATCTTGGTGCCGTCGCGTGTGGTGTCGACGAGTGCGATGCCGTTCGACCTGCGCCGGAAATAGTTGAGTGATCCATCTACCCACGGGTAGCCCGGGGCCCTACGCTCTGCAGCCATGACCGAAGTGCTGCGGCGCGGCAGGGCCTCGCTGGCGTTCGCCTTTCTGGTGCAGGGAGTGACTTTCGCCCTGCTCGTGACGCGGATTCCGGCGATCCAGGACCGTTACGGGATATCCGACGGGCTGCTTCCCGTCTTCCTCGCGGCGGTGCCGGTCCTGGCCGGGGCCGGGAGCGTGGGCACCGAGCAGCTGGTGAAGAAGGTGCCGCCGAGTGCGGTGCTGCGGTGGTCGCAGCCCGTCGTCCTGCTGTCGCTGCTGGGAGTGGGCGCGGGGGACGCGCTGTGGCAAGTGGCCGTCGCGCTGGGGGCGTTCGGGCTTGCGGTGGGTGCGCTCGACGCGTCGATGAACATGCTCGGGGTCAGCCTTCAACGGGCGTACGGGCGCAGCATCATGCTCGGCTTCCACGCGGCGTACAGCCTGGGCGGCATCGTGGGGGCGTCGCTGGCCTGGGCCGGGGCGCACTGGGATCTCTCGCTGTTCGTGTCCTATCTGCCGGCCGTGGCGGTGCTGTTGCCCGCCGCGCTGGTCGGGAGTCGGTGGTACGTCGATGCGGCGGCGGAGAGGGAAGGTGCCGGCGCCGATGCCGCGGGGAAGGGCGGGGGTGTCGTCTTCGCGTTGCTGCTTCCGCTCTGCCTGGTGATGAGCTTCGCGTACATCGGGGACTCGACCGTCTCCAACTGGAGCGCCAAGTATCTGCAGGACGTGCTCGGGAGTTCGGAGGAGGTCTCGACCGTTCCGTACAACGTCTACATGGTCATGACGCTGATGGGGCGGGGGCTCGGGGACCTGGGCGTGCGGCGGTTCGGGGCCGTGGCGGTGGTGCGGGCAGGGACGGTGGTGGCCGCGCTGGGGTTCGCGGTGGTGGCCGCGGCGCCCGGGGCGTGGGTCGGGATCGCCGGGTTCACGGTGCTCGGGCTGGGGTTGTGCGTGATCGTTCCGCAGACGTTCGCGGCGGCGGGGAGACTGTTCCCCGATGCTTCGGATGCAGCCGTCGCGCGACTGAATGTCTTCAACTACGTGGGGTTTCTGATCGGTTCGCCGTTGGTGGGCGGGCTCGGGGACGCGTGGAACTACCGCGGGGCCATGCTCGTTCCCATGGTGTTGGTGCTCGTGACCTTGTTGTATGCCCGCTCCTTCGCCCCGGAAGCGGACCGATACGGTGACGGGCATGAGCGGCCGCGCACAGCTGATGTGGGACGAGGCAGTAACGGGCTATGACTTCGGCCCGGGTCACCCCATGGATCCGGTCAGACTCGGGCTGACCCGAAGTCTTGTCGGCGCCTTCGGGCTCGACCAGGAGCTGGATGTGGTCGCGGCCAAGCGTGCCGGTGATTCGACGCTGCGGCTCGTGCACCGCGAGGACTATGTGCGGGCGGTCAAGGCCGCTTCCGTGGATCCGGCGTCCGCGCGCGGGGAGTACGGGCTCGGCACGGAGGACGACCCGGCCTTCGCGGGGATGCACGAGGTGTCGGCGCTGATCGCCGGGCAGTCCGTGGGCGCGGCCGAGGCCGTGTGGCGCGGGGACGCGCTGCATGCCGTGAACTTCGCCGGCGGGCTGCACCATGCGATGCCCGGCGGGGCCTCGGGGTTCTGTATCTACAACGACGCCTCGTTGGCGATCGCGCGGCTGCTCGAGCTGGGTGCCGAGCGGGTCGCGTACGTGGATGTCGACGTGCACCACGGGGACGGGGTGCAGGCCTCCTTCTGGGAGGATCCGCGGGTTCTGACGATCTCGCTGCACGAGCATCCGCGGACGCTGTTTCCGCAGACCGGGTGGCCCGAGGAGACGGGGGCGGACGGTGCGGCCGAGGGGTCCGCGGTGAATGTCGCGCTGCCTGCCGGGACCGGGGACGCGGGGTGGGTGCGGGCCTTTCATGCCGTGGTGCCGGAGCTGTTGGCCGAGTTCCGGCCGCAGGTGCTCGTGACGCAGCACGGGGCCGACACGCACTTCGAGGATCCCCTTGCGCACCTTGCCGTTTCGCTCGATGCGCAGCGGGCCGTGCAGGTTGCCTGCCATGAGCTGGCGCATGAGTACGCCGAGGGGCGGTGGGTCGCTCTGGGGGGTGGGGGGTACGCCGTGGTGGACGTGGTGCCGCGGTCGTGGACGCATCTCGTGGGGATCGCTGCGGGGCGGCCGGTCGATCCCTCCGCGGGGATTCCTGAGGCGTGGCGGCAGGAAGTCTTCGCTCGGACGCGGCAGTTGGCGCCGGGGCGGATGACGGATGGGCGGTGGCCTGTGGAGTGGAAGGACTGGGGGGCGGGGTATGACCCCGCTGATCGGCTTGATCAGGCGGTGCTTGCGGCTCGGCGGGCCGCGTTTCCGTTGCGGGGGTTGTTGGCGTAGGGGGGTTCCTTCCCCAAGCCCGCCCCTTCCCGAAACTGGGGGCTCTGCCCCCAGGCCCCGAAGCCGGCTCGGCACCCTGGGGCTCCGCCCCAGACCCCGCTCCTCAAACGCCGGAGGGGCTGGAGAGTGAAGGGCTGGAGAGCGAAGGGCTGGAGAGTGGGGCCGGGGGGGGAGTTGCGGGAGGGGTGGGGAGTGGCGGAGGAGCCGGGGGAGTTGTGGGAGTTGTGGGAGGGGGCAGTGGTGCGGTCGGGGTGGGGAGTTGCCGGATCGGCTGGGGTGCGGTCGGGGTGGAGAGTTGCCTGTTCGGCCGGGTAGGGGCGGGCTGGTCGGCATTGTGGTCGCGTTACGCCAACTGTGGGTGCTTTCCGGGGTTTTGGGGGTCCGTGGGGGAGGGATGCGCCAGCATCGGACCGTGTTGAGCACCGGCGCCCTGCGTGCGCATCTGTTGGCGGCTCGGTTGGCCGGGCCCGTGGCCACCTCGCGGGAGGAGAGTCTGCGGAGTTACCGCCTCTTCGCGGCCCGTGACCCGCGGATACTTCTCGGGCTCGATCCCGAGTGGAGCTGGGGGCCCGGCGATCTGCTGCGGCTGATGGCCGACAAGTGCGGTGTGTCCGCCGACCCACGGCATACTTCTGGGGCCGATGTCATCGATCCGGAGCGGACGTTGGCAGCGCTCGACGCCTTCGCGGAGAGGCTCGGCGAGGCCGCGCGAAGGCGCCTCCCGGTGCTCTTCGGGACGGGTCATCCGCACCGACTTCTCGGGTTCTACGCCGCGTTGGCGGACGCTTTGTCGGCGGCCGGATGCACCGTCCTCACCCCCGCGCAGGGCAACAGTGTCGACATAACGACCCGGTTCGGCCTACGCACGTACAACCTTGACTACGTACAAGGAGTCGCGCTGGTGCGCGAACCCGGCGTGCGTCTCACCGGGAGTGAGACCGGCGCACACACCCACTCACCGCTCCCGGTTCGGGCCGCCCTGAATGCCGCCGCGGAGGCCGGTGGACCGCTTCCCGAGTTGGTCGTCGGCGACCACGGATGGGTCTGCGGAGCAGGTCAGCTGGGGTTTGAGGCGATCGGTCTGGCGGATACGGACGATCCCGCCCTGTTCGTCGGAGAGGCCGAGGGGCAGGTGTCCGTCGTCGTTCCGCTTGATGACGCTGTGCGGTCTGATTACTACCGACCGCTTACTCGCTATGTACTCAATCGAGCGTGTCTGTCACAGTAGGCGGCCGACGGCTGCTCCTCTTCCCCACTCGCATCATCCGCCCCTAGTCTGGGGAGTGAGCGCGCAGCGACGAAGAGTCACCGGAAGGGGAAGCCGGTGCCCGTCATGTGCGGAAGGTTCAGGTGGGGTGTCATGGCTGCAGACCAAAGGCCGCTGAACGAGGTCGCATTCCTGACCGTGGCGGAAGTCGCCGCGGTGATGCGAGTGTCCAAGATGACCGTGTACCGGCTGGTGCACAGCGGTCATCTGCCCGCCATCCGGGTCGGGAGGTCCTTCCGGGTCCCGGAGCAGGCGGTTCACGAGTACCTCCGCGAGTCCTATGTGGGGGTCGAAGCAGGTTGAGCGACGGGCCCCAGGGTCCGTCGGGCAGGGGTCGCGCCCCCTCGATTACGTCCCTCACGCGGGGGCGGGTAGGCTAGGCCGACGTAGGTCGTGTGGGCCCAGTCTGCTGCCCCGCACCGAGTGAAGAGAAGTGAGCGAGGGTAGTCGTGGGCTCTGTTATCAAGAAGCGGCGTAAGCGGATGGCCAAGAAGAAGCACCGCAAGCTGCTGAAGCGCACTCGCGTTCAGCGTCGCAACAAGAAGTAAGCGGCCGCTGCAACAGCGCGTTCCGAAGCCCTCCCACCGCCGGTGGGAGGGCTTCGGCATGTTTGGGGCCGTCCTGCGCGGTACTTGGGGGGACGTGCCGCCCGGTACCCGTGGGGCGGTGCGGTATTTGACGACCGGCGGCTTGGTCCGTACGTACTCCTGTGTCCGTCGTCACTTCCCGCATCGCACGGTCATCACAGCGCAACATCCACCCGCTAGCGTGGGCCGGGACACAGTCGTCCGTGAGTGGCGAGGGTTGGGGAAAGGCAGGCGCTGATCTTGGGCAAGGTCGTGCTCGTGACCGGAGTGGCCCGACAGCTGGGCGGACGGTTCGTCCGGCGCGTCCAGCGCGACCCCGACGTCGACCGGGTGGTCGCCGTCGACGCGGTCCCGCCCGAGCACCATCTGGGGGGCGCCGACTTCGTCCAGGCCGACATCCGGCAGCCCGCGATCGCCAAGGTCCTCGCCGAGTACGCCGTGGACACGGTCGTGCACATGGACGTCGCGGCCACCGCGCTCGGCGGCCGCGGCGGCAGGGGCGGCAGGGGCTCGGTCAAGGAGACCAACGTCATCGGCACCATGCAGCTGCTCGGCGCCTGCCAGAAGTCGCCGACGGTGAAGCGGCTCGTGGTGAAGTCGAGCACCAGCGTGTACGGCTCCGCGCCCAAGGACCCCGCGGTCTTCACCGAGACCACGCCGCCCAAGTCGCTGCCCAGCGGTGGCTTCGCCAAGGACACCGTCGAGGTCGAGGGCTATGTGCGCGGCTTCGCGCGGCGCCGCCCGGACGTCGCGGTGTGCGTGCTGCGCTTCGCGAACATCCTGGGGCCCGCCGCGGACTCCCCGCTCGCCGAGTACTTCTCGCTGCCGGTCCTGCCGACCGTGTTCGGCTACGACCCGCGCCTGCAGTTCGTGCACGAGGACGACGCGGTCGAGGTGCTGCGCCTGGCCTCGCACGACCCCGAGCGGGGGACGCTCAACAGCGGTACGTTCAACATCGCCGGCGACGGCCAGCTGCTGCTCTCGCAGTGTTCGCGGCGGCTCGGCCGCCCCACCGTGCCGGTGCTCCTGCCGGCCGTCACCTGGTTCGGCTCCGCCCTGCGCACGCTCGGCGCCACGGACTTCTCGCCGGAGCAGATCAGGCTGCTCACGCACGGCAGGGTCGTGGCCACCCGGCAGATGCGCGAGACACTGGGGTTCAGGCCGAAGTACACGACGGCGCAGACGTTCGCGGACTTCGTACGCAGCCGGGGTCCGGGACTGCTGCCGCCAGGTGCCCTCGCGGGGGCAGTCGACCGGATCGCCGCGCTGCCCCTCGCGGGTGGCAACCAGAGCGCCAACTGAGGAGAGCGTCAACGATGGCGGACGCCAAGGTCATTCCGTTCGACGACGACCGGTCGCGCGGGGGCGCGCAGCGCATGTCGCGCCGCAGGTCGGCGCCCCGGCGCAAGGGCGACCCCGTGGCCGGGGTCAAGGCGCTGCCCGGACAGCAGGACGGGCAGAAGGAGGAGGAGCGGCAGGGCGGGGAGCCGCGCGTGGAGCGCGCCGAGCCGGAGCGGGCGGCCGCCGAGCCGCGGGGCGCCGGCGGCTGGGACCGGCGCATCGCGGGCGGCCTCGCCTTCCTGCGCCGACGGCTCACCGGTGAGTACGAGGTCGACGACTTCGGTTACGACGAGGAGCTCACCGACCAGGTCCTGATGTCGCTGCTCCGCCCCTTCTACGAGAAGTACTTCCGGGTGGAGGTGAAGGGCATCGAGAACATCCCCGCCGACGGCGGGGCGCTGATCGTCGCCAACCACTCCGGGACGCTGCCGTTGGACGGCCTGATGATGCAGGTCGCGGTGCACGACAACCATCCGCAGGGCCGGCATCTGCGGCTTCTCGCCGCCGACCTCGTCTTCATGCTGCCGGTGGTCAACGAACTGGCCCGCAAGGCCGGGCACACCCTGGCCTGTGCGGAGGACGCGGAGCGGCTGCTCGAGCGGGGCGAGCTGGTCGGGGTGATGCCGGAGGGCTTCAAGGGCATCGGCAAGCCGTTCAGCGAGCGCTACAAGCTGCAGCGGTTCGGTCGCGGCGGCTTCGTGTCGACGGCGCTGCGGACGGGTTCGCCGATCGTGCCGTGCTCGATCGTGGGGGCGGAGGAGATCTACCCCATGATCGGCAACGCGAAGACTCTGGCCAGGGTCCTCGGGTTCCCGTACTTCCCGATCACGCCCACGTTCCCGTGGCTGGGGCCGTTGGGCGCGGTGCCGTTGCCGACGAAGTGGACGATTCAGTTCGGGGAGCCGATTCCGACGGACGGTTATCCGCCGGAGGCGGCGGACGACCCGATGCTGATGTTCAACCTGACGGATCAGGTGCGGGAGCAGATCCAGCACTCGCTGTACAAGTTGCTGGTGCAGCGGCGGTCTGTGTTCTTCTGAGGGCTGGGCGGGGCGTGCTTTCGGGCCGCTCCGCCGGGCGTGCCTCATCACGCGGTCGGGGGCGCCCTCCATGCTCGGAGGGCGCCCCCGACCGCGTACTGCCGACGGCTACTTCGCGTCCTCGCCGTCGATGCCCAGCTCCGGGAGCAGACCGGGCAGGAGCGGGGGCAGGGTGACCTCCGGCTTGGCCGTGGTGTCGCCCTTGCCGGGCTTGCTCTTGCCGTCCGAGGGGGGCGGGGTCGTCTTCTCGTCCGGTGGGTCGAGGAGGCCGCCCGTGGTCCCGCCGAGGAGGCCTTCGCCCTGGCTGTCCGAGGTGGACGGCTTGGGCTTGCTGTCGCTGCCGGTGCCGCCGCCGTGCGTCGCTCCGCCGCCCGAGGGGCGGGAGGAGTGCCGGTCGGTGCCTTCGGAGCCGCGGGGGCTCTGGGAGGTCCGGCCGGTGGTGCTGCCGCCCTTCTCGGGGACGCGGGGCAGCAGCGAGCGCAGCGGGTCGACCTCTTGGTCTATGGCGTCGAAGACGGAGGCCACCTGCTCGCTCACGTCGCCCAGCTGGACCGGGAGGCGACCCTGGAGGTCGCTCCAACTGTCGCGGTGCGACTGGGAGAAGGAGGACAGCGCCTGGATGGGACCGAGGGAGCCGTCGCGCTGGTAGGCCTCGTGGAGCAGGCGGTGGCCTTCGGTGGCGTCGTGCCGCATGCCGGAGAGGGCTCGCCTGACCTCGCCGACGGACTCGTGGTCGAGGTCGCCCGAGCGGCCTCGCTCCATGAGCCTGCGGGCCTCGTTCAGCCGCGTCGACGCCTGGTCGAGGTAGATCCTGCCGCGGTCGGCGTCGTCGTCGGCCATGCCCAGCTTGAGGTCTTCCATGCCGCGCTTGAGGCCGTACAACGAATCGCCCGGCAGGGCGTCCGAGCTGGCGGCGGCGACTCCGCTGAACGCGCCCGCGGCCACACCGACCGTGAGGCCACCCGCCGCGATGCCCTTGGACAGGCGGGACCGCGGCCGCAACTTCCGCAAGGAGGCCGCTCGGTGGGCGCCCTTGCGGGAGCGCTGTTCGGGCACCGAGGGGGTGCCGCCCTCCAGGAGCATGGCTTCCATCGCGGCCACCAGCTGGGCGCGTTGGACGACCTTCACCTCTGGGTCGAGGGCGGGCTTGGGCAGCGCGTCCAGACCTTCCGTCAGGGCCAGCATGCGGCTCTGTTCGGTCGGTTCGGCACGGGCCGCGGTGGTTTCGGGGGACTCCACGGATGCGGCCGCGGATGCGGGTGTGGACGCGGAGTCCTCGGACTGCTCGGCCGCCGGGTCCTGGTCGGAATGCTCCTCCAGGGCCTGGGCGAAGGCGTTCGCCCGCCGGTGGGCCGATACGTTCGCGATCACTGGCGGCACCTCCTCTCGTCATGACGGTCGACTCCCCAGGGGGTCCTGAGGGTTGCATGTCCTGACCATTTCCACACGATCGGGTGAGCGAGTGGGGTCTCCCCCGGCTCATTAAGAGCCCGGGGAGCATCAGGTAGCGACCACAGGGAGCCTGCATCCCGCACAACGAGCGTCGCGGCACTTGGGTTACGGACGAAAGATGATCGGACCGCGAAGAAACGAGGAAGGGCCGTGGCGGCCATCTGGCCGCCACGGTCGGTGAGTTGGGCGCCACGGAGCGTCGGCGCGAGCCGCCGTGGAGCGCTAGCGCGCGTCGTCCGGCAGGAGGCGCGCCAGCGTGCGGACCGCGCGGTACTGGAGGGTCTTGATCGCACCCTCGTTCTTGCCCATGACCCGGGCGGTCTCGGCGACGGAGAGGCCCTGGAGGAAGCGCAGGGTCACGCACTCCTGCTGCTGGGGGTTGAGACGGCGGACGGCTTCGAGGAGGGCGGCGTTCGACAGGGACTCCAGGACGGAGTCCTCGGGGCTGCGCTCGACTTCGTTGGCGTCGAGCATTTCGCCGGTGGTCACTTCGAGGCGGAAGCGGCTCGACTTGAAGTGGTCGGCGACCAGGTTGCGGGCGATCGTGACCAGCCAGGCGCCGAAGTCGCGGCCCTGCCAGGTGAAGGTGCCGATGCGGCGCAGGGCGCGCAGAAAGGTCTCGCTCGTGAGGTCCTCGGCGGTCGCCTTGCCCCCCACGCGGTAGTAGATGTAGCGGTAGACGGTGTCGCTGTACTGGTCGTAGAGGCGGCCGAAGGCGTCGGACTCGCCGGCCTGGGCGCGCTCGACGAGGTCCATCATGCGGGCGCTGTCGCTGTCCGCGGCGGGGCGGCGGGGGGCGGGGGCCGATGATGCGGCGGCAGCGGCGCCGGAGCGGGCCCGTCTGCTCACCGCCGCACCGCCGTCCGCCAGGGCATAGCACGGCCCGGCGGGTGCGGGGACGGCGAAGGCGGGGACGGCGGGGACGGCGTACGCGGTGGGGACGAAGCCGCGCAAGCGGTCGATGACCGTTGCGCGCAGCGTAGCCAGGCCCGAGGCGTCAACCCCGACGTGTGGGTACACGGGACTCCCAGAGGCAGAGCTTCCATCACGTGCAGTGCGGGACCGTTCACCCGTCGTAGCGACGTGCGGGGTCCCTTATGCGTCTGAGGAGAATAACGCTTCGTACAGGCAGCGCTACACCCAGTTGCTCAAATCATCGATTACGTCGCTTCTGTAACCGATTTGAGCCTGATCAAGTACCGGAGAGTGAGCGGTTGTTGATCGGATTAGTTCGCATTCCGTCTCCGCGCGGGGCGTGTTGTGGCCGAGTTCAACCAACGTGACTGGCGGGAGGCGGGGCGGGGTAGGACCGAGAGAATGTTCAGTGGCGGCGGCGGTGCAGGGCGATGGCCGCGGCCGCGCCGCCCGCCAGGGCGCCGACGCCCGCGGCGGCCGGGATGCCGACCTTCGCGGCCTTGCGGCCGGTGCGGTAGTCCCGCAGGCGCCAGTCCCGTTCGCGGGCGTGCTTGCGCAGCTTGGCGTCGGGGTTGATCGCGTACGGATGCCCGACGAGCGAGAGCATCGGGATGTCGTTGTGCGAGTCGCTGTACGCGGCGCAGCGGCCGAGGTCCAGGCCCTCGGCGGCGGCCAGGGCGCGGACGGCCTCGGCCTTGGCGGGGCCGTGCAGGGGTTCGCCGACGAGCTTGCCGGTGTAGACGCCGGCGACGGACTCGGCGACGGTGCCGAGGGCGCCGGTCAGGCCGAGGCGGCGGGCGATGACCGTGGCGATCTCCACCGGGGCGGCGGTGACCAGCCAGACCTTCTGGCCCGCGTCGAGGTGGGCCTGGGCGAGGGCGCGGGTGCCGGGCCAGATGCGCTCGGCCATGTACTCGTCGTAGATCTCCTCGCCGATGGTCATCAGCTCGGCGACGCGGTGGCCCTTGACGATGGACAGGGCGCTGTCGCGGGCGTCCTGCATGTGCTCGGGGTCCTCGACGCCGGCGAGCCTGAACCACGCCTGCTGCCAGGCGAATCGGACGAGCTCCTGGCGCTCGAAGAACTTCCGCTTGTACAGGCCGCGGCCGAAGTGGAAGATCGCGGCGCCCTGCATCACGGTGTTGTCGAGGTCGAAGAAGGCGGCTGCCTTGTCGTCGCCGACGACCGGGAACTCCGGTTCCTTCGGCTCCTCGTCGGGCGCGGCCCGCGCCGCGAGCGCGTCGAGTTCCTCCAACTCCTGGGAGGACTTGCGCGCTGCCTCAGCCGAGGCCTCGCCTGCCAACACGCTCCGCGCCGTGGCGGAGCGCCTACGGGGGGTGAGCCATCCGAGAGCGGCCATGCCGTGAGCATAGCTAGTTCGTTCGGTAGTTCCGGAGTCGGCAGGGTTCGACCCTGTGAACTCTCCGCTACCGAGCCGTTAAACGGCGCTCCGCGCGGGCGTTCGCCGGGCGCGTCGGCGGGGCGAGAATGGGGGTATGAGCCCCATTTTCCGGCGTACGCAGAAGAAGAGGCCCGAGGACCGCACGGTCACCTTGATCGGGAAGCCCGGCTGTCATCTGTGTGATGACGCACAGGCGGTGATCGAGAAGGTCTGCGGCGAGACGGGGGCCGCATGGGAGAAGAAGGACATCACTCAGGACGAGGAACTGCATCGCGCCTACTGGGAGCAGATTCCGGTTGTCCTCGTGGACGGCGAGCAGCACACCTTCTGGCGCGTGGACAAAGATCGACTCCGGCGCGAGCTGGCGGGGTAGGCCGGATCCGTACTGACCGGCCAGTCCAAAGTGGGCGCGAAGTCGTTTACGCTTTGGGGCGGTTTTGGTCTCGGGGGCGATGATCGTGAGGAGTGTGTACGGTTTTGCCCCCTTCAGGTGAGCAACGACGCTCCCCGTGCGCCGGTTCCACGACTGCGCGCCGGGGGCGCGTGACCCCGGTCACGTTGGCCGGGCAAATCGGACACCATCTTTGTGCACGCGTTCACAAAGACATAGCCTGCATTCGACGGGGCGGTCTGGGGACGAGTGACCGCCTGCAGCCCCGCTCTACCCGCAGGAGCACCGTGGCAACTGGCCGAACTCACCGACCGGCGACCCGCAGCCGAGGGATTCCCGAGGCCACCGTCGCCAGGCTTCCGCTGTACCTCCGAGCCCTCACCGCACTGTCGGAGCGCTCGGTGCCCACGGTCTCCTCCGAGGAGCTCGCGGCCGCCGCAGGGGTCAACTCCGCGAAGCTGCGCAAGGACTTCTCGTACCTCGGTTCGTACGGGACGCGTGGCGTCGGGTACGACGTCGAGTATCTCGTGTACCAGATCTCCCGCGAACTCGGTCTGACCCAGGACTGGCCGGTTGTGATCGTCGGTATCGGTAACCTCGGGGCCGCGCTTGCCAATTACGGCGGGTTCGCCTCGCGTGGTTTCCGTGTCGCGGCGCTGATCGACGCCGATCCGGCAATGGCCGGAAAGCCCGTCGCGGGGATGCCCGTGCAGCACACCGACGACCTCGAGAAGATCATCGAGGACAACGGAGTGTCGATCGGTGTCATCGCGACCCCGGCCGGCGCCGCCCAGCAGGTCTGCGAGCGGCTCGTCGCCGCCGGTGTGACCTCCATCCTGAACTTCGCGCCGACCGTCCTGTCCGTGCCGGACGGCGTCGACGTGCGCAAGGTCGACCTCTCCATCGAGCTGCAGATCCTCGCCTTCCACGAGCAGCGCAAGGCCGGTGAGGACGCAGCCCCCGAGGGCACCGTGCCGCCCGCGCCGGGCAAGCAGCAGCGGAAGGGACCCGACGGGGACGTCCCCGCCGTGATGCCGGCATGAGTCTCCTGGTCGTCGGGCTGAGTCACCGCAGCGCTCCGGTGAGCGTCCTGGAGCGGGCCGCGCTGTCCGCGGACACGCAGGCCAAGCTCCTGCAGGACACCCTCGCCGCCGAGCCCGCCACCGAGGCGGCCGTGCTCGCCACCTGCAACCGCATCGAGCTGTACGCCGACGTGGACAAGTTCCACGCGGGCGTCGCCGAACTTTCCACACTGCTCGCGCAGCACAGCGGCGTCGGCCTCGAGGAGCTCACCCCTTATCTGTACGTCCACTACGAGGACCGCGCCGTCCACCACCTCTTCTCGGTGGCGTGCGGGCTCGACTCGATGGTCGTCGGCGAGGGCCAGATCCTCGGGCAGATCAAGGACGCCCTGGCGCGCTCGCAGGACCTGCACACCGCGGGCAAGCTCCTCAACGACCTCTTCCAGCAGGCCCTTCGGGTCGGCAAGCGCGCGCACTCCGAGACCGGCATCGACCGGGCCGGGCAGTCGCTCGTCACCTTCGGCCTCGAACAGCTCGCCGCGCGCGAGCCGGTGGACGCCTGGGCCAAGGGCAAGCGCGCCCTGGTGATCGGCGCGGGCTCCATGTCCTCGCTCGCCGCGGCCACGCTCGCGCGGGCCGGGGTCGAGGAAGTCGTCGTCGCCAACCGCACGTTGGAGCGCGCCGAGCGGCTCGCCGAGATCCTGGGCGGGCCGGGCGGCACCGGAGTGACCGCGCGCGCCGTCCCCATGGACGACGTGGCGGACGAACTGACACGTGCAGATGTGGCCATCTCCTGCACCGGCGCGACCGGGCTCGTCCTGACCGCGCGCGCCGTCGCGGCGGCCGTCGCGGGGCGCACGCCCACCGCGGGCAGCTGGGTCGCGGGCGTGGCCGAGCAGGCCGCCGCACGGCCTGCCGTCGCGGGCGACGAGGACTGCCCCTTCGACCTCTCCGCGCCGGGCGGCTTCTCCGTCGCCGGTGAGGACGCCGTCGCGGGGATGGACGCCGCGACCCTGGAGCAGCACGCGGCCTGGGTGGACAACGCGCCCGCCGAGCGGCGCGAGAGCGGCCCGCAGGCCGAGGCCGGGGCCATCGCCGCGCTGGCGACGGCCGCGAGCGTCACGGGCCGGGTGCCCGAGCTGCGCCGCCCCTCGCCGTCGGCCGCCCCCGCCCGCACCGCCGTGCTCGCGCTGCTCGACCTCGCCATGCCCCGCGACATCGACGCCGCGGTGCACCGCATCGAAGGGGTGCGGCTCGTCGACATCGAGTCGCTCGCCGAGGCGTCCGCGGACGCCCCGATGGCCGACGACGTGGAGAAGGTCCGCGGCATCGTCTCCGACGAGGTCGCCGCCTTCGGCGCCGCGCAGCGCGCCGCGCACATCACGCCGACCGTGGTCGCCCTGCGCACCATGGCCGCCGACGTGGTGGCCGGCGAGATGGCGCGGCTCGAAGGACGCCTGCCGGGCCTGGAGGACAAGCAACGCGCGGAGATCACGCAGACCGTGCGCCGCGTGGTGGACAAGCTGCTGCACGCGCCGACGGTGCGGGTCAAGCAGCTCGCCAGCGAGCCCGGCGGCGCCGGGTACGCGGACGCGCTGCGCACGCTCTTCGACCTCGACCCGCAGACGGTCGCGGCGGTCAGCAGGGCCGACCACCCGAACAACGAGAACGACGACCCGAATCGAGGCCGGGCATGACCGAGAAGGCCCTGAGGCTCGGGACCAGGCGCAGCAAGCTGGCCATGGCCCAGTCCGGCCAAGTGGCCGAAGCCGTACAGCAGTTGACGGGACGCCCCGTCGAGCTCGTGGAGATCACGACGTACGGGGACACCTCGCGCGAGCACCTCGCGCAGATCGGTGGCACCGGCGTCTTCGTCGCCGCCCTGCGCGAGGCGCTGGCCCGCGGCGAGGTCGACTTCGCCGTGCACTCCCTCAAGGACCTGCCCACCGCGCAGCCCGACGAGCTCACGCTCGCCGCCGTGCCGGTGCGCGAGGACCCGCGGGACGTGCTGGTGGCCCGCGACGGGCTGACCTTCCCCGAGCTGGCTGCGCAGTCCCCTGACGGGGGAGCCCGGGTGGGCACCGGTTCGCCGCGCCGCATGGCGCAGCTGAACGCCTACGCGCGCAGCCACGGCATGACCATCGAGACCGTGCCGATCCGCGGGAACGTAGACACCCGCATCGGATACGTGCACAAGGGGGAGCTCGACGCCGTCGTGCTCGCCGCCGCCGGACTCAACCGCGTCGGCAGGATCGACGCGGTGACCGACTTCCTGTCGGTCGACACCGTTCTGCCCGCCCCCGGCCAGGGGGCACTGGCGATCGAGTGTGCCGCGCACAACGCGTCACTCGCCGCCGCGCTCGCCGAGCTCGACGACCCGTACACCCGGGCCGCCGTGACCGCCGAGCGGTCCCTGCTCGCCGCCCTGGAAGCCGGTTGCAGCGCGCCTGTCGGCGCGTTGGCCGACTTGCTGGCCGACGGGCAGATTGTCAAGGAAATGCGCCTGCGCGGCGTCGTCGGTACGACCGACGGCTCGGCGCTGGTGCAGCTGTCCACCACCGGTCCCGTGCCCGAGACGGAGACCCAAGCCATGGCGCTGGGCCGCGAACTCGCGGCCGAGATGCTCGCCAAGGGCGCGGCCGGTCTGATGGGGGAGCGAGCACTTTGAGCCCCACCTCGAACCTTCCCGGCCTTCCCGCACACGGGCACGTCACCTTCCTCGGTGCCGGACCCGGAGATCCGGGACTGCTGACCCTGCGCGCCGTCGAGGCGCTGGCCCGAGCGGATGTGCTGATCGCCGAGCCGGATGTGCTCGACGTCGTCCGCGTGCATGCCAGGGGAGGTGTGGACACACCGCAGCCGGCGGCAGCTGACGATGCGTCAGCAACCGTTGAGGCGCCTGCGTCGCGGGCCGCGGCCAATCTTGTCATGGAGGCCGCGCGGGGCGGCAGGCGGGTCGTGCGCGCGGTGAGCGGCGACCCGGGCCTGGACACCGACGCGGCCGAGGAGATGCTCGCCTGCGCCGCCGAGGGCATCCCCTTCGAGGTCGTGCCCGGCATCGCGGCCGCCGTCGGCGTGCCCGCGTACGCCGGTGTGCCGCTGCGGGACGCCCAGGGCACCGACGTCCGCTTCGTCGACGCCCGTACCGCGTCGGACCGTTGCTGGAGCGAGGTCGGCGCGTCCGACGGGACCGTGGTGGTCTCGACGGCGCTCGACTCCGTCGCGGCGGCCGCCGGTGAGCTGGTGTCCGCGGGCCGCAAGCCGGACACCCCGATGACCGTGACCGTCGGCGGTACGACGACGCGCCAGCGCACCTGGACCGCGACGCTCGGCACCATCGCGCAGGTCCTCAAGCAGGCGAAGGTGCTGCCCTCGCCGGAGGGCGGCCGGCCCGTCATAGCCGTGGTCGGCGAGCGCTCCGCCGCCGCCCAGCGCGACCAGCTGTCGTGGTTCGAGTCGAAGCCGCTCTTCGGGTGGCGCGTGCTCGTGCCGCGTACGAAGGAGCAGGCGGCCTCGCTCTCCGACCAGCTGCGGTCCTACGGCGCCGTGCCGCACGAGGTCCCGACCATCGCGGTCGAGCCGCCGCGCACGCCCCAGCAGATGGAGCGCGCGGTCAAGGGGCTCGTGACGGGTCGCTACGAGTGGATCGCCTTCACCAGCGTGAACGCCGTCAAGGCCGTGCGGGAGAAGTTCGAGGAGTACGGGCTCGACGCGCGTGCCTTCGCCGGGATCAAGGTCGCGGCCGTCGGTGAGCAGACCGCCGCCGCGCTGATCGCCTTCGGCGTGAAGCCGGACCTGGTGCCCAGCGGTGAGCAGTCGGCCGCGGGTCTCCTGGAGGACTGGCCGCCGTACGACCCGGTCTTCGACCCGATCGACCGTGTCTTCCTGCCGCGGGCCGACATCGCCACGGAGACGCTGGTCGCCGGGCTCATCGACCTCGGCTGGGAGGTCGACGACGTCACGGCCTACCGGACCGTGCGCGCCTCGCCGCCGCCGGCCGAGACGCGGGAGGCGATCAAGGGGGGCGGCTTCGACGCCGTTCTCTTCACCTCGTCCTCGACCGTGCGGAACCTCGTCGGCATCGCCGGCAAGCCGCACAACGTGACCGTCATCGCCTGTATCGGGCCTGCCACCGCGAAGACCGCGGAGGAGCACGGGCTCCGGGTGGACGTGATGGCTCCGGAGCCGTCGGTCCACAAGTTGGCCGAGGCGCTGGCCGAGTTCGGTACGCGGCGCCGCGCTGCCGCGCTGGAGGCGGGGGACCCCGTCACCCGGCCCAGCGAGCGTCGACCCGGTTCGCGTCGGCGACGCACCGCGCCGTAGGTTCTATGGGTGGGCGCCTCCCTCGTCGGTGCTCTGCACCGGGGGCTGCGCCCACCCGTGCCGCCCAGCGGCACGATTGCCCACAGCGGGCACAGCCGTAGCGGTATGAGGTGAGGTTTCAGTGACGAAGTACGGGTCCTTCCCCGGAGCGCGGCCGCGCAGGCTGCGGACCACTCCCGCCATGCGGCGCATGGTCGCCGAGACGCGGCTGCATCCGGCCGATCTGATCCTGCCCGCGTTCGTGCGCGAGGGGATCAGCGCTCCGGTGGAGATCGGGTCGATGCCCGGGGTCGTCCAGCACACGCGCGACACCCTGAAGAAGGCGGCCGTCGAGGCGCTGGAGGCCGGGGTCTCCGGGATCATGCTCTTCGGTGTGCCGGAGGAGTCCAAGAAGGACGCCGTGGGTACGCCGGGCACCGACCCGGACGGAATCCTGCAGGTCGCCCTCCGTGACGTGCGCGCCGAGGTCGGCGACGACCTCATCGTGATGTCGGACCTGTGCCTCGACGAGACCACCGACCACGGCCACTGCGGTGTGCTCGACGCCGAGGGCCGGGTCGACAACGACGCGACCCTGGAGCGGTACGCGGAGATGGCCCAGGTCCAGGCCGACGCGGGCGCCCACGTGGTGGGCCCCAGCGGCATGATGGACGGTCAGATCGGCGTCATCCGCGACGCGTTGGACCAGGTCGGGCACGAGGACGTGTCGATCCTCGCCTACACGGTCAAGTACTCCTCGGCCTTCTTCGGCCCCTTCCGCGAGGCCGTGGCGTCGTCCCTGAAGGGCGACCGCAAGACCTACCAGCAGGACCCCGCCAACACCCGTGAGTCCCTGCGGGAGTTGGCCCTGGACCTGGAGGAGGGCGCCGACATGGTGATGGTCAAGCCCGCGGGTCCCTACCTCGACGTCCTGGCCCGCGTCGCCGACGCGGTGGACGTGCCGGTGGCCGCGTACCAGATCAGCGGTGAGTACGCGATGATCGAGGCCGCCGCCGAGCGGGGCTGGATCGACCGGGACAAGGCGATCATGGAGTCCCTGACGGGCATCAAGCGCGCGGGCGCGAACATGATCCTCACGTACTGGGCGACCGAGGTCGCGCGCGGGCTCTGACCCCGCTCCGGTTCCTGGGCCGGGCCGTGCTTGACCTCAACTTCGGTTGAGGAAAGAGAGTGGTGTGCAGCGACGACGAGTCGTTTCCAGGAGTCCGAGGAGGACGTCATGCACGCCGTGGTTCTGCACGAGTTCGGACCCGCCGAGAACCTGCGTTACGAGACCCTGCCCGACCCCGTCGCGGGGCCCGGGCAGGTGCGGATCGCCGTACGGGCGGCGGGAGTTCACTTCGTCGAGACCGTCATGCGCCGCGGCGACGCGAGCGACATGGCCCCGCCGCCGCCCGAGCTGCCCGCCGTCTTCGGCGGCGAGGTGGCGGGCACGGTGGACGCCGTCGGGCCGGGCGTCGACCCCGCCTGGCTCGGCAGGGCGGTCGTGACCGCGCACGGCACGCCGGGCGGGTACGCGGAGCTGGCGGTCGCCGAGGTCGAGGGCCTGCACGAGGTGCCGGACGGCCTGGGCTTCGAGGCCGCGGTCGCGATGGTGGTGACCGGCGCGACGACCATGGGGCTGCTCGGGAGCGCTCGACTGCGCCCGGACGACGTGGTGTTGGTGACCTCGGCCGCCGGGGGCGTCGGGCGGCTCGTCGTGCAGTACGCGCACGCCCTGGGCGCCACCGTCGTCGGCGCCGCGGGCGGGCCCGCGAAGGCCGGGGCCGTGCGTGCGCTCGGCGCCGACGTCGCCGTCGACTACAACCGCCCCGGCTGGCAGGACGAGGTCCGCGAGGCGCTCGGCGGGCGGCCCGTGACCGCCGTCCTGGACGGGGTCGGGGGCGAAAAGGCCGCCGCCGCCTTCGAGTTGATCGGGGACGGCGGGCGGTACGTCGTCATCGGCTGGTCCTCGCAGGAGGCCTTCGAGCCGGACGAGAGGACCCTTGCCGAGCGGAACATCGCGTACGTCAACGCCCTGTTGGAGCTGATCGGCCACCGCGAGGACGGCCCCGCCCACGAGCTGCGGGCCCTGGAGGCCGCGGCCAAGGGGGAGTTGGTGCCGGACGTGCAGACCTTCCCGCTGGCGCGGGCGGCCGAGGCGCACGCCGCTATGGAGCGGCGGGAGACGACGGGGAAGGTGGTGCTGGTTCCGTAGCCGCGGGCGTGGAGTGCCGCTGGTCCAGCGGCGGTTGGGCGGTGAGGGGCTTCCTGCGTCGCGGGGGTGCGGTCAGGACGCCCAGGGACGCGATGACCAGCGCGATGCCCGACCAGCCGAGGGCGGGCAGGTGTTCGCCGACCACCGCGACCGCGAAGACGGCGGCCACGGCGGGCTCCAGGAGCGACAGGGTGGTCGCCGTGCTCACGGGGATGCGGGCCAGGCCGAAGCCGAAGAGCACGTACCCGGCGAACATCGGCACCAGCGCCATGTAGAGCCCGACGCCCGCGTTCGTCCAGGAGGCGAGCAGCGGGGCGCCCGTGCCGAGCAGTACGGGTACGAGCATCAGCCCGCCCAGGCCGAACACCGAGCCCATGGCCGCGCGCGAGGCGACGCCCCGGGTGATCAGGCGGTGCGCCGCCCAGGCGTACACGGCGTACGTGAGGCCCGCGACCAGGCCGAGCCCGACGCCCGCGACGGTCCGCCAGGCGGATCCGGAAGACGCCGCACCGTTTCCGGATCCGCCCTGTGCGGCCTCGGCCGCGCACAGCAGCACCGTGCCCGTGAGGCCGAGCGCGGCGCCCGCGGCCCACCGCCGGGAGAGCCGTCGCCGGTCCACGATCCGTTCGATCAGGGCCGACGCCGGCGGGGCCGAGCCGAGGGAGACGACGGTGCCGACCGCGACTCCCGCGAGGTGCATGGACGTGTAGAACGCCAGGGGGTACAGCGCCACGCCCACGCCGCCGACCAGCACGGTCGGCCAGTCGGCCCGCAGCCGGGGCCGCTCCCGCGCGATGCGGCGGCCGGCCAGGAGAGCCTGCAGCAGTCCGCCGATGCCCATGGCCGCGGCGCCGATGGCCAGGGGGCCCACGCCCGGGGCGAAGGTCGCCGCGGTTCCGGTGGTGCCCCACAGGACGGAGGCGACGAGGACGGCGGTGACGCCGATGCCGTATCCATGCTGCCGGGGGGCGTGCTGCCCGGTGCCGGCCGTCTGTCCGGTGGAGGCCGTCTGTCCGGTGGGGGCCGTCTGCCCGGTCACCGGTCGACCAGGCCGTCGACCAGGCGGGCCGCCAGGTCGCGGGCGTGCCGCATGCGCGCGCCGTCGCCTTCGAGGCCGGCCCGCACGATGGCCCCTTCGAGGAGGAAGGCGAGGTGCTCGGCCGCGGCCTTCGCCTCCCGCTCGGGGAGCAGTTCCCGCAGGTGGGCGACGAGCAGCCCCTCGACCTCCTCCTTGTGGCGGCGGACCACCGCCCGTCCCTCGTGTCCGTTGGGCAGTTCGGCGGCGGCGTTGAGGAGTCCGCAGCCGCGGAACCCGTGGTCGTAGGCCTGGTCGGCGTGATCCGCGTACGCCTCGAAGACGGCGAGGACCCCGTCCCGCGGGCTCCGCGCGTCGGCCAGGCGCCGCCGGTAGAGGCCGAGCCACTCCTCGTGGCGTGCCTGGAGGTAGGCGCGGACGAGGTCGTCCTTGGAGGCGAAGTTGTTGTACAGGCTCATCTTCGCGACGCCCGCCTCGGCGGTGATCGTGTCGATCCCCGTGGCCGCGACGCCGTCCGCGTAGAACCGCCGGGCCGCGGCGTCGAGGATCCGCCCTCGCGCGGCGCCTCTGCGGCGTGGCTTCGCGGGCCCGCCTTCGGTGTCCGGCATGCGCACCCCTCCTTAATTAGGTAGACCAGTCTACCCAAAATGGGTGGGGAGGGCGTGCCGGGCCTCAGTCCTTCTTGAGCAGCAGCGCCAGGCGCGAGAGGCCGTCGGCGCCGTGCCCCTCCTCGACCGCGCGGTCCAGGAGGTCCTGGAGCGGGTCGAAGAGGTCGGAGCGCAGGCCCTGCTCGGTGAACGCGCTGGTGAAGTTGGGGAACGCCGCCTTGTTCATGGCGAGGTTCGAGACGTCCGTGAGGTGCTGCCCCGAGTCCAGCGCCTCGGCGCCGCCCGGCACGAGGCCGTGTGTCATGGCGACGATCCAGTCGGTCAGCAGCGGCGCGAACTCGCGGGCCGGAATGCCCTCGCTGCCGATCAGGGCGTACGCCTGGGCGACGCCCATCACCATGCCGTACATGCCGGTGAGCAGCGACAGGTCGTACAGGGCGGCGAGGCCCGGGTCCTTGCCGACCCACTTGGTGTCGGCGAGCGCGGCCAGCGTCGGGCGGTGGGCCTCGAAGGCGGCCTCGTCGGTGCCGCTGTAGAGGATGTACGCGCCGGGGGTGGCGATCATCTGCGGGACGGCCATGATGCCGCCGTCGATGTACGTGATGCCGTGCGCCGCGGCCCAGGCCGCCAACTCCCTTGCCTGGGCGGGCGTTCCGTTGGTGAGGTTCACGACGGTGCGCCCCGCGAGGGCCCCGGCCTCGGGTTCGAGGAGGCCGCGGACGTCGTCGTTGGTCGTGAGGCAGACGATGACCAGCTCGGCCGCGGTGACGGCCTCCCCCGCCGTGTCGGCGGGGGAGGCGCCCTGGGCGACGAGCGGGCCGGTCTTGGAGCGTGTGCGGTTCCAGACGGTGGTCGGGTGCCCGGCCTTGAGCAGGGCGGCGGCGAGAGCGGTGCCCATCAGGCCGAGGCCGAGGACGGAAACGGGTGCGGTGGTGTCGGCGGCCACGGGGGCTCCTTCGAGGGCGTTCCGTTGGGGACGCGTTCGATCCTCGTGGGGCGCCGTGTGTCCGACAAGTACCGACTTTTTTGTGCGGTACTTACCGAAAGGTAGGTGAGGTCACCAGCTCAGGGCGTCGTCCCGCGACTGCTGCCAGTAGGTGGTCGACGCCGAGCTGTCCACGTACACGCCGCCCGCCGGGAGCGCGGGCGCCACCTCCGTGCCGACGCTGCCGTTCATCGCGCGGTTGGAGAAGAGGACACCGAGGCGTTCGGCGGTGTAGCCGTCCTGGCCGCTGCCGTCGGCCGCCGAGGTGGTGATGCCCGCGTACGCGGACTGGCCGGGCTCCAGGGTGACGACCGACTGCGGGGTGGAGTCGTGGTTGACGGCGACCGGGGCCTGGGCGTCGTCGAAGCGGAGGAAGGGGGCGTTGTACGCGAAGCAGGGCTTGGTGCCCGTGTTCGTGGCGGTGACCAGGAGGTGGTTGACCGGGCGGGAGACCTTGGTGACCTTCACCCTGGTGTTGGAGGAGCTGCACGTGACCCGGGCGGCGGCCCTGGCCGACGTTGCCTCCGCGGTCCCGGCGGCCTTGGCCGATCGGGCCGACTTGGCTGCCCTGCCGTCCCCGGTGAGCCGCTTGGCCGCGGACTGCCCGGCCGTGCTCTGCTGGTCGGCCGACGAGGCCACCAGCGTCGCCGCGCCCTCGTCGCGGGTGCCGAGGCCGTCTGAACAGGCAGTCAGGGACAGGGCGCCGAGCGCGACCGCGGCGGCGGCGCCGGTACGGATGGCGAGGGCGGTGCGGAGGCGGCTGTAGGACATGGCTGATCCTTCGTGGCTCGTGCCGGAAACGGCGTGCTTGGATGGCCACAGCCTGTGTGGTGGATCGTCCCGGCCGCCACAAGGGACGGGGAGTTGGGGACGGTGGAACGTTCGCACCGACTCTGACCTGGGGGAATGACTGCTCCCTGGAACGCGTGACTGGAATGGGGAGGACCGAGATGTCGTCGCTCGCGGAGCTGCTGCGGGAGCTCAAGGAGCGGTCCGGGCTCAGCTATGGGGTGCTGGCCAAGAGGCTTCACATGAGTACGTCGACGTTGCACCGGTACTGCAACGGCGACGCGGTACCGACCGAGTTCGCGCCGGTGGAGCGGCTGGCCAGGCTGTGCAAGGCGACGCCCGATGAGCTCGTCGAGGTCCACCGGCGGTGGATCCTGGCGGACGCGGCGCGGGGCAGGAAGGCGGAACCGGAGCCGACGCCTGCGCCAGAGCCGGAGTCGGAGTCGGAGTCGCAGCCGCAGGATCAGCCACAGGCACAGGATCAGACGCAGGATCAGGATCAGCCCCAGACGCCGCCTGACCCCGACCAGTTGGTGGTCCTCTCGAAGCAGCCCCCGTCACGCAGGAAGCGGACGCTGGTCCTCGCGGCCGCCGTCGCCGCGGTCGTCGGGCTCGGCTCCGTGGCCCTCGCCATGAACGGCGGCGGAGACGGACACAAGCGGGACACGGGCGCGGCCTCGTCGCCGAAGACCGGTGACTTGCCCGACGCCTCCTCCGGCAAGAACAAGGACAAGGGCGACGGCAAGGGCAAGGACGGCGACGAGGACAAGGCCGACGGGAAGAAGAAGGACAACCCCTCCGCGTCGCCTTCCGGGAAGGGCAGCCCGTCCCCCGGCGCCTCCCACGGCACCGGCAAGGGCCCCGCGGCCACGGGCGAATCGGGCGAGGGGCTCGAGGTGCCGCTGACGGCGCGCACCAGGCCGTACGCGTACGACGACCCCTGCCTCCAGGACTTCCTGGTGAACCGCAAGGCCGACCAGGTCCCGCAGCAGCCCGCGCCGCAGGACGCGGCCAGCTGGGTCGGCGACCTCGGTGCCGTCCCGGCCGGCGTCCAGTGGATCGAGGTCACCGTGCAGGGCATGGGCAAGGAGACCGTCGTCCTGCAGGACATGGACGTCCGCGTGCAGAGCACCAGCGCGCCGCTGGCCTGGAACAACTTCCAGATGGCGACGGGCTGCGGCGGCACGGTGAACACCAAGTCCTTCTCCGTCGACCTCGACGACGCGGCGCCGCGGGCCACGCCCAGGGCGGGCCAGCGGGACTTCCCGTACAAGGTCAGCGAGAACGACCCCGAGGTCTTCTACATCATGGCCGGCACCGAACTGCACGACGTGCGGTGGTACCTGGAGCTGGAGTGGTCAAGCGGCAAGCGGCACAACGTGCTCCGCGTGGACGACCAGGGCAAGCCGTTCCGCACCAGCGGCAAGAAGGGGCGCCCCACCTACGGCTGGCCGCCCGGCGCCACCAAGTGGGAGAGGCAGCTGCAGGACGGCTGAGCCCACGGACGCGGGCGGGGGCCCGGACCCCCGGGTCTCGGGCGGGCGTTCCGAAGCCGGTACGCCCGCGTCCGCATCCCGAAACGGCGTGTGTCGGCCCCACCCCGGTGCTTAGGGTGCGGGAACAGCCGTCCGAGCCGAAGGAGCCGTCGCCGTGACCGTCACAGAGCCCTCCCGCACCGCAGCCCCCACGCCGCCGCTCGCCGCGCGCGCCGCAGCGGTCGGGGGCTCCCCGGTACGGGACATCCTCGCGGTCACCGCGCGCCCCGAGGTCATCAACTTCGCGGGCGGCCTGCCCGCCCCCGGCCTCTTCGACGGCGAGGGCGTGGCGGCCGCCTTCCAGGCCGTGCTCACCGAGACGCCCGAGCGCGCCCTGCAGTACTCGACCACCGAGGGCGAGCCCGCGCTGCGCGCCGCCATAGCCCGGCGCACCGGCGTGCGGGGCCTCGCGACCGACGCCGACGACGTGCTCGTCACCACCGGCTCGCAGCAGGCGCTCTCGCTCCTCGCGACCGCGCTGATCGAGCCCGGTGACACGGTCCTCGTCGAGAACCCCTGTTACCTGGCGGCACTTCAGGCCTTCGGCTTCGCGGGCGCGCGCGTGGTGCCCGTGCCCTGCGACGCGTCCGGCATCGACCCGGCCGCCCTCGACGAACTCGTCGCCCTGCACGCCCCCAAGCTGCTCTACACCGTCCCCACCTTCCAGAACCCGACGGGCCGCACCCTGCCCGCCGACCGCCGCGCCGCCGTCGCCGAGGTCGCCGAGCGGCGCGGACTGTGGATCGTCGAGGACGACCCGTACGGCGAACTGCGCTTCGAGGGCGAGCGCGTGCCGTGGATCGCCACGTACCCCGGGGCCGAGGACCGGACCGTCCTGCTCGGCAGCTTCTCCAAGGTCATGGCGCCCGGCCTGCGCCTCGGCTGGCTGCGCGCCCCCGCCGGGCTGCTGCGCGCCTGCGCCGTCGCCAAGCAGGCCGCCGATCTGCACACGCCGACCGTCAACCAGCTCGCGGCGGCACGGTACTTGGCGGACAACGACCTGGACGCGCACGTCGCCCGGGTCGCGGGCGTCTACCGCGAGCGGCGCGACGCGATGCTCGCGGGGCTCGCGGACTCCCTCCCGGACGGGGCGAGTTGGATCCGGCCCGAGGGCGGCATGTTCGTCTGGGCGCGGCTCCCCGAAGGCCACGACACGACGGAGCTCCTGCGCACCGTCATCACGCACGACGTGGCGTACGTGCCGGGCGCGCCGTTCTTCGCGGGCGAACCGGACCGGGCGACGCTGCGGATGTGCTTCGTGACGCAGTCTCCGGACGAGATCGCCGAGGGGCTGCGGAGGCTTGGGGCCGCACTGGTGGGTTGAGATCCGCGTACGCGTGAGGCCCCGCACCCGAGAAGGGGCGGGGCCTCGTCGTCGTACGACCGTCAGAGCCGCTCGGGCGTCCGGATGCCCAGCAGCGCCATGCCCTGGTGCAGCGTCCGCGCCGTGATGTCGCACAGGAACAGGCGGTTCTCGACCTGGTCCGGGGTGTCCGCCTTCAGGACCGGGCACTTGTCGTAGAACGACGTGTACAGCGAGGCCAGCTGGTAGAGGTACGCGGCCAGCTTGTGGGGGGCGTACTCCGCGGCGGCCTCCGCGACCGTGGCGCCGAACGCGTCCAGGTGGAGACCCAACGCGCGCTCCGCCGGGGCGAGTTCGAGCTCCGGGTGCGGAACGGGACCGGTCTCGCCCGCCTTGCGCAGGATCGACTGGATACGGGCGTACGCGTACTGGAGGTAGACCGACGTGTCGCCGTTCAGCGAGACCATCTGGTCCAGGTCGAACTTGTAGTCGCGGTTCGCGGACGTGGAGAGGTCCGCGTACTTCACCGCGCCGATGCCGACCTGGGCGCCCCGCTCCTGGATCTCCTCCTCGGTGAGGTCCCGCGCCTTCTCGCGCACCACCTCGGCGGCGCGCTGGGCCGCCTCGTCGAGCAGGTCCTCCAGGCGGACGGTTTCGCCCGCACGGGTCTTGAACGGCTTGCCGTCCGCGCCGAGCACCGTGCCGTAGCCCATGTTGTGGGCCTTGACCTGGTCGTTCAGCCAGCCCATGCGGCGGGCCGTCTCGAAGACCATCTTGAAGTGCAGCGACTGGCGCACGTCCACCACGTACAGCAGGGTCGTCGCGTGCAGGCCGAAGACGCGGTCGCGGATCGCGGAGAGGTCGGACGCGGCGTACCCGAACCCGCCGTCCGCCTTCTGCACGATCAGCGGGACCGGCTGGTCGTCCTTGCCCTTGATGTCGTCGAAGAAGACGACGAGGGCGCCCTCGGAGCGGACCGCGACACCGGACTCCTCCAGGAGCCGGGCCGTCTCGGCCATCATGTCGTTGTACGCGGACTCGCCGACGATCTCGTCGTCCCGGATCTCCATGTCGAGCTTCTCGAAGACCGAGTAGAAGTAGACCTTCGACTCGTCCACGAACCGCTGCCAGAGGTCCAGGGTCTCCTTGTCGCCGGACTGGAGGGCCACGACCCGCTTGCGGGCCCGCTCCTTGAAGTCCTCGTCCGCGTCGAAGACGGCGCGCGAGGCCTTGTAGATCCGGTTCAGGTTCGACATGGCCTGCTCGCCGTCGACCTCGTCGGCAGGCGCCAGCTCACCCGGGTTCTCGATCAGGTACTGGATGAGCATGCCGAACTGGGTGCCCCAGTCGCCGATGTGGTGGCGGCCGATCGTCTTCTCGCCGGTGAAGTCCAGCAGGTGGCGCAGGGCGTCACCGATCACGGCGGACCGCAGGTGGCCGACGTGCATCTCCTTCGCCACGTTCGGTTGGGCGTAGTCGATGACGGTGGTGCCCGCGTCCGGGTTCAGCGGGACGCCGAGCCGGTCGCCGTCGGCGGCGCGGGCCGCGAGCGTCTCGGTGATCGCCTTGTCCGTGACCGTCACGTTCAGGAAGCCGGGGCCGGAGACCTCGACGTCCGCGAGCAGGTCGCCGTTCTCGATCCGCTCGACGACCTGCGTCGCGAGCTCCCGGGGGTTCGCCTTCGCCTTCTTCGCCAGCGCCAGGATGCCGTTGGCCTGGAAGTCGGCCCTGTCGCTACGTCGCAGCAGCGGGTCCGCGGAACCGGCCTCCGGCAGGGCAGCCGAGAGGGCGTCCGCGAGGCGCTGATGGACGGAGGCGGTGAGGGACGTGACCGGGGCCATGAGCTTCCGTTCTGGTAAATGGCGTGCAGGAACGTGTGTGTCGAGTGTCCCATGAGGAGGGACACCGGTTCGCCCGGATAAAAGCGACCCTCACCCGGGCACAAGCAACCCCGGAGCGGGTCCTTCCGTCTGGGACAATGGCTGACGCCAGATTCCGAGAACCCGAGGAAACCAGAGGACGTGCCGATCGTGGCAGCTCAGAGCACTGATACCACCGACTGGGTCTCCCGCTACGCGGACGAGGTCATCGCCGAGTCGGAGCGTCGTGCCCCGGGCAAACCGGTCGTCGTCGCCTCCGGCCTCTCGCCCTCCGGACCGATCCACCTCGGCAACCTCCGCGAGGTCATGACCCCGCACCTGGTCGCCGACGAGATCCGCCGCCGCGGGTACGAGGTCAGGCACCTGATCTCCTGGGACGACTACGACCGCTACCGCAAGGTCCCCGCGGGCGTCCCCGGCATCGACGAGTCCTGGGCCGAGCACATCGGCAAGCCGCTGACCTCCGTCCCGGCCCCGGCGGGCTCCGCGTACCCGAACTGGGCCGAGCACTTCAAGGCCGCGATGACCGCGTCCCTGGACGAGCTCGGCGTGGAGTACGACGGGATCAGCCAGACCGAGCAGTACACCTCGGGCGCCTACCGCGAGCAGATCCTGCACGCGATGAAGCACCGCGGCGACATCGACGCCATCCTCGACCAGTACCGCACCAAGAAGGACCCCTCGAAGGGCCCCGCCAAGGGCAAGCAGCAGAAGCCCGTCGACGAGGCCGAGCTGGAGGCCGCCGAGGGATCGGGCGCCGCGGGCGAGGACGACGGCAGCGGCGGCACCGGCGGCTACTTCCCGTACAAGCCCTACTGCGGGCAGTGCGAGAAGGACCTGACCACCGTCGTCTCGTACGACGACGAGACCACCGAGCTCGTCTACACCTGCACGGCGTGCGGCTTCGGCGAGACCGTCAGGCTCAGCGAGTTCAACCGCGGCAAGCTGGTCTGGAAGGTCGACTGGCCCATGCGCTGGGCGTACGAGGGCGTGATCTTCGAGCCGTCCGGCGTCGACCACTCCTCGCCCGGCTCCTCCTTCGTCGTCGGCGGCCAGATCGTCCGCCAGATCTTCGACGGCGTGCAGCCCATCGGCCCCATGTACGCCTTCGTGGGCATCTCCGGCATGGCGAAGATGTCGTCCTCCAAGGGCGGCGTGCCGACCCCGGCCGACGCCCTGAAGATCATGGAGGCGCCGCTGCTCCGCTGGCTGTACGCGCGCCGCAAGCCCAACCAGTCCTTCAAGATCGCCTTCGACCAGGAGATCCAGCGGCTCTACGACGAGTGGGACAAGCTGGAGGCCAAGGTCGCCGACGGCTCGGTGCTGCCCGCCGACGCCGCCGCGCACACCCGCGCGGTGCGCACCGCCGCCGGCGAGCTGCCGCGCACCCCGCGGCCGCTGCCGTACCGCACGCTGGCCTCCGTCGCCGACATCACCGCCGGTGCCGAGGACCAGACGCTCCGCATCCTGGGCGACCTCGACCCGTCGGCGCCGCTCGCCTCCCTCGACGAGGTCAGGCCCCGCCTGGACCGCGCCGAGAACTGGATCACCACCCAGGTCCCGGCCGACGCGCGCACGATCGTCCGCGCCGAGCCCAACACCGAGCTCCTGTCCTCCCTGGACGACGAGGGCCGCGAGTCGCTCCGCCTCCTCCTGGAGGGCCTGGACTCGCACTGGTCCCTGGACGGCCTGACCCACCTCGTCTACGGCGTCCCGAAGGTCCGGGCCGGATTCTCGGCCGACGCGACGGCCAAGGAGCTGCCGCCGGAGATCAAGGTCGCGCAGCGCTCGTTCTTCGCGCTGCTCTACCGCCTCCTGGTCACCCGGGAGACCGGGCCGCGCCTGCCCACGCTGCTGCTCGCCGTGGGCGCGGACCGGGTCAGGAAGCTGCTGGGGGCGTAGGGCAGAGCCGGCCGCGGCCGGCTGCATCCTTCGGACTACCCGCGATCTCCGCCGGGGGCAGGACGCTTCGGCGCCTGTCCCCGGCGATCGTGGAGGCATGAAGGAAATCATCGCCATCGTCGGATGGGTCGTCGGGATCCAGGGAGCGCTCGGCTTCGCCGGCCGCGTCTGGGGCGACAACCCCTGGGGGCTCCTGCACAAGTGGTGGGACATCCCCACGCCGCTCTACGCCGTGCTGTTCGTCATCGGCGCCGCGCTCGCGCTCTACGGAGAGACGGCGAAGCAGCGGCAGAAGGTACGGGGCTGACGCGCGCGCCGGGCCACGACAGACGGGCGCGGGATCACCTTCCGGCGATCCCGCGCCCGTCTGCCTCGCTTGGGCCGCGCCCCGGAGCGGAGCGCTCAGCGCACGGTGACGTTGAAGACCGGCGACAGCGTGGCGCCGCTCTGCACGCGCAGCTCGTTCTTGCCCTTCAGGCCGAGCTTGACGCGCAGGGAGTACGCGCCGGACTTGTTGACGGTCGTGCTCGCGGGCAGCGTCTTCCACGTGCCGCGCTGCTTCTGCTGCAGGCTCACCTTGCTGCCGGCCTTGATGCCCGTCGCCTTGCCGCTGACGCGCAGCTCCTGCCAGGCCTTCACGGAGGTCGCGGACGGCTTGGCGGTCAGCGCGGCCTTCACCTTCGCGGTGGGGCTGTTCTTCTGGGTGCCGAGCAGCTTGCCGGTCCTGACGTCCCAGATCGCGTACGGGGTGCCGCCGCCCTGCGTCTTGCTGTACAGGCGCTTGCCGTCGGCGCTCAGGTGCACGTATATGCCGTTGTCGATCGTCTGGCCCGGCTTGATGACCTTGCCGTTGTACGACGGCTGGCCGCCCTTGACGGTGATGGTGACACCGGCGCCGATGTCGATCTTCGTGACGCTCGCGGCCTTCGCGGCGGCGGGCTGCACGGCGGCGGCGCGCTCGGGGGCGGGCGCGCTGGCCAGGGCCGCCGCGGCCGGAGCCAGCAGCGCCGTACCGGCGATGACCGAGATGGTGGCGGTGCGGAGGGCGCTGCGGCGGTGAGTGATGGTGCGCATGACGGCGGTGTTCCCCTTCACGATGGTGGTGTGCCCCCGCGCGGCACGGACCCAGTGGTCTGGTGGATCCGCGCGGTACAGCCCTTTGTGCTCCGTGCTGTCCGGCGAGTGCGAAATAAAGGTAAATCACCTGCCATTGCAGCCAGTTGTAGGTCGTGTAACGGAGCCCCGTAGATCACTTCACGGGTGTGCGTCCGTCGCGCGTACGGCCTCTCGGGCGGGCCGGAACCAGGCAAGGGCGGCGGCGATGACACAGAACCCGGCGGAGAGCCACAGCACCGTGGTGTAACCGCCCACCGTAGGGTGGCTGTTGCCGCTGGCGTGAGCGGCCAGGATGGTGGCGGCGAGCGCGCTGCCCAGGGAAAAGCCGGTGAAGCGGACCACCTGGTAGAAGCCCATGGCGCTGCCTGTCTCCCGGGCGGGGACCGCCTGCACGATCAAACCGGGTATCGCGGCGAAGGTGGTGCCCAGTCCCACCCCCAGGACGCCCGTCATGACGTAGGCCTGCCACAGGGCGCCATGGAAGGCGGCGAAGAATCCGCAGCCCAGCGCGGCTACGAGGCAGCCCAGCGTCAGCACCGCCCGGATTCCCACGCGTGTCACCAAGGCGGGCAGGGTGCGGGAGCTGATCAGCATGGAGAAGGACAGGGGGGTGAGGACGAGACCGGCCACGAGGGCCGATGCGGAGAACCCGAATCCGCCCGAGCGTGGGGATTGCACGAATTCCGTCACCCCCGAAAGCACCATGTACATCGCGACGCCGAGCACCATGGCGCAGGCGTCGGCGGAAAGCACGGATGGACGGCGCAGCAGACGCAGCTGAACCAGCGGGTTCTCGGCACGCAGCTGTTGCACGGCCCACACCGCGAAGAGCACTGCCCCGGCGGCCGACAGGCTGATGATCGCCGGCGAGCCCCAACCCCACTGTGTCCCCTCCGTCACCGCCACCAGTGCGGTGACCAGCGCCAGTGTGAGCAGCACTGCGCCGACCCGGTCGAGCCGGTCAGGGGCGCCGCGCCGCGCGCTCGACGGTACGACCGCGGCGACACAGATCAATGCGAGGCCGGACACGATCGCCCCGGACCAGTACGCACCCGCCAGTCCCCAGGCCTCGGCGATCAGCCCGCTGATCGGGTAACCGGCACCGAGGCCGGCCCCCGCCGATACCGACAGCAGCGCGATCATCGGCGCGACCTTGGCTTGAGGCAGTTCGTCCCGAGCGGTGGCCATCGCCAACGGCGCCAGCCCGAGCCCGACGCCTTGTAGTCCACGACCGACGAGCAGCGTCCCCAAGTCGCCTGCCAGTGCGGCCACGACACCGCCCGCCGTGACCACGGCCAAGCCGCCGAGCAACGTCACTCGCCGCCGAGGGCCGTCGCCGAGCCGGCCGAGGACCGGGGAGCTTGCCGCGCCGACCAGCAGCGCCACGGTCAGTGACCACTGCGCCGTGCTCAGCGACTCGTGGAACTCATGGGCGACCGTGGGGATCAGCGGAGCACCGAACGAGCTGATGATGCTGGAGACCAGCGTGGCCAGCACCAGCACCGGCCCGATCAGGGCGCTGCGGCGCCTCCCGGCCGTCACGTGACCCATGACCATGAGACCCCCTGGGGAAGTGCGTGCGAATTGCACGCAACAACCTACGCCCATTCCGTGCGTTCTGCACGTATCCTTGTGGGATGGCGAATACGGGTTTGGCGCGGGACCTCGAGCAAGCGCTGGGACAGCTGTTGCTGCGGCGCAACCGGAGCGCGCTCCATGACGCGGTCCTCGACTCGGCGCCGCCGGGTGTCGATCGTCAGACCTACCCGGTGCTCAGTGGACTGGCTCGGCTCGGACCGCAATCGGCGGCGCGGCTTGCCGAGGAGGTCGGCATCGACCGATCCGGCGCAAGCCGCTATGCCGACCGGCTCGAAAGCGCGGGTCTGCTCGAACGCAGTCCCGACCCCTGCGACGGCCGGGCCACCCTGCTCGCATTGACGCCCAAGGGCCATGCCGCGGTCGCCGAGCTCCGCGACGCGCTGACCCGGCACCTTGCGGGCCGGATCGCGGACTGGCCCGATGGGCAGGCGCAGGCGCTGATCGACGGTATTCGCCTGCTCGTCGACACGCCCCGGGACTGATGGTCGAAGGCCCCGGCCTGAGGCAGGACCGCCCTTCGGCGTTCAGACGTCCTGCTAAGCGATGTGGTCTTCCATCAGCTCGTCGTTGAGGCGGGCCGTGAAGCGGTCCATGTAGGTGTTCAGCTCGCGGGACTGGAGGCGCAGGCCGTAGGTGGCCTCGACGTTCGCCGCGAACGCGCCCGGGGTGGGCATGCCCTCGCCCCCTATCGAGTACCGGAAGACCTCGTACAGCTCCTCGTCGGTGGGCGTGGGGGCGTTCGCGGGCTGGGGCTCCGGCTGCGGGATGCCGTCGCCGAGCGGGCGGGTGCCGCCTGCGCCGTTGGGCACCGGGAACTCCTGGGACTCGGTGTGCTCCGGGGCGGGTTCGGCCGACTGCTGTGCCTGGGCGGGGACTTGGCGCGTCTCCTGCTGGAGGCGTTCCTGCTCGGCGTACCACTCGTCGTACGAGACCACGGGCGCGTTCGAGGCGTTGTGGGCCGCGAACCAGGGGCTCTCGTGCTGGCCCACCGGGAGGGTCTCCTCCGGGGACGGCGGAGGCGTCGGGTCCTCCTGGGCCTGGGCCTGGGCCTGGGTGGCCTGGGCCGGCTCGGGCTCGGGGGCGGCGGCCAGCTCGGGCTGCTGGGGGCGCTCCGGCACCTCCGGTGCCGTGACCGCGGGGGCCGGCGGGAGGAGGACCGGTTCGATACCGGCCGCCGCGAGGCCCGCGGGCGCCGTCTCGGAGAGCGGCACCCCGATCCGCGCGAGGCGGAGCGGCATCAGGGACTCGACCGGGGCCTTGCGGCGCCAGGAGCGGCCGAAGCGGGCCTGCAGGCGGGCCTGGTAGACGAGGCGGTCCTGCTCCAGCTTGATGACCTGTTCGTAGCTGCGCAGCTCCCACAGCTTCATCCGACGCCACAACTTGAAGGTGGGGACGGGGGAGAGCAGCCAGCGCGTGAGGCGTACGCCCTCCATGTGCTTGTCGGCGGTGATGTCCGCGATCCGGCCCACCGCGTGCCGCGCGGCCTCGACCGCGACCACGAACAGGACCGGGATGACGGCGTGCATGCCGACGCCCACGGGATCCGGCCACGCCGAGACCGAGTTGAAGGCGATCGTGGCCGCCGTGAGCAGCCACGCCGTCTGGCGCAGCAGCGGGAAGGGGATGCGGAGCCAGGTCAGCAGCAGGTCGAGGGCGAGCAGGACGCAGATGCCCGCGTCGATGCCGATGGGGAAGAAGTAGGAGAAGTCGCCGAAGCCCTTCTCGACGGCCAGTTCGCGTACGGCTGCGTACGACCCGGCGAAGCCGATGCCAGCGATGACCACCGCACCGGCGACGACCACGCCGATGAGCATCCGGTGCGTACGTGTCAGTTGCATCGCGGCCACCCGCGGTCCCCTCCCTGATCCGTCTGTTGCGAGCGACAGCCTGGCACATGCGTGCGGTGGACTGCGTGGCGGTACGCCAGGAGCCCGGCCCCTCGGGGGCCGGGCTCCGTCGACTTGCCTGCTCGTGGCGTGAGTTGAGCCGCTTTGAGCCGCTTTGAGCTGCGTGCGCGCGTGCGCAGTGTCAGGACTTGTGGGCGCTCGCCTTGTCCTTCGACTTGCTGTCGTCGGACTTGGCGTCATCCGACTTGGCGTCGTCGGACTTCTTGTCGTCAGCCTTCGGCTTCTCGTCCGACGCCGGAGCCTTGCCGCCGTCCTTGTTGGCGGAGACGACCGAGGCCACGGCCTCCTTCGCCGCCTTCTCGGCGTCCTTCGCCAGCTTGCCGGCGTCGGGGGTCTTGTCGCCCGCGAGGCCCGCGCCGTTGAAGTCGACCGTGATGACCGCGTTCTCGACGCGCGTCACGATCGTCTGCTGCTTGAAGGTGTCCTTGTCCTTCTTCAGGTCGTACCGCACGAGGGTCGCCTGCTCGCCGACGCCCTGGACCGGCTCCTCCTTGACGCTCTTCGCGTCCTTGGTCGCCTTGGCGTCCGCGACCTGCTTGGCGAAGTTGTCCTGCGCGCGCTTCGCGCCGCTGCCGAGCGAGGAGTCCGAGTCGAAGCGCATCAGCGAGACGCGCAGCCAGCGGAACTGGGAGCCGTCCACGCCGTTGTTCTCCAGGCTGTCCCAGGAGCAGCTGCCGCGCACGGCCAGATCGCTGGACGTGCCCGCCTTGCCCGACTTGTCCTTCGCCTTCGGGACCAGGTCGTCGAGCGTCTTCTTCGACAGGACGTCGCAGGGCTCGGGAAGCTTGGCGTACGCGGCCTTCTCGACCTCCGGGGTCTTCTCGCCGCCGGCCTTGGCCGAGGCGGAGGCCTTCGTGCCCGCGTCCTTCTTGGCGCCGTCGGAGCCGGAGTCGGAGTCGGAGGAGCAGCCGGAGGCGACGAGGATCACCGGTACGGCGGCCGCGCAGACGAGAAGGCGGCTGCGGAGCTGTCGCTGTCGCTGTGCAGGTCGGTGCATGGTTCCTTCACTCAGTTCGTCTCGTGACGTCCAGTTCGTCTCGTGACGTCGTCGGGTCCGAGGGGCCACGGTACGCGTATGAGACGGCGGGCGACTCCGCTTCGGGGGAGCCGGGCCCCCGTCCGCGTCCGCTCCGCCCGCCGTCTACTCGTCGAAGTCGCCGGCCAGTGTGTCGGCCAGTTCAAGGGCCTTGTCCTGCATTTCCTTGCTGTCCGGGACGTCCGTGCGACGGCCGGGCTGCTCGTCGTACTCGATGGTCACGATGACGTTCGACGTGCGGAACACCACAGTCACGGTGCGGTGACGGGTGGCCGACGCGGCGGTGGCGAGGGCGTCGTCGAGGAACGCCTCGTCGCCGAGGTCGTCGAGGGTGCGGGGCTCGAGGCCGGGGGGCGGGGTCGCGGGCCGGGTGGTGGCGTCGGCGGCCCGCTCGCCCCCCTTCTTCGCCCCTCCCCTCCCCTTCTCCTCGTCGCCGTTCCTGCTTCCCTTGGCGCTGCCCTTGTCGTCGTCGCTCGCGGCGGTCCTGGCGCTCTTGCCGCCCTGGGCCTTGTCGCCCGCCTCGGAGTCCTCGCCCTTGCCGGACTCCGCCGACTCCTTGGGCTCGTCCGTCTCGTCTTCGCCCGTGCTGGACGCGGCCGGCTCGGGAAGGTCCGCGTCCCGCAGCTTCGTCGCGTAGACCTCGGCGGCGCGGTCGTCGTCGCTGACCGTGCCGTCGTACGAGACGACGCGCTCGAAGTCGACGAAGAGGTGGTGGGAGGCGTCGGACGACTGGACCTTCCAACGGCAGCCCACGCGCCGGTCGGTGTCGTACGTCACCGTGGGCGTGCCCTCGTACGCCTTGTCGCGCTGCTCGGTGTCCTCCGTCTCCGCGATGCCGGGCAGCATCGCGTCGAGGGTGTCGCGGTCGAGCTCGCCGCACGGCTCGGGAAGCGTGCGGTACTTGCCGGGCTGGGCCGGGGCGGTCGAACTGCCGCCCTCGCCCGGCTTGGAGTCGTCGCTCTCGTCGCCGAGGCCCGAGCCGCCGCTGCAGCCGACGAGCAGCGCCGCGAGGAGCGCGGCGACACCGGGTACACAGGCCTTGGCCTTCCGCTGCACCGTGATGGCTCCTCTCGCGTGGTTCGCGTGGTTCGCTGGTTCTGCCTGGATATTCGGTTGCCGCCGGTGGGCGGCCGGTGGACACAATGTCTATCGCACGCGCTGCCGTGGATGCCGGTCCGTCACCCCTTTCGTTGACCTTGGCTCCGGTATTTGCGCTTCCTGACTTGTGTTTGTTTTCGGGGGAATGAGGACGATATGTCGTACGTAGAGGTTCCCGGCGCGCAGGTACCGATCCGGATGTGGACGGACCCGACGTCGGTCGAGGACGCGGCGATGCAGCAGCTGCGGAACGTCGCGACGCTGCCGTGGATCAAGGGCCTCGCGGTCATGCCGGACGTCCACTACGGCAAGGGTGCGACGGTCGGCTCGGTGATCGCCATGCAGGGCGCGGTCTGCCCGGCGGCGGTCGGCGTCGACATCGGCTGCGGCATGAGCGCCGTCAAGACGTCGCTGACCGCGAATGACCTTCCGGGTGATCTGTCGCGGCTGCGGTCGAAGATCGAGCAGGCGATTCCGGTGGGGCGGGGGATGCACGACGACCCCGTCGATCCCGGGCACTTCCACGGGATGGCCACGGCTGGGTGGGACGACTTCTGGGGGCGGTTCGAGGGGGTTGCGGAGGCGGTCAAGTTCCGGGAGGAGCGGGCCGTGAAGCAGATGGGAACCCTCGGCGGAGGGAATCACTTCGTAGAGATTTGCGTTGATACATCCGATTCGGTGTGGCTCATGCTGCACTCCGGATCCCGCAACATCGGCAAGGAACTCGCCGACCATCACATCGGTGTGGCCCAGGGGCTTCCGCACAACCAGGGGCTGGTCGACCGCGACCTGGCGGTGTTCGTCTCGGACACCCCGCAGATGGCGGCGTACCGCAACGACCTCTACTGGGCGCAGGAGTACGCGAAGTACAACCGCTCGATCATGATGGGGCTCCTGAAGGACGTCGTCCGCAAGGAGTTCAAGAAGGCGAAGCCGACCTTCGAGCCGGAGATCAGCGCTCACCACAATTACGTGGCGGAAGAGCGGTACGAGGGCATGGACCTGCTGGTGACACGTAAGGGTGCGATCCGCGCGGGGTCGGGTGACTACGGGATCATCCCGGGCTCGATGGGGACGGGCTCGTACATCGTGAAGGGCCTCGGCAACGAGAAGTCCTTCAACTCGGCCTCGCACGGCGCCGGTCGGCGCATGAGCCGTGGCGCGGCGAAGCGGCGCTTCTCGACGAAGGACCTGGAGGAGCAGACGCGGGGCGTCGAGTGCCGCAAGGACTCGGGCGTCGTGGACGAGATCCCGGGGGCGTACAAGCCGATCGAGCAGGTGATGGAGCACCAGCGCGACCTCGTAGAGGTCGTGGCGAAGCTGAAGCAGGTCATCTGCGTGAAGGGCTGAAACGCAGCCGGGATACCGCTGGGGAAGCCCTGGCTCGTGTAGCCGACCGAACCGTCGGCGTCGACGACTGCGCGCAGGTGATCGCGACGCGAGAACTCCGTGCGGGGTGGAGCGGTCGTCTCGGACTTGCGACCGTGAGGCAGGCCGAGTTCGTTGAGCTTGGTCCTGGCTTCGAGGGCGCACGGACTCCAGGTGGCCGACGTGTGCGTCTCGGCGAAGTTCGTCGAGCGGGTCCGCTCGCCTACTTCGCGTGTTTGACCGCGTAGATCATCACGAACGCCACCAGGTGGATGCCGAAGAGGAAGTACGCGAGGTACCACCACACCATGCGTTCGTTCTTCTTCTCCTCCTTGAGGCGGCGGGCCTCGTGCTCGTGGGTGAGGCGTTCGAGCGGGTCGGGGGAGTCGGCCGAGTACGCGGGGGTGCCGGGGTCGTCGCCGGGGAGGCCCATCGTCACGACTCCCTGTGGACCTTGGTGTTGGACGCCTGGGCGCGCGGGCGGACCACCAGGAGGTCGATGTTGACGTGCGGCGGGCGCGTGACCGCCCAGGTGATCGTGTCCGCCACGTCGTCGGCGGTGAGCGGTTCGGCGACGCCCGCGTAGACCTTCGCGGCCTTGTCGGCGTCGCCGCCGAAGCGGGTCAGCGCGAACTCGTCCGTCTTGACCATGCCGGGGGCGACCTCGATCACGCGGACCGGGGTGCCGACGATCTCCAGGCGGAGGGTCTCGGCGAGGACGTGCTCGGCGTGCTTGGCGGCCACGTAGCCACCGCCGCCCTCGTACGTGCCGTGTCCGGCGGTCGAGGAGAGGACGACCACCGTGCCGTCGCCGCTCGCGGTGAGCGCGGGGAGCAGGGCCTGGGTGACGTTCAGGGTGCCGATGACGTTCGTCTCGTACATCTGGCGCCAGTGGCCGGGGTCGCCGGTGGCGACGGGGTCCGCGCCGAGCGCGCCGCCCGCGTTGTTCACCAGGACCGCGATCTTCTTGAAGGCCGTCGCGAAGGTGTCCACCGCGGCGCGGTCGGTGACGTCCAGCGTGTACGCGACCGCGTCGTGCCCGGCGTCGTTCAGCTCGGCGGCGAGGGCCTCGATGCGGTCCTTGCGGCGTGCGGTGAGCACGACGCGGTAGCCGGCGGCGGCGAGGCCGCGGGCGGTGGCGGCACCGATGCCGCTGCTCGCGCCCGTGATGATCGCGATGCGGGTGGCGGCGGCGGTCATGGGGCGCTCCTCGGGCTGGCGGGTCCGGCGCGGTACCGGTGGGATCGGTTCACCGGTCAGGATATGCGTGCGATTCAGCGGCCTCGCGGGGCGTACATGATCACGGCCATTCCGGCGAGGCAGATCAGTGCGCCGACGACGTCCCACCGGTCCGGCCGGTAGCCGTCCGCGACCATGCCCCAGGCGATCGAACCGGCCACGAAGACCCCGCCGTACGCCGCGAGGATGCGGCCGAACTCGGCGTCCGGCTGGAGCGTGGCCACGAAGCCGTAGATGCCGAGCGCGATGACGCCGGCGCCGATCCAGGCCCAGCCCTTGTGCTCGCGCACGCCTTGCCAGACGAGCCAGGCGCCGCCGATCTCGAAGAGCGCGGCGAGGACGAAGAGGGCGGCGGAGCGGGCGATCAGCATGGTCATCAGGGTGGCATGTGGAGTTCTCGCGGGGTGTGCGTCGGGCTGCGTGGCATATATCGGGGCGACGGTCCGGCGGTCGACGGGCCGGCTGGTTCGTTTCGTGGGCGTGCGGGTGGAGGTTGGTGTGCGGGTTCTTCGTATGGCTCGTGGGTACGTCGCGGTGTGTGCCGTCGCGTTGGGCGGGGTGCTCGGCGGAGGCGTCGCCGCGGCCGAACCCCTCGCGCCCGAGGCCGATGTCGCCTTCCACGGCGATGTGTCCCTGCGTGACGGGACGGTCCGGGTCCGCTTCGTGCCGCGGAACCACGGGCCCTTCGACCTCGACGGCGTCACGGTGCGGCTGCGCTGGTCCGTGCCGCTCGTGGACGGGCAGGCGCTGCCCGAAGGGTGTCTGCGGGCGGAGCCGCGGACCGTGCTGTGCCGCACCGGGGCGCTGGACGCCGGGAGTACGGGGGAGCCGGTCGACCTCGTGGTGCGGCTTCAGGGCGGTGTGCCGGGCGGGGGCGGCGAGGTGGGCGTGCGCATCGGGACCGCGTGGAACGGCGGGGCCGTCGACCACAACCCCCGGAACAACGAGCATGCGGTGCTGGCTCTCGACACCGGGGACACCTATTACTTCTGACCTTGCGTCTGACCGGGGGCACCCTCCGCCGGGCGTCGGCCCCCCCGGATTCAGCCTGAGGTCAGGGTGAAGCGCCAGTCGTTGCAGGGGTGCCAGTTGCCCTTGGGGTACTCGATCGTCGCCTCGCCCCGCAGGGTGAAGCCCGCCTTGCGGCACACCGCGTTCGACGCCCCGTGGTCCGTCGCGGGGAAGGCGTGCAGGTGGGCGTGGCGGCCGGCCGCCCTCGCCTCCTCGATCACCAGTCGCGCGGCGCCCGCCGCGACGCCCATGCCCTGGAACTCGGGCAGGACGCCCCAGCCGGTCTCCCAGACCGGCTCGCCCTGCCAGGTCGTCTCCCAGTACCCGATCGAGCCCGCGGTCCGGCCGTCCAGCGTGACGCGGAACATCTGGCCCTTGCCGTCGAGGGCCAGATAGCGGCGGTGGCGGTCGACGACCTTCTCGGGGGTCTCGGGGCCGCCCAAGTGCTCCGTCATCTCCGGGGTGTTGAGACGGAGGAGGAGGTCCAGCCCGTCCTCCGGCCAGGGTTCGAGACGGATGATCGGCTGCGTGCGCGAAGACTCCATGCCCTCACGGTAGGGGGAGGGTCTGACAGTGACCGAGGCGCTCAACGCCGAGGGGGGGCCGCCACATCTGCGTGTTCGCGGCGCACCAGGCCGGTGAGGCCGGACTTGGCGAGGCCGAGCATCGCGCCCGACCCCCGCATGCCGTACGGCTGGATCATCAGGACGCGGAGCAGCTGTCCCTGCTGCGGAGTCAGGCCGTACTCCCTGCAGGGTTCGGCGTAGACGGCGGGGCGTTGACCAGGAGCGCGGAACGGAGCAGAGGGGGGGCGGGCCTGATGAGGGCTCAGGGCCAGACCAGGCAGTACGCCTGATGCCCCGCGTCATGCAGTCGATGTGAGAAGTCCTGCCACTCGTGCAGGAGTTGGTAGACGTTGAAGGCGTCGCGGGGGCCGCCGCGGTCCGGGACGGTCGACCATATGAAGGCCGCGGCGCCGACCGACTCCTCGCCGATGCCGCGCAGCGGGTCGACGACGGTCATGGGGAGCTTCACCACGGCGTAGTCGGGGTGGAGGACGACCAGCTCCAGCGGGGGGACCTTGTGCAGGGGTATGCCCTCGATGCCGGTGAGGACCATCGCGGCCATCGTCTCCGGCTTGATCTTCGTGAACATGCCGCCCATGCCGAGCTCGTCACCACCGAGCTCCTCGGGCCGCATCGAGATCGGCACACGGGCGGCGGTCGCGCCGTCCGGGGCGCCGAAGTACTTGTACGTCACCCCCACCCCGCCACTCCTGCTGCTCGCCCGGTCCCGCCGGGTCTCACCGGATCCGCCGCGCGGCTGCTCGGGCGTCTGTGCCGGATCCGCTTCCGCCTCGCGTCGGTGCTTGCCCCGCCGGGCACGCCGGGGGCCCAGGCCGTCGGTCCCCTCGCCCAGTCCGCCACCGCGATGCATATCTCCACCCGACTGCTTTTCCAGGGCGGCAGAGCCCTGTCTTTTCTAGGCCTCGCGGCCCCCGCCACGCAACCCGATCATCGTGTCAGTGACCTCCCCCACGGTCACCCGCTAAAACGTGGAGTGAAACACCTGTCCGCAGGATGTCCGGACCCTCTGACACCATGGCTCGTGTGAGCTTCCCGTATAGCGCCCCAGTTTCGCAGACTCTTTTCGACCGTGCGGCGGCCGTGACGCCCGGCGGTGTGAACTCTCCCGTGCGCGCGTTCCGCGCTGTGGGTGGTACGCCCCGTTTCATGGTGTCCGGTACCGGTCCGTACCTGACTGACGCCGACGGCCGTGAGTACGTCGACCTCGTGTGCTCGTGGGGTCCGATGATCCTCGGACACTCCCACCCCGAGGTGACGGCCGCCGTGCAGGAGGCCGTCGCGCGCGGCACCTCCTTCGGCACGCCCGGCGAGGGCGAGGTCGCGCTCGCCGAGGAGATCGTGGCCCGCGTCACCCCCGTCGAGCAGGTGCGGCTCGTCTCCAGCGGCACCGAGGCGACCATGTCGGCCATCCGCCTCGCGCGCGGTTTCACCGGCCGCGCCAAGGTGATCAAGTTCGCCGGGTGCTACCACGGGCACGTCGACGCCCTCCTCGCCGCCGCCGGTTCGGGCCTCGCCACCTTCGGCCTGCCCGACACCCCGGGCGTCACCGGCGCCCAGGCGGGCGACACGATCGTCGTTCCGTACAACGACCTCGAAGCGGTGCACGAGGCCTTCCACAGGTACCCCGGTGAGATCGCCTGCGTGATCACCGAGGCGTCGCCGGGCAACATGGGCGTGGTCCCGCCCGGCCCCGGCTTCAACGAGGGCCTCAAGGCCGCCTGCGCCAAGAACGGCGCCCTCTACATCTCCGACGAGGTCATGACGGGCTTCCGCACGTCGAAGGCGGGCTGGTTCGGCGTCGACGGCGTCACGCCCGACCTGATGACCTTCGGCAAGGTCATGGGCGGCGGCTTCCCGGCCGCGGCCTTCGGCGGCCGCGCCGACGTCATGGCGCACCTCGCCCCGGCCGGTCCCGTCTACCAGGCGGGCACGCTCTCCGGTAACCCGGTCGCGACGGCCGCGGGCCTCGCGCAGCTGCGTCTCCTGGACGACGCGGCGTACGAGAAGGTGGACGCCGTCTCCGCGCAGCTCCGCTCGCTGGTGACGGAGGCGCTCACCAAGGAGGGCGTCGCCCACCGCCTGCAGAACGCGTCCAACATGTTCTCCGTCTTCTTCACCGAGCGCGAGGTGCGCAACTACGAGGACGCGAAGGCGCAGGAGTCCTTCCGCTTCACCGCCTTCTTCCACTCGATGCTGTCGCAGGGCGTCTATCTGCCGCCCTCGGCCTTCGAGTCCTGGTTCGTGTCCACCGCTCACGACGAGCGGGCCGTCGAGCGGATCGCCGCCGCCCTGCCGGGTGCCGCGCGCGCGGCCGCGGAAGCCACGGAGGCCACCGCATGACCGGCACCCCGGCGGGCGACGAGCTGACCGTCGTCCATCTGATGCGCCACGGCGAGGTGCACAACCCGGAGGGGATCCTGTACGGGCGGCTGCCCGACTACCACCTCTCCGAGCTCGGCCGGCAGATGGCCGACCGCGTCGCCGAGCACCTCTCCGGGCGCGACGTCACGCACGTCGTCGCATCCCCCCTGGACCGCGCCCAGGAGACGGCCACGCCGATCGCCAAGGCGCACGGCCTGGACCTCGCCACCGACGGCCGCCTCATCGAGGCGGGCAACGTCTTCGAGGGCAAGACCTTCGGCGTGGGCGACGGCGCGCTGAAGAACCCGGAGAACTGGAAGCACCTCGTCAACCCCTTCAAGCCGTCCTGGGGCGAGCCGTACATCGAGCAGGTCGTGCGGATGATGGGCGCCCTGGACGCGGCGAAGGACGCGGCCCGGGGGCACGAAGCGGTGTGTGTCAGCCACCAGTTGCCGATCTGGATCGTGCGCAGCTTCGTGGAGAAGCGGCGGCTCTGGCACGACCCGCGCAAGCGGCAGTGCACGCTCGCCTCGCTGACGACGTTCACCTATCGCGGCGACAAGATCGTCTCGGTCGGATATACGGAACCGGCCCGCGATCTCGTGCCCGCGCATCTTCTCGCGGGTGCCAAGCCGGTGAAGGGCAAGGACAAGGCGTTCGGCGCCTGATAATCCCGCGCATTGTCGACGTGAGTAATCGCGACGTGGGGTAATCGCGTCGCGACTGTATGTCCCTTGCGGGTAAAAGCTCATAAATATGTGCGACTTGTCGGAACCCCCGTGTTCGTCGCGCCCTCTCACTGGTTGTCCGTCTTGCATGGCAGATGCAGCGGTACGGACCCAGGGGCGCGACGAATGGGGATGGAATGCGCGACATCAGCCGCAGGGGAATGCTCGGTCTCGGAGCCGGTGCGGCCGCCGCCTTCGGGCTCGCGGCATGCGGCACCGGGGGTGACGGCGATGCGTCGGGACCCGCGGAGAAGTCCAAGGACGGGCAGCCCGGTGCCGAGCGCCCGGCCAAGCCGATCGGTGACGGGTCGACCGCCTTCACCGGTAAGCAGCCCCATCAGCCGGACAAGCCGGTGCCGCTCGAGCCCGGCCAGACGCCTCCGCAGTTCGTCGTCTTCTCGTGGGACGGCGCGGGCGAAGTGGGCAACGGACTGTTCCCGCGCTTTCTGAAGCTCGCCAAGGAGCACGAGGCGCACATGACGTTCTTCCTCTCCGGGCTTTATCTGCTCCCGGAATCCAAGAAGCGTCTGTACCGTCCGCCGAACAACGCGGTCGGCGCCTCCGACATCGGCTATCTCACCGACGGTCACATCAAGGAGACGCTGAAGTACGTCCGAGAGGCATGGCTCGACGGCCATGAAATCGGCACGCACTTCAACGGGCACTTCTGCGCGGGCACGGGTTCCGTCGCCAACTGGACGCCCGCGCAATGGCAGGACGAGATCGACCAGGCCAAGTCCTTTGTGAAGAAGTGGCGTACGAACACCGGCTGGACCGATCTGCCGTCGCTGCCCTTCGACTACGACAAGGAACTCGTCGGCGGCCGCACCCCCTGTCTGCTCGGCCAGAACAATCTGCTGCCGACGGCGAAGAAGCTCGGCTGGCGCTACGACGCGTCCTCGCCCGGCGGCCGTCAGCGCTGGCCCGAGAAGAAGATGGGCGTCTGGGACCTGCCGCTGCAGGCGGTGCCCTTCCCGGGGCACTCCTTCGAGGTCCTGTCGATGGACTACAACATCCTCGCCAACCAGTCGAAGAACTCCACGAAGGCGCCGCCGGCCAACTACCCGGGCTGGCGCAAGCAGGCCACCGAGGCCTACATCTCCGGCTTCAAGCGGGCCTACGAGTCCAACCGCGCGCCGTTCTTCATCGGCAACCACTTCGAGGAGTGGAACGGCGGCATCTACATGGATGCCGTCGAGGAGGCCCTGAAGCACATCGCGGGCAAGAAGGACGTACGTCTGGTCTCCTTCCGGCAGTTCGTCGACTGGCTCGACGTGCAGGACCCGAAGGTCCTCGCCGCGCTCCAGGGCCTGGAGGTCGGGCAGCAGCCCGCGGGTGGCTGGAAGGGCCTCGGAAAGGCCGCCTGAAATGGGATCTTCCGCAACCGCGGGGGGTGCGGAAGATCCCCGAAACGGGCATGCGAAACTTTTCACATGAGTGCCGCCTGCCGCGCCCCCAAGACCGCGAACCGCAGCCGTAGCCGCCGGACCGGCGGCCGCCGCGGCCGTGTGGCCCTGCTCTCAGCGGGAGCCGCGGTCGGGGCCCTGATCCTCTCCGCGTGCGGCTCGGGCGGCACCTCGGGCGGCGGCGGCAACACCAACTTCGTGGCCGGTTCGGACGGCATCGCCACCGCCAGGAAGGCGGACCGCAAGCCGCTCCCCGAACTCGACGGCGAGACGCTCGACGGCAAGCAGCTCCACCTCGGCAAGGCCTACAAGGGCAAGGTCCTCGTGATCAACGTCTGGGGCTCCTGGTGCGCGCCGTGCCGGGCCGAGGCGCCGAACTTCGTGAAGGTCGCCGCCGACACGAAGGCCAAGGGCGTCGAGTTCGTCGGGATCAACACGCGGGACCCCGAGCGCGGCCCGGCCATCGCGTTCGAGAAGGAACACAAGGTCACCTACCCGAGCGTGTACGACCCGACGGGCAAGCTGATGCTGCGCTTCCCCAAGGGCACGATGAACCCGAACTTCATCCCCTCCACGCTCGTCGTCGACCGTGACGGCAAGATCGCGGCCCGCTCGCAGCAGCCGCTGAACGAAGAGAAGCTGCGGAAGATGATCGACCCCGTGCTCGCGGAGAAGTGATGTCGACGCTCGCGGCCATCACGGGCCCGAACCAGACCGTCCTGAGCGGGGCCCTGCTCCTCGCGATCCCGGTCGCCCTGCTCGGCGGGCTCGTCTCCTTCTTCTCCCCGTGCGTGCTGCCGCTGGTGCCCGGCTATCTGTCGTACGTCACCGGGGTCAGCGGCCAGGACCTCGGCGAGGCGCGACGCGGCCGGATGGTCGCCGGTGCCGCTCTCTTCGTGGCCGGCTTCACCGTGGTCTTCGTCTCCGCCACCGTGTTCTTCGGGGCGCTCGGGCGCACGCTCAAGGAACACCAGAGCACCATCAACACCGTGCTCGGCGTGGTGATGATCGTGCTCGGACTCTTCTTCATGGGGCTCATGCCCTGGCTCACCCAGCGCGAGTTCCGCTTCCACAAGCGGCCCTCGGTGGGTCTGGCCGGTGCCCCGATAGTCGGCGCCCTCTTCGCCGTCGGCTGGACGCCGTGCATCGGCCCGACGCTCTCCTCGGTCCTCCTGCTCGCCACCGACGGGGGCAACCCGCAGCGCGGCGCGATCCTCGGTATCGCCTACTCCCTCGGGCTCGGCGTTCCGTTCATCCTCGCGGCCGTCGCCTTCCGCAAGGCGCTCGGGGCCTTCGGGTGGATCAAGCGGCACTATGCGTGGGTGATGCGGATCGGCGGCATCATGATGATCGCGACCGGCCTGCTCCTCGTCACCGGTGCGTGGGACAGCATCATCCAGGAGATGCAGGTCTGGACCAACAGCTACACGGTGGGGATCTGATCCATGAGCAAGACCGAAGCCCCTGAAGAGCAGAACGAGCGGAACGAGCAGAGTGACCAGAGCGAACTCGGCGCGGCCGGCGCACAGCTGTCGACCGCACCCAAGGAGGAGACGCCGAACCTCCCCTCGCTCGGCGTCATCGGCTGGGCCCGCTGGTTCTGGCGGCAGCTCACCTCGATGCGGGTCGCGCTGATCCTGCTCCTGCTGCTCTCGCTCGGCGCGATCCCCGGCTCGCTGATCCCGCAGAACAACGTCGACGAGCTCAAGGTCCAGGACTTCATGGACCGGCACACGACGCTCGGGCCGATCTACGACAAGCTGCAGCTCTTCGACGTCTACAGCTCGGTGTGGTTCTCCGCGATCTACATCCTGCTGTTCGTCTCCCTCATCGGCTGCATCGTGCCCCGCACCTGGCAGTTCGTCGGCCAGCTGCGCGGCAGGCCGCCGGGCGCGCCCAGGAAGCTGACGCGCCTGCCCGCGTACACGACGTGGCGCACCGAGGCCGAGCCCGAGCAGGTGCACGAGGCCGCGCTCGCGATGCTCAAGGAGCGCCGCTTCCGCTCGCACACCGTCCCCGCGTCGGGCTCCGGCGCCGGTGCGTCGGTCGCCGCCGAGAAGGGCTATCTGCGCGAGGCCGGCAACCTGATCTTCCACATCTCGCTGATCGTGATGCTGATCGCGTTCGCCGCCGGGCAGCTGTTCAAGTCCGAGGGCGGCAAGCTGATCATGGAGGGCGACGGCTTCTCCAACACCCTCAGCCAGTACGACGACTTCAAGTCCGGCAGCCTCTTCGACACCGAGGAGCTGGCGCCGTTCAGCTTCAAGCTCGACGACTTCGAGGGGACGTACGAGAAGTCGGGCCCCAACCGCGGCACCCCCCGCACCTACCGGGCCAAGGTCAGCTACAGCGAGGGCGCCGACGGGCCCGAGAAGAAGAAGACCATCGAGGTCAACAAGCCGCTGGAGATCGACGGCTCGAAGGTCTACCTCATCGGCCACGGCTACGCCCCCAAGGTCACCGTCCGCGACGGCAAGGGCAAGGTCGTCTACTCGGCGTCCGTCCCGCTGCTGCCCATCGACCAGAACGGCACCGCGACCGGCGCCATCAAGGTCATGGACGGCTACCGCGACAAGAACGGCAAGCCGGACCAGCTCGGCTTCAACGCCTTCTTCGTGCCGACCTTCGCGGGCGCCGGCAAGGGGCAGATGTTCTCGCAGTTCCCCGCCCCCGAGTACCCGGTGCTCGCGCTCTCCGCCTACCACGGCAGCCTGGGCGTCAATGCGGGCGTCCCGCAGAACGTGTACCAGCTCGACACCCGCAAGATGCAGAAGTTCAAGGACGAGAACGGCGAGCTGCTCAAGCAGCGGATGCGGCCGGGCGAGACCATGAAGCTGCCGAACGGCGCCGGGTCGGTCACGTACGAGAAGGAGCTCAAGGAGTGGGCGACCTTCCAGATCTCCCAGGAGCCCGGCTCCGTGTGGGCGCTGGTCGGCGCGGTCGCCGCGATCGTCGGCCTCGCCGGCTCCCTGTTCATCCAGCGCCGCCGCGTGTGGGTGCGGGCGGTCAGGGGCGCCGACGGCGTCACCGTCGTGGAGATGGCGGGCCTCGGCCGCAGCGAGTCCGCGAAGCTCCCCGAGGAACTCGCCGACCTCGCCGCCCACCTGCACGAGAAGGCGCCGAGCGCGCCCGACCCCGACCCCGATGTCGTTCCTGCCGAAGGGGCTGAGAAGTGAATCTCGCCACCACCCTGGCCGCCGAACCGAACGAGGGCCTCGCGCACATCAGCAACGTGCTGATCTACTCCGCGATGGCCGTCTACCTCCTGGCCTTCTTCGCGCACATGGCGGAGTGGCTCTTCGGCAGCCGCAGCAAGGTCGCCCGCACCGCCGCCGCGCTCACCCCGAGCAAGGCCGCGGCGAAGGCGCCCGAGGTCGCCGTCCAGGCCAAGGGCGGCACCGCCACCCTGGAGCGGCCGAAGGTCGTCACGCGGTCCGTCGCCGGTTCGCGTGACGTGCCGGACGGGCCCGGCGCCGCCGCGGGCGACGAGAAGGGCGACCTCTACGGCCGCATCGCGGTGTCCCTCACCGTGCTCGCGTTCCTGCTGGAGTTCGGCGGTGTGCTCACCCGCGCGCTGTCGGTGCAGCGGGCGCCGTGGGGCAACATGTACGAGTTCAGCATCACCTTCTCCACGGTCGCCGTCGGCGTGTACCTGGTGCTGTTCGCGCTGAAGAAGAACATCGCCTGGCTCGGCCTGCCGCTGGTCACCACGGTGCTGCTCGACCTCGGTCTCGCCGTCACCGTCCTGTACACCTCCAGCGACCAGCTGGTGCCCGCCCTGCACTCGTACTGGCTGTGGATCCACGTCTCGACGGCGATCTTCTGCGGCGCGGTCTTCTACGTCGGCTTTGTCTCGACGATGCTCTACCTCTTCCGGGACAGCTACGAGACCAAGCTGCAGAGCGGCGGCCAGCCCGGCAAGTTCGCCTCGTCCGTCATGGAGCGGCTGCCGTCGGCGGCCTCGCTCGACAAGTTCTCCTACCGCCTGAACGCCGCGATCTTCCCGCTGTGGACGTTCACGATCATCGCGGGCGCGATCTGGGCGGGCGACGCCTGGGGCCGCTACTGGGGCTGGGACCCCAAGGAGGTCTGGTCCTTCATCACCTGGGTCGCCTACGCCGGCTACCTGCACGCGCGCGCGACCGCCGGCTGGAAGGGCCGCAAGGCCGCCTACCTGGCGCTCGTCGCCTTCGCCTGCTGGCTGTTCAACTACTACGGCGTGAACATCTTCGTCACCGGCAAGCACTCGTACGCCGGCGTCTGAGCCGCCGGGAGCCCAACTCCCGTACCGCCGTTGCCGCGTGAGGCCGGTTCCTGTGACCCAGGTCACGGGAACCGGCCTTTCGCGTACGGACAGGTAGAGGGCGTGGAGACGAATCAGGGGGAACTTCAGGAACTGCCGGAACGCCACCGGGCCCTGCGCGTACGCATCAGGGACGGCGACGCCGACGCCCTCGGCGAGCTCTTCGACGCGTACGCCCGCTCCGTCTACAACCACGCCTACCGCCTCACCGGGAACTGGGCGCAGGCCGAGGACATCGTGTCCCTCACCTTCCTGGACGCCTGGCGGCTGCGCGGCAAGCTCGACGAGGAGGGCGGCTCGCTGCGGCCCTGGCTGCTCGGCGTCGCGACCAACGTCACCCGCAACACGCGCCGCGCGGCACGGCGGCACGCGGCCGCCGTCGCCCGGCTGCCGCGGGACGAGGTGGTGGCCGACTTCGCCGACGAGGTCGCCGGGCGCATCGACGACAAGGACCAGCTCGCCGTCGTCCGCACGGCCCTGGAGACGCTGCGCCGCCCCGAGCGGGAGGTGCTCGCCCTGTGCGTCTGGTCGGGGCTCGACTACGCCTCCGCCGCGGCCGCCCTGGACATCCCCGTCGGCACCGTGCGCTCCCGGCTCTCCCGGGCCCGTACAAAACTCGCGAAAGCCTTGGAACCCCCCGAGCGCCGCGGACAGGTAAGAGGCGACCGCACTTCCGCGGTCGGGCCCATCAGGGAGGGAAACCGATGCATCAGGGAGGGAAACCGATGAACGAACTTCCCGAGCGCGACCTTCCGCCGGGCCGTCATCACCTGCTCAGGGAGCACCTGTTGACCGAGATCCGGCAGAACGAGAAGGCGAACGACAAGCCCCACGAGAAGAAGACCGCCCCCGCGCAGGGGCGGAACGCCAAGATCTGGTTCCGGCCCGCGCTCGTCGCGGGAGCGGTGGCCGCGTCCGTCGCGGCGGCGGTCCTCGTCGCCTCGCCCTTCGGCGACCAGGCGGCGCAGGCGGGGCCTCCGTCGAAGGAGACCGTGCGGATGCTGGAGCAGATCGCGGCCGCGGCGGAGAAGCAGCCCATGCCGAAGACCGTCCGCGACGACCAGTACGTGTACATCAAGAGCAAGGTCGGCTACATGTCGGACGACTCCGACGGCGGACCCGGAAAGCTCGACCCCGTCCACGCGCGTGAGATGTGGTACTCCGTGGACGGCAAGCACGGCGACATGCGCCACGAGCCCGCCAAGGGCGCCAAGAGCGACGTCCTGGAGCCCGAGCTGCCGCTCATGCCGACGGACCCCTACTACCGCAACCTGCAGAAGCTGCCGACCGACCCGGTCAACATGCTGGACTGGCTCCACAAGGAGAGCGACGGCGGGTCCGGCGAGGACCAGGCCACCTTCTCGCTGGTCGGCGACCTCTCGCGCGAGTCGCTGATGCCGCCCGAGCAGGCCGCGGCCCTCTGGCTCGCCGCGGCGAAGATCCCCGGCGTCGAGCTGGTCGACGACGTGGTCGACGTCGAGGGGCGGCACGGCGTCGCCATCGCCCGTGAGGACCAGGGGATCCGTGCGGAGCTGATCTTCGACAAGGAGACCAAGCGGTTCCTGGGGGAGCGGGAGGTCGCGGTCGAGGACCTGCCGTCCGGCGCGGAGGAGGGGGACGTCCTCGGCCTCAGCGCCGTCCTGGAGCGCACCGTCGTCGACAAGGCGGGGCAGCGTCCGTAAGCACCCCCAAGGGGTGCGGAACGGGGTGTACCGGGCGAGGCTGGTGCCATGACCGCGACGATCGGACAGGGCACCAGCCGGACCGAGGGCCCCACCCAGCATCTGCACTACGAGCTCCGCCTTCCCCAGCCTGTGGAAAAGGTCTGGGCCGCCGTGGCCACGCCCGGCGGCCTGGAGGGCTGGCTCGCCGCCGCCGATGTCCTCGAACCGAGGCTCGGCGGCGCCGTCACGCTGCGCTGGCTCAACAACGAGGACGACGCGGTCCACTCGGGCCGCGTCACCGCGTGGGACCCCGAGCGTGTCGCCGAGTACACGATCGACCTGCACGGCCGCTGCCGGTTCCACCTGGAGCCCGACGCGGGCGGGGCGGCCACCACCGTCCGCTTCACCAACGAGTTCGAGGGCGACGACGCGCTGCGGCTCGACTGCCTCGCCGGGTGGCACAACCACTTCGAGTTCCTGGTGGACGCCCTGGAGGGCCGCCCCAAGGACTGGTCGACATGGAGCCTGGACCGGTGGCGGGAGCTGCGGGAGGAGTACGCGGCTAGGCGCTGACCCGCAGGAGCAGCTTGCCCGTCGTCGCGCGTCCGCCCATCAGACGGTGCGCGTCGGCCGCCTCCTCCAGCGGGAACTCGGCGGTCACCGGCAGGGTGACCGTGCCGTCGGCGACCAGGCGGAAGGCGCGCTCGGCGACCGCGCGCAGCGCCCCCGGGTCGGACTGCGCCAGCGTCAGGACGGAGAAGGCCGAGACCGTGCGGGCCCCGGGGAACAGCTCCGGCTGGCCCACCCGCCACGGCTCGGCCGCGCTCGCGTTGCCGAACGAGACCAGGCGGCCGAAGACCGCGAGGGACTCCAGCGAGCGCAGGAACGTGTCGCCGCCGACCGGGTCGAGCGCGAGGTCGACGCCGCGGCCACCGGTCGCCCGGCGCACGTCGTCGGCGAAGGTGTCGCCGGTGAACACCTCGTCGTAGCCGTACTTCAGGGCGTACTCCGCCTTGGCGGGCCCGGAGACGACGCCGTACACCGTGGCGCCCGCCGCCTTCGCCAGCTGACCGGCGACCGTGCCGACGCCGCCCGCCGCGCCCTGCACCAGCACGCTCTGCCCGGCGGCCACGCGGCCCACCTCGTGGAGCAGGGCGTGCGCGGTGGGCACGACGGTGGGCAGGGTGGCGGCGGTGCGCAGGTCGACGCCGGCGGGGAGCGCGAAGACGGTGGCCGCGTCGGCGAGGGCGACGTCCGCGTAGGCGCCGCCCGCCGTGAGCGCGGCGACCTCCTGGCCGGGGCGCAGGCCGGTGACGTCCGCGCCGACCGCGCGGATGCGGCCGGAGACCTCCAGGCCCGGCACGAAGGGCAGCGCGGGCACGCGGTAGCCCTCGGAGCGGGCCTTGAGGTCGGCGAAGTTCACGCCGGTGTAGGTGACGTCGACGGTCACCTGACCGGGGCCGGGCTCGGGGGCGTCGGTGTCGACGACCTCCAGGACCTCGGGGCCGCCGTACTTCTCGAACTGGACTGCGCGCATGGCTGCGCCACCTCTCCGCCGGGTGTTCAATCAAAAGCGAACACCCGGGAGTGTATGGTTTTCATCGAACACTCGGCAAGGCGGCCGCCGGGGCGCCGGGCGCGGCGCTCGGCGCGGCGGAAGAGAGGCGGCGGGCATGGTGAGTCACCGCGCGGCACCCGTGCACACGCACCCCGACGACGTCTCCGTGCAGACCGCGCTCGCCGCGCTCGCCGACCCCGTACGGCTTCACCTGGTAAGGGAGTTGGCGGGCTCCGGCGAGTGGACCCGGGCCTGCGGCAGCTTCGACGTCGCCGTCGGCAAGGCCGCCCTGAGCCACCACTTCGCGACGCTGCGCGCGGCCGGGCTCGTCGAGCAGCGCGACGAGGGCGCCCGGCGCGTCAACCGCCTGCGCCGCGCGGAGTTCGAGGCCCGCTTCCCCGGGCTCCTCGCGCTGGTGCTGCGCGAGGACTGAACTCCCGTGGGAGAGGACTGGACTCCCGCAGAAGAGGACTGGACTCCCGCAGGACAGGGCCGAACTCCCGCAGGAGCAGGGCTACTCGCCGATGTCCTCGCCCCACACCTCCGGCCGCTCCGCCGTGAACCGGCGCATCATCGCCACGCACTCCGCGTCGTCGAGCAGCACGACCTCCACGCCGTGCTCCGCCAGCCAGTCGTGCCCGCCGCGGAAGGTCCGGGCCTCGCCCACGACCACCCGTGAGATCCCGAACTGCCGCACCAGGCCGCTGCAGTACCAGCACGGCGAGAGCGTCGTGACCATCGTCGTGCCGCGGTACGAGCGCTGCCGGCCCGCCGCGCGGAACGCCGACGTCTCCGCGTGCGCCGACGGATCGCCGTCCTGCACGCGCCTGTTGTGCCCGCGGCCCAGCAGCGTGCCGTCGGCGGCGTAGAGCGCGGCGCCGATCGGGATACCGCCCTCGGCGAGGCCCTGGCGGGCCTCCCGCACGGCGGTCGCGAGCCACGCGCGGTCCCGCTCCCCGGCCGCCGGCGGCACCTCAGCCGTCGGTGGCATCGCCGGACTCCACCGTGATCGCGTCCAACTGGCCCCGCAGATACGCGTGCGAGTCGATGCCCCTGACGTCCGTGCCCGGATCGCACTCGTAGAAGTAGACGAGCGACATCAGCTCCTCGGCGGGTTCCTCGGCGGGCGGCGGAAGCACCCGGTGGCGGCCCGACTGCCAGCGCCCGTCCGTCCAACGCGCCATCAGATCACCGATGTTGACGGTGAACGCCGCCGGGTCGAAGGGTGCGTCCTCCCAGCCGCCCTCGTCCGTGAAGACCTGGAGTCCGCCCCGGCCCGCCTGCCGGTCCAGGACCGTGACCGTGCCGAAGTCGGTGTGCGGGCCGATGCGGAACTGGCCCGGCTCCGGCTCGCCCACGGTCTCCCGCCCCGGATACCAGTTGATGTTGAAGCCCCACGTGGGGTGCCCGGTGTGCCGGGTGAAGAAGTCCTCGCCCTCGCCGAGCGCGGCGCCGAGCAGTTCGAGGAGGCGGTCCGAGAGCGACCGCATCTCCCGCAGGTACGTCTGGACGAGGGCCCGCAGCTCGGGCGTCTCGTCCGGCCAGGTGTTGGGCGCGAACCACTCGGCGTCCACGGCCGTGTTCCCGGTCGGTTCGTCGGCCGCGAAGGACAGCGACTCCTTGAGGTCCGGGGGAGCGGCCGTGCCCTCCGCGTAGCTGTTGGCCTCGGCGCCGGGGCCCAGCCAGCCGCGCCCGCCGACCTTCACCGCGTACGGCTGCTTCGTCTCGGCGGGCAGGTGGAAGAAGCCGCGGGCCGACGCCCGGATCGCCGCGCGCAGGGCCGGGTCGACGCCGTGCCCGGTCACCAGGAGGAACCCTGCCGTGCGCAGGGCTTCGTCGACGGTGCGCGCCGTGCGCGCGCGGGCCTCGGGGTCGCCGGACAGCCACGGGCCGAGGTCGACCGTCGGGATGCGGGGTGCGTCCGTCGGGGTGCGGGGTGCGCTGCTCATGCCTGACATCGTGCCCGCGCGAGGCCCCTGTCAGGCCTCATCGGCAGCGCCGATCGGCCCATCGGAAGGACGCCCCACCGGCGCGTGGACCAGGGCGTACGGCCGCTCGTAGCTTCGTCGGCATGACAGCGAACACCTCTTCGGAACGCACCTCGGAACGCTCGGGCACGGCCCAGCTCACCGCCGCCATGGCGCTCTCCGGAACCCTCGGCATCTTCGTCGTCGAGTCCGGCGCGTCGGCCTTCAACGTCGTCTTCTTCCGCGTCCTGTTCGGCGCCCTCGCCCTCGGCGCGTACGCCGCCGCCCGCGGCTACTTCCGCGACCACGGCCTCACCCTCGGGAAGCTCTCGCTCGCCGCGCTCGGCGGGGTGTTCATCGTCTTCAACTGGGTGTTCCTCTTCTCGGCGTACGAGGCCACCTCGATCTCCCTGGCCACCGTCGTCTACCACACGCAGCCGTTCTTCCTGGTGCTGCTCAGCGCCCTCGTCCTGCGCGAGCGCCTGTCCCGCTTCCAACTGGGCTGGCTGGCGGCCGCGTTCGCGGGGCTCGTGCTGGTCTCCGGGGTGCGGCCGGGCGACGCGGGCTCACTCGCGGGCATCGGCCTCGCGCTGCTCGCCGCGCTCCTCTACGCCCTGTCCACGCTCGTCACCAAGCGCGTCACCGGGGTGCGCCCGCACCTGATCGCCCTCGTCCAAGTCGTCGTCGGCATCCCGCTGTTGCTGCCCTTCGCCGACTTCGGCGCGATGAGCGGCACCGGCACCGGATGGGCCTGGCTGGTCGGCCTCGGCGTGATCCACACCGGCCTGATGTACGTCCTGATGTACGCGGCGTACGCGAAGCTGCCCACCGCCAAGATCGCGGTGCTCGCCTTCACCTACCCCGCGGTCGCGATGGTCGCCGACTGGGCGGTCTACGGCCACCACATCGGGCTCGTCCAGGCGCTCGGCGTCCCGCTGATCGTGCTCGCGAGCCTCAGGGTCACGCTGGCCCGGCCGGCGAACCCTGCTCCCGCACGAGCCGCACGGCCTGCTCCACGAACAGCCGCACATGGGACGGAAGACGCTTCCCCGACCGCCACGCGAGCTGCGTCCACAGCGTGAACGGCGGCGCCCACGGCAGCCGCACCAGCGTGCCGTCCGCCAGCTCCCTGGCCACCGCCACGGCGGGAAGGAGCGCCACCCCGAGCCCGCCGGCCACGCCCTGCTTCGTCGCCTCGATCGTGCCGAACTCCATGAACGGCGGCGGCTCCCCGGTCCGCGTCCGCAGCTCGTCCTCGAAGAGGTCCCGGTAGGGACAGCCGGGTTCGGTGCCGACGAGCTGCACGGAGGCCAGATCGCCGGTGGTGAGCGGGGCGCCCCCGCGCGCGGTCAGCGGATGGTCCGGCGCGCAGACCAGGACCAGCGGCTCCTCGGCGAGGACCTCGCTCTCCAGGCCCTGGTGCCCGGTCTCCGGCTCCATCAGGAACCCCACGTCGTACGTCCCCTGGCGCAGTGCCCGCCGGGTCTCGTCGCCCAGGGTGGGGCGCAGTGAGAGCCGCACCTTCGGGTAGCGGTGGTGGAAGAGTTCGAGCAGCGGCGGAAGCCGGTAGGAGGTCAGCGACTCCATCGTGCCGACCGCGATCGCGCCGGACGGCTCGTCGGCGCCGACGACCGCGGCCCGTGCCTCGTCGGCGAGGTCGATGATCTGCCGGGCGTAGGGCAGCAGCCGCTCACCGGCCTCGGTCAGGCGGATCCGGCTGCCGAGCCGGTCGAAGAGCTCGGCGCCGAGGGACGATTCGAGGGCGCGGATCTGGCTGGTGACGCTGGACTGGGCGTACTTCAGCTCGGTGGCGGCCCGGGTGAAGCTGAGGACGGTGGCGACCTTCTCGAAGGTCACGAGCAGCCGCAGTTCCACGGGGTCTCAGTCCTCGCCCCGGTCCCGCTTCTTCTTCTCGTCGGGGTCCTCGTCCCTGAGGGACTTGAGGAACTCGGGGTTGTCGTCGGGCGCCACCCACTGGGTCCGGCCGCGACCGCGCCCGATGCCGCCGCCGCCCGCGCCGGGAGCATGGCGCACCTTGCCGGTGACGAACCAGGCGATGGGACCGAGCAGCACCTCGCCGAAGAGCAGCACGATGATGACCCACACCACCTTGGGGAGGTGCTTGACCTCCTTCTCCGGGGTGTTCAGGACGTCGATGAAGGCATAGATCCACACTGCCAGGACCAGCAGGAACGGCAGATACCTGAGCATGGTGGCGCGATCCCCCAAGAGGCGACGGCGGGTGGCGTGCGAGCCCCCGGTGACGGGGCCAGGGTAGCCGGTGCCGGATACTGGAACGCATGGCTTACGACGATCTTCGCTCCCTGCTCCGTGCACTGGAGCGCGAGGGCGATCTCAAGCGCATCAAGGCCGAGGTCGACCCGTACCTGGAGGTCGGCGAGATCGTCGACCGGGTGCAGAAGTCCGGCGGTCCCGCGCTCCTCTTCGAGAACGTCAAGGGTTCGTCGATGCCCCTGGCGATGAACGTGTACGGGACGGACCGCCGCCTGCTCAAGGCGCTCGGCCTGAAGTCCTACGGCGAGATCAGCGAGAAGATCGGCGGCCTGCTCAAGCCGGAGCTGCCGCACGGCTTCGTCGGCATCCGTGAGGCGTTCGGCAAGCTCGGCGCGATGACGCACGTACCGCCGAAGAAGGTGAAGGGCGAGAACGCCCCCGTCCAGGAGGTCGTCCTCACCGGCGACGACGTGGACCTGGAGCGGCTGCCCGCGCTCTTCACCTGGCCCGAGGACGGCGGCTCCTTCTTCAACCTGGGCCTGACCCACACCAAGGACCCGGACACCGGGGTGCGCAACCTCGGCCTGTACCGCCTCCAGCGCCACGACAAGCGCACCATCGGCATGCACTGGCAGATCCACAAGGACAGCCGCAACCACTACCAGGTCGCCGCCCGCAGGGGCGAGAAGCTCCCGGTCGCGATCGCCTTCGGCTGCCCGCCGGCCGTCACGTACGCGTCGTCGGCGCCGCTGCCCGGTGACATGGACGAGTACATGCTCGCCGGGTTCATCCAGGGCAAGCGCGTCGAGATGGTCGACTGCAAGACCGTGCCGCTGCAGGTCCCCGCGCACGCCGAGGTCGTCATCGAGGGCTGGCTGGAGCCCGGCGAGATGCTGCCGGAGGGGCCCTTCGGCGACCACACCGGCTTCTACACGCCGCAGGAGCCGTTCCCCGCGCTGAAGATCGACTGCGTGACGATGCGGCGGCGCCCGCTGCTCCAGTCGATCGTGGTGGGCCGCCCGCCGACGGAGGACGGTCCGCTGGGCCGGGCGACGGAGCGGTTCTTCCTCCCCCTCCTCAAGGTGATCGTCCCGGACATCGTGGACTACCACCTGCCGGAGTCGGGCGGCTTCCACAACTGCGCGATCGTCTCGATCGACAAGAAGTACCCGAAGCACGCGCAGAAGGTCATGCACGCCATCTGGGGCGCGCACATGATGTCGCTGACGAAGCTGATCATCGTGGTGGACAAGGACTGCGACGTGCACAACCTGCACGAGGTGTCCTGGCGCGCGCTCGGCAACACCGACTACGCCCGCGACCTCACCGTCGTCGAGGGCCCGGTCGACCACCTCGACCACGCCTCGTACCAGCAGTTCTGGGGCGGCAAGGCGGGCATCGACGCGACGAAGAAGCTCCCCGAAGAGGGGTACGTACGGGACGGGGGCTGGCCGAACATGGTCGAGTCCGACCCGGAGACGGCGGCGACGGTCGACCGCCGCTGGAAGGAGTACGGGCTGTGAGCTCAGCCTCCGCCGCGATCCCGCAGCCGGGGCGCACCAAGGCGTTCCTGCGGCTCGTCATGATCGAGCACTCCGTCTTCGCGCTGCCCTTCGCCTACATCGCGTCCCTGACCGCCATGTTCCAGCTCGACAAGAACATCCACTGGGGGCGGCTGCTCCTGGTGACGATCTGCATGGTCGGCCTGCGGACGTTCGCCATGGCCGCGAACCGGATCATCGACCGCGAGATCGACGCCCGTAACCCGAGGACCGCCCACCGCGAGCTGGTCACGGGCGCGGTGTCGGTGAAGTCCGCGTGGACGGGCGCGCTCATCGCGCTGGTGATCTTCCTGGGCTCGGCGGCCCTGCTCAACCCGCTGTGCCTGGCGCTCGCGCCGATCGCGGTGATCCCGATGGTCGTCTATCCGTACGGCAAGCGGTTCACCAACTTCCCGCAGGCGATCCTCGGCATCGCCCAGGCGATGGGCCCGGTCGGCGCCTGGATCGCGATCACGGGCGAGTGGTCCTGGCACGCGGTCGTCCTCGGCCTCGCGGTCGGCATCTGGATCGGCGGCTTCGACCTGATCTACGCCTGCCAGGACGTGGAGACCGACCGCGAGGTCGGCGTGATGTCGGTGCCCGCGCGGTTCGGCATCCCGGCCGCGATCCGGGGCGCGCGCGCCTGCCACCTGGTGACCACGGCGCTGTTCGTCTGGTACGCGGCGCTCACCGACGCGGGGGCGTTCTTCTGGCTGGGGCTCGCGGTCGTCGCGGGCGCGTTCGTGTACGAGCACTCGATCGTCAAGCCGCACGACCTGTCCCGTCTGAACCGCGCCTTCTTCCAGGTGAACGGTTTCATCGGGATCGCCCTGTTCGTGTGCGCGCTGCTCGATCTGCTCGTACGCGGGCTCACCGTCTGAACGGCCGCCGGATAGGCTCACAGCGTGAATCCAGGAGATACGCAGCGTAAGCCTTGGATCGTGGGGGTGTCGGGGGCCTCGGGTACCCCGTACGCCGCCGCCGTGCTGCGCGCTCTGCTCGCCGCGGGCGAAAGCGTCGACCTCGTCGTCTCCCGCGCCTCGCGGCTGACGCTGCTCGACGAGACGGGCATCTCGTTCCGTGACGCGCACTGGCGCGAGGATCTGCGGCAGTGGCTGGCGCGCGGCGCGGACGGCAAGCCGGACACGTTCGACGTGGGCGGGGAGTCCCTGGCCGACGTGCGGTACTGGGCCGCGGGCGACATGGCGGCGGGGCCGTCATCGGGGTCGTACGCGACGCGCGGGATGCTGATCGTGCCCGCGTCCACGGCGTGCGTGGCGGGCGTGGCGCTCGGGCTCTCGAAGGATCTGCTGCAGCGGTCGGCGAGCGTGACGCTGAAGGAAGGCCGACGGCTCGTGGTCTGCGTACGCGAGACGCCGCTGAACGGGCAGACGCTGAAGCACCTGGTGGGCCTGGACGAGGCGGGCGCGCACGTGCTGCCCGCCTCTCCGGCGTTCTACGCGGGGGCGACGCACATCCAGGATCTGGTGGACTTCGTCGCCGGGCGGGTGCTGGACGCGGCAGGCGTGCCGCACAGCTTGTACCGCCGTTGGGAGGGAGAGCTCGGCTCCGGATCCGGAGGTGGCTCTGGCTCCCGTGGGGACTAGCGCTTCTTGTCGGCGCGCTTCTTGCGGGCCGACGCCTTGGGCGCGGGGGTGGGCTGGTGGGCACGCGAGCGGTTGGCCATGTCCTGGAGCTCGCGCATGCGGGCGTAGGCCATCTCGATCGAGTACACGGGTGACTCACTCCTGAAGGATCGTCGTTGATCGGCTGAGATTGAGAAAGATTCACAGGGTGCGAACCCTGTTGCGCCTTAGATTCTACACATAGACTCGCGGTATCGCTGAATAATGAAAGGCATCGCACCTATGGACGCCGTGGACAGGCAGCTCATCCAGGCACTGCGGGAGAACGGCCGGGCCTCGTACGCCGAACTCGGGCGGCTCGTGGGCCTCTCCGGGCCCAGCGTCACGGACCGGATCAACCGTCTCGAGGCGGCCGGTGTCATCACGGGTTACCGCGCGACCGTCGACTCCGCCTCGCTCGGCCTCGGCGTCATCGCCCTCATCGGTATCTCGCTCTCCGACGCCGCCGACCACGAGGACGTGGCGCGGCGCCTGAAGGACCTGCACGAGATCGAGGACTGCTGGTTCATCGCGGGCGACGACTCGTACATGCTCAAGGTCAGGGCCAGCGACGTGGACGGCCTGGAGAAGACGATCCGCAGGCTCAGCGGCACCCGCGGGGTCTCCCGCACCCGGACCACGATCGTGCTCTCCACCAAGTGGGAGAACCGGGTCGGGGAGCTTCCGGAAGAGGCGTAGGCGTACCGTGGGCGAGGCTCGATGTACGTAGACATGTGGAGAGGCGGCCGGGGTATGGACGCGGGGCTCAAGCGTGAGCTGGAGCAGAAGGTCCGGGACGGCGAGCGGCTGTCCCGCGAGGACGGCATCGCGCTCTACGAGTCGGACGACCTGGCCTGGCTCGGCGGCCTCGCCCACGAGGTGCGCACGCGCAAGAACGGCGACGTCGTGCACTTCAACGTCAACCGCCACCTCAACATGACGAACGTGTGCACCGCGTCCTGCGCGTACTGCTCGTTCCAGCGCAAGCCGGGCGAGAAGGACGCGTACACGATGCGCATCGAGGAGGCCGTCCGCCTCGCCAAGGCGATGGAGAACGAGAACCTCACCGAGCTGCACATCGTCAACGGCCTGCACCCGAACCTGCCGTGGCGCTACTACCCGCGTTCGCTGAGCGAGCTCAAGAAGGCGCTCCCGAACGTGTCGTTGAAGGCCTTCACGGCCACGGAGATCCACCACTTCGAGACGATCTCCGGCCTGTCCGCCTCCGAGATCCTCGACGAGCTCATCGAGGCCGGCCTGGAGTCGCTGACCGGCGGCGGCGCGGAGATCTTCGACTGGGAGGTCCGGCAGCACATCGTCGACCACCGCACCCACTGGGAGGACTGGTCGCGCATCCACCGCCTCGCGCACGAGAAGGGTCTGAAGACCCCGTGCACGATGCTGTACGGCCACATCGAGGAGCGCCGCCACCGCGTCGACCACGTGCTCCGGCTGCGTGAGCTGCAGGACGAGACCGGCGGCTTCCAGGTCTTCATCCCGCTGCGCTACCAGCACGACTTCGTCGACATGCAGGACGGCAAGGTCCGCAACAAGCTCCAGGCGCGCACCACCATGGCGTCCGGCGCGGAGGCCCTGAAGACCTTCGCCGTCTCGCGCCTCCTCTTCGACAACGTCCCGCACGTCAAGGTCTTCTGGGTCATGCACGGCCTGCACACCACGCAGCTCGCGCTCCAGCACGGCGCGGACGACATGGACGGCTCGGTCGTCGAGTACAAGATCACGCACGACGCGGACAACTTCGGTACGCCGAACAAGCTGACCCGCGAGGACCTCCTCGACCTGATCCGCGAGGCCGGCTTCCGCCCGGTCGAGCGCAACACCCGCTACGAGGCGATCCGCGAGTACGAGGGCCCCGACCCGATGCTGCGCGAGACGCCGCAGGCCATGCGCGTCTGAGGTCTCCCTCCCATGCCGCTCGCCTTCCAGCTCGATCCGCCGGTCGACGCCGCCCTGCGCGACGGGGTCCTCGACCTGTGGGTCGAGGTCACCGCGGCGGGCGGCGCCGTCGGGTTCGTGCCGCCGGTCACGGCCGACGAGATACGCCCCGAGTTCGTACGTCACCTGGTCGCGATGGCCGAGGGGCGCGCCCGCCTCCTCGTCGGCCGCGACGAGGAGGGCGCCGTCGCCGCGACCGCCTTCCTCACGCACAACACGCACCGGCTGATGAAGCACTGGCTGTGGCTCTACACGGTCATGGTCCACCCCCGCCACCAGGGCAGGGGCTACGGCCGCGAGCTGATGGCGGCCGCCGAGGACGCGGCCCGCGGGATCGACGGCATCGAGGCGATACGGCTCACCTGCCGGGGCGGCACCGGCGTCGACCGCTTCTACGCCTCCTGCGGATACAAGGAGGTCGGGCGCGTGCCCGGCGCCATCCGCGTCGGGCCGGGCGAGGACAGGGACGACGTCATGATGCTGCTGCCGCTGCCGTAGACCTGCTCCGGGACGTACCCCCTTGCCGCGCTCGGGGATTCCCATGCTTCACTGGAGAGGCTCGTCCAGCTCGGGCCCATTTCGGAACGGAAGAGTGGATTGACATGCTCCGCTACACGCTGATGCGCCTCGGGATCTTCGTGGGTTGCTTCTTGGTCGTCTGGGGCCTTGTCTACACCGAGATCCTGCCGCGCGGCCTCGGCGAGTCCAACCTGCTCTGGGTGCTGCTGCTCTCGCTGGTCATCTCCGCGCCCATCAGCTTCGTGGCCCTGCGCAAGGAGCGCGACCGCGCGTCCGAGCAGGTCGTCGCGAAGGTCGACCGCGCCAAGGCCAACCTGGAGGCGAATCGCACCCAGGAGGACAGCGCCGACGACGCCGCCCGCGCGCAGGCCCAGGGCTCGTAAGCTTCGTCACACACTTCTCGGAACCCCGGTCCCGGAGCGTCTCGCTCCGGGACCGGGGTTCCGTGCGTCGTGGGGGAGTTGGGGCCGCCGGGACGCCGATCAAGCGGGGGCAACCCCTCCGCTTACCTCAAACAAGACCTTTGATGTTCTCAAAGTGCAAGTGTTAACGTGTTCGACATGAAGACAGCAGCAGCGCACCGCAACGCCATGAGCGTCCCGCTCGTGGCGCGCCTGCATGTCGACCTCTGCCGCTGCATGTCCGCGGCCTGTCACGTCTGACCGTGACCCCCGCTGCAGCGGCGCCACCGATGCAAGCACCGGCTCCACTGGAGCTTCGCACCCCTAGTGGTTCGCGGTCGCCGCTCCCGTACGTCTCCCTCCCCCTTTCTGTCCTCACCGGAGTGTGTCCGTGTCCGCGAATTCCGCGACGCCCGCCGACAAGGCCGGCCAGACCGAGAAGCCCGAGTCCGGCTTCCGGATACCCAAGTTCCTCAAGATCCCGTTCTGGGCGCAGATCCTCGGCGGCCTCGTCCTCGGTGTCCTGCTCGGCTGGCTCGCCCGCAGCCAGGACATCTCCTGGCTGGTCACCACCCTCTCCAAGGTCGGTGACACCTTCATCGGGCTCCTGAAGCTGGCGGTCGCCCCGCTCGTCTTCTTCGCGATCCTGGTGTCGATCACCAACCTGCGGAAGGTCAACAACGCCGCGCGGCTGGCCACCCGCACCCTGCTGTGGTTCATGATCACCTCGCTGATCGCGGTGGCCATCGGCCTCGCCATCGGCCTGATCACCAACCCCGGCTCCGGCACCGGCCTGACCCCCAAGGACGGCAAGGCCCCCGACCACGCGGGCTCCTGGATCGACTTCCTGACCGGGATCATCCCGACGGACGTCATCACGCCGTTCACCGAGCTCAACGTCCTGCAGATCGTCTTCATGGCCGCCGTCGCCGGCATCGCCGTCCTGAAGATCGGCGACAAGGCCCAGCCGATCCTGGAGCTGAGCGAGTCCGTTCTCGCCCTCCTCCAGAAGGCCCTGTGGTGGGTCATCAAGCTCTCCCCGATCGGCACCGTCGGCCTCATCGGCTTCGCCATCGCGGACTACGGCTGGAACCTGATCAGCAAGTACGCGACCTTCACCGCCGACATCTACATCGGCTGCGCCCTGGTGATGTTCGGCGTCTACCCGCTGCTGCTCGCGTTCGTCGCCAAGGTCAACCCGCTCCAGTTCTTCAAGGGCGCCTGGCCCGCGATCCAGCTGGCCTTCGTCTCGCGCTCCTCGGTCGGCACCATGCCGATCACCCAGAAGGTCACCGAGCGCCTCGGTGTCCCGAAGGAGTACACGTCCTTCGCCGTGCCCTTCGGTGCGACCACCAAGATGGACGGCTGCGCCGCGATCTACCCGTCGATCGCCGCGATCTTCGTCGCGCAGATCTTCGACGTGAACCTGGGCATCAAGGAGTACCTGCTCATCGCGTTCGTGTCGGTCGTCGGCTCCGCCGCCACCGCCGGTCTCACCGGTGCCACCGTCATGCTGACGCTGACCCTGTCGACGCTCGGCCTGCCGATGGAGGGCGTGGGCCTGCTCCTCGCCATCGACCCGGTCCTGGACATGATGCGCACCGCCACGAACGTCGCCGGACAGGCGCTGGTCCCGGTGGTCGTCGCCGCCCGCGAGAAGATCCTCGACCGCGAGGCCTACGAGAGCGCCTCGTCCTCGCCGCTCGACGACTTCGACGAGTCCCCGTCGTCGCGTGCGGTGCCTGCGACCGCGTAAGGCCTACGGCTTCCTTTCCAACGCATCAGCCCCGCCCCGGAATTGATCCGGAGCGGGGCTTTTTCGTGGTCCTTTTTCCACGCCCTTGACGGCCGCATCGGCAGGTTTAATATGACCCTCACCAGTGGCGCCGAACGGCAGCTTGTGCTGGTACTCGGCGCCAGCCGATGGGGGAACGGAGGGGGCGTTGTGACGTCTTCCGACATTGAGGTCCAGCAGAAACAGAAGGTCGCCGATTCGCTGCAGTTCATCGACGGCCTCGAACTCGCCCTTCCGGAGATGACCTATTTCCCGGCAGGCGTGGCACTCCAGGAAGAAGAGGAGTCGGCCGCGGTCGTCGCGGGATCGGTCGTCGCCTTTACCGACGGCCTGAACGGCCAGCAGAAGTCCGACGTCCTCAACTCCACGCTGCTCGCGCAGCTCGCGGCGAACAAGAAGTACGACCGGGAGAAGGACACCGACAAGTGGTACGGGTTCTACCGGTCGGTGCTCGAACAGGTCGGCTGGGTCGTGCCGTCCTTCTCGTTCGCCAAGCTCTCGGTGGCCGGGTCGCGCTTCACCGTGGACCGGGCCGTCATCGCGCTGCTCCAGGCCATCGCCACGGGCGGCGAGCTGACGGTGGCGAAGGCCGCCATCGCGGCGCTGAAGGCCCTGCCGGACAGGGACCGGCGCGTGGTGCTCTTCGAGAGCAGCTCGCACAGCGAGAAGCTGGGAAACTTCCAGATCTCGGCGTGCGGCGTCTCCGCGCGCGACACCGTCGTGATGAAGATCGGCGCGTTCCACTTCAAGACCAACGAACGCGTCACGCGCGTGCTGTTCTTCAGCTTCCCGCGCTCCAGCACGACGATGTACCAGTCGCGGCAGACGATGACGCTCAACGAGGACGTGTACGAGCAGGTCCGTGAGTCGATCATCAAGAAGCTCGGCGACAAGGCCGACAAGTTCATCGACGAGTTGGAGATATGACGGAGCCGGGGCCATGACGGAGCTTGCGTCATGACGGTTCCGGTCCCGCGGGGCGGTGAGGCCGTCGCCGCTGTTGTCGGCGGCAGCCTCATCGCGTTTTCGGCGGAGGTTTCCGAGAGGCACAGGAAGGATGTCCTCCATTCCGTTCTCCTCGCGCAGCTCGTGGCCAACAAGAAGTGCGACCGGTTCCGGGAATCAGGGGACTGGTATCGCGCCAACGGGGAGACGCTTGAGCGCGTCGGGTGGGGAGTGGAGGATCACGAGGGGTTCTCGCCGTACCGGGCGCATGAGTTCCCGTTCGGAATTGCGGGCGTGATTCTGGAGAAGCTTCGTCGTGTCTCCGACAGGGGTGCCATGGAATTGGCAGGCGCCGCGCTGAAGGTGCTCGGGGAGATGAGTGAGGCGGAGCGTGCCGTTCAACTCCTGGAGCGCGAGGGCCATTTCGAGGGCTTCGGCAATTTTCAGGTGGCCGTCGTGGATGAGCACGAGGCGGATGTGGTCGCCTGCAGGATCGCCCGGTTCCGGCTGCGGGTCCTGGACCCGGACACGGCGGTGGGGCGGCTGCTGCACTCCGGCTTCCGTGCCGCGGACGAAGTGCTCGGGTCCTCGCAGGTGCTCCGCCTCAACGAGGAGGTGTACGGGCCGCTGCGGGGTGGCGTCGCCGAGAAGCTGGGGGCCCGGGTGGACGTGTGGATCGTGCCCGTGGGGCTCCGCATCCGGTAATCGTTCTTCGGCCTCCGTTGACCGTACGCTGACCTGTGAACGGACAGCGTGGGAAAGCGGGGGCCGGGTGGGCGAGAAGCGGCGGCAGACGAGGATGCCGCGGGCCGTGCGTGAGCAGCAGATGCTGGACGCGGCGGTGCGGATCTTCGGGCAGCGGGGGTATCGGGCCGCGTCCATGGACGAGATCGCGGAGCTCGCCGGGGTGTCGAAGCCGCTGGTGTATCTGTACCTGAACTCCAAGGAGGAGCTCTTCAGCGCGTGCATACGCCGGGAGGCCGCGGCGCTGGTGGACGCGGTGCGGAGCGGGGTGAGCGAGCCCTCGGGGGAGGGTGCCGATCGCCAACTCTGGGACGGGCTGCGGGCGTTCTTCACGCACACCGCCGAGCGGCCCGACGGGTGGGCCGTGCTGCACAGCCAGGCGCGGACGCAGGGGGAGCCGTTCGCGGCCGAGGTCGCCGCGATGCGGGAGGAGATCGTCGCGTTCGTGACGTCGCTGATCGCGGAGGCGGCGCGGTCGGCGCACGGCGATCCCTCGCTGCCGGACCGCGAAGTCGCGGGGCTCGCCCAGGCGTTGGTGGGCGCGGCGGAGTCCCTCGCGGGCTGGGCCAACACGGATGCGTCCGTGTCGGCGAAGGAGGCCGCGGCGACGCTCATGAACTTCGCGTGGGCGGGCCTCGGCGATCTGATGGAGGGGCGGCGCTGGGCTCCGTCGTGACGTCTTTCCGCGGGGCGCCTTCCCTCAGCGGGGTGTGACCTCGCCCCTTACGTGCAACTGGCCTTCGGGGCCGCGGAGTTCGAAGGCCGTGCCCTGGGATCCGTACGTCACCGCGGCCGGCAGCGGGACCGGCGCCTTGAACTCCGCGTGGACGTGGACGGGGCCGTCGGCGCCGTGCTGGGCCAGGCAGCGGGCCACGGTCCACATGCCGTGGGCGATGGCGCGGGGGAAGCCGAAGAGGCGGGCGGTCAGGGGGTGCAGGTGGATGGGGTTGCGGTCGCCGCTGACGGAGGCGTAGCGGCGGCCGAGGTCGGGGGCCAGGTGCCAGGTGGGTCCGGCCGGGAGGGGGGCCGGGGGCCGCTCGGGCCGGGGCCCGGCCGTTGCGGTCCCGTGCGTCGCGTGCCGGGCCAGGTACGTGCTGCTCGACTCCCAGAGCGGCGTGCCGTCCTTCGCCCGCGCCTCGGTCACGAGGGTGGCCTCGGTGCCGCGGCGGTGCGGGCCCAACGTCTCTGTGTGAACGTCAAGTCGAAGCTCCTCGCCGGGCTGGAGGGCGCGGTGCTGGGTGATGTCGATGGACGTGTGCACGAGCCCGAGGAGGGGCAGCGGGAAGTCCCTGGCGGTCATCAGGCGCATGGCCAGGGGGAAGGCGAGGACGTGCGGATACGTGAGCGGCACGCTGTCGCGCCCGGTGGCGAACCCGCAGACGCGCTCGTAGGCGGCGAGGTGGCGGGGATCGGGGGCGGGGGCGGAGACGAGGTGGCCGCGGGGCGGCCGCGCGTCCGGGCGGGGGCGCTTGAAGGGGGAGAGCAGGGCGGCACGGAGGAGGGCGGTGCTGGGCATCGTGACCTTTCGCGGGGGCCGGGGGCGGGTGAGTGCGGGACCCTGCCGCTACGCCCCCAGCAGGCTCTGGCCGCAGACGCGGATCGTCTGGGCGTTCATGCCGCCCTGGGCGAGCCAGGACGTCGTCTCCGCCACGTCCACCGGAAGGCCGCCCTGGGCGAGGGAGTTCATGCGGCGGCCCGCCTCGCGGATGAGGAGGGGGACCGCCGCCGTCATCTTCGTCTCGATGAAGCCGGGGGCCACCGCGTTCACCGTCACGCCGTGCTCCGCCAGGGCGCGCGGGGCGAGGGAGCGGACCATGCCGATGATGCCCGCCTTGCCGGCCGCGTAGTTCGTCTGGCCCGCGTTGCCCGCGATCCCGGCGATCGAGGCCGTGGCGACGATGCGGCCGCCGGGGCGGATCGTGCCGGTCTTGAGCAGCGTGTCCGTGGTGGTCAGGACCGCCGCCAGATTGACGTCGAGGACCGAACTCCAGCGCGCCGCATCCATGTTGGCCAGCCTGCGGTCACGCGTGATGCCCGCGTTGTGGACGAGGATGTCCAGGCCGTGCTCGGGCAGCGCCGCAGCGATGCGCTCCCCGGCGTCCGGCGCCGTGATGTCCAGCGGCAGCGCCGTGCCGCCGACGCGGTCCGCCACGCGGGTCAGGTCCTGCCGGGCGGAGGGGACGTCGAGGAGCGTCACCTGGGCGCCGTCCCGGGTCAGGACTTCCGAGACCGCCTCGCCTATGCCCCGCGCCGCGCCCGTCACCAGGGCCGTGCGTCCGGCCAGGGGGCGGCTCCAGTCGGTGGGGGCCGCCACCGACTCCGCGGGGCCCGTCTCGATCACCTGCCCCGTCACGTAGGCCGACTTGGGGGAGAGGAGGAAGCGGAGGGTCGACTCGGCCGTGCCGATCGGGCCAGGGACGCGGACCAGGCACGCGGTGCGGCCCCGTCCCAGCTCCTTCGCGAGGGAGCGCACGAAGCCTTCCAGTGCTTGCTGCGCCGCCGACTGGTGGTGGTCCGTCGGGCTCAACGGTGCGCCGAGGATCACCACGCGGCCGTTGTCCGCCACCTTCCGCACCACCGGGTGCAGCTTCGCGTGCACCTCGGCGAGGGACTCGGTCGTCGCCACTGCCGTCGCGTCCAGGACAACTGCCGTGGGAGACGGCGGAGTTGCCGTCGTCGGCTTGTTGCCTGTCGCGGTGAGGAGGGTCAGCAGGTCCTGTGTGAAAGGTGAGTCGCCCGCCGTCAGGAGCAGCAACTCGCCGCCCAGCTCAGGGTGTTCGCGCGACCAGCGGCGCAGGGGTGCCGGCTGCGGCAGGCCCAGGCGGCGGGTCAGGAAGCGGCCGGGCGCTGTCGCGGTGAGGGTCAGGTAGCGGTCGGCCATTGTCCAACTCCCGGCTCGGTCGTAAATTTACTTCTGAGTAAGGTTACTCAAGGGTCAGGAGATGGTCGAGGCATGAGTCTTCCCTCTTTGCGCCGGGTCGCCGTCATCGGCGGCAGTCGCATCCCCTTCGCGCGCTCCGACGGGCCGTACGCGACCGCGTCGAACCAGGACATGCTGACGGCCGCCGTCGACGGGCTCGTCGAGCGGTACGGGCTCGAAGGGAGGGGTGTCGTAGGGGAGTTCGTCGCCGGGGCCGTGCTCAAGCACAGCCGCGACTTCAACCTCGCCCGCGAGGTCGTCCTCGGGTCGCGCGTCGATTCCCGTACGCCTGCCTACGATCTCCAACAGGCCTGCGGCACCGGCCTCCAGGCCGTCGTCGCCGTCGCCAACAAGGTCATGCTCGGGCAGATCGACTCCGGCGTCGCGGGCGGCTCCGACACCGCGAGCGACGCCCCCCTCGGCGTCAACGACGAGCTGCGCAGGACCCTGCTCGCCGCGCGGCGCGCCAAGTCCGTCGGCGGGCGGCTGCGCGCCCTCGCGCGCGTGCGGCCGGGACACCTCGTGCCCGACATCCCCCGCAACGCCGAGCCGCGGACCGGGCTCTCCATGGGCGAGCACGCCGCCGTGACCGCGCGCGAGTGGGGCATCACGCGCGCGGCCCAGGACGAGCTCGCCGCGCTCAGCCATCAGCGGCTCGCGGCCGCGTACGAACGCGGGTTCCTGGACGATCTCGTCGTGCCGTTCCGGGGACTCGAGCGGGACCAGAACCTCCGGCCCGGGTCGAGCGCAGAGCAACTGGCCCGCCTCAAGCCCGTGTTCGGGCTCGCCGCCGGAGGAGCCACCATGACCGCGGGCAACTCCACCCCCCTCACCGACGGCGCCGCCGTCGCCCTGCTCGGCAGCGACGCGTGGGCCGCCGAGCGCGGTCTGGAGCCGCTCGCGCATCTGGTCGCCTGCGAGAGCGCCGCGGTCGACTTCGTCCACGGCGACGTCGCCGGAGGTGAGGACGGGCTGCTCATGGCGCCCGCGTACGCCGTGCCCCGCATGCTGGAGCGGGCCGGGCTCGGGCTCGGGGACTTCGACTTCGTGGAGGTGCACGAGGCCTTCGCCTCGCAGGTGCTCGCCACGCTCGCCGCCTGGGAGAAGCGAGGGCTCGGGGCGGTGGACCGCGAGCGGCTCAACGTCGCCGGGTCCTCGCTCGCCACCGGTCACCCCTTCGCCGCCACCGGGGCGAGGATCGTCGCCACCCTCGCCGGGCTCCTCGCCGAGCGGGGGCGGCCGGGACGCGGGCTGATCTCCATCTGCGCGGCGGGCGGGCAGGGCGTCACCGCGATCCTGGAGAGGGAGTGAGCGCGGAGAGTGACGGGCGCGCGCGGAGAGTGACCTCGCGTGAACGGGCGCCGGGTCTGCCCCGCGCTTAGGGTGAGCGAGGGGCACACCCTGGGAGGTTGCCGTGCGCGGAGCCTGTGCAGTCGCCGGCGTGACCGTGCTGGTCGTCGTGGGAGCGGGCGTGCCGGGTCTTGCCTCGGCCGCCGCCGACGGCGAAGGAAGCCGTCGGCCCGATCTGTCGCGGTTCTACACGCAGAAGATCAAGTGGTCCGCCTGCAAGGGCGACACCGAGGCCGCGGCGGAGGCCACCGGTCGCGCCGAGGACGTCCGCTGCGGACACGTGACCGTCCCCCTCGACTACGCCAAGCCCGCGGCGGGAACCGTCGACGTCGCGATGATCCGGATGAAGTCCAGCGCGAGCGGCAAGCCGCGCGGCTCCCTGCTGCTGAACTTCGGCGGCCCCGGCGGACCCGGCGTCTCCGCGCTCGCCGGAGCGCAGAAGGAGTTCGGCTTCCTCAGCAAGGGGTACGACGTCGTCTCCTTCGACCCGCGCGGCGTCGGCCTGAGCGACCCGGTCAGCTGCGGCGACGCCGAGGAGGACGCCGACCCCACGGACGGGGGAGGGGGAGCGGACGACGCGGCCGCCGTCCTGGAGCAGTTGCGCAAGGTCGCCAAGGAGTGCACGGCCAGGTCCGGGCCCGTCCTTCCCCACGTGGGGACCGTCAACGTCTCGCGGGACATGGACGTCATGCGCCAGGCACTCGGCGACAAGAAGCTCAATTACCTGGGCTTCTCCTACGGGACGCGGCTCGGTGCCGTCTACGCCGCCCAGTTCCCCAGGAAGGTCGGGCGGATGGTGCTCGACGGCGTGGACACCCTGACCGAACCCGTCGCCGAGCAGTCCCTCGCGACCGCCGAGGGACGCCAGACCGCCCTCGACAACTTCCTCGCCTGGTGCACCGGGAACGCCGGGTGCGTCTTCGGCACGGACTCGCGCGCCGCGCGGCAGGGCATGGTCAAGCTCATCAAGGACATGGACGAGATGCCCCTCCAGGCCATGGACGGCCAGGAGTTCACCGGGCAGGACGTCGTCGGCGTACTCAGCCAGGCCCTCTACAGCCGCCAGGCCTGGCCCGCGCTCTCCCAGGCCCTCGGGGCGCTGCTCGCCGACGGCGACCCCCGCGCGCTGATCCGGATGAGCGGCGGGCTCGCGAACGGAGTGCGGGACGCCGGCGACGACGTGCCCGCCGACAACATGGCCGCCGCCCTCATGGCCGTCAACTGCGCCGACGACCCCGACCGCCCCGACGCCGCCCGCATCGAGAAGGAAGTCGGCAGGCTCCAGGAGGAGTTCGAGGAGGCCTCGCCCGTGTTCGGCAGGTCGATGCTGATGCCGGTGCTGCTCTGCTTCGGACGGCCCGCGGGCACCAGCTACATCCGTGACGAGGTACGCGACGTGAAGACGCCGAAGCTGCTGCTCGTCGGCACGCGCGGCGACCCGGCCACGCCCTACCGGTGGACCGAGGAGACCGCGCGGCGGCTCGGGTCGCAGGCCGTCGTCCTGGACAACAAGGGCGACGGGCACACCGGGTACCTCGGGTCCACGTGCGTGCAGGACAAGGTCGACGGGTTCCTGCTGTACGGGGAGACGCCCAGGAGCGGGAGTTCCTGCGCCGCCGAGTGAGCGCGGCGGCGGGGGCGGTCAGTCCGTCAGGTTCAGCATCGCCTTCTCGTCCGGGGTGCCCTCCGGGGCCTGGTAGACCACCATGCGCTGGCCGCCCGTCCTGGCCAGCTTCATCACCTCGTACGTGAGGGTCATCGCGCCCACCTTCGGATGGTCGAAGGACTTGATGCCGCCGCCGCGCTCGCACACGTCGTACTGCTCCCAGATGCGGGCGAAATCCGGTGACTTGAGCAGGAGTTCGCCGACCAGGTTCGTCAGCTGGGGCGAGTCCGTGTCCGTGCCGGATATCGCGCGCAGGTGCGAGACCGACTTGGCGACCGTCTCCTCCCAGGGCCGGTACAGGGCGCGGCCCACGGGGTGCAGGAAGAGGTAGCGCAGGACGTTGCGCTTCTCGGCCGGCCAGTCCCACAGGCCCGGGAGCAGCGCCTTGCCGGGGGCGTTGGCGGCCAGCATGTAGCTGTGCCTGCTCACCACGTACGCGGGCAGCGGCGCCAGCGCGTCCAGCATCCGCAGGGCGGAGTCGCGCACCGTGTGGTCGGCGGTGGGGTGCGGCTCGGTGAGGCGGCCCGACGCCAGCTCGGCGAGTTCGTACAGGCGGTCGTGGGCGTCGCCCGTCAGGCGCAGGGCGCGGGCCAGGGCGTCGAGGACACCGGGCGACGGGTTGGTCTCGCGGCCGCGCTCCAGGCGCGTGTAGTAGTCGACGCTCACCCCGGCGAGGGTCGCGAGCTCCTCGCGGCGCAGGCCCGGTGTGCGGCGGAACCCGGCGCCCGCGGGCAGGCCCGCGTCGGCGGGGGTGACGCGGGCCCGGCGCGCGCGGAGGTAGCGGCCGAGTTCCGTGCCGGGGGCTGCCGCTCTGGGAGCCGTGCGCGTCGTGCGTTCCGTCATAAGGGCATTGTCCCTGGTGGGCGGCGGATGTGGGGGGCCGTGTCAGGGCCAGGAACAGGGCGGTCTCCCAGCGCGGGGGGCTTCGGCGGATCGTGAGGGGGCGTTGATCTTGTGCCGCCCGGGCCTGCCGCCCCGCGGCGCTTTCCCGGCCACCCGCACGTCACCCCGCGACCCCGCCCACCGTAGGAGCCCCCTTGTCCGCCGTCCTCGCCCCGAGCCGTGAGCGTTCCCCCGCCGCGCCTCCCTCCCGGGCCTCCGCCACCCTCGCCCTCCTCGCCGCCCTCCTCGGCTTCACCGTCATCACCATCGACGTCACCGCCGTGAACATCGCCCTGCCCGACATCAGCGCCACCCTGCACGGCGGCATGGCGGGGCTGCAGTGGGTCGTGGACGCGTACACGTTGATGTTCGCCGCGCTGATGCTGTCCGCCGGCGCGCTCGCCGACCGGGCGGGGGCGCGACGGGCGTACGCCTGGGGCGTGGGGCTCTTCACCGCCGCCTCCCTGGCCTGCGCCCTGGCGCCCGGCATCGGCGCGCTGATCGCCGCCCGTGTCGCGCAGGGCGCGGGCGCGGCCGTCGTGATGCCCGCCTCGCTCGCGCTGATCCGCCAGGCCTACGACGACCCGCGCCGCCGCGCCCGCGCCATCGCGCTGTGGACGGTGGGCGGTTCGGCGGCCGTCGCGGTCGGGCCCGTGCTCGGCGGCATCCTCACGGAGGCCGCAGGGTGGCGCTCCGTCTTCCTCCTCAACCTCCCCGTGGGCGCGGTGATCCTCGCCCTCCTCGCCCGCGCCGACCGCTCGCCCCGCCGCCCCGCGCCGCTGGACCTCGCGGGCCAGGCGACGGCCGTACTGACCCTCGCGGGCCTCGCCTTCGCCGTCATCGAGGGCGGACACCTGGGGTGGCTGAGCGCGCCCGTCCTCGTCGCCTTCGCCGTGGCCCTCGCCGCCGGATTCGCCTTCCACGCCGCCGAGAAGCGGCACCGCGCGCCCATGGTCCCGCTCTCCCTGCTGCGGCAGCGGCAGGTCGGCGTCGCCCTCGCGGTCGGCTTCGCGGTGAACGCCGGGTTCTACGGCGTGACCTTCCTCCTCGGCCTCTACTACCAGCAGCTGCGCGGCATGTCGGGCGTCGAGGCGGGCCTCATGTTCGTGCCGCTCGCCGTGCTCGTCACCGGCAGCAACCTCGTCTCGCCGCGCGCCGCCGAGCGGTTCGGGCGGCGCGAGGTCATCGTCATCGGGCAGGCGGTCCTCGCCCTCGCCATGTTCGCGCTCGTCCCGCTGACCGCCGAAACGCCGCTGTGGCTCGTCCTTCTCCTGCTCGTACCGACCGGCCTGGGCGGCGCGTTCGCCGTTCCCGCGCTCACCGCGCAGCTCATGGACGCCGTGCCCGGCGAGCGCGCGGGCACCGCGTCCGGCCTCCTCAACTCCCTTCGCCAGACGGGCGGCGCGATGTCCGTGGCCCTCTTCGGGGCGCTGCTCGCGGGTGGCGGAGAGGGCTCCGGCTCCGGTTCCGGCTTCTCCGTATCGGGGATGCACACGGGGCTCGTGGTCGTGGGGCTCACGCTGTGCGCGACGACCGCGCTGGCGGCGTGGTTGCTGCGGAGGGACTGAACACGGGGATGCGGGTGCACGGCCGCCTTCTTCCGCCGCCAGCACTGATTCGCCGAGCCGTATTGATGAGGGCGCCGGTCGCGCTACGTTCGGAGCGTCGGCTGTAGGCGTACGTGCGGAATCGGGGTGGCGGTCATGTCCGGGACCCGGCGGGCCGTGATGTGGACCGTCGCCGTGGTGGGCGCGTTGGTCGCGGTCGGGCTGACGCTGGTGGCGGTCCTGGTGGACCTGGACACCGCCGACCGGGCGGCGAGCGTCGTGGGGGCGGTCGCGGGTCTGGTCGGACTGGGCTTCTCCGCCTATGCGTTGGCGCAGCCAGGTGGTGGCCATGAGGTTCATGTCGTACGGGCCCGGGGGCGGGGCGCGGTGGCGGCGCGCGGGGACGTGTCGGGGAACGCGTTCGGGGAGAGGAGCAGGGCGGTCGGCGGCCCGCAGCCGCCGTCGGGCCGACGCTCACCCGGTGGCACCGTCTCCGCCCGCGGCGACGGAGCCGTGGCGTCCGACGGCAGCGTACGCGGGAACGCGTTCGGCGACGGAAGCGAGGCCGAGACACGATGAGTTCGGCGGCAGATGGTGACGGCGCGGGGGACGCTCGTCAGGCCCGACGGCAGCGAGTCGACGTACGCGGTGACGGGGCGATCGGCGCCGGAGGTGCCGTCACCGGCAACGCCATCGGCCCGTACAGCAGCGTCACGCACACGCACGTCGAGCGGCAATTCATCGTGCAGCAGGTCGAGCCGCCACCCGCCGGACCGCCCCAGGCCTCCCCCGAAGAGGTCGACGCCGCGCTGGCGCAGTACGCCACCCGTGTCCGCGAGTGCTACGGCCGCCTCGACCTGGAGGTCCTGATCCCCACGGAGGAGGGCGATCACCCGCCGGTCGAGCTGAGCGCGGTGTTCGTGCCGCCGCTCGTGCGGGCCGACCCGCCGCCGGTCGAGCTGCCGCGCGACATCGTCAACCGCCTCATGGAGTCGGGGGAATGGCCCGCGGATCTGCTGCCGCCTGGCCTTGAGCTCGACCCGCAGACGCTGGAGCGCGCCCGGCGGGCCTACCTGGAACGCCCCGTGAGGGAGGTCCTCGACGTCCTCGCCGCCCCCGACGCGGACCGGACGGTCCTGCTCGGCGACCCCGGCGCGGGCAAGTCGACGCTGGCGCACCACGTGGCGCTGGCGCTCACGGGAGGCGTGCCGCCGGGGCCTCTCGGCCTGCTGGAGGGCCGCGTCCCACTGGTGGTGGCGCTGCGGGAGTACGCCGCGGAGCCCTGGCGCGACCGTACCTTCGAGGACTTCTTCGACCACCTGCACACGACCAAGGGGCTCGCGCCGCCCCGCGCGGTGCTCGGCCAACTCCTCGCCGAGGGGCGGGTGGTGGCCGTCTTCGACGGGCTCGACGAGCTCTTCGACCCCGCCGCGCGCGAGCAGGTCAGCCACCGCATCGCCGACTTCGCGAGCCGCCACCGGACGGCCGGGGTGCGGGTGATCGTGACCTCGCGCGTCATCGGCTACCGGCGCGGCGTCCTGGAGCGCGCCGACTTCGCGCACCACATGATCCAGGACCTGAGCGTCGCGCAGATCGGCCGCTTCGCCCGCCAGTGGTACGCGACCGCGTGCCCGCACGACGTCGAGCGCGCCGAGCGGCTGTGCCGACGGCTCAGGGAGGCGGTCGACCACTCGCGCCCCGTACGCGAACTCGCGGGCAACCCCCTCCTGTTGACGATCCTGGCCATCATCGGCCGCCGCAGGGAGCTGCCCCGCGACCGGCAGGGCGTCTACCGGCACGCGGTCGCCGTCCTCGTCGCCCACTGGGACGAGCACGCCAAGCACCTGCGGGTGCCGGCCGACGCCGAGGCCCTGTCGTACCTCGGCGACGAGGACCGGCACGAGCTGCTCCGCCTCGTCGCGCGCCGCATGCAGGACGGCAGGGGCGGCATCGCGGGCAACCACATCCACACGGACGAACTCCTCGTCGCGTTCAGGGAGTACCTGTGCCAGCAGTACGAACTGCCCGTACCGCAGGCGGTGTCGGCGGCGCGGACCATGGTCCGGCAGTTCAGGGAGCGGAACTTCATCCTGAGCCACTACGGGGGCGGGGTGTACGGGTTCGTGCACCGGGCGTTCCTGGAGTACTTGGCGGCGGAGGACATCGACCGGCGGTACACGCGCTACCGCGAGTGGGGGCAGAGGGAGTTCGTCGAGGAGATCTTCGCGCGGCACGCCGACGACCCGGCATGGCACGAGGTGCTGCTGCTCCTGGTCGGGCAGATCGGGGAGCCGGAGGCCGCGGCGGCGATCGACCGGCTCCTTGAACTGCACCGGCACCGGAGCGACTGGGACGACATGCGGTGCCTCGTGCTTGCTGTGCGGGCGCTGGCCGAGGTGCGGCGGATCGGGCCGCTCGCGGCGCAGAGCCGGGCGGTCGTCGACGCGGTGATCGCGGAGCTGGAGGCGGTGGAGCCCGACAGCCACCGCCTGCCCGAACTGGCCGATGCCATCGCCGCGTTCGGTTCCTTCGCGCCCCACTGGAGCGGGCGGCCGCGTCTCCTGCGGTGGTTCCATCTGCGGGGGCAGTACGCGCGCGCAGCGGAGCTGTCCGTACGCATCGCCTGCGCGCTGTACGCGGGAGACGCGCCGCACCGGGTCATGGCAGTGCACGGCCACACTCCGGAGGTGCAGGTCGAGGCCATGGAGCAGTTGGCGAGGCGGTGGGGCGGCGAGGCCGCCACCTGGGAGATGATCCGCGGGCGGGCCGTCGCCGACCGAGCCTCGGAGAGCCGGAAGTCCGCTCTGCAGCTCCTGATCAAGCACCGCTGGGACGAGGCCGCCACGCGCGATCTTGTGAGGGAGCGGGCGGTCGCCGACCCGAGCGAGTGGGTGCGCGAGGCCACGCTGTCGGCGCTCGCGGCCGACCTGTCGTACGACGAGGCCGAGACGGTCGCCCTGATCCGGGACCGTGCGACGGCCGATCCGCATCGGCTGGTTCGCGCGGAGGCGTTGCGTCTGCTGGCCCGGTTGCGGGTCGATGACGAGGAGACACTGCGGCTGGTCAGGGCCGAGGCCGCGTCCGCATCGGAGCCGGGCGTGCGGTCCGCAGCCCTGGAGGCGCTGTATCTGCAGTGGCAGCCGGATCCTGCCACGCGCGCGCTGATCGCCGACGCGGCCGTCCACGACTCCGCGTCCCACGTCCGGCGCACGGCGCTGCTCGTGCTGCACCACGGCTGGGGCGAGGAGCCCGCCACCGTCGAGTTGCTGTACGACCGTGCCGTCTCCGATCCCGCCGAGCTCGTCCGGGGAGGGGTGCTCGACTTCATGCTGGTCGGCTGGCGCGGTGATCCCCGGGCCCGTGAGCTGGCGTACGACCGTCTGCGTCACGACCCTTCCGTGTACGTACGTCTGAGTGTTCTGCGGGTGTGGAGCCTGGGCTTCGACGAGGGTGATCCTGCGTGGGAAGTGCTGCGCCATTGCGTGCTGCACGACCAGGACGGGGGGCTGCGCAGTTTCGCGCTGCACGTCGTGGGGGACCACGCCGGGGACGAGGCCGCCGCGCGGGAACTGCTGCGCGAACGAGTGCTCGACGAGCCCCGTGGCAGCACCCGTGCCGCCGCCCTGCGTCAGTTCACGCAGCTCTGCCACACCGATGAGAGCACCTGGGAGTTGGCCAGGGAGCTGGCGGTGGAGGCGCCCGACTGTGCCACCCGCGAGGAGGCCTTGGACCAGCTGGCCCGGTTCCGGGTCGCGGACCCCGCCACGTGGCGGCTGATCAGGGAGCGCGCCGTCGAGGACCCGGACCAGGTGGTCCGGGCGGAAGCCGCGTGGCTGCTGGCCGGTCGGGACGATGCGGGGGAGTTCCTCCGCACCCGCGCCGTCGAGGACCCGGCCGCCCCGGTCCGGCGCGCGGCTCTGGAGGCGTTCGGCTGCCTCCCCGAGTCGGCGGTCGGCGGATGGGAGACCATCGCCGGTCTCGCGACCGCGGATCCCGACGAGGGCGTACGCCGTCTCGCCCTCACCCTGCTCGGTGCCCGGCGCGGTGCGGACCCCGGCACACGCGACCTCCTGCGCGACCGCGCCCTCACCGACGCCGAGCCCAAGATCCGCCGCTCGGCGCTGCGTTGGCTGGCGGTGGTCGACCCGGACGACACCACCGCCGAAGCGGCACGCGACCGGGCCGTGGCCGACCCCTCGGCCGACGTCCGCATCGCCGGGCTCCGTGTGCTGGCCTTCGGCTGGCCCACGCACCCGGCGACGCTGCCCCTGCTCCACGAGCGGACCGGGGCCGACGCCGACCCGGAGGTCCGCGAAGAGGCCGTCCGCGCCCTCGCCGTGGCGGAGGCGATGGTGCCGCTTCAGGGTCGGCTCACGTGAGGATCTGTGGCTCAGCCCGAGGTGTTGGTCGCCCAGATCGGCTTGCCGGTGGAGTCGTAGATCACGATGTTGCCGTCGTCCTGCACGGAGAGCGTCGCGCCGAAGTTGCCTGCCGTGTCGGAGTGCCAGATCCGCTTGCCGGTGGCGTTGTAGACGGCGAGCACGCCGTCCGTCTCGAAGGCGGCGGTGTCGCCGTCCGGATAGACGCCCTCGGCCTGCCAGGCCGCCTTGCCGTTGCGGTAGACGACGAAGTTGCCGTCCTCCTGAAGGCGCAGAAGGGTGTCGCCGTCACCGGAAGTCCAGGCCTGGTTCCGCCGGATCCACGTCCTGGGATGGAAGTCCGCGTTCGCCATGTCGTACCCCCTCGCTCCGGCCTCGGGGCGGCTCCCCGGGGCCCTCGGCCACGCTAGTTCTGCGGGCCTCGGGGCCCGCAGGGCCGATAACGCCGACTGATTCGCTCTCGCTGCGAGGTGGCGGGGGTACGGGGGAGGCTGCGGTGCCGAAGTGGTGGTGCGAACGAGCCCGGAGGGACCGCGCGACCGTCTCGCCTCGGTCAGCAACTCCCTTGCCGTGCCGGTGAATCTGGCGCGTACGGGGTGTTGTGGGCGTACGTGAGGAAGTGCGTCCAGGAGGTGGGCGTGACGGAGAAGGTGGGGCCGTCGGGGTTCTTGGAGTCGCGGATGCGGATGGCGTGGGGGCGGGACGATAGCTCTATGCATGTGCCGCCCTCGCCGCCGCTGTGGGTGGACTTGCGCCAGGGGTAGGCGACTTCGAGTCGGTCTGAGATCAACCGGGGGTACCCATGGGTTTCCAGGTACGTAACCTGTTCCCGCCCCTTGGGAGTCAGCAGCGTGAACGAACTGTCTAGGCAAGGGTGTTCATCGCGCTCGGTGGGCATCACTTGAAACTGAACAGTCCGCATCTGCCCGATGCGCAGTTCGTTGAGTGAAGACTGCCCGCGCGTACTCCTCGATTTGGAGGAGGCCAAGGATGGCCATGGTGCTGAAGTCGTACAGCTCGACGGCCTGCGCCTCCAGGTTGGCGTAGACCCGGTACCACTCCGGATGCCTGGTCCGCGCCTTCTTCAGCGCCGCCGTCCATACCGACCGCACAGTCCGCGCCGCCGCTGACGCCACCCCCGAACGACCCCTCCCTCGCGGATCCGGCACCCGGCCCCGCAACTCCTCAGCCCCACCCCCAGAGGCGCCCGTCTCGCCCGCCGAGGATCGGACACGCTCCGTATCGAAGTCGCCGACGCCCGAGGCCTGCGCCTCGTCGACGCGCTCGCGGACACCTGGGGCGTCACCGATCGCACCGTGGGCAGGACCGTCTGGGCCGAGCTGCGGTACGAACCCAGGGGCTGAGCCAGGGCTCCCTCGGCGGTCAGCGGGACGACGGCCGGCGCACCGAGAACCGCACCTCATGGACCGAGTTCCGCGATCCCGGCGGCGGCTGCACCCGCCCCGCCGCGTCCGTCGCGCGGGAGCGCACCGTGTGCGGGCTCGGCGGGAGCGAGCGCCGCAGGGAGAAGCCCTGCCAGGTCGGGTCGGCGCCGAGGGCGTCGAGGGTGGCCGGCTCCCAGGGGCCGCCGTCGACGGAGAGGTCGAGCCGCACGACCTCCGTCGTGCTCCAGGCGCGGCCCCTGAACACCGTTGGACCGCCCGTCAGTTCCGCGTCCGGGGACGGCGACAGGATCTTGCTGTTGACGTCCACCTCCCGTACCGGTTGCGGCCCTTCGGCGCCCGGCACCACCCGCGTGTAGAACGTCGTCGTGAACATGTGCTCCGGGCGCTCGTCCGTCAGGACGATCCGCGTCAGCCATTTCACCGAGTTCGTGCCGAACATGCGCGGCACGACCGCCCGCAGCGGATGCCCGTGCCGGGCGCGCAACGGCTCGCCGTTCATGCCGTGGGCCAGGAACACGGAGCGGTGGGCCCTCTCCAGCGGCAGGTCCTTCACGTACGCGAGGCCGTCCTCCCCCTGGAAGGAGCCCGTGTCCGCGCCCTCGAAGACGACGTGCCGGGCCGAGGGCAGCGGGGCCGCGCGGTCCAGGAGGGCGGCCAGGGGGAAGCCCGTCCACTCCACGTTCGCCACCGCGCGGGTCGGGGTGTCGGGGCGGAAGGGGCTGCCGAAGCACTCGTGGACGGCCGTCAGCTGCTCGGCCGGGAGGGCCAGGAGCGCGGGCAGGTCCAGGCGCAGGGGGCGCTCCACCAGGCCCTCCACCGTCAGCGTCCAGGTGGCGGGGTCGATCCCGGGGACGCCCATGTGCGTGCGTACGAAGAGGTGGTCCACCGGCGTGACGAAGTCGGGGCCGGGTGCCGGATCCGCGAGGGAGGGGTCGTTCGGGGGTGGCGTCAGCGGCGGCGCGGACTGTGCGGTCGGTATGGACGGTGAGGTCATCGTTGCTCCCCCTGCGCCGGTTCTCCGAGTTCTGCGGAACCCCGAGATCCTAGGGAGGAGCGGGCGGAGCCGACCACTCCCTTTCGGCGGCAGGCGGGGGAGGGGGGACAGGAGACAGGCGCGGGCGGGCGCAGGCAGGTGAATCCGCCCCCGGCCCCCGCGCGCCGCGGTTCCCTTCCTCCCTCCCGCCGCCCCATGTGGAGGGGGACACCTGACCGAATCGGCCCCCGAGGAGGCCCCTCCGGATGCCCCGCCCCGTACCGCGGATCCTCTGTTCCGCCGCCACCGCCCTGCTCGTCACCGCCGGCCTCGCCGCCCCCACCGCGGCCGCGCGCCCCCGCGGTCCTGAGCCGCAGCCCGACCCCTGGGTCGTCCGCTCCGCCACCGTCGACCTGCGGCGCGAGCACTTCTCGTACCTCTGCGACCGGCCCGATGCGGGGCCGCCCCAGGAGTCGGAGCTGACCTTCTTCCCGTACGACGTGACCGCCCGTGTCGTCGAGGACCACTCCATGGACGACGGCGAGGGCACGATCTCCTGGGAGGGGCACGAGGTCGGCCGCCCGGACCACCAGGTGCGCGTCCAGGTGTCCCACGCCTGTGCCGGGGACGAGAGCGGCAAGCCCATCGTCCTGGAGGGCTTCGCCGACCTCGGGCCCCGCGGCGCGTACGCCGTGCATCCCGCCGAGGGGCGGCCGAGCACCGCCGTCTTCGAGGAGTGGGACCTCTCGAAGCTGCCGAGGGACGGCGACGACGACACGGTCGAGTCCGAGGAGCAGGGGAGCGAGCCTCCCAGCGGCCGCGCCCGGCCCGACCGCGTCAGGCCCGACCGTTCCAAGCCCGCCGTCGTCGACGTCCTGCTCCTCTTCACGCCGAAGGAGGCCGCGAAGGCCCGGGGCGACCGGAAGTTCAGGAGCCTGCGGGCGACCGCGTCCACCATCGAGACGCGGATGAACCGCGCCCTGTCGGACAGCGGGGTGCGGGCGAGCATCGACGTCGTCCACGTCGAGGAGGTCACCGGCTTCAACAACGCCGGTGCCGAGAAGGACGCGAACACCATGCTCGACCTGGTCTCCGAGCCGAAGGACCGCACCATCGGCGCCAAGGCGGCGGCGCTGCGCAAGCAGTACGCCGCGGACGTCGTGATGGTCCTCGCCGACAACGGCGGCAGCGGCGTCGCCCACCGGCCCGACGCCCCGGGCCCCGGCACAGAGGACCAGGGCTTCGCCGTCGAGGGCATGGAGGCCGTCTTCACGGACGGCGTCAGCCACGAGATCGGGCACAACCTCGGCCTCGACCACGACCGTTGGACGCTCGCCCACGACAAGTACGGCCGTGGGAAGCCCAGCACGACGTACCCGTACAACACCGGCTGGATCACGCCCGACCAGAAGTATTCGACGGTCATGGCCTACGAATGGAACTGCGCCGCGGGCAAGAAGTGGTGCACCCAGGTCAACCAGTACGCCAACCGCACCAACAAGTACGCGGGACAGCCGCTCGGCGACAAGAACAACGACCAGACGCGTGTGCTGAAGGAGACCACCCATCTGGTGGGCGACTACCGCACCCCGGCCAAGCCCAGGGACCGCTACCCCCTCACCCTGTCCTCGTCGCCCGCGAAGGGCGGCACCACGCGGGCGTTCGTCTGGGGGCCCTACAAGAAGGGGACCCGCGTGGTCGTGCGCGCCTATCCGGCGGCCGGTCACACCTTCGCCGGATGGACCCTGGACGGCAAGCCGCACTCCAACACGTCGCGGGACATGTCGCTCGCCATGAACGCCGGGCACCGCCTCGTCGCCCGCTTCACGCCGCCGAAGACGCCGTGCGCCAAGATGCCGACCGGCGGGTTCCGTAAGAAGTGGGACCAACTGGGTGGTGCCAAGGGGCGGTTGAAGTGTCCGGCGGGGGCCGCGCGTGCGCTGCCGAAGGGCGGCGGTTTCCAGCACTTCCAGGGCGGTTCGCTGTACTACTCGCCGGGGACCGGCATGCACCCCGTGTGGGGCGCCTTCCGCGCCGCCTGGCAGAAGGGCGGCTGGGAGCGCGGCAGGCTCGGCTACCCGAGGTCGGGCGAGAAGAGGGTCAACGCCGCCGGTGACGTGCGGCAGTGGTTCCAGGGCGGCACGCTGACCTGGAACGCCAGGACCAGGAAGGTCACGGCCTGGTACGCGAAGTAGGGGTCACGCGCGGGGGTTGGGGTGCCGTCGACTCGACGGCACCCCAACCCCCGTACACCCACTAGCAGTTGCTCTGCGCCGCCTTCCCCGCGAACCGGTCCGCCAGCCACTGCGCCGCGAGCGGCGACTGTGTGATCACGCCGCTGACGTGCTCGCCGACCGGCACCGTGTGCCACTCCACGTTCGCGCCGCGCGCGCACCAGTCCGCGCGGACCTGCTTGCCCACGCCGTACGGGATGAGCTCGTCGGCGAGCGCGTGGTACAGGTACACCGGCGCGTCCGGCTTGACCGTGCCGACCTGCGACTCGCGCAGGCGCCGCTGCCAGTCCGGCTGCTCCAGGGGGTTCTTCGTCGTCATCGAGTCGATCGACTTGAAGGCCCCGAGCGCCACGCCGTCCGCGACGCAGGTGTTCTTCATCGCGCCGAGCAGCGTCCGGCCCGCCGGGTTGAGATAGGAGTCGAGCTTCAGCTCGGGGAAGGCCGCGTTCTGGCCGATCGCGGCCATGAAGATCAGGCCCGAGCCGTAGGAGCCGTCGTTGGACTTCGCGACCTTCTGCAGGTCGCCGGGGACGCCGCCGGTCGCCGTGCCCTTGACGTCGAGGTCGGGTGCGTACGACTGGTGGAGCTCGGCGGCCCAGGAGGAGGCCTGGCCGCCCTGCGAGTACCCCATGATGCCGACCGGGGTGTCCTTGCCGAGGCCCGCCTCGGGGAGGCGGATCGCGGCGCGGGCCGCGTCCAGCATGGCGTGGCCCTCGGCGCGGCCGACCGTGTAGGTGTGGTCGCCCGGGGTGCCGAGGCCTTCGTAGTCGGTGACGGCCACCGCCCAGCCGCGCAGGGTCAGTTGCTGGATGAGGTTGGCCTCCAGGGTGGTGCCTCTGGGGAAGCCGGCACTGGGCGCGCAGTGGTCGCCGACGCCGACCGTGCCGACGGCGTACGTGATCAGAGGGCGCGGGCCCTTCCTGCCGTCCTGGGGCACGATGACCGTGCCGGAGACGGTGTTCGGCTCGCCCTTGGCGGTGGTCGAGCGGTAGTGGATCTTCCAGGCCTTGGTGTTCGTCGGCTGGCCCGGCAGCGGGTGGAAGCTGCTCGGCTCGGAGCTCACGACGTCGCCGGGCGACGCGGCGGCGCCGCCGCCCGGCTCCCCGGCGTGCGCCGCGGCGAGCGGGGTGACGGCCGACAGGCCGAGCGCGGCGGCCACGGCCCACGCTCCGAGGCTGGTGCGAGTGTGCATGCGGCTCTCCCAACTGTCCTCAGGGGCTGGGGTGTTCCGACTTCGACCGTAGTGACCGGCCAGTAGGCGGGGGGCTGACCGGGACGCTCACCTTCGTTGACTCCGCCGACCGGCCCACCGGCTGTGTCGGCACCGGCCCACAGGTATCCAGCGGGCCGACCCGGCGCTACGTTCACAGAGGGGGAGCCGCGGGCTCTGGACGACTGGGGGTGTGGCGATGCTCGACGACGCCATGACAGCGCTGGCGGCCGCGGGTTCCGCCGCCGTGGTGCAGGCCGCGGGCACGGACGCGTGGGCGGGTGTGCGGCGGGCGGTGGCCCGTTGGTTCGGCCGCGGGGACGAGGGGCGCGAACGGGCGGAGCTGGCGCGGCTCGACCGCACGCAAGCCCATCTCGCCGGGGTGGAAGGGGAGTTGGGGCGTCGGTTGCGGGACGTCGAGAGCGACTCCTGGCGCAACCGGTTCGAGATCGCGCTGGAGAACCTGGAGGAGGGGGTGCGCCTGGAGCTGGGCGCCGAACTGGAGTGTCTGGTCACGGAGTTGCGGGAGATGATCGCCCGAGGCGCGCCGCCCGCCCGGCAGGCGAACGCCCACGGGACCGGTGCGACGGCCGTGGTGGGGGATCTCACGGAATACGGCGACCGCTTCATCGTCGGTGGTGATGCCCACCTGACCATCGAACGCCCTTTTCCGCGGAACCACCCGACCGACGGCTGACCGGCTGGGCGGGAACCAGGCCGCTCGCGCGGCGCGACCCGCACATCGTCGGGGTGCTGCCCCAGAAGGCGCACTGCTTCCAGGAGCGCGGAGTGGGCAGGCGGCTCGCGCGTGCGCCGGCCGACGGCGGCACCGCCGTGCTCGGCCAGATCCTCTCCGGCACCGGAGGCGTGGGCAAGACCCAACTGGCCGCCAGGTATGCCAGGGACCTGCTGCACAGCGGTGAGATCGATCTGCTCGTCTGGGTCACCGCCGTCAAGCGCAAGGCCGTCATCGCCGCGTACGCGCAGGCCGCCGAGGAGATCCTCGGTGTCGTCCACGCCGATTCGGAGCGCGCCGCCGCACAGTTCCTGGCCTGGCTGGAGCCCAGGCCGTCGGGCGGCGACGGCGAGCGCGCGCCCGGCTGGATGGTGGTGCTCGACGACCTCGCCGATCCCGCCGACCTCCTCGCGGACCCGGAGACGGCGCGCATCGATCTGCTGCCCCCTGTCGGCGGCCGGGGCCGAACCCTGATCACCACGCGGTGCCGCGACGCCATGCCGGCAGGGCACGTCTGCATCGACGTCGGCCGGTTCGCGAGGGAGGAGTCGGTCGCGTACCTCAGGCAGGTGCTCTCCGGGCCGCACCGCGGGGCCGCCGGCCGCGGCCGCGTGGCGGCCCCCGCCGACTGCCTCGCCCTGCTCGCGGAGGACCTGGGCGACCTGCCGCTGGCGCTCTCGCAGGCTGCCGCGTACCTCCTGCAGACCGGGCTGAGCTGCGCCGAGTACCGGGAGCGCCTCGCGGGACGCAAGCAGCGGGTCCTCGCCCGGCTGGTGCCCGCGCCCGGGCGCCTGCTGGACGGGCAGAGCGTGACCGTGGCCGTGACCTGGTCCCTGTCCGTCGACCGGGCCGACCTGATGTGGCCGCAGGGGCTCGCCACCCCCATGTTCGACCTCATCGCCCTGCTGGACCCCAGTGGCATTCCGGCCGCCGTTCTCACCGGGGAGGCGGCCTGCGGCTACCTCGCCGCGCACCGGCGGGCACCGTGCGGGCGGGAGCCGGCCGGTGACGCGTCCGTGAACGGGGACGTCGCCGTGGACGAGGACGACGCCGTCGACGCGCTGCGCGCCCTGCACGGCATGCACCTGATCGAGTACGTGCCGGACGTGCCCCATCAGGCCGTCCGTGTCCACCAGTTGGTGCAGCGCAGCATCCGCGAGTCCTTCTCGCCCGAGCGCAGGGCGGGTGCCGCGGAGGCGGCCGCCGACGCGCTGGTGCGGGCCTGGCCCGAGGTGGAGCGTGACACCGCGCTGCGCGAGGCCCTGCGCGCGAACACGGACGCCCTGCGGCGCGTCGCCGAGGACGCGCTGTGGAGGGAGCGGGCCCACCCCGTGCTCTTCTCGTTCGGGCAGAGCCTGATGGCGGCCAGCCGGTACGAGGACGCCAAGAGCTACTTCCAGGCCCTGGCGGAGCAGGCCGAGCGGCGTCTGGGGGCCGACAGCCACGACACGCTGGAGGCCCGGATCCACCTGGGCGACCTGTGGGGGGTCTCGGGCTATCCGTCCGTGGGGCTCGACATGCTCCGGGCGGTGCTCGACGACTGCGAGCGGGTCTGCGGGCCCGACGACCCCGTGACGCTGCGGGCCCGCCACGAAGTGGCCCACGCGCGCGGGGTCAACGGGGACGTACGGGGGGCCCTGGAGGAACTGGAGCGGCTCCTGTGCGACCTGCAGTTGCGTGAGGGAGGGGACGACCTGCCCGAGACCCTGAGCGTCCGGGGCTTCCTCGCCCGGTGGTGGAGCTCCGCGGGCGACACGGCAGGCGCCATCGCGGCCCTGGAACAGTTGATCGACGACCGGGCGCGCGTGATGGGCCGGGACCATCCCGAGACGTTCACGGCCCGTCACAACCTCGCCACGTGCCGGGGCGACGCGGGTGACATGGCGGGGGCCATCGCGGCCTTCGAGCACCTGGTCGCCGACCAGAAGCGCGTCCTGGGCCCCGACCACCCCGAGACGTTCACCACGCTCGGTGAATTCGCCCACTGGCTCCGGGCGTCGGGCAGGAACCGCGAGGCGCTCGTCGCCCTCGAATCGCTCCTCGCCACGATGAACCGGGTGCTCGGAGCCGACCACGTGGACACCTTCGCGGTGCGCTACGGCCTTGCCGACATGTGGGAGGACGAGGGCGACGTGGCGGGCTCCGTGGTCGCCTCCCGGCTGCTCCTCGACGACCTGCGGCGCGTCTTCGGCCCCGCCCACTCCGAGACCCGGTTCGTCGCACGCGTGCTGGCCCGCCTGCTGGTCTGCCGCGGCCGCCAACTCCTGGAAGACGACACGACCCCACCACCCGACCCCGAACGGAGCCCCACCATGCCGGAAGAGACGAGCCCGCGGCGCCCCGCACGGTTCGAGCAGGCGCTCGCGTGCTTCTACGAGGCCCGCGACCTGACCGACCCCCAGGACCAGCCGGGCGTCTACGGCGTCATCCTGCACGACATCGCCGACACCTACCGCGACGCCCGCGACCTCAAGGAGGCCGTCGAACACTTCCGGCAGGCCGTCTCGCACAAGAAGCGGGCCGACAACCCGAGCGACCTCGCCACCACGATGACCGCGCTCGCCAACACCCTGGTCACGATGCGGGAGAAGGCCGAGGCGCGGGAGGTCCTGGAGGACCTCGCCCGCGAGGTCCCGAAGATCACGGACTCCGACCGGCGGGCCGCGGTCCTGCACAACATGGCGCTCATCCATGTGGAGTTGGGCAATCAGGACCTGGAGGGCGCCTACGCCGAGGCGATGACCGCGTTCCAGGCCGTGCTCGCGCTCATCGACGGCGAGTCCGACCCCGGCTGGTACGCCACCGTGCTCAAGGACATGGGGGACGCGTACGAGGCGCAGGAGATGCTGCCGCAGGCGCACGCCGCGTACGAGGAGGCCGTGCGGTACACGCGGCGCATCGAGGGCAAGTCCACCTCCCTGATCACCGTGCTGATCGCGCTCGGCCGCACCAGCAGGCGGCTCGGCAAGGCGGAGGGGGAGACGGCGGTCGACGGCGGCGGTGCGGTGCTCAACGGCGCGGTGCTCGGCGGGGCCGGGCTCGACGGAGCGGGGCCTCAGCGGCCGGGGGCGGTCTCCGACGCCCCGGCGGACGCGCCGCCGTCCGACGCCTCCGCGGGGGACGCCTCCGCGGCCGACGACGAGGAGCGGTAGGAGGACGAGGAGCGGTGGGAGGAGGGGGCGCGGTGGGAGGAGGGGGCGCGGGGGCGCTCCGTCTCCGTCCGGTACGCCCCCGGCGTCGTGCCCGTCCACCGCCGGAACGCGCGGTGGAAGGCGGTGTCCTCGGAGAAGCCGAGCCGGGCCGCGAGCTCCGCGATGGGCTCGTGGCCCTCCACGAGGCCCGCGATGGCCGCGTCCCGGCGCACCGCGTCCTTCAACTGCTGGTAGGAGGTGGACTCCTGGGCCAGGCGGCGGCGCAGCGTCGCCGGGCTCACCGCGAGCCGTGCCGCGATCTCGCCGAGCGAGGGCAGCCGCGGCGAGGAGCGCAGGGCCCTGGCGAGGGCGCGGCGGACCTGCTCGGCGACCGTCGTGCCGTACTCGCGCCGGGTGAGCAGTTCGAAGGGCGCCCCGCGCAGCATCTCCTCCAGCGCCTCCTCGTCCCTGACCAGCGGGGCGTCCAGCCAGTGCGCGGTGAATCCGGCGCCGGTGCGTTCGGTGCCGAAGCGCACCGGGCAGCCGAAGAGCAGCTCGTACTCGTCCTTGTGCGGGGGCGGCGGGTGCCCGAACTCGGCCCAGCGCAGCGGGATGCGGCGGCCGATCAGCCAGCTGCACAGGCGGTGCCAGATGATGACGAGGCACTCGGCGAGGAAGTAGTCCTGTTCGAGGTCGTTGCGTACGCCGAAGACGGCCTCGTCGCCGTGGCGTTCCAGGACGAGGTCGGGGCCGCCGGGAAAGAGGCCGTAGAAGGTGACGCCGCGCTGCACGGCGGCGCCGAGGTCGCGGCAGCCGAGCGAGGCCTGGCACATCATCGCGAACGTGCCGGGTCGGCTGACGGCGGAGCCGAGGCCGAGGAACTCGTCCTGCGTGGCGCGGTACAGCTCCCGGAAGAGCCGGGCGAACTGCGGGGCCGTGACGCGGGCCCGGTCGTCGCCGAGGAGCAGCGGCGGGATCTCCGCGCCCCGCAGCAGCGGAACGGTGTCCACCCCGCGCCGCTCGGCGCCGCGCAGCACGGCCCGCACATGGTGCACGGTGATCGTCCGCCTGGCCATGAACACGACGGTAGCGCCGGGCTGAGCGCGCAGGCCAGCGGTGGTGACGCTTCCCGTCATCCCGTGGCCGTGCGGCGCTCCTTAGCGTCGTAGGAATGGAGCAGACGAACAAGAAGGCATCCGCGCCCCCTGAACTCCCCTCCTCCCTCGCCCTGTTGGCGGAGTGGACGGCGGAGCGCCACGGCGACCTGCCCGCCCTGCGCTTTTGGCGCGACGGGGCGTGGACGGAGCTGTCGTACACCGGCCTCAGGGACGAGGCGCGCCGGGTGGGCAGGGCCCTGCTGGCGCTCGGCGTCCGCCCCGACGACCGCGTGGCGATCCTGGCCGAGACCCGCCCCGAATGGACCCGCACCCACTTCGGCACGCTGGCCACGGGCGCGGTGGTGGTCCCGGTCTACCCGACGGCGGGCGACGAGGAGCTCGCGTGGGTGCTCTCGGACTCGGGCACGTCGGTGGTGATCTGCGAGAACCCCGCCCAGGCGGAGAAGGTGGAGAGGCTGAGGGGGAGCCTGCCGGGGGTGCGGCACGTGGTCCTGATGACGGGGGAGGGGGAGGGCGCGGGACCCGGGGGCGGCGCGGCGACGACCGCGGGCGCGCCGCCCGCAGGGGCGCACGCCGTTCTGGCGGCGGGTGACACCCGCCGACTCGCCCCGCTCGCCGACCTGTTGGCCCGCGCCCACGCGCGCGGGCCCCAGGATCTCGCCACCATCATCTACACCTCCGGCACCACGGGGCTCCCCAAGGGGTGCCTGCTCACGCACGGCAATCTGCTCGCCGTGCAGGCCGCCACCGTGCCGCTCATCGACGGCGGGCCCGGGGACTCCACGTACCTCTATCTGCCGCTCGCCCATCTCCTCGCCCAGCTCGTCGAGTTCACCAGCCTCCTGGAGGGCGGCACGCTCACCTTCTTCGGGGGCCGCATCGAGGACGTCGTCTCCGAGCTGGCCGAGGCGCGGCCCACCCATCTGCCGTCCGTGCCACGCCTCTTCGAGAAGGTGCGGTCCGTGGTGCTGTCCCTCGCCGAGGCGCAGGAGGGCGGCCGCGAGCGGTTCGAGGAGGCCGTGCGCATCGGGGTCCTCGCCGCCGACGGCGTGCTGCCCGCCGAGCTCCAGGACGCGTACGAAGCCGCCGACAAGGCACTCTACGGCCTGGTCCGGCAGGCGCTCGGCGGGCGGGTGAGGTGGGCGCTGACCGGCGGCGCGCCCATCGCGCCGGACACCGTCGACTTCCTGCGGGCCTGCGGCATCGCCGTCTACGAGGGGTACGGGATGACGGAGTCGGCCGGCGTCCTCACCCTCAACCACCCCGGTTCCGTGCGGTACGGGACCGTCGGCCGCCCCGTCGACGGCGTCGAGCTGCGCATCGCCGACGACGGCGAGATCCTGGCCCGCGGCCCCATGGTCTTCCCCGGCTATCACAACGATCCGCAGGCCACCCGCGACGCCGTCGACGCCGAAGGGTGGCTGCACACCGGGGACCTGGGGGTGCTGGACGACGACGGCTTCCTCTCCGTCACCGGCCGCAAGAAGGACCTCATCATCACCTCGGGCGGCAAGAACCTCACCCCGTCCCTGAGCGAACTCGCCGTCCAGAACTCACGGTTCGTCTCGCGCGCGGTGATGGTGGGGGACCGGCGCCCCTACCCCGTCGCCCTGGTCACGCTGGACGCGGAGGAGGTCGCGGGGTGGGCGGCGAGGGAGAAGATCGCACTCACCGAGCCGCTCTCCCGCGACCCGCGCGTTCGCGCCCTCGTCAAGGAAGCCGTGGACGCCGCCAACGCCACCGTCTCGCGCCCGGCCCGCATCCGCGAATTCGCCGTCCTGGACGAGGACTTCACGGTGGAGGGCGGCCTTCTCACGCCGAGCCTGAAGGTCCGCAGGCAGGCGGTGACGGAACGGTACGCACAGGTCGTGGAGTCCCTCTACGCTACGCGACCCCCGCAAGCCTCAGCAGCGCGGTAGCCGCCGCGGCGCCCACCACGACCACGGCGAACGGCGCCCCGCGCCAGGCGAGCGCCCCGCCGACGAGCACCCCGGCGGGCCTGGCCCACCCCGCGAACTCCCGCCCGTCGGTGAGCGCGCCGGTGGTGAGCAGCGCGACGAGCAGGACCGTGGCGCCGACCGCCAGCAACTCCTGGACACGGGACGGGAGTTCGAACCGTCCGTGCAGCACGGGACCGGCCAGGCGGAAGGCGTACGTCCCCGTGGCGAGGGCCAGGACGCAGGCGAGCGTGGCGTTCACGGGGTGCTCCTCGAAGCGGCGGTACGGGGGCGGGGCCGACGGGGCCCGCGGCGCGCCGCGAGCAGCCCCAGCAGGGCGAGCAGGACCGGCACCCCCGGGGGCAGGAGAGGCGAGGCGGCGACCGCGACGACGGCGCCGGCCGCCGAGGCCCGCCGCGCCCCGCCGTCACCGCGCAGCGCGGGCAGCACCAGCGCGAGCAGCACCGCGGGGAACGCGGCGTCGAGACCGAACCGGTCGGTGTCGCCGAGCGCGGACCCGGCGACGGCGCCCACGAGCACGCTGAGGTTCCAGGCGGCGAACAGCCCGACGCCGGATATCCAGAAGGCGGCCCTGCGCCGCGCCCGCCCCTCCTGTGCGAGCACGAACGCGGCGGTCTCGTCCGTGACGAGGTGCGCGCCGATCAGCCGCGCCGCCCAGGACCGGCCGAGGTCGTCGGCGAGGGCCAGACTGAACGCGGCGGTACGGGAGTTGAGCAGCAGGCCGGTCGCCGCGGCGGCCACGGGCCCGCCGCCCCCGGCCAGGATCCCGACCGCGCTGAACTGGGCGGAGCCCGCGTACACGAGCAGTGACATGACGACCGGCACCCAGAGGGGGAGCCCGCCCGCGACGGCGATGGCGCCGAAGGAGACGCCGACGACGGCGTCGGCGAGCCAGACGAGCGCGATGTCGCGCAGGACGCCGGGCGGCAGGTCGGCGAGACGGACGAAACCCCCGCCCGTTCGCTCTGGCGGACTCTTTGTTCGATGAGGCGAACGCATGTGTCGTAGGATGGGCGGAGTGGGGGGCGTTCGTCAAGCCGAACATACGGTCCCCTGTGGCGAACGGAAGGTCGCGGCACACCCGTCGGCACGGGTGTCGGCAGGCGCGGAGAACCAGGAGTGAAAGACGTGACGACCAACAGCGGCGGGTCCCGCATGCCCCGTGAGTGGGTCGCCGCGGCCCTGCGCCGCGAGCGTACGAAGGCCGGGCTCTCCCTCTCCGAGCTGGCCAAGCGCGCCGGCATCGCGAAGTCCACGCTCTCCCAGCTGGAGGCGGCCACCGGCAACCCCGGCATGGAGACGCTCTGGGCGCTGGCCGTCGCGCTCGGCGTGCCGTTCAGCGTGCTCGTGGAGTCACCGGATCTCGCGGTGACGGTGGTGCGCGCGGGCGAGGGCGCGGCCATGCGCGCCGAGAACTCCTCGTACGTGGGCACGCTGCTGTCCGCGAGCCCGGGCGGAGTGCGGCGCGACCTCTATCGGGGGGCCATGGAGCCGGGGCCCGCGCGCGAGTCGGACGCGCACCTGCCCGGCACGGTGGAGCACCTGGTCATGAGCACGGGCCGACTGCTCGCGGGCCCGCGCGACGAGACGGTGGAGCTGGGCCCCGGCGACTACATGTCGTACCGCGCCGACGTCCCGCACGCGTACGAGGCCTTGGAGCCGGGTACGACGTTCGTGGTGATCATGCAGCACGTGTAGGCCCGCGACGGCGACGGCCACCCCGGACCCGCGCCCGGCGACGGGCCCGCTCACCCCTTCCGGGGCTTGGCCTCCAGCAACTGCTCCCTCAGCGCCGTCAGTTGATGTGAGGTGTCCACCGCCCGGGCCTCGTCGAGCGTGGTCAGCGCCAGCAGGACCGCATCGGCGACCACCAGTGCCGTCAACGCCTCCGTGGTGATCCCCGTGGGCGTGTGCGGCGCCGTGAGAACCGCGTCCACCCGCCCCCCGTACAGCTCCGCCAGCTCGTCCGTGACGAGAACGACCCGCGCGCCGACCGCCCGCGCCCGCTCGATCAGCACCGTCAGCTCGGTCAGCGCCCGCCCCGGCTGGAAGATCACCACCGCGTCGCCCTGACGGATGCCGAGCAGCGCGTCGGCGAGCGCGAAGCCCGTCGCGCCCGTGTACCGGGAGCGGCGCCCGATGCGGCCGAGCGCCAACGCCAGGTGCCGGGCGGCCAGTTCGGAGGCGGCCACGCCGTAGCAGTGGATCTCGGCGGCCTCCGCGAGCGCCTCGACCGCCGTGCGCAGCGCGTCGTCCGGGGTGAGCCTGCGGGCGTGCTCGATGCGCTCCTGCGCCTCGTCGAAGACCTCGCCCCAGATGTCGCCGAGGTCCCGGCCGACATGCGCGATGCGCCGCTTGAGGCGGACCTCCGGCGCCACCGCGGAGGTGAAGTCCGAGGCCAACTCCCGCTTGAGCGCGGGCAGTCCGGCGTAGCCGAGGCGCTGCAGGGCGCGCACGACCGTGGCGTTGCTGGTGCCGGTCGCCGTGCCGAGCTCCTGCGCGCTGGCGAAGAGCAGCGACTCGGGCGGCGCGCTCGCCAGGTACCGGGCGACCGCGCGCTCCGAGGCGGACAGGGTCTCCCACTGGTCGCGTACGGCGGCGCGCAGCCGCTCCACGCCCTCTGAAATTTCCATTACAGCTATTGACTCTCGTGTGACGGCGGTTACTCTCCTGGGCAACGCATTCCAAGGGGAGAGGATCTCGTAATCGACGTTACAGCACGTCGGTTGCCGGACCTCCCCGTCGCTAGGAGAACCATGGCACCCCGCACGCTCCCCGTGATCGAGATCTCCGGTACACCGACCGACCGCGGCCGCCGGTACGGCGAGGCCGTCCGCCCCCAGCTCCACGCCGCGCTCGGCTACTACGAGGAGGCGTTCGGCCAGTCCGCCGGGCTGACCTGGGACCGCGTCACCGCGCGGGCCGCCCGCTGGCTGGAGCCCGTACGCGACTACGCCCCCCACCTCGTCGAGGAGATGCGGGGCATCGCCGAGGGCGCCGGCGTCACCCTGCTCGACGTGCTCGCGCTGAACGCCCGCGGCGAGGTCATCTACGACAAGTCGTTCGCCGAGATGGCGGCGGATTCCGAGATGGCGGCGGATTCCGGGAGGGCGGCGGATTCCGGGAGGGCGGCCGAGGAGGAACCCGCCGAGGGCTGCACCTCCTTCGCCGCCTTCTCGGAAGCCAGCGGCGACGGCCACGTGTACGCCGGCCAGAACTGGGACTGGCGCGCGGGTGTCGCCGACACCGTCGTCATGCTCCGCGTCGTGCAGCCCCCGAAGCCCACCCTGATCATGCAGGTCGAGGCGGGCCAGATAGGCCGCCAGGGCGCCAACTCCGCGGGCATCGCCCTCAACGCCAACGGCCTCGGCGGCCGCTTCAGCGATGCCGTCGGCCTGCCGCAGACCGTCGTGCGCCGCAGCGTCCTGGACCAGGCCACCGTCACCGACGCCCTCGACGTGCTGTGCCGCACCCGCGCCCACATCGCCAGCAACGCCCTGCTGACCTGCCGCGAGGGCTTCGCCATCGACCTGGAGACGACGCCCGCCGGGCACGGCTGGATGTACCCCACCGACGGCCTCCTGGTGCACGGCAACCACTACCAGGCGGGCATCCCCGCCGCCCTCGCCGACGGCTACCGCCCCCTGTCCCCCGACTCCCTCGTCCGCGTCCCGCGCGCCGAACAGGGGCTGCGGGCGCTGCGCTCCTCCACCGGGCCCGACGAGTCCCTGAAGCTGATCAAGCAGGCCATGTCCGACCACCTCGGCCTGCCCGAGTCGCTGTGCACCCACCCCGACCCGCGCCGCCCCGCGGTCCGGCGCTGGACCACGCTCGTCTCCTCCTGCGCGGACCTGACCAGCGGCGACTACCACGTCACCGCGGGCACCCCGTGCGACCGCGACTACCAGCACATGCCCTGGAACCTCTACGACGGCCCGTACGGAGACGCCTCATGAGCGCACCGAGAAGCAGCGCGCTCAGGGGAGGCCGCGCCGCCGCGGCGGGCCTCGCCGCCACCGCCCTGCTCGCCACCGCCGCGTGCAGCGGCGCCGACACCTCCGCGCTCGGCGGCGACCCCGCCGACGCCGCCGAGCTGAAGCTCACCGCCACGACGCCCGCCGCCAAGGGGAGTCAGGACAAGGTCAATTGGCTCCTGGAGGACGAGCCCGACTCGCTCGACCTCGACACCCAGGGCTCCAGCGCGGGACGCGTCGTCCTGACCAACGTCTGCGAGCGGCTCTACCAGCTCCAGCCCGACATGAGCGTCGAGCCGCTCCTCGCCGCCAAGGCCCGCACACCCGACGACAGGACCCTCGTCCTGACCGTCCGCGACGGCGTCACCTTCCACGACGGCTCGAAGCTCACCGCCGACGACGTCCTGTGGAGCCTGAAGCGGCACGCCGACCCCGACATGGAACAGGCCGACGAGTTCGGCAACGTCCGCTCCATGAAGAAGACGGGCGCCCGCGAGATCACCATCCGCTTCAAGGCCCCCGACGCCCTCTTCACCAAGGCGCTCGCCGGTGACGCGGGCATCGTCTGGAACAAGGAGCAGGTCACCGCCGCGGGAAAGGAGTTCGGCACCCCGGGACAGGGTGACGCCTGCTCGGGTCCGTACGCGCTGTCCGGCTGGAAGTCCGGCGACTCCCTCACCATCACGGCGTACGACGGGTACTGGGGCAAGAAGCCGCTGACCCGCCGGGTGACCTTCCGCTGGGCCTCCGACAGCGCCCTGGTCAACGCCCTCAGGACGGGCGCCGCCGACGGGACGTACGCCGAGTCGCCGAACACCGCGTCCGCCCTGCGCGGCGCCGAGGGCCTCGACCAGCACTACGGACCCTCCACGGCCTCGCTCGTCCTCATCCCGACCGCGCGCGGCGGCCTGAAGGACCCGCAGATCCGCCGCGCCCTCTCCCTGGCCATCGACCGCGAAGGCATCGCCCGGTCCGGCTACGGCGGCCTCGTCCAGCCCTGGGCCGCGCCCGTCGGGTCCGGCGCGTGGGGGTACGAGAGGCCCCGATTCACCGCGGCCCAGCAGGAGTTGGCGGACGCTGCGCCCGCCTCGCCCACCGCCGACGACCTCGCCGAGGCCAAGAAGCTGGTGAAGTCCGCCGGCGCGCCGACCGACCCGATCGTCATCGGCGCCGACAGCAGCCAGGGCCGCACCGTCGTCGCCAACGCCGTGCGCGCCGCCCTCCAGCGGATCGGCCTCACGGGACAGATCAAGACCGTGCCGACCGCCCAGTTCGAGGAGTTCTACAGCGATCCGCAGGCCCGCGCCGACATCGACGTCCTGGTCGGCGACTGGTACATCTCCAAGGCCGACCCCATGGGCTTCTACGACAACGGCCTCTCCGACTCCTCCAACAACTGGGTCGGCTTCAAGGACGCCACGTACGACAAGCTGGTCCACCGCGCTCTGGGCACCCTCGACGACGCGAAGCGCGCCGGCCTCGCCGTCGACGTGCAGCGCCGCTTCGTGGACGCCGCCGTGTGGATCCCGCTCGCGCAGGTGCCCTCCGCGCTCGTCCTCGACGACCGCCTGACGGGCCCGCCCGCCTCGCAGTCCTACCTCTACTACCCCTGGGCCGCCGAACTGGGCCGGAAGAAGGGCTAGATGAGCGCCATGACACCACTCGTCCCCCGGGTGCTGCGCCGCCTGCTCGGCCTGCTCGCCACCCTCTTCGCCGCGTCGTTCGTCATCTTCGCCGCCGTGTACGCGGCGCCCGGCGACCCGGCGGTGTTCCTCGCGGGCGGCCGCGACAAGCTGACCCCCGAGCGCCTGGCCACCGTCCGCGCCCAGTACCACCTGGACGAGCCGCTCGTCGTCCAGTACGGCCGCTGGCTGTGGGACTGCGTCCACCTCGACCTCGGCCGCTCCTTCAAGTACGGCGACCAGGTGTCCGACCTGGTGGCCGCCCGCTTCCCGAGCACCCTCCAACTCGTCGCGTACGCCACCGTGTTGTTCGTCGTCCTCGGCGTCGGCGCGGGCATCCTCGCCGCCGTGAAGCGCTCCACCTGGGTCGACTCGCTCGTCGTGGGCGGCACGACGCTCGCCGCGTCCGTCCCGTCCTTCGTCGCCGCCATCGCGCTCGTCTCGCTCTTCGGCGTCCAGCTGGGCTGGTTCCCGGTCACCGGCAGCGGCGAGGGGTTCACCGGCACGCTGCACCATCTCACCCTGCCCGCCCTGTCGTTGGCGCTCGGCGCGCTCGCGGTCATCAGCCGGGTCACGCGCCAGGCCATGGCCGACGCCGCGGCCTCCGAGCACGTGGAGGCGGCCCGCGCGTCCGGTGTCCCGGAGCGCGACATCATCCGCCGTCACGTCCTGCGCAACGCGCTCGGCCCGATCGTCACCATGTGCGGCCTCGTCATGGCCGGGATGCTCGCGGGCACGGTCGTCGTCGAGACGGCCTTCGGCATCAGCGGCATCGGCTCGCTCCTCGTCGGCGCCATCAACACCCACGACTTCCCGGTCGCCCAGGCCGTCCTCCTCCTGATGGTCACCGGCTACATCGTCGTGACCACCCTGGTCGACCTGGTGCATCCGCTGCTCGACCCGAGAGTGAAGGGAGCCACGTCATGACGACCGCCGCCGTCCCCCCGGCACCACTGACCACACGCAGTCGACGCCCCGTCGGCGTCATGATCGCCGGAGGCTTCCTCGCCCTGGTGGTCGTCGCCGCCGTGTGCGCACCGCTGCTCGCGCCCTACGCCCCCGACGCCATCGACCTGTCGGCCTCGCTGGTCGGCACGGGCGGCGACCACCTCCTCGGCACCGACTCCTCCGGCCAGGACCTCCTCTCCCGCGCCCTGTACGGAGCCCGCACCAGCCTGATCGCGCCGGTGCTGCTGCTCGCGGTGGCGGCGGTACTCGGCGTCACCCTCGGCGTCCTCGCCGCCTGGCGCGGCGGCTGGGTCGACGCCCTGGTCTCCCGCCTCACGGACGTGATGTACGCCTTCCCCGGCCTCCTCTTCACGGTCCTGATCATCGCGGTCTTCGGCGCGGGCACGACGACCTCCGTCCTCGCGCTCGGCCTCGCCTTCACCCCGACGATCGCCAAGTACACGCGCTCCCTGGCTCTTTCGGAGGCCCGCAAGCCGTACGTCGACGCCTACCGGGTCCTCGGCATGGGCGGCGCCCGCATCTGCGCCGCGCACGTCGTCCCCAACCTGGCGCGGGCCGTCCTCGGCTACCTGGTGGTCCTCTTCGGCGAGGCCCTGATGTCCCTGGCGACCCTCTCGTACCTGGGCTTCGGCGCCCAACCCCCTTCCTCGGACTGGGGCCTGATGGTGCAGGAGGGCCAGGCCGCCATCGTCCAGGGCGCGCTCCTGCCGGCCATGGTGCCGGGCACCGCCATCGCGCTCGTCGTCGTGTCCTTCAACGTGGTCGGGGTCTGGGCCGCCGACCGGCTAGGGAGTCAGTGAGCCATGACGCTCCTCGACATCAACGACCTCACCGTCCGCGTCCCCGGTGCCGCGCGCCCGGTCCTCGACTCGGTCTCCCTCCGGGTGGCACAGGGCGAAGTCGTCGGACTGGTGGGCGAGTCGGGCTCGGGCAAGTCGACGACGGCGAAGGCGGCCATCGGCCTGTTCCCGCCGGGCGCGACGACGACGGGCGAGGTCCGCTTCTCCTCGGACACGGACGTCCTGGCCCTCACCGGCGAACGGCTCCGCGCCCACCGGGCGGGCCCCGTCGCCATGGTCCACCAGGACCCGCGGGCCGCCCTCAACCCGGTGCGCCGCATCGGTGACTTCCTCAGGGAACGCGGCGCGACCCGCACCCGCGCGGCGGAACTCCTGGCAGCGGTAGGCCTTTCGTCCCCCGAACGCCGTCTGCGCCAACGCCCCCACGAACTCTCCGGCGGCATGCTCCAACGCGTCGTCATCGCGGGCGCCCTGGCCGCCGAGCCCCGCCTGCTCCTGGCCGACGAGGCGACCAGCGCCCTGGACGTGACGACCCAGGCGGAGATCCTCGCCCTCCTGCGCACCCTGCGCGCCACCCGCGACCTGGGCCTGCTCCTGATCACCCACGACCTGCACCTGGCGGCGGCGTACTGCGACCGCGTGTACGTGATGTACGCGGGACGAGTGGTCGAACACCGCTCGGCAGAGGCCTTGTTCACGACCCCGGCCCACCCGTACACGCGCGGCCTGCTGGCCTGCTCCCCGACGCTGGGCGAGTCCTCATCCCTGACCCCGATCCCGGGCCGCCCCCCATCGCTCTCGGACACGTTCCGGGGCTGCCCGTTCGTGTCGAGGTGCGGGGAGGCGGAGGATTCATGCGGGACACGGCGGCCGCCGACTCGACCACTGGAGGACGGCGGAACGGTGAACTGTGCCGTTCCCGTTGTGGGCAATCGTGCCGCAGGGCGGCACGGGTGGGCACAACCCCCGGTGCCGAGCACCGACAACGACAAGGCGAGCCACGGATGACAGACGAACACCTGCTGTCGGCGAACAACCTCACCAAGACGTACCCCCTCCCCGGAGGGGGCCGCCACAAGGCCGCAGAAAACGTGACGTTCACCCTGAAACCCGGCGGAGCCCTCGGCATCGTAGGAGAGTCGGGCTCCGGCAAGACAACCGTGGCCCGCATGCTCGTAGGCCTGATCGCCCCCGACAAGGGCACCGTCAGCGTCGCGGGCCGCCCCCGCGAAGCCCGTAGCCCCAGAGGGAGAGCCGCCCGCCTGGCCCGCGCCCGCGAGATCCAGATGGTCTTCCAGGACCCCTACGTCTCCCTGGACCCGCGGCTCACCGCGAGGGACTGCATCCGCACGGCCCTGCGCCTGCACGGCAAGGACGAAACCAGGGCCACGGACCTCCTGGACCAGGTGGGCCTCGGCACGAGAGAGGCGGGCGCCCGCCCGCGGGAGCTGTCCGGCGGCCAGCGCCAACGCCTCGCCATCGCGCGCTCACTCGCCGTGGACCCGCGGGTCCTCGTCCTGGACGAGGCGGTCGCCGCGCTGGACGTGTCCATCCAGGCCCAGATCCTCAAGCTGCTCGACGAGATCCGCGGGGACACGGGCGTCGCCCTGGTCTTCGTCAGCCACGACCTCGCCGTGGTCCAGCACGTCACCGACGAGGTCCTGGTGATGCGCCGCGGCAGGGTCGTGGAGCAGGGCCCGACGGACGGCGTCCTGACCGCCCCCGAGGACCCCTACACGAAGCTGCTGCTCGCGTCGGTCCCCGGCAAGGGCTGGGACCCGGCGGACGCGGTCCGGGCGAGGGCGGCCCTGTAGCCCCCGAACCCGCAGAGCACCGAAAAGGCAGGAGCCCCGCTTCCCCCGCGCAAGCGGAGGAGCAGGGCTCCTTGGGTACTGCTATCCATGTCCGGATCAAGTCACCGGAGGAATCAACACGCCCCACTCACGTGAGGCGTCCGATTACATCGGGGTGACGTTCTCCGCCTGCGGACCCTTCGGGCCCTGCGTCACGTCGAAGGAAACGGCCTGGTTCTCCTCGAGGGAGCGGAAGCCGTTCGCGTTGATCGCGGAGTAGTGGACGAAGACGTCCGGGCCGCCGCCTTCCTGGGCAATGAAGCCAAAGCCCTTTTCAGCGTTGAACCACTTCACGGTTCCGGTAGCCATAAGCCCTCCTTGGGCCAAAGGGTTGCCCTGCTCCAGAACCAGCGATTGTTTAAACAACTGCATAAGTCTGAAAACGACGAGAGCCCGCGGGGTCACATGCTCCGCAGGCTCTGTACTGCAAGGGAAACCAAACTGCAACTTGCGGCGAGCTTAGCACGCAGGCAGCCGAAAGCAATAGGGGGCAAGATCACGTCACCCGGAGGTTTGACGGGGCTTCCGACGGGGTTGACGGGGCGCACCGGGGCCCCAGCGCAAGGACCGTACCGCATGGGGGCTAGCCTCGCCGATGTGGACAATTCTCCCCTTGACGCCTCCGAGGGGGTGGGCGCCGAACAGCTGCCCGACTCCCGCCGCACTGCCCGGCCCCGGGTCGGACACATCCAGTTCCTGAACTGCATGCCCCTGTACTGGGGCCTCGCGCGGACCGGGACGCTCCTCGACTTCGAGCTGACGAAGGACACCCCCGAGAAGCTCAGCGAGCAGCTGGTCCGGGGCGAACTCGACATCGCGCCCGTCACGCTCGTCGAGTTCCTGAAGAACGCGGACGACCTCGTCGCCTTCCCCGACCTCGCGGTCGGCTGCGACGGCCCCGTCATGTCCTGCGTGATCGTCTCGCAGGTGCCGCTCGACGAGCTGGACGGCGCCAGGGTCGCGCTCGGCTCGACCTCGCGGACCTCGGTGCGGCTCGCGCAACTGCTGCTCGCCGAGCGGTACGGCGTGCGGCCCGACTACTACGCGTGCCCGCCCGACCTGGGCCTGATGATGCGGGAGGCGGACGCCGCCGTCCTCATCGGCGACGCGGCGCTGCGGGCGAACCTGATCGACGCGCCGCGGCTCGGCCTGCAGGTCCACGACCTGGGGCAGATGTGGAAGGAGTGGACGGGCCTGCCGTTCGTCTTCGCCGTCTGGGCGGCCCGGCGCGACTACGCGGCCCGGGAGCCGGCGGTCGTGCGCGAGGTGCACAAGGCCTTCCTGTCCTCCCGTGACCTCTCCCTCGCGGAGGTCTCGAAGGTCGCCGAGCAGGCCGCGCGCTGGGAGTCCTTCGACGCCGGGGTCCTCGAGCGGTACTTCACGACGCTCGACTTCCGCTTCGGCGGGGAGCAGCTGGCCGGCGTGACCGAGTTCGCCCGCCGGGTCGGCCCGACGACGGGCTTCCCGGCGGACGTGCGGGTGGAGCTCCTCGACTCGTAGGTGGCTCAGCTGCTCGGGATCGGCGCCTGCATGTGCTTGCTGATCCACTGGATGGGGCCGTCGGCCATGGCGGGGACGTAGCTCCGCGCGTTGTGGCCGCCGCCCTGGATGACGTTGAGCTTCGTCTTCACGGGGCCCTTTCCGTACGTCTGGATGAAGCGGCGCAGGTTCGCCTGGCCGGACTCCTCCGTGCCGATCTGGAAGGCGAGGTCGACCTCGGGACCCTTGCGGTTGATGAGGTGGCGGGCCAGCTTCTCCGGGTTGTTGGCCTGGCGCTCCTTCTCGTGCCCCGCCCAGAGCGGCGAGTCCGGGACGGTGTCGGGGCCGCTGGCGATCACCGCGCGGAACTTCTCCGGGTGCTTGAGGACCGACTTCAGGCCGACGAAACCGCCGGACGAGGAGCCCATGAAGGCCCAGCCGTCACGGGACTTGAAGGTACGGAAATTCGCCTTGACGAAATCGGGGACGTCATCGGTCATCCACGTCCCCATTTTCGGCTGGCCCGGAATATCACTGCCGTCGTAATAGTTCTTGGCGTCCGGATTGAGAACGGGCATCACGACGATGAACGGCAGGCTCTTGCCTTCCTGGGACCACTTGGTGATGCTGCTCTGCAGCTTGAGGTCGGTCCCCATCCAGTAATTGTTGGGGTAGCCGTTGCCGCCGGGCAGGGCTATCAGCACGGGGAAGCCGCTGTTCGCGTACTTCGGGTCGAAGTACTGCTTGGGCGCCCAGACCCACACCTTGCCGGTGAATCCGGACTTCTTTCCCTTCAGCGTCGTCACGCCGATCTTGGTGCCGTCGTCGAGGGTGTTCTCGGTGGTGAACTCCGCCTTGGGGCCGGTGGGGAGCAGTGTCTTGGCGGCCGCCGCGCCCTGCGTCTGGCCGGTGGTGCTGTCCGACGCCTTGGGGTTGTCGAAGCTCATCGGCTTGCCCTTGTCGGACGAGCAGGCCGACAGGAGCAGGGCCGAGGCCAGGGCCGCCGCGGTCGCGGCGAGGGCGGTGGTGGACGGGCGGCGGCGGTTCATGGGGACCTCGGAGCGGGGACGTAGACGAGCAATACGGTCATTACTCACATGTAGAGGGGAATGCGGGCGGGGGCGTTCCCCCGATGGCTCCCGCACTACGCTGAGGCGCAGTGGCGCGGCGCACGGGATGTCCGGCGGCGCGCGTCTGGGGGAGGCCCGTCCGGGGGAGGCCAAGGACATGCATCCGCTCGAAGTCGACGAACCCACCGTGATCGGCCCCTACCGGCTGCTCGGCCGGCTGGGTTCGGGCGGCATGGGCCGGGTCTATCTGGGGCGCAGCGCGGGCGGGCGCACCGTCGCGGTCAAGGTCGTCCACCCGCACTTCGCGCTCGACGAGGAGTTCCGCGCCCGCTTCCGCCGCGAGGTCGACGCGGCGCGCCGGGTCGGCGGCGACTGGACGGCGCCCGTCCTGGACGCGGACCCGGAGGCCTCGGTGCCGTGGGTCGCCACGGGGTACGCGGCCGGGCCCTCGCTCACCGAGGCGGTGCGGGAGGGCGCGCCCCTGCCCGAGCACTCCGTACGCGTCCTGGGCGCGGGCCTCGCCGAGGCGCTGGCGCACGTGCACGGCCTCGGGCTCGTCCACCGCGACGTGAAGCCCTCGAACGTGCTGCTCACGCTCGACGGCCCGCGTCTGATCGACTTCGGTATCGCGCGGGCCACGGACGGCACGGCCTCGCTCACCTCCACCGGCGTCTCCATCGGCTCGCCGGGCTACATGGCGCCCGAGCAGATCCTCGGCAAGGGCGTCACGGGCGCGGCGGACGTCTTCTCGCTGGGCGCCGTCCTGGTCTACGCCGCGACGGGGGAGTCGCCCTTCCCCGGCGACTCCACGGCGGCCCTGCTCTACAAGGTCGTCCACGAGGAGCCCGAACTGGGCGCGCTGGGCGGCGAGTTGCGCGACCTCGCGGCCGCCTGCCTCGCCAAGGACGCGGCGGCACGGCCCCGCCCCGAGGAGATCGCCGCCCGCCTCGCGCCGCGGGGCGCGGCGGCGCTGGTGGCCGCGGGCTGGCTGCCGGGGCCCGTCGTGGAGCGGGTGAGCCGGAGCGCGGTGCGGATCCTGGACCTGGACACCGGCGCGGGAGCGGCCGCCCCGCAGGACGCGCCCTCCGGGCCCGTGGCGTTCAACTCCCCTTCCGTGGAGGGGTCCTTCGGGCCGCCCGACCCTTCGTACGCGCCTACTCCCCCGTACGCCGACGCGGTACCGCCCGCCGCTGCGTCGCCCAAGGAGGCGTCCCCCGGGAAGCTCTCGGTCTCGGTCGCCGCGACCTCCGTGCCCGAAGGGCCGAACGGGCGCGGCCGCAAGGTGAGTTGCACGGTCGCGCTCGCCGTGGCCGGAGCGATGGCCGCCGTCACGGTCGGCTCGGTGTTCGTCTTCGGGATGCTGCCGGACGACGAGAAGTCGGCGGGGGGTCATGACTCGGGCGAGCGTCCCCCGGCGGCGACGGCGACTGTCACGCCCAGCGACCCCTCGGACGGCTCCACCGGGTCCGCCTCGGGCAAGGTCCCCGAGGCCTACCTCGGCAAGTGGAGCGGCAAGGCCGACGCGAGCGGCGGCACGATCCCGCTCGGCACGTTCACGGTCACCCTGCGCCAGGCGAAGCCGGGGGAACGGGTCGGCACGGTCCTGCAGAACGACCCGATCGGCAACACCTGCACGGACGTCCTCACCCTCAAGTCGGTCACGGAGAAGGAGCTGGTGGCGACGGGCAAGGGGGCGAAGGGCAACGGCAGCCAGTGCGCCCAGACGAGCCACACGGTCTATCTGCGCCCGGACGGCAAGAACCTCACGTACACGTCGGACGATCCGGATGCGGGGGATCCGAAGGCTCGCTTGTCGCGGGTGGAGTGAGCCGGGCCTTGCGGCGCTTGAAGTAGAGGTGGACGAGCCAGCCGCCGAGCGCCAGGCTCAGGAGGGCGGCGGCGATCCCGGGTGCCCACAGATAGGGGTACTGCTCGTGGACCCAGCAGGGCGCCCCGTGGTCGTAGCACTCCGGGCCGCGGCGGCGGCGCTTGGGCCGGGTCGCGCCGAAGCAGAGCAGCAGGAGCAGGCACGACAGCGCCACGCCGGGGAGCACGGCGAGCGCCCAGCCGAGCGAACGGGCCGTCTCCTTCTTCCAGTTGGCCTGCGTCAGCGGGGCGATGATGCCGGCGACGGCGGGCGGTGCGAGCAGCCCGATGGTGATCGCGAAGCCGTAGCCGCCACCGGGCCAGCCCGGGGCGACATCGCCCCACAGGGTCTCGCCCCAGGCCATGTCGGCGAGGCCGAACAGCACGATCACGACGGTCACCGTGAGAAACATCAGCGACCCGAAGAGCCAGTTGCCCCGCTCCCGCTTCTCCGACCGCTTCTCCGACCATTTCCCTGACCGCTTCTCCGACCGGCCCGAGGTCCTCGCCCCCGGCACATGCTCGTACCGCAGCGCGGGCCCGGCGGCGCGCCGCCGGGTCCTCTTCGCCGAGCCGCCCACGACCCGCCCCCTCAATCCGCTTGCCCTGCAGCGGAGTCGTCTGCCCTACAGCGGAGTCGTCACCGTCGCCAGTTCGCCGTTGCCGAGGTGCAGCATGCCCTTGCCCGGGGCGATCGGGCCGCCGACCAGGCTGCGCGAGATCCGCAGGCCGACGAGGTCCCCGCTGGAGCTCTCCTGCGGGGAGAGCAGGATGCCGCGGCGGCCCTTCTTCGCGTCGACCTGCCAGCCCGAGAAGCCGCTGCAGACGTCCTCCTCGTCACCGGCGAGGACCAGCGCGAGGCCCTTCTCGGTGCCGCGCTGGATGATCCGCTTGAAGTGGCTCGCCGCGTCGGCGTCCTCCAGCATCTCCGCGTCGTCGATGAGGACGACGACCGGGTCCTCGATCGACGCGTCCGCTTCGTCGAGAAGCTCCTCGAACTCGTCCTCGTCGATGTCGTCGCCGGTGAACACCTTCAACACGCCTTCGGTGCCTTCCAGTTGACGCAGCGGCGACTGGCGCGGCGCGGCGACCACCAGACGTACGCCCTGGGCGCGGAACGAACGCGCCATGTTCATCAGGACCGTCGAGCGGCCCGACTTGGCCGGGCCCGCGATGACGAACGCCGGCACGCCCTGGGCGAGGTCGGGACCCCAGCCCATGACCTCGTCGCCGCCGATGCCCACGAGCGCCCACAGCTTGGAGCGCGAGGCGTCCGGGTCGCGCAGCTCCCAGGCCTCGTCGAAGGAGATGCGGCTGGGCAGCGTGTCGACGCGGAACGGGCGGCGGTGGCGCGGCACTTCGGCGTCGCGGGCCGCGGCCTGCTCGCCGATCGCGGAGAGCGCGGCGGCCTGCCCCTGACCCGTGGCGTCCTCGGAGAGCAGCGCGAACTGCGTCTCGGTGCCGCTCTCGTTCTTGAACGCGCGGCCCGGCGCGATCTCCTCGGGCACCTTGCGGGCCGGGATGCCGAGCGTGGAGAAGTCGGAGCGGTCCGCGAGGCGCAGGCCGTACTTGTCCTCGGTGAGGGAGGAGATGCGGCCCACCAGGATCTGCCGGTCACCCGTCATCACCATGTGCAGGCCGACGCTCGCGCCCTCGCGCATGATCGTGGTGATCTCGTCGGTGAGCGAGCCGTGGTCGATCTCGCCGAGCGTGGGCAGCCAGCCCTCCCAGCGGTCGAGCAGCACGACGATGTGCGGCAGGCGCTCGTCCTCGGCGACGTCCGCCCGCTGCTCGCCGATGTCCGCGTACCCCTTGTCGGCCAACAGGTCCTGGCGGCGCGAGAGTTCGCCCTTGAGGCGGTTGATGAGGCGCACCACGCGCTCGGTCTGGTTGCGGCCGACGACGGCGCCGCAGTGCGGCAGCCGGGTCAGGGCGTTGAGCGCGCCGTTGCCGCAGTCGATGCCGTACAGGTGCACGTCGGCGCTGGAGTGCGTGCGGGCCAGGGAGCCCGCGATCGTACGCAGCACCTGCGAGCGGCCGGAGCGCGGGGCACCGCCGATCATGAGGTGGCCGAAGTGCGCGAAGTCCACGACGACCGGGCGGCGCGCCTGGTCGGCGGGCAGGTCCTCGATGCCGTACGCGGCGGGCGCGAGCGAGCCGGGGGCCGTGCGCGGCGCGGGGACCGGGATCTCGTCGAGCAGCAGGGTCTCGCCGAGCGCGGGCAGCCACGGGCTGTGCTGGGCGGGGATGCCGAGGGTCCTGTTGGCCTCGATGATCTCGTCGACCAGGACCTTCAGGTCGGTGATCTCCTCCTCCTCGCGGGCCTCTGCCTTCGGCTTCACCAGCGAGGCACGGCCGAGCGCCGACCAGTCGAGGGCGTCGACCCAGGGCGCGAGCACGGCCGGGTCGGCGGCGCCGGGACGGCGGCCACCGACCCGGCCCGACTGGAAGGGCACCAGCGAGGCGTGACCGAGACGTACGTACGCCCGTCCCGGGGTGTTCTTGGAGATGTGCCCGGCCTCGGGGGAGTCGATGACGTCGCTGGACTCGCCGCCGTCGGTGACGCGGAGCGCGATGCGGAGGTTGGTGTTGGCGCGGATCTCGGGAGACACGACACCGCTCGGCCGCTGCGTGGCGAGCAGCAGGTGGATGCCGAGCGAACGGCCACGCTGGGCGATGTTGACCAGACCCGTCACGAAGTCGGGCAGGTCGCGCACCATGGAGGCGAACTCGTCGATGACGATGAGGAGTCGGGGCACCGGCGCGTGCGAGGGATCGCGGCGCACCAGGTCCTGGTAGTCCTCGATGTCCTTGGCGTCGGCGTCGGCGAGGATGTGCTCGCGCCGCTTCAGCTCGGCGCCGAGCGATTCGAGGGCGCGCTCCACGAGGTGCGCGTCGAGGTCGGTGACCATGCCGACGGTGTGCGGCAGCTTCACACAGTCCTTGAAGGCGGAGCCACCCTTGTAGTCGACGAGGACGAAGGTCATGTTCTCGGGGGTGTTGGCCACCGCAAGGGCGGCCACGATCGTCTGCAGCAGCTCCGACTTGCCGGAACCGGTCGTACCCGCGATCAGGCCGTGCGGGCCGTCCTTGCGCATGTCGATGCCGAACGGGCCGTCGTACGACTCACCGATGACGGCCATCGTCGACTGCCCGCCCGCCTGCCAGCGGGCAGTGATCGCCCCGGCGGTCGGCGGCTCCAGCTGGAGCACGTCGAGGAGCCGGCTGGCGCCCGGCAGCGCCGAGTCCTCCGTCTCCCCGCTGATGTCGCGCAGCGGCGAGACGGAGCGCGCAAGGCGCAGGCACCAGGCGGGCGTCACGAAGTCGGGGCGCACGTCGGTGAGGCGCTCGGCGCCGGTCATCTCGACGCGGAGCCTCAACTCCCTGGGCGTGTTGGTCTGTTGCGGGTCGGGCGCGGTGGTGTGCCAGGCCTGGAAGGAGGGGAAGCCGCCGGGCGCCTGCTGGGGCGGCGCGGGCGCGTGCGGGGGGCGCTGATGGGCCGGGCCGTAGGCGTTCGGGTCCGGCTTCGGCTCGGCGACCACGAAGGCCTGGCACTCGCCGGGCAGGAAGCGCTCTTCGGAGTCGAGGCAGAGCGCGTACATGCCCACGGAGGGGCCCTCGCGCAGGATCCGCACCACACCCGGCAGGGACCGCAGCCGCCGCGACCCGTCCCACACCACGACGATGTCCGGGTCGCTGAAGTTCGCGCCCTGGCCCTTGTTCTCCTCCACGGCCTTCACGCGCGCGTCGAGGATCTGCGTCAGCTCACCGATGCGGGCGCCGACGGTCTCGGCGTCCGTGCCGATGAGTACGTTGACGTCCTGGCCGCCCGAGGGCCTGGCGTGCGGCAGCCACCGCACCCAGTCCCAGCTCTCCCGGGAGGTGTTCTCGGTCAGGACGTAGAACTGGACGTCCATCGGGCTGTGCAGCGTCGCGGTCTGCGCCACGGCCCAGCGGCCGAGCGCGGTGGCGGAGTCGCCGGGCCCCGCGATGCCGATGACGCCGAGCCCCTTCAGCGGCAGCGCGACGGGCGCGTCCTCGATCTTCCAGGTCACCTGGCGCCGGTGGTCGTCCTTCTCGGGGTCGTCGAGCACGACCTCGGAGGGCAGCTGCCCGGTGCCGAACCGCAGCAGCAGATGGTCGCCGTCGGTCCTGCGCCGCTCCCAGAGACGGGTACGGGGCCCGGTGCCGAGCGCGAGCACGGCGGCGGGATCAGGAACGGCGTTGCGCCGGTCGAGCCGCTCGGCGACGAGGGCGTCCTGCGCGTCCCTCTCGATCCGGGCCTTGGTCTCCTTGTACTCCTTGACCTGCTTCGCATGGGACTTGCGCCCGTGCTTCTTGTCCATGAAGTAGTTGCCGAAGAGCATGATGGGGCTCAGGCCCGCCATGATCAGGTAGTACCAGCGATTGAAGATCATCGCCGCGACGACGGCACCGACCAGCGGGAACAGCGCCATCAGCCACGGCAGCGGACGCGCCTCGAACTCCCGGGGCGGGCTGGGCAGCCGGAAGGTGGTCTGCCGCTCGGGCGGCCGCAGTCGAGGGGGCCGGTTGTAGTCGAGGCCGGCGCCGTCCTCGGACCACTTGAGCGCGGCGTTCGGCGGGGTGTACCGGACGAGTTCGAGGAGGGTGTTGCCGACGGCGATCTGGGCGCCGAGGGGCCAGTCGACGGTGTCGCGCGGCCCGGCGGCCCGCGCCTTGGCCCGGGCCTCCTTGCGCTCCTTCCACTCCTTGCGCTCCTGCTTCTCCCTCTTCTCCCGGGCCTTCCTGTCCTTCTTGGACTCTCCCTCGGGCGGGACGGCCGCGGGCGGTTCGTCCTCGTCCTTCTCCTCGCCGAAGGGGGTGCCGTCGAGGGTCACGCCCTCCTTGTCCTTTTCGTCCCCGTGCAGGGTGGCTTGGCAGGTGCCGTCGGTTGCAACTGACAACGTCAGGGCGCGGGCGGGTATCTCCGGATCGTCGACGCGGATGTACGAGGCGGGCCCGCTGCCGATGTCGTACCGCCCGATGCCGAGCCGGTGCACGGTGCCCGCGGCGGTCCCGCCGACGACGCGCAGCTCGACCAGGCCGGAGGGCTCGCCGGGCAGGCAGCCCGCGGGGTCGTTGAGGCTGACGACGGCGCCCTCGCGCAGGGGCGAGGTGACGACGGTGGCGGAGGGGGCGACGGCGTACCCGTCGACATAGACCATGGGCGCGTTCCCCGCGGGGGCCTGGTGATGCTGGTGGCCCTGGCCGATCGGGATGACCTGCGCGCCGCTGTGCCCGACCTGCCGGGCCAGTTCCACCGCGATGTCCTGCACGGTGGACTCGGGATCGGCGTCGAGAACCACGTCGGCGGTGCCCCCGCCGAACGGGTCGACGACGGTCAGAGTCAGGCGCACGATCGTCCTCCCCGGAGCTGAACAATGGGCCTGACGATATCCGCTCCCCCCTTCCCGCAGGCAACGGCCTGTGCGCAGGCTCATGGCGGAACCGCACGCGCCGCGGCCGGTGCCACTTCGCACTTGCTCATGGCAGAGCTGTGACTGAACCGGACTGTGATCCCATCCGCCCCACCCGTAAGCTGCTGGCGCAAGAGCGGAAGATCGCATCTTCTGCTCAAGGGTTGCCACGGGGGTTGGCCCTGCGGCGAGTTGATCAATTTGATTAGGAGTGAGCCTCATGGCCAAGGACCTTGATGTCACATATCAGGACATGCGAGACGCGGCCAAGCACGTGGTCAAGGAGAAGGACAAGCTCAACGAGAAGCTCGACGGCCTGAAGAAGTACATCAAGAACCTCGTCGAGACGGGCTTCGTCACCAAGAGCGCCTCGAAGGCGTTCGACGAGAACTTCGACGAGTTCGTCGAGGGCGCGAAGAAGACCCTCGAGGGCCTGGACGGCATGGGCGACTACCTGACCAACGCCGCCGACAAGTACGAGCAGATCGACGACGAGCTGGGTAAGGCTGCGCGGAAGTAGCCGGGCTCAGGGGCTGCGGGGCGCGCCCGGTGTCACGGCGCGTGGACCGGGCGCGCCCCTGCCCGCCGCTCGGTGCGCCTCGCCGGTCTCCGGCGGAGGGGTGCGGGGGCGGATGTGTCAACTACGCGGGGGAACAAGGGGCGTTGCCTGCACGTTGCCGCCCCGGACTCGACTGATCCCATGTGCGGCATGATGTCTTCCCCGCCGAATGATTGGCATGAACAGGGCAAAGAGAGCTGTTCCGGGCATGTCCAGTGGGCGTGGCCCGTACAGGTTCTCGGCCGGAATCAGTGGGAAGGGGAGCGGGCTTCATGGGGGACCACACCAAGGCAGATCTCGCCGCCATCAAGAAGTGTTCACGTGACTTGGGCAAGATCCACGACGAGTTCGAGCGCAACGGCAACCCCGCCGACGAGTACGGGGATGCCGTGGGGCACGGCGGCCTGAAGGACGCCTTTTCCGAATTCGGCGACACCTGGAAGAAGACCAGGAAGAAACTCATGAAGGAACTCGAGAAGCTGGCCGAGTTCACTTCTACCGCAGCGAAGACGTACGACGAGATCGACCATGAGCTGGCGAAGGCCATCCGGGACGCCAAGGCGAAGGGCAAGGGCAAGAAGTGAGCAGGACGGATTCCGACTGGCCGCCGCTGTGGCACGACGATCCGACGCCGGGCGACCCGGAGGAAGTGGCCGAACTCGGCCGCAAGTTGCGCAAGATGGCCGACATGATCGACGAGCAGTCCCGGGTCATCAAGGCGCTCTCGTCGGTGGAGGGCTGGGACAGCGAAGCCGGCAGAGGCTTCCATGAGATGGCGGGCGGCACCGCGGACAAGCTCAAGAAGTCGTACGAGCGTTACGACGAGGCCGCCAAGGCCATCGGGGAAAAAGTCCGCGAAGGGGAATCGGACGAGTTCGCCAGTGAGATGCGTCGGGCGCAGCGGAAGGCGGACAAGGCGCTCAGCGACTATCGCGACGCGGAGCATGACCACGACGTCGCGGATCGCGAGGTGAAGAAGTACGAGGAGAAGTACCCCACCCGCAACATCCCCGCGGCGGACAAGGAGGACTACGAGCGTTGGGTCAAAAAGCGTCGCGAAGCTCTTCTCCTCATCGGCGGCGCGAGAAAAGCGGTGAAGGACGCCAGGGACATCTATGACGATGCGGGCGACAAGGCCGCCCGTCACATCAAGAACGTCGTGCACCACGACGACGTCCGGGATCCGGGCGGTTTCATGAACCTCCTGGCGGATTGGGCGGACGCGCTGTCGAACATCTCCGCCGTCTTGTCTGTGCTCGCAGTGATCTGCGCCTTCGTCCCGCCGCTTCAGTTCTTGGTGCCGGCCTTCGCGGCCCTTGCCGTAGCGACCAGCGCCGCCGCACTCGCGGGTCATGCGTATGACATGACGGCGCGAGGCGGGAAACTCAACTGGATGAAGCTGGGCACCGATGCGCTGGGAGTACTGCCTGGGTTTGGCGCTTTGAAGGGGTTCACGGCTCTCAAAGGTCTCAAGGGCTTGTCGAGGCTCAGAGGCCTTGGCACCTTCAGCGGTCGCACCGCGTTCCGCGGAGTCGGGGAGAACTTCCTGAACGGCCTTGCCGTCAAGGGGGTCAACAGGATCCTCAGAAGAGAGGCAGACAATCTCATCGACGGCAAGAAGATAACGGCGGTTATAAAGGGGGCAGGCCTCGCCAGTGCATTGAACCGGATGAGCAGCGGAGAGAACGGCGGGACTACGGGATATCAGGAGCCGAAGCCGACCCGCCCCATGCCCACGCCCGCGCCCTCTCCCCAGCCTTCGCCCGCCCCCAATGCCTCGCCGAAGCCGTTCAACGCGGCCTTGGCGGCTTAGCAGCGCCCGGCGGCGTTGCGACCGAGAGTAGGTTCCACAGGTGACCACTGACATCAGTGAAGAGAGCCGACGCGGCCTCACGGGAGCCGACGGCGTAGAAGTTCGCTGGATCATGCCCGAAGGGTTTCTGGAGCTCCCTTTCGAGGCGGATGATCTGGATGAACTAGTCGACAAACTAATGGAGTTGGCCAGGAAGGCGCTGCCAGGTGGCAGTGAGGAAGTGCAGCGTGAATGGGCCGCGATGTGCGCGGCGCATTACGACGAGTTCGTCGAGGCAGGAGTTCAGTACGGCGGTTTCGTCACGACGGAGGTCGACGGCGCACGGTGCACAGCCACGGTGAACATCAGCCTCGTGGATCTGGATGAACGAGCCGGCGCCAAACCGGCGGGTTTCATCGCGTCTACGCTGCGGCACCTGGAGATCGGGCAGGTGGACGAGGTGAAGCTGCCCTGCGGCCCGGCGGTGACCTGTATCGGCACCCGGCAGGCCAGCGTGGACGGAAGCCTCACGGAGTCGGGAGAGGACGAGCCCATCTGGACGTCGTTCATCCAGGTCCAGATTCCGCTGAGCAACCAGACTGTGCTGCTGTTGGAGATGGGAACACCGACGGCTGAAGGGTGGGACACCTTCTCCGCCATGTTCGCTGGTGTCGTGAAGAGTGTCAGGTTCTTCGACGAGCGGGGATTGCCCCTGGTGATGCCGGGGTGAACGGATCAATGGAGGCGGCGTCCGCGCTGCGCGCCGCGGCACCTAAGGACTACCGCCTGCTGGTGCCCCGTGAGTGGTTTCGCGTCGACCTTACGCAAGACCGCTGGCGCGGACAGCTCAAGACCTTCGTGGACCGCCAGTCGCAGGGGCGTAACGTCTCCCCTGACCTCGCACGGAACGTATGGGCAACCCTGCGTAACACCGCTGAGGCGGGCCGGGCGCGGGGCGCCATGGAGTTCTTCCTCCTGACGACCTCGCGGAACGGCGGCATGCCCGCCTCACTGCTGGTGTCCTTGATGCCGCTGGGCGAGACACCCGCCGACCCGAGGAAGTACGCGACGTGGCTCGAGGCGCGAGAGCCCGAAGGCGACGCCGGGCGACAGGTGTCAGTGGTGGATCTCGCTGCGGGCACGGCCGTGCGTGTACAGGGCGCCACGAGTCTGGACATCCATATCCATATGCCGGGTGGGGCGGGCTACTTGGTGCTCTCCTTCTCGGCGCCCCTCACAGGGATGTCCGGCCCCATGGAGCAGCTGTGCGATGCCATGGCTGGTTCGCTGCGCTGGGTTCTGTAACAGTGCCTGACCATTCCTGACCGGAGCGGCCATGCAGCAACTCAGAACCTGTTCTTCTCCGGCAGGTCGAGGTCGGCGGCATCGGCATGGAAGTTCGCGGCGAAGGGGTACGGCCCGTAGTGCGGGTAGAAGGCTGGCACATCGCCGCCGTTCTCTGCAGCGATGTGCGCGATCTTCCGGTACGCGGCCGCCCTGGCCCGGACCTTCTGGCGGGGGCGGTTGCTCCACTGCCGGATCGCCGTCATGACAAAGAATGTAAGGATGAGAATGACGGCGAGTCCGGCCCCTGCATAAAAGAGAGACTGACTCCTGGAGGATTCCCAGTACCGGACGTAGGCGCCCCAATAGAGCAAGATGCCGAAGGGGATCAATGCAGCGGGAATTCCGGCCTTCAATCCGGAATTTCGCAGTTGTTCGTCATCGATATGGCGAAGGCGAAGCATCTTCAAGACCGCTTCGTCGTCGAAGAAGTCGAACTGCAGCCTTCGGCCCTCGGCTTCGGCGGCCTCCCGGGCAGCCGGCACCGCGGCGATGACGTCACCGGGGATCATCTTTCTGATGATTCCCGCATGCGCTCTGTACTCCCACGGACCGGGATCACGATCTTCTTCGTTCGACATGCGAGCCATGCTTCCTTTCTAGCGGTGGAGTCGGCGCTTCCCGCAGGCCGCCGGCGGGGGCGCCGTGGTTGCGTCCGGCGCGGCTGCAACCGGCCACCGACGCTATCGGGATGACCGCCGGTTTCACCAGAGCGAACCCACCGGCGGTGGGCCGTGGTCAGCGGTTGATCGACCGCACTTCCTCGGCTTGACGTCTGCGGTCGCGACGTTGCCGCTGCCGCCGGCGGTGAAGGCCGTCCGCCGTGATCTGTTCACCGGCACTTCGCCGCCTCCGTCTCGACGAACACCTTGGATGCCTGTCAAAGTCCCTTGCCTGTGGGGTGCTTGACCATCACGAGCTTGTAGTGGTCGAAGTCCTTGATGCTCTTCTCGGCCTTCAGGGCCTTCCCGGTCTTGATCTCTTTGCCGTGGAACGTGCTCGCGTCCGCACAGAACGCGACCTCGACCGAGTTGCCGTTCGGGGTGGAACGCGTGGTGGCCCGGTAGTGGCGCAGGGTGCCGTCCGCCGTCCAGCCGCCCTTAGTGGGGCGGCAGTCGCGGCTGACGCGACAGTGACGGGCAGGGTGCGGCGGTTCACGGTCGGCTCCCGGTGGGGCGAGGGTGTGTCCAACAGGCCGACGTTAACTGCGGGGTTGTTGATCCGCCAGGGTCGATAGCCGGGCAAGGCATCGCATTCCGGCGGACTGTCATCGTGTCGTGACGCGAAGGGCGCGGCAGGGGGAGGCCCCGGCGCCCTTGGGGCTGCCGGGGTTGCCGGGTTCGGCGTGGGTTCGCCAGTGCTACCGGCGCTATACGGGGCGGCACCTCGGGCAGGCGCACGTCGGGCATGCCGCGGTGCCCGCCGGTGGGTCGATGCTGCTGCCCGTCCAGGTGTTGGTCTCGCCCCGGTCCTCGATCGCCGTGCCTTCGGCGGTGACCCGGTAGACGCGGATCGTCATCCGGGAGGGGCGGGGGCGGGGCATGGTGTCGAGGAGGTCCAGCGCGTCGGTGGGCGGCGGGTAGAGCGTGGCGCAGGCCTGGCACGCGTAGACGTTGAAGCCGGGGCCCGTGGCCGCGTGGACTTCGTGGATCAGGACCGGGGCGTCGGTGGTCCGGCGGCAGCGGGCGCACATCCGCACCGGCATGCGCGGCGTCACCGGGCGGCCACCCGTACGCCGTGGATGCGGTCCGGGCCCACGTCGATGCCGAGGGTGGCCAGGTACAGGGCGCGGCGGCGGGCGCGTTGACGGTGCTGTTCGCGGATCTCGGTGAAGTGGGGCGGCGCAGCGGGGAGTTGGCGGGGCGGGGCGGTGGTGACTCGGTGGCGGCCGCGGGGGTGTGGGGTGCAGAGAGCGAGGGCCCACCTCAGGAGGTGGGCGATAGAGTCGACCATGTCGGCGCTCCTTTGAAGCGTTCGGTCATGCCCCGGGGCGGCCTTCATCCGTCGCCGGGGTCTCTTGCGGCCCAACCGTAGAGCTGCTTGTTATGACCTGTCTATACCTAGGCTATGACAGGAGCTTCTATGCCTGGCTTACTTCAGGTACGTACAGTTCGGCTGTGTTCGAATTCAACCCGACCAGACCCAAGTGGGAGCAGATCGCCGAGGAGATCCGCAGGCGGATCGCCAGCGGTCAGTACGCCGTGCACGAGCTGATCTCCGAAGTGCGGCTTGAGCAGGAGTTCGGCGTCTCTCGCGTCACCGTCCGCAAAGCCACCGCCGCCCTCCGCGAGGAAGGCCTCATCGTCACCACGCGCGGGATGGGCTCGTTCGTCGCCGACAAGTGATCTCGGCGGTCAGCGTGCGCGGCGCTCCCCGCGCTCCCTAACGCCCGGCCAGAACGCCGTCGCCAGCGCCGCGAGGAAGAGGGCGACGGAGATGCCCAGGGGGAGCGTGAGCTCGCGAGGGCGTTCCGAATGTCGTGGGTTCTTGGTGAACAGGAGCAGCAGGACGAGGATCGCCGCGGACACGACGCCGCGCTGCAGCCACACCAGGATCTCCTCGGCGGGGCTGCTCAGCCGGGCTGCCACCGCTGCGAGGAAGAGGGAGCCGAACCCGATGGCGAAGCACAGCCAGGCCGCGGCGATCTGGCCGCCGCCGAAGGGGCGGGCGACGCGGTCGACGGTGCGGTCGACCAGATGGTCGGGCCTGGTGGGTTCAGGCCCTCGTCTCAGGTGTCGCGATTCACGAAAAGGCTTCGGGCGAACACGTCGAACTCCCCGACGCCGGACGTGATCCGCTCGACCTCCTCGCCGACCGTCCGCACGATCACGTCGATGCCGAGGGGCTCGATGCGCCAGGCGTAGTTCACCGAGCAGCACATGGCCCCGGCCTTGGCCGCGTAGAAGTGGCGGATCGAGCGCTTGCCGCGGCCCAGGCGCTCGGTGTCGAAGTCGATGACCTCAGGAGGCCTGGCGGCACCCGGCTCGTTCTTCTGGACCAGTTCGTCCAGCGTCGCGTCGACGTCGCCCTCGCTCGGGCCCGCGTGCACGAGGAAGACGAGGAAGTCCTGGCGGGGATCAGGAACGTAGAGGAAGAGCTGGTGGACCGGAATGGTCCGCGGGATCGCCTCGGCGGTGGCCTCCAACTCATGGGCCAGTACCTTTACTTGCCTCGCGTCCACCGGCTCGTCGTCGACGAGAGCCCAGAGCAGTTCCGAGGTGCGGCGCGCCCACTTCTTGCGCCGTCGCGTGGCCAGGAGACCTTCGCCGAGGACGGGCATGCCGAGCCAGACGGTGGCGTCGCTGTCCGTGTCGAGGGAGAAGGCGACGGTCATGCGGACGCCGGGGACAGCCGGATCGTGCGGGCGAAGTCGTCGATGGCGTCGAAGGAGGCTTCGAGGAGGGCCGGATCGTCGTAGTGACCCTTGAGGACAAGGTCGATGTCGTTGGCCGGGTCGTTCCACGCGTACGTGACCGAGAGCATCAGGCCTCCGTCGGGGCCGGTCCAACTGCGCAGGCAGCGCATCCCCTCGCCGAAGTGGGGAGAGGTGAAGGACGACGTCTCCACTCGCTGGCCCGGAGCGGCCGAAGGGTCGGGGACGGCCAGCATGGTGAGGTGCTCGGGGCTGTGCGCTTCGTCGCAGGCGAACTGCTTGGTGAAGAGGACCAACGGCGCGGCCTGCGGCGGCATCGGGCCGAAGACGAACGCCTGCTCCGCCCCGATCCGGTCGCGCAGCATCGCGGCCGAGCCCTCCAGGAACTTCTTCATCTGCCGCTTCTCGCGCCAGGCGAGCTTGCGCCGGTGGACCAGGCCGGCCGCGTCGAGCTGCATGTCCAGCCACTGGGCGAACTCCGCCTTGCTGCCGGTGAGCGGCATGTGGAACCACACGGCCGGGTCGGAGTCGGTCTCGACGATCAACATGCGTAGCTCCAGCGGAAGGTGGTCATCACGGCGTCGAAGAGTTCGACCAGTGTCTCGGTGAACTCGGTGTCCATGTCGGGCGCGATCAGTGTGCTGAAGGAGAACGTCAGCCACTGCGCGGGATCGCTGTCAGGGATCGGCACGGTGTACTGCACCTGCCAGGACGGCACCTCGACTCCCTTGCCGGGGTCGGCGGGCAGCTTCTGCAGAGTACGTACGGCGGCCGTTCCGTCGAGCTCGCGTACCGACGCGCTCTCCGCATCGCGCGACAAGTCCCTGAGTACGGCCTCCGGCTCGATGCCCGTCCGCGGGGCCGCCAGCGGCTCAGAGGCGACGAACGATGCCGGGATGATCATTCCGTGCATGGGCTCGACAGGCAGGTAGAGCGTCAGGCCGTCGGACTTCCGGGCCTGCCGCACCGTCTCCTTCAGCTCTTTGGTGAGCTTCAGGCGGGCCTTGGGAATGTCGTCCTTCGGGAATCCCACAGGGAGTTGAGCCACGGACTTCCGGACGATCCGCTGGATCGCCTCCCTGGTTCCGAACTGGAGCGGGATGGTGTCCCAGCCGGGCGGCGGAACGAGATTGAACCCGTTGGGTACGCGGGCGGATTCGATGGAGTTCTCCGGCCGGGGCACCGGGTTCTCAGGGTGTTGCACTGCGATTCCGCATCTTCTCTGCGACCGAGGTCGCGCCGACCAGCACGGTGAACAGGGGGGCTCCGACGATTCCCGGCCAGAAGGAGCTGAAGAGACTGGGCAGCAGGAGCGCCCAGCCCATGGCGAGGTCACGGGTCAAGAGTGGGGGGCGCCTGCTGGGCACGGGGTTCTTGACCAGGATCCACACCAGGTTGAGGAGGCATCCCGTCAGCAGCGCCCAGTAGATCCAGAACAAGACGTCACGGCCGCCGTCCGGGAGCAGAAGTGCGATGCCGATCAGCGGGACAACGGACACCAGCGCGCCGATGATGGTCACGCGTACTCTGAAATTGGGCCCCGTGCCCAATTGCTCTCTGAGGGACTCGGCCATTTCTCCTGCTTTCTCTGCCGCGTCGACCGGTGACCCGGTGGCGTACCTGAGTTTTCACCAGTGAGTGTCAGGGGCGGGCATCCAGCCGCTTTCCTTCCAGGTGTTGTAGTCCTCGTTGTACGGCTTGTCCCCGGGCACCAGACCCTGCTGGTCCAGCCAGCCGATGGAGTCGCTCTTGCTCAGCGACTTGTCCATGACGTCGACGCCCATGCCACCGTACGCGGCACCCACGGACGCCACGTATCCCGCGTGGCCGAGCTTGGAGGCTCCTCCCGCGACGGCGTCGGGGAAGGCCCCCTTGTTCGAGCGGAGCTGACCGAACAGTCCGGCCGCCTCGTCGTCACCGAGGTGCATCCACTTGGAGGCCGCGGACACCTCGGTCGGGCCCTTGGCCACCAGCCCGGCATCCCTGGAGATCTTCTTCAGGGTGAAATGGCGCAGGTCCGAGAAGAACTTCCGGGACACGTCGTCCTGTGCGCCGGCCATGGCCTTGCCCAGGTCGTTCAGCATTCCCTTGTGCGACCGGAGACCCGCCTTGAGTCCGGCGGTCCGGCTAGTCTGAGCCGCGGCGCTGGTGACCTTGTTCGCGCCCTGGAGCATCTTGATGCCGCCGCGGCCGATGCCCATGAGGAGCAGGCCGCCGACGTCGAAGGCCAGGTCGGTCCAGGACGCGTCTCCGGAGGCGACCAGCATGGATCTCGTCAGGATGGTCAGTACGGCGATCCCGAGGACCAGGAAGTTCAGACCGGGGATCCAGATGGCGACGATGCCGGCGATGGTGGCGATCCACCCGAGTCCGTCGAGGACCGTCTTGATCCAGTCCGCGTTGTCGTGGAACCACCCCTTGACGTTGTCCCACCACGAGTCCTCGATGACGTCGTCGATCTCGTCCTTGATCTTGCCCGCGTGGTGGTTGGCGCGGCTGTCGCGATCGCTGGTGATGGCGGCCAGCTGATTGCGGTACTCCTGCAGTGGATCGTGGTCCGTCCCGCTGACCGAGGGCTTCGGGGTGTCCTTGTCGCCGGACTCGCCCTTCTTGGCCTTCTCCGTCTCGAGTTCGTCCTGCTTCTGCTTGGCCCGGCGCAGGACGTCGTCCGCATCGGACTGGAAGTCCTCCAGCTCGTTGGCCCAGGTGGTGAGGTGTCCGTGGACGCGCTCGTAGCGGCCGGCCACCTCCCGCATGTGCTTCTCCAGCGTGGAGGAGTCCTCGCGCAGTCGCTTGACGTACTTCCCCTTGAGCTCGTCCTCCTCGCTCAGGGTCTTGAGGTTCTTGGCCTGGGCCCGGAGTTTTTCGGCGACCGAGACCATGTGCTTGACCTCGTCGCGGATCTCTTCGGGGTCTCCGGGGACCGGATCGGAGTCGCGGAGCGGGTGCCAGTCGGCCGGGCGGCGCTTGGATGTCGCTGTCGTCACTTCTTCGGCTTCTTCTCGTCGCGCTTGCCCAGCTGCTTCTCGAGATCCTCGAAGGCCTTCTTCGTGCCGGACACGAGCTTGCCGACCGAATCGAGGCCCTCGATGAGCTTGGTGCGGTAGTCGTCCCAGTTGTCGACGAACTGGCCCATGGCTTCGGCGATCTCGCCGGAGCCCCAGTGCTTGTCCATCTCGTCGCGACGCTTCTCGATGTCCTCGAACGTCTTCTTGAGCTGGCCGAGTTTGCGCTCCGAATCCGCGAGGAACTCGAAGTCGACCGTCAAGTCTGGGTCTGGCACTGCGGACTCTCCCCGTATGGCGTCTCCTTAACGGGCCGACGTTATCCAGGGGCTGCTGGTGCCGCCAGAGGAGGTCTCTGGACAAGTCATGACTTTTCGGTGACCGTCACCGTGTCGTGATGCGAAGAGGGAACGCGGAAAGGCCCCTTCTGGCTTGTTGCTTACGGGTATCGGGCGTTCGGCACCCGTCTGCCAGTGCGACTGCAGAGGTGGGGTTGAGGGAGCTACGGGGGTGGCCTCGGCGTTGCCGACTGCGTATGTGTTCCGTCAATTCCCCTTCGGAGAGCTCGGAGTCTCTTTGGGCGGCTGTTAGCTTCATCATGCAACGGAAATTTGAGGAGAAGATCCCCCGGCCTTTGTGGGGCTTCTCCGCGGTTATGTGAATTGCCCTGGCATTGGCGAACGTCTCACGCGACTTCGGCGACGGGTGGTTGCGTGGTGCGGTGCGGTGTCTCGGCTCTCGTGTGCCCGTCCGGCCCGCCCGCGATGGGGCCCAAGAGGGCGCGGTGGGCGATGGTAGCTTTCCTCTACAGGAGTGTAGTAGTGCGGGTGGGCGGGGTATCGGTATGAGTGATCTGGCGGTCGACTACGCGGTGTTGAGCCGGGTCAGGCGCAACCTCGACCACATCGCGCACCTGATGAAGCAGCCCGGCCGGGACATGGAGAAGGTCAGCGGCGATGCCATGGGGGTGCCCGAACTCGCCCGACGCATGGACGACTTCGGGGACGAGTGGTCGTACGGGATAAAGCGGCTGACGAAGTTCTCAGGGAAGGCCTCCGAAGCCCTGCTCAAGATCAAGGAGAGCTTCGAGAAGCTGGACGACGAGCTCGCCAAGGTCGGGGAGAAGGGCGGGAGCAAGGGCAAGGGGAGCAGTAAGTAGCCATGGCTGAAGCGGCACTTGAGGACTTCCCCGCTCTGGGGTTCGTGCCCTGTCCCGGCGACCACGCGGTGGCCGACGACGTGGCCAAGAAGGTCGGCAAGACGGCGAAGGCGCTCTCCGAGATCTGCCAGGTCCTGCACGGCACCGGCGTCGGCGACTGGAAGGGCAAGGCCGCGGAGGGCTTCCGGGAGAAGTTCGACGACGAGTTCCGTCCCAAGATGGACGAGGCCCGCGACTCCTTCCGTGATGCCGCCTCCGCGCTGACCGACTGGGCCGAGTACATGGAGCGCAAGCAGAAGGCCGCCGTGAAGCTGGAGGGCGAGGCGGCCGCCGCCGGCAAGGCGCTCAAGGACGCGTATGAGAAGGCGGACAAGCTCAAGGCCGCGGGCAAGAAGGACCGCAAGGAGTCCCAGGACTCCGCGGACAGCAAGGATCACGAGGGCGAGCTTCAGGCCGCCAACCGCGCCGTCAACACGCAGGACCTCGAACTCGAGGAGCTCCGCCGCAAGGGGCGTCGGCTGAGGAAGAACTACCAGGAGTACGGCGAGGAGATCGCCGAGCGCCTGAAGCACGCCATGGACATCGCCCCGAACGAGCCCGGCATGTGGGAGAAGCTCGGGAACGCGCTCGAAAGCCTCGGGAAGGCGCTGGCCGACCTGCCGGGGCAGCTCGGTGACGTCCTCGCCGACATCGGCGAGTGGATCAAGAGCCATGCGGACTGGATCACCGTCGCGGCCTCGGTCATCGGCGTCATTGCGATCTTCTGTCCGGTGCTCGCGCCGCTGGCGATCGGGCTGAGCGCGGTGGCGTTCGTCGTGCACGCCTCGGCGTACGGCGTTGACGGCCTTTGGCCGCCCACCGGCGAGCGGATCGGCAACTGGCTGACGCTCGGCGGCGACGCGCTCGGCATGGTGCCCGGTGTCGGCGCCGCGAAGCAGGGGATCATGGCCGGGGTCAAGGCAGGGCGCGGGGTCCAGGGCGCCGCCGCGGGCACCAAGGTCGGCATCAAGACCGCCGCGTCGACCGCGAAGAACGCGATGAAGGCCGCGGACCCGGTCGCCAAGGTGATCGACAGGCCCGTCATGGCCGCTGCGAGCAGGCTGGGAGTCTCGCGTGGCGCAGCCCTGACCGCCACGGAAGGCGTCCAGGCCGCCACGCAGCTTGCTTGGACGGCGCCGACCGCGATCAACGCGTACGAGACGAGCGCCGGCAAGTACGACGCCGCGACCTGGGGCACCGGCGTGGCCAACATCGCCACCGGGACCGGTGGCGGCAAGTTCGGCGGGGCCGTGGCCATCGGCAGCGCGATCGGCCTGGGCGCTTGGGAGTTGACGGACTGATGGCGGGCGAGAAGGTGAAGGTGGCCCCGGAGGCGAAGGCCGACACGGGTACCGGGGGGTCGAGCCATCGCCTCGGCCCGACAGGATCGGTCGCCGGTGATCTGCCCGGCGACGTTCCCGACCTCTGGTTCGAACTTCCCCCCGGCTTCACGGAGTTCGACCTGGACGAGGACCCTGAGCAGCGCATGCTCCGCATGGCCGAGGCCATCGACCCGGTCTTCTCCGGTGCCACACCGCTGCAGAAGTTCAGCCTCGTTGTCTCCGGCGAGTACGCGCTGCGGACCGCCGTCGCCGCCGGTGCCGAGCACGTGTCTGCCTGTCTGTTGCGCATGCCGGACGGAGAGCTGTCGCAGGGAACGCTGTCCGTGCTCGTCGAGAGGCCGGACGTCGGACCGCGAGAGCAGGATCGGCAGGGGGCGGCCAGGCGCACGGCAGTCCAGTGGCGCGAGCTGCACCCGGACGCCGAGGTCGCCGTGATCATGCTGCCATACGGCCCGTCCGCCCTCTGTATACGCGATCAGGAACTGGAGCTGCCGGGCGTTCTGTTCGGCCTCGATCACACCGTCCCCACGGTCCTCAGGCAGGTCCAGTTCTGTGTGCCGTTGAGTACCGGACCCGGCTCGGCACTGTTCCTGTTCATGACCGAGGACAGGGAGCCCACGCACTGGAGCGCGTACCTCGATGTCCTCAGCGACATCATGAGGTCGGTCTCGACGGAGGAGCACGCATGAGCGGCGGTGGCCGTACCGACGACAACACCCCTTCAGCCGACGGGCGTTCACGCCGAGGATCCCGGCTCCTGTCCGCGTTCGGCGTCGGCGGCTACGCGCTGCTCGGGATCGTGGGGATGTACCTGTTGGCGGACAGCTTCGGGCTGTTCGTGCAGATTCCCCTCTGGATCGTGCACGGGGTGCTTCTCGCCGTCCTCATCCACAAGTTGGGGGCCAGGGAGTCCAGTGTCTACGCGGCTCTGTTCATCGTGGCGGTCTCCGTGATGTCCGTCGGGGTCGCAGGCATGGCGCGGGACGACATCACGCTGCGGCGGCGGGGCGAGGAGGTCACCGCGACGGTCGTCAAGGAGCGGCGCGACGAACCGCAGGGGCGCAAGGCCCGCGACTACCACTACACGTTGGAGCGGCGGGACGGAACGCGCGTACCGGGGCCCGAGATGAAGCCGGAGTCCGGCCGCTACGACATCGGTCAGGAGGTCACCGTCATCGCGGACCCCGAGGGCGAGCTCGCGCCCCGCACCCCGGGGGAGGCCGACGCCGCCGGGGAACTGCTCGGCGCGGGCGCGTTCGCCCTGGCCGCTCTCGGCTCCGTCGCCTGGATGACCTGGCGGGGCTCCGTCGCCGTACGCGAGACCGTCAACGGTGGTCGCTCGGCGCCGGGCGAGCAGGAGGAGAGGCTGAGGCAGGCGCTGCGTACGTATCCCGCCGATCGGCGCGGGTACATCAAGGTGCCGCCGGAGGAGTATCCCGACGTGTCGCACGGGCGAGCCGCTCGTATCGCCTGGGAGATGGGGCTGCGGGCGGAGGCGACGGGCAACCGGGAGGCATGGCGGTTCGGGGAAACGGTGCTGGAGGAGGTTCCGCATGACTGATGCCAGGCGTGCTTTTCCGCGGCGGAAGCCAGGCGTTGCTCGGGTTCAGCGACACCGTGCCCGCCGAAGTCGGTCCCCCTGGTGAGCCGGAGAGATCAGGAGGGTCGCCCGGAGGGCCGAGCGCGTCGGCGCGAGCCCGGCTCGCGCTACTTCGCCGCGCTCGACCGGAGCCGCGAGGAGAAGGCGAGGGCGGCGGAGGAGGCGGAGAAGGCCTACGGCAGGGATGTCGGCGTGGTGCGCGTGATCTCCCTCGTACCCCCGCTCCTGTACTGCGCGGCCATGATCGCGGGCGCGGCGTCGGACGACGTCGCGATGTTCGTCCTGCGGAACGTGTTGGGGCCTGCGGGTGCCGGCGCCACGGCCGCGGTGGTCGGACTGATCCTGAAGTACGCACGCTCCCCGCAGCGCGACTTCGGAGTTCCGATGGTGGTGTTCGCCGGCACCCTCCTGAATGGTCTGGTCGGCTTCGCCACCGGTTCGATCGTCTACGTGCTGATTCCGCTCGCGGCACCGCTCACCCTCTGGGCCGCCCCGTCCGGGCCTCCGCGGCGAGGGTGACGTGCGCGATGTCCTCGGAGGCGGTCCAGCAGGTGCTGGGAGTCCTCCGTCTCCCGGCTCCCTTGGGGCGATTCGGGCGGAACTTACGTGACCAGTAAGGAACCCATACGGTTCGGCGAAGGCTTCGAGCGGAGCCTGCCGCGTGGCTCAGGAACCGATCACGTCACGCCCGCCCCCCGCGAGAAGTCCCCCCGCCCCACCCGCCTCGCGAGCCCGTCCTCTGCCCGGTCGCCCAGCAGGGACCCGTACCCCGTAGCCGCCCACACGCTCGACTCCGCGTCCGCCTCGAAGTAGGGGATCGGGCGGTCGTCCGGAGGAGCCGTGTCCGTGAGGACCTCGGGGGCGCGGTGGGTGCGGACCGCGTCGGCGCACGTCTCGCAGGGGGAGACCCGGAGGTGGTCGCGGCGGCCCAAGGGGCGCCAGCGGACGGTGCGGGCCGCGCGGCCGTGCAGGGGGTTGAAGAAGCAGAGGGGGAGCGGGTCGGGGGTGCCGTCCAGGGCGTCGCGGCCCTCCGTCACCAGGGCCAGGACCCCGGCCAGGTCCGGCATGCCGCGCGCCCCGTCGAGCACCGTGCCCGCGGCGGCGTACGCGTCGAGGGCCCGCTGGAGGCCCGGCGTCGCCGCGGTGTCCGTCGCCCGCGCCGCCTCGCCGAGCGCGAGGACCTCCGCCTCCGCGCGGCGCCGCAGCTCGGCCTCGTCGGCGGCGCGTGCAGCGGCGAAGACGGCCTGGGGGAAGGCGAAGGGGGCGCCGGCCTTGGCCGTGCGGCGGCGTGTGGAACCGGAACGTACGAGGAAGGTTGCGAGGAGTGCGACAGCGAGCGTCGCCGCCACCGCGATCGCCGCGATGAGGGGCCAGCGGAGGCCGTCGTCCCGACTGCCGCCGGAGTCCCCGCGCTTGCCGTTCGCCGCGTCGCCGTCCCGGGCCAGGTCCTCGTCCAGCTTCTTCGACTGCTTCTCGTACTCCGCCGTGCCGTTGCCCCGCTCGATCACGGTGATCGCCTTGGCGGTCTTGTCCGCGAGGCTCGCGTCGTCCAGTTCGTCCATGAGGTCGACGGCGTTCGCGGCGTCCTCGGCCTGGTGCGTCTCGCCGGGCCACTCGTGGCCGCGGATCGAGTCGTGGAACTCGCCGTCGGTGGTCAGGAGGATGAGGTCGCCGCTCGCCTCGGGGCCGCCGCTCGCCTCGGGGCCGCCGCCAGCCCCGGGGCCGCCGCCCGCCTCAGGGCCGCGGTCCTTGAGGCGGTCGCGTACGACCGCCGCCAGCGTGTCCGCGTCCCCGTTGTACGCGTCGCCCTTGGCCAGCGGTACGAGGACGACCTTGATGGGCAGGCCGGTCGCGTCGATCTGCCGGACAAGTTCCTTCTGCCGGGCGGGAGTCACGGCGGATGCCGCGTACGAAGGATCGACGTACACGGGGGATTCGGTCAGCGCGTCCGCGATCTTCTCGCCGGGGGTGGGCGGAGCGGCGTGCGCGGGTGTGATGGACGCGGGCGTCAGCAGGGCCAGGACGGCGGTGGCGATCAGGGCGGCAGCGGCGGCGGGGGAGATTGCCGGGCGGCGACGGCTCTGCGGCTTCCGAGGGTTCGGGTGGTCACTGGACACCGGCGTACTCCCGTACCTGGCGGATGAGTTGGGGAACTCCCTTGCGGGCGGCGGGCAGTGGGCCCGCGGCGTCCTCGTACAGGACGCGGTCGGCGCCGCGCCCGCCCGCGGGCGACGGCAGCGTGAGGCGGCGCGTGTGGGCGAGGCCCGGCTGCTCGGTGACGAAGGCGCGGCAGGCGTCGCAGACGGGGATGGTGCGGCGCCTGCCGTCCTCCGGCGCGTACTGGGCGTCGCGCCAGCCGGTGGCGGGGCCGTGCAGCGGGTTGAGCGCGCAGCAGGGCTTGGTGGTGTCGCGGCTCGCGAGGGCGGCGCGGCCCATGCGGGCGAGCGTGACGGCGGCGGCGAGGTCGGCGGCCGGTACGTCGTCGTCCACGCGGCCGTCGGGCCCGCCCGCGTCGCGGTCGGCGAGCAGCGTGGCGGTGTCGAGGCAGTCCCATACGCGGGTGCGCAGGCCGGAGGGCAGCGCGGCGTCCGGGTCGAACTCCCTCGCCAGGGCGTCGAGTTCGTCGCGTGCGGTGCGGCGGAGGTAGGCGGGCGATGGATCGGTGGGGGCGTCGAAGCCGACGAGGGTGCCGTCCTCGGGCCCTGCGGGAGAGCGGATGACGCGGATTCCGGGAGCGGCGGTACGCAGCCCCGGCACCGCACGCCCCAGAATCCCGAGGACGGCGGCGACCAGCGCGAAGACGATCACGGCGCCGATCGCGCCCACCAGGAGACCGGGCCAGAAGTCCGTGCTGAAGAGGCGGGGCAGGGCGGTGTCCTCGACGGGGTCGGGCGCCTCGTAGCCGAGCGACGACGTCTCGGGGGCGTCCGTGCGGGGCGCGTCGTCGAGGAACGTCAGGAGTTTCCCGAGGCGTTCGCCGAGCCGGTGGTCGTCGGATCGGTCGTCCGAGTCGTCGTAGCTGATGCCGTCCGGCAGGTCGAAGGCGACGCGGTTCGCGTCGATGCGTACGCCGTACGTGACGACGTCGATGTCGCCCGAGAGCGGATCGGCGACGACGTACACGCCGGCCTTGCCGAGCTTGTTGTGGAGTGCGTCGGCGAAGGCTTCGGGGTCGCCGCCGGACTCGTCCTCGGTCACCTGGGGCACGAGGGCGAGATACACGGGACCGTAGTCGGCGTCCTTCATGCGGGAGCGGAGGCCGGAGAGCTGCCGGGCGGTGAGGGGGCGGGGGCTCTCGGGGTCGCTGTAGAGGGGGGCGCGGCGCAGCCCGTCCGTGACGCGGTCGACGCGGGACGCCATGTCGGCGGCGGTGGGCGGGGGCGCGGCGCTGGAGGTGGTCTGGTCGAAGAGGACGGTGGCGGTGAGCGCGACGGCGGTGGCGAGGGCGGTGGCGAGGGCGGCTTCGATCCAGTGCGGTCGGCGGGGACGAGGTCGGGGCCGGGGCGGGGCCCCGCCGTCCTTGTCCAGGGAGACGGCTTCGACGGCCGCCGTTCCCCTCTTCCTCCGCCGCCACCATCGGCGTACGTAGGGGGAGATCAGCAGGACGAGCAGCGGGAGGCCCGTGAGCGCGATGCCGGTGAGGAAGGACTGATTGCGGCGGTCGGTGGGACTGATGTGCAGCTGCTCGGGTTCTTCGCCGCGGCTGCCGTTCGCACCGTCCGACCCGTACTTCTCACGGGCGGCCTCGGCCCGCTGCGAGGCCTTCTCCCCGCTCAGCGAGACGACGTCGGCGAACCGCTCGAAGCTGAGCAACGGCCCTGCGTCGTACGGAAGTTCATACAGCTGGGTCGTCCAGGCGGCGTCGGCGGGCGCGCGCACCCCGAAGGCGACGGCCTGCGCGACGGAGTGCTCGTCGACGAGCACGTACAGCCCGTCCCGCCCGAGCCGGTCGTGCACGGCACCGAGCAGGGCCTTGTTCGCCATGCTGGTGCCGGAGCCGGGCAGCACGAGTACGTACGTCCGCACACCCGTCCGCTCCTTGATCCCCTCGGCCACCTCGGCGAAGTCGGGGGCGGTGGACCGGGGGACGGCGCGGGGGAGCTGGTCGGTGACGTAGACGGGGTTCTTGCGGAGGTGGGTGGCGAGGGTGGCGGCCTGGGTGGCCGAGCTGCCGCCGGTGCCGTCCGCGGCGTGTGCCGGTGCGGCGGTGGCGGCCGTGAGCGCGGCCGCGACGAGGAACAGACAGACGTAGACGGCAAAGAGGGGCAAACTGCGAATCCCACGCCGCCGCCACCTGCGAACGACGTCAGCCCCTGTGTTCCGTGCCCCCATGGCCCCGAAGCCCCCCTCATCCATTCGGCGCACTTTACTTCCGCGACGGATCTGTCGCCATGGGAGGAGGGGGGGAACCGGGCGCCTCACCGGTTGATCGACTGGATCTCCTCGACCTTGACGGCCTGGTCGTTGCCGTACTCGCCGTTGGGCAGCGTGCCCTCGGCTCCGCCGGTGCCCTTCCAGGTGATCTCCCAAGTCGCGGTGGCCTGGAGGTCGTACGTGCCGTCGCCCGACGAACGCTGGTAGACGACTCCGCACGGCGGGGTCTGGTCCGCCTTGCCCTTCGCGTACGGCTCGCCGATCGAATCGTCGCCGTTGATCGCGCAAGTGCCGGACGCGGGAAGCAACTTGGCGTCGTCGGTGCCCGGCTTGAGGGTGAGCGAGACGGGTGTCGCGGTGGTGGTGGCCTCGATGTGGAGCCCTGGGGCGTCGAGGGAGGCGGTGACGGACACGGGCTTGAACTCGCCCTTGTCGAGCCAGGCCCAGGTGGGGAGGTTCACCTTGGAGGCGCCTTCGGGGGCGAGGGAGACCTTGGTGCCGGGCACCTGGATCTGGTTGTACGCGAGTCCCGCGAGGGTCTCCGGCTTGATGACCTCGGGAACGTCCTCCGGTATCTCGCCGTTCTTGACCCAGAACGGATCCCGATCGCACTTCATCTGCTCATCGAGCGGGGCATCGGGGTTCTGCTGCGCACCCCACCACATGCCTTCCTTCTCTTTGTCGATGTTGAAATTGTCGTAATCGCCGCGGGCGTAGTTCTCGTTCTCGTCCGAGATCTCCGTACGGGCGTCACCGGCGCCCGGGTCGTGCACCGCGATGTAGTTCAGGCGCTGCCGCCAGTCCCGGAACTCGGTGGCCTTCCATTCGGGGGCGTACCAGCAGGCGGGCGGAGTCCAGTTGGGGTCGACGGACGTCACGGGGCCCGAACCGTTTCCCCCTTCTCCGGAGGACGTGTACTTGATGGTGACCTTTGCCCCGTAGGTGCGCTCGGGGCCTTCGGTCGCTTCCGCGGTCCCGCGGCCGGGGCCGAGGCCCGCCATGGCCGGAGTGCTCGTCAGCACGATCAGAGAGGCGCAGACTGCCGATACGGCGAGTGCCTTACGCGTGGTTTTCCCGACTGTTGCCGATATCCCCGTCATCCAAGTCATCCCCGTTATCCCCGTAGTCCCCTGCTATCCCCTGCATTGGGAGGCTGATTCCTGCACCTGGATCGCCTTGGCGTGCCACAGACCCTTCGTCTTGTGTGCCGGAGTCATGCCGATCTGCCAGTGGGAGTAGTCCCTGAGGCTTTCCTTGGTGCGGAGCGTCTTCCCGCTCTTGATGTCCTTGCTGTAGAACTTCGAGTCGTTGCTGCAGAACGTGACGACGACGTCCTTGGTGCCCTCGACGGGCTTCACTTGCGTGCGGGTGTAGCGGCTCTCACCGGTGACCGTCACGCCGGCGTCGATATTGGCCTTGATCTGCTGCTTCGCGTACTTCCACGCGGGACTCTGGATCTCCGAGTAGAACTTGTACGTGGCGTCGTCGGAGTCCTGCTTGACGATTCCGTAGATGACGGCGCGTACGAAGTTCTGGGCGTCGCCCAGCGCCGCGGCCTGCTCGGCGGACGCATTTCCCTTGTCGAAGGCGAGTTCCACGTCCGAGGGGAACTTCATCTCCGGCCGGATGATGTCGGCTTCCTTGTCGGCCTTTTCACTCGGCGACGCGCTCTTTTCCGTGCCCCCGTCGGCCCCGGCGATCTTGTCCTTCCCGGAGTCGCCGTCGCCGTCCCCGCCTCCGCATGCCGTCAGCAAGAGGGCTGCGGCGGCCGTGAGCGAGACGGCGATGGGCCGGATGTGGCTGCGGTTCACGTGTGACTCCCATGGGGGCGACAGTTCGACAAGCCATCCGAAGGTACTGAAGGGGTCGATGGCTTCGCCAGGGCCAACTTTTCCGAGTGGGGAATGCCTTGCCCGCCGTACGTAGATTTCCGATGTCCCGGATAAAAATGGCCCAGTTCGTGCATGGTGGGGACGAATGGCGTCGGTTTCACCGCCCGCATAAATTCCGAGCACGGCCTGCCGTCCCCTCGGCATGATGGCCCGATGCCCGAGATACCTGCCCGCGTGGTCGCCCCCCGCCCCAGGACCGAACCCCCGCACGCCGGCGCAGATGAACGCGTCTCGCTCACCGCCTTCCTCCAGTACCAGCGCGAAACCCTCGCGATGAAGTGCGCGGGGCTGACCGCCGAGCAGCTCAAGGAGCGGGCCGTGCCGCCCTCGGACATGTCGCTGCTCGGCCTGGTCCGCCACCTCGCCGAAGTCGAGCGCAGCTGGTTCCGCAACGTACTCAACGGCGAGGCGGACAAGGGCGGTTGGCAGAGCCGGGTGCCCGGCGAGCACGCCGACTTCGACGTGGCGGACGCCGACCCCGACGAGGCCTTCGAGATCTGGCACGCCGAATGCGCCCGCTCCCGCGCGGTCGTGGACGGCCTCGACTCCCTCGACGCCACCGTCGGCTTCCGCGACGACACGTACTCGCTCCGCTACGTCCTCACGCACATGATCGAGGAGTACGCCCGCCACAACGGCCACGCCGACCTGCTCAGGGAGCGGATCGACGGAGCGACCGGCGAGTAGCCGGGGAACGGTCGGGGAGCCACCGGGGAGGGAGCGGCCGGGGAGGGCCGGGGAGCTGCCCCCGTAGGCTGGCGGACGCAGACACAGTCGGACCGGGGGACGGAGAGGGTGCCAGCCATGGCCCGCTACACAGCACCGCAGACCATCGCGCGCGGCGGATTCAGCATCAACGTGCCGGAGACGTGGTGGGAGTTCGACGTGCGCCCCGAGTCGCGCGACGCCGCCATCCGGCAGATGATCAACGACCGCGTCCGCGCCCGCCCGGAGCTGGCCCCGCACCGGGACACCTTCGAGGCGTTCCTGCGCAAGGCCTCGAAGGACGCCTGGCAGTCCGGCGCACTGTACTGCGGCTGCATGGCGGAGAGCTTCGGCGGCGACACGCCGGTCACGGGCTCGGTCACCGTCTCCCTGGTCGGCGCCCGCACCCCGAACGGCGACATCCTCCCCACCGACCCCGAGCGCATCGTCGCCCAGCTCGGCGTCCGCGAGGCCAAGCGGGAGGGCGACGCGTGGCGGAAGGTCACCACGGTCGACATCCCTGGCGTCGGCCTCGCGGCCCGGACGTACGGCATCGAGGACGTCTCCGTACAGGGCGACGACCGCACGATCCGCGTCGTCCTGATGCAGACCTTCATCCCGGTCCCCGGCCAGGAGGGCAAGGTCGCCCTGGTCTCGGGCAGCAGCCAGATCCTGGACCTCGCGGACTCGTTCTTCGACATCTTCGACGCGGTGACGTCCACGTTCCGCTTTGCGGAGTAGGACCTGACGTCGGGGCGCGCGACCCCGGTGGGAGCGTGATGCCTTGAAGCGCGTGCGGGCAGGAATGCCGGCGGGTCCCTGGCCGGCTTGAAGTCCCCTCACGGAAAAGGAAAAGCTGTGCCCAATCCGCTCCCTGTCGAAGAGGCCGCCGCCCGGCTCCAGAGCCGCCTGGCGGCGGAGTCCGCCGGGCAGCACGGGCCGCTCGTCGCCGCTCTGCGCTCTTTCGCCGAGTTCGCCCGTATCGATTTCGCGGTGCCCGACGGCCCGGACGTCGACGGGTGTCTGTTCGAGTACGGGGTCGATTCCTTGACCGGAGAACCGCTTTTCGTCGTGAATTTGACGCGTCAGTTCGAGGCCCTGGATTCCTCTGGGGAGCACGAGTGCTACACCCAGGTCTCGTGCGAAGTGCGGTGTCAGGTGACGGGAGAACTCGAAGCTCTCGGTGACTGCGAGGAATGGTGGTTCCGCGGCGATCAGGGAGACGACTTCTCCGCCTGGTGGCGGTCGCTTCCGCTGGAGTCGCTCGTCGACGTGGTGGGCCGACGCGCACCCGCTCATGTCGCCGTGGCTTCCGACGTCGTCTGACGCGCGTCCACTCGAGACCTGCGGCCCGGGACGCCGCCGCAGGCGCGCGGCGTCCCGGGCCCGCTCACATCAGCGCCGGTTCAGCGCCCTCTTCACCTTCTTCGCCGAAGCCGACTCCCCCATCGTCTTCCACAGCTTGTCCGAGCTGAGGGACGTGTAGACGCCGGGAGCGCCCTGCGCGCCGCAGCCGTCGCCGTAGGAGACGACGCCGACCAGGATCGGGGCCTGGCGGCCGGGGACCTTGCGGAAGATGGGGCCGCCGCTGTCGCCCTGGCAGGAGTCCTTCGCCTCGACGCCCGCGCAGAAGTTGACCTTCGCGTCGTACTCCTTGTAACTCGTCCCGCACTCCGCGTGGGAGAGGATCGGCACCTTCACCTGGCGCAGCCGGTCCGGGGTGTGGGGCAGCTCCGTGTCCGTGTTGCCCCAGCCCGCGACCGTCGCCTTCTGGCCCGGGCGGATCAGCGCGTCCGTGCCCTGTGTGGGCAGCGCGACGGGAGAGATGCCGCGGACCGGCTTCTCCAGTTGCAGGAAGGCGACGTCGTACGCCTCCTGGCCCTTGAGGTAGCGCGGGTGCACGAACACGCCGCCCTTGGCGATGTTCCGTATCTGGCCCTGCTTGGCGGACAGGACCGTGCGGCCCACCGCCACCTGCAGCGACTTCGGCTTGACCGGCTTGCCCGCGTCGTCGACCAGGCAGTGCGCCGCCGTGGCGATGGTGTCCGGCGTGACCAGGCTGCCGCCGCAGAACTGGCGGTCGAGCGCGCTGCCCGGGCCCTTCGCCAGGAGCGCGGTCATGAACGGGTAGGCGTCGTTGGGGACTTCGGTGCCGCCGATGATCGCGTGCGCGGCGGGCGCGGAGGCGGCGACCATCGCCAGGGCGGCACCGGCCGCGGCGAGGCCCGCGGCTACGGAGGTCTTGCGTGCGGAGGTTCTCATGGGGGGTTGTGTTCTCTCTCGTACGGCAGGAATTGCGGTGTTCGTACAGGAATTACGGTTTCGTACATCTACCGCGTACCTGTGCTGTTTACGTGCACTGCGCGCGAAAGGTCCGTACCAGAAGGGGCAACTGAGTTGTCCTGAACGGCACTTGATTGGCCGTTCAACGAACTCGCACGGTTCCCCTCGCGCTGAAATGAGAGAGGGCGAATGCGCGAGGTGGGTTCATTCCGTCGCGCCCGGGGTTGCCGGCGACCGGAGTTGCGTGGGTCATGGGGAGGGGTGGCGGGCATTCGGTGAGGGCGGGAACCGGGGCCGCCTCTTCCGGCGTCCCCCTGAAGGCCGACGTTCAGGGAACGACCCTCGCGCGCACCCCGCGCGAACCCCCATCACCCCTGTCCGCGCCACCCGTTGAGCAAACCATTCCTCTTCGCGCCCGCACACTCCGCCCATCCCCCGAGGCCCAGGAACGGCGGTGCAACCGAAGAGCCCGGATTGCGCGTGGATAACGATGGGGAGTGTGAGCTTCGCGATCTTTAACGCGCCTTGAGGGGCTTATGTGCTGCTGATACGGTGCGATGACTTGACACTGTGCCTGGGGCTGAATAGCCCGCCCGAGGCGGGCGAGAGAGTCGCCGGTGTCGTAAATGATGGAATTGACCGAATCTTCTTGGGTGTGCGGGGAGCAGTTGCGTGAAGATCCAGGAGCGTACGGGGGCGGGCAACAACCGTTCTGCCGCACCGGCTCAGCCGGGAGTCGGTGAGCGCCTTCCCGCGCCGCCTCGCGAGCGCAAACCGGCACTCGCCGCGCTGGCCGTCCTCCTCATCCTCGTCGGCGCCCTCGGCGCCACCGTGCTCGTGCTGCGCGCGGGCGACCGCGTCGAGGTCGTGAAGGTGACCAAGCCCATTCAGGCCGGCGAATCCGTGGTCGACGGAGAGAACATCACCGGCGTCATGGTCGCCGAGGACGACTCCATCAACTACATCCCGTACGAGCAGCGCGGCGCCCTCGCCAAGCTCAAGGCCAAGAGCACCATCCCCGGCGGCGTCGTCGCCGTCGGCGAGATGTTCGGCGCCAAGAGCGGACTGCCCGCGGGCAAGGCCTCCGTAGGCCTCTCCCTCAAGGAGGGCCAGTACCCGGCCGACCTGAAGGTCGGTGACACCGTCTCCGCCTTCCCCGTCGTCTCCAGCACCTCCACCGGCAAGGGGTCCAGCGGCAGCGGCGGCACCTCCGGCACGCCCCTGGTCGCCTCCGCCAAGGTGAACACCATCGCCTCCAAGAGCGACGCCACCGTGAGCACCGGCAACCTGAGCATCACGCTCGTCGTCCCCCAGGAGGAGGTCGCGGCCCTCGCCAGTGCCGCGTCCGAGGGCAAGGTCGTCGTCGCCCGCATCTCCGACACCGGCAACTAGAGGCGAGTACAAGAGACATGGCGCTCATCGCTCTCGCCGCCGACAAGGGGTCCCCCGGCGTCACCACCGCCGCCGTCGCGCTCGCCGCCGTCTGGCCGCGCCGCGTGCTGGTCGCGGAGACCGACCCCGCGGGCGGCGACCTGGTCTACCGCAGTGCCGCGGCACACGGCGGACCGCTCAACCCCAACACGGGCATGCTGTCGATCGCGGCCACCGCCCGCCGCGGCCTCGTGCCCGACCAACTCTGGGACCACGTCCAGCCGTTGAGCGGGGGCCTCGAAGTCCTCGTCGGGCTCGGCGTGGCCGAGCAGGCCGCGGGCCTCGCCGGGCTCTGGCCCACCCTCGGCCGCGCGTTCTCGCAGCTCGCCGACTCGCCGCACGCGCCCGCCGACGTCATCGCCGACTGCGGCCGCGTCAGCGGCGACACCCCGGCCGTCGAGCTCTTCCCGCAGGCCGCGCTCGTCCTGCTCGTCTCGCGCACCGAGCCCGAGGCCCTGGCGCGCGTCCGCGACCGCGCCGCCGCCCTCGCGGCCAAACTGCACGGCGGCGGCCGGGGCGCGGCCACGCTCGCCCAGCCGCTCATCGGCGTCATCCTGATCGCCGACCCGTCGACGTCCGCCAAGCTCGTCCACCAGGTCAACGAGATGCTGGCGGCCGCGCAGACCGGCGCCCGCGTCGTGGGCACCCTCGCCGACGACCCGGCGGGTGCCGACCAGTTGGCGGGCCGCAGGCGCGGACGGCTCGACAAGTCGCTGCTCATCCGCTCGGCCCGCAAGGTGACCGTCGACCTGTACCAGCAGTACGGCGCCGCCTGGACCAACCCCGTCGCGCAGCAGCCAGGGGCGGGCCGATGAGCACGTCCGTCGATCACCAGCTCGTCAAGCGGTTCCGGCAGGACGCCGGTGACCGCATCGCCGAGCAGCGCCGCCTCGACCAGGTCTCCGGCGTCACCCCGATGTCGGGCGAGGACGAGCGGCACTACGCCCGCGCCGTCATCGCGCAGATCCTCGAGGAGTACGCGCGCGCGGAGATCAACGCCGGGCGCACCCCGCTCGACGCGGAGACCGAGGAGCAGTACGCGGCCGCCGTGCACGCCGCGCTCTTCGGCGTCGGACGGCTGCAGCCGCTGCTCGACGACCCCGAGGTCGAGAACATCGACATCAACGGCTGCGACCAGGTCTTCGTCGGATACGCCGACGGCCGCGAGACCAAGGCCGAACCGGTCGCCGAGACCGACGAGGAGCTCGTCGAGCTCATCCAGGTGCTCGGCGCCTACTCGGGTCTGTCGTCCCGTCCCTTCGACTCCGCCAACCCGCAGCTCGACCTGCGCCTGCCCGACGGCTCGCGTCTGTCGGCGGTCATGGACGTCACGCGGCGCCCCGCGCTCTCCATCCGACGTGCCCGCATGGGCAAGGTCTTCATGTCGGACCTGGTGGGCAACGGCACGCTGACGCCGGAGATCGGACACTTCCTGGCCTGCGCGGTCCGGGCCCGCAAGAACATCATGATCGCCGGCGCGACGAACGCCGGAAAGACGACGCTGCTGCGCGCCCTCGCCAACGAGATCCCGCCGCACGAGCGCCTGGTGACCGTCGAGCGCGCCCTGGAGCTCGGCCTCGACACCTTCGCCGACCTCCACCCGAACGTCGTCGCCTTCGAGGAGCGCCTGCCCAACTCCGAGGGCCAGGGCGAGATCTCGATGGCCGAGCTGGTCCGCCGCTCCCTCCGCATGAACCCCTCCCGCGTCATCGTCGGTGAGGTACTCGGCGACGAGATCGTCACCATGCTCAACGCCATGTCGCAGGGCAACGACGGCTCGCTCTCCACGATCCACGCCAACAGCTCCAGCGAGGTGTTCAACCGCATCTCGACGTACGCGCTGCAGGCCTCCGAGCGGCTCCCCATCGAGGCGAGCCAGATGCTCGTCGCGGGAGCGGTCAACTTCGTCGTCTTCATCCAGCGGCGCAACAACTACCAGTCCGGCGGCAAGCTCCAGCGCATGGTGACCTCGGTCCGCGAGGTCAACGGCGTCGACGGGCGGGTGCTCTCCAGCGAGGTGTTCGCCGAGGCGCCCGACGGCCGCGTCGTCGCGCACGCGCCGATCGCCTGCATGGACGACCTGGCCGCGTTCGGCTACCGCCCCGCCGGGCAATGGGGGTGAGCACGACATGAACGCAACGGCCGCCGCGGGCGGTCTCGGCTCCATGGGAGGGCTGTTCTCGCTGCCCGTCCTGTACGCGCTCGGCTGCGGCATCGCCGCGGGCGGCGGCCTCGCGCTGCTCGCCGTCGCGATCCGCGGCCTGCCGGCCAAGCCCGAGCACGAGAAGCACAAGGCGAGCGAGCGCGCGAGCGAACTGATCCGCTTCGTCGGCCGGCGCGGCTCGGCCGCGATCGGCGTGGGCCTGGTCGTCCTGCTCCTCACCCGCTGGGCGGTGGCGGGCATCGCGTCCGGCATCCTCGTCTTCTTCTGGGACAAGCTCTTCGGCGGCGCCGCGGAGGAGCGCGCGCAGATGCGCCGCGTGGAAGCCCTCGCCGCCTGGACGGAATCCCTCCGCGACACCATCGCGGGCGCGGTCGGCCTGGAGCAGGCGATCCCCGCGTCGGCCCGCGCGGCGGCGCCGGTGCTCCGCCCCCACCTGGACGCGCTGGTGGACCGCCTGCGGGCGCGCACCCCGCTCCCCGAGGCCCTGCAGGTCCTCGCCGACGAGATCGACGACGCCTCGGCGGACATCATCGTCGCGGCGCTCATCCTCAACGCCAAGCTGCGCGGCCCCGGCCTGCGCCAAGTCCTCGGCGCGCTCGCCAAGTCGGCGCGCGAGGAGGTCGACATGCGCCAGCGCGTCATGGCGCAGCGCGCCTCGACCCGCCGCTCGGTCCAGATCGTCGTCGCGGTCTCGATCGCGTTCGTCCTCGGCCTGTCCATCTTCAACCGCGAGTTCGTCGCGCCGTACGGCACGGCGGTCGGCCAGGTCGTGCTCGCCATGGTCTGCGCCCTGTTCGCGCTCGGCTTCTGGTGGCTGCGGAAGCTGTCGACGGTGGAGACGCCCGACCGCTTCCTGGTCAAGGACGAGCCGGGCGTGCAGTTCGTCCGCCCGCGCGGCGCGGGCGGCGCCCCCGGGGGCCCCGAACAGCCGGGCCAGGCCCCGCAGTTCGGCCGCCCGGGCGCGACCCAGCAGGGGCTGCCCGGCTACACCAACTCCTCCGAGGGGGTACGTCGATGAGCCTGACGATGCCGATAGTGATCGGCGCGGTCCTCGGCCTCGGCGTCTTCGCCCTCGTACGCGCCCTGATGCCGTCCAGGCGCAGCGCGGTCGCGACGGTCGCCCGCATCGACGCGATGCGGGCGCGCGGCGCGGCGTACGAGTCGCACCGGGCGACGTCGGACACGGAGCAGCCCGGCCGGTTCGGCACGATGCGCTCGCGCGTCGGCCGGCGCGTCGCGGACTTCTACCTCCAACAGGGCTGGGAACAGCGGTCGTTGCGGGCGGACCTCGCGGTCCTCGACCGCAGCTGGGAGAAGTTCCTGGCGACGAAGGTGCTGCTGGCCGCGGCCGGCGTGTTCTTCGGCCCGTTCCTCTTCGCCGTCATCTGGACGCTCGGCTTCGGCAGGAGCCCGATCATCCCGGTGTGGCTCGCGCTGATGTTCGGCGCGCTCTTCTTCTTCCTGCCGGACCTGGAAGTGCGCAGGGACGCGGCGGACAAGCGGCGCGATCTGCGCCGCGTCATCGGCGCCTATCTGGACCTGGTGTCGATGAGCCTCGCGGGCGGCCGTGGCCTCCCCGAGGCGCTCATGGCGGCGGCGGAGGTCTCCGACGGATGGGCGACGCAACGTATCCGAAGCGCTCTGGCCGACGCCCGCATCACCGGCGTCAGCCAGTGGCAGGCCCTCGGCTCGCTCGGTGAGGAACTGGGCGTCGAAGAGCTGAAGGACCTGTCGGCGTCCCTGGCGCTGGTGGCGGACGACGGCGCGAAGGTGCGCGAGTCCCTCGCCTCCCGCGCGGAGACGATGCGACACCGCGAGCTGGCCGAGATCGAGGGCAGCGCGGGCGAGAAGTCCCAGTCGATGCTGGTCGCGCAGCTGCTGCTGTGCGCGGGCTTCCTGGTCTTCCTCATCTTCCCGGCGGCGATGCGCGTGTTCCAGGTCTAGGTGGCGTCGGCGACAACGGGGGCCGGCGCTTCTTCCCCCCACCAACTCTGAGAGGACAACTCATCATGAACGGACGGAACTTCAGTCACCCGGCTGTCGACTTCCTCGTGACCTTCCTGAAGGGCCGCGTGCAGCGCGCCCGCTCCGGTGAGCTGGACCGCGGCGCGTCCGCGGTCGAGTGGGTCATCATCTCGGCGGTCGTCGTGGCGATCGTGGGCGTGGTCGCCGCGATCATCAACGGCGCGCTGAAGGGCGGCGCGGAGAAGGTCGAGGACTGCATCAAGGGCGCGGACGCCGGCAGCACCTGCTGACCTCGGCACGACTGGCTGCTGACGACTGACAACTGGCTGCTGACGGCATCGTGAAGGGCGACGGGGTTCGGGTGCGGAGAACGCGTGGATTCGTACGCCGCAGGGTGGAGGCCGCCTCCACCCGCGGCGAATCCGGCATGACCGCGATCGAGTTCGTGCTGCTCACCCCGGTGCTGTTCTTCATGATCTTCGCGACGGTGCAGTTCGCGCTGTACTTCTTCGCGGACCACGTCGCCCAGGCGGCGGCGCAGGCGGGCGCGCGCAAGGCTCGCGCCACGGCCGACGAGAATCCCGGCGGCTGGCGGGGCGAGGCACAGGACGTGGCCGACGCGTACATCCGCCAGCTCGGCCCGAAGCTGGTGCTCGGCCCGAACGTGAAGACGATCCAGCCGGAGCAGACCACCGTCGGCGTGGAGATCACGGCGCGGGTGCCCACGGTCTTCCCGGGGCTCGATCTGACGGTGCACGCGGAGTCGGCGGGGCCGGTGGAGCGGTTCGTGGAAGAGGACGGCTGATGCGGAACGTACGCCAGGCATGGGCGGAGGCCCGCAGACGGGTGCCGGGCCGCGGCGCGGGCGACGACCGTGGCCTCTCGACGGTCGAGGTCGTGATCCTCGCCCCCGTGATGATCCTCTTCATCCTGGTCCTCGTCGCCTTCGGGCAGCTCGTCGACGGCCGGGGGGCCATCGACGGGGCGGCCAGGGACGCGGCGCGCGCCGGGTCGATCCAGAAGGAGTACGGCACGGCGATGGCAGAGGCGCGGAAGGCGGCCAGGGCCGACCTCGCGGACGTCTGCTCGGGCCCGGTCAGCGTGGTCCAGAAGAGCGAGGGCTTCGACCCCGACGTCGACCCCTTCTTCACGGTCGAAGTGAGCTGCGAGGTCCGGGGCCTGGCCATGCTCGGCCTGAACATCACGACGACGCTGGACGCCACCTTCAGCTCTCCGTTGGACCCGTACCGGAGGTCGGCGTGAAGCACCTTCCGCACGAGGCCGTCCCCCGTGGAACCGTCGTACGCGACTGGATCGCGTCGCGCCGCGAGCGCCTCGACGACCGGGGCTCGGGTGCCGGTGCCGTCATCATCTTCGCGATCGTCTTCCTCACGCTCTCCGCGTTCGTGATCGACGGCGGGCTCTCCATCTCCAAGCGGGAGCGCGCCGCGGACATCGCGGAGCAGGCCGCGCGCTACGCCGCGCAGGACCTCGACACCGAGGGCATCTACGAGGGGGCCAAGGGCGCTCCCATCAACTACGAGAACTGCGGCGCGCGGGTCAGGGCCTTCGTCGAGGAGGCCGGCCTCATCGCCTCGGACGTCGCCAACACGCACTGCGTGACGGCGAACGCGCAGCAGGTCGAGGTCGAGGTCCAGATGACCTACAGCCCCGTGTTCACCGGCATGTTCTACGGCGGAGACGTCACCGTGAAGGGCCGCGCGGCCGCGGAGAACGAGGTCGGCTGAGGCGGTGGCGAGGCGGCGAGGCCGCGCGGCGACAGGTCGAGGAGGCGTACGCCGTCGGGGTCCGCGGCTGACTACGTGCCGCCGTCCTTTCCCTTCCCGCCCTTCCCGCCCTTCCCCTCGTTCACCTTCACCGCGTCGTTCACCTTCTTCGCCAGATCGTCGTCCAGCTTCTTGAACTCGCGTACGACCGCGTCGGACAGGTCCGCCAGCTGGTCCAGCTGCTGGCCGATGTCCTCGCGGCCGTCCTCCCAGTTGGACTCGAAGTCCTCCAGGGAGTCGTACACACCGCCGTCGCCGATGTCGTCGCGGTAGGACTCGAAGATCTTCTTGGTGCGGTTCATGCGGTCCTTGATGGAGCGCAGCCGGCTGCCGTAGTCCTCCAGGTCGGTGAGCGGTACCGCGAGGTCGCTCTTTCCCTTGCCCATGAGTCCTCTCCCCCTGTCGTCGGCTGTTCGCCGGGCCTGTTCCCGTGTGCGGACGGGTTCCAGTGTGCGGCCAGGTTCCAGTGTGGCAGTGGGGCATCGGAGGGGGCCGGGACGCTTCCGTACCGAACTGTGACGCGAGGAGCCCGTGCGTGAATCGGGCCTTTGGGGCGAGCAGTTACCAATCGGGTCGGGGTCCCGGCCTCCGCCCCTGTCTGCCCTCCGGCACCTTCCGTACCATCACCTCAGTACTCGATTCAGTTGTCGCCGCAGTAGCCGATTCGCTTCCCCTCCACCCCTTCCACTCCTCCCCACAGGAACCCAGGACACCCGCCATGGCGCGCACCACCTCACGCTCGACGAGTCCGCCGAACCCGCAGTCCCCCCGGAACCGGACGCCGCAGCCCCTGCCGCGGCGCAGGCGTTCCCTCGGGGACTTCGTCAAGGCCTTCCTCGCCTTCGTCGCGTTGGCCGTGCTCCTCGTCGGCGTGCCCGGAGCCCTCGCGTACTTCGTGGGGTGGCCGCTGCCCAGCGGATCGCCCTCGCTGAGCTGGCTGCAGCAGGAGATCACCGTCGGCACGTTCATCAACGTGCTGACCGTCGTCGTCTGGTTCGCCTGGGCGCAGTTCACCGCCTGCGTACTCGTCGAGATAAAGGCCGCGCTCTCCGGGGTCGGCATCCCGAGCCGGGTGCCGGGCGCCGGTGGCAGCCAGATGCTGGCCCGCCAGCTCGTCGCCGCCCTGCTGCTCGTGGGCGCCACCGCCGCCAGCTTCGCGCCGGGGCTCTCGCAGTTCGGGCAGTCCCTGGAGGGGAACCAGAAGCCCGCGTCCGCCGCCTCCGCCCAGCAGACCCCCGGTCTCTTCGGGCAGGAGCAGCAGGCCGCCGCCACCGCGGCCGACGCGCTCGCCGCCCAGGCAGACCAGGCCGCGGCGCACGCCGACGGCGGCAGCGGCGCCAAGGACGGCGACACGAAGTACTACCGGATCCAGCCCCCGGAAGGACGCCACCACGACTCCCTCTGGGAGATCGCCGAGCGGCACCTCGGCGACGGCCGCCGGTACAAGGAGATCTACCAGCTCAACAAGGACCGCGAGCAGCCCGACGGGTCCCGGCTCTCCGAGGCCAGCCTCATCCGGCCCGGGTGGATCATGGAGATGCCCGCGGACGCGCACGGCGGCGAGCTCGTCGAGATGCCCGACGAGGCGCCCAAGGTCTCCGAGGACGTCAAGGAGCAGATCTCCGACTACTCCAGGACCGGCGATCAGGGCAGCGGCGGCCAGGAGCAGGGCGGCGGCGGTCAGGAGCAGGGCGGCGGCTCCTCCGTCGACCGCGACACCGCGCACATCGTCCTTCCCGAGCAGCGCCCCGCCGCGCCCGAGAAGCCCGCGATGCCCGAGGCCCCGGCCACCCCGGACCGGCCCGCCGCCGAGGCACCCTCCGCCACCACCGGCAGCCAGTCCGAAGGCTTCGACTTCGGGCTCCCCGAGGCCCTCCTCGGCGCGCCCCTGCTCGCCGCGGGACTCCTCGGCGCCCTCGGCCGCCGCCGCCGGCACGCCCTGTGGCAGTCCGCCATGGGGGCCGTCGGCGGGCGCCGCGGCATGCAGCCGCAGACCCCGACCGGTGCCGCGGCCGACGCGCAGGACGCGCTGCTCGTGGGCGCCGACCCCGACGGCGTACGCCTCCTCGACCTGTCGCTGCGCGGCCTCGCCGCCTCGCTCGCCGAGGAGAACCGCGCCCTGCCGACCGTGTACGCGGCCTGGCTGAGCAACGGCGACCTGCACCTGCAGCTCGCCCAGCCCGCGGGCCGCCCGCCCGCGCCCTGGCAGCTCGGCCAGGACCAGACGTTCTGGATGCTCTCGCGCGCCGACGCCGAGCGGTACGGGGACGTGGACACCGCCGCGCCCTACCCCGGCCTCGTCAGCCTGGGCACCCTGGACGACTCGCGGCTGCTCCTCAACCTGGAGTCCGTGCCCGGCATCGTCTCGCTGAGCGGCAGCGAGGCCGACCGCGCCGCCGTCTTCGCCTCGGTCGCCGCCGAGCTGGCCACCAACGGCTGGTCGGACCGCATGACCATCACCCTCGTCGGCTTCGGCCAGGACCTCACCCCGCTCGCGCCCAACCGCCTGCGCCACCTGGAGGACGTCGAGGCGCTCATCGAGACCATGGAGGCCGAGACGCGGCAGCGGCGCGGGGCGCTCGGCGCCGCCGGGCACGACTCCGTGCTCACCGGCCGCACCGGCCCCGCCCAGCACACCCGCTGGGCCCCGCACCTCGTGCTGCTCGCCGCCGAGCCGAGCGGCGAGGACGCCGTCAAGCTCGCCGAACTGGCCGCCGAGGCGAGCCGGTTGGGGATCGGGTACCTGGTCGGCGCCGAGTCCGGCGACCTGCCCGGCGCCGCCTGGCAGATGGAGATCACCCGGGACGGCAAGCTGCTCGCCCCGCTGCTCGGCCTCGAACTGGCGGCCCAGACGCTGCCCGAGGCCCAGCAGCGCGCCGTCGTCCAGCTGTTCACGGAGGCCGACCCGGAGGGCTCCGGCGGCCCGACCGGCCCCGGCGACGGCTCCGCGGCCGCCGCGCCGCCGTTCCTCGTCGACGTCACCGAGCAGGGGCGCCCCGCGGTCTACGCCCGCCTCGTCGGTACGTACGAGATCATCGGCCTCGACACGCCGGACGGCGACCGCAGCGCGCTGATGCACGAGGCCCTCGCGCTTCTGCTGCTGCACCGCGAAGGCGTGCACCCGCGCGTGCTCGCCTCCGCGCTGTGGCCGCGCGGCGTCACCGACGACGTGCGCGACGCGCTCGTCGAGCGGCTGCGCGAGTGGCTCGGCACCGAACCCGACGGGTCGCCGCGGCTGCGGGCCGATCAGACCGGGCGGCTCACGCTCGCCAAGTCCGTCGTCTCGGACCTGGACGTGCTGCGCTCGCTCTACCACGAGGCCACGCAGGGGCGCGGCGCAGGCAACCGCGCGGTGCGGGGGCGGATGCTCACCGACGCGCTGGTGCTGGTGCGGGGGCCGCTGCTCGCGGACCGGCCCCAGGGGCGGTACGGGTGGCTCACGCACGAGATCATCGACGCGCAGCTGCCGCTCCTCGTCGCGGACATCGGGCTCGCGCTCTCCGAGTTCCACCTGGAGAAGGGGCGGGCGGAGAAGGCGATCGAGGCGCTGAACGCTGCGCTGGGCTCGGCGCCGGGCGATGAGCGGCTGTGGAACGAGCTGCTCCGGGCCACGCACGCGACGGAGGACCCGGCGAGGCTTCAGCAGGTCGCGGCCGATCTGGTCACCCGGAGCGGGGCGCGGGGGCTGCCGCCCCGCACCGAGGCGTTGCTGGACGAGTTGCTGCCGACCTGGCGCAGTGGTCTGACTGCCGTCAGCTGACGCCCCGGTCGCGGTGCTCGGCACCGGGGGTCGTGCCCACCCTTCCCCAAGCTCTCGGCTTCGCTCGAGCAGGGGAGACCCCACTCGCCGTGCGGAACGCCTGCCCACAACGAGGGAGACGGAGTCTCTTGGAGCTGGTCCTCGTCCTCGGCGGTGCCCTGTGGGGCGCCCTCGTCGGGCTCTTCGTGCCGCGTGCCGCCTACCGTCTCTCGGTTCCGCCGCAGGAGGCGTGGCGCGGTGAGACCCCGGCCGGGCAGCCGATCGCGTCCTGGGTCGGGCTCGCCCGGAGTCCGAAGGGTGACTGGTACGGGCCCCGCACCTTTGTCGTCGCCCCGCTCACCGCCCTGGTCTGTGCCGCGCTCGCGCTCACCACGGGCGCGCGGCCCGAGCTCGGCGTCTGGCTGCTGCTCGCGCCCTTCGGGGTGCTGCTCGCCGTCGTCGACTTCACCGTGCACCGGCTGCCGGACGTCCTCACGCTGCCGCTCGCCGCGGCCTCGCTCGCGCTGCTCGGGGGCGCCGCGCTGGTGCCGGAGCACGTCGGCTCCTGGCTGGGTGCGCTGTACGGAGCCCTCGCCCTCGCCGGGGCGTACTTCGTCCTCTTCCTCATCAACCCCAACGGCATGGGCTTCGGCGACGTGAAGCTCGCCCTCTCCCTCGGCGCCGTCCTCGGCTGGTACGGCTGGGGCGCCGTGGTCCTCGGCACCTTCGCCGGCTTCCTGCTCGCCTCGCTGTACGGAACCGCACTCGTCGTCGCCCGCCGCGCCGGCCGCAAGACGGCGATCCCGTTCGGCCCCTTCCTGATCGGCGGGGCGTTCGTGGGGCTGCTGCTGGGGGCGTACACCGCCTGACGTCAGACGGCCGAAACGGCTGGCGTAGGCTGGCCCGGTACGTCCGCAACCCTTACGAAAGGGACCTCCGGTGACCGAGAAGGCCGACCTCCAGTCCGTCCTCGACCGTGCCGCCGCAGGTGGGCGGATCACCCCCGAGGAGGCGCTCGCCCTCTACCGCGACGCCCCGCTGCACGCGCTCGGCGCCGCCGCGGACGCCGTGCGCCGCCGTCGTTACGCCGGTACGGAGCACATCGCGACGTACATCATCGAGCGGAACATCAACTACACGAACGTCTGCGTGACGGCGTGCAAGTTCTGCGCCTTCTACGCCGCCCCGAAGGACACCAAGAAGGGCTGGAGCCGCGACCTCGACGACATCCTGCGCCGCTGCGCGGAGACCGTCGAGCTGGGCGGCACGCAGATCATGTTCCAGGGCGGGCACCACCCGGACTACGGCGTCGAGTACTACGAGAAGCACTTCGCCGCGATCAAGAAGGACTTCCCGCAGCTCGTCATCCACAGCCTGGGGGCGAGCGAGGTCGAGCACATGGCGCGGATCTCCAAGGTCTCCGTAGAGGAGGCGATCCAGCGCATCCACGCCGCCGGGCTCGACTCCTTCGCGGGCGCGGGTGCGGAACTGCTTCCCGAGCGGCCGCGCAAGGCCATCGCCCCGCTCAAGGAGAGCGGCGAGCGCTGGCTTGAGATCATGGAGATCTCCCACAACCTCGGCGTCGAGTCGACGTCCACCATGCTGATGGGCACCGGCGAGACCAACGCCGAGCGCATCGAGCACCTGCGGATGATCCGCGACGTGCAGGACAGGACCGGAGGCTTCCGGGCCTTCATCCCGTACACGTACCAGCCCGAGAACAACCACCTCAAGGGCCGCACCCAGGCGACGATCTTCGAGTACATCCGCATGATCGCCATCGCGCGGATCTTCCTCGACAACGTCGCGCACATCCAGGGCTCCTGGCTGACCACCGGCAAGGAGGCCGGCCAGCTCACCCTGCACTACGGCGCGGACGACCTCGGCTCGGTGATGCTGGAGGAGAACGTGGTCTCCTCGGCCGGTGCCAAGCACCGCTCGAACCTCCGCGAGATGATCGACATGATCCGCACCGCGGACCGCGTCCCGGCCCAGCGCGCCACCACGTACGAGCACCTCGTCGTGCACGACGACCCGGCGAACGACCCGGTCGACGACCGCGTCGCCTCGCACATCTCGTCCACGGCGATCGAGGGCGGCACGGCGCACCCGGAGCTGAAGCTCCTCGCCACCAACTGAGGCCCTGTTGCTGACACTTCACGTCGCCGAGCACTCCCCGGAGACGGCTGCCCTGGTCGACGGCGCGAGCCTCGCCGCCGTCGGCCCGTACGAGGAACTGGCCGCCGCCCACCCTTCGGCCCGCGTCCGGCGCTGGCCCGGCGTCCTCACGCCGGGTCTGCTCAACCCGTACGGGACCGAGCTCCTCGAAGCCACGTACCACCCGGACCCGCGCGAGGCCGACGCCCTCGGCACCGAGCCCATCGGCGGCGAGCGGGCCCGTGCGATCTTCCGCGCCGACCCCTCCCGCCTCGGCGCCAGCGCCCGGCGGGGCGTGCAGCGGCTCCTGGCCCACGGCACGGTGGCGATCGCGGGCGAGCTGCGGGCCCGCCCCGTCCTGGACGCGATCCGCAGGGCCGGCCTCGCGGTGGGCGCCCGCCCGCCGCGGCTGCCGGGCCCGCCGTCCTTGTCGCCGAGCCCGATGGTTCTGCTCCCGCCTCTGGCCGCGGGCGGCCCGGCCCGCTTCGCGGTCTTCGACGTGGCCGACCGGGCCGAACTGGTGGGGCGCGGACCGGAGACGTGCGTGGCAACGGTGATCGGCGGCAGGTTGGTGTACAGGTCCCGCTGAGGGGGGGGCTGACGTATGGGGGACGCCGGGGTGTGCCCCGTAAGGGGCGCGGGGAACTGCGCGAGCAACCACAGCAGAACCCGCACCCGCCAAGGACGGAACCCGCCAGACGCTCCCGCGAAGAGCCCGCCGCAGGCGAAAGAGGGCGCCGCCAAGGCAGAAGCCCGGCCTGACACAATAGGCCGGGTGACCCGAGCCTCTTTGGACAAGCAGCCCCACGAAGTCGCCACCATGTTCGACGACGTGGCAGAACGCTACGACCTGACCAACGACGTACTCTCGCTCGGCCAGTCCCGCCTCTGGCGCAAAGAGGTAGCCAAAGCGGTCGACGCCCGCCCCGCGCAGAAGGTCCTCGACCTCGCCGCCGGCACCGCCACCTCCTCGCAGCCCTTCGCACAGGCGGGCGCGTACGTCGTGCCGTGCGACTTCTCGCTCGGCATGCTGCGGGTCGGCAAGCAGCGCCACCCCTGGATGCCGTTCACCGCGGGCGACGGGACGAAGCTGCCGTTCAAGGACGACACCTTCGACGCCGTCACCATCTCCTTCGGGCTGCGCAACATCCAGGACACGGGCGCCGCGCTGCGCGAGCTGTACCGCGTGACGAAGCCCGGCGGCCGGGTCGTGATCTGCGAGTTCTCGCACGCGACGTGGGCGCCGTTCCGCACGGTCTACGAGGAGTACCTGATGCGGGCGCTGCCGCCGGTCGCGCGCGCGGTGTCCTCCAACCCGGACGCGTACGTGTACCTCGCCGAGTCGATCCGCTCCTGGCCGGACCAGCCCTCGCTCGCCGCGCTGCTGCAGGACGCGGGCTGGTCGAAGGTGGCCTGGCGGAACCTGACGGGCGGTGTCGTGGCGCTGCACCGGGGGTTCAAGCAGGGCTGAGCGAACGGCGCCGCGCCACGCCCCAGTTGAGAGCCTCGTAACGCTTCAGTCGAGAACAGGGATCCCGTGCCGAAGGGAACCGGCCACCGGGCAAGATGTGTCCGTTGATACGACCCGGCCGTTTCTTTATGCGGCGCTTACGGGTTGGCCCTGTTGCTGGTGAACTCCTGGACTGACGGAGCGTTTCGATGGCGTCGTACTGCCCACACTGCGGGGCTCCCGCTCCTGATGAGGCCCGCTTCTGCATGAAGTGCGGCAAGGAACGCCTCCCGGAACCGTCGCCACCGCAGGCCCCGCCCGCCCCGGCGCAGGCCCCGCCCGCCCCGGCGGAGGCTCCGGCTGCTCCCGCGGAGGCTCCGGCCGCCGCCGAGGTCCCCGCGACACCCGCCTCGCCGCCCCCTCCCGCCTACACCCCGGCCCCCGGCGGCCCCGCCGCCCCCTCGCCTGTCGGCGCCTTCCTCGGGCGTACGTTCCGCGGGGACTGGGCCGGTTCGCTGCAGGCCGCGCTCTGGCCCGTGGCGCTGCTGCTCGTCGGGGCCATGGCCCTGGCGATCCCGGCGTACGGCCAGGACGACGAGGTCGTCGTCGACTTCACCGACAGGCTGCGCATCGCGCTCGCGCTGCTGCTCCAATCGGTCGGCGGCGGCTTCGAGCTGACGGGCCGTGAGCAGCGGCCGTCCTTCGGCGGCTCGGACGGCGACGGTGGCCTGGGGATGGGTTCGGACGCCATGGGCTCCGACGCCATGGGCTCCGACGCCTCGGGCTCCGCCCTCGAAGGCACCGCGGCCCTGCACTTCGTCCCGCTCACCGTGACCGTGCTGTGGGTCCTGGCGCTCTTCGTCGGCGTACGCGTCCTGCGCAACCGCCTCGTGGCGCGCGGCGCCGGACAGACCGGCGGCACCGCGGGGCTGGAGGCGGCCGTGCGGGTCACGCTGTCGGTGACCGCGGGCGTCCTGGCGCTCGCGCTCTTCGCGCAGCCCGAGATCGAGGGCGTCGAGCTGTCGTCGTCCCCCGCGCTCGCCGCGCTGGGCGCGCTGGTGCTCGGACTCGCCGTCTCCTACGGGGTGTTGCACCGCCACGACCTGGTTCACCGGCTGGCGGAGCGGCCCGCCGCGCAGGCCTTCGTACGGGCCACCGGCACCGCGCTGCGCGCCCTCGCCGTCGTCCTCGTGCTCTGCTCGGTCGTCGCCTTCGTCAGCCTGGCCCAGATCGACGACCTCGCCGAACTCACCGACCTCGACGACGCGGACGTCTCGCCGCTCCTGGTCGCGCTGCTCGTCCTGCCGAACCTCGCGGTCACGGCGCTCGGCATCGGCTGGGGCGCGGGCGCGGAGGCGTCGGTGCGCGGCAGCAGCTCGATGTACGGCAGCGGTCAGGAGAGCGGGGCCTTCGGCCTCTCCGAACTGGGCGACGTCACCAACGACTGGGCGATCGTGGGGGCGTTGGCGCTCGGCCTGGTCTGCGCGCTGACGCTCGGTGTGCTCGCGGCACGGCGCTGCGCGGGCCGCGGCGAGCAACTCCTGGCCGCGGGTGTCTTCTTCGGGCTCGTCCTGCTGCTCGCCGCCTTCAGCGGGATCGGCGTCGAGGTATCCGGCCAGGCCTTCGACGGGAGTTCGGGCTTCGGCGGCTCCGGCGGGCCCGCGGGATCGGGCGGCGTGGAGGCCGGGCCCGGCGTCGCGGAGATGCTGCTCTTCGGGATGCTGTGGATCTTCCCCGCGACGCTGCTCGCGCCGTATCTGCTGCAGATGGCGGGGCAGCGGGGCGGGGCTCAGGGCCCGGTCCAGGCGGTGCCGCCGATGCCGGGGCCGCCGCAGGCTCCGGCGCCGGGCACACCCCCGGCGGGCACCCCCGCCGGTACGCCTCCCGCAGGCACCCCCGCCGCCACCCACCAAGCCGGGCTGCCCACCCAGGCGGCCGCCCTGCCCAGCCCGCCGTACGACCCCCACCCCGTCCACCTCGGCCACCAGCCCCCCGCCGCCAAGCCCCGCAGCCGCGCGGCGATCTGGGTGGCCACCATCGCCGGTGCCTTCCTGGTCGGCGGTGGCGCGGCGGCCGGCATCCTGCTCTGGCAGGACAGCGGCGACGACGAGGCCGAGGGCAAGAACAAGGACGGCAACCCCTCGGTCAGCCGGTCCGAGGGGCCGAGCCAGGCCCCGAGCCCGGTGGTCTCGCGGAGCCCGCAGGCGAGCCCCGAGCCGAGCGGCAGCGCCGGAGTCGCCGGTGAGCCCGAGGTCCCCGCCGGCTCCGCGCTGGTGACGGACCCCGAAGGCTTCTCCTTCGCGGCGCCCGAGGGGTGGACCCGGCAGTCCGTGAACCCGGAGCGCCCGGGGCAGATCACGTACGCGGGGTCGACCGGGCGCGAGGAGTTCCTCGTCGGCGTCGTCACGGACGCGCCCTACACCTCGTACGAGAACTTCACGAACATCGAGAAGCACACCAAGTCCGCGCCGGACAAGTCGGACTACGAGCGCGTGCGGATGGAGAGGAACACCTTCCAGGGGCAGGACGGCGCGATCTGGGAGTACACGTACACCGACGAGGCGGGCCGCGAGATCCACGCCATCAACCAGAGTTACGTCGCGGAGAACGGCACGGAGTACGCGATCCAGCTCTCCTGGCGCGAGGACTTCTGGCCCGCGGGCGAGGGCGCGAAGACGCACGCGACCGCGCTGGACACCTGGCGGCTCACGCACTGACGTGACACGGCCGGGCGGGGCCGCGACCGGCGCCCGGGCTCACCAGGCCGTCGGCACCTCGGGCCCCGGCTCGTCCAGCTCCCTGCGCAGTCCGCCGCCCGGCGTCCCCGGGCGGCGCGGCTCGCGCACGCCCGCGCCGCCCTCGGCCTCGCCGGGGCCGAGGTCGCACCAGACGGTGACGGCCGCGCCGTGCGGCACCTCGACGCCGGGCGGGGGGTACTGGCGTACGACGTAGTCGAGGACGACGTCGTGGAAGCCGGGACGGTCGGGCGCCACGAGCCGCACTCCGTGCCGGGCGGCGGCCTCGCGGGCGTCGAGCGCCATCAGGCCGACCAGCCTCGGCACGCGGACATCGGGCGTCCCTGATGCCCCTGATTCCTCAGGGGACTCGGGTGGTTTGCGCACAGATGTCACCCCCTGCCGTACGGGCAGGGTAGCCCCGCTACAGGGTGAGCCGGAAGCAGTGCGCCGTGCGCCGTGACGCCTCGACGCCCGGGATCCGCGGGGGAGTGGTGAACGACTCGGCGCGCTCCATGCCGAGCCGCCGGGTCACCGCGATGGAGCGCTTGTTGCCGTCGTCGACCATCGCCACCACGCTCGGCACGCCCACCGCGCGCATCCGTTCGACGGTGGCGTGGGCCGCGGCGGACGCGTACCCCTTGCCCCAGGCCGAGCGGGCGAGCCGCCAGCCGATCTCGATCTCGCCGACCGGCCCCCAGGGGCGGGGCCAGGGCTGGCCGCCCGCGAAGCCGATCGGCTCCCCCTCCGGGTCGAGCAACGTCCACAGGCAGTAACCCAGTTCGGCGTCGTGTCTGCGCTGCCGGGCGGTCAGCTCCTCGTACATGGACAGCTCGGCGGACCGGCCGCCGAAGAACTCCATGACCTCGGGGTCGTCGAAGAGCCGGTGCCAGACGAAGGCGTCCTCATGGGTGGGGACGCGCAGCCGCACCTGGGGGAGGTGCAGCGCGGGCAGGGTCTCGGTCTGCTCGGTCACGTGTGGCCCTTCGGCTGGCTGATCAGTACCGCCTCATAGACTGCCCATATCCCGTGCCGGTCGGCACACAGATTTCGAGCCTTGGGGAGAACCCGCCGTGACCGAGCCCCTCTCCGAACACACCGCGGACGTAATTGTCGTCGGAGCCGGGCCCGCCGGTTCGACGACGGCGTACTACCTGGCGAAGGCCGGGCTCGACGTACTCCTCCTTGAGAAGACCGCGTTCCCACGGGAGAAGGTCTGCGGCGACGGCCTGACCCCCCGCGCCACGAAGCAGCTCGTGTCCATGGGCATCGACATCTCCGAAGAGGCGGGCTGGCTCCGGAACAAGGGCCTGCGCATCATCGGCGGCGGCGTGCGGCTCCAGCTGGACTGGCCGGATCTCGCCTCCTATCCCGACTACGGCCTCGTGCGCAAGCGTGACGACTTCGACGAGCAGCTGGCCCGGCAGGCACAGAAGGCGGGCGCGCGCCTGTACGAGCGCTGCAACGTCGGCGCCCCGATCATCGACGACCGCACCGGCCGCATCACCGGCGTGCACGCCAAGCTCGGCGAGGAGAAGACCCCGGTCACCTTCCACGCCCCGCTCGTCGTCGCGGCCGACGGCAACTCCTCGCGGATCTCGCTCGCCATGGGCCTGCACCGCCGCGAGGACCGCCCGATGGGCGTCGCGGTCCGCACCTACTTCACCTCGCCCCGCCACGACGACGACTACCTGGAGTCGTGGCTGGAACTGTGGGACCGCCGCGGGCCCGGCGAGGACCGGCTCCTGCCCGGCTACGGCTGGATCTTCGGCATGGGCGACGGCACGTCCAACGTCGGCCTCGGCATCCTCAACTCCTCCAAGGCCTTCCGCGAGCTCGACTGGCGCGAGGTCCTCAAGGCGTGGTGCGCCTCGATGCCGGAGGACTGGGGCTACACCCCGGAGAACATGACGATGCCGATCCGGGGCGCCGCCCTGCCGATGGCCTTCAACCGCCAGCCGCACTACACCAAGGGCCTGCTCCTGGTCGGCGACGCGGGCGGCCTGGTCAACCCCTTCAACGGCGAGGGCATCGCATACGCCATGGAGTCCGGCCAGATCGCGGCGGACGTCATCGTGCAGGCACACGCGCGTGCCACCCCCGCCCAGCGTGAACTGGCGCTGCAGAACTATCCGCAGACGCTCAAGGAGACCTACGGCGGCTACTACACGCTGGGCCGCGCCTTCGTGAAGCTCATCGGCAACCCGAAGGTCATGAAGATCGCCACGCAGCGCGGTCTGACCCACCCCGTCCTGATGAAGTTCACGCTGAAGATGCTGGCGAACCTGACGGACCCGACGGGCGGCGACGCGATGGACCGCATCATCAACGGCCTGAGCAAGGTGGCTCCGCGCGCATGACGACATGACGGCGTGACGGCGTGACGGCGTGACGCAGGTCGCGCCGGGGACCAATCGCCCGATTTGGTCCGAGTGCCTGGTCAGAGGCAGGGTGGACGGATGATTTTCATCGCAGTGAAGTTCACCGTCCGCCCCGAGCACGCCGAGTCCTGGCTGGAGCACACCGCCGCGTTCACCGCCGCCACCCGGGCCGAGGAGGGCAACCTCTTCTTCGACTGGTCGCGCAGCGTCGACGACCCGAACCAGTACGTCCTCCTGGAGGGCTTCCGGGACGCCGAGGCGGGCGCGGTGCACGTCCAGTCCGACCACTTCAAGGCGGGCCTGGAGACGATGGCCGGGCTCATCGCCGCCACCCCCGAGATCATCAACGCCGACATCCCGAACACGGGTTGGGGACCGATGGGCGAGCTGGCCGTGGAAGCCTGATCCCGCCTGCTCGACAGTGGCGCCCGCTTCGTACAGTGGGCGCCATGTCGGCCGACTCCCCCCTCATAGCCAGCTTGCGCACCGCTGTCTCGGCTGCGCCCCAGGACGTACCGCTCCGCCTGCACCTCGCCCAGCTGCTCCTGGACGCGGGGCACGCCGACGACGCCGTGGCCGAGGTGGCGGTCGCCCTCCAGCACGCGCCGGGCGACGCCCAGGCCCGGGAGCTGATGGGCCGGGCCATGGGACTGCCCCCGGCACCGCGGGCGCCCGCCGAGCCGAGGCCGCAGGCCCAGGCGCCCGCCGAGCCGAGGCCGCAGGCCCAGGCTCCCGCCGCTCCGCAGGCCCAGGCTCCCGCCGCTCCGCAGGGCTTCGACTGGCGGGCCGCCGAGGACCAGGTCGGCGACGCCGTCCCGCCCCGGTTCGTGGAGGCGCCGCTCGCCGAGGACGGCAGCGGGGACCCCGGCGACGCGCAGGCGTGGGACGTCCAGGACACCGCGGCGCCCGGTGCCGTGCGGCTCGCCGACGTCGGCGGCATGCAGGACGTCAAGGACCGCCTGGAGGCCGCGTTCCTCGCCCCCCTGCGCAACCCCGAACTGCGCAGGCTGTACGGCAAGAGCCTGCGCGGCGGCCTTCTCCTGTACGGGCCTCCGGGCTGCGGCAAGACCTTCATCGCCCGTGCTATCGCCGGTGAACTCGGCGCCGGCTTCCTGTCGGTGTCGGTCAACGACGTGCTCGACATGTGGATCGGCAACTCCGAACGCAACATGCACGAGGTCTTCGAGACCGCCCGCCGCCAGGCCCCCTGCGTCGTGTTCCTGGACGAACTGGACGCCCTGGGCGGCAAGCGCAGCCGCACCCAGAGCAGCGGCATGCGCAACACCGTCAACCAGCTGCTCACCGAGCTCGACGGCGTCGACGCCGCGGCCAACGAGGGCGTCTTCGTGCTCGCCGCCACGAACGTTCCCTGGGACGTCGACATCGCCCTGCGCCGCCCCGGCCGCTTCGACCGCACCCTGCTCGTGCTGCCGCCCGACGCCCCGGCCCGCGAGGCCGTCCTCCGCTACCACCTGAGCGAACGCCCCATCGAGAACATCGACTTGGGCAAGCTGGCCAAGGCCACCGAAGGCCTCTCCGGTGCCGACCTCGCGCATGTCTGCGAGGTGGCCGCCGAGAGCGCGCTGCTCGACTCCGCGCGCACCGGCACCATCCGCATGATCGGGATGAAGGACCTCCTCGGCGCGGTCAGGCAGACCGTGCCCTCCGCCGACCCGTGGTTCGCGTCGGCCCGCAACGTGGCGATGTACGCGAACGAGGGCGGCGCCTACGACGACCTCGTGGCGTACCTGAAGAAGAAGCGGAAGCTATGAGTCTGGATCAGGCGGTCGAGCGGGCCGAGGGACTGGTGTCCCTCGGACGGAACGACGAGGCGGTGGAGCTCCTCGGGCGGCGGCTCGCCGAGGAGCCCGACGACGTCGCGGCATGGGAGCAGCTCGCCCGCTGCCACCTGCGGGCCGACCGTCCGCAACAGGCACTCGAGGCGACCGAGCGGGCCCTGCGGCTCACGCCCGAGAACGTCAACGTGCTGCTCGTGCACGCGCAGGCGCTGCGCCTGAGCGGCCGGGGCTTCGACGAAGCGGAAGCGGCGCTGCGCACGGCGATCCGGCTCAGCCCGGGCTTCTGGGGCAGTTACTCGATGCTCGCCGACCTCCTCTTCCGGCGGAACATCGTCCGCCGGGGCCAGGAGATCGGGACCGGCCGCATCGAGACCGAGGACATCAACTCGGACGCGGTGGCGGGGGAGCCGAGGGAGCTGGTCCAGGAGGCGATCCGGCTCGCTCCCGAGGAGATCGGCCCGTACGAGAAGGCCCTGTTCATCGCGGACCTCTCCGGGGACGCGGAGACGGCCGACGCGATGGAGCGCGCCATCCTGCGGCTCGACCCGACCCACGCGGAGGCGCTGAGCGGACAGACGCGCCGGGCCGCAGAGGCCCCGGGCGTCCGGGCCGCCGACGCCGCCGACCTGTACGCCGACGCGCTCGCCGTCGCCCCGGACTCGGCGGACATGCGGGCCCAACTCGACGCCGCCACCTACCGGATGCTGCGCGGCACCCGCTGGCTCGCCCTGTTCTGCCTCGCCCTCATCGCCGCGGGCCTCGACCTCTTCACGACGGACGGCGAGACCCCGCGCGAACTGCCGCTCGCCCTCGGCCAGCGGCTGTGGGACCTGGTGCCGCTCACCGTGATCTGGCTGCTGGGCGCGGCGCTGCGGTTCCACCGGCGGCGCAAGGGCGTCCGCCTGAACGTGCGTTCCCTGCTGCGCCGCGACGGATGGGCCCGGCTCGCCGCCGGGCAGTCCGCCGCCGTGATGGTGTGCACGCTGCTGCTCACCCTGGTGCCGTGGACCGAACGCGGGCTGCCCACCACGCTCTTCTGGGCCGCCCTGGGGACGACGCTCCTGACGATGTGGGTCGACCGCCCCGCCGTACGCAAGGCGTTCCGGGAGGGCGCGCGGCGGCGCTGAGGGCGCCAGACGGCGCTGAGAGCGCGCGAAGGGCCGGAACCCCGCTGGGGGTTCCGGCCCTTCGTCGTGTGCCTGTGTGGGGCCCTCAGAGGACGCGCACGGCGCCCGAGGCCGGGTAACCCGACAGGTCCTGGATGACAACGCCCTTGCTGGGGTTGGCGGCGTCCAGGTACTGGCCGTTACCGATGTAGACGCCCACGTGGTACGCGGAGCCCTTGCCACCCCAGTAGAGGATGTCGCCGACCTGCAGGTTCGAGGTGCCGACCTCGGTGCCCATCGTCGACTGGTCCTGCGAGACGCGCGGAAGGTCCACGCCCGCCTGCTTGAACGCGGCCTGCACCAGGCTGGAGCAGTCCCAGGCGTTGGGGCCCGAGGCACCCATCACATACGCGTCGCCCAGCTGGGCCTTGAGGAAGCCGATGACCGAGCCGACGCTGCCGCTGGCCGGGGCGACCGAGTCGGAGGAGCTCGCGGAGGAGCCGCCACCGGACTGCGTGGTGAGGTTCGTGCGCTCGGCGGAACGCGAGGCGCGCTCCTCCTCCGCCTTCTTCTTGGCGGCGGCCTCGGCCTTGCGCTTCGCCTCGGCCTTCTTCTCCGCCTGCGCCTGGTCCTCGGCGGCCTGCTTGGCGGCCTTGGTGGCGGCCGCGTCCTGCTCGGCACGCGACTCGTAGGTGTCGGCGGCCTGCTGGGTGGCGTCCGCCGACTGCGCGATCTGCGCGGACAGATCGGTGGACAGCGTGGGCATCTCGATGGTCTCGGTCACCGGCTCGGCCGCGTTCGCCGTACCGGCCGCCGCGGCCACTGCCAGGGTGCTGAGGACGCCACCGGCAACTCCGGCGCGCAGGGCGACCTTGGTGGCGCTGCGACGGGGCTTCCGGTGGCTGGGTATGTGAGCGGTGTGGGACATGAGAACAACCGCTATCAGGGACTCACGGTTCCCTTCAAGAAACGTGTGCTGCGCCACAGTTGCGGTTCTCGCGGCCGAATCCCGGGCGTGTCGCTCTTTATTGACGCCGTAACGGGCAATGCGGACAGCGGTGATCACGCCTGTGATCATGGGTTTTCTGCGATACGTCCGAATTGCCCTCGGTCTACCACCGGTTGAGGCGGTTGGCCAAGCCCGGTTTATTCGGCGCGACGGGCCTTGTGGCACAGGTCACATCGAGGGCCCTCGGGGGTCTCCCTGAGATCTCGCTGAGACCTCCCTGAGATCTCCCGGAGTTTTCGGGTGCCCATTGAGCGGACGGTGAACCACCCTCCTGGTGGACTCCGGGCCGCCTTCGCGCGAAGGCGGTCGCGCTCGTGAATCGGCGCACGCGTCCACATTCGTCCACACCTCTGCCGCCAAAGTGTGAACGCGGGTCCTCTATCAAGTGATCGCGTCCAGCACCAATTTGCCTGCAGGTGCCACCTCTTGATAGGGCGACACCGCTTCGACCAGCGGTGACGAGCTGAGATGTCACCTCTAGTGATCACTCAGGCGCTTCGCGTACGAAGATCACCGCTCATCCGACTTCATGATCCTTCGTCAGGTGGTGGAGATCACAAAGCCGTTGTCGTACCCCGTGTCGCAGATCACAGACCGCCGGGCATAAGATGCGGGGCAGTTGGGCTTGTGACCTGCTTCACATGTAAGCGATCTTCGGTGGATCCACGGATGGGATTCAGGGCCGGGTCCGACGCAACCGCCAACAGTCAGTGCCGACTGAGAGGAGCGAGGAGCGTGAACGCCTATGCGCCCATCCTCGTGCTGGGAGCCCTCGGGGCAGGCTTTGCGATCTTCTCCGTGGTCATGGCCACGCTTATCGGTCCAAAGCGGTACAACCGCGCAAAGCTCGAGGCCTACGAATGCGGCATCGAGCCGACGCCGACTCCGGCCGGTGGTGGGCGATTCCCCATCAAGTACTACCTGACGGCGATGCTCTTCATCGTCTTCGACATCGAGATCGTCTTCCTCTATCCCTGGGCCGTCACCTTCGACGCGCTGGGGATCTTCGGGCTCGTGGAGATGCTGCTCTTCGTGCTCACCGTCTTCGTCGCGTACGCGTACGTATGGCGGCGCGGCGGCCTGGAATGGGACTAAAGGTCTGAGGGGCCATAGAGCATGGGAATCGAAGAGAAACTGCCGAGCGGTTTTCTGCTGACGACCGTCGAACAAGCCGCGGGCTGGGTGCGCAAGTCATCCATGTTCCCCGCCACGTTCGGCCTCGCGTGCTGCGCCATCGAGATGATGACGACCGGGGCCGGGCGGTACGACCTGGCGCGTTTCGGCATGGAGGTCTTCCGCGGCTCACCGCGCCAGGCGGACCTGATGATCGTGGCCGGCCGGGTGAGCCAGAAGATGGCGCCGGTGCTGCGGCAGGTCTATGACCAGATGCCCAACCCCAAGTGGGTCATTTCCATGGGGGTTTGTGCATCGTCGGGCGGGATGTTCAACAATTACGCGATTGTGCAGGGTGTGGACCATGTCGTCCCGGTTGACATCTATTTGCCCGGGTGTCCGCCCCGCCCCGAGATGCTGATGGACGCGATTCTCAAGCTCCACCAGAAGGTCCAGGGCGGAAAGCTCGGCGTGAACGCGGAAGAAGCGGCCCGCGAGGCGGAGGAGGCGGCCCTCAAGGCGCTCCCCACCATTGAGATGAAGGGGCTGCTGCGGTGAGCGACACGCACGACTCGCACGACGAGCACCTGAACGGCAACGGCGTACCCGCCCCGCGCGGCGAGTCCGGCGAGGTCATCGGCGTACGCACGGGCATGTTCGGCGCCAACAACGGCGGCGACACCTCCGGCTACGGCGGACTCGTGCGGACCGTCACGCTGCCCGGCGCGTCCTCGCGCCCCTACGGCGGTTGGTTCGACGAAGTCGCCGACGAACTGGAGGGGGCCCTGGAGGAGCAGGGCCTCGTCCCGGAGAACGCGATCGAGAAGACGGTCGTCGACCGCGACGAGCTCACCTTCCACATCGCGCGCGAGCACCTCGTCCGCGTCGCCCGGACCCTGCGCGACGACCCGGCCCTGCGCTTCGAGCTCTGCACGGGCGTGAGCGGAGTGCACTTCCCGGGCGACAAGGGCCGCGAGCTCCACGCCGTCTACCACCTGCGCTCGATCACCCACAACCGCCTGATCCGGCTCGAAGTCAGCGCCCCTGACGCCGATCCGCACGTCCCCTCGCTGGTCGCGGTCTATCCGACCAACGACTGGCACGAGCGCGAGACGTACGACTTCTTCGGCCTGATCTTCGACGGCCACCCGGCGCTCACGCGGATCATGATGCCGGACGACTGGCAGGGCTTCCCGCAGCGCAAGGACTACCCCCTCGGCGGCATCCCCGTCGAGTACAAGGGCGCCCAGATCCCGGCTCCGGACCAGCGGAGGTCGTACAGCTGATGTCAGCAACTCAGGGAACTTCCCACGCTTCCGCACGGGAGACGACCGAGGGGACTGTATATACAGTCACCGGCGGCGACTGGGACGAGGTCGTCCAGTCCGCGGCCAAGGCCGACGACGAGCGCATCATCGTCAACATGGGTCCGCAGCACCCCTCCACGCACGGCGTGCTCCGGCTGATCCTGGAGATCGAGGGCGAGACCGTCTCCGAGGCCCGCTGCGGCATCGGCTATCTGCACACGGGCATCGAGAAGAACCTCGAGTACCGCACGTGGACGCAGGGCACGACGTTCGTCACGCGCATGGACTACCTGACGCCGTTCTTCAACGAGACGGCGTACTGCCTCGGCGTCGAGAAGCTCCTCGGCATCGAGGACCAGATCCCCGACCGCGCCTCGATCATCCGCGTGCTCCTCATGGAGCTCAACCGCCTCTCCTCGCACCTGGTGTGCATCGCCACCGGCGGCATGGAGCTCGGCGCCACGACGATCATGATCTACGGCTTCCGTGATCGTGAACTCATTCTCGACATCTACGAACTCATCACCGGCCTGCGGATGAACCACGCGTACATCCGACCCGGCGGACTCGCCCAGGACCTGCCGCCGGGCGCCGTGGACCAGCTCCGCGAGTTCGTGAAGCAGATGAAGAAGAACCTCCCGGAGTACGACAAGCTCGCCACCGGGAACCCCATCTTCAAGGCCCGTATGCAGGACGTCGGCTATCTCGACCTGGCCGGCTGCATGGCGCTCGGCGCCACGGGCCCCGTGCTGCGCTCGGCCGGTCTCCCGCACGACCTGCGCAAGACCCAGCCCTACTGCGGCTACGAGAACTACGACTTCGACATCCCGACCGCGGACACCTGCGACTCGTACGGCCGCTTCCTGATCCGCCTCGAAGAGATGCGCCAGTCGCTGCGCATCGTCGAGCAGTGCCTGGACCGGCTCGCCCCCGGCCCGGTCATGGTCGCCGACAAGAAGATCGCCTGGCCCGCGCAACTGGCGCTCGGCCCGGACGGGTTGGGCAACTCGCTCGACCACATCAAGAAGATCATGGGCACATCCATGGAGGCCCTCATCCACCACTTCAAGCTGGTGACCGAGGGCTTCCGGGTCCCGCCCGGACAGGCGTACGCCGCGGTCGAGTCCCCCAAGGGCGAACTCGGCGTGCACGTCGTCTCCGACGGGGGCACCCGCCCCTACCGGGTCCACTTCCGCGACCCGTCCTTCACCAACCTGCAGGCCATGGCGGCGATGTGCGAGGGCGGCCAGGTCGCCGACGTCATCGTCGCCGTCGCGTCCATCGACCCCGTGATGGGAGGCGTCGACCGGTGACCACCACTCCTTCAGAGCAGGGCACGGGCGTCAGCCTGGGCATGCCCCAACTCCCCGCCCCCGACTACCCGTCGGACGTGCGGGCCCGGTTGGAGGCGGACGCCAAGGAGATCATCGCCCGCTACCCGGGGTCGCGGTCCGCGCTCCTCCCGCTGCTGCACCTGGTGCAGTCCGAGGAGGGCCATGTCACCCGCACCGGCATGCGGTTCTGCGCCGACATGCTCGGTCTGACCACGGCCGAGGTCACGGCCGTCGCGACCTTCTACACCATGTACCGGCGCAAGCCGTCGGGCGACTACCAGGTCGGCGTCTGCACCAACACCCTGTGCGCGGTCATGGGCGGCGACGCGATCTTCGACGAGCTCAAGCAGCACCTCGGCGTCGGCAACGACGAGACCACCGAGGACGGCAAGATCACGCTCGAACACATCGAGTGCAACGCCGCCTGCGACTTCGCCCCCGTGGTGATGGTCAACTGGGAGTTCTTCGACAACCAGACCCCCGAGTCCGCCAAGCGCCTCGTCGACGACCTGCGCGCGGGCGTGCAGGTCGAGCCCACGCGCGGGGCGCCGATCTGCACGTACAAGGAGACCGCCCGGATCCTGGCGGGATTCCCCGACGAGCGGCCCGGCGCCGTCGACGCGAGCGGCGGCGCGGGCCCCGCCTCGCTGATCGGACTCCGCCTGGCCAAGGGCGAGGTGGCGCAGCCGCGCGTGGTCCACCCGCGCGAGGGAGGCCCCCAGGACGAGGCGCCCGCCGAGCACCTCAGCTCGCACGACGCACCGCAGCAGACCTCGGCATCCGACCCGGCGCACCCGGCCGGACCGACCGCCGAGGAGGGGGAGTGATGACCTTGGCAGCCGAGATCAACAACGAGACCAGCCCCGAGAAGCTGCTCGCGCCGGTCCTTTCGGCCTTCTGGGACGAGGACAAGCCCTGGTCCCTGGAGACCTACCGGCGCCACGAGGGGTACGAGGGCCTGCGCAAGGCGCTCGCCATGGCGCCGGACGACCTCATCGCGTACGTGAAGGACGCGGGCCTGCGGGGCCGCGGCGGCGCGGGCTTCCCCACCGGAATGAAGTGGCAGTTCATTCCGCAGGGAGACGGCAAGCCGCACTATCTAGTTGTCAACGCCGACGAATCGGAGCCGGGGACCTGCAAGGACATCCCGCTCCTCTTCGCGAACCCGCATTCCCTCATTGAGGGCATCGTCATCGCGTGCTACGCGATCCGCTCTTCGCATGCCTTCATCTATCTGCGCGGTGAAGTCGTCCCCGTGCTGCGGCGGTTGCACGAGGCCGTCCGCGAGGCCTATGCGGCGGGCTACCTCGGCAAGAACGTCCTGGGCAGCGGACTCGATCTCGAACTCACCGTGCACGCGGGCGCGGGCGCGTACATCTGTGGTGAGGAGACCGCGCTGCTCGACTCGCTCGAAGGCCGCCGCGGCCAACCGCGACTGCGTCCCCCTTTCCCTGCCGTCGCGGGCCTCTACGCGTGCCCCACTGTGGTGAACAACGTCGAGTCCATCGCATCCGTTCCCGCGATCCTCCATCGCGGAAAGGACTGGTTCAGGTCGATGGGGAGCGAGAAGTCGCCCGGCTTCACGCTCTACTCGCTCAGCGGGCACGTCACCAACCCCGGCCAGTACGAGGCCCCGCTCGGCATCACGCTGCGCCAGCTGCTCGACATGAGCGGCGGCATGCGGGCCGGGCACCGGCTCAAGTTCTGGACGCCCGGCGGCTCTTCGACCCCGATGTTCACCGACGAGCACCTCGACGTCCCCCTGGACTACGAGGGCGTGGGCGCCGCGGGTTCGATGCTCGGCACGAAGGCGCTGCAGTGCTTCGACGAGACGACGTGCGTCGTGCGGGCCGTGACCCGCTGGACCGAGTTCTACGCCCACGAGTCCTGCGGCAAGTGCACACCCTGCCGCGAAGGGACGTACTGGCTGGTGCAGTTGCTCCGCGACATCGAGGCCGGCAAGGGCGTCATGGCCGACCTCGACAAGCTGAACGACATCGCCGACAACATCAACGGCAAGTCCTTCTGCGCCCTCGGCGACGGCGCCGCCTCGCCGATCTTCTCCTCGCTGAAGTACTTCCGCGAGGAGTACGAGCAGCACATCACCGGCAGGGGCTGCCCCTTCGACCCGGCCAAGTCGACTCTCTGGGCCGACCGGCCCTCCCGCACCACGGAGGTGAACGCATGACAGTGACCACTAATAGCGCTCCCTCCGGGGGCGGTGAGCCGGCCGTACCGCCGGAGGACCTGGTGTCGCTGACGATCGACGGCATCGAGATCAGCGTCCCCAAGGGGACGTTGGTGATCCGGGCCGCCGAACTGCTCGGCATCGAGATCCCGCGCTTCTGCGACCACCCGCTGCTCGACCCCGCGGGCGCCTGCCGCCAGTGCATCGTCGAGGTGGAGGGCCAGCGCAAGCCGATGGCGTCCTGCACCATCACGTGCACCGACGGCATGGTCGTGAAGTCGCAGCTGACCTCGCCCGTCGCGGAGAAGTCGCAGCGCGGCGTGATGGAGCTGCTTCTCATCAACCACCCGCTGGACTGCCCGGTCTGCGACAAGGGCGGCGAGTGCCCGCTGCAGAACCAGGCGATGCAGGTCGGCGACCCGGACTCCCGCTTCGAGGGCAAGAAGCGGACGTACGAGAAGCCGGTGCCGATCTCCACGCAGGTCCTGCTCGACCGCGAGCGGTGCGTGCTCTGCGCGCGCTGCACCCGGTTCAGCAACCAGATCGCCGGCGACCCGATGATCGAACTCATCGAGCGCGGCGCCCTCCAGCAGGTCGGCACCGGCGAGGGCGACCCCTTCGAGTCGTACTTCTCCGGGAACACCATCCAGATCTGCCCGGTCGGCGCGCTCACCTCGGCGGCGTATCGCTTCCGCTCGCGCCCCTTCGACCTGGTCTCCTCGCCGTCGGTGTGCGAGCACTGCTCCGGCGGCTGCGCGACCCGCACGGACCACCGGCGCGGCAAGGTCATGCGGCGCCTCGCGCAGGACGACCCCGAGGTCAACGAGGAGTGGATCTGCGACAAGGGACGCTTCGGCTTCCGTTACGCGCAGAAGCCGGACCGGCTCACCACTCCCTTGGTGCGCAACGCGGACGGGGTTCTGGAGCCCGCCAGTTGGCCCGAGGCCCTGGACGTCGCGGCCCGCGGTCTCGCCGCCGCGCGCGGCAGGGCCGGGGTGCTGACCGGCGGCCGCCTCACCGTGGAGGACGCCTACGCCTACAGCAAGTACGCGCGCGTGGCCCTCGACACGAACGACATCGACTTCCGCGCGCGCGTGCACAGCAGCGAGGAGGCCGACTTCCTCGCGGCCCGGGTCGCGGGGCGCGGCCGGGACCTGGACGGGAGCGGCGTCACGTACGCCCTCCTGGAGAAGGCCCCCGCCGTCCTGCTCGCCGGGTTCGAGTCCGAGGAGGAGGCGCCCGGCGTCTTCCTGCGGCTGCGCAAGGCCTGGCGCAAGCACGGCCAGCGCACCTTCTCCCTCGCCACGCACGTCACCCGCGGCCTGGAGAAGGCGGGCGGCACGCTGCTGGCCGCGGCTCCCGGCACCGAGACGGAGTGGCTCGACGCGCTCGCCGCGGGCGTCGGCCTCGCGGACGACGGGGCGAAGGCCGCCGAGGCGCTGCGCGGCGAAGGCTCGGTCATCGTGGTCGGCGAGCGGCTCGCGGCGGTGCCCGGTGGGCTCACCGCGGCCGTGCGTGCCGCGTCCGCGACCGGGGCCCGCCTGGTGTGGATCCCGCGCAGGGCCGGGGAGCGTGCCGCCATCGAGGTGGGCGCGCTGCCGTCGCTGCTGCCCGGCGGGCGTCCGGCCACCGACCCGCGCGCGCGGGACGAGGTCGCGGCCGCCTGGGGCGTCGCCGAACTCCCGCACCGCTACGGCCGCGACACCGGCCAGATCGTCGAGGCCGCCGCGACCGGCGAGCTCGGCGCCCTTCTGGTGGCGGGCGTCGAGGTCGCCGACCTGCCGGACCCGGCACGCGCGCGTGAGGCGCTCGACGAGGTCGGCTTCCTGGTCTCGCTGGAGCTGCGGCCCAGCGAGGTGACGGAGCGGGCGGATGTGGTCCTGCCCGTGGCCGCGGTCGCCGAGAAGCCCGGCACGTTCCTCAACTGGGAGGGCAGGGTGCGGATGTTCGACGCCGCGCTCAAGCCCGACCAGATGACCCGCAGGCTGGCGCCCACCGACGCGCGCGTGCTGCACATGCTGGCCGACGCCGGTGACATCCACCTCGGCCTGCCCGACCTGGTCACCCTGCGCCGCGAGCTGGAGCGGCTCGGCGCCTGGGACGGGCCGCATGCCACCGAGCCCCTGGAGACGGGAACCCAGCCGCCGCGGCCCGCCGCGGGAGAGGCCGTGCTCGCCGGACACCGGCTGCTGCTCGACCAGGGCCGCCTCCAGGACGGCGACGAGGCGCTGGCCGGCACGCGGCACGCGGCCCACGCGCGCGTGTCGGCGGCGACGGCGGCCGAGGCGGGCGTGAAGGACGGCGATGTCCTCGCCGTCTCCGGTCCCGCGGGGTCGACCGAACTGCCCCTCCAGATCACGGAGATGCCCGACCGCGTGGTCTGGGTGCCGCTGAACTCGACCGGGGGAGGCGTCACTTCGGACACCGGCGCGCGCCCCGGCGACCTCGTCCGCATCGGCCCGGCGGTCCTGCCGGAGCCCACTGAGGCCCCGGAGGTGACGTCGTGACGCACACTGTGGTGCCGCTTGCGGCGGAAGACCTGTCCATGTTCGGCCGCGATCCCTGGTGGCTGATCGCCCTCAAGGCGGTCTTCTGCTTCGCGTTCCTGATGGTGACGGTCCTCTTCTCCATCGTGTGGGAGCGCAAGGTCGTCGCCTGGATGCAGCTGCGCATCGGCCCCAACCGGCACGGCCCCTGGGGTCTGCTGCAGTCCCTCGCGGACGGCATCAAGCTGATGCTCAAGGAAGACGTGATCGTCAAGCGCGCGGACAAGGTGGTCTACATCCTTGCCCCGATCGTCGCGGCGATCCCGGCCTTCATGGCGATCGCGGTGATCCCCTTCGGGCCCGCGGGCAACGAAGTCTCGATCTTCGGTCAGCGCACCACGATGCAGCTCACCGACCTGCCGATCGCGATGCTCTACATCCTCGCGGTCGCCTCCGTCGGCATCTACGGCATCGTGCTCGCCGGCTGGAGTTCCGGATCCACGTATCCGCTCCTCGGCGGCCTGCGCTCCTGCGCGCAGATGATCTCGTACGAGATCGCGATGGGCGCCGCGTTCGCCTCCGTCTTCCTCTACTCCGGGTCGATGTCGACCTCGGCGATCGTGGAGGCGCAGGCCGACCGCTGGTACGTGCTGCTGCTTCCCGTCTCGTTCCTGATCTACATCGTGACGATGGTCGGCGAGACCAACCGCGCGCCGTTCGACATGCCGGAGTCCGAGGGTGACCTCGTCGGTGGCTTCAACACCGAGTACTCCTCCATCAAGTTCGCGCTGTTCATGCTCGCCGAGTACGTCAACATGGTCACCGTCTCGGCGGTCTCGGTCACGCTCTTCCTGGGGGGCTGGCGGGCCCCGTATCCGATCAGCACCTTCTGGGAGGGCGCGAACCACGGCTGGTGGCCGATGCTCTGGTTCGTGATCAAGGTCCAGCTGCTGCTGTTCTTCTTCATCTGGCTGCGCGGCACGCTGCCACGCGTGCGCTACGACCAGCTGATGAAGCTCGGCTGGAAGGTCCTGATCCCCGTCTCGGTCGTCTGGCTGATGCTCGTCGCCACGGTCAGGGCGATGCGGAACGAGAACTACGACTTCACCTCGATCGCGCTCTATGTGGGCGGCGGGGTCATCGCACTGCTGTTGCTCTCCGTGGTCGTCGACATCTTCCGCGACAAGCGCGAGAAGGAGGCCGCGGCCGAGGAGAAGCCGGTCGCCTTCGACCCGATGGCCGGTGGATTCCCCGTGCCGCCGCTGCCGGGGCAGAGCCTGCCGCCCGTACCGCGCCGACGCTCGCGCCAGGAGCGGGAGTTGGTTGTCAGTGGTGGGGCGGATACTCAGAGTGACGGAACCGGAAGTGACGGAAAGGAGGCGTCCGATGGCTGAGTCGAACCAGGAGTCACCACAGTCGCAGCACGAATCGAACCAATCGAAGCAGGGGTTCCAGAACCCCGTCGCGGGCTTCGGCGTGACCTTCAAGGCCATGTTCAAGAAGCGGCTGACCGAGCAGTATCCGGAGCAGCAGAAGACCACCGCTCCCCGCTTCCACGGCAGGCACCAGCTGAACCGCCATCCGGACGGCCTGGAGAAGTGCGTCGGCTGCGAGCTCTGCGCCTGGGCCTGTCCCGCGGACGCCATCTATGTGGAGGGCGCGGACAACACGGACGAGGAAAGGTACTCGCCCGGCGAGCGGTACGGCCGCGTCTACCAGATCAACTACGCCCGCTGCATCCTGTGCGGCCTGTGCATCGAGGCGTGCCCCACGCGCGCGTTGACGATGACGAACGAGTTCGAGCTGGCCGACAGCAGCCGCGAGAACCTCATCTACACCAAGGAGCAGCTGCTCGCCGGTCTTGAGGAGGGCATGGTCGACAGCCCGCACTCGATCTTCCCGGGCATGGACGAGCAGGACTACTACCGGGGCCTGGTGACCGAGGCGGCGCCGGGGACGGTTCCCCAGGTCGCCCTCTCCAAGGGGGAGACGCCCCAGGAGGCGGCGGCGACCTTCGGTGACGGCGAGCCGGCGTCGGAGAAGGTGATCGGCCGATGACGCTCGCCGCCTACACCACCTCCACCGGCGAGGCCTTCCAGTTCTGGGTGCTCGGCACGGTCGCCGTGATCGGCGCCCTGTGCACGATCCTCATGAAGAAGGCCGTGCACAGCGCGCTCTGCCTGGCCGGGACCATGATCATCCTGGCGGTCTTCTACCTCGCCAACGGCGCGTACTTCCTGGGCATCGTCCAGATCGTCGTCTACACCGGCGCGATCATGATGCTCTTCCTCTTCGTGGTCATGCTGGTCGGCGTCACCGCCGCCGACTCCCTGAAGGAGACCATCAAGGGGCAGCGCTGGCTGGCCGCCCTGTGCGGGCTCGGCTTCGCGGTGCTGCTCTTCGCGGGCATCGGGAACGCCTCGGTGAAGGAGTTCAACGGCCTCGGCAAGGCGAACGCCGGTGGCAACGTGGAGGGCCTCGCGTCCCTCATCTTCACCAAGTACGTCTTCGCCTTCGAGATCACCGGCGCCCTGCTCATCACGGCCACGGTCGGCGCGATGGTCATGACCCACCGCGAGCGCACGGAGCGCGCCAGGACCCAGCGCGAGATGGCCGAGGCGCGCGTGCGCGAGGGCAAGCACCTGCCGCCCCTGCCGGCCCCGGGTGTCTACGCCCGGCACAACGCCGTGGACATCGCGGGCCTGCTCCCCGACGGCACCCCCTCCGAGCTCACGGTCAACAGGACGCTGCGCGAGCGCGGCCAGATCCGCGACGTGTCGGACGAGGCCCTGGACGACCTGCGGGCGCTGGAGCAGCGCTCCGCCGACCGCCTGGAGCGGCCCGACCTCAAGCGGACCGACATCGGCCGGACCGAGGAGGCGTCGAAGTGAACCCCGTCAACTACCTCTATCTCGCCGCCCTGTTGTTCACGATCGGCGCGACCGGCGTGCTCATCAGGCGGAACGCGATCGTGGTGTTCATGTGCATCGAGCTCATGCTCAACGCCTGCAACCTCGCGTTCGTGGCCTTCTCCCGGATGCACGGCAACCTCGACGGCCAGATCATCGCCTTCTTCACGATGGTCGTCGCCGCCGCGGAGGTCGTGGTCGGGCTCGCGATCATCGTGTCGCTGTTCCGTTCCCGCCACTCGGCCTCGGTCGACGACGCCAGCCTGATGAAGCTGTAAGGGGTCGCAGGAACCGTGAATACAGAGAACTTGATTGCGCTGCTCGTCGCGGCGCCTCTGCTCGGAGCGGCCGTACTGCTGTGCGGCGGGCGGGCGTTGGACCGCGCGGGCCACTGGATCGGCACGCTGCTCGCGGCCGCATCCTTCGTCGTCGCCGTGGTGCTCTTCTCGGACATGCTCGGCAAGGGCGCGGAGGAACGCACCCTGTCGCAGCACCTGTTCAGCTGGATCCCCGTCGAGGGCTTCCAGGCGGACGTCGCCTTCCAGCTCGACCAGCTGTCGATGACGTTCGTCCTGCTGATCTCCGGTGTGGGCACCCTGATCCACATCTACTCCATCGGGTACATGGAGCACGACGAGCGGCGCCGCCGTTTCTTCGGCTACCTGAACCTGTTCCTCGCGGCGATGCTCCTGCTGGTCCTCGCCGACAACTACCTCCTCCTGTACGTCGGATGGGAGGGCGTCGGCCTCGCCTCGTACCTCCTGATCGGCTTCTGGCAGCACAAGCCCAGCGCGGCCACCGCCGCGAAGAAGGCCTTCCTGGTCAACCGGGTCGGCGACATGGGCCTGTCGATCGCCATCATGCTGATGTTCACCACCTTCGGGACGTTCGCCTTCGGGCCCGTCCTGGAGTCCACGGGTGAGACGTCGGAGGGCAAGCTCACCGCCATCGGCCTGATGCTGCTGCTCGCCGCGTGCGGCAAGTCGGCCCAGGTGCCGCTGCAGTCCTGGCTCGGTGACGCGATGGAGGGCCCGACCCCGGTCTCGGCCCTCATCCACGCCGCCACGATGGTGACCGCCGGTGTCTACCTCATCGTCCGCTCCGGCGAGATCTTCAACGCCGCGCCGGACGCCCAGCTCGTCGTCACCGTCGTCGGAGCGGTCACGCTCCTGTTCGGTGCGATCGTCGGTTGCGCGAAGGACGACATCAAGAAGGCCCTCGCGGGCTCGACGATGTCCCAGATCGGCTACATGATCCTGGCCGCGGGCCTCGGCCCCGTCGGCTATGTCTTCGCGATCATGCACCTGGTGACGCACGGCTTCTTCAAGGCCGGCCTCTTCCTCGGCGCCGGATCGGTCATGCACGGCATGAACGACGAGGTCGACATGAGGAAGTACGGCGGCCTCAGGAAGTACATGCCGGTCACCTTCGTCACCTTCGGGCTCGGCTACCTCGCGATCATCGGCTTCCCGGGGCTCTCCGGCTTCTTCTCCAAGGACAAGATCATCGAGGCCGCCTTCGCCAAGGGCGGCACGGAGGGCTGGATCCTCGGCTCGGTGGCGCTGCTGGGCGCGGCCATCACCGCGTACTACATGACGCGCGTGATGATCATGACCTTCTTCGGAGAGGAGCGCTGGCGCCACGAGCGGACGCCGTCCCCGGACGCACCGGATGTGGAACCGGCCGCGGAGACGCGCGGCGAGCACTCCGAGCCGCACCCGCACGAGTCCCCGAAGTCCATGACGATCCCGATGATCCTGCTCGCCTTCGGGTCGGTCTTCGCGGGTGGCTTCTTCAGCATCGGCGACCGCTTCATGCACTGGCTGGAGCCGGTCACCCGGCACGACCACGGCGACTCGCCGCTGAGCGCCGCCACCGTCACGGGCGCCACCATGGTGGTCCTCGTCATCGGCGTCGCCCTGGCCTACGTCCAGTACGGGCGCCGGCCCGTCCCGGTCACCGCCCCGCGCGGCTCGGTGCTCACCCGCGCCGCCCGCCGCGACCTGCTGCAGGACGACTTCAACCACGTCGTCCTGGTGCGCGGCGGCGAGCACCTGACGCGGTCCCTGGTCTACGTCGACCACACCCTGGTCGACGGAGTCGTCAACGGCACGGCGGCCTCGGTCGGCGGCCTCTCCGGCCGGCTGCGCAAACTGCAGAACGGCTACGCCCGCTCGTATGCGGTCTCGATGTTCGGCGGCGCTGCGGTACTCATCGCCGCGACCCTGCTGATGAGGGCGGTCTGATACCGATGTCCTTTCCTCTGCTGACAGCGACGGCGGCCCTGCCCGCGGTCGGCGCGATCGCCACGGCAGCCGTTCCGGCCGCCCGGCGGACCGCCGCCAAGTGGCTCGCGCTGCTCGTCTCGCTCGCCACGCTGGCCCTGGCCGTGACCGTGCTCGTGCGGTTCGACCCGGACGGGGACCGCTATCAACTGACCGAGTCGCACGCCTGGATCAAGGACTTCGGGGTGCGGTACGAGCTCGGGGTCGACGGCATCGCCGTCGCGCTCATCGCGCTCACCGCCCTGCTGATCCCCTTCATCATCCTGGCCGGGTGGCACGACGCCGATCCCCTCGAAACCAAGTCGTCGCGGTGGCGGCCCACTCAGGGTTTCTTCGCCCTGATCCTGGCCGTCGAGGCGATGGTGATCATCTCCTTCGAGGCCACCGACGTCTTCCTCTTCTACATCTTCTTCGAAGCCATGCTCATCCCGATGTACTTCCTCATCGGCGGCTTCGGAGACCGCGCCCACGCGGGCAGCGACGAGAACGCCTCGGCCCAACGCTCGTACGCGGCCGTGAAGTTCCTCCTCTACAACCTCGTCGGCGGCCTCATCATGCTGGCCGCGGTCATCGGGCTCTACGTGGTCGCGGGGAACTTCTCGCTCCAGGAGATCTCCGCCGCGCGCGCGGACGGCTCGCTCGACATGGCGACCAACACCGAGCGGCTGCTGTTCCTCGGCTTCTTCTTCGCCTTCGCGGTGAAGGCGCCGCTGTGGCCGCTGCACACCTGGCTGCCGAACGCGATGGGGGAGTCCACGGCCCCCGTCGCCGTACTGATCACGGCCGTCGTCGACAAGGTCGGCACGTTCGCGATGCTGCGGTTCTGCCTCGGGCTCTTCCCCGAGGCGAGCGAGTGGGCGACGCCCGTCGTCCTCGTCCTCGCCCTGATCAGCATCATCTACGGCGCGCTCCTCGCCGTCGGCCAGCGCGACATCAAGCGCCTGGTGGCGTACGCGTCGATCTCGCACTTCGGCTTCATCATCCTCGGCATCTTCGCGATGACCTCGCAGGGCCAGTCCGGCGCGACGCTCTACATGGTCAACCACGGCATCTCCACCGCCGCGCTGATGCTGGTCGCCGGCTTCCTGATCTCGCGCCGCGGCTCGCGCCTCATCGCGGACTACGGAGGCGTGCAGAAGGTCGCCCCGGTCCTCGCGGGCACCTTCCTGATCGGTGGTCTCGCGACGCTCTCGCTGCCGGGGCTCGCGCCCTTCGTGAGTGAATTCCTGGTCCTGGTCGGCGCGTTCGCGCGCTACCCGGTGGTCGGGATCATCGCGACCCTCGGCATCGTGCTCGCCGCGCTGTACACCCTCGTCCTCTATCAGCGGACGATGACGGGCCCCGTGAAGGCGGAGGTCTCGGCCATGCCCGACCTGCGGGTGCGTGAACTGGTCGTCGTCGCCCCGCTGATCGCGCTCCTGATCGGCCTCGGGGTCTACCCGAAGCCGCTCACCGACCTGGTGAACCCGGCGGTCAAGCACACCATGTCCGACGTACAGAAGAAGGACCCCGAGCCCGAGGTGGAGGCGGCCAAGTGAGCGCATCAGCCGTCCACAGCCTGTGGACAATGGCGGCCGATCCGATCGACAAGATCGACGCGCCCAAGATCGAGTATGGGCAGCTGTCGCCGACGTTGATCGTCATCGGCGCGGCCGTCATCGGAGTGCTCATCGAAGCCTTCGTCCCGCGCAAGTCCCGTTACTACGTCCAGCTGTTCGTCTCCGTGGTGGCGCTCTGCGCCGCCTTCGCCGCCGTCGTCGGGCTCGCCGCCCGCGGCTTCGGCACCACGAAGGCCCAGATCGCCGCGATGGGCGCCATCGCGGTCGACGGACCCGCGCTCTTCCTGCAGGGCACGATCCTGCTGGCGGGGCTCGTCTCGATCTTCACCTTCGCCGAGCGGCGCCTCGATCCGGTGGCGCACGGCAACCGCGTGGACTCGTTCGTGCCGCAGGCCGGATCGGTGCCGGGCAGCGAGGGCGAACAGGCCGCCACCAAGGCCGGGTTCGCCACCACCGAGGTGTTCCCGCTGGCGCTCTTCGCCATCGGCGGCATGCTCGTCTTCCCCGCGGCCAACGACCTCCTGACGCTCTTCATCGCGCTGGAAGTCTTCTCCCTGCCGCTGTACCTGCTCTGCGCGCTCGCCCGCCGCAAGCGCCTGATGTCGCAGGAAGCCGCCGTCAAGTACTTCCTGCTCGGCGCGTTCGCCTCGGCGTTCACGCTCTTCGGCATCGCGCTCCTGTACGGGTACGCGGGTTCGGTGTCGTACGCGACCATCGCGAACGTCGTCGAGGGCAACGTGAAGACCGTGGACCCGGCGCTCGCCGACACCATGGGCAATGACGCGCTGCTCCTGATCGGCGTCGCGATGGTGGTGATGGGGCTGCTCTTCAAGGTGGGCGCGGTGCCGTTCCACATGTGGACCCCGGACGTGTACCAGGGCGCCCCGACGCCGGTCACCGGTTTCATGGCGGCGGCGACGAAGGTGGCCGCGTTCGGCGCGCTCCTCCGTCTCCTCTACGTGGTCCTGCCGGGCCTGCGCTGGGACTGGCGTCCGGTCATGTGGGGCATCGCGATCATCACGATGCTGGGCGGCGCGATCGTCGCGATCACCCAGACCGACATCAAGCGGCTCCTGGCGTACTCGTCGATCGCGCACGCCGGATTCATCCTCGCCGGTGTCATCGCGACCACCCCGGACGGCGTCTCCTCGGTCCTCTTCTACCTGGCCGCCTACTCCTTCGTGACCATCGGCGCCTTCGCCGTCGTCACGCTGGTGCGGGACGCGGGCGGCGAGGCCACGCACCTGTCCAAGTGGGCGGGGCTCGGACGCAGGTCCCCGCTGGTCGCCGCGGTCTTCGCGGTCTTCCTCCTCGCCTTCGCGGGCATTCCGCTGACGTCCGGGTTCACGGGCAAGTTCGCGGTGTTCAAGGCGGCGGCGGAGGGCGGGGCGGGCGCCTTGGTCGTGGTCGGTGTCCTGTCGTCGGCGATCGCCGCGTTCTTCTACATCCGCGTGATCGTCCTGATGTTCTTCAGTGAGCCGAAGGCGGACGGCCCCACGGTCGCCGTGCCCTCCCCGCTGACGATGACGGCGATCGGGGTGGGCGTCGCGGTGACGCTGGTGCTCGGTGTGGCCCCGCAGTACTTCCTGGATCTGGCGAACCAGGCGGGAGTCTTCGTCCGGTAGCCGGATCTCCTTCGTACGTCTCTTCTCGTACGCGTCTGCCGCCCGGCACCCCTCGTGAGACGGGGCGCCGGGCGGAAGCGTGTTCGGAGACAGGTGCGGGGACGGTGCGCGGGATGTCCGGACGCGGCCCCCAGCCTGTGGATAACTTCTCGGGGTGTCCGAGCGGGGCCCTATCGTGGAGGCAGTGGTCGAAGCGCGACGTACGGGGGCAGGGCGATGAATGGGATCGGTGGCATGGGTGAGGTGACGGAGAGCGACGCGCTGCGTACGCTCCATCGCGTCTTCGGGTACGACGCCTTCCGCGGCGAGCAGGAAGCGATCATCGAGCATGTGGTGGGCGGCGGGGACGCCGTGGTCCTCATGCCGACCGGCGGCGGCAAGTCCCTCTGCTACCAGATCCCGGCCCTGGTCAGACCGGGCACGGGCGTCGTGGTCTCCCCGCTCATCGCGCTCATGCAGGACCAGGTGGACGCGCTGCGGGCGCTCGGCGTGCGGGCCGGGTTCATCAACTCCACGCAGGACTTCGACGAGCGCCGCGTGATGGAGGCGGAGTTCCTCGCCGGCGAGCTCGACGTGCTGTATCTCGCCCCGGAGCGGCTGCGCCTCGACGCGACCCTTGATCTCCTGTCACGGGGCAAGATCTCGGTCTTCGCCATCGACGAGGCGCACTGCGTCGCGCAGTGGGGCCACGACTTCCGCCCCGACTACCTGGCGCTCTCGGTGCTCGGGCAGCGCTGGCCGGACGTGCCCCGCATCGCGCTCACGGCCACGGCCACGCACGCCACGCACCAGGAGATCACGCAGCGGCTCGGCATGCCGGACGCCAAGCACTTCGTGGCGAGCTTCGACCGGCCCAACATCCAGTACCGCATCGTGCCCAAGGCCGAGCCGAAGAAGCAGCTCCTGTCCTTCCTGAAGGAGGAGCACGCGGGCGACGCCGGCATCGTCTACTGCCTCTCGCGCAACTCGGTGGAGAAGACCGCCGAGTTCCTCTGCAGGAACGGCATCGAGGCCGTCCCGTACCACGCGGGCCTGGACGGCGGCACCCGCGCGGCCCACCAGTCCCGCTTCCTGCGGGAGGAGGGCCTCGTCGTCTGCGCCACCATCGCCTTCGGCATGGGCATCGACAAGCCGGACGTCCGCTTCGTCGCCCACCTCGACCTGCCGAAGTCGGTCGAGGGGTACTACCAGGAGACGGGCCGCGCGGGCCGTGACGGCCTGCCCTCCACGGCCTGGATGGCGTACGGCCTCCAGGACGTCGTCCAGCAGCGAAAGTTGATCCAGGGCGGCGAGGGCGACGAGGCGTTCCGCCGCCGGGCCGCCTCCCATCTGGACTCGATGCTGGCGCTGTGCGAGACCGCCCAGTGCCGCCGGGCCCAACTGCTCACCTACTTCGGTCAGGAGGCGGCCGCGCAGTCCTGCGGGAACTGCGACACCTGCCTCACCCCGCCCGAGACCTGGGACGGCACGGTCGCGGCGCAGAAGGTGCTCTCCACGGTCGTGCGGCTGCAGCGCGAGCGCGGCCAGAAGTTCGGCGCGGGCCAGATCATCGACATCCTCCTGGGCAAGAAGACCGCCAAGGTCATCCAGTTCGACCACGACCAGCTCTCCGTCTTCGGCATCGGCGAGGAGCTGGCGGAGGCCGAATGGCGGGGTGTGGTGCGGCAGTTGCTGGCACAGGGCCTGATCGCGGTGGAAGGGGAGTACGGCACGCTGGTGCTCACCGAGACCAGCGGTTCCGTCCTGGGCCGCGAGCGCGAGGTGCGGTTGCGCAAGGAGCCCAAGCGGACCGCCGCGGCGCGGGCCACCAAGGGCGAGCGCAAGGCGAAGTCCGCGGCGGCGGCCGCCGAGTTGCCCCAGGAGGCGGTGCCGCTCTTCGAGGCCCTGCGCGCCTGGCGTGCCGCCCAGGCCAAGGAGCAGGGCGTCCCCGCGTACGTGATCTTCCACGACGCCACGCTGCGGGAGTTCGCCACGCTGCGTCCCACGTCCGTCGGGGACCTGGCGGGCATCAGCGGAGTCGGCGAGAAGAAGCGGGCGACGTACGGCGAGGGGGTGGTCGGCGTCGTCGCGGAGTTCCTGGGCGGGGCGCCCGCGGCCGCGGCCGGGGGTGGTGAGTCCGGTGTGGATTCCGCGCCCGGCGGGGCGGAGCTGCCGCTGAGCGATGAGATGGAGCCGGACTGGGGGGACGAGGAGCCGGACTGGACCTCTTAGGGGTGCGTGGTTCCCCGGCCCGGCCGGATGCCGGGGTCGGCCCCCGGGCTGGTCTGCCTCGGGCCGGGGTGCGCGGCTCCTGCGGAGCCGAGGTGCCGGGCCTTCGGCCTGACTTCACGTTCATGTGCCCGAGCGTCAAAGACTTGACTGCCGGGGGCGTTCCGCCGCTTCACATGCCGTCCAGTGCCTTCCTCACCGCTGCCGCCACCTCCGCGTCGTCCGCCCCGAGCGCGCGGGCCGCGGTGATGAACTGCTCGGTCAGTGAGGCCAGTTGAGCCGGGTCGGGGCCCGCGGGAGCCGCCGGAAGCGGGGCCACCCTCGTGCCCGCGCCGCGGCGGGTGCGGATCAGGGACGCCGCTTCCAGTTCGCGGTAGGCGCGGGCGACCGTGCCTGCCGCGAGGCCCAGGTCGGCGGCGAGTTGGCGGACGGGCGGGAGGCGTTCGCCCTCGGGGAGGCGGCCCGAGGTGATCAGGGCGGCGAGCCGGGCCCGGATCTGTTCGTAGGGCGGGACGGGGCTCGTGGTGTCGACCCGGACGGCCGGGCCCGTCATCGGCGGTCGGCCCGGGGCGAGACGATCGCGGTGAGGCACCACGTCATGGTGGCCAGGGCGGAGAGGCCCACGGGGATCAGTATCCAGGCGGAGCCGGACGTGCCCGCGCAGTCGAGACTCAGCAGGGCGCCGGAGGCGAAGGTGGTGGCGCCGAGCAGCGGCGTGGAGACCAGCAGCCCCCAGGCCGCGGTGATCGCCAACGCCCGGTCGAGGCGCGGCTGTTCCTCCGCGGGGCGGCGGGCGATCCTGCGCAGGGACCACGCGCAGGCGGCCGTGCCGACGGCGAGCGAGGCGAGGACCGGGATGCCGTAGAAGAGCCCGGGCCAGGGGCCCACTGTCGACGTCATGCCCTGGCAGGTGGCGGAGAGGGAGCGCCCGGCGCGGCCCTGGTCGTCCGCCGAAGCGGTGGCCGCCGCGACGGCGAGCAGGGTGACGAGTGCGAGCGCCTGCGCGGCGAGCAGTCGGGTCATCCGGGGCGGCACGTGGTCCCGGGCTCTGCGGGGTGCGAGGCCGGCGCTGCGGACCGGGCCGCGCGGCGGTGGCGTGAGCGCGTCGCCGAGCAGGACCCCGGCGACGGCGCAGAGCCCGAACGCCGGGATGGCGTAGAGGATTCCGACCCCCAGGCCGTCGTCCCGGGATGCCACCGCCCACGCGGCGGCGGCCCCCGCGGCGAGGCCGGCCCAGCGGGCGTACAGATCGACGCGGGCGCGGGCGGTTGCCTCCGGCGGGAGGGGCAGGCCGGACGTGGCGGGTGGATGAGTGGTGCCGGTGCTGCTGCCGTGCATGTGTGGACCCCCGATGGAGCGGTGCCGGGTGGTCGGGCCCGGACCTGTACTCAGCGCCTGATTGTATCAAGCGCTGAGTACAAGTTCACCTCAGTCGGAGCGTTGTGTCAAGCAGTTGACACAAACGGCCCGGCTCAGCGCGCCGCCACGATCCGGCCCGTCACCTCGCCCAGCCCCACCTTCGTCCCGCCCGGGCCCGGTGCCCACGCCGAGAGCGTGACCTCGTCGCCGTCCTCCAGGAACGTCCGCTTGCCGTCCGGGAGTTCGAGGGGGTCGCGGCCGTTCCAGGTGATCTCGATCAGGGAGCCGTACTGGCCGGCCTCGGGGCCGCTGACCGTGCCCGAGCCGTACAGGTCGCCGGTGCGCAGCGAGGCGCCGTTGACCGTCATGTGCGCCAGCTGCTGCGCGGCCGTCCAGTAGACGCCGGCGAACGGCGGCTCGGAGATGACCTGGCCGTTGAGCGTGACCGTGATGCGCAGGTCGTAGCCGCCCGGCTCGTCCGCCGCCTCCGTCGAGTCGTCCAGGTAGGGCAGGAGCTGGTGCGTGCGCTCCGGGGGAGCGGTCCGCGCCGCGTCCAGTGCCTCGAGCGGCGTGATCCACGCGGACACCGACGTGGCGAAGGACTTGCCGAGGAACGGGCCCAGCGGGACGTACTCCCAGGCCTGGATGTCGCGCGCGGACCAGTCGTTGAGGAGGGTGAGTCCGAAGACGTGCTCCCGGAAGTCCGCCAGGGGAACGGGAGTTCCGGGCGTGGAGGGCGCGCCGACCACGAAGCCGACCTCCGCCTCGATGTCGAGCCGGACCGAAGGGCCGAAGACCGGGGCCGGGTCGGCGGGCGCCTTGCGCTGGCCCGTCGGCCGCACGACGTCGGTGCCGGAGACCACGACGGTGCCGGAGCGCCCGTGGTAACCGATGGGCAGGTGCTTCCAGTTGGGCGTCAGCGGCGTCGGTGAGTCCGGGCGGAACATCTTGCCCAGGTTCGTCGCGTGGTTCTCCGAGGCGTAGAAGTCGACGTAATCCGCGACCTCGAACGGCAGGTGCAGGGTCACGTCGGAGAGCGGGTGCAACAGGGGGCGCACGGTGTCGCGGTGGGACGGGACCGTGACCCACGCCGTCAGGGCGCGCCGCACGTCGGACCACGCGGTGCGGCCCGCGGCGAGCAGCGGGTTCAGCGTGGGCCGCGCGAGGAGCGAGACGTAGGGGGAGCCGAGCGCGGCGGCCGCGGCGCCCGCGTCCAGGACGTACGAGCCGAGCCGCACCCCGACCCTGCGCCGGCCGTCGTCCTCACCGGACAGGGAGAACACGCCGTATGGGAGGTTGTGGGGTCCGAAGGGGTCGCCCTCGGGCAGGCCGAAGGGGTCACCCTCGGGGAGGCCGGTGGCGCCCCCTCCGGGGAGGGCGGCGGAGTCGCCGGCGGCCGGGTCGAGCGGGGTCTGCTCGGACATGCGTACCTGCCTCGCTTTCCATAGGGGTGTGCCACACGTTACGTGTGGAGCCCCCGGTTACGGCAGTGCTTAAAGAGTTCGCAACGTCGTCACGAGGCTGACCGGCGCCGCCTACCGCGTCCGGTCGGTCACCTGCCATTCCGTGCTGTCGACCGCCTCGATCACGAAGGGGCTGCCGGAGAGGTCCATGGCCTCCAGGGCCGCCGGGTCGGGCTCCGTGCCCTCTTCGACGGCGATGAGGATCAGGTCCTGCACCTGCTCGACCCGCCCCGCGAAGTCCCGCAGGGCGGGCCAGTCGAAGGGGAGCCCGGTGGGGGACTCCAGGGCGGCCTCCTCGAACTCCTCGACGGAGAGGCCGCCCGGCATCTCCCCGACGCCGGTGAACTCGAGGACGCGCCAGGTCCAGGCCGCCCCGCGCTCCTCGGGTACGTGGGCCAGCACGTCGGAGAGGGTGACCAAGTGCCCCTCGGGGCCGTGCATCGGGATCCGCAGGGTGTCCGCGGTGTTCCTGTCGTCCGCGGCTTTCATGTCGTCTCCGGCGTCTGAGGTGTCGGGCATGGTCACGGCCATTCGAGCGGTTCGGCGGGGCCCCTCTGCCGGGTTCCGCCTGTGGGGTTCGGAAGATATCGGTGCTGGTGGGGATTGTCGTGGTTCTGCGGCCGCCCGTGGTCCGTGAAGTCGATGTCGCGCACCGGCTGGCCGTCCGCGTCGAACTCACGGGCCTGCGCGTACCGGTCGCGCCGACCCGGCTTGATGCCGAGTTGTGTGTGGGGATAGCCCTCGGCGGCGGGGTCGGGCGCGGGGTTGCCGTGCTTGTCGCGGGGCAGCTTCCGGTCCGGGAAGCCCTGGCCGTACGGGTAGGGCGAGAGGCCGAGCGGGTCGCTCCAGGTGTGGGGATTGGCCACGTAGGAGACCGGGTTGGGCGCGGGGGCGAGGCCGAGGGGGTCCGGGGTGGCGTAGCGGCCGGTCTCCGGTTCGTAGTGGCGGAAGTAGTTGTGGTGGAGGCCCGTCTCGGGGTCGAAGTACTGGCCGGGAAAGCGCAGCGGTGTGTACGCCGTGCTGCCCGATTCCCAGGCGGTGGTGCCCCACAGGGTGCTGCGGGTCCGCCAGGCGATGTCGCCTTGCTCGTCGACGAGTTCGGTGGGCGTGCCGATGAGGTCGGTGACGATCGCGAAGAAGCGGGAGTCGATCTCCTGCTGGGGGGCCGGGGGTGCGTCGAGGAGCCCGACGGCTCCCGCGGCTCCGAGGCCGTCGGAGGAGGCCTTGCCGACCGCGGGCGCGGTGATGCGCTCCAGCTGCGTCAGCGGCCGCAGACCATCGTGGTCCCAGGTCAGCGTCACCTCGTGGGGCAGGTCCCGCGCGCGGGTCGTCTGCTCGCAGAGCGTCGTTCCCTCCCAGGTGAAGTCGACCTGTTCGACGACGGTACGGCCGTCGTCGGCGAGCCGCCGCTTGGCCGAGCGCCGCCCCAGCGGGTCGTACCGGTACGTCCACCGGGTGCCGTCCGGAGTGACCACGGAGCGCAGCTTGTCCTGCACGTCCCACTCGTAGCGCCAGGTCTCCGGCTTGCGGGAGAGCCGGGTCCGCTGCCGCAGGACGACGCGGCCCAACGCGTCGTACTCGTACCGGACACGGCCCGCGCGCGTGAGGCGGGTCCCTTCGTAGGCGCGCGTGCCGACCGCGTCCTGGCCGGGGTGGGTGCTCGGCCAGGCGGCCTCGGTCTGATTGCCCGCCTGGTCGTAGGCGTACCGCTCGCTCCAACCGTCGGCGTGCACGGCCGTGACCCGCTTCGCCGCGTCGAGGCCGAAGCTGCGGCTCCCGGAGAGCTGGTCGTCGACGCCGAGGAGGCTGCCGTCACCGCCGTACCGGTAGGCGCGGTGCTGGACGCGGCGCGTGCCGCCCGCCGTCACGGACTGCGCGGTGAGGCGGCCCTGTTCGTCGAAGGAGTGGGTGAGGGTGAGCTCGGCCCCGATGTGCCGGGCGACCTCCTGGCCCGCCGCGTCGTACTCGAAGCGGAGCGCGTGGCCCGAGGCGCTCGCCCCGTTCCGGTTGCCCGCGGCGTCGTAGGACCAGGTCGTCGTCGCACCGCTCGGCGTGGTGCGGCTGACGACGCGGCCCAACGCGTCGTACGCGTGGGTGAGTTCGCGTCCGTCGGTGCTCTGGGAGACGAGGCGGCCCGCCGCGTCCCTGCGCAGCGTGAGCGTGCTGTCCGCGGTGGTCGCGCGGACGAGGCGGCCCGCCGGGTCGTAGGCGTACTCCGTGACCGCGCCCTCGGCGTCGGACCGGACGACCCGTCCCAGGCTGTCGTGCGCGTACTCCACGCGCCCGCCGAGGGCGTCGGTGCGTGCGACGAGTTGGCCCGCCGCGTCGTGGGTGTAGTGGACGCAGCGGCCGTCGAAGTCCGTCTCGGACACCGGGCGCCCGGCGTCGTCGTAGGTGTACTGCCAGGTGAGCCCCTGCGGATTCGTGACCGAGGTGAGCCGCAGCGAGGGGTCGTGCCGGAAGGTGTAGCGCGCGCCGTCGGGGTCGGTGCGGGCGGACAACATGTCGAAGTGGGTGTACTCGAACCGTGAGACGGCGCCCGTCGCGTCGGTGTGACTGACGCAGTTGCCCTCCCCGTCGTACTCCCAGGTCTCAGCGGCCCCGTCCGCGGTGGCGCGGCTGGTCAGCAGGCCCTCCGTCGACCAGGTGAAGCGGGTGGTGCGGCCCAGCGGATCGGTGAACCGGTGGGGCAGACCGGTCGCGGTGCGGGCCCACCGGGTGGTGCCGCCCAGCGGGTCGCGCGAGCTCAGCGGCAGGCCCGCGGGGTCGCACTCGACCGTGGTGGTGTGGTCCAGCGGGTCGGTGATCGAGGTGATGTGCCCCTGCGCGGAGTAGCCGTAGCGGTAGGTCGCGCCGTCCGTGTCCGTGACGGCCGTGCAGTTGCCGCGCGCGTCGTACGCACGGTGCCAGCTGGTCCCGTCGGGGAGGCGCGCCGCCGTCGGCAGGGCGAGGGCGTCGTCGTAGGCGTACTGGACGGTGCTCCCGTCGGGCCTGGTCACCAGAGTGGGGTGGCCGAGGCCGTTGCGCTCGTACCGCGTCGTGCGCCCCAGCTCGTCGGTCCGGGACAGGGGGCGGTGGTGCTCGTCCCAGGTGGTGCGGACGGTGCCGCCGAGCGGGTCGATCTCGGCGACGACCTGGCTGTTGTCGTTGACGACGAAGCGGGTGACGGCGCCCTCGGCGGTCGTCAGGGTGGTGACGCGGGCGCCCGGCCAGTCGGCGCAGCGGCCGTCGTAGTCGAGGGTGATGGCGATGTGCCCGGCTTCACCGCCCTCGGCGACACAGCGGTCGAGCGCGTCGTACGCGTAGTCGTAGCGGCTGCCGTTGCTGTCGGTCCACGAGGTGACCCGCAGCCGCTCGTCGTACGTGAACACCAGCGGGTGGCCGGTGCTGTTGACGACCGTGGTGAGGTTGCCGTCGGTGTACTCGTACGTCCTGACGGTGAGGTCCGAGCCGTCCGCCGAGCCGCCCACGAGGACGAGCGAGGTGATGTGGCCCTCGTCGACGGTCAACTTGAGGTGGTAGCCGCCCGAGTGCCGGATGGCGAGCGGGGTGCCGTCCTCGTCGTGGTCGAAGTCGATGCGGTTGTGGTTGCGGTCGGTGATCCGCTGGATCAGTGCGACGCCGTCGACGGGCGCGGCGAAGAAGCGGGTGTGGCCGGTGTACGGATCGTCGATCCGGTATCCGCCGTCGTCGAGCCGGGTGAGGGGCTGGCGCGCGCCGGCCTCCGGGAGGACGGGCGTGCCGGGCTCGACGGGGTGGGGGTAGGCGAGCAGCAGGCCGTCCTCGGTGACGTGGACGACTCCTCCGGAGTGGACCTCCAGGTGCTGGTCGATGGTGGAGGCCCAGGTGGGCCCGAACCACCAGCCGGTGCGGTAGCCGGAGGACACGCGGCGGTGGAAGGCCAGCGGCAGGGTGCCCGGCAGCGTGATGTCGGTCTGCGGCAGGAACATGAAGCCGGTGGCCATGTCGATCGGGTCGGAGCCCCGGGACGTCACGGCGTCGGCGGCGCGGTTGTCGGCTCCCTTGGCGCCGCTCTTGAGGGCGTCGTCGGCGTTCTTGCCGAGGCCCTTCACTCCGGCCTTCAGGCCCTTCGCGCCCTTGGCGAGTTTGGCGGCGGTGGTGATGCCCTTCATGCCGGGGACGCAGTCCATGGCGGAGAACGCCACGTCCATGAGGGTGGCTTGGCCCTTGGCGTATTTGCTCAGGGTGTCCGCCAGGACGATGGCTCCGGCGACGATCACGATGGCGGCGAGGATCGGCCCGCCCACGATCATCGCGATTACCCCGACGACGGCGACGACGACCTTGCACACGGCGACGATGGTGTCCCAGTTGTCGGAGACCCAGTCGCCGATCTCCTCCCACCACTTGCGGTTCTGGATCCCCGCGTCCGAGGCCTCGTCGATCTTCCGCTTCGCGGTCCCGGCGGCTTCCTCGCGCATCTTGCGGGCGTCCGCGGCCATCTTCTTCGCCGCGTCCAGCGCGCTCTGAGCGGAGTCGACATCACCCTGGGCGGACTTCTGGGCCTTCTCGGCGGAGGCTGCGTTACGGGTGGCGGCGCGGACCTTGTCCTCGTCCGGCTTGGGCACGTCCTTGCCGGACTTGCCCCCGTCGTCCTTGTACTTGTCGGCCTCCTTGCCGGCCCGCTCCACCCACGAATCGGCCGAGGAGAGACGGGACTTGGCGGAGGACAGATCGGCTTGGGCCTCGCGGCCCTTGACCAGCGCCTTGTCGGCCAGGGTCTGGGCACGCTCCAGCTCGGGCCAGTACCCGGACAGCGCGTCGCCCGCCATCTCGTAGCTCTTCTTGAGCTTCTTCAGCTTGCCGGGCGCGTCCTCGAACTTCTCGGTGAAGGCCTCCGCGGTCTGCCCGGCCCACTGCAGGATCGCGTCCTCGCCCGCCATCCCCTTGATGTCCCGCAGCACCCTGCCCACGTCATCGGCGAAGTCGTGGAGATTCGCGGCGAGCTTGCGGACCCGCTGCGGATCCCCCGGCGTCGGATCCTTCTCCAGATCCAAGACATGCCAGTCCGACGGCCGATGGCCCCCCATGTGTCTTCCCCCGTCTCGTGCGCACTCTCGGCGACGTGCTCGTGCCCAAAACTACTGGCTGTGCGGTGACAAGAGGGAAAGCGCCTCCCGCGGTTACCAAACGAGTACGTGGTGAGACGTGTGTCGCCCGGGTCCGGTGTCGCGGAATGCGGTGTCGCGGAACGCGGTGTTGCGGAATGACAGGGTCCACTTTCTGGTGAACCACAGTCGGCCCGGCCGCCACCAGCCCCACATGCACCTTGCCAAGCAGCTTCCGGTGGGGCCCAGGATCCGTATTCTCTGGATCATGGCCGCTCCCCTCGCATATGCACTCATCGCCACTGACCTGGACGGGACGCTGCTGCGCGGCGACGACACGGTCTCGGACCGGTCCCGGCGGGCGCTGGCCGCCGCCGGTGAGGGGGGTGCGAGGCACCTCGTGGTGACCGGCCGGCCCGCGCCGCGCGTGCGGCCCCTCTTCGACGACCTCGGCTACGACGGCCTGGCCGTCTGTGGGCAGGGAGCGCAGCTGTACGACGCCGGGGCGGACCGCATGGAGTGGTCGGTGACCCTCGACCGCGAGCTCGCCGAGGCCGCGCTCGGCAAGATCGAGGCGGAGGTCGGGCAGGTCTACGCGGCCGTGGACCAGGACGGCGTGGACGGCCTCACGCTCATCGAACCGGGGTACGAGATGCCGCACCCCACGCTGCCCGCGGTGCGCGTGCCCGGCCGTGGAGTGCTGTGGGAGGAGCCCATCAGCAAGGTCCTGCTGCGCCATCCGACGCTGGCGGACGACGAGTTGGCGGCGGTGGCGCGCGACGCGGTGGGCTCGCTCGCCACCGTGACGATGTCGGGGCCCGGCACCGTGGAGCTCCAGCCGTGCGGGGTGACCAAGGCGACCGGGCTCGCGCTGGCCGCCGAGCGCCTCGGGCTGACGGCGGCCGACACGGTCGCCTTCGGGGACATGCCCAACGACATCCCCATGTTCATGTGGGCGGCGCACGGCGTGGCCATGGCCAATGCCCACGACGAACTCAAGGCGGTAGCCGATGAGTTGACTTTGTCGAACGAACAAGACGGCATCGCCGTCGTCCTGGAGCGCCTTCTGGAGAAGGCCTAGTCAGCCTGCCGTCCGCCGGATCCGCTTCTCCCACGTCCGGTGGAAGACGACCTCGCCCCCGTCCTTGCACACCACCTCGTTCGAGGTGATGAAGTCCGCCGCGTCGCACGTGATCTCCGAGCGCGTCTCGACCGTCACGTCCCAGGAGAGGTCGGGCCGGTGCAGGCGGATGGTCCAGTCCGAGCGGGTGCGGGCGCTCAGCGGGTCGCCCTCGTTGATCGTGTACGTCTCCAGGGCGTCCTCGGTGAACTCCAGACCGTCGGGGTACACGCGCGTGCCGCCGTAGCGCGGGTCGACCTCCAGGCGCCACTCGCCCTTGGCGACATCGCGTACGACGAGACGCTCGGGGCGCTGTTCGTCGAGGGTCGCCGGGAAGACCACGCCGAGCGGCTCCGACTGCTCGGGGGCCTCGAAGGTGATCGACGGGTCCAAGCCGCCCTCGCGCACCGGCAGTTCCAGCGAGCTGCCCACCGGCTCCAGGGTGAAGCCCGCCGAGTCGGCCTGCGGCCAGATCCACGGCCAGTACGCGGAGGAGACCGCGAGGCGGATGCGGTGGCCCGGCGGGAAGGTGTGGCCGACGCCGTTGAGTTCGAAGGTCACGTCCTCGGTGGCGCCGAGCGGCCAGGCGTCCGCGCGGTCCCTGCCGTGCCGGGCCGAGAGGTTGAGCACGCCCCGGGTGACGAGGGTGGACGAGCCGTCGGGCGCGATGTCGCAGAGGCGGGCGACGGCCTGCCCGTAGGGCACGTCCATGCGCAGCCGCAGCGTCACCGCGGGGCGCCCCAGAACGCGTACCTCCGAAGGGACCTCGAACTCGAAGCACGCCGACTTCGCGTCCTCGTCCCGCTGGTCGGGCGGCAGGTCGGCGTCGTTGCCGAAGGGGAAGAAGCGGCCGGCGTCCAGCCCTGTGTGCATGGGGGAGTCGACGATGAGAGGGCTGCCCTGGAGGGCGTAGGTGGTGGGGGTGACGTTCGGTGACGGCCAGGCGGGGTCGCCGACCCAGCCGCCCCTCATCTCCTCGTACACCGTCGCGGGCGGATGCGAATCGCTGATCCAGGAGCGGAGTTTCGGCTCGGCCATCACTCCGGTGTCGACGCCCTTGAGGTGGTGGTCCCACCAGCGCAGCGTCTCCTGGAGGAAGCCGATCGCGGGACCCGGCGGCAGGCCGCGGTCCGGGTACTGGTGCGACCAGGGGCCGATCAGCCCTCGTACCCGGTCGTCGGGGAGGTGTTCGACCAGGCGCAGGACCGTGTCGCGGTACGGGTCGTGCCAGCCGCCCACCGCGAGGACGGCGGCGCCGATCGCGGAGTAGTCCTCGCAGACGCTGCCGTGCCGCCAGTAGTCGTCGCGGGTCTGGTGGTCCAGCCAGGTGTGGATGAACGGGTCCACGGCTTCGAGGCGCGTCAGCCACATCTCGCGCCACGCGTCGCCCACGAACCGAGGGTCCGGCGGGCGCGACACGAAGGCCAGCATCGTCGCCGCCCACGCGTGCATGTCCACCGCCAGGACGGAACCACCCATGTAGTGCACGTCGTTGTCATAGCGGTCGTCCGCGGAGCAGACCGTGACGATCGCCTTGAGGGGCTCGGGCGCGAGCGCCGCGATCTGGAGGGAGTTGAAGCCGCCCCAGGAGATGCCGAACATGCCGACCCTGCCGTTCGACCAGGGCTGCGCGGCCAGCCAGTTCACCACCTCGACGCCGTCGGACAGCTCCTGCGCCGAGTACTCGTCGGTGGGTAGCCCCTCGCTGTTGCCGTGCCCGCGGACGTCGACGCGCACGGAGGCGTAGCCGTGGCCCGCGTACCAGGGGTGGCGCTGCCAGTCGCGGGGCGCCGTCCAGTCACTCAGGCGATAGGGGAGGTACTCGAGGAGCACGGGGACGGGTTCGTCGGTGACCGGCCTCCACACGCGCGCGTACAGCTTCGTCCCGTCGGCGAGGGGTACGCGGATGTCCTCGTGGGTGGTCTCGTACGGGAAATCGGTCTGGATCTTCGGGTGCGACATGGGAGGAACCTCAGTGGACGGGATGTCCTCGGTGGGCGGGGTGCCCTCAGTGGACGGGGTGCATGGTGCGGCGCAGCCACGGCGCGAGCGCGATCACGGCGATGCCCGCGACCACGGCGATGCCGCCGTTCACGCCGAAGTACGCCGGGTGGGAGACCTCTCCGTAGAGCTTCACCACCTGTGCCTGGATGCCGTTGGCGAGCGCGAGGGACAGGAACCACAGCGCCATGGTCTGGCTGGCGAAGGCCTTCGGGGCGAGCTTGGTCGTCGCCGACATGCCCGAGGTCTCCAGGAGGATGTCACCGAGCCCGAGCAGCAGGTACGAGCCGACGATCCACCAGGCGGCCATCCTGTACGTGTCGCCGCTGTGCCCCGAGGTGGGCAGGACCATCAGCAGGAACGACAGCCCGCCGAGGATCACACCGAACGCGATCTTGTTGGAGGCGTGCGGCTGGCGCGGGCCCATCCGTGCCCAGACGGCTGCGACCACCGGGGCGAGCGCGACCTCGAAGGCGCCGAGCGCGGACGCGTACCAGCCGGCGGGGAAGTGGAATCCCAGGATCTCGGTCCTGGCGTTGGTCGACGCGAGCAGCATCATCGTCGAGTACGCCTGGAACAGGATGAAGTTGAAGACGACCGAGGCGAGGAAGAGGACCACGTAGGGGCGCAAGCGGAGGCGCTCCTCGGACGTCACGCGCGGGCTGCGGAACATCACGGCGAAGTAGACGACCGGCGCGATCACCGAGATGAGGGTGAGCAGGTCCACGAAGCGGTCCATGGTCAGCCAGCCGACGGCGGCGAGCAGCCCCGCGACCGCGGCGACCAGGACGGTCCCGGCGACGATCATCAGGATCGCCCGCCGCATCGCGTCCAGGGGCAGGGCGAACTCGGCGGACGCCTTGCGCCCGGCGAGGTGCCGCCGTCCCGCCACGTACTGGACGAGACCGAAGGTCATGCCGATCGCGGCCGCCGAGAAGCCCCAGTGCCAGCCCTTGTGGTCGCCGAGCCAGCCGGTGATCAGGGGGCCCGCGAAGGCGCCCACGTTGATCGCCATGTAGTAGAGCGCGAAGCCGGCGTCGCGGCGCTCGTCCTCGGTGCGGTAGAGCTTGCCGACCATCGAGGCGACGTTCGGCTTGAGCAGCCCGGTGCCCGCGCTGATCAGGCCGAGGCCCACCCACGTCATCGTCGGGGTCGGCACCGCCATCGAGTAGTGGCCGCAGGCGATGAGGATGCCGCCCCACAGCACCGCGCGGTACGACCCGAGGATGCGGTCGGCGAGCCAGCCGCCCGCCACGGAGACCAGGTAGACCAGCGTTCCGTACGCCGCGGAGACCGACGCGGCCGTCCCGGGGGCCATCCCCATGCCGTCGTTCGCGACGGAGTCGGCGAAGTAGAGGACCAGGATGGCCTGCATGCCCAGAAACGAGAAGCGTTCCCAGACTTCCAGGCCGGAGAGGGTGAGCAGGCCGCGTGGCTGCCCGAAGAAGGCGTGGTCGTCGCCCGGCGGCGGATCCGTCGGCGGCTCTGCGGGCGGCTCGTACTCGGCCGTAGTACGGGACAAAGCGGCTGCTCCCGGTCTTTACGGTTCTTCTGGTGCAGGGAGGTCCTGTCAGTCTTATGGGCTGATCAAGAACATACCGGGGGAGATTGCACTCTGCCCGGCCGCACATGTGCGGGCAGGTGCTCGCTGTGATCGAAAGTCGACCGGATACGCTGACTTGAGTGATGGCAGCGACACATCGACAAACCGTGTCATCGACCGAGATCCAATGATCGACCGAGTTCGCCATGTGATCGTCAGCAGACAGGAGAACCTCTCGTGACCGTCGTCGGGCCTTTTGGGCTGAGCGTGCGGGACCAGGCTCTCGAAGCCGATGTCCAGGCAGGGTTGGCGGCTGTCGAGGAGGGCCTGCTCGAGGCCACCAAGAGCGAGGTCCCCTTCATCACCGAGGCGGCCCAGCACCTCGTCCGTGCCGGGGGGAAGCGTTTCCGCCCCCTGCTCGTGATGCTCGCCTCCCAGTTCGGCGACCCCTACGCGCCGGGCGTCGTGCCCTCCGCCGTGGTCGTCGAGCTCACACACCTCGCGACGCTGTACCACGACGATGTGATGGACGAGGCGGACGTGCGCCGCGGCGTCCCCAGCGCCAACCAGCGCTGGGGCAACTCCGTCGCCGTCCTGACCGGCGACTTCCTCTTCGCCCGCGCCTCGTACATCCTGGCCGACCTCGGCCCCGAGGCCGTCCGCATCCAGGCGGAGGCCTTCGAACGCCTGGTCACCGGCCAGATCCTGGAGACCGCGGGGCCGTCCGAGGGACGCGATCCGGTCGACCACTACCTCGACGTGCTCGGCGGCAAGACCGGTTCGCTGGTCGCCGTGGCCTGCCGGTTCGGCGCGATGATGTCGGGCGCCGACGAGACCGTCGTGGACGTCCTGACGCAGTACGGCGAGCGGCTCGGCGTCGCCTTCCAGCTCGCCGACGACGTGCTGGACATCGCCTCCGACTCGCACGAGTCCGGCAAGACGCCGGGCACGGACCTGCGTGAGGGCATCCCCACGCTGCCGGTGCTCCGCCTGCGCGAGCGCGTGGCGCGGCTCGGCCTCGCCGAGGACATCGCCCTGAGCGAGCTGCTCGCCTCCGACCTCACCGACGACGCCCGGCACGCCGAGGCGCTCGCCCGGCTCCGCGTGCACCCCGCTCTGGAGCACGCCCGCAGGGACACCGTCCGTTACGCGGAGGACGCGCGGGCCGCGCTGGCGCCGCTGCCGGAGTGCGACGCGAAGGCCGCGCTGGTGGAGCTCTGCGACCTGGTGGTGCACCGCGCGGGCTGAGGTCCGCCGGCCACGGCCGCGTGAGCTGCGTCACCGCGCGTACCCCTGTCGATCGGCGGTGCCATCCCCTACGGGTCGGGGGAGGCGCCGCCGTTTTGTGTCATCCCGCGGGAGTACGTGGAGTTGCACCCGGGGTCTGACGCTTCTTCCTGGCCGATTTGGTCGGATGGAGTCCAACAAGGACAACCACTCCTGACCAATTCGGGTGAGAATGGCGGCGCGGGGTGGACGAAGGCACGTACAGGGAAAAGGCCGCCGCCGACCACGGAGGTAGGGCACACAATGGCACCGTACGAACCGGAACAGGACACCAGTGAGGCCGGGGACCTGCGCGTCGGCCGCCGCAAGGCGGCGCGCTACGTGGTCCCGGTCGCGGTGGCGGGGGTGGCGGCGGCGACCATCGGGCTCGTCCCGGCGCTCGCCACGTCGGGCGACCCGGATCTGCCGAAGATCACGGCGCAGGAGCTCATCGAGAAGATCGCCGCGTCCGACACACAGCAGCTCTCCGGCAACGTCAAGATCAGCACCGATCTGGGCCTGCCGTCGATGGGCGGCATGGCGGGCGGCTTCGCCGGTGGCGGCGGTTCGGACCACGGCGAGGACGGCGACGGCGAGGGCTCGGCCGCCGACCCCAAGAGCAAGCTGATGGAGCTGGCGTCCGGCACGCACACGCTGCGCGTCGCGGCCGACGGCCCCGACAGGCAGAAGGTGTCCGTCCTGGAGGACGCCGCCGAGTACAGCCTGATCCACAACGGCGACGACCTGTGGGCGTACGACAGCAGGTCGAACGAGGCCTACCACGCGCAGGGCGCCGCGGACGCCTCCGGCAAGGGCGCGGGCAAGACCGGCAAGGACGTGCCCAAGGACGTGGCGAAGGAGCTCCCCGCCACCCCCAAGGACTTCGCCGAGCAGGCCCTCAAGGCCGTCGACGACACGACGTCCGTGAAGGTCGACGGCACCGCGCAGGTCGCGGGCCGCGACGCGTACCGCCTGGTCGTCAAGCCCAAGCAGTCCGGTTCGACGGTCGGCCAGATCACGGTCGCGGTCGACGCCAAGACCGGTACGCCGCTCAAGTTCACCCTGACCCCGGCCTCCGGCGGCGCCGCGGTGATCGACGCGGGCTTCACGAAGGTCGACTTCGGCAAGCCGTCCGCGTCCACCTTCGACTTCACGCCGCCCAAGGGCGCGAAGGTCACCGAGGCCGACGAGCACGCCGCTGACGAGCGTGGCTTCAAGGACAAGGGCGGCAAGCAGTTCAAGGAAGAGGACCTCAACGACCTCAAGGTCGTCGGTGAGGGCTGGAGCTCCATCGCCGAGCTGAAGCTGCCGGGCGGCCAGGGCCTGCCGAGCGCCGGCTCGGGCGACGTGCCGCCGGACGCGCAGAAGCTGCTGGACTCGCTGGGCGACCAGGTCAGCGGCAAGTTCGGCTCCGGCACGGTCTTCTCGACCCGCCTGATCAACGCCCTCGTCACCGAGGACGGCAAGGTCTACGTGGGCGCGGTCACGAAGGACGCACTCGTGAAGGCGGCGAACGCGGCGCACTAACGGTGCGTACGACAGAGGGGAACGGCGGATGGAAGGTGCCGGAAGGGCACCTTCCATCCGTCTCGTCGGGCGACGGGAGGGCAACGTGCCGGGTACCAGCGGCAGCGCGGTGGAGCACGTCATCGAGACGCGCGGGCTCACCAAGCGCTACGGAAAACACCTCGCCGTCGACGGGCTCGACCTCTCCGTCCCCGAAGGCAGCGTCTTCGGGTTCCTCGGACCGAACGGCTCCGGCAAGACGACCACCATCCGCATGCTGATGGGCCTCATCGAACCGACGTCCGGCCGCGCCAAGGTCCTCGGCCAGGCCATGCCGCGCGGCGCGCGGGCCGTGCTCCCGCACGTGGGCGCCCTGATCGAGGGCCCCGCCCTCTACGGCTTCCTGTCGGGCCGCGACAACCTGCTGCGGTACGACTCCGCCGACCCGACCGCCGATCCCCGCACCCGGCGCAGGCGCGCGGAGGCGGCCCTGGACCGGGTGGGCCTGACGTCCGCCGCGGGCAAGAAGGCCAAGGCGTACTCCCTCGGCATGAAGCAGCGGCTCGGGCTCGCCGCCGCGCTGCTCCAGCCGCGCGGGCTCCTCGTCCTGGACGAGCCGACGAACGGCCTCGACCCGCAGGGCATGCGCGAGATCCGCACGCTGGTGCGGGAGCTGGCGGCGGAGGGCACGACCGTCTTCCTCTCCTCGCACCTCCTCGACGAGATCGAGCAGGTCTGTACGCACGCGGCCGTGATGACCCAGGGGCGTCTGATCACCCAGGCCCCGGTCGCCGAGCTGGCGGCGGGCGCGCGCGGCAGGCTCGTCGTGACGACACCGGATCCGGGCGACGCGGCCCGCGTCCTGAAGGAGCGGGGCGTGGCGGACCTCGTCGTGACGGAGGACCGCGTGACCGGCGAACCGCCGGGCCAGGACGCGTTCGGGCAGGACGTGGAACTGGCGGATCTGAACGCCGCGTTGGTCGAGGCGGGCGTCCGCGTCCGCGGCTTCGGCCTCGAACGGGCCTCGCTGGAGGACGCGTTCGTGGCGCTGACGGGAGAGGGCTTCGATGTCGCGGGCTGAGGTCATGAACGTATCCGAGGCGTCCGGTCCCCGGCAGCGGCGGCGGATCTGGACCCTCGGGCTCTTCCGCAGCGAGCTCGCGATCACCTTCCGCCGCTGGCGGACGCTCGCGCTGCTGGGGGTGCTCGCCGCCGTGCCCGTCCTGGTCGGTGTCGCCGTCAGGATCGAGACCAGTGACGGCTCCACCATCGGCGGGAGCGGCGAGGGCGGGCCCGCCTTCATCGCGCAGATCACCAACAACGGCCTGTTCCTGGTCTTCACCGCGCTCGCCGCGACGCTGCCGTTCTTCCTGCCGATGGCGATCGGCGTGGTCGCGGGCGACGCCGTGGCCGGCGAGGCGAGCGCGGGCACGCTGCGCTATCTGCTCGTCGCGCCCGCGGGGCGGACCCGCCTGCTCCTCGCCAAGTACGCGACCACGCTGACGTTCTGCCTGGTCGCGACCTTGGTCGTCGCCACGTCCGCGCTCGCGACGGGCGCGCTGCTCTTCCCGCTCGGCGAGGTCACCACGATCTCGGGCACCCGGATGAGCTTCGGCGACGGGCTGCTGCGGGCCCTGCTCATCGCGCTGGTGGTCGCCGCGTCACTGGTCGGCGTCGCGGCGCTCGGCCTGTTCGTGTCGACGCTCACCAGCAGCGGCATCGCGGCGATGGCGACCACCGTCGGGCTGCTGATCACGGTCCAGATCCTCGACCAGATCCCGCAGTTGGACGCCCTGCACCCGTACTTCTTCTCGCACTACTGGCTGTCCTTCGCCGACCTGATGCGCGAGCCGGTCTACTGGGCCGACATCCTCAAGAACCTGCAGATGCAGGGCTTGTACGCGGCTGTCTTCGGCTCCGCGGCGTGGGCGCGGTTCGGGGCGAAGGACATCATGGCGTGACGTCGCGCCCCTGCCGGTGACGCGGGCGCGTGATGCGGGGGCCTACGCCTTGTCGTAGGGGAAGCGGGCCAGCTCCGGCTCCCCGGCGAAGAACGTCTTGGCGCGGGCCAGGGCGTCGGCGTCCTCAAGGACGTGGCCCGGCCGGGTGCCGTTGCCGAGCAGGACGCCGCCGAAGCGCATCGGGAAGTAGGCCGCGGAGTTGCGCAGCGTGCCGATCAGCGGGTCCGCCACCTCCTCCTCGCGGTGCGCGAGCGCGGTGACGCCCCACAGGGTGCGGCCCTTCAGGGTCTCCTTGAAGTCGATCTCGGGGGTCTCCAGCCAGGCGTCCCAGTAGTCGAGGTAGCGCTTCACGGTGGCCGAGACCGAGTACCAGTACAGCGGCGACGCGATGACGATGTCCGTCGCCTCCAGGGTGGCGTCCAGGAGCAGCGCCTCGTTGCCCTCGGTGGGGCGCGTGCGGGCCCGCGGGCGGGAGTCGTCGTGCCGCTGGTCCTCGAAGTCGGGCAGCGGCAGTTCCGCCAGGTTCAGCCAGCGCTGCTCGACGTCCGGGGGGAGCTGCTCGGCGGCCTTGCGGGCCAGGAGCTCGGTGTTGCCCTCGGGACGGGCACTGCCGAGGACGAAGAGGAACTTGCGGGTCATGGGATCCCCCTGGGTACTTGCGTACGGCGATTGGATGCGTGTGCACTATATGCACGCGCATCCAATCGCGTCCAGGGGTGGTCCTCAGGGAGGCCGCTCAGCGGTTACGAGGACAGCCCCCACACCGCGTACGCCACCGCGTCGCTGTTGCGGTCGAGCGCCTTCTCGTCGATGTTCGAGGACCCGTCGCAGGACGAGTGGTAGCACTTGTCGAACGGCTCGCCCGCCGTGCCGCCCCACTTCTGCGCCTGCGCCGCCGACTTGGTGGTCTCCGCGCCGGTGAACAGGCCGCCGACCGGGACGCCCGCCTGCTGGAACGGCGCGTGGTCGGAGCGGCCGTCGCCCTCGTCGTCCGGCTCCGTGGCGATGTCCAGACCCGCGTAGTAGTCCTTGAAGGTCTTCTCGATCGCGGGGTCGTCGTCGTAGACGAAGTAGCCGGCGTTGGGGGAGCTGATCATGTCGAAGTTCAGATACGCGCTGATCTTCGAGCTGTCGCCGCCGGGCAGGCTGTCGACGTAGTGCGAGGAGCCGAGCAGGCCGATCTCCTCGGCGCCCCACCAGGCGAACCGCAGGTGCTTGGCGGGCTTGTACTGCTCGCGGGCCACGGTGAGCGCGGTCTCCAGGACGGCGGCGGACCCCGAGCCGTTGTCGTTGATGCCGGGCCCGTCGGAGACGCTGTCGAGGTGGGCGCCCGCCATGACGGTCTTGCTCTCGTCGCCGCCGGGCCAGTCGGCGATCAGGTTGTAGTCGGTCTTGCCGCCGGCCGTGAACTCCTGGACGGAGGTGGTGAATCCGGCGTCGTCGAGCTTCTTCTTCAGGAGGTCGACGGAGGCCTTGTAGCCGGCGCTTCCGTGGGCGCGGTTGCCGCCGTTGGCGTCCGCGACGGACTGCAGGTCGGCGAGGTGCGCCTTGACGTTGGCGACGGAGATGTCGGGCGCGGCGGCCGCCTTGGGCGCGTCGGCCTTCGGCGCGGGCGCGGCGGTGGATATCGCGCTGGTGGTGAGGAGTCCGGCGACGGCCACGGCGACGGCCGCGGCGGTACGTCCGGGAACGGAGAGTTTCATGTGGGGGGCTCCGGATTCCGTGATTCCACGAAACCTGTACGCGTGGGGGCGTACGGGTTTCCGAGTTGCCTGATGGTGCTGGTGAGGTTGTTGCGCCGTCAAGAGCACGTAACGGGCGGGCAGTTCCGGATATCGGTGACCTGCGGATCCCGGGGGCCGGATCGGGGCCGGTCTCAGGGGTCTTCTCGGGGCCCTCTCAGGGGTCCTCTCAGGGGTCCTCTCGGCGGTCCCCTCAGGGGCGTACGTGGATGACCCAGCCGGGGGCGTACGTGTCCGGCACGGGGTGGCGCGTCCAGTCGCGGGCCCAGCGCGGGGGCGCCGCCTCGCGCAACACCAGGACGGTGGTGCGGTGTTCGTCGCCCCGGCCGCCGGGCGCGCATCCGGAGGCGTACGCGAGGGGGATCACGGAGGTGTTGCCGCTCAGGACGCACGGCTCGGGGGTGTCGGGACTGTCGCGGAGGGCGTCGGCGATCCGCGCCCAGTCGCCGCGGGCGCCCGCCTGGATCCTGGCGTTGCCGTGCACGAGGAGCAGTTGGACGGCGAGGTGGCCGGCGAGGACCAGGGCCAGCGCGGCGAAGGCGGCCCGCGGCCACCGGACGGCGCGGGCGCGGTCGGCCGCGGCGAGCAGGCCGAGGGCCGCGGCCGGGGCGAGGAGGGCGTGGGCGGGCAGCAGGAAGCGGGGGGCCGCGTACGGGACGAGGAGGAGGTAGGGGAGGGCTACGGCCAGGGCCGCGGCGAGGGCCAGGAGGCAGCCGCGCAGGACGTCGGGCGCGGGGCCGTGGGCCCCCTGGCGGGTCATGGCCCCGGCACGTGCGCTCCACAGCCCCAGCCCCACCAGGAGCGGCAGCAGGACCCACCACTCCGCGGCCACGGGACGCAGGCCGTCACCGCCGCACGGGCGGCAGAGCAACGGGCCGTCCATGACCGTGAGGTGGTGCACGAAGGAGAGCAGGGGGCGCAGGTCACCCTGCACCTCGCTGGCCCGCGCCACCCGTTCGCGTACGCCGTCGAAGCGGACGTACGCCTCGACGACCCACGGCAGCGCACCCGCCGCGAGCCCACCGAGTACGGCAAGGAAGCGGCCCCGCCCCCGCCAGGCGGGCACCAGCAGGGCGGCGAGCAGGAGGGGCACGGCGACGGCGGCGCCGTCGTTGGGGCGCATCAGGGTGGCGAGGGCCAGGCCTGCCGCGATCCCCGGGTACGCGAGCACGCGCGCGTGGGCGTGCGTCCCGGATGGCTGCCGCGTCCGCACGAACAGACCGACCGCGCCCACGGCGCCCATGGCGGTGTAGTGGTTGGGCATCGCGGCGCTCGCGTAGAACAGCGCGAACCACAGGGTGCCGTACAGCGCGGCGGCGACGGCGGTGGCCGAGCGCCGGTGCAGGACGCGCAGCCAGGGGCGGAACCCCAGGTACAGGGCGGCGGTCGCGAGCAGCGTGAGCCACACCCTGAGCAGCACGACGGAGTCGCTCCACGAGGCCACCGGCGCGATCAGGAACGGCACGCCGCGGGTGCGGGGCGCGCTGAACGGCGTGGCCGGGGCGTAGGGGGAGAAGCGGCTGGCGTAGACGAGCTCGTCCCAGCCGAGGGGCAGCGTGAGCGGGACGAGGACGAGCGACAGGAGGGCGAAGGCACCGCAGACGGCGAGGAGGAGGCGGTGCGGGTCGGGGGAGCGGCGGGGGCGCGACTGCGGTGACATGACCGGACGGCCTCCCTTGCCGATGTTCTCGGCCGACATGACGTTCTCGGCCGACATGACGTTCTCGACTGACGTGACGTTCTGGACTGACCAAAAGGTAAGTACGCACTTAATAGTGCGTACTTGAGTGATGTGCGGCGCCGGTCCCAGCATGAGGAGGCCGGACGAAGCGATCAACTGGGAAGTCGGTAACGGGACATGACGAACGGAAATGGTGGACACGCGCGCGTGACGCTCATCGGGCTCGGTCTGATGGGTGCGGCCCTCGCCGAGGCGTTCCTGGCCGCCGGTCACCCGACGACGGTGTGGAACCGCAGCCCGCGGAAGGCGGCGCCGCTGGTCGCCAAGGGCGCCGCGCACGCGGAGACGATCGAGGACGCGGTCGCCGCGAGCCCTCTGGTCATCACCTGCCTGACGACGTTCGACGCGACGCTCGCCGCCCTGGAGCCGGCCGCCGCGGCGCTGGCCGGGCGCACCCTGGTCACGCTCAACTCCGGTACGACGTCCGGCGCCCTGAGGGCGGCCGACTGGGCGGCCGCGCAGGGCGCGCGGTTCCTCGGTGGCGCGGTGAAGAACGTGCCGGGTGCCGTGGGCAGGCCGGACACGCTCCTGTACTACGCGGGTGACCGCGCGGCGTTCGACGAGCACGAGGAGACGCTGCGCGTGCTCGGCGGCGACACCGTCCACCTGGGCACGGAGCCGGACCTCGCCGCGCTCTACGAGACGGCGGTGGGCGGCACGCTGCTCCCCGCACTGATCGGCTTCTTCCAGGGCGCGGCGCTCGTCCAGGCGCGCGGCCTGGAGGCGAGCTCCCTGGTGCGCTACGAGGTCAAGTGGCTGGAGATGATCGCCTCGATCCTGCCGACCCTGGCGGCGGAGATCGACTCCGGTGACTACACCCGGCCTGCCTCCACCGTCGGCCTCTTCCACGAAGCGGCCGACCACGACCGGGAGATGGCCGAGGCGGGCGGCGTCGACGCCTCCTGGACCGCCCCGATGTACGACCTGGTGCGGCGGGCGGTCGACGAGGGCCACCGTGACCACAGCGTCTCGGCGCTGGTCGAGATGTTGCGCAAGGGCTGACGCGGGCGCCCGGGTTGACGCGGGCGCCCGGGCTGGCGCAGACGCATGGGCTGACGCGGGCGCTGGAGCCGGCACAAGGGCTAGTGGAGGCAGAACTCGTTCCCCTCCGGGTCCGTCATGACCACCCACTCGCCGCCGGGCTCCTTGACGTGCCGTTCCACCGCGGCGCCCAGCGCTTCGAGGCGGGCCAACTCGGCGTCGCGGCGCCCCGGTTCGGAGTGCACGTCGATGTGCAGGCGGTTCTTGCCGGTCTTGGCCTCGGGCACGCGCTGGAAGAGGATCCGCCGCCCGAGGCCGGTGCCGCTCTCCTCGTCGTGCGGGTCGTCGGGGTGGCGCACGGCGATGAGGTCGCGCCAGGCGCGGCGGCCGCGGAACTCGACGGTCGCGGCCTCGGGCACGGCGCCGAGACCGAGGAGTCGTTCGATCAGCGAGTCGTTGTCCTCGACCTCGTACCCCAACGTCTCGGCCCAGAAGGCGGCTTGGGCGTGCGGGTCGGCGGCGTCGACGACGAGCTTCCAGTGCAGGGTTGTCATGGTAACCAGTTATAGCGGTTACCGGGTCTGAGCGCACGGGCTGTCGCAACGATCCGCGCATGTCCTTGCCGGGCGCGCGCGAACTTCCGTCACCTAGGGGGAGGTTGAGGGTCGCGTCGGGGTGTTCCCTGATCACGTGGCGGTGTCGCTCCCGTCACTCTGGAACGGTCGGATCGAGGCAGCCGTGCCGGAGGGGATGGGAGGGGGCCCATGCGACGCCGCTCGCTCGTGCGTGCCACGGACGCCGCCGTGCACGTCAACGTCTTCGCGCTGACCGGGATCGCCACGGTCCTCGTCACCCGTGCCTTCCTCGCCCAGGCCGGCTATCCCAAGCTCGGCGGTGGCGGAGGCGGCGGAACCACGCTGCACATCGCCCACATGCTGTGGGGCGGTCTCCTGATGATGGCGGCGATCCTGCTCACGTTCGGCTTCCTCGGCCGCGCGGCCCGGCTCGTCGGCGCCTTCGTCGGCGGCATCGGCTTCGGGCTCTTCATCGACGAGGTCGGCAAGCAGATCACGGACGAGCCGGGGTACTTCTACCAACCGGCCGCCGGGATCATCTACGTGAGCTTTGCCCTGCTGCTCCTCCTCACCCACCGCATACGCCGCCGCACGGCGGACGCGAAGGCGCTGGACGCCACGCAGCGCACGGCGAACGCCGCCGACCTCGCCCTGGCCGGGGTCACCACGGGCCTCACGGCCGAACAGCGCCGCGCGGCGACACGGCTCGTCGAGGGCTCGGACCGCGAGGTGGACGTGGCGCTGGCGCGGCTGCTCGCCGCCGTCCCGGAGCGCCCGCCCGCCGAGCCCGTCTGGTGGCGGACCTGGGGGTCCTGCGTGGGGCGCGCGCTGCGGTGGCTGGCGCGCACCAGGGTCGTGCTCGGCCTGGCCGTGTTCTGCCTGCTGACCGAGGCGCTGCTGTTCGCCGTCTGGATGTCCCTCGACTTCTTCGGCGGACAGCTGGCGCAGGAGCCGCAGCCGGTCGCCAACCTCGCGGTCGCGCTCACCGAGGTGGTCTCGGCGACCCTCGGCATCGCCGGGCTGATACGCCTGCGGAGCGACCACACGGCGGCCTTCCGGCTCTTCCGGGCGGCGCTCCTCGCGGACATCCTGGTCGGCCAGATATTCAAGTTCACGATGGACCAGTTCGCGGCGGTGGTCGAGTTGGGCATCGACCTGGGGTTGCTCTGGGTGGTCTCCGTGTTCCTGGCGGCTCAGCGCGCCCCGGCGCCCGCGGTGCTCGCTCCCGCGGGGCCCGCGCCCGCGGCGGCTTCCTCCTCGGCGGCGCGCGCGTCGTAGTCGGCGCGGGCCGCGGCGATCTCGTTCTGGTGCTCCTCGGTCCAGGACACCAGGGCCTGGATGGTGTGGTGCAGGGTCCCGCCGAGCGGCGTGAGCTCGTACTCGACCCGGGGCGGCACGACGGGGTGCACGGTGCGCTTGACCAGGCCGTCCCGCTCCAGCTGCCGCAGCGTGACCGTCAGCATGCGCTGGCTGATCCCGTCGATCTCGCGCCGCAGCTCCGTGAAGCGCAGACGGCGGCGCTCCAGCAGCGCGATGACGAGGAGCGACCACTTGTCGGCCACGCGGTCGAGGATCTGGCGCACCTGGCAGTCCTCGCGGGTGTCCCACTGGAAGGGATCGGCCTCGCCGTAGTCCACGGTGCCTTCGTAGTGACTCGGTGACTTTGAAGTGCCTTCTTCCATGGCTCCCGATGCTGCCGCAGGATTCCAGTGGTTACAAGAGGGAACCGACCCTCATTCACGTAACCGTCCGTTCAACTTCCCGTGCCCGCAAAGGAGTTCTGTCATGGGTGCACGTGCCTGGACGCTGCTGCTCGTCCTCTGCGGCACGATCTTCCTGGAGGGCATCGACATCGCCATGCTCGCGATAGCGATCCCCGCGATCAGGTCCGACCTCGGCCTGTCGACCGGCACGGCGGCCTGGGTCATCAGCGCCTACGTCCTCGGGTACGCGGGCTTCACGCTGCTCGGCGGACGGGCGGCGGACCTGCTCGGCAGGCGGCGGATGTTCCTGTTCTGGCTGGGGATCTTCATGGTCTTCTCCGGGCTCGGCGGCTTCGCGACCGAGGGCTGGATGCTGGTCGTGGCGCGGTTCGTGACCGGGGTCGCCGCCGCGTTCATGACGCCCGCGGCGATGTCGATCATCACCACCTCCTACGCGGAGGGGCCCGAGCGGAACAGGGCGTTGCTGATCTTCGCGGGGACGTCCGCGGGTGGCTTCTCGCTCGGCCTCGCCGTCGGCGGGCTGCTCACCGAACTCGGCTGGCAGTGGGTGTTCTTCACGCCGGTGCTCTTCGCCGCGGTGATCCTCGCGGGGGCGCTCCGGCTCATCCCGAAGGGGCCGGACGGCAAGGGCGGGGCCGTCGACGGTGCGGTCCGTACGCGGCGCGCCGTCAGGGGATTCGACCTGCCGGGCGCGACCGCCGCGGCCGGGGCCATGCTGCTGCTCGCCTTCGCGATCGTACGGCTCGAACACGGCTTCGCTGACTGGCCGTTCACGGTCGGCGCGGCGGTCGCGGGGCTGCTGCTCCTGCTCGCCTTCGTGGGCATCGAGCGGCGCGCGGCGGAACCCCTGGTGCGGCTCGGGATCTTCCGTACGGGGTCCGTGGTGCGGGCCGGGCTCGGGGCGCTGCTCTACCTCGGGGCCTTCATGGGCTTCCAGTTCGTCCTGACGCTCTACCTCCAGGAGCTGCGCGGCTGGTCGTCCTGGCAGACCGCCGTGGCGATGATCGTGCTCGGCTGCGACGTGTTCCTCTCGCCGACGCTCACCCCGCGCCTGGTCCGGCGGTTCGGCAACGCGCGCGTGATCCTCGGCGGCTTCCTGATGGCCGTCACGGGGTACGCGCTCTTCCTGCCGGTCGGCATGGACTGGCCGTACCTGGCGATGTTCCCGACCCTGCTCCTCGCGGGCACCGGGTTCGCGCTCACGCTCGGCCCGCAGATGATCGCGGCGACGGACGGCGTGGCCGAGTGGGAGCAGGGTCTGGCGAGCGGACTGCTGCAGACCGCCACCCAGTTCGGCGCCGCGATCGGCATCTCCGCGGTGACGGCCGTGCACGGCCTGATGGCGGCCGGTTCGCACGGGGACGGGGGCGGCTCGGACGCCGCGGCGGATCTGTCGGCGTTCCGCTGGGCGCTGCTCGTGCCGGTGGTGATGGCGGGCCTGGGCGCGGTCGTCGCCGGGGTCGGCGTGTACCGGCGCGCACGCCCGGCGCGGGCATTCGTCACCATGCCCGTCCCCACCCGGCCGGACAGGGGCCGGGGCAAGGAGACGCGACCCGTGACCGTCCTGCCGCAGGGGACGGCCGGGAGCGCGACGAGGGGGGAACAAGCCGGGCTGTCCGAGCTCGGCCGTTCACGGCCGAGAAGGTGACGCAGAACGTCGACGAGGGCCTCCTCCGCGCGCCGCTGCCCGCCGGGCGCCTCCTCCTGCCCGCCGGGCGCCTCGTCCTGCCCATCGGCGACGTCCTGGAGCCCTTCATCGACGTGGCTGACATCGCGGAGGTGGTGACCGTGCTGCTCGCCGAGGCGGGGCACACCCACCGTACGTACGAGCTCACGGGCCCCCGTGCCCTCACCTTCGGCGAGGCGGTCGCCGAGATCTCCAGGCGTGCGGGCGGCCGACGCGCTGCGAGGCCGTCACGCCGGGCCAGTACGTGGCCGAACCGACCGCGGACGGCGTGCCCGAAGGGGCGGCCCGCCCGCTCGCCGACATCCTCGCCCGGCTCGCCGAGGGCCACAACGCGGCGCCCACGACGGGCGCCTGGTCCTGTCCCCGCTCCGGAGCGTCAGACGGCCGGCTCCCGCTCCTCCCGCTCCCCGCGGGCGGCGGCCTCGGCCGAAGCCGTGGCGGCGGCCTCCTTCGCGGCAGCCACCCGCACCGCGTTCCGCCGCGCCGTGCGCAGCGCGTCCCACGTGAGCAGCGACAGCGCCAGCCACACGAGGCCGAAGCCCGCCCAGCGCTCGGCAGGCATCGCCTCGTGGAAGTACAGGATCCCGAGCAGGAACTGGAAGACGGGCGCGAGGTACTGCAGCAGCCCCAGGGTGGACAGCGGCACCCGGATCGCCGCGGCCCCGAAGCAGACCAGGGGCGCGGCGGTCACCACGCCGGTGGCGGCGAGCAGCGCCGCGTGCCCGGCGCCCTCCGTGCCGAACACGAGGTCGCCCTGCGTGCCGAGCCACACCAGATAGCCGACGGCGGGCAGGAACTGCACGGCGGTCTCGGCGGCGAGCGACTCCAGACCGCCGAGGTTGACCTTCTTCTTGACCAGGCCGTACGTCGCGAAGGAGAAGGCGAGGACGAGCGAGATCCACGGCGGCCTGCCGTACCCGAAGGCGAGCACGAGCACCGCGGCGAGGCCGACGCCGACCGCCGTCCACTGCACGGGCCGCAGCCGCTCGCCGAGCAGCAGGACACCCATGGCGATGGTGACGAGGGGGTTGATGAAGTAGCCGAGCGAGGCTTCCACGACGTGGCCGGAGTTCACGGACCAGATGTAGACGCCCCAGTTGACGGTGATGACCCCCGCGGCGACCACCACCAGGCCCAACCTGCGCGGCTGGCGCAGCAGTTCACGCGCCCAGTCCCAGCGCCGTACGAAGAGCAGCGCGATGCCGACCACGACGAGCGACCAGGCCATCCGGTGGGCGAGGATCTCGGCGGCTCCGGCCGGTTTGAGGAGCGGCCAGAAGAGGGGGACGAGGCCCCACATCCCGTAGGCCGCGAAGCCGTTCAGCAGCCCTATGCGCTGCTCGCCCCTCGACTGCCCGGCTGCTCCGCTGTCCACGGCATCTCCTTCGTGCACGGCAGCCCCACGCTGCACTCCAGAAGGTAGCGCCGAGCACCCCCGGATGTCATGCCCGTAAGAGAGAGACACTCATGACACGGCGGCACTCATGACACGGCGGCACTCATGACACGGCGGCACTCATGACACGGAGGGGCTCATGACACGGAGACGCTCACGACACGGTCACCCCCGCAGCGCCACGGACACGGCGTCGGCCATCGGCGTGGTCGGCCGGCCGATCAGCCGCGCCAGATCCCCGCTCGTCCCGGCAAGGCGCCCCCGCGCCACCGCCGCGTCCACATCGACGAGAACCGCGGCCATGGCCTCGGGAACCCCCGCCCCGGTCAGCACGGCGAGGTGCTGTGCGGCGGGGACGTTCGCGTACGAGATGTCCTTGCCGCTCTGCGCCGCGACCTCGGCGGCGTACTCGGCGAGGCTCCACGCGACGTCGCCGCTCAGTTCGTAGGCCCTGCCCTCGTGGCCCTCGCCGGTCAGCACGGCGACGGCGGCCGCGGCGTAGTCGGCGCGCGAGGCGGAGGCGATCCGGCCCTCGCCCGCCGAGCCGACGACGGCGCCGTGCTCCAGGACGGGGGCGAGGTGCTCGGTGTAGTTCTCGTGGTACCAGCCGTTGCGCAGGAACGTGTACGGCAGCCCCGAGTCGAGGATCAACCGCTCGGTCACCTTGTGCTCGGCCGCCAGGTCGAAGTCGGCGTCGGGGCCGCCGAGGATGCCCGTGTACGCGAGCAGCGCGACGCCCGCCTCGCGCGCCGCGTCGACGACCGCGCGGTGCTGCGGCACCCGCTGCCCGACCTCGCTGCCGGAGATCAGCAGCACGCGGTCGCCCGCGGCGAAGGCGCCGCGCAGGGTCTCGGGGGCGCTGTAGTCGGCGACCCGCAGCTCGACCCCGTGCTCGGCGAGGCCGGCGGCCTTCTCCTTGTTCCGGACGACGGCCGCGATCTCTCCGGCGGGGACCCCGGCGGCGAGCAGCCCTTCGACGACGAGACGGCCGAGGTGCCCGGTGGCTCCGGTGACGACGATGCTCATGTCTGAAATCTCCTGGTGAGTAACGCTTCAATCCGCTTCGGTGCGGTCTGCCACTCACCCTAGCCCTGGCGCTAACTATTCGTAAGTACCCACTTTGAAGTAAGGTACTTGCATGGTCGTAAGCAACCCGAAGCCGGGCGCCGAGGCGATGTGCCCCTACCGCCTGGTCCTGGAGCACGTCACCAGCCGCTGGGGCGTCCTCGTCCTGATCGCGCTCGAAGAGCGCTCGTACCGCTTCAGCGAGCTGCGCCGCGCCATCAACGAGACCAGCAGGGTCAGCGAGAAGTCGCTGACCCAGACCCTGCAGACCCTGGAGCGCGACGGCCTCGTGCACCGCGACGCCAAGCCGGTCATCCCGCCCCGCGTCGACTACTCCCTCACGGAGCTCGGCCGCGAGGCCGCCGCGCAGGTCAGGACCCTCGCCACCTGGACGGAACGGCGGATGGACGACGTACAGAAGGCGCGTCGGGCATACGACGAAGCCCGGTCCTGAGGGATCAGGACCGGGCTTCGTGCGAAACGACCGCGCAGTGACGCGGAGCGGGTCGGGCTAGCCGATCACCGTCCACGTGTCCCCACCGGCGAGCAACGCGGCCAGGTCGCCCTTGCCGTTCTGTTCGATGGCGGTGTCGAGCTGGTCGGCCATGAGCGTGTCGTAGACCGGACGGTCGACGTTGCGGAAGACGCCGATCGGGGTGTGGTGCAGGGTGTCCGGGTCGGCGAGGCGCGAGAGCGCGAAGGCCGTGGTCGGCGACGCGGAGTGCGCGTCGTGGACCAGGATGTCGGACTCGTTCTCCGGCGTGACCGCGACGACCTTGAGGTCGCCGGTCACCGCGTCGCGCACGACGCCCTTCGACTGCTCGGTGCCGAAGCGGATCGGCTGCCCGTGCTCCAGGCGGATCACCGCCTCCTCGGCCTGCTGCTTGTCCTTGAGGACCTCGAAGGCGCCGTCGTTGAAGATGTTGCAGTTCTGGTAGATCTCCACCAGCGCGGTGCCGGGGTGCTCGGCGGCCTCGCGGAGCACCTGCGTCAGGTGCTTGCGATCGGAGTCGACCGTCCGTGCCACGAAGGACGCCTCGGCGCCGATCGCGAGCGAGACCGGGTTGAAGGGCGCGTCCAGGGAGCCCATCGGCGTCGACTTGGTGATCTTGCCGACTTCCGACGTGGGGCTGTACTGGCCCTTGGTGAGGCCGTAGATCCGGTTGTTGAACAGCAGGATCTTCAGGTTCACGTTGCGGCGCAGGGCGTGGATCAGGTGGTTGCCGCCGATGGAGAGCGCGTCGCCGTCGCCGGTCACCACCCACACGCTCAAGTCCCGCCTGGAGGAGGCGAGTCCGGTGGCGATGGCCGGGGCGCGGCCGTGGATGGAGTGCATCCCGTACGTGTTCATGTAGTACGGGAAGCGCGAGGAGCAGCCGATCCCGGAGACGAAGACGATGTTCTCCTTCGCCAGGCCCAGCTCGGGCATGAAGCCCTGCACCGCGGCAAGCACGGCGTAGTCACCGCAGCCGGGGCACCAGCGCACCTCCTGGTCGGACTTGAAGTCCTTCATGGACTGCTTGGCCTCGGCCTTGGGCACCAGGGAAAGCGCTTCGATCGTGCTCCCGGTCCCCTCCGACTCGGCCGTCTTCGTGTCAGCCATCGATGGCCTCCTTGAGAGCCGTGGCGAGCTGCTCGGCCTTGAACGGCATTCCGTTGACCTGGTTGTACGAGACCGCGTCCACCAGATACGTCGCGCGGATCAGTGTGGCGAGCTGACCGAGGTTCATCTCGGGGATCACCACCTTGTCGTAACGCTTGAGGACCTCACCCAGATTCCGCGGGAAGGGGTTGAGGTGGCGCAGATGGGCCTGGGCGATGGGCACGCCCGCCGCGCGCAGCCTGCGCACGGCCGCGGTGATCGGCCCGTACGTCGAACCCCAGCCGAGGACGAGGGTCCTGGCGTCGCCGCCGGCGTCGTCGACCTCCAGGTCCGGCACCTCGATGCCGTCGACCTTGGCCTGGCGGGTGCGGACCATGAAGTCGTGGTTGGCCGGGTCGTAGGAGATGTTGCCCGTGCCGTCCTGCTTCTCGATGCCGCCGATGCGGTGCTCCAGGCCCGGCGTGCCGGGGATGGCCCACGGGCGGGCGAGCGTCTGCGGGTCGCGCTTGTAGGGCCAGAACACCTCGGTGCCGTCGGCGTCGGTGTGGTTGGGCCCGGACGCGAACTGCACGCGCAGGTCGGGCAGTTCGTCCACCTCGGGGATCCGCCACGGCTCGGAGCCGTTGGCCAGATAGCCGTCGCTCAGGAGGAAGACCGGCGTGCGGTACGTGACCGCGATACGGGCCGCCTCAAGGGCCGCGTCGAAGCAGTCCGCCGGCGTCTTCGGCGCCACGATCGGCACCGGCGCCTCGCCGTTGCGGCCGTACATCGCCTGGAGGAGGTCCGCCTGCTCGGTCTTGGTCGGCAGTCCGGTCGAGGGGCCGCCGCGCTGGATGTCGACGATCAGCAGCGGCAGTTCGAGGCTGACCGCGAGGCCGATGGTCTCCGACTTGAGCGCCACGCCGGGGCCGGAGGTCGTCGTCACCGCGAGGGATCCGCCGAAGGCCGCGCCCAGGGCCGCGCCGATGCCCGCGATCTCGTCCTCGGCCTGGAACGTGCGGACGCCGAAGTTCTTGTGCTTCGACAGCTCGTGCAGGATGTCGGAGGCCGGGGTGATCGGGTAACTGCCCAGGTAGAGCGGCAGATCCGCCTGCCGTCCCGCCGCGATGAGGCCGTAGGACAGCGCGAGGTTCCCGGAGATGTTGCGGTAGGTGCCGGTCGGGAACGCCTGTGCGGCCGGGGCGACCTCGTACGAGACGGCGAAGTCCTCGGTGGTCTCGCCGAAGTTCCAACCCGCGTGGAACGCCGCGATGTTGGCCTCGGCGATCTCCGGCTTCTTGGCGAACTTGGTCCGCAGGAACTTCTCGGTTCCCTCGGTCGGCCGGTGGTACATCCACGACAGCAGGCCGAGTGCGAACATGTTCTTGGACCGGCCCGCGTCCTTGCGGGAGAGGTCGAACTCCTTGAGGGCCTCCACCGTCAGCGTGGTCAGCGGCACGGGGTGCACGCTGTAGCCGTCCAGGGAGCCGTCCTCCAGGGGGGATACGTCGTAACCCACCTTCTGCATCGCCCGCTTGGAGAACTCGTCGGTGTTGACGATGATCTCCGCGCCGCGCGGCACGTCGGCGATGTTCGCCTTCAGGGCCGCCGGGTTCATCGCCACCAGGACGTTCGGCGCGTCACCCGGAGTGAGGATGTCGTGATCGGCGAAGTGCAGCTGGAAGGAGGACACGCCCGGCAGTGTCCCGGCCGGTGCCCGGATCTCGGCCGGGAAGTTCGGCAGCGTCGACAGGTCGTTGCCGAAGGACGCCGTCTCCGAAGTGAACCGGTCGCCCGTGAGCTGCATACCGTCACCGGAGTCACCCGCGAAACGGATGATCACCCGGTCCAGGCGGCGCACATCTTTGTCACCCGCAGGCTTGCGTTGCTCTCCGACGACTGCTCCGTCGGCCTGCTCGGCTTGGCTACTGACCTGGCTGGTCACTGAACTGGACCTCCCTCGAGGCGACTGAGCGGAGACGCCAGGACGACCGGCGTTCCCAGGGCCCACCCTACGTCCGCAAGGGGTGCCCACCCGGGGTAGCTCGTATTCCGGACGCCTTTTTGAGACGCCCTGATGCCCTGATCTGCCATGGTTTGCCTCGCCCCCCGCCCCTTCGTGGATGACGCTCCCCGCTCATCCTTTGGTTCTAGGACTTCACTTCGGCTGTCTGTACCTGACTGTGGCGCTGAACTGTGGCTGATACGGCTGTGGCTGTGTGTGGTTTTCGGCCCCGGGCGATATCTGACAGGGTGTCAGTTCGTCATGAGTTGAGGTAGGTGAGGACCGCGAGCACCCGGCGGTGATCCCCGTCACTCTGGGACAGGCCGAGCTTCAGGAAGATGTTGCTCACGTGCTTCTCGACGGCGCCGTCGCTCACCACGAGCTGCCGGGCGATCGCCGAGTTCGTCCGTCCTTCGGCCATCAGGCCGAGTACCTCGCGCTCGCGCGGTGTAAGCCCGGCGAGCACGTCCTGCTTGCGGCTGCGGCCGAGCAGCTGCGCCACGACCTCCGGGTCGAGCGCCGTGCCGCCCTCGGCCACCCGCACCACCGCGTCGACGAACTCCCGCACCTCCGCGACCCGGTCCTTGAGCAGATAGCCCACGCCCCGGCTCGACCCGGCGAGCAGCTCGGTCGCGTACTGCTCCTCGACGTACTGCGAAAGGACCAGGACCCCGAGCCCCGGATGCTGGTGGCGCAGATACACCGCGGCCCGCACCCCCTCGTCGGTGTGTGTCGGAGGCATCCGTACGTCGGCGACGACCACGTCCGGCAGGGCGTCCTGCGCGGCGAGCTCGGTGATGGTCTTGATCAGAGCCTCCGCATCGCCCACACCGGCGACCACGTCGTGCCCGCGGTCGGTCAGCAGCCGGGTCAGGCCCTCCCGAAGCAGCACTGAATCCTCGGCGATGACCACCCGCACTTTTTCCTCCACTTTTTGGCCCCCCGGCGCGCTTGTCTGGCCCGCGCCCCTCCGACGCCTCTCGCGTCGGACGAACACTCGGCACCTCAGTATCGCGCGATCCGCGGCGGCCCACCGGCTCGTGGCCGGACTGCCCGGCCCCTCCGGCGCCGCTCTGTCGTCGCCCCGACACGCGCGGCCCCCGGTTCGGCGTGCGAACCGGGGGCCGCGCGGGGGCGGGAGGCGGGCCCGGGCGTCAGGCCTGGCGCCACGGCAGCTCGGCCGTGACCGTGGTCGGACCGCCCGCGGGGGAGTCGACCACCAGGATCCCGTCGACCGCGTCGAGCCGTTCGGCGAGCCCCGCGAGACCGGAGCCCGCCGAGACGTCGGCGCCGCCGGTGCCGTTGTCGGTGACCTGGAGCATCAGCCGGTCATCGGCCCGCCAGACGTCGACGGAGCCCTGCGTCGCGCGGCTGTGCTTGCTGATGTTCTGCAGGAGCTCGGAGACCGTGAAGTACGCGATGCCCTCGATGGCGGCCGCGGGGCGGCTCGTCAGGTCCACCTCCACCTGGACCGGCACCGTGCAGCGGGCGGCCAGCGCGGAGAGCGCCGCGTCCAGACCCCGGTCGGTGAGGACCGCGGGGTGGATGCCGCGGGCCAGGTCGCGCAGCTCCTGGAGGGCGACCTTCACCTCGCCGTGCGCCTCGTCCACCATGCGCGCCGCGGCCTGCGGGTCCTCGGCCAGCTTCTCCTTGGCCAGACCCAGGTCCATGGCGAGGGCGACCAGGCGGGCCTGCGCGCCGTCGTGCAGATCGCGCTCGATGCGGCGCAGGTCGGCGGCGGCGGTGTCCACGACCACGCCGCGGTCCGACTCCAGCTCGACGACGCGGCTCGCGAGCCGCGAGGGGCCGAGCAGCCCGAACACCAGCACGCGGTCCACGGTCGTCAGGGCCCGCAGGATCCACGGGGCGGCCAGCGTGATCAGCAGGCCGATCGCCGTAGTGACGCCGATCTCGAAGGGGTTGTCGAGATAGACGCTGTGGTTGTCGTCGCCGTACAGCTGGAGGCCGCCTTGGCCCCCGTACATCGGGAAGAGCCAGAACCACACCGGGTACGTGAGGAGCAGCCAGCCCATCGACCAGAAGACCGTGGCCACGACGGAGGAGAAGATCGACCACGGCATCAGGATCAGCGAGTAGAGCGTGTGCCGCCAGGACGCACCGCTCTTGAGCACGGCCCCGATCAGCGCGAGCGCGCCGCCGTTCTTGGGGCGCAGCGGCTCGGGGGACGCGACGTCCAGGTCGAGCAGCGCCCGCGCCCGGGTCCGCTCCAGGGCGCCGATGCCACGGCAGCCGGCCAGACCGGCCGCGAGCACCGGGATGCCGATGAAGGTGATCAGCAGACCCGCGCCGAGCGAGAGCATCGTGATCGCGAAGACGAAGGTCGCGATGCCGATCGGCAGGCTCAGCAGGGTGTACCCGAACTCCTTCCAGGCGCGGGCCTCGATTGGTGCGCGCAGCCCCGCGGGCAGCCGGTGCCGCCGCCGCTCGACGTCGCCTTCCCGGGAGTCCGGCCGGTCCATGTGCGCGTACCCCTGTCCGTACTCCGTGGCCATCGTTGCCGTCCGTTTCTGCTTCTCAAGTCCTGCTTCTGCTTCTCAAGTCCTGCGCGAGCTGTCTGGTCGTCCTGCGCGAGCTGTCTGGTCGCCGTGGTTCAAGACTCCCCTCGGGGGCGGTCTCGGACCATGGAGCGCGTCGGCGTCTTCGACCGGGGGTTTTCCCTACCTCCGGGGCGAGGAGCGGGGCGCGGCGGTGTCGCCCGCGCGCTCGCGCCACGGGAGCTCCGCCGTGATCGTCGTGGGCCCGCCCACCGGAGAGTCGATCACGAAGAGCCCGTCGACCGCACCGAGCCGGTCCGCGAGCCCGGCCATACCGGTGCCGCCGTCGAGGCCGGCCCCGCCGCGCCCGTCGTCCCACACCTGGATGAGCAGCCGGTCCCGCGCCCGCCACACCTCGACGCTCGCCGTCCGCGCGCCGCTGTGTTTGCTGATGTTCTGCAGGAGCTCGGAGACCGTGAAGTACGCGATGCCCTCGATGGCGGCCGCGGGGCGCGTCGGCAGGTCGGCGGTCACCTTCACCGGCACGGTGCAGCGGGCGGCCAGCGAGGAGAGCGCCGCGTTCAGGCCACGGTCGGTGAGGACCGCGGGGTGGATGCCGCGGGCCAGGTCGCGCAGCTCCTGGAGGGCCAGCTTCACCTCGCCGTGCGCCTCGTCGACCATCGCCGCCGCGGCGTCGGGGTCCTCCAGGAGCTTCTCCTTGGCGAGGCCGAGCCCCATGGCGAGGGCGACCAGGCGGGCCTGCGCGCCGTCGTGCAGATCGCGCTCGATGCGGCGCAGATCGGCGGCGGCGGTGTCCACGACCACGCCCCGGTCGGACTCCAGTTCGGCGATGCGCCGCTCCAACTCGTCGGAGGGGCAGAGCAGTCCGCGCACCATCGCCCGGTCGACGTTGGCGAGGCCGCGCACCACGAAGGGCAGCACCGGCCAGAGCACGATGAGCCCCACCAGGGTCACGCCGAAGGTGAGCACGGCCCAGGGCAGCCGGATGAACGCGTACAGCATGGTCCGCCAGCCCACCGGGTCCTTCACGCTCGACCACAGCCAGCCGAGGAAGCCGTGCCCGCCGAACCCCGGCATCCGGCTCGGCTCGTCCACCCGCACGCCGAGCAGCTTCCTGGCCCGCGCCCGCTCGAACCGGCCCAGCAGGCGCGCGCCTTGCAGCGCCACCGCGAGCAGCGGCAGACCGACGACCGTCACGGTCAGGCCGACACCCAGGGCCAGCGAGGACACCGCGTAGACGAAGCCGACGATGCCGATCGGGAGGTTCGCGAGGAGGTGGGCGACCTCCTTCCAGGTGCTCCCGTTGTACGCGAAGAACGCGGGCGCCGGGCGGTCGTCGTGCGGGGACGTGGTGCTTGCGGTCATACGCGCAAGGGTGCCCGCCCCGCCGCCGCGACGCCATGAGGACGGCCGCCAGGACGGAGGGGGGATAACCCCACCCCCGGCGGGGCCTGACGGGACGTTCCGCTCTGACCGAAGCGTGACCTTGTGCCCTGACGGATGCGTGACGCTCTGCTTACCGAGGCTTTAGCAGGCCCTAGACTCCCGTGCGTACAGATCGTCGAACAGGTCGACAACGAGGACGGTCAGGAGTGAAGGCCGACGTGAGTGAGGGGCTGACGTGAGTGAGGGGCTGACGTGCACGTGACGAGCGTCGCGGCGAGCTACTACCAGTCGTACTCCGTCGTCGGGCTGCTCGCCGTCGTGGGCGTGCTGTTCGTCGCCGTCGCCTTCGGCGCGGGACGGCTGCTGCGCCCGGTGGTGCCGACCCCGGAGAAACTCCTGACGTACGAGTGCGGTGTCGACCCCGTCGGTGAGGGCTGGGCCCACACCCAGGTCCGCTACTACGTCTACGCGTTCCTCTACGTGATCTTTGCCGTCGACTCGATCTTCCTCTTCCCCTGGGCGACGGTCTTCGCCGAGCCCGGCTACGGCGCGACGACGCTCGTGGAGATGTTCATCTTCCTCGGCTTCCTCGCCGTGGGCCTGCTGTACGCATACAAGAAGGGCGTCCTGACGTGGACGTGACCCCCGAGCCCGTTCTGCCCGAGCCCGTGCCGCACGAGCCCGTCCCGCACGAGCCCGTGCCGCTCCCCGAGCCGAAGAGGCTGGGCGCGCTCGCCCGCCTCGCCCCTGAGCCGATGAAGGTGGTCCTCAACTGGGGCCGCCGCTACTCGCTCTGGGTCTTCAACTTCGGCCTCGCCTGCTGCGCCATCGAGTTCATCGCCGCGTCGATGGCCCGCCACGACTTCATCCGCCTCGGCGTGATCCCGTTCGCACCGGGCCCGCGCCAGGCCGACCTGATGGTCGTCTCCGGCACCGTCACCGACAAGATGGCCCCGGCCGTCAAGCGCCTGTACGAGCAGATGCCCGAGCCGAAGTACGTCATCTCCTTCGGCGCCTGCTCCAACTGCGGCGGCCCCTACTGGGACTCGTACTCCGTCACCAAGGGCGTCGACCAGATCATCCCCGTCGACGTGTACGTGCCCGGCTGCCCGCCCCGCCCCGAGGCGCTGCTCCAGGGCATCCTCAAGCTCCAGGAGAAGATCGCGCGGGAGTCGCTGGGGGAGCGGTACGGCAACGGATCCGGCGCCCGCCCCTCGGCGGCCGCGCTGCAGAGCGGCCTCGTGAAGCCGCCCGCGCCGGGGGAGGCCACGGCATGACCGGCTGGCTGCCGAGCCCCGTCGAGGAGCTCTTCGGCGAGGAGGCCACGGCCGAGGAGTCGTACGACGTCCTGACGGTCGACGTCCCCGCGGCCTCCTGGACCACGGCCCTGGAGACCGCCCGCACCACGCTCTCCTGCACCTACTTCGACTGGCTGAGCGCGGTCGACGAACCGGGCACGGGCTTCCGCGTCGCCGCCCACGTCGTCGCGCTCTCCCCGGTACGACGCCTCCTCCTCCGTACGACGGTCCCGCACGACGCCCCGGTGCTCGCCTCCGCGGTCGACGTGTACGCGGGCGCGGCCTGGCACGAGCGCGAGACGCACGAGATGTTCGGCGTGACGTTCGACGGTCACCCCGGCCTGACGCCGCTTCTCCTCCCCGAGAGCTTCGAAGGCCACCCCCTGCGCAAGGACTTCGTGCTCGCCGCCCGCGTCGCGAAGGCCTGGCCGGGCGCCAAGGAGCCGGGGGAGTCGGAGCACGGCGGCCCCAAGCGCCGCCAGATGCTCCCGCCCGGCGTCCCCGACCCGAACGAGTGGGGCCCCCTGAAGGGCCAACTCCCGGCGGCTCCGGCACGTCCGGCGCGCGGGGCGGGGCGGGCGGCGGGCGCGGGCGCCGGCGCCGCGGGCCGCGCGGCGGGGGGCGAACGCCCGCCCCGCAGAACCCGCTCGGTCAGCCAGGGCTCGGCAAGCCAGGCCACGGCAGGAACCCAGCCGACCGCCGAGGCCCGGCCCACCACTGGGGCTCAGCCCACCACTGGGGCTCAGCCCACCACCGGGGCACAGCCCACCACCGGGGCACAGCCCACCACCGGGGCACAGCCCACCACGGGTCAGCCGGAGGCCCCGGCAGCCCGCCCCCCGAGGCGCTCGCGCAGCGTGAGCCAGGGCTCGGCATCCCAGAGGGCGGCGACGCCCCCCTCGGAACCGAAGCCGGAAACCTCCCAGGCGGGCGCCCCGGAGCCGAAGCCGGAAGCAGCCTCGGGGGCGACCCCCGAGCCGAAGCCGGAGCTCACGCCTGAGGTGAAGCCGGAGCTCACCTCCGAGGCGAAGCCGAAGCCCGCGCAGCCCTCGGCTCCGCGTACCTCCGACGCCCCGTGGCACCACGCCCGCCCGGCCTTCGACACCCCGGACAAGCCCGCCCCGGACAAGCCCGCCCCGACCGAGCAACCGACCCCAGCCAAGCCCCCGACCCCCAAGCCGGAGGCCGAGGCGGAGCCTGAGCCCGTGACGGAGCCCGAGCCCGAGGCGGCGGCAAAGCCGGAGCCCGACCTCAAGCCCGACGCCGAGCCCGAGCCTGATCCCGAGCCCAAGCCTGCCCCTGAGGCCAACCCCGAGCCTGACCCCGAGGCCACGCCCGCGCCCCAGACCGACGCCACGCCCCAGACCGACGAATGCCCCGGAGGCACCGAGTGAACGACGCCCTCGACGTCGCCTTGCGCCTCGTCATCGTCTTCGCGGTGTTCCTGGTCCTGCCCCTCGTCATCGGCCAGACCGAACACAAGGTGATGGCCCACATGCAGGGCCGCCTCGGCCCCATGTACGCCGGCGGCTTCCACGGCTGGGCCCAACTCGTCGCCGACGGCGTCAAGTTCGCCCAGAAGGAAGACGTCGTCCCGGCCGAGGCCGACCGCCGCGTCTTCCAACTGGCCCCCGCGATCGCCCTCCTGCCCTACCTCCTCGTACTCGTGGCGATCCCGATCGGCCCCGGCGAGGGCGCGGTCGGCGAGGTCGTCGACGCGGGCATCTTCTTCGTGCTCGCGGTGATGGGCGTCGGCGTACTCGGCTCGCTCATGGCCGGCTGGGCCAGCGCCAACAAGTTCTCCCTCCTCGGCGGCCTCCGCACCGCCGCCCAGCTCCTCGCCTACGAACTCCCGATGCTGCTCGCCGCCGCCTCGGTCGCGATGGCCGCGGGAACGGTCTCCCTGCCCGGCATCGTCGACGCCTTCGAGTGGTGGTGGCTGCCCTGGCAGATCGTCGGCGCGCTCGTCTTCTTCGTCGCGGGCCTCGCCGAACTGCAGCGCCCGCCCTTCGACATGCCGGTCGCCGACTCCGAGATCATCTTCGGCGCCTACACCGAGTACACGGGCCTGCGCTTCGCCCTCTTCCTCCTCGCCGAGTACGCCGGAATCGTCGTCCTGTGCGGCCTGACCACCGTCCTGTTCCTCGGCGGCTGGCACGGCCCCTGGGGCGCCGACGGCCTCGGCTGGGTCTGGACCCTGCTGAAGACGGCCGTCCTCGCCTTCGTGGTCATCTGGCTGCGCGTGTCCTACCCCCGTCTCCGCGAGGACCAGCTCCAGAAGTTCTCCTGGACCCTCCTCGTCCCGCTCGCCCTCGCGCAGATCGCGCTCACCGGAATCGTGAAGGTGGCGATCTCCTAACCATGGCCCCCTCTCTCCCGCCCACCCGGTCCCGCATCCCCGGATCCGGCCTGGCCAAGGGCCTCGCCGTCACCCTCCGCACGATGACGAGGAAGACCGTCACCGAGCAGTACCCGGAGCACCAGCCCGAACTGCCGCCCCGCACCCGCGGCGTCATCGGCCTGTTCGAGGAGAACTGCACGGTCTGCATGCTGTGCGCCCGCGAGTGCCCGGACTGGTGCATCTACATCGACTCCCACAAGGAGACGGTGCCGCCCGCCGCCCCCGGCGGGCGCGAGCGCAGCCGCAACGTCCTCGACCGCTTCGCCATCGACTTCTCCCTCTGCATGTACTGCGGCATCTGCATCGAGGTCTGCCCCTTCGACGCCCTGTTCTGGTCCCCGGAGTTCGAGTACGCCGAGACCGACATCCACGAACTCACCCACGAGCGCGACAAGCTCCGCGAGTGGATGTGGACGGTCCCCGCCCCGCCCGCCCTGGACCCCGGCGCCGAGGAGCCGAAGGAACTCGCCGCCGCCCGCAAGGCCGCCGAGAAACTGGCCGCCGCCGAGCAGGCGGCGGCCGAGCAGGCCGGCGCCCAAGAGACGTCCGAGCCCGGACCGCAGGGGGACGCGTGACGTTCGCAGCAGCCTCCACGACGGCCGCGAAGGCCGCCGGGACCCACGGCTTCCTCTCCCCGACCGGCGTCGAGATCGCCTTCCTCCTGGTCGGCCTCGTCACCCTCGGCGCGGCGGTCGTCACCGTCACGACCAAGCAGCTGGTGCACGCCGCGCTGTGGCTGGTGGTCGCGCTCGGCGGCCTCGCCGTCGAGTACCTCCTGCTGACCGCCGAGTTCATCGCCTGGGTGCAGGTCCTCATCTACGTCGGTTCCGTCGTCGTCCTCCTCCTCTTCGGACTGATGCTCACCAGGGCGCCCATCGGCCGCTCCCCGGACGCCGACTCGGGCAACCGCCCGGTCGCGCTCGCCGTGGCGCTCGCCGCTGCCGCCGCCCTGGTCTGGGTCGTCGTGGACGCCTTCCGCACCACGGTGATCGACCTGGACGGCGCCGCCCAGGGCTCCACCGACGTGACCGGATCGATCCTCTTCCGGCACTGGGTGCTCCCCTTCGAGGCGCTCTCGGTCCTCCTGCTCGCCGCCCTCGTCGGCGCGATCGTCCTGTCCCGCAAGAAGGCCGCCCAGGACCACGCCCAGGACCAGGAGGAGAACCGCTGATGCACCTCCACCTCGCCTATCCCGCCGTCCTCGCCGTCCTCCTCTTCTGCGTCGGCCTGTACGGCGTGCTCGCCCGCCGCAACGCGATCCTGGTCCTGATGTCCGTCGAGCTGATGCTCAACGCCGTCAACCTCAACCTGGTCGCCTTCGACGTCTGGCTCCGCGACTCCCTCCACGCGGGACAGGCCCTGACCCTCTTCACCATCGCCATCGCCGCGGCCGAGATCGGCATCGGCCTCGCGATCGTCCTGGCGGTCTACCGCAACCGCGGCAGCTCCGCCGTCGACGACCTCCGCGACACCGCCGAGGGCCCCGACGACCCCGACGACGGCGACGACGACGCCGAGGGCGCCACCGCCGAAGAGCCCACCCAGGCACAGAAGTCGCAGAAGACGCAGCAGGCGCAGACGTCGCAGAAGGCTGAGGCCACCGCGTGACCACGACCACCCTCGCCGTCCTCGTCCCCCTCCTTCCGTTCCTGGGCGCGGTCGCGGGCCTGCTGCTCGGCCGCACGGTCCCCGGCCTCGTACGCCCCCTCGCGGTGCTGCCCACCCTCACGGCCCTGCTCCTCGCCGTGCTCGTGGCCGTCCGCCAGGGCGGCGGCACCGGCGGCGGGACGGCCCCGCTCGACGCCGCCACCGAACTCACCCCGACGGGCTCGGTCCCCATCGAGCTCGCCCTGCACATCGACGGTTTCGCCGCCCTCGTCGCCGTCCTGGTCGGCGTCGTCGCCTCGTGCGTGCAGATCTACTCGACGGGCTACCTCCGCGAGGACCCGCGCTACCCCTCGTACGCCGCTCTCGTCTCCCTCTTCACCTCCGCGATGCTGCTCGTCGTCTACTCCGGCGACCTGATGGTGCTCCTGGTCGGCTGGGAGATCATGGGCATCTGCTCGTACTTCCTGGTCGGCCACTACTGGGAGACGCCCGAGGCACGCGCGGCCTCTCTGAAGGCGTTCCTGGTCACCAAGCTCGGTGATGTCCCCTTCCTGATCGGCCTGTTCGCGCTCGCCGTCGACACGGGCTCGTTCCGCATCACGACGATCCTCGCGACGGTCGCGGACGGCGGCCTCGACCACCCGACCCTGATCGCGCTGCTGCTCCTCGCGGGCGTGGCCGGCAAGTCCGCGCAGTTCCCGCTGCACACCTGGCTGCCCGACGCGATGGCGGGCCCCACGCCCGTCTCCGCGCTGATCCACGCCGCGACGATGGTCGCCGCCGGTGTCTACTTCGTGGCCCGGCTCCTCCCGGTCTTCGCCGCCTCCGCGGCGGCCCTGGTCGTCCTCGCCGTCATGGCCGCCGTGACCATGGCGGGCTCGGCCCTCGCCGCGCTCGCCCAGGACGACATCAAGCGCGTCCTCGCGTACTCGACGATCGGCCAGCTCGGCTACATGACCGGCGCCCTCGCCGTCGGCGACCGCGGTGCCGCCGTCTTCCACCTCCTGTCGCACGGCGCCTTCAAGGCGCTCCTGTTCCTCGCGGCGGGCGTGATCATCCACGCCGCCGGCACCAACTCCCTTGCCGCCATGTCCCGCATGAAGGGGCTGCGCGACCGCGTCCCGGACGCCTACTGGACGATGACCGTGGCGCTCCTCGCGCTCGCCGCGATCCCGCCGTTCAGCGGCTTCTTCTCCAAGGAGGCGGTGCTCGGCGCCGCCGAGCACACGGTCACGGGCCACGCCGAGTCCGCGCCCACCGCGGCGGGCTGGATCGTCCTGGTCGCCGGTCTGCTCACCGCCCTCCTCACCGCCGCCTACGCGACGCGTCTGTGGCTGCTCGCCTTCCACGGCAGGGGAGCCGAGGCCCCCGACCACGGGAAGCAGCCGATCGCCATGACCGCCGTGCTCTGGGTGCTCGCCGTCCCCTCCCTCGCCTTCGGTCTCGCCGTCGGCGTCCTGCCGGACTGGTTCGACGGCCACGCACTCGCCCCGACGCTCACGACCTCGGTCCTGGGCACGGGCTTCGCCCTCGTCGGAGCCCTCGTCACCTACGGCGCGTGGCGGCACACCACGTCGCTCGCCGCCCGGGTCCCGATGGGCGCGGTCGCCGCGACCCCGGACGGCGACGGCGGCCTCGTCGAGGCGGAGGCCATCGCCACCCACGCCCCCGCGTACGGAGACCTGGCCTCGGCACCCGACCCGGCCGACCCCGGCCGCCTGCTGCTCGGCCCGCTGCACCGCCACGCCGCCGTCGGCTTCCACCTCGACGCCGTCTACGCCGCCCTGTTCGTACGGCCCGTCCAGGCCTCCGCGCGCCTCGTCCGCTTCCTCGACCGCGAGGTCGTGGAGACGTACGTACGCGGCGCGGGCGCGGCACCCCGCTGGCTCGGCGCGGCGGTCCGCCGCACGCAGACCGGCAACGTGCAGACCTATCTGAGCGCGCTGCTCGCAGGCACGGTCGTCCTGGCCGTCGCCGCCGTCCTCGTCGCCACCGCCGGAGCGTGAGCAGCCGTGATCGGTATCAGTGAGTCCGTGATGCAGTTTCTTCTGGCGTTGATCGTCGTCGGCCCGCTCATCGGCGCCGTGGCGGCTCTCCTCCCGGCCCCGCCCGGACTGAAGGGGAAGTCACCCGACCAGGCCGTGCTCCGCCACGGTGTGACCGTGACCGGCGCGATCCTCATCGCCGCGATCGTCCTCGCGCTCGGCTTCGACCACGACCAGCCCTCGACGATGCAGGCCACGACCGATATCAGCTGGATCCCCGCACTCGACGTGCGCATCCATCTCGGCATCGACGGCATCTCGCTCCCCCTTCTGGTCCTGACCGCGCTGCTGACCTTCCTCTGCGCGCTGTACTCGTACTTCAAAATGCCGTCGGGCCCGTCCCCCAAGGCATTCGTGGCACTGATCCTCGTGCTCGAGTCCGGCACCCTCGCGACCTTCGCCGTCCTCGATCTGCTGCTGTTCTTCCTGGCGTTCGAGATGGTGCTCATCCCGATGTACTTCCTCATCGCCCGCTGGGGCGGTGAGCAACGCACGCAGGCGGCCTGGAAGTTCATCCTCTACACGCTGCTCGGCTCCGTCGTGATGCTGCTCGGCCTCCTCCTCATCGGGCTCAGGTCCGGCACATTCGACATGGTGGCACTCGCCACTGACAACGGCCGGGGTCTGACCACGTCCGTGCAGGTCATCGCCGTTCTGGCGATCGGGATCGGGCTCGCGGTCAAGACGCCGATGTGGCCGCTGCACAGCTGGCTGCCGGACGCCCACACCGCCGCGCCCACCGTCGGCTCGGTCCTGCTGGCCGGCGTCCTGCTGAAGATGGGTACGTACGGGTTCGTCCGGATCATCCTCCCCATCGCACCCGACGGAATGCGGGAGTTCGCGCCGTACCTCGCGGCCTTCGCGGTCGTCGGGATCATCTACGGATCCCTGGCCTGCCTCGCGCTCGCCAAGCAGGGAGCGAAGGGCGACCTCAAGCGCCTCATCGCGTACTCGTCCGTCGGTCACATGGGCTTCGTGCTGCTCGGCATCGCGACGATGAGCCCGACCGGCGTGAACGGCGCGCTGTTCGCCAACATCGCCCACGGCCTCATCACGGGTCTGCTCTTCTTCCTCGTCGGCGCGCTCAAGGACCGCACCGGCACGACCGACCTCGACTCCCTCGCGCAGGAGTCCGGCGCGGCGCTCTACGGCAAGGCGCCCCGCCTCGGCGGCCTCCTCGCCTTCGGCGCCGTCGCCTCGCTCGGTCTGCCGGGCCTCGCCGGGTTCTGGGGCGAAATGCTCGCGCTGTTCGGCGCGTTCAAGCCCGCCGACGACCTGAGCCGCCCCGCCTTCCTCACCTTCATGGCGATCGCGGCCTTCGGCACGCTGCTCACCGCCGCGTACATGCTCATCGTCGTACGCCGTGTCTGCATGGGCCCGACGCCGCGGGTCGCGAGCGACGAGCCCGCGCCCAAGGCCCTCGCCGACGTCCACGGCTACGAGTTCGCGGCCTGGACTCCGCTCGTCGCCCTCACCGTCCTCGCCGGACTCTGGCCCGCGGCCCTCCTCGGCCTGACCGACCCGGCCGTGCAGAAGCTCCTCACTGGAGGCAAGTCGTGACCGTGGCCGCCGAAAGCGCCGCAAGCCTCGTCCAGTCCGTCGACTGGGTCGCGATCGCACCGCCGACCGTCGCGGCGGTCGTCGGCCTCCTCGTGCTCGTCGCCGACCTCTTCGTGGCCGACGGCAAGAAGGCCCTGCTCGGCTGGATCTCCGTGGCGGGCCTGGCCGCGGCCGCGCTCACCCTGCTGCCCCTCCTGGACGAGGACCGCTCGACGTTCTGCCTGACCGGCGGCGGCACGCAGGCGTGCAGCTATACCGCCGACCGCTTCACCCTGGTCATCCAACTCCTCGTCCTCGGCGGCGCCCTGCTCGCCGCCCTGCTCTCCATGAGCACCCTCAAGGACGCCAAGGGATCCAAGGGCGAACTCCCCGAAGGGGAGTTCTGGTTCCTGCTGCTCTCCTCCGCGGCGGGCGCCGCCCTGCTGCCCGCCTCGCGCGACCTCGCGACGCTCATCGTCGCCCTGGAGGTCGCCTCCCTGCCGGCCTTCGCCCTCGTCGGCCTCAGGCACGGCGACAAGCGCTCCTCCGAAGCGTCCCTGAAGTTCTTCCTGTCCTCGGTCACCGCGACCGCGGTGAGCCTCATGGGCGTCAGCTTCGTGTACGCGGCGACCGGCACCCTGCACCTCACGGAGATCGCCACCAAGCTCCAAGACCCCCAGAACATCGACGGCCAGCTGCACACGCTCGCCCAGACCGGCGTCGCCCTGACCCTGGTCGGCTTCGCCTTCAAGGTGGCGGCCGTCCCCTTCCACTTCTGGGTGCCCGACACCTACGTGGGCGCGCCCCTTCCGGTCGCCGCCTACCTTTCCGTCGTCGGCAAGGCCGTCGGCTTCACCGGGCTCATCCTCGTCACCGTCGTCGCCTTCCCCTCGTACGCGGACGTCTGGGGCCCGGCACTCGCCGTCCTCGCCGCGCTCACCATGACCGCGGGCAACGTCGCCGCACTGCGGCAGCAGGCCACGCGCGCGTACAGCGCGGTGCGCCTCCTGGCCTGGTCCTCGGTCGGGCAGGCGGGCTACCTCCTGGTGCCGATCGCCGCCGCCGGATACGCCGACGACGCCGCAGGTGCCGAGAAGGCCGTCGGCTCCACCGTCGCGTACGCCCTGATGTACGCGGCCGTGAACCTCGGAGCCTTCGCCGTGGCGGCCCTCGTCGGCCGCGCACAGCGCCTGAACCGCGTCAGCGACTACCGCGGCCTGTACGCGCGCAGCCCCCTGGCCGCCCTGGTCCTGGCTTTCTTCCTGCTCTGCCTCGCCGGTCTGCCGCCCGGCATCATCGGCCTCTTCGCGAAGGTCACGGTCTTCTCGGCCGCGGTCGACGCGGGCCTGGGCTGGCTCGCCGTGGTGATGGCCGTGAACGTGGTGATCGCGCTGTTCTACTACCTCCAGTGGACCGCGCTCCTGTTCCGCGCCCCCGAGGGAGAGCCCGTCAAGCACCGCGTCCCGGCCCCGCTCACCGCGGCCATCGCGCTGACGGCGGTCCTCGGCATCGCCCTCTCCGGAGCGCCCCAGCTCGTCCTGAGGTTCTCGGCCACCGGCCTGTTCTGACGCGGCCCGCGGGCCGTCACTCGCGCGGCCTACACCGCTCCTGCGTGCACAAGGGAACTAGTGCTCCCCGCCTGGCGTTGACCAGTACGGGAGGGTCCACTGAACAGTGGAAGCACCAGTCAGCAGAGGGTTCCCCCACGCACCACCAGGAGGGCGTACCGTGCACCGCCGGCACAACGGTTTGAAGACTGCCGTACTCCTCGGGGGACTGTCCGCGCTCATCCTCGTGATCGGCAGTTTCTTCGGGCGTACGGGCCTGGTCGTCGCGCTCTTCGTGGCGATCGGCACCAATGCGTACGCGTACTGGAACAGCGACAAGCTGGCCCTGCGCGCCATGCGTGCCCGCCCTGTGAGCGAATTCGAGGCCCCCGAGCTCTACCGCATGGTCCGCGAGCTCTCCACCCAGGCCCGCCAGCCCATGCCCCGTCTGTACATCTCACCGACCGAGGCACCGAACGCGTTCGCCACGGGCCGCAATCCGCGCAACGCGGCCGTGTGCTGCACGGACGGCATCCTGCGGATCCTCGACGAGCGCGAGCTGCGCGGCGTCATCGGCCACGAGCTCAGCCACGTCTACAACCGCGACATCCTGATCTCCTCGGTGGCGGGTGCCCTCGCCTCCGTGATCATGTTCCTGGTCAACTTCGCCTGGCTGATCCCGGTCGGCCGGTCGAACGACAACGACGGCCCCGGCATCTTCGGGATGCTCCTGATCATGCTGCTCGGCCCGCTGGCGGCCTCCATCATCCAGCTCGCCATCAGCCGCTCCAGGGAGTACGAGGCCGACGCGTCCGGTGCGCAGCTCACCGGTGACCCGCTCGCCCTCGCGAGCGCCCTGCGTAAACTCGACGCAGGGACAAAGCAGTTGCCGCTCCCGCCCGAGCCCCGTCTCGAGACGGCGAGTCACATGATGATCGCGAACCCCTTCCGCCCGGGGCAGGGCATGTCCAAGATGTTCTCCACGCATCCGCCGATGGCGGAGCGCATCGCCCGACTCGAGCAGATGGCAGGTCGCCAGCAGTGAAGACAATCCTCAACGTCATATGGCTCGTCCTCTGCGGATTCTGGATGTTCCTGGGCTACCTCCTCGCGGGCGTGCTGCTCTGCATCACGATCATCGGCATCCCGTTCGGCCTGGCCAGCTTCCGCATCGGCCGCTATGCCCTGTGGCCCTTCGGCTACACGACGGTGGAGCGCCGCGACGCGGGCGCGCCCTCCTGCGTGGGCAACGTCCTGTGGCTGGTCCTCGCGGGCTGGTGGCTCGCGATCGGCCACATCGTCACGGGCTTCCTCCTGTGTGTCACGATCATCGGCATCCCGCTGGGGGTCGCCAACTTCAAGCTGATCCCGGTCTCCTTGCTGCCCCTGGGCCGCGAGATCGTCCGCACGGACCAGCCGTTCGCCGCGCGCTACTAGAGCGGGCGCACTCCGGTGCAGCCGCCGAGGTACGCCCTCGCGGCGTACGACCCCGACGCGTCCCCGTACGACGAGATCTGGGCCCTGTGCGCGGACGCGGAGCACCTCTTCGCCGACCAACCGCCCGGCGCGGCAAGCACCCTTGAGGGGCGTGACGGCGCGCCGGAGGAGCTCGCGGAGCCTCCCGTGCGTCTGCTCGGCTGCTCGCCCCGCGGGGCCCTGAAGGACGCGCTGGCGGCCGGCAAGGGAGACCTCGGGCACGGCAGGGTCCTGCGCCTCGGCCGGCGGGGCCAGACGCTGCAGCACGCCGTGGAGGGCGAGGTCGTCGCCTGGATCCCGTCCGCGCGCGGGCGCGGCCTCGTCGACCTGGCACTCGACCCGTGGACGGTACGGCCGCCGCGCGCCGCCGGAGAGGTCTGGGACGTCTGGTGGCGCGGCCGCCCCACCGAACCCAACCTCTGGGCGCGCCACGGCACGGAAGGCCGGGCCCACTGGCTGGCCGTCGCCCAGGAGACGTCGAGCCGACACGGACCGATCTCCGAACCGACCTCCGGACCGATCTCCGGACCGAACCCCGTGCCGGACACCGGACAGGGAGCCACGTACCACCTGGACGGCCGCCACATCACCGACGAACCCGCCTTCTACTGCGCGCTCGGCGAGGCGATGAACGGTCCAGGAGGGTACTTCGGGCGGAACGTGGGCACCCTCTCCCGCTGCCTGAGCGAAGGCCCTGGCGCACGGCCGCCCTTCACCCTCGTCTGGCACGACGCACACACCGCACGGACCTGTCTCGGCGTCACGCCCCGCACGGACCACCGCCCGCCGTCCTTCGAGGAACTGGTCGACTTCCTCGTACTGATGGACGTCGAGGTCGTCCTGGCCTGACGGGCGAGCGGGCGGGGGAGGGCGCGGGGGATTGTCAGTGCCGTGGTCCACCATGAACTCATGACCGAGACCGAGCAGTTGCTGGCCCGCGTGGCCGCCGAGGCGCGCGCCACCCGCCCCTGGGGCTGGGACTCCCTGCCCGCCCCCGCGGACGAGGACACCCTGGCCCGGGCCGAGGCCGCCCTGGGCTTCCGCCTGCCGCCGCTGCTCGCCGCGCTCTACACCCGCATAGGAGACGGCGGATTCGGCCCGGAGTACGGCTTGTTGCCCCTGCTCGAAGGCAAGTCGTCCGGAGGCGAGCCGGCCGTCGTCGAGAAGTACCTCGCGATGCGCGGCTCCGACTGGGGCTGGCCCGAAGGCGTGCTGCCGATCTCCCACTGGGGCTGCGCCATGTACGCGTGCGTGGACTGCCGCGCCGACACGGCCCAGGTCCTGCTCTTCGAGCCCAACGGCGGCGACCCGCGCCGCGCCTGGTTCGTCGACTCCCCGTCCCTCACGGCCTGGCTCACGTCGTGGCTCGACGGCACGGGGTGGTACGAGGAGGACAACGACGGCGTGGACCTGCCGACGTGGCAGGACGACCGCACGCACGCGTGAGCACGCTCCGGAGGCCTCGCCGAAGCCGTCAGCGCCGCCTCCGCACCCCGTACGCCGCGGCCCCCACCGCCAGCACCAGCGCACCGGCCAGCACCGAGGACACCGGCAAGGAGAACGCCAGCGTCACGCACCCGACACCGCCCACCAACGGCAGGGCGCGCGCGAAGGGCGACGAACTCAGCGTCCACGCAGAGGCGTTGGCGACCGCGTAGTACACGAGCACCCCGAAGGAGGAGAAGCCGATCGCCCCACGCACGTCCACCGTCGCCGCCGCCACCGCGACCACGGCTCCGACGGCGACCTCTGCCCGATGCGGCACCCGGAAGCGCGGATGCACGGCCGCGAGGACCCCCGGCAGATGCCCGTCCCGCGCCATGGCCAGCGTGGTCCGGGAGACACCCAGGATCAGCGCGAGCAGCGAGCCCAGCGCCGCCACCGCCGCGCCCACCCGCACCACCGGCACGAGCTCCGGAGCCCCCGCCGCGCGCACCGCGTCGGCCAGCGGAGCCGTCGCCCCGGCGAGCCCATCGGCCCCCAGCACGGACAGCGCGGCCACCGCGACGGCCACGTACACGCACAGCGCGATGCCCAACGCCAGCGGGACCGCCCGCGGAATCGTGCGCGCCGGATCCCGCACCTCCTCGCCCAGCGTCGCGATCCGCGCGTACCCGGCGAAGGCGAAGAACAGCAGCCCGGCGGCCTGCAGCACCCCACCGACGCCGCCCGAGAGCCCCACGTCCAGACGCCCGGCGTCGGACGCCCCCGACCCGAGACAGACGGTCACGACCGCCGCCAGCACGGCAAGGACCACCGCCACGATCCCGCGCGTCAGCCACGCCGACTTCTGAACACCCAGGTAATTCACGGCAGTCAGCAGCACCACGGCCCCGACCGCCACCGCGTGCGCCTGCCCCGGCCAGACGTACGCCCCGACGGTCAGTCCCATCGCGGCGCACGAGGCGGTCTTGCCGACGACGAACGCCCAGCCCGCCAGATACCCCCAGAACTCCCCGAGCCGCTCCCGCCCGTAGACATAGGTGCCGCCCGAGGCCGGATACCGCGCCGCGAGCCGCGCCGAAGCCGTCGCGTTGCAGTACGCGACCACGCCGGCGACCGCGAGGCCGATCAGCAGCCCCGAGCCCCCGGCCCGCGCCGCGGGACCGAGCGCCGCGAAGATCCCCGCCCCCACCATCGCCCCGAGGCCGATCATCACCGCATCGAAGACCCCGAGCGTCCGCCGGAGTTCCACACGTTGTGTCATACGCCGCACCTTACGGATCACCGCAACCGCGTCACTCCGTAGAGACGTCCTCCAGGACAACAGCGCACAAAAGCTCACCGCGCGAGAAAGGCCGGGTCACCGTATGGGCATCATCAGCTGGATCGTTCTGGGGCTGCTGGCCGGAGCCGTCGCCAAACTGCTGCTGCCCGGCCGTGACCCGGGCGGCTTCATCGGTACGACCGTCATCGGTATCGCGGGCGCCTTCATCGGCGGCTGGATATCCGCCCGCTACCTCGACCGCCCGATCGCCGACGACTTCTACGACGGAGCCACCTGGGCCGCCGCCATCGGCGGCTCCCTCGTCCTGCTGGTCGCCTACCGCATCCTCTTCGGCCACTCGCGCCGCTGAGGCGCCGCTCCCCCGAACTGCGGCCAGCAGCAAGGGCGGGCACCCCGAGTGGGGTGCCCGCCCTTCGTCGTCGTACGCCTGCGAACGGCCGGTCGGCACCGGGCCGCAGGCCGACCGGGACTTACCGGTAGTTCACGAACTGCAGCGCGAAGTCGAAGTCCTGCCCCTTGAGCAGTGCCTGTACGGCCTGCAGGTCGTCCCGGCTCTTCGAGCTGACCCGCAGCTCGTCGCCCTGGACCTGCGCCTTGACGCCCTTGGGGCCCTCATCGCGGATGATCTTCGCGACCTTCTTCGCGTTCTCCTGGGAGATGCCCTCCTCGATCGAGGCGAAGATCTTGTACTCCTTGCCGGACAGCTGCGGCTCGCCCGCGTCCAGCGCCTTCAGCGAGATGCCGCGCTTGACCAGCTTGGACTGGAAGACATCGAGGATCGCCTTGACCCGCTCCTCGCCGCTCGCCTCCATCAGGATCTTCTCGCCGGACCACGAGATCGAGGCACCCGTGCCCTTGAAGTCGTAGCGCTGCGAGATCTCCTTGGCGGCCTGGTTGAGGGCGTTGTCGACCTCCTGCCGCTCGACCTTCGAGACGATGTCGAAACTGGAGTCGGCCATGTCCTGTGGCTCCTTGTATCGGGGTATGCGTACTCAGCGGATACACGGCCGACTGACGCTGGCCGCATCCGCAAAGCCTAGCCACCGGCCCCGCGCGGGGTGCCGATCAATCGGGTGGCGAAGCACCCCTGTGCATCAGGTATCGTTTACGTCGTTGCCACGGAGCGCCGCGAAAGCGGGGCCAGGCAGCAAACCCGGCGGTGTGCCCGAGCGGCCAAAGGGAGCAGACTGTAAATCTGCCGGCTCAGCCTTCCCAGGTTCGAATCCTGGCGCCGCCACACGAAGGAGACCCTCTCCGACTTGCGGAAACGCAAGACGGGGAGGGTCTTTTCGTATGTGTTCTCGTATGTGTTCGCGGGTCACTGGGCACAAAATGGGCCCATGTCCACGCGTCGCAGAAACTGCCCGGAGTGCCGCCGCGAGATCGCCGTCGTCGGCGGACGGTTCGCCCGCCACGACCCACCGGGCCCGCGCGGCACCGGCGACCTGATCTCCTGCCCCGGCTCCCGCAGGCAGGCCCAGCTGGGCGCCGCACAGCCCGCTCTGGACGGCTACGTGGTCCCGGAGTGCCCCGGACAGCTCCCGCTGTTCTGAGCGGCCCTCAGCGGCGGCCTTCAGCCGCGGCTCTCCGCACCGCGGCCCACCCCGTGGCCCGATCCGCGGATCTCAGTTGCCCGCAACCGACTTGACCGCCACCGACACCGGCACGGACCCGCTGACCAGCTCCAGCGTCAGACCGGCCGTCGCCGACGTCTCCAGGAGTTCAGCGAGCACCGCGGCGACGTCGTCCCGCGGGATCGGCCCGCGCCCGGTCGACGCCTCCAGACGCACGAGACCGGTGCCCGCGTCGTCCGTCAGCATCCCGGGGCGCAGGATCGTCCAGTCCAGGGCGGCACGCGCGCGTACGTCCGCGTCCGCCTCGCCCTTGGCCCGCAGATACGCGTCGAAGATCTCGTCGCCCTGGTGCCCCGGATCGGCGCCCATCGACGACACGACGACATAGCGCCGCACCCCGGCCCGCTCCGCCGCGTCCGCGAAGAGCACGGCCGCGCCGCGGTCCACGGTGTTCTTGCGTTCGGCGCCGCTGCCCGGTCCCGCGCCCGCCGCGAAGACGGCCGCGTCGGCGCCGCGCAGATGCCCGGCGACCTCGTCGACCGACGCGGACTCCAGGTCGCACAGCACCGGTTCGGCACCGGCCGCGCGCAGATCGTCCGCCTGCCCGGCGTTGCGGATCAGCCCGGCGACTTCGTCACCGCGCGCGGCGAGCAGACGCTCCAGCCGCAGCGCGATCTGACCATGACCCCCAGCGATGACAATGCGCATACTCCCGACCGTACGGCAGTGCGGACGCGAGCGCTCCACGCGCGCGTGGAGGCCCGGATTCAGGCAGCGGAGCCGGAGCCGGGCAGCGGGTTGAGATCAGTCAGGGGGACTGAATCGGTGACGGGGCACGCGCGCGTACTCCGGCGAAGACACCGGCCCCGCCACAGCCTGCCCGACCCCCCGCCTCCCGCCGCCGTCCTCAGGAGCTCAGGACGACGCCTCGTCGTCCTTCGAGCGCCCCGGAGCAGCCCCCGTCGACCGCCCCTGCCGCGGCAGGTCCAGTGCCACCGCCGCGGCGGAGTCGCAGTACTCGCGCACCGCGCTGGTCCGCGCCACAACGCGCCCCCGATGCACCACGATCCGGCTGTACGCCAGCGACAGCGCCCCCGCGAGCCGGTCGCCGCGCACCGCGAGGAGTTCCGCGGGGAAGCCCGCCTCGACCCGCACCTCGGGCAGCCCCATGGCCGCCCGCGCCGCCCCGCTCACCGCGCCGTAGGCGTCCTCGGGCCGCAGCCCACACCGCGAGGCCAGCAGGTACGCGGCCTCCAGCGGATCCCCGCGCCCCACCGGGTTCGACACGTCCCGCATGGCACCGCTGCCCGCGGCGACCCGCACCCCCGCCGCCCGCAACAACCGCACGGGGGCCACCCCGCGCCGCTCCGCGCTCCCGCACCCGCCCTGCGGCAGACAGACCACCGTCACGCCCGCCGCCGCGAGCTGGTCGACGGTGCGCGAGGCCACGTCCCTGGGCAGCCGCCCGAGGCCGCCGCACGGCCCGATCGTCACGCCGGCCCGCAGGCCGCCCGCCATCGCCGCGAGCCGCCCGAGCCGCGCCGGATCGTCACCGTCCGTGTGCAGGTCGACGGGGCAGCCGTGCTCCGCGGCGAGCTCCAGGACCGCCTCCGCGTACCCCGTCGGATCGGGGTCCAGATCGGGGCAACCGCCCACTACGGAGGCGCCCATTTTCACCGCGTCCCGCAGCATCGCGAGGCCGTCGGCACCCGCGACGCCGGTCAGCAGCCGCGGCACGGCGACCGCCGTCAGGTCGACCAGGCCCCGCAGCGAACGCCGCGCCTGCAGCACCGCCTCCATCGGGCCGAGCCCCTGGACGTCGCCGATCCGCACGTGCGAGCGCAGCGCCGTGGCGCCGTGCCCGAGCTGCAGCAGAGCCGCCTCCGTGGCCCTGCGCTGCACGTCGGGGACGTCGTACGAGACGGGGCCCGCCGCGTCCGCCGAGAGCGCCGTGTCGCCGTGCGCGTGCGGCTCCGCGGCCGCCGGCAGGAGGAGGTAGCCGCCGAGGTCCACGCGCGCGGCGTGGGCGCTCAGGCTGCCGGCCGTGCCGACCGCCTCGATGCGCCCGCCGCCGAGCCGGACGTCCACGGTGCGGCCGTCGGTGAGCCGCGCGCCGCAGAGGAGCACGGCCCCGGAGCCCGCGGAGTCGGAACCCGAGGGGTCGGAGGAGCCGGAGGAGTGGGGCTGCTGCGGGTGGCTGTCGGGCATCGCGCTCCTGGGGCTCGGCGGCGGCTGCGGTCGCTCGTGGCGTCAAGATCACGCAGCGTGAGTCGAGCCTAGGACGGTGAAAGGCCCGCTTCGAGGAGGAGCGCAATAGTCGTACCGGTGTGGTGCGAGCGCACGGATGGGGCGTTCACAGACCTCTGAGGCGGGCTTCGCGATGCCCCGGGACGGGCCCGGCGAAACGGATTTGGGCGATCGGCGACCAACCGTGTAATGTCTTCATCGCTCGCCCCAATAGCTCAGTCGGTAGAGCGTCTCCATGGTAAGGAGAAGGTCTGCGGTTCGATTCCGCATTGGGGCTCTGATGTCGAGTGATCCTCGCCTTCGGGCGGGGAGATCCGGCATCGCAGCGGTGTAGCTCAGTCGGTAGAGCAAGCGGCTCATAATCGCTGTGTCACCGGTTCAAGTCCGGTCACCGCTACTCCTGGTAGCCGATTGTGGGGTCGGTCCTTCGATCGGCTACTCTTTTTTGCGTTCATCCGTCCATCCGTCCGTCAAGGAGCACTCACGTGGCTGCCACCGACGTCCGCCCGAAGATCACGCTGGCCTGCGTGGAGTGCAAGGAGCGGAACTACATCACCAAGAAGAACCGGCGTAACGACCCGGACCGTCTTGAGATGAAGAAGCACTGCCCGCGCTGCAACGCGCACACTGCGCACCGCGAAACGCGCTAAACACAGGCTCGTACACGAGGCCGTCCCCGTTTGTTGGGGGCGGCCTCGTGTCGTTTACAAACCAACCGCAGGAGGTGCCGAGTCCATGGCGCTCGACCAGTCCTTCGTGGGACGTTCCTATCCCCCCACTGACCCTTATGAGGTCGGCAGGGAGAAGATCCGCGAGTTCGCCGAGGCGGTGGGGGACGCCAATCCCGCGTACGTCGACACGGAGGCGGCCAAGGCGCTCGGTCACTCCGATGTGATCGCCCCGCCGACTTTTGTGTTCGCGATCACTTTCAAGGCCGCGGGACAGGTCATCGAGGACCCGCAGCTCGGCCTGGACTACAGCCGCGTCGTGCACGGCGACCAGAAGTTCGCCTACACCCGCCCCGTGCGCGCGGGCGACCGGCTCACGGTCACCTCGACCATCGAGTCGATCAAGTCGCTCGCGGGCAACGACGTCCTGGACATCCGCGGCGAGGTCCACGACGAGGCCGGCGAGCACGTCGTGACGGCCTGGACCAAGCTCGTCGCGCGTGCGGCGGAGCCTGCGGCAGAGGAAGTGTGAGGCGATGACGGCGAAGATTGCGTACGAGGACGTCGAGGTCGGCACCGAGCTGCCCGCCCAGAGCTTTCCTGTGACGCGTGCCACGTTGGTGCGGTACGCGGGTGCCTCGGGTGACTTCAACCCGATCCACTGGAACGAGAAGTTCGCGGTCGAGGTCGGCCTTCCCGACGTCATCGCGCACGGCATGTTCACCATGGCCGAGGCGATCCGCGTCGTGACCGACTGGGTGGGTGACCCGGGCACGGTCGTCGAGTACGGCGTGCGCTTCACCAAGCCCGTCGTCGTCCCCAACGACGACAAGGGCGCCACCATCGAGGTCAGCGCCAAGGTCGCGGCCAAGCTGGACGGCAACCGCGTACGGGTGGACCTCCTCGCCAGGAGCGCGGAGCAGAAGGTGCTCGGCATGTCGCGAGCGGTCGTGCAGCTGGCCTGACGGTTGGCGGGCACGTAAACGCGAGTACGTAGACGCAGGTAAGGGGCGTCCTCCATTGCGGGGCGCCCCTTACGCATGGGCGAGGGGTGACTGTCCGGTGGGCGGCCGTCCAGCCTCTTGACTACTTAGTGATTGGACACTAACTTTCTCGCATGGTCAGGATGAGCGCAGAGGAGCGGCGCGAGAGCGTCATCCGCGCGGCGATGGTCGAGTTCGCCCGCGCCGGCTACAAGGGCACCTCCACCGAGGCGATCGCCAAGCGTGTGGGTGTCTCGCAGCCGTATCTCTTCCGGCTCTTCCCGGGCAAGCAGGCCATCTTCCTGGCCGCGGCCGAGCGCTGCTGCCAGGAGGTCACGGAGGTCTTCAGGGCCGCGTCCGAAGGGCTGGACGCCGAGGAGGCCGTGCATGCCATGGGGCGGGCCTATCAGGCGCTCATCGCCGACGACCCGGACAAGCTGTTCATGCAGATGCAGATCTACGTCGCCGTGACCGCCGCGGAAGCGACCGGCGATCACGAGCTCGGGGCGGCTCTGCGGGCCGCCTGGATGGAGATGTACGACACGGTCTGCCTCGCGCTGGGGGCGGATGTCAACGAGACGACGCAGTTCCTGGCGTACGGGATGTTGGTCAACGTCCTGGTGTCGATGGGGTTCCCGTCCGACCACCGGGTGTGGACCGGCTTCTACGACTCGGCGCAGCCCAAGCCTTGAAGGCCATGTCTTGGAAGCCATGCCCTGAGAGGCAGGCCTGAAGGCTTGGTCCGGGCGGTGAAGTCCGAGCGGCGAGAAGTGTGTGTCACCCAGGGCGCATTTTTGTGCCCATGAAAGTTAGTCATCAATAACTAACCTCAGGGGGAAACAAGTGTCACAGCAGATCGCACGGCGCGGGGGAGCGGTGTGGGCCCTCGTCATCACCAGCGTCGCCGGGTTCATGGCGGCGCTCGACAATCTCGTCGTCACCACCGCGCTGCCCTCCATCCGCGAGGACTTCGGAGGAGCGCTGCACGACCTCGAATGGACGGTGAGCGCCTACACCCTCACCTTCGCCGTGCTGCTGATGTTCGGCGCGGCCCTGGGCGACCGCTTCGGCCGCCGCAAGCTCTTCACCGTGGGCCTCACGGTCTTCACCGGAGCCTCCGCCGCCGCGGCCCTCGCGCCCGGCATCGAGGCGCTGATCGCCGCCCGCGCGGTGCAGGGCGTCGGCGCCGCGATCATGATGCCGCTCACGCTGACCCTCCTCACGGCGGCCGTGCCCGCCGCCAAGCGCGGTATGGCGTACGGCATATGGGGCGCCGTCAACGGCCTGGCGGTCGCCGGCGGCCCGCTGATCGGCGGCAGCCTCACCGAGCACGTCTCCTGGCAGTGGATCTTCTGGTTGAACGTCCCGCTCGGCGTGGCCTTGCTGCCGCTCGCGCGCCTCCGCCTCGCCGAGTCGTACGGCCCCGGGGCGCGCCTCGACATCGCCGGCACCCTGCTCGCCAGCGGCGGGCTCTTCGGAATCGTGTACGCCCTGGTGCGCGGGCCCCTCGACGGCTGGGCCAGTGCCACGGTCCTGGTCAGCCTGGTCGCGGGTGCCGCGCTGCTCGGCGGTTTCATCCACCACGGGATCCACAACAAGGCGCCGATCCTTCCGATGCGCCTCTTCCGTAGTCGTGCGTTCTCCGGGATCAACGCCGCGAGCCTGTTGATGTTCCTCGGGATGTTCGGCTCGATCTTCCTGCTCAGCCAGTACATGCAGGGTGTCCTCGGCTACTCGCCCACCGAGGCCGGACTGCGGATGCTGCCCTGGACCGGGATGCCGATGCTCGTCTCGCCGCTCGCCGGGTACCTCTCCGACCGGCTCGGCGGCCGCCCGGTCGTCGCCGCCGGACTCTTCCTGCAGGCCGTCGGCCTTGCCTGGTACGCCGTCGTGGCGGCGCCCGACGTCTCGTACGCCGCCCAGCTGCCGGCCCTGATCGTCAGCGGTGTCGGGATGTCCCTGTTCTTCGCGCCGGCCTCCAACCTGGTCATGTCCGGCGTCCGGCCGCACGAGCAGGGCATCGCCTCCGGAGCCAACAACGCGCTGCGCGAGGTCGGCGGCGCCCTCGGCATCGCCGTGATGTCCTCGATCTTCACGGCGCAGGGCGGCTATGTCCCCGCGCGGAACTTCGTGGACGGCCTGGTGCCCGCGCTGTGGGTGGGCGCCGCGACGGTGGCCCTCGCGGCGGTGGCGGCGCTGTGCATCCCGTCCCGGCGGTCGACGCCCGGGGCGCCGGAGCAGGCCGCCTCGAAGCCGGAGGACACGCTGGTCGCCGTCTGAGCGACCGCGGGAGAACGGCCCCGCCCTGACCGGTGGGGTCGTTCTCGTACCCTTGAGCACGTGCAGGAACTCCACGATGCTCCCCTCGCCCCGCTGACCACCTTCCGCCTCGGTGGCCCCGCGACCCGTCTGATCACCGCGACGACCGACGCCGAGGTGATCGCCGCCGTCCGCGAGGCCGACGCGTCAGGGACCCCGCTGCTGCTCATCGGCGGTGGCTCGAACCTGGTCATCGGCGACAAGGGCTTCGACGGCACCGCCCTGCGCATCGCCACCCGTGGCTTCGAACTGGACGGCGCGAAGCTGGAGTTGGCGGCCGGCGAGGTCTGGACCGACGCGGTCGCCCGCACCGTCGAGGCCGGCCTCGCGGGCATCGAGTGCCTCGCCGGAATCCCCGGATCCGCGGGCGCGACGCCGATCCAGAACGTGGGGGCGTACGGCCAGGAGGTCTCGTCGACGATCACCGAGGTGATCGCGTACGACCGGAAGACGCACGAGACGGTCGCGATTCCGAACGCCGAGTGCGAGTTCTCGTACCGCCACAGCCGCTTCAAGGCCGATCCCGACCGCTTCGTGGTCCTGCGGGTCCGCTTCGAGCTCGAGGACGCGCAGGGCATGAGCGCCCCTCTCAAGTACCCCGAGACGGCGCGCACGCTCGGTGTCGAGGCGGGCGAGCGGGTCCCGGCCGCGGTCGCCAGGGAGACCGTCCTCAAGCTCCGCGCCGGCAAGGGCATGGTGCTCGACCCCGAGGACCACGACAGCTGGTCCGCCGGGTCCTTCTTCACCAACCCGATCCTCACCGAGGAGGAGTTCGCCGCCTTCCACGCGCGCGTGACGGACCGCCTCGGCCCTGACGTCACCCCGCCCGCCTTCCCGACGGGCGACGGCCACGTGAAGACCTCGGCCGCCTGGCTCATCGACAAGGCGGGCTTCACCAAGGGCTACGGAGAGGGCCGGGCCCGCATCTCCACCAAGCACACCCTCGCCCTCACCAACCGCGGCGGCGCGACCACCGAGGACCTGCTGGCGCTGGCCCGCGAGGTCGTCGCCGGGGTGCGGGACGCCTTCGGGGTCACGCTGGTCAACGAACCGGTGACGGTGGGCGTCAGCCTTTAGGGGGCTCCAAGGGGGCTCCAAGGGGGCTCCAAGGGGGCTCCAAGGGGGCTCCAAGGGGGCTCCAAGGGGGGTCAGTCGGCGATGCCGACTCCCTGCTTCACGGTCGCCGGATCGTTGACCGCCCCGAGCATCGCGTGCGCCACGTCCGCGCGCGCGATCGTGCGTCCCGCGCGCGGGAAGCCGCCCACGACCTTCCGGTAGGTGCCGGTGAGGGGCTTGTCCAGGAGCCTCGGCGGGCGGACCGACGTCCAGTCCGTCGCGCTGCCCGCCAGATCGGCCTCCATGACGGTCAGGTCGGCGTACACGCCCTTGAAGATCATGCCGATCACGACCCGCAGGGCGCGGTCGAAGAGCGGCGAGTCCGTCGGCTGCGGACCCACCGGGCCCGCGCTGACGACCACGAGCCGCCGCACGCCCTCCGCGTCCATCGCGCGCACCACGGAGCGCGTCAGCTCCGTGACGACCCCCGTGTCCGCGCGCGTGCGCGCCCCGAGGCCCGAAAGCACCGCGTCCCGGCCCGCGACCGCCGCGCGCAGCGCCTCCGGATCCCGTACGTCCGCCGGGAAGACATCGAGGCCCTTCCCCGTCACGGTGAGCCGCGCCGGCTCGCGCACCACCGCCGTGACCTGGTGCCCCGCCGCCAGAGCCTGCCGAACGATCTCCTGACCGACGCCGCCGGTCGCACCGAACACTGTGAGCCTCATTGCGCGCCCCCTCCAGGTGGGTAAGTATTCACTCACCCCTAGAGTGAGTAAGCACTCACCCCTTCGTCAAGCCGGTTGGACGCCCATGCAGCAGAAGCCCACCAGGGCCCGCATCCTCGACGCGGCCCACGAACTGATGTTCACTCGCGGCCTGGCACGGGCCACCACCAAGGAGATCGCCAAGGCGGCAGGCTGCTCCGAAGCAGCGCTGTACAAGCACTTCGCGAGCAAGGAAGAGCTGTTCGTGAGCGTCCTCAAGGAGAGGCTGCCCCGGCTCGGCCCTCTCCTGAAGGAGCTCGTCGAGAAGCCGGGGGAGCGCGACGTCCTGGAGAACCTCACCGAGATCGCGCGTCTGGCCAGCGACTTCTACGCGGAGAGCTTCCCGATCGCGGCCTCCTTGTACGCCGAGACCAAGCTCAAGCGCCGCCACGAGGACTCCATGCGCGAGATGGGCACCGGCCCCCACATGCCCATCGAGGCCCTCGACGCCTATCTCCGCACCGAGCGGGACGCCGGCCGGATCGCCCCCGACGCCGACACCTTCGCGGCGGCCTCGCTCCTCATGGGGGCCTGTGCCCAGCGGGCGTTCGCCTACGACGCCACGGTCGGCAAGCGGCCCCCGCAGCCCGTCGAGGAGTTCGCGGCCGGGCTCGCCCGCACGCTCCTGGCCGGGATCAGTCGCTGAGCCACTCGTCGACCCCGGCCAGCAACTTCGCCCGGACGTCCTCGGGCGCGGCCGAGCCGCGCACCGACTGCCGCGCGAGTTCGGCCAGTTCGGCGTCGTCGAAGTCGTGGTGCCTGCGTGCGATCTCGTACTGGTCGGCCAGGCGCGCCCCGAAGAGCAGCGGGTCGTCCGCGCCGAGCGCCAACGGCACCCCGGCGTCGAACAGCGTCCGCAGCGGCACGTCCTCGGGCTTCTCGTAGACCCCGAGGGCCACGTTCGACGCCGGGCACACCTCGCAGGTCACGCCCCGGTCGGCGAGGCGCTTCAGGAGCCGCGGGTCCTCGGCGGCCCGCACCCCGTGCCCGATCCGGGCCGCGTGCAGGTCGTCCAGGCAGTCCCGCACCGACGCGGGTCCGGTCAGCTCGCCGCCGTGCGGTGCCGCGAGCAGGCCGCCGTCGCGCGCGATGGCGAAGGCGCGGTCGAAGTCCCGCGCCATGCCCCGGCGTTCGTCGTTGGAGAGCCCGAAGCCGACGATGCCCCGGTCCGCGTACCGCACGGCGAGCCGTGCCAGCGTGCGGGCGTCCAGAGGGTGCTTCATGCGGTTCGCGGCGACGAGGACGCGCATCCCCAGGCCGGTCTCCCGCGAGGCGCTCTCGACGGCGTCCAGGATGATTTCCAGGGCCGGGATGAGGCCTCCCAGGCGCGGCGCGTACGACGTCGGGTCGACCTGGATCTCCAGCCACCCCGACCCGTCCCGCAGATCCTCCTCCGCGGCCTCGCGCACCAGACGCCGGATGTCCTCGGGCTCGCGCAGACAGGAGCGCGCGGCGTCGTAGAGGCGCTGGAAGCGGAACCACCCGCGCTCGTCCGTGGCGCGCAGCTTCGGCGGCTCGGCGCCGGTCAGCGCCTCGGGGAGCCGCACGCCGTACTTGTCGGCGAGCTCCAGCAAGGTGGTGGGCCGCATCGACCCGGTGAAGTGCAGGTGCAGATGGGCCTTCGGCAGCTCTCTTACGTCTCGTACACGCTCCATTCCAGGATCTTGCCGTACGCACATGGCGTCCCGGTAGCGGCTTTCCACCTTCGGGACCTTTCCCGAACGAAGAAGCGGGCCGCCTCTCCGAAGGGAGAGACGGCCCGCACGCACGCGTGGAGCGCTGTTTTCTTGCGTCGACCTCAGTCGCGGGCCTCGGCGAGCAGCTTCTGGATCCGCGAGACGCCCTCGACGAGGTCCTCGTCACCGAGGGCGTACGAGAGGCGCAGGTAACCCGGCGTCCCGAAGGCCTCGCCCGGAACCACCGCGACCTCGGCCTCCTCCAGGATCAGCGCGGCCAGCTCGACGGAGTCCTGCGGGCGCTTGCCGCGGATCTCCTTGCCGATGAGGCCCTTCACCGAGGGGTAGGCGTAGAAGGCGCCCTCGGGCTCGGGGCAGATGACGCCCTCGATGTCGTTGAGCATCCGCACGATGGTCTTGCGGCGCCGGTCGAAGGCCTCGCGCATCTTCTCCACGGCGACCAGGTCACCGGAGACGGCCGCGAGCGCGGCGGCCTGCGCGACGTTGGAGACGTTGGACGTGGCGTGCGACTGGAGGTTCGTCGCGGCCTTGACCACGTCCTTCGGGCCGATGATCCACCCCACGCGCCAGCCGGTCATCGCGTACGTCTTGGCGACGCCGTTGACCACGATGCACTTGTCGCGCAGCTCGGGCAGGATCGCGGGGAGCGAGGTGAACTTCGCGTCTCCGTAGACGAGGTGTTCGTAGATCTCGTCGGTCATGACCCACAGGCCGTGCTCGACGGCCCAGCGCCCGATCGCCTCGGCGTCGGCCTCGCTGTAGACGGCACCCGTGGGGTTCGACGGCGAGACGAAGAGCACGACCTTCGTGCGCTCCGTGCGAGCGGCCTCGAGCTGCTCGACGGAGACGCGGTAGCCGGTGGTCTCGTCGGCGACGACCTCGACCGGGACACCGCCGGCGAGACGGATCGACTCCGGGTACGTCGTCCAGTACGGAGCCGGGACGATGACCTCGTCGCCCGGGTCGAGGATCGCGGCAAACGCTTCGTAGATGGCCTGCTTGCCGCCGTTGGTCACCAGGATCTGCGACGCGTCGACCTCGTAGCCCGAGTCGCGCAGCGTCTTCGTGGCGATCGCGGCTTTGAGCTCGGGGAGGCCACCGGCCGGCGTGTAGCGGTGGAACTTCGGGTTCTTGCAGGCCTCGACGGCCGCTTCGACGATGTAGTCCGGCGTCGGGAAGTCGGGCTCACCCGCGCCGAAGCCGATCACCGGGCGCCCGGCGGCCTTGAGGGCCTTGGCCTTGGCGTCGACGGCGAGGGTCGCGGACTCGGAGATCGCGCCGATGCGCGCGGACACCCGGCGCTCGGTCGGAGGAGTAGCAGCGCTCATGAACCCCATCGTTCCAGACCCGAAACTGCCCGGGCACACGGGTTTCCAAGAGCATCGGATCCCTTTCTGTTCGACGGGGGGCCGCAGACCACGTACACTCACTGCTCGTTGGCCCTCACCGGCCGCTTCCTCTCGACGCACTCCGTGCACATGGGCGGATGCGGTAGGTTGGGGGAAATCAAAGGGTCGTAGCTCAATTGGTAGAGCACTGGTCTCCAAAACCAGCGGTTGGGGGTTCAAGTCCCTCCGGCCCTGCTACACACTCCTTCGCCAGGATGTGTGCGCATGTACGTACTGCAATGCACCGCCGTGCGGCTCAACCGGGCGCGGCACGGCCACGACCCGGAATCAGGTGAGGACGAGTGACGGACGCCGTGGGCTCCATCGACATGCCTGATGCCGAGGACGAGGCGCCGGAGTCCAAGAAGAAGGCCCGCAAGGGTGGCAAGCGAGGCAAGAAGGGCCCCTTCGGCCGTCTCGCGCTCTTCTACCGCCAGATCATCGCGGAGCTCCGCAAGGTCGTCTGGCCGACTCGCAGTCAGCTGAGCACCTACACCACCGTGGTGATTGTCTTCGTCGTCATCATGATCGGCCTTGTGACCGTGATTGACTATGGCTTCAGCCACGCTGTCAAGTACATCTTCGGCTGAGCCGAGAGCGAAGGGCGCCGTACCCGGCGCCCCTATTCGCGTGTTCCACCCCATGTATCCAGGAAGAAGCAGCCACCGTGTCTGACCCGAACCTGAACGACGCCATCGAGTCGGTCGAGTCCGTTGAGGACGAGCTCGACATCGTCGAGGCGGCGGACGCCGAGGAGCCGGATCAGGCCGAGGCTGCCGACGCCGCCGCCGGCGAGCCCGCCGAAGAGGCCGCCATCCACCTGGAGGGCGACGCCGAGGCTGTCGCCGAGTCCGAGGAGGACGAGGACGCCGTCGCCGAGGTCGCCGACGAGCAGCCCGCGGAGGACGCCGTGGACGAGGCGCCCGAGGAGGAGGCCGAGCCGGTCGACCCGATCGTCGCCCTGCGCGAGGAGCTCCGCACCCTCCCCGGCGAGTGGTACGTCATCCACACCTACGCCGGTTACGAGAACCGCGTGAAGACCAACCTCGAGCAGCGTGCCGTCTCGCTGAACGTCGAGGACTTCATCTTCCAGGCCGAGGTGCCGCAGGAAGAGGTCGCCCAGATCAAGAACGGCGAGCGCAAGACCATCCGTCAGAACAAGCTCCCCGGCTACGTGCTGGTGCGCATGGACCTGACGAACGAGTCCTGGGGCGTCGTCCGCAACACCCCCGGCGTCACCGGCTTCGTGGGCAACGCCTACGACCCGTACCCGCTGACCCTGGACGAGATCGTCAAGATGCTCGCCCCGGAGGCCGAGGAGAAGGCCGCCCGCGAGGCCGCCGAGGCCGAGGGCAAGCCCGCTCCGCAGCGCAAGGTCGAGGTCCAGGTCCTGGACTTCGAGGTCGGCGACTCGGTCACCGTCACCGACGGCCCGTTCGCGACGCTGCAGGCGACGATCAACGAGATCAACGCCGACTCGAAGAAGGTCAAGGGTCTCGTCGAGATCTTCGGCCGCGAGACCCCGGTCGAGCTCAGCTTCGACCAGATCCAGAAGAACTAGCCTCCACGGGCTTCCTCTGGAACACACGCTTCCGACCAGGTCAGGCGGGCTGTCAAAGCCTGTCTGACCTGCTCGGTTTTTAGCTGCGCGACTATACCCGTTATCGTTGTGCGGTATGCCTCCATCCGGATGACCGGATGGTCGGCTGAAAACTCTCACTAGGACCCGGAGAGAGCAATGCCTCCCAAGAAGAAGAAGGTCACGGGGCTGATCAAGCTCCAGATCCAGGCTGGTGCCGCCAACCCGGCCCCGCCGGTCGGTCCCGCGCTGGGCCAGCACGGCGTCAACATCATGGAGTTCTGCAAGGCCTACAACGCCGCGACCGAGTCGCAGCGTGGCTGGGTGATCCCGGTGGAGATCACGGTCTACGAGGACCGCTCCTTCACCTTCATCACCAAGACGCCGCCGGCCGCCAAGATGATCCTGAAGGCCGCTGGTGTCGAGAAGGGCTCCGGCGAGCCCCACAAGACCAAGGTCGCCAAGGTCACCGAGGCGCAGATCCGCGAGATCGCGCAGACCAAGATGGAAGACCTCAACGCCAACGACCTGGACGCCGCTTCGAAGATCATCGCCGGCACCGCCCGTTCCATGGGCATCACGGTCGAGGGCTGAGAACCTCCCCCCGTCTGACCTTTCTCAGTGGTAGGGCCAAGCGCTGGCCCGCACCACGACTCCATACCTGAACCAACAGGAGCAGTAGTGAAGCGCAGCAAGACTCTCCGCGCTGCGGACGCCAAGATCGACCGGGAGAAGCTGTACGCCCCGCTCGAGGCCGTCCGTCTCGCCAAGGAGACCTCCTCGACCAAGTTCGACGGCACCGTCGAGGTCGCCATGCGTCTGGGCGTCGACCCGCGCAAGGCCGACCAGATGGTCCGCGGCACCGTGAACCTCCCGCACGGCACCGGCAAGACCGCCCGGGTCCTGGTCTTCGCGACCGGTGACCGTGCTGCGGCCGCGGAAGCCGCTGGGGCCGACATCGTCGGCGCCGACGAGCTCATCGACGAGGTCGCGAAGGGCCGTCTGGACTTCGACGCCGTCGTCGCCACCCCGGACCTCATGGGCAAGGTCGGCCGCCTCGGCCGCGTGCTCGGTCCGCGTGGTCTGATGCCGAACCCGAAGACCGGCACCGTCACCCCCGACGTCGTGAAGGCTGTCAACGACATCAAGGGCGGCAAGATCGAGTTCCGCGTCGACAAGCACTCGAACCTGCACTTCATCATCGGCAAGGTGTCCTTCGACGACACCAAGCTGGTGGAGAACTACGCCGCGGCCCTGGAGGAGATCCTCCGTCTGAAGCCGTCGGCCGCCAAGGGTCGTTACATCAAGAAGGCCGCCATCACCACCACGATGGGCCCCGGCATTCCGCTGGACTCGAACCGCACCCGCAACCTCCTCGTCGAGGAGGACCCGGCCGCCGTCTGAACCTGACGGCAGCCGCGTCGCGTACGCGTTCTGTGGACGGGCCCCGCAACCTTTCGAGGTGCGGGGCCCGTCCTGTTTGTGTACGGGCTTTCTTGCGTACGGGGCTTTCGGATACGTCTGTCAGAGGCCTGCGCTAGCGTGCGGGCCACCACGAATGCCAAGGGGTGGGACTACATGAACAGCACGACCATGCGCCGCGCGGGGCTCTCGATAGCGGTGGCCGCCGCTCTGACCGGCGTCGCGGCCTGCGGTTCGGGCGGCTCCGGCGGCTCCTCGGACAAGGCGGACGGCGACAAGGACAAGGGCGGGATCAGCGTCAGCCCGATAGCCGCTCTGCGCTCCGTCGAGAAGTCGACCGACAAGGCGGACACCGCCCGGATCGACGGCTCGACCACCATGGGCACGCAGACGTCCATGGACATGAAGGGCGTCATGGGCTGGTCGGACGGCATCACGGGCAAGATGACGGTGACCTTCACGGGTGGTACGCAGGCCCAGCAGATGGAGCAGCTCGGTCAGACGAAGATCGACTACCGCTATCTGAAGAACGGCTTCTACGCGAACATGGGCGACAAGTTCGCGGCCCAGGCGGGCGGGGGCAAGCACTGGCTCGAGTACGACTACGCCACGCTGGCCGAGCTCAGCGGCGCCGCGGGCGAGGCGTTCCAGGACCAGATGCAGAACACCACGCCGAACCAGTCGGTGAAGATGCTGCTGGCCTCGGGCGACGTGAAGCGCGTGGGTGAGGAGAAGGTCCGCGGCACGCAGGCGACCCACTACTCGGGCACGGTCGACATCGCGGACTTCACCGCCAAGAGCACGGACCTGGACGAGGGCCAACTGTCCGAGCTGAAGAAGCAGTTCGAGCAGGCCGGCATGAGCACCGAGACGATCGACATCTGGGTCAACGACGACGACCTGCTGGTGAAGAAGGTCGAGAAGGCCGAGACGAAGAACGGCGACTTCTCGCAGACCGCCTACTACAGCGACTACGGCACGCCGCTCTCCGTCCAGAAGCCCCCGGCCTCGGACACCATGAGCTTCAAGGACCTCATGAACAAGCAGCCCGCCGTCTAGCCAGGCAGAACTCGCAGGCCACGTCTCCCACCCCTCGGGTACCCTCGGCAGTCAGAAATGTGTCGATCATGTGTTCCTAGGGGTGGGGTCATGACTGTTGGTGTCGTACGTGGACGCAAGGGACGTCAGCGGGCGATGGGCGCCGTGCTCACCACGGCGCTGCTGTGTACCGGCGCGGTCGCCTGTGGTGGGGGCGACGACAAGTCCGACAAGGCGGCGGGCGACTCGGGCACGACCCAGTCCCGTTCGCAGGTGACCGAGGTCATCACGGCCGCGTACAAGAAGACCTCGGCCGCCAAGTCGGCCAAGGTCGAGATGACCATGTCGATGCCGGCCGCGATGGACGGCGGCGGCGACATGAAGATGTCCGGCGTCATGGGCTGGGACCCGACGGTGATGGACATGACGATCACGGGCTCGGCGCTCACCGAGGGCGACCCGGACGCTCCGGAGAAGGTCCGGATGCTCTGGCGCGACAACGTGATGTACATGGACATGGGCGCCAAGGCGGCCAAGGACATGGACGGCAAGCGCTGGATGAAGATGGACCTCAACTCCATCGCCGAGCAGGCCGGCGACGAGAACCTCGCGAAGCAGATGACCGGCGGCCTGGACAACATGAACCAGGACCCGGCGAAGCAGCTCGCGATGCTCATCGACTCGCCGAACCTGAAGCACCTCGGCCCCGCGAAGGTCGACGGAGTGGAGACCCAGCGCTACAAGGGCCGGCTCACCGTCAAGGAAATGATGGAGAGCAACAAGGGCCTCGACGAGGTGCTCAGCAAGAGCGAGCGCGAGAAGCTCCTCGAGAACATCGAGAAGTCCGGCATCAAGGGATACGACACCGAGGTCTGGGTCAACGAGGACGACCTGCCCGTCCGCATGGACATCGACATGAAGAGCCCCCAGGGCACGGTGAAGATGTCGCAGACCTTCTCCGACTACGGCACCGCCGCCAAGGTGACCGCACCGCCGGCCGGGCAGACCTTCGACCTCATGGAGATGTTCAAGGAGCTCGGCAAGGCCGGCGCGGGTGCGGGCTCGGACAGCGCCCTCTGACCGGATTTGCTTGACGCGGACCCGTTCGCGTACTCTTCCACAGAAGCCAAAGACCGCTGGTCGTTGCCGTGTGCTCGAAAGAGTGTGCGGCGGCCGAAGGATCCGCTGAAACTGCGGACGACCCGCGCAGGTGACTGTGGAAGTGCTCCCGGACGGATTCCGTCTGGTCGAGCTCACGCCCCGTGCGCCTGCGCCGGGGCGTTCTGTTTTTCCCAGCCCCTTCTGAGCGGTCCTCATCACCCGGAAGGAGGCCGACGCTCTATGCCGACGCCCGACAAGGCTGCCGCGGTAGCCGAGCTCACGGACAAGTTCCGCAGCTCGAACGCCGCCGTGCTGACCGAGTACCGGGGTCTCACCGTGGCCCAGCTCAAGCAGCTGCGCCGTTCCCTCGGTGCGAACTCCGAGTACGCCGTGGTGAAGAACACGCTGACCAAGATCGCGGCCAACGAGGCCGGGATCGACACGCTCGACGACCTGTTCAACGGTCCGACGGCGGTCGCCTTCGTCACCGGTGACCCGGTGGAGTCGGCGAAGGGTCTTCGTGACTTCGCCAAGGAGAACCCCAACCTCGTCATCAAGGGCGGTGTCCTTGACGGCAAGGCGCTGTCCGCCGACGAGATCAAGAAGCTTGCGGACCTCGAGTCCCGCGAGGTTCTGCTCAGCAAGCTGGCCGGTGCGTTCAAGGGCAAGCAGTCGCAGGCTGCCTCTGTCTTCCAGGCGCTGCCGTCGAAGTTCGTCCGCACCGCGGAGGCGCTTCGTGCCAAGCAGGCCGAGCAGGGCGGTGCCGAGTAATTCGGCTCGCACATTGACCGCTGCCTGACGCGGCGGTCACAGCGGGCCCAACGTACGCCCGCCTTCATGTACACACGGCACCAGCCGAATTAGTGGAAGGACGCCATCATGGCGAAGCTGTCCCAGGACGACCTGCTCGCGCAGTTCGAAGAGATGACCCTCATCGAGCTCTCCGAGTTCGTGAAGGCCTTCGAGGAGAAGTTCGACGTCACCGCCGCCGCTGCCGCGCCGGTCGTCGTCGCCGGTGGTGCCGCTGGCGGCGCCGCTGAGGCCGAGGCCGAGCAGGACGAGTTCGACGTCATCCTCACGGGTGCCGGCGACAAGAAGATCCAGGTCATCAAGGTCGTGCGTGAGCTGACCTCCCTGGGTCTGAAGGAGGCCAAGGACCTCGTCGACGGCACCCCGAAGCCGGTCCTCGAGAAGGTCGCCAAGGACGCCGCGGACAAGGCCAAGGAGGCCCTCGAGGGCGCCGGCGCCTCCGTCGAGGTCAAGTGACCTCACGAGTCGTCTGACTCTTTTCACCCTCGTACGGCGGAGACGCTGTAACGCGAGGGTCGCCTAGGGCGATCACCCATCTGGGTGGTCGCCTTTCGGCGTTCTCGGGGGCTCCCGCGGCGGGTGCCTTGCGCTGTCGGTCCCGGCGAGTATGGTGATCTTCGTTGTGCCTCGGGACGGCCGTGACGGTGACGATCTCAGGGCCTTGTCCGGGCAGGGGGGCCTTGACGAACCGCACGCAGCGCGCAATTCTCAGGACGCGTCGTCACAACGATCCGCATCCGAGGCATGGATCGGCGGCGAAGAGGGCAGTATCGATGTGCATCGAGGGCGTGGCTTGCAGCAGGGGTTGAGAACAACGAGGGTCTCCCAGAACCCGCACTGGACATCAGTGGGCCAACTGGCTACACTGACCCTTTGCGCTGCCTGTTAGCTGCCTCCTGCCCGTCACCAGGGGCATGCCCATGCTTGAGCACCGTGGACTGAAACTTCCCTGACCTGGGATTTCTGTCTCTGTGTCCAGCCTGGGACCGGTACGCGCGTAGTGAGTCCGAGCCCTCGGAAGGACCCCCTCTTGGCCGCCTCGCGCACTGCCTCGACCGCGAATACGAACAACGGCGCCAGCACCGCCCCGCTGCGCATCTCCTTTGCAAAGATCAAGGAGCCCCTCGAGGTTCCGAACCTTCTTGCGCTGCAGACCGAGAGCTTTGACTGGCTGCTCGGCAATGACGCGTGGAAGGCTCGTGTCGAGGCGGCTCTGGAAAGCGGACAGAACGTCCCCACCAAGTCCGGTCTGGAAGAGATCTTCGAGGAGATCTCCCCGATCGAGGACTTCTCCGGGTCGATGTCCCTGACGTTCCGCGACCACCGCTTCGAGCCTCCCAAGAACTCGATCGACGAGTGCAAGGAGCGCGACTTCACGTACGCCGCCCCGCTCTTCGTCACCGCTGAGTTCACCAACAACGAGACCGGCGAGATCAAGTCCCAGACGGTCTTCATGGGCGACTTCCCGCTCATGACGAACAAGGGCACCTTCGTCATCAACGGCACCGAGCGTGTCGTGGTGTCGCAGCTCGTCCGCTCGCCCGGTGTCTACTTCGACTCCTCCATCGACAAGACGTCCGACAAGGACATCTTCTCGGCCAAGGTCATCCCGTCCCGTGGTGCCTGGCTCGAGATGGAGATCGACAAGCGCGACATGGTCGGTGTGCGCATCGACCGCAAGCGCAAGCAGTCCGTCACCGTCCTCCTCAAGGCCCTCGGTTGGACGACCGAGCAGATCCTCGAGGAGTTCGGCGAGTACGAGTCCATGCGCGCCACCCTGGAGAAGGACCACACCCAGGGTCAGGACGACGCGCTGCTCGACATCTACCGCAAGCTGCGTCCGGGCGAGCCCCCGACCCGTGAGGCCGCGCAGACGCTGCTCGAGAACCTCTACTTCAACCCGAAGCGCTACGACCTCGCGAAGGTCGGCCGCTACAAGGTGAACAAGAAGCTCGGTGCGGACGAGCCGCTGGACGCCGGCGTGCTCACCACCGACGACATCATCGCCACGATCAAGTACCTGGTGAAGCTGCACGCCGGTGAGACCGAGACGATCGGTGAGTCCGGCCGCGAGATCATCGTCGAGACCGACGACATCGATCACTTCGGCAACCGTCGTATCCGTAACGTCGGCGAGCTGATCCAGAACCAGGTCCGTACGGGTCTCGCCCGTATGGAGCGCGTCGTGCGCGAGCGCATGACGACCCAGGACGTCGAGGCGATCACGCCGCAGACCCTGATCAACATCCGGCCGGTCGTCGCCTCCATCAAGGAGTTCTTCGGCACCAGCCAGCTGTCCCAGTTCATGGACCAGAACAACCCGCTGTCGGGGCTGACGCACAAGCGTCGTCTGAACGCCCTCGGCCCGGGTGGTCTCTCCCGTGAGCGGGCCGGCTTCGAGGTCCGAGACGTGCACCCGTCTCACTACGGCCGCATGTGCCCGATCGAGACGCCCGAAGGCCCGAACATCGGTCTGATCGGTTCGCTCGCCTCGTACGGCCGCATCAACGCGTTCGGCTTCATCGAGACGCCGTACCGCAAGGTCGTCGACGGTGTCGTCGGTGACGACGTCGACTACCTCACGGCCGACGAGGAAGACCGCTTCGTCATCGCGCAGGCCAACGCGCCGCTGACCGACGAGTTCCGGTTCGCCGAGGCCCGTGTGCTGGTCCGCCGCCGCGGCGGCGAGGTCGACTACGTCCCCGGTGACGACGTCGACTACATGGACGTCTCGCCGCGCCAGATGGTGTCGGTCGCGACCGCCATGATCCCGTTCCTCGAGCACGACGACGCCAACCGCGCGCTCATGGGCGCGAACATGATGCGTCAGGCGGTGCCGCTCATTAAGTCCGAGGCGCCGCTCGTCGGCACCGGCATGGAGTACCGCTGCGCCACCGACGCCGGTGACGTCATCAAGGCCGAGAAGCCGGGTGTGGTCCAGGAGGTCTCCGCGGACTACGTCACCGTCACCAACGACGACGGCACGTACACCACGTACCGCATCGCCAAGTTCTCGCGCTCGAACCAGGGCACCTCCGTCAACCAGAAGGTTGTCGTCGACGAGGGCGCCCGCGTGATCGAGGGCCAGGTCCTGGCCGACGGTCCCGCGACCGAAGAGGGCGAGATGGCCCTCGGCAAGAACCTGCTCGTGGCGTTCATGCCGTGGGAGGGTCACAACTACGAGGACGCGATCATCCTGTCGCAGCGCCTCGTGCAGGACGACGTCCTCTCCTCGATCCACATCGAGGAGCACGAGGTCGACGCCCGTGACACCAAGCTCGGCCCGGAGGAGATCACCCGGGACATCCCGAACGTCTCCGAGGAGGTCCTCGCCGACCTCGACGAGCGCGGCATCATCCGCATCGGCGCCGAGGTCATCGCCGGCGACATCCTCGTCGGCAAGGTCACGCCCAAGGGTGAGACCGAGCTGACCCCGGAGGAGCGTCTGCTCCGCGCGATCTTCGGTGAGAAGGCGCGCGAGGTCCGTGACACCTCCCTGAAGGTGCCGCACGGCGAGACCGGCAAGGTCATCGGCGTACGCGTCTTCGACCGTGAAGAGGGCGACGAGCTGCCGCCGGGCGTGAACCAGCTGGTTCGCGTCTACGTGGCGCAGAAGCGCAAGATCACGGACGGTGACAAGCTCGCCGGCCGCCACGGCAACAAGGGTGTTATCTCGAAGATCCTTCCGATCGAGGACATGCCGTTCCTCGAGGACGGAACTCCGGTCGACATCATCCTGAACCCGCTGGGTGTGCCGTCCCGAATGAACCCGGGACAGGTCCTGGAGATCCACCTCGGCTGGCTCGCCAGCCGCGGCTGGGACGTCTCCGGCCTCGCGGACGACTGGGCGCAGCGCCTGCAGGCCATCGGTGCCGACAGCGTTCAGCCCGGGACGAACGTCGCCACCCCCGTCTTCGACGGTGCGCGTGAGGACGAGCTCGCCGGTCTGCTGCAGCACACCATCCCGAACCGCGACGGCGAGCGCATGGTGCTCCCGTCCGGCAAGGCGCAGCTGTTCGACGGCCGCTCCGGTGAGCCGTTCCCGGACCCGATCTCGGTCGGGTACATGTACATCCTCAAGCTGCACCACCTGGTCGACGACAAGCTGCACGCCCGCTCGACCGGTCCGTACTCGATGATCACCCAGCAGCCGCTGGGTGGTAAGGCTCAGTTCGGTGGTCAGCGCTTCGGTGAGATGGAGGTGTGGGCGCTCGAGGCTTACGGCGCCGCATACGCCCTCCAGGAGCTGCTGACGATCAAGTCCGACGACGTCACCGGCCGCGTGAAGGTCTACGAGGCCATCGTCAAGGGCGAGAACATCCCCGAGCCCGGCATTCCCGAGTCCTTCAAGGTGCTCATCAAGGAAATGCAGTCGCTCTGCCTCAACGTGGAGGTGCTGTCCTCGGACGGCATGTCCATCGAGATGCGTGACACCGACGAGGACGTCTTCCGCGCGGCGGAGGAGCTCGGTATCGACCTGTCCCGGCGCGAGCCGAGCAGCGTCGAAGAGGTCTGACGGGTCTGGCCGGGACCTCCCAGTGAGGTCCCGGCCCCGCCCCGGACCCGTACAGACCATGATTGAGACACGACCCCGAAAGAGGGATTGACGACAAGTGCTCGACGTCAACTTCTTCGACGAGCTGCGGATCGGCCTTGCCACCGCGGACGACATCCGACAGTGGTCGCACGGCGAGGTCAAGAAGCCGGAGACCATCAACTACCGCACCCTGAAGCCCGAGAAGGACGGACTCTTCTGCGAGAAGATCTTCGGTCCGACCCGGGACTGGGAGTGCTACTGCGGCAAGTACAAGCGTGTCCGCTTCAAGGGCATCATCTGTGAGCGCTGTGGCGTCGAGGTCACGCGCGCCAAGGTGCGCCGCGAGCGGATGGGCCACATTGAGCTGGCCGCGCCCGTCACGCACATCTGGTACTTCAAGGGCGTCCCGTCGCGCCTGGGCTACCTCCTCGACCTCGCCCCGAAGGACCTCGAGAAGGTCATCTACTTCGCGGCGTACATGATCACGTTCGTGGACGAGGAGCGCCGTACGCGCGACCTGCCGTCCCTGGAGGCGCACGTCTCCGTCGAGCGTCAGCAGATCGAGAACCGTCGCGACTCCGACCTGGAGGCCCGCGCCAAGAAGCTCGAGACCGACCTGGCCGAGCTCGAGGCCGAGGGTGCCAAGGCCGATGTGCGCCGCAAGGTGCGCGAGGGCGCCGAGCGCGAGATGAAGCAGCTGCGCGACCGCGCCCAGCGCGAGATCGACCGTCTCGACGAGGTGTGGAACCGCTTCAAGAACCTCAAGGTCCAGGACCTCGAGGGCGACGAGCTGCTCTACCGCGAGCTGCGTGACCGCTTCGGCACGTACTTCGACGGCTCGATGGGTGCCGCGGCGCTGCAGAAGCGCCTGGAGTCCTTCGACCTCGACGAGGAGGCCGAGCGCCTCCGCGAGATCATCCGTACCGGCAAGGGCCAGAAGAAGACCCGTGCGCTCAAGCGCCTCAAGGTCGTCTCCGCGTTCCTGCAGACCAGCAACAGCCCCAAGGGCATGGTTCTGGACTGCGTGCCGGTCATCCCGCCGGACCTGCGTCCGATGGTGCAGCTGGACGGTGGCCGCTTCGCGACCTCCGACCTGAACGACCTGTACCGCCGCGTGATCAACCGCAACAACCGTCTGAAGCGCCTTCTCGACCTCGGTGCGCCCGAGATCATCGTGAACAACGAGAAGCGCATGCTCCAGGAGGCGGTCGACGCCCTCTTCGACAACGGCCGTCGTGGTCGCCCGGTCACGGGCCCCGGCAACCGTCCGCTGAAGTCCCTCAGCGACATGCTGAAGGGTAAGCAGGGTCGATTCCGTCAGAACCTGCTCGGTAAGCGTGTGGACTACTCCGCGCGTTCCGTGATCGTCGTCGGTCCGCAGCTGAAGCTGCACCAGTGCGGTCTGCCCAAGGCCATGGCCCTGGAGCTCTTCAAGCCGTTCGTGATGAAGCGCCTGGTCGACCTGAACCACGCGCAGAACATCAAGAGCGCCAAGCGGATGGTCGAGCGCGGCCGCACGGTCGTGTACGACGTCCTCGAAGAGGTCATCGCCGAGCACCCGGTTCTGCTGAACCGTGCGCCCACGCTGCACCGCCTCGGCATCCAGGCCTTCGAGCCGCAGCTGGTCGAGGGCAAGGCCATCCAGATCCACCCGCTCGTCTGCACCGCGTTCAACGCGGACTTCGACGGTGACCAGATGGCCGTCCACCTGCCGCTCTCCGCGGAGGCGCAGGCCGAGGCCCGCATCCTGATGCTGTCCTCGAACAACATCCTCAAGCCGGCCGACGGCCGTCCGGTCACCATGCCGACCCAGGACATGGTGCTCGGTCTCTTCTTCCTCACCACGGACGAAGAGGAGCGCGAGGTCAAGGGCGAGGGCCGTTCGTTCGGCTCCACGGCCGAGGCGATCATGGCGTTCGACGCCCGTGAGCTCTCGCTGCAGGCGAAGGTCGACATCCGCTTCCCGGTGGGCACCATCCCGCCGCGCGGCTGGACCCCGCCGGCCGTCGAGGAGGGCGAGCAGGAGTACCAGCAGGGCGACAGCTTCCGGCTGCGTACGACCCTGGGCCGCGCGCTCTTCAACGAGCTGCTGCCCGAGGACTACCCGTTCGTCGACTACTCGGTCGGCAAGAAGCAGCTCTCCGAGATCGTCAACGACCTCGCCGAGCGCTACCCCAAGGTCATCGTGGCGGCGACGCTCGACAACCTGAAGGCGGCCGGCTTCTACTGGGCGACCCGTTCCGGTGTCACCGTGGCCATCTCCGACGTCGTGGTCCCCGAGGCCAAGAAGGCGATCGTCGCGGGCTACGAGGCGCAGGACGAGAAGGTCCAGAAGCAGTACGAGCGCGGTCTGATCACCAAGGACGAGCGCACGCAGGAGCTCATCGCGATCTGGACCAAGGCGACCAACGAGGTTGCCGAGGCGATGAACGCGAACTTCCCCAAGACCAACCCCATCTTCATGATGGTTGACTCGGGTGCCCGAGGAAACATGATGCAGATGCGGCAGATCGCCGGTATGCGTGGTCTGGTGTCGAACGCGAAGAACGAGACCATCCCGCGTCCGATCAAGGCGTCCTTCCGTGAGGGCCTGTCCGTGCTGGAGTACTTCATCTCCACGCACGGTGCCCGTAAGGGTCTCGCGGACACCGCCCTTCGTACCGCCGACTCCGGTTACCTCACCCGTCGTCTGGTCGACGTCTCCCAGGACGTCATCATTCGCGAGGAGGACTGCGGCACCGAGCGCGGTCTGAAGCTGAAGATCGCGGTCAAGGGCGAGGACGGTGTGCTCCGCAAGACGGAGAACGTCGAGACCTCGGTCTACGCCCGCATGCTGGCCGAGGACGTCGTCATCGACGGCAAGGTCATCGCGCCGGCCAACGTCGACCTCGGTGACGTGCTCATCGACGCCCTGGTCGCCAACGGCGTCGAGGAGGTCAAGACCCGCTCGGTCCTGACCTGTGAGTCCGCGGTCGGCACCTGTGCCTTCTGCTACGGCCGTTCGCTCGCCACCGGCAAGCTGGTCGACATCGGTGAGGCGGTCGGCATCATCGCCGCCCAGTCCATCGGTGAGCCCGGTACCCAGCTGACGATGCGTACCTTCCACACCGGTGGTGTGGCCGGTGACGACATCACCCAGGGTCTGCCCCGTGTCGTCGAGCTCTTCGAGGCTCGTACGCCGAAGGGTGTCGCCCCGATCTCCGAGGCCGCGGGCCGTGTCCGCATCGAGGAGACCGAGAAGACCAAGAAGATCGTCGTCACCCCGGACGACGGCAGCGACGAGACGGCGTTCCCGATCTCGAAGCGTGCCAAGGTCCTGGTGCGCGAGGGTGACCACGTCGAGGTGGGCCAGAAGCTCACCTTCGGTGCCACCAACCCGCACGACGTGCTGCGGATCCTCGGTCAGCGCGCGGTCCAGGTCCACCTGGTCGGCGAAGTCCAGAAGGTCTACAACTCGCAGGGTGTGTCGATCCACGACAAGCACATCGAGATCATCATCCGGCAGATGCTGCGCCGCGTGACGATCATCGAGTCCGGCGACGCGGAGCTGCTGCCGGGCGAGCTCGTCGAGCGCTCGAAGTTCGAGACCGAGAACCGTCGGGTCGTGACGGAAGGCGGCCACCCGGCCTCCGGTCGTCCGCAGCTGATGGGTATCACCAAGGCCTCGCTGGCGACGGAGTCCTGGCTGTCGGCCGCCTCCTTCCAGGAGACGACCCGAGTCCTGACGGATGCGGCGATCAACGCCAAGTCCGACAGCCTCATCGGCCTCAAGGAGAACGTCATCATCGGTAAGCTCATCCCGGCCGGTACGGGTCTTTCCCGCTACCGCAACATCCGGGTGGAGCCCACCGAGGAGGCCAAGGCCGCGATGTACTCGGCCGTCGGCTACGACGACATCGATTACTCCCCGTTCGGCACGGGCTCCGGCCAGGCCGTTCCGCTGGAGGACTACGACTACGGGCCGTACAACCAGTAAGGCCTGGGTTTGTTGAAGGGCGGTCACCCCGTGTGGGGTGGCCGCCCTTCGGCGTTCTCCGGCGGCGTGGGTCAGGCCCTCGGCCGCAGGTAGGGCTGCAGGTGGTGCAGGCGGGTGTGGTGGTCGGGGTGCGAGGCGAGGAGCCGTGCCAGCGACTCCTGCCGGGGGCGCGCGTTGCTGCCCACCGGGAGCGCCGCGTGCTGGGCGCGTTCCATCTGGTCGAGGACCTCGACGAGCATCGGCGCGAAGCCGAGGGCGGCCGCCTGCTGGTCCGCGCGGAGCTCCGCGCGGCGGCCCATCGCGGCGATGGCGTACGGCATGGCGAGGATCAGCAGCGGAAGGCCGTACAGCGTCTGGATGGTGACGGCGATCAGGCCACCGAAGACCATGACGAGGAGGCCAGCCCCGAAGCAGGCCAGACAGCCGGAGACGCGGCGGATGCCGGCCGCGGCGCCGCGCACCACGCGCCAGGCGAGGCGCCCGGGCAGCGCGTACCAGTAGCCGAGCAGGGACGACCAGGAGTGCCCGCCGATGTGGTGGCCCAGCTCGTGCGCGAGGACGGCGGCGAGCTGGCCCGAGGGCAGACGGTCCACGGCGAAGCGGGTGACGCCGACGATGTGGCCCGCGGCGGCCACCGCGTTCAGGTCGTCGCTGTCCTCGATCCACAGCTGGTACGTACGTCCTTCGACACCCGCGCGTGCGGTGACCTCGTGCCAGACCGGTTCGAGGCGGGCGCGCTCCTCCTGGGTGGGGTAGCGCAGGCGCAGCAGGCGGCGGGCGATGACGCCCTCGGCGGCGCGGTTGAAGACGAGCAGCCCGCTCAGCAGCCAGAGCAGGACGAGGATCACTCCGATCCCGCCGAAGAGGAGCGCGACCATGCCGACGATCACCAGGCTGCAGATGAAGTTCGGCACGTGCAGGAGCAGACCGCCGATGGCGGTGACGTCGGCGCCGCGCTGATGCTCGGCGAGGTGGACACGGCGCTGGCCGAGGTCGATCTCGTGGGGGTGCGGCTCGGGCTGGGGCGGCTGCTGGTGCTGGTGCTGGGGTTGGGGTTGGGGCTGTGTGGTCTGGGGGTACGAGGGGGGCTGCTGGCCTAGGGGGTGAGGGCTCTGGGGGTACGAGGGGGGTGCCTGCGGTATCGGGTACTGCGGCTCCGAGGGAGTCGCCGAGGGGTGCTGTCCGCCGGGGTACCGGGGTTCTTGGGGGTACGAGGGAGCGGCCCCGGTGTCGGGGTACTTCGGGGGGTGGGTCGGGTCCGGCTGGGGCGTCGGCGGTTGTGTCATGGGGATCCTCGGTCGGGTGGGGAGAGGTCAGTCGATGAGCAGCGAGGCTGGGATCAGGGCGGTGCCCGCGCAGAAGGCGACCAGGCCGGCGCGGATCCACTGGTGTTTGCGGGCGGCGATCCGGCTGGTCTCGTCGAGGGCCGTGAGCAGCGCACGGCCCGGGTCGCGCGCGGTCTCGGTCAGCGCGTCCGCGAGCTCTCCCGTACGGGCGGCGAGCCGGATGTCGCCGAAGTACGTGAGGGGCCTGCCCGGCGTCCACGGCGCGCCGCGATAGCGCGGCAGGACGGCCATCAGCAGGGAGAACAGCGCGAGGACCAGGCTGAGCGCGCCGAGCCACCACACGGCCTGGCCCTGCGGACCGAGCCGTGCCGGTGTCCAGTCGCTGCTCGCCAGGCGCCCGCTGAAGACCCCGCCGGTCAGGCCCAGCGCGGCCACCAGGACGGACGCCTTGCTGTCGGCTCTGCCGATCTCCGCGCGGAGGTCGACGAGCAGTCGCTCCCCGACCTCCGTGTGGGTGTGCGCGGGCGACGGGTCGGTGGAGGACGTCACCGGGGCCGGTCCTCGGGGCCCGGCGGCTGTTCGATGTAGCCGCCCTCCGGCGCGGGAGCGGCCGGGGGAGTCGGTGGCGCCGGGGGAGCGGGCGGCTGCTGCGTGGCGCCGGGGAGCCGCTGGTTGAGGATGTCGTTGGCCACCTGCATGGCCAGGCGGCGGGGCTGCTCCTTCTGGTAGTCCTCCAGCTCGTCGCTGTTGAGCAGTTGTTTGGCCAGGTCGGACTGGACCTGGATCATCTGGCGCTGGTCGTTGAGCACGTGTTCGGCGACCAGCTGGGTGTCCTCGGGGTGCTGGGACAGATGCAGGGCCAGGGCCGCGGTGCCGCCCCGCTGCAGGTGGTACTGGTAGAACTCGATCTTCTGGGTCTGGATCTCCTGTGCCTGCTGGGCCCGCAGCAGCTCCAGCTCGTGGTCCTGGTGCTGTGCCCGCATCCGCAGTGCGTGCTGCGGGTCGAGGAGCTCACCGGCGTACCGGATGTCCCGCAGCTGTCTGCGGTGCGCGATCGCCGCCTCGTCGAGCCGCAGCCGCACCGCGCAGCCGACGCGCAGTCCGATGGCGGAGGCGAAGCCGCCGGGTACGGAGTCGACGGCGCGCTGGACCGCGGACTCGGCCGCCGGGCTCTCCTCGATGGAGTGGCGCCGGGTGAGCGGCCGCGCGAGGTGTTCCAGCTCGCCGCGCAGTCTGCCGGGGACGTTGCGCTCGCCGCTCGTCACGTACCGCGTGGGGTCGCCGACCTGCCAGCTGAGGTCGACGCTCGCGGCGAAGGTGAAGGCGTCGTCGTCGCTGGGCAGTTCCAGGTCGAGATGGACGGTGTGCAGTCCCATGTCGACCTCGTACACCGCCGTGTAGCGCTGGGACGCGGCGTCCCCGCGCGTGGGCCGGTGCGGCGGGACGAACGCGTCGTACGTCCCCTTGGCCGTGGCGAAGACCAGGGCGTTGTCGATCCCGGTGGCGGGGCGGCGGGCGAACTCGAAGCGGGAGATCGGCCGCACGGTGAGGACCGGGTCGACCAACTGCGTGTGGCGGTCGGCCTGTTGCTGCCACTCGGGCGGGCGGCGGAAGTCCGCCATGTGCTCAACTCCTCGTTGGATGGGCTGTCAGTACGGTCATCAGGCGTCCGGCGACTTCGGGCGGCGGCCCGCCGCGGCTGCCCGGCACGGTGCGCAGCAGATGGCTGAGCCGGGCCAGGTCCTCGCCGCTGACGACGAGCAGGGGCAGCAGGGTGGCGACGGCGAACTCGGTCTCGGGGCGCCGTTCGGCCTCGTACACCCAGGAGCGCAGGGCGGCGAGGGCAGCCCGCGTGTGGGCGCGGTCGTTCAGCGCGAGGCGCCAGAGCGCAGCCAGGTCGCGGATGCCGTCCGGGTTGCGCACGCCCTCCTCGGCGAACCAGGCGAGCACCCCGTCGTCGTCGGTGTGCGCGCAGGCCGTCACGAAGGCGGAGAGCACGAAGGAGCGCACGGCGGGCGACTCCTGGCGGCCGAGGGCGGCCAGCGAGCCGAGCATCTCGGTGCGGTCGCCCGCGGCGAGGAGCAGCGCGGCCGACTGGGCGAGCTGGCCCTGTTCGTAGTCGCTGCTCGCGTCGGTGCGGGCCCGGCCCGCGAGCGCGTCGAGAGCGGCGGGTGCCTGGTCGGGACTGAGCGGCGCGAGCAGGGCGTAGCCGCGGATCGCGGTCCAGCGGCGGGCGTAGTGCCGGTCGGTGCACCACTGGGTGAGGATTCTCGGGACGGCGCCGACGCCGAGGAGATGCGCCAGCGTCAGCGCGTTGGCGGCGATGAGGCGGGGCGCGAAGGCGCGCGTGGTGGCCCAGCCGTCGATGAGCTGCGCCATCGCGGACGGCAGGTCGGCGGCGGCGAGCATCGCGGTGCAGGCCGCGGCCCGGGTGCGGACGACGGGACGGCGGTCGGCGGCGAGCTGCTTGATCCAGCGGACCAGGGCCGGGCGCGCGGACGGGTGCCCGGTCCACACCTCCTCCAGCAGGACACGGGCGGTGCGCGGATCCTCGTACTCGGCCATCAGCTGGGGGACCGGGCCCCACTCCGTGGCCTCGTTCTCCTCGTATCCGCGGGCGCGTGCCAGGCGCAGGCGCTCGGCGGGGGAGGAGCCGAAGACGGGGATCCGGGCGGGCTCCTCCGGGGCCTCGGTGAGCTGGAGCTCCGCGAAGAGCCGGTCGCCGAGCTCGGCTGCGAGCGCGTACGGTGCCTGGTCGAAGACCGCGAGGGAGACCAGGAACGCCTTGTGCCGCAGGTCGGTCGCGGAGTCGTCGAACCACTGCCGCACCTGCTGCTCGACCGTGGCCCGGCTGAACCCCGCGAGATCGTCCAGGGACGTGGTGCCGCGCCGGAAGTCGGCCAACCGACCGGCGAAGTCGGCCAGTTCCTGCGGCCGGTGGTCGTGGGCGAGGAAGTCGCGCGCCACGTCGAGCCCGGCCACCTCCTCGGCGCCGGCCCCGCCGAGCAGCCGGCTGAGGTGGTTGTGGAGGATGTCGGCGGCCTTCGGCGGCTCCCACCGCTCGGTCGCGACGCCGTGCAGGGCGGCGGACCGTTCGGCCGTCACGACGAGGTAGCCGTCGTGTTCGCGCAGCCGGTCCCGTACGGCGAGTACGTGGTGCTCGCGCAGGGGACGCCCCCGGCTGAGGGCGAGCTCGCACAGGACGTGTCCGTGCGGCCCGGTGATCTGGTCCGCGAGCGCGGCGGGGGAGACGTCGGGGTCCAGGGCCCGCACCGCGCGCACGCCGATCCGGTGCAGCAGCATCAGGGCGGCGGCCCTGCGCCCGGTGGAGTGCGCCCCGGTGAGGATCACCACCCGCTCCCGGGAAAGCCGTTCGAGGGCGGGGCCGAAGGAGTCGCTCTCCGCGAAGACCGTGGCGAGTCCGTCGAGTTCGGCACGCGGGATCTCGCCGGAGGCGTGCCGGGGACCCGCGGGGCCGTGGTGGTGGTGCTCGGTCTTGCCGCCCATGAAGACGTCGCCCGCGACCTGGCCGCCGGACACCCCGTGCTGGCTGCCGCCGACCAGGGAGCCGCCGAACACGGTCGAGGCGCCGAGGATGAACTCCGGTGCGTGCTCGATGAGTTCGCGTCGCGCGGCATGGGCTTCCTGTGGCTCGTCGGGCTGTCCCTGTGGCCCGTTCGCGGAGTCCTGGGGCGGTGGCGCCGCGCCGCTGTCGGCGTCCTGGGCGGCGGGGTGCTCCTGGTCCGCGCGCTGATCGGCGTACGCGGTCACGACTCCTCACCGCGCCGGGTGCCCGTGCCGCCGAGGTGGACGTCGCCGTGCACCGTCCCGCCCGACACCCCGTGCTGGTCGCCGCCGACGAGGGAACCGCCGAAGGTGACCGAGCCGCCGTTGAAGGTGAAGGTGGGGCCGCCCGCAGGTGTGCCGGCCGCAGGCGCGCTGCCCGCAGGTGTGCCGCCCGCCTGCGCGGACGCCTCCCGCCCCGGCGCCGGACGCTCCCCCGAGCCGGCATCCGGCGCCGGGGCTCCCCCCGCCCCCCTCTCACCGTGGTCGTCGGCCCCGGCGGGAACCGGCCCGTGCAGCCACGCCCGCAGCGGCCCGTTCTTGCTGTCCACCGTCACGGCGTGGAACTCGTCGGCCGGTACGCCGGGCCTGTCGTGCCGCACGATCCCCGCGTGGACGCCCTCCGAGACGCAGAGCGCGAAGTCGTTCGTACGTTCCCGCAGCGCTGCCCGCAGTACGTCGCCGTCGAGCAGCCGGCAGGCGTGGTTGAGGTCGGAGCCGACCCACCCGTCGAGGTCGTCGACCGCGACGTATCCGGTGGCGAGCACGGCGCGCAGCCGCATCTGCGCGGAGCTCGACGCCATCCGGTTCACCGCCCGCAGCTGGGCGGGCACCTCGCCGAGCAGGGCGCGCAGCAGGGCGTGCACCGAGGCGTTGGCATCGATCAGCTCCATCACGGAGTCGCCGCGGTCGGCACGGAGCCGCAGGGTTTCGTCGATGCCGGCGCTTTCGAGGGCGCGGTCGGTGATGTCGTACAACATGCGCCGCAGGTACGCCTGTTCGACGTCGTCCCGGTCGCTGTACTTCTCGATGTCGAGCAGCAGGATGGTGCGGCTCACGGGGTCGGTCATGTTCGCCCTTCGCTCGGGGAGTTCGCCGACCTGAAGCGTGCCGACGGCCGACTCCCCGTGGTGAGGGCGGATGACGCACTCGAAGTGTGACCGTGTGCACAGAGTCGCTCCGAGGGAGGGCGCGACTGCCCTCGGTCACCAGGCCCCTCGGTCACCAGGTCCTGGGGCGCTCCGCGCGCGCGATGCGCCGCAGTACGTCCGGCCGCATGATCACGAGAGCGCGCCGCCCGGTGGCCACCGCACCGCGGTCCCGCAAATCCTTGAGCAGCCGCTGGACCATCTCCCGGGACGCTCCGACGGACCCGGCGAGCTCCTGCTTGCTCAGCGGCACGGCGAGCTCGATGCCTCCGTCCGTACGACGCCCGTGCGTGCGCGCGAGATCGAGCAGCAGCGCGGCCAGCCGTTCCTTCACGCTCATGGACGCGAACTCCAGGCGGCGCCGGTCGGCCGCCCTGGTGCGGTCGGAGGTCAGCCCGAGCAGGGCGAACGAGGCGGCGGGGGAGCGGCCGAGGAACTCCGTGAAGCGCTCGTGCTCGACGGCGACCGCGCGCACGGCCTCCAGCGCGGTGACCGTCGCCGAGCGCGGCCGCCCGGTCAGCGCGGCGGACTCACCGATGATGTCGCCGGGGCCGCGCAGGGCGAGCAGCGCCTCGTAGCCGTTGGCGGCCGCCGCCGTCACCTTGGTCCAGCCGTGCAGGATGAGCAGGATGTGCGAGGACGGTTCGTTCTGGTGCAGGAGCTGGATGCGCGGCCCGAAACTCAGTTCGTGGCCGAGCGTGATCAGAGCGGACCGCTCCTCGCTCTCCAGGCGGGCGAGAAAGGGGACGCGGTCGTCCAGACCGTCGTCCCCGGGTAAGTGCGACTCCGTCATGGGCCCCCCGATCGTCCAGCGGAGCGATCAAGCTACTCAAAGTGAGCGGCCCATGAGCACGGAATGGACAGGATCGGGCGTCGGACGGCGTACGGCGATGGGCGAGAAGTCCGGCGTGTCGCGGTGGCCTGCATTTGTTTTGACCGAACCCGATGAGGTAGGTACGCTCAGACCTTGTGCCTGGGGTGTGCCTGGGCTCGCGCGCGTGTCCTCAACCGCATCGTGAGTCCGAGAACGGCCACCGAAATCTGCGCCCCTTCCCGCCTTGCGGCGGGAGTCTGCAGCCTTCGACACACCCGACCGCGTGGGTCGGCAACGTTCCAGGTTAGCTTTACTATTCGGCACACAGAAACCGGAGAAGTAGTGCCTACGATCCAGCAGCTGGTCCGCAAGGGCCGGCAGGACAAGGTCGAGAAGAACAAGACGCCCGCACTCGAGGGTTCGCCCCAGCGCCGTGGCGTCTGCACGCGTGTGTTCACGACCACCCCGAAGAAGCCGAACTCGGCCCTCCGTAAGGTCGCGCGTGTGCGTCTGACCTCCGGGATCGAGGTCACGGCCTACATTCCGGGTGAGGGACACAACCTGCAGGAGCACTCCATCGTGCTCGTGCGTGGTGGCCGTGTGAAGGACCTGCCTGGTGTTCGCTACAAGATCATCCGCGGTTCCCTCGACACCCAGGGTGTCAAGAACCGCAAGCAGGCCCGCAGCCGCTACGGCGCCAAGAAGGAGAAGTAAGAATGCCTCGTAAGGGCCCCGCCCCGAAGCGCCCGGTCATCATCGACCCGGTCTACGGTTCTCCTCTGGTGACCTCCCTCATCAACAAGGTGCTGCTGAACGGCAAGCGCTCCACCGCCGAGCGCATCGTGTACGGCGCCATGGAGGGCCTGCGCGAGAAGACCGGCAACGACCCGGTCATCACGCTGAAGCGCGCGCTTGAGAACATCAAGCCGACCCTCGAGGTCAAGTCCCGCCGCGTCGGTGGTGCGACCTACCAGGTTCCGATCGAGGTCAAGCCCGGTCGTGCCAACACGCTGGCCCTGCGCTGGCTGGTGGGTTACTCCCGCGCCCGTCGCGAGAAGACCATGACCGAGCGTCTGCTCAACGAGCTCCTCGACGCCTCCAACGGCCTCGGTGCCGCTGTGAAGAAGCGCGAGGACACCCACAAGATGGCCGAGTCCAACAAGGCCTTCGCGCACTACCGCTGGTAGTCGCTACCCACATCGAGACCGAGAGAAGACTGAGCCGACATGGCTACCACTTCACTTGACCTGGCCAAGGTGCGCAACATCGGCATCATGGCCCACATCGACGCGGGCAAGACGACGACCACCGAGCGGATCCTGTTCTACACCGGTGTGTCGTACAAGATCGGTGAGGTCCACGACGGCGCCGCCACGATGGACTGGATGGAGCAGGAGCAGGAGCGTGGCATCACGATCACCTCTGCTGCCACCACCTGTCACTGGCCGCTGAACGACGTCGACCACACCATCAACATCATCGACACCCCGGGCCACGTCGACTTCACCGTCGAGGTGGAGCGCTCGCTCCGCGTGCTCGACGGTGCCGTGACGGTGTTCGACGGCGTCGCCGGCGTTGAGCCCCAGTCCGAGACCGTGTGGCGTCAGGCGGACCGCTACGGCGTCCCGCGCATCTGCTTCGTCAACAAGCTCGACCGTACGGGTGCCGAGTTCCACCGCTGCGTCGACATGATCGTCGACCGCCTCGGTGCGACCCCGCTGGTCATGCAGCTGCCCATCGGTGCAGAGGCTGACTTCAAGGGTGTCGTCGACCTCGTCACGATGAAGGCCTTCGTCTGGTCCGCCGAGACCAAGATGGGCGAGGCCTACGACATCGTCGACATCCCCGACACGCACACCGAGGCTGCCGAGGAGTACCGCGGCAAGCTGCTCGAGGCCGTCGCGGAGAACGACGAAGAGATGATGGAGCTGTACCTCGAGGGCCAGGAGCCCTCCGAGGAGCAGCTGTACGCGGCGATCCGTCGCATCACCATCGCCTCCGGCAAGGGCGGCGACACCACCGTCACCCCCGTCTTCTGCGGTACCGCGTTCAAGAACAAGGGCGTCCAGCCCCTGCTCGACGCGGTCGTGCGCTACCTGCCGTCCCCCCTGGACGTCGAGGCCATCGAGGGCCACGACGTGAAGGACCCGGAGACGGTCGTCAAGCGCAAGCCGTCCGACGACGAGCCGCTGTCGGCCCTCGCGTTCAAGATCGCGAGCGACCCGCACCTCGGCAAGCTCACCTTCGTCCGGATCTACTCCGGTCGCCTGGACTCCGGCACCGCGGTGCTGAACTCCGTCAAGGGCAAGAAGGAGCGCATCGGCAAGATCTACCGCATGCACGCGAACAAGCGTGAGGAGATCGAGTCGGTGGGCGCCGGTGACATCGTCGCCGTCATGGGTCTGAAGCAGACCACCACGGGTGAGACGCTCTGTGACGACAAGCAGCCGGTGATCCTGGAGTCCATGGACTTCCCGGCGCCGGTCATCCAGGTCGCCATCGAGCCGAAGTCCAAGGGCGACCAGGAGAAGCTGGGTGTCGCCATCCAGCGCCTCTCGGAGGAGGACCCCTCCTTCCAGGTCCACTCGGACGAGGAGACCGGCCAGACCATCATCGGTGGTATGGGCGAGCTTCACCTCGAGGTGCTCGTCGACCGCATGAAGCGCGAGTTCCGCGTCGAGGCGAACGTCGGCAAGCCGCAGGTGGCGTACCGCGAGACGATCCGCAAGGCCGTCGAGCGCGTCGACTACACCCACAAGAAGCAGACCGGTGGTACCGGTCAGTTCGCGAAGGTGCAGATCGCGATCGAGCCCATCGAGGGCGGCGACGCGTCGTACGAGTTCGTGAACAAGGTCACCGGTGGCCGCATCCCCAAGGAGTACATCCCCTCGGTGGACGCGGGTGCTCAGGAGGCCATGCAGTTCGGCATCCTGGCCGGCTACGAGATGACGGGCGTCCGCGTCACGCTCATCGACGGCGCCTACCACGAGGTCGACTCCTCGGAGCTCGCCTTCAAGATCGCCGGTTCGCAGGCCTTCAAGGAGGCCGCGCGCAAGGCCAGCCCCGTGCTGCTCGAGCCGATGATGGCCGTCGAGGTCACCACGCCCGAGGACTACATGGGCGATGTCATCGGTGACATCAACTCCCGCCGTGGCCAGATCCAGGCCATGGAGGAGCGCAGCGGCGCTCGCGTCGTGAAGGGCCTCGTGCCCCTCTCGGAGATGTTCGGCTACGTCGGAGACCTCCGCAGCAAGACGTCGGGTCGCGCAAGCTACTCAATGCAGTTCGACTCCTACGCCGAGGTTCCGCGGAACGTCGCCGAGGAGATCATCGCGAAGGCCAAGGGCGAGTAACTCACCCGAGTTCACGCTTTAGGCTTGACACCATCCGCCGGGGTTCGACCCCGTAGGGCAAGAACCCCGGCGGCTGGCTTCCCAGCAAAGATCACCTGGCGCCGATGAAGCAAGGCGTACAGAACCACTCCACAGGAGGACCCAGTGGCGAAGGCGAAGTTCGAGCGGACTAAGCCGCACGTCAACATCGGCACCATCGGTCACATTGACCACGGTAAGACGACCCTCACGGCCGCCATTACCAAGGTGCTGCACGACGCGTACCCCGAGCTGAACGAGGCCTCGGCCTTCGACCAGATCGACAAGGCTCCCGAAGAGCGCCAGCGCGGTATCACGATCTCCATCGCGCACGTCGAGTACCAGACGGAGACGCGTCACTACGCCCACGTCGACTGCCCCGGTCACGCGGACTACATCAAGAACATGATCACGGGTGCCGCGCAGATGGACGGCGCCATCCTCGTGGTCGCCGCCACCGACGGCCCGATGCCGCAGACCAAGGAGCACGTGCTCCTGGCCCGCCAGGTCGGCGTTCCGTACATCGTCGTCGCCCTGAACAAGGCCGACATGGTGGACGACGAGGAGATCCTGGAGCTCGTCGAGCTCGAGGTCCGTGAGCTCCTCTCCGAGTACGAGTTCCCGGGCGACGACGTTCCGGTCGTCAAGGTCTCGGCGCTCAAGGCGCTCGAGGGCGACAAGGAGTGGGGTGAGTCCGTCCTCAACCTGATGAAGGCTGTCGACGAGTCCATCCCGGAGCCCGAGCGTGACGTCGACAAGCCGTTCCTGATGCCGATCGAGGACGTCTTCACGATCACCGGTCGTGGCACCGTCGTCACCGGTCGTATCGAGCGCGGCATCCTCAAGGTCAACGAGACCGTCGACATCATCGGCATCAAGACCGAGAAGACCACCACCACGGTCACCGGCATCGAGATGTTCCGCAAGCTGCTCGACGAGGGCCAGGCCGGTGAGAACGTCGGTCTGCTCCTCCGTGGCATCAAGCGCGAGGACGTCGAGCGCGGCCAGGTCATCATCAAGCCCGGTTCGGTCACGCCGCACACCGAGTTCGAGGCCCAGGCCTACATCCTGTCGAAGGACGAGGGTGGCCGTCACACCCCGTTCTTCAACAACTACCGCCCGCAGTTCTACTTCCGCACCACGGACGTGACCGGCGTCGTGACCCTCCCCGAGGGCACCGAGATGGTCATGCCGGGCGACAACACCGAGATGACCGTCGAGCTCATCCAGCCCGTCGCCATGGAAGAGGGCCTGAAGTTCGCCATCCGTGAGGGTGGCCGGACCGTCGGCGCCGGCCAGGTCACCAAGATCAACAAGTAAGTCCGCTTGCTTGAAGATCGGGGAGACCCGGTCGCTCTGAACTGAGCGCAGCGAAGAGCCCCGTTCACCTTCGGGTGGGCGGGGCTCTTTGCGTACGCGATTCAGGTCGTGGCAGCTTGACAGTTCGCCCCGATTGGCCTTCGGCATCCCACGTATGGCACACTGTTCAGGTTGCTCGGTTGAGTGCCGATGCTGTGCGCCTCCCGCCGGGAGGACTGAAAGCGAGTCCCACAGTACTCGTCGCCCCATCTGCCGTAAGGCAGCGCTGTGGCGGACGTACGGGAATCTTTCGGGAAGTGCGGTGCGGTGGCTCGACCAGGCGCCCGGTGGGTTTCTTCCCCCGGACCCGCGGTCATCGAGGGCCGCAGCCCCTAGCAGGGAAATCCTTCGGGAGATCTGTGTGAGCGGGACTGCGACACGCCCGACCGCGTGGGTCGGAGGAAGTAGAAAAAAGGGCCTCCCGGGGGCCAGAGCGTTCGAGACAAAGGACTACTAAGTAGCCATGGCGGGACAGAAGATCCGCATCCGGCTCAAGGCCTACGACCACGAGGTCATCGACTCCTCGGCGAAGAAGATCGTCGAGACGGTGACGCGTACTGGTGCGTCGGTCGCGGGCCCGGTGCCGCTGCCCACTGAGAAGAACGTGTACTGCGTCATCAAGTCGCCGCACAAGTACAAGGACTCGCGCGAGCACTTCGAGATGCGCACGCACAAGCGCCTGATCGACATCCTCGACCCGACGCCCAAGACCGTTGACTCGCTGATGCGCCTGGACCTTCCGGCCGGCGTTGACATCGAGATCAAGCTCTGAAGGGCGCGAGAGAGATGACCAAGCAGATCAAGGGCATCCTGGGCGAGAAGCTCGGCATGACCCAGGTCTGGGACGAGAACAACCGTGTCGTCCCGGTGACCGTGGTCAAGGCCGGACCCTGCGTCGTTACCCAGGTCCGTACGAATGACAGCGACGGCTACGAGTCGGTCCAGATCGCCTTCGGCGAGATCGACCCGCGCAAGGTGAACAAGCCCCTCAAGGGCCACTTCGCCAAGGCCGACGTGACCCCCCGTCGCCACCTCGTCGAGATCCGTACCGCTGACGCCAGCGAGTACACCCTCGGCCAGGAGCTGACTGCCGAGACGTTCGAGGCCGGTATCAAGGTCGACGTCACCGGCAAGAGCAAGGGCAAGGGCTTCGCCGGTGTGATGAAGCGTCACAACTTCCACGGTGGCAAGGCCTCCCACGGTGCCCACCGCGTGCACCGCAAGCCCGGTTCCATCGGTGGCTGTGCCACCCCCGGCCGTGTCTTCAAGGGCATGCGCATGGCGGGCCGCATGGGCAACGAGCGGGTCACCACCCAGAACCTGACCGTCCACGCCGTTGACGCGGAGAAGGGCCTGCTGCTCATCAAGGGCGCGGTTCCTGGTCCGAACGGCGGCCTCGTCCTGGTCCGTACCGCGGCCAAGGGGGCCTGAGGTAACCCATGAGCACCATTGACATCCTTTCGCCGGCAGGCGACAAGACCGGGACGGTCGAGCTCCCCGCGGAGATCTTCGACGTCGAGAAGATCAGCATCCCGCTGATCCACCAGGTCGTCGTCGCGCAGCTGGCCGCGGCCCGTCAGGGCACGCACAAGACCAAGACCCGCGGCGAAGTCCGTGGTGGTGGCAAGAAGCCTTACCGCCAGAAGGGCACCGGCCGCGCGCGCCAGGGTTCGACCCGTGCGCCGCAGTTCGCCGGCGGTGGCGTCGTCCACGGCCCCGTGCCGCGCGACTACTCGCAGCGCACTCCCAAGAAGATGAAGGCTGCCGCTCTGCGTCACGCCCTCACCGACCGGGCGCGCAACTCCCGCATCCACGTCGTCTCCGGCGTGGTCGAGGGCGAGATCTCGACGAAGGCCGCGAAGAGCCTGCTCGGCAAGGTCAGCGAGCGCAAGAACGTGCTCCTGGTCATCGAGCGCTCGGACGAGCTGTCGCTGCTCTCCGCCCGCAACCTGCCCCAGGTCCACATCCTGGAGCCGGGCCAGCTGAACACGTACGACGTGCTCGTCTCGGACGACGTGGTCTTCACCAAGGCCGCGTTCGAGTCCTTCGTGTCCGGCCCGAAGGCCACTGACACCGAAGGGAGCGAAGCCTGATGGCCATTCGTCACCAGAGCATCGCGTCCAAGGCCGCGAAGGCCGCCAAGGCCGCGCGCGTCGCCAAGGCGAAGCGCATCGCGACCGAGGGCAAGATCGCCGTTGAGCCCACCCCGCTGAGCAAGTCCTTCTCGGACCCGCGCGACGTCCTCGTCAAGCCGGTCGTCTCCGAGAAGTCGTACGCGCTGCTCGACGAGGGCAAGTACACGTTCATCGTGGCCCCGGGCGCCAACAAGACCCAGATCAAGCAGGCCGTCGAGGCGGTCTTCTCGGTCAAGGTCACCGGCGTCAACACGATCAACCGTCAGGGCAAGCGGAAGCGTACGCGCACCGGTTTCGGCAAGCGTGCCGACACCAAGCGCGCCATCGTGACCCTTGCTGAGGGCGACCGTATCGACATCTTCGGCCAGGCCTCCTAACGGAGCGCCCTGGTCCGAATATCGGACGAGGACTGAGAAATGGGAATCCGCAAGTACAAGCCGACTACGCCGGGCCGTCGTGGCTCCAGCGTTGCCGACTTCGTCGAGGTAACGCGGTCCACGCCGGAGAAGTCGCTGGTCCGCCCGCTGCACAGCAAGGGCGGCCGTAACAACGCCGGTCGGATCACGGTTCGCCACCAGGGTGGCGGACACAAGCGCGCCTACCGCGTGATCGACTTCCGTCGTCACGACAAGGACGGCGTGCCGGCCAAGGTCGCGCACATCGAGTACGACCCCAACCGCACCGCGCGCATCGCGCTGCTGCACTACGCGGACGGCGAGAAGCGCTACATCCTCGCCCCGCGCGGCGTCGAGCAGGGTCAGCGCATCGAGTCCGGCCCGTCGGCCGACATCAAGCCGGGCAACAACCTGGCTCTGCGCAACATCCCGGTCGGTACCACCATCCACTCGGTGGAGCTCCGCCCGGGCGGCGGCGCCAAGTTCGCCCGCTCCGCGGGTGCCTCGGTGCAGCTGCTGGCCCGTGAGGGTCAGATGGCCCACCTGCGCATGCCGTCCGGCGAGATCCGTCTCGTCGACGTGCGCTGCCGCGCCACCATCGGCGAGGTCGGCAACGCCGAGCAGTCGAACATCAACTGGGGCAAGGCCGGCCGCATGCGCTGGAAGGGCGTCCGCCCGACCGTGCGTGGTGTCGTCATGAACCCGGTCGACCACCCGCACGGTGGTGGTGAAGGCAAGACCTCCGGTGGTCGCCACCCGGTCTCGCCGTGGGGCAAGAAGGAGGGTCGTACTCGTGATCGCAACAAGGCGAGCAACAAGTACATCGTCCGCCGCCGCAAGTCGAACAAGAAGCGCTAGGAGCGGGTTTAGATGCCGCGCAGTCTCAAGAAGGGGCCCTTCGTCGACGACCACCTCGTGAAGAAGGTGGACGCCCAGAACGAAGCAGGCACCAAGAACGTCATCAAGACCTGGTCCCGGCGCTCGATGATCATCCCCAGCATGCTGGGTCACACGATCGCGGTGCACAACGGCAAGACCCACATCCCGGTGTTCGTCACCGAGTCGATGGTCGGCCACAAGCTCGGCGAGTTCTCGCCGACTCGCACCTTCCGCGGCCACGTCAAGGACGACCGGAAGTCGAAGCGCCGCTAAGCGGGGTGGAACGACTATGACTAACACCGAAGGGACAACCATGGAAGCCAGGGCCCAGGCGCGGTACATCCGCGTCACGCCCATGAAGGCCCGCCGCGTGGTGGACCTCATCCGTGGCATGGATGCCACGGAGGCTCAGGCGGTCCTGCGTTTCGCCCCGCAGGCCGCGAGCGTGCCGGTCGGCAAGGTGCTGGACAGCGCCATTGCCAACGCCGCGCACAACTACGACCACTCCGACGCCTCGTCGCTGTACATCAGCGAGGCGTACGTGGATGAGGGCCCGACCCTGAAGCGGTTCCGTCCGCGTGCCCAGGGCCGTGCCTACCGGATCCGTAAGCGGACCAGCCACATCACCGTGGTCGTCAGCAGCAAGGAAGGAACCCGGTAATGGGCCAGAAGGTAAACCCGCACGGGTTCCGGCTCGGTGTCACGACCGACTTCAAGTCGCGTTGGTACGCCGACAAGCTGTACAAGGACTACGTCAAGGAAGACGTCGCCATCCGTCGGATGATGACGTCCGGCATGGAGCGCGCCGGCATCTCGAAGGTGGAGATCGAGCGCACCCGTGACCGCGTGCGTGTGGACATCCACACCGCTCGTCCCGGCATCGTCATCGGCCGCCGTGGCGCCGAGGCCGACCGCATCCGCGGTGACCTCGAGAAGCTCACGGGCAAGCAGGTCCAGCTGAACATCCTCGAGGTCAAGAACCCCGAGGTCGACGCTCAGCTGGTGGCCCAGGCCGTCGCGGAGCAGCTGTCCTCCCGCGTCTCCTTCCGTCGTGCCATGCGCAAGAGCATGCAGTCGGCGATGAAGGCGGGCGCCAAGGGCATCAAGATCCAGTGCGGTGGCCGTCTCGGCGGCGCCGAGATGTCCCGCTCGGAGTTCTACCGCGAGGGCCGTGTGCCCCTGCACACGCTCCGCGCGAACGTGGACTACGGCTTCTTCGAGGCCAAGACGACCTTCGGCCGCATCGGCGTGAAGGTCTGGATCTACAAGGGCGACGTCAAGAACATCGCCGAGGTCCGCGCCGAGAACGCCGCTGCCCGCGCCGGCAACCGCCCGGCCCGTGGTGGCAACGACCGCCCGGCCCGTGGTGGCCGCGGTGGCGAGCGTGGCGGCCGCGGTCGCAAGCCGCAGCAGCAGTCCGCGCCGGCTGCCGAGGCCCCCAAGGCCGACGCTCCCGCCGCTGCCGCTCCGGCTGCTGAGAGCACCGGAACGGAGGCCTGACCGAAATGCTGATCCCCCGTAGGGTCAAGCACCGCAAGCAGCACCACCCGAAGCGCAGCGGTATGTCCAAGGGTGGCACGCAGGTTGCGTTCGGCGAGTACGGCATCCAGGCGCTGACCCCGGCGTACGTGACGAACCGTCAGATCGAGGCCGCTCGTATCGCCATGACGCGTCACATCAAGCGTGGCGGCAAGGTCTGGATCAACATCTACCCGGACCGCCCCCTCACCAAGAAGCCTGCCGAGACCCGCATGGGTTCCGGTAAGGGTTCGCCGGAGTGGTGGGTCGCCAACGTCAAGCCCGGACGCGTGATGTTCGAGCTGTCGTACCCCAACGAGAAGATCGCGCGTGAGGCGCTGACTCGTGCAGCGCACAAGCTGCCGATGAAGTGCAAGATCGTTAAGCGCGAGGCAGGTGAAGCGTGATGTCGGCGGGAACCAAGGCGTCCGAGCTGCGCGAACTGGGCAACGAGGAGCTTGTCAACAAGCTTCGCGAGGCCAAGGAAGAGCTGTTCAACCTCCGCTTCCAGGCGGCGACCGGTCAGCTCGAGAACCACGGTCGGCTCAAGGCCGTCCGTAAGGACATCGCGCGGATCTACACCCTGATGCGTGAGCGCGAGCTGGGCATCGAGACGGTGGAGAGCGCCTGATGAGCGAGAGCAACGTGACTGAGACGAAGACCGACCGCGGCTTCCGCAAGACCCGTGAGGGCCTGGTCGTCAGCGACAAGATGGACAAGACCGTCGTCGTCGCTGTCGAGGACCGCGTCAAGCACGCGCTGTACGGCAAGGTCATCCGCCGTACGAACAAGCTCAAGGCGCACGACGAGCAGAACGCTGCCGGCGTCGGCGACCGCGTCCTCCTGATGGAGACGCGCCCGCTGTCGGCGACCAAGCGCTGGCGCATCGTCGAGATCCTCGAGAAGGCCAAGTAATTCTCTGAGGGGTATCCCTCAGAGTTCGTTCCGCCAGGCTCGGCAGGGGCCCATCTCGTAAGAGAGAAGCCCCTGCCGGGAACCGGCAGACAAACAGGAGATAGACGTGATCCAGCAGGAGTCGCGACTTCGCGTCGCCGACAACACGGGTGCGAAGGAAATCCTCACCATCCGTGTTCTCGGTGGCTCGGGTCGCCGCTACGCGGGCATCGGTGACGTCATCGTCGCCACCGTCAAGGACGCGATCCCCGGTGGCAACGTGAAGAAGGGTGACGTCGTCAAGGCGGTCATCGTTCGCACCGTCAAGGAGCGCCGCCGTCCGGACGGCTCGTACATCCGCTTCGACGAGAACGCCGCCGTCATTCTGAAGAACGACGGCGACCCTCGCGGCACCCGTATCTTCGGCCCCGTCGGCCGTGAGCTGCGCGAGAAGAAGTTCATGAAGATCATCTCGCTCGCGCCGGAGGTGCTGTAAGCATGAAGATCAAGAAGGGCGACCTGGTCCAGGTCATCACCGGTAAGGACAAGGGCAAGCAGGGCAAGGTCATTGCCGCTTACCCGCGCGACGAGCGCGTCCTGGTCGAGGGTGTCAACCGGGTCAAGAAGCACACGAAGGCCGGCCCGACCGCCAGCGGCTCGCAGGCCGGCGGCATCGTGACCACCGAGGCCCCCGTCCACGTCTCCAACGTCCAGCTGGTCGTGGAGAAGGACGGCAACAAGGTCGTCACGCGCGTCGGTTACCGCTTCGACGACGAGGGCAACAAGATCCGCGTTGCCAAGCGGACGGGTGAGGACATCTGATGACGACCACCACCACTCCGCGTCTCAAGACGAAGTACCGCGAGGAGATCGCGGGCAAGCTGCGTGAGGAGTTCTCGTACGAGAACGTCATGCAGATCCCCGGCCTGGTCAAGATCGTGGTCAACATGGGTGTCGGCGACGCCGCCCGTGACTCGAAGCTGATCGACGGCGCCATCCGCGACCTGACCACGATCACCGGTCAGAAGCCGGCCGTGACGAAGGCCCGGAAGTCCATCGCGCAGTTCAAGCTGCGCGAGGGTCAGCCGATCGGCTGCCACGTCACGCTCCGTGGCGACCGCATGTGGGAGTTCCTGGACCGCACCCTGTCGCTCGCGCTGCCGCGCATCCGCGACTTCCGTGGTCTGTCCCCCAAGCAGTTCGACGGCCGTGGCAACTACACCTTCGGTCTCACCGAGCAGGTCATGTTCCACGAGATCGACCAGGACAAGATCGACCGCGTCCGGGGTATGGACATCACCGTGGTCACCACGGCGACCAACGACGCTGAGGGCCGTGCGCTCCTTCGTCACCTCGGCTTCCCGTTCAAGGAGGCGTAAGCGAGATGGCGAAGAAGGCTCTGATTGCCAAGGCTGCTCGTAAGCCCAAGTTCGGTGTGCGTGCGTACACCCGCTGCCAGCGCTGCGGCCGCCCGCACTCCGTGTACCGCAAGTTCGGCCTGTGCCGCGTGTGCCTTCGTGAGATGGCTCACCGTGGCGAGCTGCCGGGCGTGACCAAGAGCTCCTGGTAATTCCCTTCTGTCCTGAGGACTTGAGGGATTACCGGAGGCTCTCGGTAAGCAATGGGTCGGTAGGGGCCCGGCCGCACATGGCTTAGGCTTGTGTGGTTGGGCGCCCGCCGCCCCGTACGACTTACTACGCCGTAGGTCCCCGCGCCGCACCCGTCCCGCCTCTGAGTGGGGAGAGGGATGGCGCAGATAGGAAACCCCGGCGAGAGAGGCCGAAGGCCAATTCATGACCATGACTGATCCGATCGCGGACATGCTGACTCGTCTGCGTAACGCGAACTCGGCGTACCACGACACCGTGGCGATGCCGCACAGCAAGATCAAGTCGCACATCGCGGAGATCCTCCAGCAGGAGGGCTTCATCACGGGCTGGAAGGTCGAGGACGCCGAGGTCGGCAAGAACCTCGTTCTCGAGCTGAAGTTCGGCCCGAACCGTGAGCGCTCCATCGCGGGCATCAAGCGGATCTCCAAGCCCGGTCTCCGGGTTTACGCGAAGTCCACCAACCTGCCGAAGGTCCTCGGCGGCCTCGGCGTGGCGATCATCTCCACGTCGCACGGTCTCCTGACCGGCCAGCAGGCAGGCAAGAAGGGCGTAGGTGGGGAAGTCCTCGCCTACGTCTGGTAGTCGGGAACGGAGGAATAGCTAATGTCGCGTATTGGCAAGCTCCCCATCACGGTTCCCGCCGGCGTGGACGTCACCATCGACGGCCGTACGGTCGCGGTGAAGGGCCCCAAGGGTTCCCTCACGCACACCGTCGTCGCGCCGATCGAGATCGCTAAGGGTGAGGACGGCGTCCTGAACGTCACCCGCCCGAACGACGAGCGTCAGAACAAGGCCCTGCACGGCCTGTCCCGCACGCTGGTGGCGAACATGATCACCGGCGTGACCCAGGGTTACGTGAAGAAGCTCGAAATCAGCGGTGTCGGTTACCGCGTCCTCGCGAAGGGCTCCAACCTGGAGTTCTCGCTGGGCTACAGCCACCCGATCCTGGTCGAGGCCCCCGAGGGCATCACCTTCAAGGTGGAGTCCGCGACCCGTTTCTCGGTCGAGGGCATCGACAAGCAGAAGGTCGGCGAGGTTGCGGCCAACATCCGCAAGCTGCGCAAGCCCGACCCGTACAAGGCCAAGGGCGTCAAGTACGAAGGCGAAGTCATCCGCCGCAAGGTCGGAAAGGCGGGTAAGTAAGCCATGGCATACGGTGTCAAGATTGCTAAGGGCGACGCTTACAAGCGTGCTGCCATCAAGCGTCGTCACATCCGCATCCGTAAGCACATCTCGGGTACGGCTGAGCGTCCGCGCCTGGTCGTGACGCGCTCCAACCGCCACATCGTGGCCCAGGTCATCGACGACATCAAGGGTCACACCCTGGCGTCGGCCTCGACCCTGGACACCACGATCCGCGGCGCCGAGGGCGACAAGTCCGCGCAGGCCAAGTCGGTCGGCGCCCTGGTCGCCGAGCGCGCCAAGGCCGCCGGTGTCGAGGCTGTCGTGTTCGACCGTGGTGGTAACCAGTACGCCGGGCGCATCGCCGCCCTGGCGGACGCCGCCCGCGAAGCCGGACTCAAGTTCTGAGTCGGTTCCGTAGCTAGCGGAAACAGAGAGAGGTAATTCCAATGGCTGGACCCCAGCGCCGCGGTGGCGGTGCCGGTGGCGGCGAGCGGCGGGACCGGAAGGGTCGCGACGGTGGCGCTGCTGCCGCCGAGAAGACCGCGTACGTTGAGCGCGTTGTCGCGATCAACCGCGTCGCCAAGGTTGTGAAGGGTGGTCGTCGCTTCAGCTTCACCGCGCTGGTCGTGGTGGGCGACGGTGACGGCACCGTGGGTGTCGGTTACGGCAAGGCCAAGGAGGTGCCGGCCGCCATCGCCAAGGGTGTTGAGGAGGCCAAGAAGCACTTCTTCAAGGTCCCCCGTATCCAGGGCACCATCCCGCACCCCATCCAGGGTGAGAAGGCGGCGGGCGTCGTCCTGCTGAAGCCTGCTTCCCCCGGTACCGGTGTTATCGCCGGTGGCCCGGTGCGTGCCGTGCTCGAGTGCGCCGGCGTTCACGACATCCTGTCGAAGTCCCTGGGCTCCGACAACGCGATCAACATCGTGCACGCGACCGTGGCGGCCCTCAAGGGCCTGCAGCGTCCCGAGGAGATCGCGGCTCGCCGTGGTCTGCCCCTCGAGGACGTCGCCCCCGCGGCTCTCCTTCGTGCGCGTGCGGGAGCGGGTGCGTAATGGCACAGCTCAAGATCACGCAGACGAAGTCGTACATCGGCAGCAAGCAGAACCACCGCGACACCCTGCGTTCCCTTGGTCTCAAGGGCATCAACACGCAGGTCGTCAAGGAGGACCGCCCCGAGTTCCGCGGAATGGTGCACACCGTCCGCCACCTCGTGACGGTTGAGGAGGTCGACTGACATGGCGGAGCAGAACCCGCTGAAGGTCCACAACCTCCGGCCCGCCCCGGGCGCCAAGACCGCCAAGACCCGTGTGGGTCGTGGTGAGGCGTCCAAGGGTAAGACCGCTGGTCGTGGTACCAAGGGCACCAAGGCCCGTTACCAGGTTCCGGAGCGCTTCGAGGGTGGCCAGATGCCCCTCCACATGCGTCTCCCGAAGCTCAAGGGCTTCAAGAACCCGTTCAAGACCGAGTTCCAGGTCGTGAACCTCGACAAGCTGAGCGCGCTGTACCCGGAGGGTGGCGAGGTCACCGTCGAGGGTCTCGTCGCCAAGGGTGCCGTTCGCAAGAACAGCCTCGTCAAGGTCCTCGGCCAGGGTGAGGTCACCGTGGCGCTGCAGGTGACGGTCGACGCCGTCTCCGGCTCCGCCAAGGAGAAGATCACCGCCGCCGGCGGTACCGTCACCGAGCTCGTCTGATCCCTCAGACGTGTCGATGACATGAACGATTCCCAACCGGGGATGCCCCACAAAAGGGGCATCCCCGGTTGGTCGTTCCAAGGGGGGCACGGTCGCCGGTAAGGTGGCGTGCACTGTCTAAGCTCCGTGCGGTCTGTCCGCACGGTTTTCTTGACTGATACGTATTCGTCGAACCTCAGACCACCACCTCTGGCGCACGCGCGCGGGGGTCGCAGGAGGCACCGTGCTCACCGCGTTCGCCCGGGCGTTCAAGACGCCCGACCTGCGCAAGAAGCTGCTCTTCACGCTGGGCATCATCGTGATCTACCGGGTGGGCACGAACGTGCCGATTCCCGGTGTCGACTACAAGAGCGTCCAGGCCTGCATCGACAACGCCAATGCGAACCAGGGCCTGTTCGGTCTCGTCAACATGTTCAGCGGTGGCGCGCTGCTGCAGATCACGATCTTCGCGCTCGGCATCATGCCGTACATCACGGCGAGCATCATTCTGCAGCTGCTGACCGTGGTGATCCCGCGGCTCGAGGCCCTCAAGAAGGAGGGCCAGGCAGGCACGGCGAAGATCACGCAGTACACGCGCTATCTGACCATCGCGCTCGCGATCCTTCAGGGCACCGGCCTGGTGGCCACCGCCCGCACCGGCACCCTTTTCCAGGGCTGCCCCGTCGCCAGTCAGATCGTCCCCGACCAGTCGATCTTCGTCACCATCACGATGGTCATCACGATGACCGCCGGTACGGCCTGTGTGATGTGGCTCGGTGAGCTCATCACCGACCGCGGCATCGGCAACGGCATGTCCATCCTGATGTTCATCTCGATCGCCGCCACCTTCCCGAGCGCCCTGTGGGCCATCAAGGAGCAGGGTGACCTCGCGAAGGGCTGGATCGAGTTCGGAACCGTCATCCTCGTCGGTCTGGTCATGGTCGGCCTGGTGGTCTTCGTCGAGCAGGCGCAGCGACGCATCCCGGTCCAGTACGCGAAGCGCATGATCGGCCGCCGGTCCTACGGCGGTACGTCGACGTACATCCCCCTGAAGGTCAATCAGGCGGGCATCATCCCTGTGATCTTTGCCTCTTCGCTGCTCTACATTCCGGCGCTGGTCGCCCAGTTCGCGGGTGGCAACTCGGGATGGAAGCAGTGGATCGAGGCGAACCTGACCAAGGGTGACCACCCGATTTACATCGCCACGTACTTCGTTCTGATCGTCTTCTTCGCCTTCTTCTACGTCGCGATCTCCTTCAACCCCGAGGAAGTCGCCGACAACATGAAGAAGTATGGTGGCTTCATCCCGGGCATCCGGGCTGGCCGACCGACCGCTGAGTATCTGAGCTACGTACTCAACCGGATCACCTGGCCGGGTTCGCTGTATCTGGGTCTGATCGCTCTCGTGCCGACGATGGCGTTGGTGGGCTTCGGGGCCAACCAGAACTTCCCGTTCGGCGGGACGAGCATCCTCATCATCGTGGGTGTGGGTCTGGAAACCGTGAAGCAGATCGAGAGCCAGCTCCAGCAGCGCAATTACGAAGGGTTCCTCCGCTGATGCGAATCGTCCTCGTCGGGCCGCCCGGTGCGGGCAAGGGAACGCAGGCCGCGTTCCTTGCCAAGAACCTGTCGATCCCGCACATCTCCACGGGCGACCTCTTCCGTGCCAACATCAGCCAGGGCACGGAGCTGGGCAAGCAGGCGAAGGCGTTCATGGACGCCGGCAACCTCGTTCCCGACGAGGTGACCATCGGCATGGCGAAGGACCGCATGGCGCAGCCGGATGCCGAGGGCGGCTTCCTGCTCGACGGCTTCCCGCGCAACGTGTCGCAGGCCGAGGCGCTGGACGAGGCGCTCAAGGCGGACGGTCAGAAGCTCGACGCCGTCCTGGACCTGGAGGTCCCGGAGGACGAGGTCGTCAAGCGCATCGCGGGCCGCCGCATCTGCCGCAACGACTCCAGCCACGTCTTCCACGTGACGTACAGCAAGCCGAAGGCCGAGGGCGTCTGCGACGTCTGCGGCGGCGAGCTGTACCAGCGCGGGGACGACAAGGAAGAGACCGTGCGCAAGCGGCTCGACGTGTACCACCGCGAGACCGAGCCGATCATCGACCACTACAAGGCCCAGGGCCTGGTCGTCACGATCTCGGCGCTCGGCAAGGTGGACGAGGTCACCAAGCGCGCGATGGACGCCCTCAAGGGCGACAAGTAAGCATTACGCTGTTTCGGCCGCGGTGCCCCTGAGGGGGACCGCGGCCGTACTGTTGTCTACGTACCCGATGCGTGTACGTAGTCGTTTCGACGGATGACGGAGAGCGGAAGTCCCATGGTGCAGATCAAGACCCCCGAGCAGATCGCGAAGATGCGTGAGGCGGGCCTTGTCGTCGCCGCGATCCACGCCGCGACCCGTGAGGCCGCGGTGCCCGGCGCCACCACCAAGGACCTGGACGAGGTCGCGCGCAAGGTGATCGCGGAGCACGGCGCGAAGTCCAACTTCCTCGGGTACGGCGGCTTCCCCGCCACGATCTGCACCTCGGTCAACGAGGTCGTCGTGCACGGCATCCCGGACGACAAGACCGTCCTGAAGGACGGCGACATCATCTCCATCGACGCAGGCGCGATCATCGACGGCTGGCACGGCGATGCGGCGTACACGGCGTTCGTGGGCACCGGTCACGCTCCGGAGCTGGTCGAGCTCTCCCGGGTGACCGAGGAGTCGATGTGGGCCGGTATCGCGGCCATGAAGCAGGGCAACCGGCTGGTCGACATCTCCCGGGCCATCGAGACGTACATCCGCCGGCAGCCGAAGCCGGGCGGCGGCAAGTACGGCATCGTCGAGGACTACGGCGGCCATGGCATCGGCACCGAGATGCACATGGACCCCCACCTCCTGAACTACGTCGAGCGCCGCCGGGGCAAGGGCCCCAAGCTGGTGCCCGGCTTCTGCCTCGCCATCGAGCCGATGGTCTCGCTGGGAACGCCGCGTACGGAGGTCCTGAAGGACGACTGGACCGTCATCACGACGGACGGCACCTGGTCCTCGCACTGGGAGCACTCGGTGGCGTTGACGGAGGAGGGGCCGCTGGTGCTGACGGCTCCGGACTGCGGCAAGGAGCGGCTCGCGGCGTACGGGGTCTCGGTGGCGCCGGACCCGCTGGGGTCCTGACCCCTCCGCTTAAGGATCTTCGTCATGGGGCAGACTTTCTCGATTCGTCTTTCCGGGTGCACTGACGTAGACTGACGCGTCGGCTCTCGTGCATCCGTGTGTCTGCATGCGGAGATGCGGAGTCGATCAAGGTAGTCGATTCGAAGGGCGAAGCGTGGCCAAGAAGCAAGGTGCCATCGAGATCGAAGGCACTGTCGTCGAGTCTCTTCCGAACGCCATGTTCAAGGTGGAGCTCCAGAACGGCCACCAGGTCCTGGCACACATCAGCGGCAAGATGCGCATGCACTACATCCGCATCCTCCCTGACGACCGGGTCGTGGTGGAGCTGTCTCCGTACGACCTGACGCGTGGCCGGATCGTCTACCGGTACAAGTAGATCTTGCCCGCATCCCGCTCCGGCGGGGTGGTGGCACTGACCCGGAGAACCTCACCCAATGAAGGTCAAGCCGAGCGTCAAGAAGATCTGCGACAAGTGCAGGGTGATCCGCCGTCACGGCCGGGTCATGATCATCTGCGACAACCCGCGCCACAAGCAGCGCCAGGGCTGACGTACGACTGCAGTTCGCAGATTTTCGCGCGACGCAAGTAAGCACATACGCAGGACCCGTCCCTCTTCAGTTCCGCCGACGTTCCGTCGGTCATGGAGGGCGACACCCCCGGTCGGAGGCCGGGGACCCAGGATGTACCTCATACGGCACCTGGGAGTGGTTCTGCTGAAGACCTCCGAAGAATCAACAGGAGCCATGAATGGCACGCGTTGAAGGCGTTGACCTCCCGCGCGACAAGCGCATCGAGGTCGCCCTCACCTACGTGTTCGGCATCGGCCGCACGCTGGCCCAGCAGACGCTGGACGCCACCGAGGTGGACCGCAACACCCGCGTTCGCGACCTGACCGAGGAAGACCTCGTCAAGATCCGTGAGTACGTGGACGCCAACATCAAGACCGAGGGTGACCTCCGTCGCGAGATCCAGGCCGACATCCGCCGCAAGGTCGAGATCGGCTGCTACCAGGGTCTCCGTCACCGTCGTGGTCTGCCCGTCCGCGGTCAGCGCACCAGCACGAACGCCCGCACCCGCAAGGGCCCGCGTCGCGCCATCGCCGGTAAGAAGAAGCCGGGCAAGAAGTAGTCCTCGCTCAGCGGTCTATCGACAGCTGACGCTGCAGGACCGACCACCTCCCGTAGGAGTTATAGATGCCCCCCAAGGGTCGTCAGGGCGCTGCCAAGAAGGTGCGCCGCAAGGAAAAGAAGAACGTCGCCCACGGGCACGCTCACATCAAGAGCACGTTCAACAACACGATCGTGTCCATCACGGACCCGACCGGCAACGTGATCTCCTGGGCCTCCGCCGGCCACGTCGGCTTCAAGGGCTCGCGCAAGTCCACGCCGTTCGCCGCGCAGATGGCCGCCGAGTCGGCTGCCCGTCGCGCCCAGGAGCACGGCATGCGCAAGGTCGACGTCTTCGTCAAGGGCCCGGGTTCCGGTCGTGAGACCGCCATCCGTTCGCTCCAGGCGACCGGTCTTGAGGTCGGCTCGATCCAGGACGTGACGCCCACGCCGCACAACGGCTGCCGTCCCCCCAAGCGCCGCCGCGTCTGACGCACGTCGCTTGACTTGAGGATTCGGGCGGTACGGCTCTTCGGAGGCGTATCGCCCGTACCCTTGCAATACATCAGGGCATCAAATAGTGGGTGCCCCTGACCTGAAGGATCGCAACATGCTGATTGCTCAGCGTCCCTCGTTGACCGAAGAGGTCGTCGACGAGTTCCGCTCCCGGTTCGTGATCGAGCCGCTGGAGCCGGGCTTCGGTTACACCCTCGGCAACTCCCTGCGTCGGACCCTTCTCTCCTCGATCCCGGGTGCGGCTGTCACGTCCATCCGCATCGACGGTGTCCTGCACGAGTTCACCACCGTGCCGGGCGTCAAGGAAGACGTCACCGACCTCATCCTCAACATCAAGCAGCTGGTGGTCTCCAGCGAGCACGACGAGCCCGTCGTGATGTACCTGCGCAAGCAGGGCCCGGGCCTCGTCACCGCCGCTGACATCGCCCCGCCGGCCGGTGTCGAGGTGCACAACCCCGACCTCGTCCTCGCCACGCTCAACGGCAAGGGCAAGCTGGAGATGGAGCTGACCGTCGAGCGCGGTCGCGGCTACGTCTCCGCCGTGCAGAACAAGCAGGTGGGCCAGGAGATCGGTCGCATTCCGGTCGACTCCATCTACTCGCCGGTGCTCAAGGTCACGTACAAGGTCGAGGCGACCCGTGTCGAGCAGCGCACCGACTTCGACAAGCTGATCGTCGACGTCGAGACCAAGCAGGCCATGCGCCCGCGTGACGCCATGGCGTCCGCCGGCAAGACCCTGGTCGAGCTGTTCGGTCTGGCCCGCGAGCTCAACATCGACGCCGAGGGCATCGACATGGGCCCGTCCCCGACGGACGCCGCCCTCGCCGCCGACCTGGCGCTGCCGATCGAGGAGCTCGAGCTCACCGTTCGCTCGTACAACTGCCTCAAGCGCGAGGGCATCCACTCCGTGGGTGAGCTCGTGGCCCGCTCCGAGGCGGACCTGCTCGATATCCGCAACTTCGGTGCGAAGTCGATCGACGAGGTCAAGATGAAGCTGAACGGCATGGGTCTCGCGCTGAAGGACTCGCCCCCCGGCTTCGACCCGACCGCCGCCGCCGACGCCTTCGGCGCGGACGACGACGCGGACGCCGGGTTCGTCGAGACCGAGCAGTACTAAGAGCTCGGGACCGGCGGTTTGATTTTGGCTGCGGGCCCGCTTCGGCTGGTTGCGCAGTTCCCCGCGCCCCTTACGGGGCGCGGATTCCGCTGACTCCGGTACCTGATACGGCCGGGGCAGACATCAAGGAGAAACACCATGCCGAAGCCCACCAAGGGTGCCCGTCTGGGCGGCAGCGCCGCGCACGAGAAGCTTCTGCTGGCGAACCTCGCCAAGCAGCTCTTCGAGCACGGCCGGATCACGACGACCGAGGCCAAGGCCCGTCGTCTGCGTCCGTACGCGGAGCGTCTGGTCACCAAGGCGAAGAAGGGTGACCTTCACAACCGCCGCCAGGTGCTGTCCGTCATCACCGACAAGAGCATCGTGCACACGCTCTTCACGGAGATCGGCCCGCGCTACGAGAACCGCCCGGGTGGCTACACCCGCATCACCAAGATCGGTAACCGTCGTGGCGACAACGCGCCCATGGCGATCATCGAGCTGGTTGAGGCCCTGACCGTGGCCCAGGAGGCCACCGGTGAGGCCGAGGCGGCGACGAAGCGTGCCGTCAAGGAAGACGCCCTGAAGAAGGACGAGGCCGTCGAGGCCAAGTCCGACGAGGCTGTCGAGGCCCCGGCTGAGGAGTCCAAGGACGCCTGAGGCCGAGCCTTCGTGAGCGGGTCCGCCCCTTGGGGCGGGCCCGCTTTCGCGTTCCTGAGAGGATCTGTGTGTGAGTGAGGAAGTGGAGCCCGGGTTCGTCCGGGTGCGGCTCGACCTGAGCTACGACGGCAAGGACTTCTCCGGCTGGGCCAAGCAGCGCGAGGGGCAGCGGACCGTCCAGGGTGAGATCGAGGACGCGCTGCGGACCGTGACGCGGTCGAAGGAGACGTACGAGCTGACCGTCGCGGGGCGGACCGACAGCGGAGTGCACGCGCGGGGGCAGGTCGCCCACGTCGATCTGCCGGAGAGCGTGTGGGACGAGCACCGGGAGAAGCTGCTGCGGCGGCTCGCCGGGCGGCTTCCGCACGATGTACGGGTGTGGAAGGTCGCCGAGGCGCCCGTCGGGTTCAACGCCCGGTTCTCGGCCGTGTGGCGGCGGTACGCCTATCGCGTGACCGACCACCCTGGTGGCGTCGATCCGCTGTTGCGGGGTCATGTGCTGTGGCACGACTGGGAGTTGGACCTCGACGCCATGAACGCCGCCGCCGAACGGCTCATCGGCGAGCACGACTTCGCCGCTTACTGCAAGAAGCGCGAGGGCGCCACGACCATTCGTACGCTGCAGGAACTGCGGTGGGAGCGGCGGGAAGACGGGATTCTCGAAGCTACCGTGCGGGCCGACGCGTTCTGCCACAACATGGTGCGGTCGCTCGTCGGGGCCATGCTGTTCGTGGGCGACGGGCACCGGCCCGTGGAGTGGCCGGGCAAGGTGCTCGAAGCCGGTGTGCGCGACTCTGCCGTGCACGTCGTGCGGCCGCACGGGCTCACGCTGGAGGAAGTCGGCTACCCCGCCGACGAGTTGCTCGCCGCGCGCAGCAAAGAGGCGCGCAACAAGCGGACGTTGCCCGGGGCCGGGTGCTGCTGAGCCCCGGCCGGGCCCCGAACCGCCGGACTACTGCGGGGCGCCCGCCGCGGCCGACGCCTGGGCCTCGCCCCGCTGGTTGATCCGCTGGAAGGCGAAGCGGGCCAGGGTGTCGCCGGCGGCGTAGGCCTTGCTGTCCTTCGTCGTCACGTCCTTGCCGCTGGTGTAGCCCGTGGTGGTGAAGTACGCGTACCGGCCGTAGGCGTTGTACGTGCCGCGGCACACGCCCGTGCGGCAGAAGCCCGGGACGCCCTTGCCGGAAAGGGAGTTGACCAGACCCTTCTCGGCCTGCTGCTTGACCTTCGCGGCGTCGGCCGCGGTGTCGAAGACGGCGACGCCGATGGTGACCGCGATGCCGTCCTTGAGGTAGCTGGCGCGGATCAGGCGCGTGCAGTCGTTCTTGGCGAGGACCGAGCCGAGGGAGGGCTGGGTGACGGCCGCGCACTTCTTGGTGCTGTCCGTCGGGCCCTTCTTGTAGACGTTCTCGCCCGAGGTGAAGGTCTTGCCGGGGAAGAGGCCCTCCGGGGTGAGCGGCGCCTTGTCCTTCTTGGCGCTGGAGATGAAGTCCTTGGGGTCCGGCGGGGGAGGCGGCGTGGTGGCCTCGAAGGACGGGCCGGGGTCGTCGCTCGCGCCGGGGATGTCCGCGGTCGCGGGAAGCTCGCTGGCCGGCTTGTTCGACGCCGAGGCGTCGTCGCTGTTCGCGGAGACGACCGTGATGGCCACGGCCGCCGCGATGCCGACCGTGGCGAACGCGCCGCCGCCGATCAGCAGCCACTTGCGGCGCCGGTTGCGTGCCTCGGAGGCCTCGGCGAGCGCCGCCCAGTCGGGCGTGGGCCCGCCGCCGGGCCCGCCCGTTCCGCCCGGACCCCACTGAGGTCCCCCTTGCCCAAAGCTCATGGGGCGCATCTTAGACGGGGAGTTGGGGATGTTGAGCCGGGGTCGCGTGGGGTGGCCGACCTAGCCTGAGGCGTATGAACAAGGGCAAAACGGCCGTAAATGGTTGGTTGTTGCGGCCCGCGGGGCGGCATGTGTGGTGCGTGCTCGCCGTGGTGCTGGCCGCCGGGGTGGTGCGGGTCGGGCTGCGCTACCCGGACGGCGGGATGGACGACGCGATCGTCGTGCGCGCCGCCGAGGCGTGGCTGGACGGGCGTTCGCCCTATGCCGACCGGCACTTCCTCTATCTGCCGGGTGCCGTGCTCGCGGCGGTGCCGCAGGTCCTGCTTCCGGCGTCCGTGGTGCGCTTCCTCGTGCCCGCGGGCGTCACGGCGGGGCTCGCCTTCGGGTGGGCGTGCGCGCTGCGGATCCACGGGGTGTCGTGGCGCAGCCGGTTCGCCGTGTACGGGCTGCTCGGGCTCGCGCTCGGCTTCGCGCCCTTCGGGCACCTCGTCCAGCTGGGCAACTGGACGGTGGCCTCCGCCGTCGCCCTTCCGCTCGCGCTGCTCCTCGCGTGCCGGGAGCGGTGGGTGGCGGCGGGGCTCGTGATCGGCGCCGCCGTCGCGGTGAAGCCGCTGCTCGCGCCCGTCGTGCTCCTCTTCGTCCTCGCGCGGCGGTGGCGGGCGCTGGGGGTCGCGGTGGGGGTGCCCGTGGCGGTGTCGGTGGCCGCCGCGCTCGTGCTGCCGGACCCCGCCGGGTTCTTCACGCGGACGCTGCCGTTCCTGCTGCGCGGCGAGGACTCCTTCGTGCGTCTCTATGAAGCGTCGCCCTCGGTGGTGCTCGGGCGGCTCGGGGTGCCGCAGGTGGGGGCGACGCTGCTCGCCGGGGGTGCGGCCGCGGCCGGGGTGTGGTGTGCGTGGCGGCGGTGGGGGAGAGGGGACGCGGGGCCCGCGCGGGTGGTGGAGTGCGCCACGATGCTGATGCTTTCGGCCTTTCTCGTCTCCCGGCCTTCGTACGACCACTATCTGCTGTGTGTGGTTCCGCTGCTGCTCGCCGGGGTGCTGACGCCGGGGGCCGCGGCTCGTGGTCCCTGGTTCTGGGTGGCGCTCGTGCCGCAGGTGCCGGGGTTCTCCTGGCCGTGGCTGGAGCCGGGGACCAGGCGGGCCTTCAAGGACTGCTTCACGCTGTGTGTCCTCGCGGTCACGGTCGCGCGGTGCTGTGTCCGGCGGGGGCCCGTTAGCCTGGGTGTGGCAGGGTCGCCCGAAGCGGCGGAGCCCGCGGTGCCGGTCTCCAGAGCCGCGTTTTGACCCATACGGGGCGGCGCGGGTAGTCTCGTGGACTGATACGTATTGGCTTCCTCGTTCTCACGCGAAAGGGCCCATACGTAGGTTCCCTGGAGCAGTTACCAGTGGCTCGCATACGGGTTAGCGTCCCCGGCATTGTGGGCCCCAGCTGCATGATCGCTTCCTGGGTGCCGTGTGTCTGGACCCCATCCACTGAAGAAGCGAAGGCTACGAAGTGCGTACGTACAGCCCCAAGCCCGGCGATGTGACCCGCCAGTGGCACGTCATCGACGCTCAGGACATCGTCCTGGGACGTCTGGCGACCACCGCCGCCTCTCTCCTGCGCGGCAAGCACAAGGCGATTTACGCCCCCCACGTTGACACCGGTGACTTCGTCATCATCATCAACGCGGAGAAGGTGCACCTCTCCGGCAACAAGAAGACCCAGAAGATGGCGTACCGCCACTCCGGTTACCCGGGTGGTCTGCGTTCCGTCCGTTACGACGAGCTGCTCGAGAAGAGCCCCGAGAAGGCCATCGAGAAGGCCGTCAAGGGCATGCTCCCCAAGAACACCCTGGGCCGTCAGATGCTCTCGAAGCTGAAGGTCTACGCGGGCGACCAGCACCCGCACGGCGCTCAGCAGCCGGTCCCGTTCGAGATCACCCAGGTCGCGCAGTAGTTCCGGCCACCCCCTAAGACGAAAAAGAATCTGAGGAGAATCGTGGCCGAGACCACCGTTGAGCAGCCTCTCGAAGAGATCGCTGACGTCGAGCAGTACACCACCGAGTCCGAGGCCCCCGTCGAGGGCGAGTACACCTCGGAGTCGAACGCCGCGCGCTTCGGCGACCCGCAGCCGGCCGCCGGCCTGGGCCGTCGCAAGAACGCCATCGCCCGCGTCCGGATCGTCCCGGGCACCGGCAAGTGGAAGGTCAACGGGCGCACGCTCGAGGACTACTTCCCGAACAAGGTCCACCAGCAGGAAGTCAACGAGCCCTTCAAGGTGCTCGAGCTCGACGGCCGCTACGACGTCATCGCCCGCATCGCGGGTGGCGGCGTCTCCGGTCAGGCCGGTGCGCTCCGTCTCGGTGTCGCCCGCGCGCTGAACGAGGCCGACGTCGAGAACAACCGCGGCGCCCTGAAGAAGGCCGGTTACCTCAAGCGTGACGACCGTGCGGTCGAGCGCAAGAAGGCCGGTCTCAAGAAGGCCCGTAAGGCCCCGCAGTACAGCAAGCGCTAATCGCTGCCTGCTTGTACCACTCGTTCGCCCCGGCGGCACGCACCGTGCTGCCGGGGCGTTCGTTTATCAGGAACCCCTGGGGGCCTGGGACCCTCTTGGTTCTGGGACTCCCTTGCCAGGGGTTCATGGTTTTTCTTGAACGTTCGGAGGACAGCAGTGGGACGACTCTTCGGCACGGACGGCGTGCGCGGTGTCGCCAACGCGGATCTGACGGCCGAGCTCGCGCTCGGACTCTCCGTGGCGGCGGCGCACGTACTGGCCGAGGCGGGCACCTTCGAGGGTCATCGCCCGACGGCGGTGGTGGGACGTGACCCGCGCGCGTCCGGGGAGTTCCTGGAGGCCGCCGTGGTGGCGGGCCTCGCGAGCGCGGGCGTGGACGTCCTGCGCGTCGGTGTGCTGCCCACCCCCGCGGTGGCCCATCTCACCGGTGCGCTGGGCGCCGACCTCGGCGTGATGCTCTCGGCAAGCCACAACGCCATGCCCGACAACGGCATCAAGTTCTTCGCGCGCGGCGGCCACAAGCTCGCCGACGATCTTGAGGACCGCATCGAATCCGTGTACGAGGAGCACCGCACCGGCGCTCCCTGGCAGCGGCCCACCGGGGCCGGTGTCGGCCGTGTGACGTCGTACGACCAGGGCCTCGACCAGTACATCGCGCATCTGCTCGGTGTCCTGCCCAACCGTCTCGACGGTCTGAAGATCGTCCTCGACGAGGCGCACGGCGCCGCCGCCCGCGTCTCGCCCGAGGCCTTCGCGCGCGCCGGTGCCGAGGTCATCACGATCGGCGCCCAGCCCGACGGGCTGAACATCAACGACGGCTGCGGGTCCACGCACCTCGACCTGCTCAAGGCCGCCGTCGTCGAGCACAAGGCCGACTTCGGCGTCGCCCACGACGGGGACGCCGACCGCTGCCTCGCCGTGGACCACACCGGTGCCGAGGTGGACGGCGACCAGATCCTCGCCGTGCTCGCCCTCGCCATGCGGGAGCACGGCACGCTGCGTCACGACACCGTTGTCGCCACCGTCATGTCCAACCTCGGCTTCAAGCTCGCCATGGAGGGCCAGGGGCTGTCCCTGGTGCAGACCGCCGTCGGTGACCGGTACGTCCTCGAGTCGATGAAGGAGCACGGTTTCGCCCTCGGCGGCGAGCAGTCCGGGCACGTCATCGTCCTGGACCACGCGACCACCGGCGACGGCACGCTGACCGGGCTGCTGCTGGCCGCGCGGGTCGCCGAGACGGGGCGCTCCCTCGCGGATCTCGCGAGTGTCATGGAGCGGCTGCCGCAGGTGCTCATCAACGTGCCCGACGTCGACAAGTCGCGCGTGAAGACCTCGCCCGAGCTGTCCGCCGCCGTCGCCGACGCCGAGCGCGAGCTGGGCTCCACGGGGCGGGTGCTGCTTCGGCCCTCCGGGACCGAGCCGCTGGTGCGGGTCATGGTCGAGGCCGCGGACATCGAGCAGGCGCGGTCCGTGGCCGGGCGGCTCGCCGACGTCGTGAAGTCGGCGCTCGGCTAGAGGTGTTGTGACTTCGCGGTGCGCTCGCGCTGCCGGGCCCACAGGAGTTTCTGGGCCAGCAGCGTGAGCGTGCCCGCGAGGACGATGCCCAGGAGATTCAGGAGCAGCTGCTCCGTGGAGCCCCACGCCTGCTTGTACTCGTTGTAGCTGAAGGCGACCGCGGCGTTCGCCGCCGCGGGGACCGTCGTCACGGAGATCGCCACGCCGACCAAGGCGCCCGACTTCGCCGAGGTGAGCGAGAGCGTGCCCGCCGCGCCCGCCAGGACCGCCACCACGAACGAGAACCAGTCGGGCCGGTAGATGAAGTTCGTGTTCGGGCGCTCCGACTTGAGGGCGCTGTCGCTGAACAGGTCCATCGCGTCCATGAAGTAGCTGAACCCGACCGTCACCACCATCGCCGCCGCGAAGCCCACGACCAGTGCGGTCAGCGAGCGCAGGGCGAGGCGGGGCGCGCGCCGGACCAGGGCCGTGCAGAAGCCGGCCAGCGGGCCGAACTCCGGGCCCACCGCCATCGCGCCCACGATCAGGATCGCGTTGTCGAGGACGACGCCGCAGGCCGCGATCATCGTGGCGATCGTGAGGAACGCGACGTACGTGACCGAGAGCGTCGACTCCTCGTGGGTCGCGTCGGTCAGCTGCTCCCACAGGACCGCGTCCGCGCCCTCGCCCGGCGCCTCGTCCTCCGCCTTGTCCGCGCGGTGCGAGAGCGACAGGTCGATGTTCTCCAGGGCGATGGAGCCGCACTTGTCGATCTCCAGCGTGCGCAGGCCGCCGAGCAGTTCGTCGCCCGCCTCGCGCGCGACGTCGCACATGACGACGTCGCCCACCGGGTTGCGGGCGGCGCCGGGGACCACCGCGAGGTGGGTGGCGCCGACCGTGTTCTCGATCAGGCGCACCACCTCGTCGGTCTTGTCCGCCGGGGTGATCAGGCGTAGGTGCAGCATGTCCGCAGGGTAACCGGGTGTGCGCCGGGCCGGATCAGAGTTTGCGCAGGCGCAGGCGCTGCACCTTGTGGTCGGGGCCCTTGCGGATGACCAGGGCCGCCCGGCCCCGGGTGGGCGCCACGTTCTCCAGGAGGTTGACCTTGTTGATCGTGCGCCAGGTGGTGCGGGCGTAGTCGAGCGCCTCCTCCTCCGAGACCTGGGTGTACTTGCGGAAGTACGAGGACGGGTTCTGGAAGGCCGTCTGGCGCAGCTTCTTGAAGCGGTTCAGGTACCAGCGCTCGATGTCCTCGGTGCGGGCGTCCACGTACACGCTGAAGTCGAAGTAATCCGCGAGGCCCACGCGGGTGCGGCCGTCCTTGCCGGGGAGCGCGGGCTGCAGGACGTTCAGGCCCTCGACGATGAGGATGTCCGGGCGGCGGACCGTGAGGCGCTGGTTCGGGACGATGTCGTAGATCAGGTGGGAGTAGACGGGCGCGGTCACCTCGTCCTTGCCCGCCTTGATGTCCGCCACGAAGCGGGTGAGGGCGCGGCGGTCGTACGACTCGGGGAAGCCCTTGCGGGACATCAGGCCGCGGGCCTCCAGCTCCTTGGTGGGGAGCAGGAAGCCGTCCGTGGTGACCAGCTCCACGCGGGGGTGTTCCGGCCAGCGGGAGAGCAGTGCCTGGAGGAGGCGGGCGACCGTCGACTTGCCGACCGCCACGGAGCCCGCGACTCCTATGACGAAGGGCGTGCCCGACTGGGAGCCCTTCTCGCCGAGGAAGGTGTTGAGGGCGCCGCGGAGGCCGTCCGTCGCGCCCACGTAGAGGTTGAGGAGTCGGGAGAGCGGGAGGTAGATGTCGCGGACCTCGTCCAGGTCGATGACGTCGCCGAGGCCGCGGAGCTTCTCCACCTCCTCCGCCGTCAGGGGCAGGGGCGTCTTCTCGCGGAGAGCGCTCCACTCGGTGCGGGTGAGGTCGACGTAGGGAGTCGCCTCCGGCCTGTGCCGGTGGGCGCTCCGCGGAGCCTTGGTGGGCTCGGAGACCGAAGAGATCACAGTCCATTGTTACGGCTGTTTGAACGGGAGCGGGGGTGGGGTGTGTCACGCTGCGGAGATGATTATTGGGGTTGGCATCGATGTCGCGGAGATCGAGCGGTTCGGGGCCGCGCTGGAGCGGACGCCCGGGATGGCCGAGCGGCTGTTCGTGGAGAGCGAGTTGCTGCTGCCGAGCGGGGAGCGGCGGGGGGTCGCGTCGCTGGCGGCGCGGTTCGCGGCGAAGGAGGCCTTGGCCAAGGCGTTGGGGGCGCCGGCGGGGCTTCGGTGGACCGACGCGGAGGTGTACGTCGAGGCGAGTGGGCAGCCGCGGGTGAGGGTGGCGGGGACCGTGGCCGAGCGGGCCTCGGAGTTGGGGGTGCGGTCGTGGCACGTGTCGCTCAGCCATGACGCGGGGGTGGCTTCCGCGGTGGTGATTGCTGAGGGGTGAGGGGGCCCTGAGGGGCCGGGGCGGCGTCTGCGGCCGCAGGATGTCGTCGGTGGCGCCGCGAGCAGGCGTCGTGCGCGGTGGTGGGGGGAGACTGGGGCCATGCGTACTGCGTACAGCGTGGAGAGTGTCAGGGCCGCTGAGCGGGAGTTGATGGGGCGGCTGCCCGAAGGGGCGCTGATGCAGCGGGCCGCGGCCGGGCTCGCCGTCGCGTGCGCGCAGCTGCTCGGGAAGGTGTACGGGGCGCGGGTCACGCTGCTGGTGGGCAGCGGGGACAACGGCGGCGACGCCCTGTACGCGGGGGCACGGCTGGCGCGGCGGGGTGCCGGGGTCAGTGCCGTGCTGCTCGCCCCGGAGCGCACCCACCCCGGCGGGCTCGCCGCGCTGCGGGCGGCCGGGGGCGTCGTCGTGGCGGGCGACGGCGCGCGGGCCGAGGAGCTTGTCGCCGGGGCGCGGCTCGTCGTCGACGGGATCGTGGGGATCGGGGGGCGCGGCGGGCTCCGGGAGCGTGCCGCCGAACTCGTCGCCGCCGCACGGGACGCGGTGGTCGTCGCGGTGGATCTGCCCAGCGGCGTCGACGCCGACACGGGGGAGGTGCACGGCGACGCGGTGCGGGCCGATGTGACGGTGACCTTCGGGGCGTACAAGCCCGGGCTGTTGGTCGATCCCGCCCGGGAGTACGCCGGGGTCGTGCGGCTTGTCGGCATCGGGCTCGAACTTGAGGGCCGCGCAGGCGAGTTGGAGGCCCTTCAGTTCGCTGATGTCGCCGGGCTGCTGCCCGTTCCCGGCGGCGAGAGCGACAAGTATCGGCGTGGCGTCGTCGGGATCGTCGCCGGGTCGGCGCGGTATCCCGGAGCGGCCGTGCTCGCCGTCGCCGGTGCGCTGCGCGGGGGCGCGGGCGCCGTGCGGTACGTGGGGCCCGCCGCCGACGCCGTCATCGCGCGGTTCCCCGAGGCACTGGTGTCCGCCGGGCCTCCGTCGAAGGCCGGGCGTGTGCAGGCCTGGGTCGCGGGGCCCGGCCTCGGTGACGACGCCGAGCGGCTGGGGGACGTGCTCGCCGCCGATGTGCCCCTGCTGATCGACGCCGACGGGCTGCGGCTCGCGGGGGAGCGCGAGGTGCGGGCGCGGCGGGCCCCCACGCTGCTCACGCCGCACGCCGGGGAGGCCGCCGCCCTGCTCGGTGTCGCCCGCGAGGAGGTCGAGGCGGGGAGGCTCGCCGCCGTGCGGGAGTTGGCGGGGCGGTACGGGGCGACCGTGTTGCTGAAGGGGTCCACCACCCTGGTCGGCTCGGCCGACGGGGCCGTGCGCGTCAATCCCACCGGGACCTCCTGGCTCGCCACCGCAGGCAGCGGTGACGTGCTGTCCGGACTCGCCGGATCCCTGCTGGCCGCGGGGCTCGACGCACGGGACGCGGGCTCCGTGGCCGCCCATCTGCACGGGCTCGCGGGGCGGCTCGCCGCGGACGGGGCGCCGGTGGGGGCGCAGGATGTGGCCGAGGCGATTCCCGCCGCCTGGCGGGAGGTTCGTACGCCGCTGTAGAAGGTGCGTACGGATGCCGCTGTGGAAGGCGTGTACGGGGATGCCGCTCTAGCCGGCTCGGAGAGTCTTCAGGAGCTGCTTCGCGAACGGGAGCGGGGCGTCCGTGTAGCCCGAGTGGCCGCCGGGGAACTCCTGCAGGTCCAGGCCCAGTCGGTCTGCCATCAGGGCCGCCGGGCGATACGGGAGGCGGCCGCGCGACGCGATGCCCGCGGCCAGGGTCAGGCGGGGCGCGGTCTCGCGCAGGGCCGCCAGGTCGGGGACGTGCGTCGTGAACGGGACCAGCTCGTACTCCAGGAAGTGCGGGTTGTTCGCCATCAGGCGGGTCAGCATGCCCGCCGTGCGCGGGGGCAGCGTCGCGGGGTCGGGGAGCGGTTCGAGCGTGCCGCCCAGGCCCTGGAGGAAGCGCGCGGCCGCCGGGCCGTGGCCCCGGGCGCGCAGGAGGTCGCGGACCTCGTGGACGAAGGCGCGCTGCTCCTCGGCGTCCGGCAGCAGCGCGAAGCACGGCGGCTCGTGCGCGACGACGTGGCGCAGCCGGTGCGGGTGGCGGGCCAGCAGGTCGAGGGCGACGACCGCGCCCGCGCTGCTGCCGAAGACGTACGCGGGTTCGTGCGGGGAGAGCGCCTCCAGGAGGCGGTGCGCGTCGTCCGACTGCGTCTGTACGCGCTGTTCCTCGCGGGGGCCGTCCAGCGTGCTGTGCGAGTAGCCGCGGGGGTCGACCGTGACGACGGTGAACTCGGCGGCCAGGAACTCCGCGACGCCGTCGAAGACCGCGCTGTCGCCGCCTCCGCCGGGGAGCATCAGGAGGACGGGGCCTTCGCTCCGGCGTATCTCGTGGTGGAGCGTCGCGCCGGGGACCTTGAGGCGGGCGGACTCGATGGTCATGCGGGGGTGGTCCTTTCGGGGGTGGGCCAGTGCTCCAGGAGCACGTGCAGGGCGTCCACGGCGCGGTGCCAGGAGGTCCGCACGTCGCGGGGGTGGCCGAAGCCCGCGGAGAGTTCCAGGTCGACGTAGCCGTGGAAGGTGCCGCGCAGCAGGCGTACCGCGTCGGTCAGGTCGGGCTCGGTCAGGTCGTAGCCGCGCAGCAGGGCGTAGGTGTACTCGGCGACGCGGCGCGGGCCCGGGGCCTCGGCGGCGAGGGCCGGGTCCAGCTGGAGGTTGGTGGCCGCGTACCTGCCGGGGTGGGCGAGGGCGAAGCCGCGGTACGCGTCGGCGAAGGCGGTCAGGGCGTCCTTGCCGGAGCGGCCCGCGACCGCGGGGCCGATGAGGTCCGCCAACTCGCCCGTGGCCCGCAGCGCGATCCGTGCCCTGAGGTCGGCGATGTTCCTGACGTGCGAGTACAGGCTCGCGTCCTTCACGCCGAAGCCGCGGGCGAGGGCCGAGACCGTGATGTTCTCCAGGCCGATCTCGTCCGCCAGGTCGGCGGCCGCCTCCACCACGCGCTCACGGGTCAGACCTGCTCGGGCCATGGGGTTCGTCGCCTTCCGTAGGAGGAGATCCGCGGCTGTTCGGCGATCAGCCAATCCCTAGGGATGGTAGACAGAAACCTAGGAGTCCTAGGAAATGGTTTTTCGTGACAGGCCCTTCGAGTGATCCCTCCGCGCGGCTGACGGCCGCCCGGTGTGCGGTCGGGGTTCGCTCATCGAATGATCAGCAAGACAGCCGAGCGCGGACTCACCGTGCTGCTCGCCCTGGCCGCCGTCCTGCCCGCCGCCCCCGCGGCCGCGGGAACCGCCTTTGCGGACCCCGTCCCGCCGCGGCCCGCGTCGCCCGCGACCGCCCCGCTGGTCCCCGGAATCCCGCTCACGCCGCTCCACCCCTGGCAGTTGGACACCCCCGACCAGGCCCTGCTGCCGCACGTGTACGAGCCGAGCGCCGCCGAGGACGCGATCGAGCCCATGGAGGCGCCGCCCGGCGTCGACGCCCTCATCGAGTACGTGCCGGCGAGCGAGGTCGTCACCAAGGCCGCCGCGCCCGCGTGCACCAGGAGCGCCGGGCCCTATCAGCGGCAGGCCGAGCGCTGGCTCGGGCGCCCGGTGGACGGCAGGCAGTCCGCGACGGACTGCGAGGCCATCAGCGCGTTCCAGAAGAAGCAGGGGATCCGGCCCGCGATCGGCTTCGCGGGCCCGGTGACCTGGGCCCGCATGCGGTGGATCTCCGCGCGCAAGAACCCCAACGCCGCGAGGGACTGCCCCACGCGCGCGTACCGCCTCGCCTGCGTCGACCTGTCCCGGCAGCTGATGTGGGTGCAGAAGGGCAAGGAGGTGCTGCTCGGTCCCGTGCCGATCCGCACCGGACGTGCCGGGTACGGGACCCGCCCCGGCTGGCACAAGGTCTACTGGAAGCACAAGAACCACTGGTCGTCGCTGTACAACACCCCCATGCCGTACAGCCAGTTCTTCAGCGGCGGGCAGGCGTTCCACGCGATCTACGGCAACGTGTACAGCCCGCCGGGCTCGCGCGGCTGCGTGAACATGCGCCTCACCGACGCCCGCGCGCTGTGGAAGACACTGCTCAAGGGCGACCGCGTCTATGTGTGGGGACGCAAGCCCGGCACCTGACCCGCGAGCCCGGCATCTGGCCCACGGGCCTCGTGGGCCGGGTGAGCGGCCGTGGGAACGGGGTTGTCGGCGCGCTCTGAGACACTTGTCCGCGATGAACGAGACAGCCGCCTTCCGTGTCCGCGCCGAGATCGACCTCGCCGCCCTGCGCGCCAACGTGCGCTCGCTGCGCGCCCACGCGCCGGACGCCGCGTTCATGGCCGTCGTGAAGGCGGACGCGTACGGCCACGGAATGGTGCCCTGCGCCGAGGCCGCCCGCGAGGCCGGCGCCACCTGGATCGGCACGGCCACGCCCGAGGAGGCCCTGGCCGTGCGCGCCGCGGGACTGCCCGGCCGGATCATGTGCTGGCTGTGGACGCCGGGCGGCCCCTGGCGCGAGGGCATCGAGGCCGATCTGGACATGTCGGTGAGCGCGCTGTGGGCGCTGCGCGAGGTGACGGACGCCGCCCGCGGGCTCGGCAGGACGGCCCGTATCCAGCTCAAGGCCGACACGGGCCTCGGGCGGAACGGCTGCCTGCCCGCCGACTGGCCCGAGCTGATCGCCGAGTCCCTGCGCGCCGAGGCCGAGGGACTGGTCAAGGTCACCGGCCTCTGGTCGCACTTCGCGTGCGCCGACGAGCCGGGCCACCCCTCGATCGCGGCCCAGCTCACGGTCTTCCGCGAGATGGTGGCGTACGCCGAGGAGCGGGGGATACGCCCCGAGGTGCGGCACATCGCCAACTCCCCGGGGACGCTCACGCTTCCCGAGACCCACTTCGACCTCGTCCGCCCGGGCATCGCGATGTACGGCATCTCGCCGAGCCCCGAGGTGGGCACCCCGCAGGACTTCGGCCTGCGGCCCGTCATGACGCTCAGCGCCTCGCTCGCCCATGTGAAGCACGCCCCGGCGGGTCACGGCGTGAGTTACGGGCATCACTACATCACCCCCGGCGAGACGACCCTCGGCCTCGTCCCCGCCGGGTACGGCGACGGGGTCCCGCGCCACGCCTCCGGCACGGGCCCGGTCCTCATCGGAGGCAAGTGGCGTACCGTCGCGGGTCGCGTCGCGATGGACCAGTTCGTCGTCGACCTCGGCGGGGACGAGCCCGAAGTCGGCGCGGAGGCAGTGCTGTTCGGCCCGGGCGACCGGGGCGAGCCGACCGCCGAGGACTGGGCGCAGGCGTCGGGCACCATCGCGTACGAGATCGTCACGCGCATCGGATCCCGCGTCCCGCGCGTCTACGTGAATGAGCGGCCCGGCAGCGGAGAGATGTGAACGGGCAGTCCGACCACTGAGTAGGAGCGGCACGTGAGCGAGAGCAGCACGGGGGCGGCCGCGGCGGAAGCGGTGACGGAAGTCGCCGCGGCGGCCGGCAACTGGCGCAGGGCCGGGGTGGCCGGCGCCGCGATAGGAGTCATCGCCGCGGGCGCGGCCGCGGGCGTCGCCATCGAGCGGCTCACGGTCGGCCGCGGCATGCGCAAGAAGGCGAGGCTCGCACTCGACTCCGCGGGTCCGTACGGCTCGCTGCGCGGCATGCCCGGCACGGCGTACGCGGACGACGGCACCGAGCTCTCGTACGAGGTCGAAGAGGTCGAGGCGGACAGCGACCAGGGCAGGCGGCGCCGGCTCTTCGGCCGCAGGGAGCCCGCGCCGGTCACCGTCGTCTTCAGCCACGGCTACTGCCTGAGCCAGGACTCCTGGCACTTCCAGCGGGCCGCCCTGCGCGGAGTCGTCCGCGCCGTCTACTGGGACCAGCGCAGCCATGCCCGCTCGGGGCGCGGGGTGGGCCAGGTCGAGGGCGATGTGCCGGTCTCCATCGACCAGTTGGGGCGCGACCTGAAGGCCGTCGTCGACGCCGCCGCGCCGGAGGGGCCGCTCGTCCTCGTCGGGCACTCCATGGGCGGCATGACGACCATGGCCCTCGCCGACCAGTTCCCCGACCTGATCCGCGAGCGCGTCGTGGGCATCGCCCTGGTCGGTACGTCGTCGGGGAAGCTCGGTCAGGTGAACTTCGGGCTTCCGGTGGCCGGGATGAACGCCGTCAGGAAGGTGCTGCCCGGCGTGCTGCGGGCGCTCGGCTCGCAGGCCGAGCTGGTGGAGCGGGGACGGCGGGCCACCGCGGACCTCTTCGCGGGCGTCATCAAGCGCTACTCGTTCTCGCGCAAGGACGTGGACCCGGCCATCGCGCGTTTCGCCGAGCGGATGATCGAGTCGACGCCGATCGACGTGGTCGCCGAGTTCTACCCGGCGTTTGCCGAGCACGACAAGGCGGAGGCGCTCGCGCACTTCGCCGGCCTCCCGGTGCTCGTGCTGGCCGGGGAGAAGGACCTGGTCACGCCGAGCGAGCACAGCGAGGCGATCGCCGAGCGGCTGCCGGACGCCGAGCTCGTCCTCGTCCCGGACGCCGGCCACCTGGTCATGCTGGAGCACCCCGAGGTGGTCACGGACCGGCTCGCGGAGCTGCTCGCAAGGGTGAAAGCAGAGGCGCGCAGCGCGGCCTTGTAAGGGTGGCGGCGGGAGACGGGCGGGCGCGGTCCCGGCGGCGGCCGATGCGAGGACCTCCAGCGGCTAACGTGGGCGGTATGGAAGCACCGCACCACCAGGCCCCCGCCAACGTACTCAAGATCACCGTCAACTCCCCCGAGCAGATGGGCGAGTTGGGCCGCCGCCTGGCCAAACTCCTGCGCCCCGGCGACCTCGTCATGCTCACCGGCGAGCTCGGTGCCGGGAAGACGACCCTGACCCGCGGCCTCGGCGAGGGCCTCGGGGTGCGGGGCGCCGTCACCTCGCCGACCTTCGTCATCGCCCGTGTGCACCCGCCGCTCGGCGAGGGGCCCGCGCTGGTGCACGTCGACGCGTACCGCCTGGGCGGCGGGCTCGACGAGATGGAGGACCTCGACCTCGACGTGTCGCTCCCCGAATCGGTGATCGTCGTGGAGTGGGGCGACGGCAAGGTCGAGGAGCTCTCCGACGACCGGCTGCACGTCGTCATCGACCGCGCCGTCGGGGACACGACGGACGAGGTTCGCGAGGTCACGCTGACCGGGCTCGGCGCGCGGTGGGCGGACGCGGATCTGGCCTCGCTCGCGGCCTGATCCGGCCAGGCAGCCGGGTGTTCTCGTAGGTTCGCCCCAACGTTCCGACAAGACGTCGGCAAGATGTTGCGCTGCCCGCGTCGCGCGTGGTCACATGGATACAGGTCCTGGTTAGGTCTACCTAACCACGTCTGCTCCCGGAGCTCCAGGAGGCATCCATGCCGGCTTCAGAACGTGACGCACAGCCGCAGCCGCACGGGCTGCCGGGGCCATCCGGTGCCGTGGCTCCCACGGGCCTGTCCATGAGTGATCTGCTGGCGTCGTGCGCCGCGGCGAGCGCCGTCTCCACGCCTCCGCGCGACCCGGCCCCGCTTACGGAACGACGACGACTTTCTGGTTGATCCCCGCGAACTCCCACATGGCGTCGCCATGGGCGCGGGACTCGCGGATGCCGCCCGTCTTCTTGTCCGGGTCCGGCTTCGGCGTCGAGCCGTCGACCGCCGCGCTGAAGCCGATCGTGACGCCCTCGACCGTGGTGAACCGGACGACGTGCTCGATCGGCGTGCCGTCCGTTCCGGTGACCGAACCCTGGCGGGAGCTGACCGTGTAGGTGCCCGGCGCGGGGTCGACCGTGCCCGGCGTGACCTCGAAGGTGAGCTTGGCCTTGCCGGAGGAATCGACCAGCCAGACGCGGTCGTCGCCCAGCGAGTACACGACCCGCTCGCCCGACCCGGACCGCGCGGGGACCGCCGTCGGGTTCTTCTTGTCCTTGGGGGAGCGCGGAGCGCTCGATGACGTCTTGTCGGGGGTCTTGGCCAGGCCTTCGGGTGCGCTGGCCGACGCCTGGTAGGCGAGGAAGCCGACCGCGGCGACCGCGGCGGCGGTGAGCGCGGCCACAAATCCCGAGCTGCTCCTTGACACCTTGCGCCACCCACTTCTTCGTACTGCGTCCGGCTACGAGGTGACGGTAGCAGCAGCCGCGCCCCTTCCTCCGGCAGCCGCACCCCATGCCGGTGCGGCCGTGCGACCGGCGTCGGAGCCGTAGGCTGTTCGCGTGCTCTTGCTCGCTCTGGATACCGCAACGCCCGCCGTCACCGTCGCCCTCCACGACGGCTCCTCCGTCGTGTCGGAGTCGAGCCAGGTGGACGCCCGCCGTCACGGAGAACTGCTGCTTCCGGCCGTCGACCGGGTGCTCGCCGACGCCGGACTGAGACTCGACGCCGTCACCGGCATCGTCGTCGGCGTGGGCCCCGGCCCCTACACCGGACTGCGCGTCGGCCTGATGACCGCCGACACCTTCGGCCTCGCCCTCGGCGTCCCCGTGCACGGGGTGTGCACGCTCGACGGCCTCGCGTACGCCTCCGGCATCGAGTCCGGCCCCTTCGTCGTGGCCACCGACGCCCGGCGCAAGGAGGTCTACTGGGCGCGCTACAGCGACGTACGCACGCGGGTGAGTGACGCGGCCGTCGACCGGCCCGCGGACATCGCCGCCGAGGTCGAGGGGGTGCCCGCCGTCGGCGCGGGCGCGCTGCTCTACCCCGAGACCTTCCCCGACGCCCGCGCCCCCGAGCACGTCTCGGCGGCCGCGCTCGCGTCGCTCGCCGCCGAGAAGCTCGCGGCGGGCGAGGAGCTCCTGGAGCCGCGGCCCCTGTACCTGCGCAGGCCGGACGCGCAGGTGCCCAAGAACTACAAGGTGGTCACCCCCAAGTGACCACCCAGGTGACCCAGGCGACCGAGGGCGCCGTGCTGCGCGAGATGCGCTGGTGGGACATCGACCCGGTGTTCGCCCTGGAGAAGGAGCTCTTCCCGGACGACGCCTGGTCGCGCGGGATGTTCTGGTCCGAGCTCGCCCACGCGCGCGGCCCCCTCGCCACCCGCCGCTATGTGGTGGCCATGGACGGCGACCGCCTCGTCGGGTACGCGGGGCTCGCCGCCTCCGGGGACCTCGCGGACGTCCAGACCATCGCCGTGGCCCGCGACCACTGGGGCACGGGCCTCGGCGCCCGTCTCCTCACCGACCTGCTGCAGGCCGCGACCGCCTTCGAGTGCGCCGAGGTCATGCTGGAAGTGCGGGTCGACAACACCCGGGCCCAGAAGCTGTACGAGCGCTTCGGCTTCGAGCCCATCGGCTTCAGGCGCGGCTACTACCAGCCCGGCAACGTGGACGCCCTGGTCATGCGCCGCACCGACCCCTCCACTTCCGTAACCGGCGTACAAGGAACCGAGATTCATGGCTGACTCGCGCGACGAACCCCTCGTCCTCGGCATCGAGACCTCCTGCGACGAGACCGGCGTCGGCATCGTGCGCGGCACCACCCTGCTCGCGGACGCCGTCGCCTCCAGCGTCGACGAGCACGCCCGCTTCGGCGGCGTCGTGCCCGAGGTCGCATCCCGCGCGCACCTCGAGGCGATGGTGCCGACCATCGAGCGCGCCCTGAAGGACGCGGGCGTGAGCGCGAAGGACCTCGACGGCATCGCGGTCACCGCGGGTCCAGGGCTCGCGGGAGCGCTGCTCGTCGGCGTCTCGGCCGCCAAGGCGTACGCGTACGCCCTCGACAAGCCGCTCTACGGCGTCAACCACCTGGCCTCGCACATCTGCGTCGACCAGCTGGAGCACGGGCCGCTGCCCGAGCCGACCATGGCGCTGCTGGTGTCGGGCGGTCACTCCTCGCTGCTCCTGTCCACCGACATCACCTCGGACGTGCGGCCGCTCGGCGCGACCATCGACGACGCGGCGGGCGAGGCCTTCGACAAGATCGCGCGGGTGCTGAACCTCGGCTTCCCCGGCGGGCCCGTCATCGACCGGTACGCGCGCGAGGGCGACCCGGAGGCGATCGCGTTCCCGCGTGGCCTCACCGGGCCCCGCGACCCCGCGTACGACTTCTCCTTCTCGGGTCTCAAGACGTCCGTCGCGCGCTGGATCGAGGCGAAGCGGGCCGCGGGCGAGGAGGTGCCGGTGCGGGACGTGTCGGCGTCCTTCCAGGAGGCCGTCGTCGACGTGCTGACCCGCAAGGCCGTGCGGGCCTGCAAGGACGAGGGCGTCGACCACCTGATGATCGGTGGCGGCGTGGCCGCCAACTCGCGGCTGCGGGCGCTCGCCCAGGAGCGGTGCGAGAAGGCCGGGATCCGGCTTCGCGTGCCGCGCCCGAAGCTGTGCACGGACAACGGCGCGATGGTCGCGGCCCTCGGCGCCGAGATGGTGGCGCGGAACAGGGCGGCCTCCGACTGGGACCTGTCGGCGGACTCGTCGCTGCCGGTGACGGAGCCGCACGTGCCCGGGCACGCGCACAGCCACGACCACGACCACGTGCACGAGGTCAGCAAGGAGAACCTGTACTCATGAGCGTCGCGCTGATGTGGGAGGCCCGTGCCGTCGAGGGGCGCGGGGCCGAGCTGCTCGCCTGGGCGCGGGCGCAGGAGCTGTCCGGGAAGCCGGTCCGCCGCGAGACCTTCAGCGCACCGCAGGACCGGGTCCTGGTCATCACCTGGTGGGACGCCGAGTACGACGCGGACCTGCCCGAACTGCCCGAGCCCTCACCGGAGTTGGTGACGCGGGCGGTACACAGGTGGCGGTTCGAGTCGGTGGAGGAGAGCTAGCCCTTTCCTCCGGTGCGCCGGGGGAGCGGGCGGCTGTAGGTCAACAGGTAGCGCCAGAAGAGGAGTTGGCGCACCCGGCTGCCGGGCAGGAGGCGGGCTGCCTCGGCGCGGACCTGCGGGAGGCGCATGTCCGGCTCGCGCACCGGGGCCTTGAGCGGGGGCGTGCGGTCGCCGCGCAGGCGCTCGCCCGCGTACACCGCGACCCGTGCCACCGCGTTGGCCGGGGACGCCACGACGTCCCACGGGGTCGTTCCGGCGTGGCAGCCGAGGACGAGCAGGCTGCCGCCGGGGGCGAGGGCCGCGCGCAGGCGTGTGACCGTGTCGAACGGCATGTGGTGCAGGCTCGCCAGGCAGGTGATGACGTCGTAGTGGCCGTCGGGCAGCTCTTCCCGGGTCACGTCGGCCCGGCGGAAGCGGGGCCCGCCGCCGGCCGCCTCCGCCTCGGCGATCACCTCCGCCGAGGGGTCGAGCGCGTCGACCTCGTAGCCGCGCGCCGCGAGGAGGCGGGCGAAGCGGCCGGTCCCGCAGCCGATGTCGAGGGCGGTGCGGCCGTGCGGCGGCAGGTTGCGCAGGAGCAGCCGGTGATAGTGGTCGTTGTGGTCGAAGGGCATGCGTAGGAGCCTGGCACACGCCTCAGCGGCCGGCTCCCGCCCGGCCCAGCAACCCGTCGACCACCGCGGCCAGTTGACGTGCGATGTCGTAGTCCTCGGTCAGTTCGGCCCAGCTCCCCGCGAGGGCCGAGAGGTGGGGGAGCTCGGCGGCGTCCGCGTCCGTGAGCATCTCGGGGAAGTGCCGCTTGCGGTCGGGGTCGGCGGCGCGGCGCTCCATCGCGTGGCGGAAGACCAGGTCGCCGTAGACGCAGTGCCAGACGGTCCGGTAGGCGCGCACGGCCTCGGCGGGCGTGAGGCCGCAGTCGATGCCCGCGCCGACGATCTCCTCGACCATCCACAGGGCGCCCTTGTCGGTGAGCTCGCCGAGGCTGAGCACCTCGACCACCCAGGGCATGCGCGCCAGCGTGCCGTGCATGTGCAGGGAGACGGCGAGGAGGCGGTCGCGCGGGTCGTCGGGGAGCTCGGGGCGGGGAACCGTGTCGGCGGTGCCGGAGAGCGTGAGCATCAGGAGCTCGTCCTTGTCGCGCACGTGGTGGTAGAGCGCCATCGGCGTCGTGCCGACCTCCTTGGCGACGCGGCGCATGCTCAGGGCGGCGACGCCCCCCTCCTGGAGGATCCGGCGGGCGGCGTCGACGATCGCCTCCGGCTCGATGCGGCGGGGGCGCCCCACGCCGCGCTTCTGCGCCTTCTCTTCTGCTGCCACCCGCCCATTGTCCCGCCTGCCCCGATGCTGTGGGCGATGCCCCCCGTGCAATTTCTATACGTCGTACAGTAATGTACCCCGCATGGTGCAGAACAAGGTGAACTCGAACGCTCCGCAAGGACGTTGGCTGCTTCCGGTGGTGCTCACCGTGCAGTTCCTCGTCTCCCTCGACATGTCCGTCGTCAACATCGCGCTGCCCGACATGGGCGACGACCTCGGCTTCGGCGACGACTCGCTGCTGTGGGTCGTCAACGCCTACGCGCTCGCCTTCGGCGGCCTGCTCATGCTCGGCGGGCGCCTCGCCGACCTGGTCGGGCGGCGGCGCAGCCTCGTCTGGGGCTTCGTGGTCTTCGGCGCGGCCAGCCTGGCGGGCGGGCTCGCCCTGACGCCGGGGCAGCTCATCGCGGCACGCGCGGTGCAGGGCGCGGGCGCGGCGGCCCTCGCCCCCGTGGCGCTCGCACTGATCACCGTCAACTACGCGGCGGGGCCCGCGCGTTCACGGGCGCTCGGCCTGTGGGGCGTCTCCGGCGCGCTCGGCGGCGCGGTCGGGATCATGGCGGGCGGCCTGCTCACCGACTGGGTGGGCTGGCGCTCCGTGATGCTGATCAACGTCCCCGTGGTGCTCGCCGCGCTCATCGCCGCGCGGCGCGGGGTGCCCGTCGACCGCCGTACGGGGCCCGCGCCGCGCCTGGACGTGGCGGGCGCCCTGCTGGTCACGGCCGGGATGGCGGTGCTCGTCCTCGGCCTCGTGCGCACCGAGACCTACGGCTGGGGGTCCGGCACCACGCTGGGCACGCTCGGCGCCGCGGTCGTGCTGCTCGCGGCCTTCGTCGCCGTCGAGGCCCGCAAGCGCGAGCCGCTGCTGCGGCTCGGCCTGCTCGGCACCTCCCACCGCCCGGTGCTCTCCGCCAACGTCTTCTCGCTGCTGATGTCGTCGGGGCAGTTCGCCGCCTTCTACTTCACCTCGCTCTACCTCCAGCAGGTCATGGGGTACGGGCCGACGGCGGCCGGCGCCGCGTTCCTGCCGTTCTGCGCGGGCGTCGTGGCCGGGTCGACGGTGGCGACCAAGGCCGTGGGGCGCCTCGGCGAGCGGACGCTGCTCGTGGCGGGCGGGCTGCTGGGGGCCGCCGGGTTCGGCTGGTTCGCGCTGACGGTCGAGGCGGGCGGCACGTTCCTGGGCTCCGTCCTCGGGCCCTCGCTGGTCGCGAGCGTCGGCATCGGCATGTGCTTCGTGCCGCTGGGCACGGCGGCGACCAACGGCGTCGCCCCCGAGGAGACCGGCATGGCCTCCGGGCTGCTCAACAGCTCGCGCCAGCTCGGCGGCTCGCTGGGCCTCGCGGTCCTGGTCACCGTCGCGGCGAGCGCCACGGGCTCGGGGCGCGGGCCCGCCGACCTGGCCGAGGGGCACGCGGCGGCCTTCGCGGTGTCCGCGGGGCTCCTGGTGGCGGCCGCGCTGGCGACGGCGGCGCTCCACGGCCGCCGCGCGCCCGCCCCGTCACCGCTGCGACCTGCGCAGACGTACGCCGCACAAGAAACGTCGAAAAATCTCGGCGACGATGTCGAAACGGGCGTCCCCCGTTCGACGCAGGGGTGAGAGGCGGGAAGAAGCCCCGCCGCCACCTGACGGGAGACCACCATGCCGCGCTTTCTGACGATGATCCGCATCGACGAGAACAACGTGCCCGAGGGCGGCCCGAGCCCCGAGCTGCAGGAGCGCATGGGCGCGCTGCTCGAGGAGATCACCAAGGCCGGGGTGATGCTCGACACCGCGGGCCTCCGGCCGACCTCCGAGGGCGCCCGCGTGACCTGGGACAAGGGTGAACTGTCGGTCACCGACGGCCCGTTCACCGAGACCAAGGAGGTCATCGGCGGCTACTCCCTCGTGCAGGCCAAGGACAAGGCCGAGGCGATCGAGTGGACCAAGCGGTTCCTGAGGACCCACGAGGACTACTGGACGATCACCGCGGAGGTGCGGGAGATCGAGGAGGCCGGCGGCTGCTGACCGCCGGGGCCGGACCCCGGCTCCCCGGCGCGCCTTTGCCGGGGCGGCGCGGGGGTGCTCTGATGGATGGCCGTGAGCCATCCGCCGGAGCACCCCCGCCGCACCACGCCCGACACCGTCGAAACGGTCTTCCGCATGGAGTCGCCGCGCATCATCGCCGGCGTCGCGCGGATCGTACGAGACGTCGGCATCGCCGAGGAGTTGGCGCAGGACGCCCTGGTGGCGGCCCTCGAACAGTGGCCCGAGCGGGGCGTCCCCGACAACCCGGGCGCCTGGCTCATGACCGCCGCCAAGCACCGCGCCGTCGACCTGGTGCGCCGCCGTGAGCGCTACGCCCGCAAGCTGGCGGAGATGGGCCGTGACCTGGAGACCGCGCCGCCCCACGGGGACGAGCCCGCCGAACTCGCCGACCCCGAAGCCATCGACGACGACCTGCTCCGCCTCGTCTTCACCGCCTGCCACCCGGTGCTCTCCACGGAGGCCCGCGTGGCGCTGACCCTGCGCCTGCTCGGCGGTCTGACCACCGCGGAGATCGCCCGCGCCGTGCTCGCGCCGGAGCCGACCGTGGCGCAGCGCATCGTGCGGGCCAAGCGCACCCTCGCCGCCAGGGGCGTCGCCTTCGAGGTCCCGTACGGCCCGGACCGCGAGGCCCGCCTCGGCTCGGTCCTGGAGGTCATTTACCTCATCTTCAACGAGGGGTACGCGGCCACGGCGGGCGACGACCTGCTGCGCCCCGCCCTGTGCGAGGACGCGCTGCGGCTGGTGCGCGTGCTCGCGGGGCTGATGCCCAAGGAGTCCGAAGTGCACGGCCTGGCCGCGCTGTTGGAGCTCCAGGCGTCGCGCTCGGCGGCGCGCACGGGCCCGTCCGGCGAGCCGGTACTGCTCAAGGACCAGAACAGGACCCGCTGGAACCAGATGCTGATCCGGCGCGGGTACGCCGCCCTGGCCCGCGCGCAGGCGGCGGCACAGGGCCCTCTCGGCTCGTACGCGCTGCAGGCCGCCATCGCCGCCTGCCACACCCACGCGCACACGTACGAGGAGACCGACTGGCGGCAGATCGCCGCCCTCTACGACCTGCTCGCGGCCCGCGCCCCGTCCCCGGTGGTCGAACTGAACCGCGCCGTCGCGGTCTCGATGGGCGAGGGGCCTGAGGCGGGCCTGGCCCTGGTCGACGCACTCGCCGCCGAACCGGCCCTGAAGGCCTACCACTTGCTGCCCAGCGTGCGGGGTGATCTCCTTGCCCGCCTCGGCCGACGGGCCGAGGCGCGGGCGGAGTTCGAACGGGCGGCGTCGCTGGCGCGGAACGAGAGGGAGCGGGAATTGCTCTTGGCTCGGGCGGCCGACTGCTGAGGCGTTGGCCGCGGGTTCGTTGTGGCTGGTCGCGCAGCTCCCCGCGCCCCTTACGGGGCCGGGTGGCCGATCAGCATCGTCGGCGCCCCCGCCACCCGCGTCATGAAAACAGTCGCCGCGTTCTTGCCCTGCGGCTTCACCTTCTTCCGCAGCTCCTCCGGCTCCACCGCCGACCCCCGCTTCTTCACCGTCAGGATGCCGACCTCCCGCTCCCGCAGCAGGGCCTTCAACTTCTTCACGTTGAAGGGGAGTTGGTCGGTGATCTCGTACGCGGTCGCGTACGCGGTGTCGTGGCGCTCGTCGGAGGTGACGTACGCGATGGTCTCGTCGACCAGCCCGCCCGCCACCTCCTCGGCGACCCGGGCGACCAGGTGGGCGCGGATGACGGCGCCGTCGGGCTCGTACAGGTAACGCCCCACGGGCCGCACCTCGGGGTCGGGCGGCATCGCGTCGAGCGAGGTCCACAGGGTGGCGCCGCCGGGCAGGAGCGTCGCGCGGTGCGAGGAGGGCGCGTCCGTGCCGAACCACAGCACGGCCTCCTTCACGTCGCCGCCGTCCGAGATCCACTCGGCCTCCGCCTCGGCGGGGACCGCCTCGTGGGGAATGCCGGGGGCGATCTTCAGCGCGGCACGCGGGGCCTCGAGCGCCGCCGCGACCGCCCAGGACAGGGGCGGCGAGTAGGCCTCGGGGTCGAAGATCCGCCCGCGTCCGCCCCGGCGCGCCGGGTCCACGAACACCGCGTCGTACGCGGACGTGTCCACCTCGGTGACATCGGCCTCGCGGACCTCGATCAGCTCGGAGAGACCGAGCGCCTCGGCGTTGGCGCGGGCGACGGCGCAGGTCAGCGGAGAACGGTCGACGGCGAGCACGGAGATGCCGACCCGCGCGAGGGCGAGCGCGTCGCCGCCGATGCCGCAGCAGAGGTCGGCGACGGACCGCACGCCGGCGGTCTTGAACCGCTCGGCGCGGTAGGCGGCGACGGACGTGCGCGTCGCCTGCTCGACGCCGTTCGGCGTGAAGAACATCCGGGCCGCGTCCTCGGCACCGAACTTCGCCGCGGCCCGCTGCCGCAGCCGCGCCTGGGCCAGGGCGGCCGAGACCAGCGGCGCCGGGTGCTCGCGGCGCAGCCGGGTGGCGGCGGCGAGCTCCTGGGCGGGCTCGACGTCCCGCACCTCGTCGAGCAGGGCCCGGCCCTCCTCGGTGAGCAGGGCGGCGAAGGCGGCGAGGGGGTCGTCGAGGCTGCTCGGCGTGTTCGGGTCGTTCACCTGCCCCATTGTGGGCCAGTCGGTGGATGGTGCGCGGCCGGTGGCGGTGTCGGCCCCTCGAAGGGGCCTTGAGCTGCGAGGATCCGGCGCCATGCAACTAGTACGACAAAACGAGGAATCCGCCGGAAGGCGGAAGAACCGGACACGTACCGCGCTGGCGGTCCTGACCGTCGCCGCGATCGCGTCGGGCTGTGCCTCCGGGGGCGACTCCGATGCCGTGAAGCCCGCCCACGGCCAGCAGCCGCTCCAGGCCCCGCCCGCCCGCGCCCTGGACTCCTACGCCCAGAAGCTCGGCGCGGCCCAGGCCGCACGCGCCGCGGCCGCCAAGCGCTGGGGCCTGGCCAGGACACCGCTGGTCGCGCCGCCGGCGCCGAAGACCAAGCCGCGGATCACCACCCGCAAGGGCTTCGAGGTCAAGGGTCAGTCGAGCCTGCCGCCCGTCTTCACGACGATCCCGACCACGGAGAAGGTCGTCTTCCTGACCATCGACGACGGCGCCGAGAAGGACCCGGCGCTGCTGAAGATGATGAGCGACCTGAAGATCCCGTACACCGCGTTCCTCAGCGACTACCTGGTCAAGGAGGATTACGCCTACTTCAAGAAGATGCAGGACCGCGGCGTCTCCCTGAACAACCACACCCTCAACCACCGCTACATGCCCGCGCTTTCGTACGAGGCGCAGCGCCGCGAGATCTGCGGCATGCAGGACACCATCGAGAAGCGCTACGGCAAGCGGCCCGAGCTCTTCCGTCCGCCCTACGGCAACTACGACGTCGACACCCTGCGCGCCGCCAAGTCCTGCGGCGTCAAGGCGGTGCCGCTGTGGGCGTCGGAGGCCTTCGCGGACCACATGGAGTGGCGCGAGTGGGACCGGGACCTGCACCCCGGCGACATCATCCTCACGCACTTCCGGGGGCGCGAGGACTGGAAGGGCACCATGCCCGACATGGTCCGCCGGGTCATGAAGACGGTCACGGACAAGGGGTACGCGGTGGCCAGGCTGGAGGACTACCTGTGACCCCCCGGGCGTGGGCGCGCCGCCGCCTCCTCGCCGGGGCCCTGCTGTGCGGCGTCCTCGCGCCCACGCTCCTCACGGGCTGCGCGGAATCGGTGGACCCGATCGAGAGGCTGGGCAGAAAGGCGGCCCAGAAGATGCCGCAACGAAAGCCGCCGGGACAGGCTGGTCCCGGCTGTGGGCAGGCGTTCCGCACGGCGGAACGGGTGGGCACGGCCCCACCTGCCGGGCAAGGGGAAACGAGGCGGCCCCGTGCCGCGGGCAAGGAACCGCAGGCCCACAGAACACGTTGCCCAGGCAAGGCCACAGAGGCGCCGACCTCGCCAGGGGGCACCCCATCCCCGTAAAGCCCGACGCAGTCGATTGGCACTCCGCTTGACCGAGTGCTAATCCCCGTCCTAGTCTCGCTTCTGGCACTCACCACTGGAGAGTGCCAACAGCGACGGGCAGGTCCGGCACCCGCGACGACGGATCCACCTGGTCGCCACACTCAGACTCTTAACCCCGTGAGATCTCCGAAGGGGGAGACCGGATCGTGACGACCGCCAGCTCCAAGGTTGCCATCAAGCCGCTCGAGGACCGCATTGTGGTCCAGCCGCTCGACGCCGAGCAGACCACGGCCTCCGGCCTGGTCATTCCGGACACCGCGAAGGAGAAGCCCCAGGAGGGCGCCGTCCTCGCCGTGGGCCCGGGCCGCTTCGAGAACGGCGAGCGCCTGCCGCTCGACGTCAAGGTCGGCGATGTCGTGCTGTACAGCAAGTACGGCGGCACCGAGGTGAAGTACAACGGCGACGAGTACCTCGTCCTCTCGGCTCGCGACGTGCTCGCGATCGTCGAGAAGTAATTCACCGCTTCACCTGCTTCACCAGCAGATTTGCTTTTGAGCTGCGCCCCTGGTCACCCCGCTGATTGCCGGGCGGCGAGGGGCGCGGTTCGTTCACCCGAGTTTTCGAGAGGGCTGAATCGCTCCCATGGCGAAGATCCTGAAGTTCGACGAGGACGCCCGTCGCGCCCTTGAGCGCGGCGTCAACAAGCTTGCCGACACGGTCAAGGTGACGATCGGCCCCCGCGGCCGCAACGTCGTCATCGACAAGAAGTTCGGTGCCCCGACCATCACCAACGACGGCGTCACCATCGCCCGTGAGGTCGAGGTCGAGGACCCGTACGAGAACCTCGGCGCCCAGCTGGTGAAGGAGGTGGCGACCAAGACCAACGACATCGCTGGTGACGGCACCACCACCGCCACCGTGCTCGCCCAGGCCCTGGTCAAGGAAGGCCTGCGCAACGTCGCCGCGGGCGCCTCCCCGGCCGCCCTGAAGAAGGGCATCGACGCCGCCGTCGCGGCCGTCTCCGAGGAGCTCCTCGCCACCGCCCGTCCGATCGACGACAAGGCCGACATCGCGGCCGTCGCCGGTCTGTCGGCCCAGGACCCGCAGGTCGGCGAGCTCATCGCCGAGGCGATGGACAAGGTCGGCAAGGACGGTGTCATCACCGTCGAGGAGTCCAACACCTTCGGCCTGGAGCTCGACTTCACCGAGGGCATGGCCTTCGACAAGGGTTACCTGTCCCCGTACATGGTGTCCGACCAGGAGCGTATGGAGGCCGTCCTCGACGACCCGTACATCCTGATCCACCAGGGCAAGATCTCCTCCATCCAGGACCTCCTGCCGCTGCTCGAGAAGGTCATCCAGGCCAACGCCTCGAAGCCGCTCCTGATCATCGCCGAGGACGTCGAGGGCGAGGCCCTGTCGACCCTGGTCGTGAACAAGATCCGCGGCACCTTCAACGCCGTCGCGGTGAAGGCCCCCGGCTTCGGCGACCGCCGCAAGGCCATGCTCGGTGACATCGCCACCCTCACCGGCGGCACCGTCATCGCCGAAGAGGTCGGCCTCAAGCTCGACCAGGTCGGCCTGGACGTGCTCGGCACCGCCCGCCGCGTCACCATCACCAAGGACGACACGACGATCGTCGACGGCGGCGGCAACGCCGGTGACGTCGAGGGCCGCGTCGCCCAGATCAAGGCCGAGATCGACGCCACGGACTCCGACTGGGACCGTGAGAAGCTCCAGGAGCGCCTCGCGAAGCTGGCCGGCGGCGTGTGCGTGATCAAGGTCGGCGCCGCCACCGAGGTGGAGCTGAAGGAGAAGAAGCACCGTCTGGAGGACGCCATCTCCGCGACCCGCGCCGCGGTCGAGGAGGGCATCGTCTCCGGTGGTGGCTCCGCTCTGGTGCACGCCGTCAAGGTCCTCGAGGGCAACCTCGGCAAGGACGGCGACGAGGCCACCGGTGTCGCGGTCGTCCGCCGCGCCGCCGTCGAGCCGCTGCGCTGGATCGCCGAGAACGCCGGCCTCGAGGGCTACGTCATCACCTCGAAGGTCGCCGAGCTCGACAAGGGCTTCGGCTTCAACGCCGCCACCGGTGAGTACGGCGACCTGGTCAAGGCCGGCGTCATCGACCCGGTCAAGGTCACGCGCTCCGCGCTGGAGAACGCCGCGTCCATCGCCTCCCTGCTCCTCACGACCGAGACCCTGGTCGTCGAGAAGCCGGCGGAGGAGGAGGCCGAGGCCGGTCACGGCCACGGTCACTCGCACTGACCTGAGCCTGTGACCGAGGTCCGGTTTTCCCTCACGGGGGAAAACCGGACCTCGGTGTTTTCGGGCGCCCCGAAGGGGCGCGGGGAACTGCGCGAGGGACGGACCACGACCCGCAGCCGGCGACCGACGGGCCTCGGCAGACGCAGTCCCGCTCCGGAAGCTACTGCGGGCCGTACTTGCGGCCCGTGCGAGACGTGACACCGCCCAGCAGCCCCCGCGGGGTCAGCTTCACCACGCCCATCAGGGCCTTGTACCTCGGGTCGGGGATCGACAGGGTCTTGCCGCGGGACAGGTCGGTCAGTGCCGCCGCGACCAGCTTGTCCGCCTCGAGCCACATCCAGCCGGGGATGTTGGACGTGCCCATCCCGGCCCGCTGGTGGAACTCCGTGCGGACGAAGCCGGGGCACAGCGCCATCATCCGCACCCCGGACCCCGCCAGGTCCTTCGCCGCGCCCTGGGTGAACTGCACGATCCAGGCCTTCGACGCGCCGTACGTCCCGCGCGGCACGAACGCCGCCACCGACGCGACGTTCACGACGCCGCCGCGGCCGCGCTCCCGCATCGACTCCGCGGCGGCCGACGTCAGCCGGAGCACCGCCTCGCAGTGCACCTTGAGCATGGTCAGCTCGTCGCTGAGCGAGACCTCCAGATAACGGCCCTTGTTGCCGAATCCGGCGTTGTTGATCAGCAGGTCGACCGGGTCCCTGCGGTGCGAGAGGCGCTTCTCGACGGACTCGATGCCCTCGTCCGTCGAGAGGTCCGCGGTCAGCACCTCCGCCTCGATGCCGTGCCGGTCGTGCAGTTCGGTCGCCTGCTCGTGCAGTCGCTCGGTGTCGCGCGCCACCAGAACGAGGTTGTGCCCGTCACCGGCGAGGCGCCGCGCGAAGGCGGCGCCGATGCCGGCGGTTGATCCCGTAATCAGAGCCGTAGTCATGGACCAAGGCTAGTGAGATCTAGTGACCGCTGTGTTGCGCGTACTTCGCGAGGTAGGTGTGCGCCCGCTCGGTCGCCTCGGGGTGCAGCGCGTCGCCCGCCTCGAGCAGCCGCGGCAGCAGCTCCTGCTCCGTCGTGACGGCCCGGAAGTAGAGGGAGACGGTGATCTCGTGCTCCGGCCTGTGCACGATCTCGACGGTGTCACCGGCCTGGATCTCACCGGGCTCGATCACCCGCAGATAGGCGCCCGGCGCACCCTGCCGCGTGAACCGCTTCATCCACCCCTTCTCGTCGAGGTGCTCCTGGAACGTGCGGCAGGGGATGCGCGAGCTCGTCACTTCGAGCAGCAGGTCCGGGCCGACCCGCCAGCGCTCGCCGATCTTCGCGCCGCTCACGTCGACACCGGACGTCGTGAGGTTCTCGCCGAACACGCCGTGGCACAGCGGCCGTTCAAGGGCGCGCTCCCAGGCGTCGAGGTCTTCACGGGCGTACGCGTACACGGCCTGGTCGTCGCCGCCGTGCCGTCGGCGGTCGCAGATCTCGTCGCCGGCGAGGCCGCTTCCGCCGACGCCCTTGGCGCCGGGCGCGGTCACCCTGACCGGTCCCTGCGCGGGTTGCTTGTCGATGGCGGTGCCGGTGGGTGCGTCGGTGTACTCGACGGCCTTGGGTCGGCCCAGATTTACCGAGAGAAGCTCCATGGAGGCAGGCTAGGCGGAAGATCTCAAAGGTGCGATGCGATATTTCGCGCCATGCCCAAGCGTCGCTTATGCTCGAATCATGATCGAGGCCCGTCATCTCCGTGTCCTGCGCGCCGTGGCAGCCACCGGCTCCTTCTCGGCCGCGGCCCGCGAGCTCGGCTGCACCCAGCCCGCGGTCAGCCAGCAGATGAAGGCCCTCGAAGCCTCGACCGGCACACCGCTCCTGATCCGCACCGGCCGTGAGATGCGCCTGACGCAGGCGGGCGAGGCCCTGGTCCGGCACGCCGCGGGCATCCTCGCCGGGCTCACCGCCGCGGAGGAGGAGGTCGCCGCCATCGCGGGCCTGCGCGCGGGCCGGGTGCGGCTGGTTTCTTTCCCCAGCGGCAGTTCGACGCTGGTCCCCGGCGCGCTCGCGGCGCTCCGCGCGGCCCACCCGGGCACGCGCGTCTCCCTCGTGGAGGCCGAGCCGCCGCGCTCGGTGGAGATGCTGCGCGAGGGCGACTGCGACGTGGCGCTGGCCTTTCGGTATGAGGGGCGGCGCGACGCGCCGCAGGGAAAGAGCGGTGGTGGGAGCCGGGAGGGCGACGGCGCGTCCGCCGCGGAGGAGTGGGAGGACCTCGTCGTGCGCCCGCTGCTCGCGGACCGGCTCGTCGGCCTCGTGCCCGAGGGGCACCGACTCGCCGAGGCGGGCGCGGTGACCATCGGGGAGTTCGCCGACGAGCCCTGGATCGCGGGCTGCCCCCGCTGCCGCAGACAGCTGGTGGAGGTCTGCGAGAGCGCGGGCTTCGCGCCCCGGATCGACTTCGCGACCGACGACTATCCGGCCGTGATCGGCCTGGTCGGCGCGGGCCTGGGGGTGGCGGTGCTGCCCGAGCTCGCGATCGAGTCGGTGCGCCCCAGGGGTGCCCGCACCGTGACGGTGGAGCCCGCCGTGCGGCGGGAGATCGTCGCGCTCACACTGCCGGACCTGGCGCAGGTGCCGGCCGTCGCCGCCACGCTGGACCACCTCGCGCGGGCCGCGGCCCGCTGACGGAGCCGCGGGGCCCGCCTCGGAATTCCCTGCGCCGCATTCGATTCACCGTTTCGAAGAAACGTTCCTTCAGCCGTGTGAGACGGCGGCTCTGCCCGCAGAGGCGGACGCCGTGACGAGACGGTGGCGCGCGCGTCCCATGAGTTCTTCGCGCTCGTCCTCGGTCAATCCGCCCCATACGCCGTACGGCTCGCGCACCGCGAGTGCGTGAGCGGCGCACTCCGCGCGCACCGGGCACCGCATGCAGACCTCCTTGGCGGAGTTCTCACGTGCGCTGCGCGCCGCTCCCCGCTCGCCCTCCGGGTGGAAGAAGAGCGAGCTGTCGACCCCGCGGCAGGCCGCGAGGAGCTGCCAGTCCCACAGATCTGCGTTCGGTCCGGGAAGGCGGGAGAAATCTGCCATTGCTGGTCCCCTTGATGCCGTTCTGACGCGGATACGGTGCCCATGACCGTACATCTACTGTCTAAGGAGATGAAAATATGACTCATTGCGAATCTAGCCACAGACACCAGCAAAAGGGAAGAAATGCCGCTAAATGGGGCATAGCTTGTGATGAAAGGTTGAGGGTCTCTCGCGCGCTCTGCGCTGTGTCCGCGCCCTCACGTAGAGTGTCGAAGGTGGCCGATCGCCCCGTAACTCTTTCGGGTGACCGTCGTTGAGAGTGCGAGGCGGTTGAAAGAACAAGCGCTCGGGCAGGTGTCCGAGAGCGTCAACCGCACAGGTGACGAATATGTACCAGCCTGGAGGCTCAAGGTGACGCGCAGCAGCTGTGAGAGCCGCGGAGGACAGTCATGACATCGGTCCTCGTCTGCGACGACTCCCCGCTTGCCCGAGAGGCGCTCCGCCGCGCGGTCGCGACCGTGCCCGGCGTCGAGCGTGTGACGACGGCGGCCAACGGCGAGGAAGTCCTCCGCCGCTGGGGCGCCGACCGCTCGGACCTGATTCTGATGGACGTACGCATGCCCGGTCTGGGCGGCGTCGAGACCGTGCGGCGGCTGCTGTCCGCCGACCCCGGTGCACGCATCATCATGCTCACCGTCGCCGAGGACCTGGACGGGGTCGCGCTCGCGGTGGCCGCCGGTGCCAGGGGCTATCTGCACAAGGACGCCTCGCGTGCGGAGCTGCGCGCGACCGTCACGCAGGCCCTCGCCGACCCGACGTGGCGGCTCGCCCCGCGCAGGCTCCGCTCGGCCGAGATGGGCGCCGCGCCCACGCTCACCGCGCGTGAGATCCAGGTCCTCGAAGGCATGAGCCACGGCCGCTCGAACGCGGAGATCGGGCGCGAGCTCTTCCTCTCCGAGGACACCGTGAAGACGCACGCCAGGCGGCTCTTCAAGAAGCTCGGCGCCTCGGACCGGGCGCACGCGGTGGCCCTCGGTTTCCGCTGGGGCCTGGTCCGCTAAGTGTGTCGCCGCGGGGGGACGGCGATCCCCGCCCGCCGTGCGGTGGGCGGGGTGACGGACGCCCGCCGCTGCTTGTTTCGTCGCCGATGCCGCATCCTTGATGTGTGGAGTTCCTCGGGGACGAGTCGATCGAGCGGGAGGGGAGGGCGCAGGAGATGAGTTCCGGCGCACCTGCTCATAACGCTTCAGTGCACAACTACGGACGCGGTGCCACGGATCAGTCGACGCCAAGGCACCATGGACCGATGCGCGATGACAAGACGACGGTGATCGGTGCCCTCGTCCTTCGCGCCGTGGAGGGCGACGAGCAGGCCACGCACGACCTCCTCGCGCATGTCCATCCCCTCGCGCTGCGCTACTGCCGCACCCGGCTGTCCCGACTGCCGGGTGACGCACGGCACTTCGTGGAGGACCTGGCGCAGGAAGTCTGCGTCGCGGTGCTGCTCGCCCTGCCGCGCTACAAGGACACGGGGCGCCCCTTCGAGGCCTTCGTCTTCGCGATCGCCGCGCACAAGGTGGCCGATCTGCAGCGCGCGGCGATGCGGCACCCGGGATCCACGGCCGTGCCCTCCGACGAGATGCCCGAGCGTCCCGACGACTCGCTCGGACCGGAGGAGCGCGCCCTGCTCAGCAGCGATGCGGAGTGGGCCAAGAAGCTCCTCGCCAACCTTCCGGAGAACCAGCGCGAGCTGCTGCTCCTGCGGATCGCCGTCGGGCTCACGGCCGAGGAGACCGGCCAGATGTTGGGGATGTCACCCGGGGCGGTGCGCGTGGCCCAGCACCGGGCGCTGAGCCGTCTGCGGGCGCTCGCCGAGCAGTAGGCGGCGACGTAGGAACGTACAAAGCTCACGGATGATCTTGATCGTGGAATGAGACACCCTCGGATCCCGTTAGCATGGACATCCGCACCGATCAAGGCCATTTGGGGAAGGTGTCATGACTGCAAACGTCGACGGAGTGCCCGAGAAATTCGCGACACTCGGGCTGACCTACGACGACGTGCTGCTGCTGCCGGGCGCGTCGGACATGGCGCCCGACCAGATCGACACTTCCTCGCTCGTCTCGAAGAACGTCCGGGTGAACGTTCCGCTGCTGTCCGCGGCGATGGACAAGGTCACCGAGTCCCGCATGGCGATCGCCATGGCGCGGCAGGGCGGCGTCGGTGTGCTGCACCGCAACCTCTCCATCGCCGACCAGGCCAACCAGGTCGACCTGGTCAAGCGCTCCGAGTCCGGCATGGTCACCGACCCGATCACGGTGCACCCGGACGCGACGCTGGCCGAGGCCGACGCGATCTGCGCGAAGTTCCGCATCAGCGGCGTCCCGGTGACCGACGCCGCGGGCAAGCTGCTCGGCATCGTCACCAACCGCGACATGGCCTTCGAGTCGGACCGCTCGCGCCAGGTGCGCGAGGTCATGACGCCCATGCCGCTCGTGACCGGCAAGGTCGGCATCTCCGGCGTCGACGCCATGGAGCTGCTGCGCCGCCACAAGATCGAGAAGCTTCCGCTGGTCGACGACGCGGGCGTGCTCAAGGGCCTCATCACGGTCAAGGACTTCGTGAAGGCCGAGAAGTACCCGAACGCCGCCAAGGACAAGGAAGGCCGCCTCCTGGTCGGCGCCGCCGTCGGCGTCGCGGGCGACGCCTTCGAGCGGGCCCAGGCCCTGGTCGCGGCGGGCGTCGACTTCATCGTCGTCGACACCGCGCACGGCCACTCCCGCCTGGTCGGCGACATGGTCGCCAAGATCAAGTCCGACGCCCCCGGCGTGGACGTCATCGGCGGCAACATCGCCACGCGTGACGGCGCCAAGGCGCTCATCGACTCCGGTGTCGACGGCATCAAGGTCGGCGTGGGACCGGGCTCCATCTGTACGACGCGTGTCGTCGCCGGTATCGGTGTCCCGCAGGTCACCGCCATCTACGAGGCCTCGCTCGCCGCCAAGGAGGCCGGTGTCCCGGTCATCGGCGACGGCGGCCTGCAGTACTCCGGAGACATCGCCAAGGCGCTCGTCGCCGGTGCGGACACGGTCATGCTGGGCTCGCTGCTCGCCGGCTGCGAGGAGTCCCCCGGAGAGCTGCTCTTCATCAACGGCAAGCAGTTCAAGTCGTACCGCGGCATGGGTTCGCTCGGCGCCATGCAGTCGCGCGGCGAGCAGAAGTCCTTCTCCAAGGACCGCTACTTCCAGGAGGGCGTCGCCTCCGACGAGAAGCTGGTGCCCGAGGGCATCGAGGGCCAGGTCCCCTACCGCGGCCCGCTCTCGGCGGTCGTCCACCAGCTGGTGGGCGGTCTGCGCCAGTCGATGTTCTACGTGGGCGGGCGCACCGTCCCGGACCTGCAGGCCAACGGCCGCTTCGTACGCATCACGTCCGCGGGTCTCAAGGAGAGCCACCCGCACGACATCCAGATGACGGTCGAGGCGCCGAACTACAGCCGTAGTAAGTAGTTTTCCGGCTCCACGCGCGCGTGGATGGGGCGGTCCCGATCACCGGGGCCGCCCCTCCCGTGTGTGTCGGGGATACTGGACAGGCAGACCAAGAGGGAAAGGCCCCACAACGTGACTGAGATCGAGATCGGGCGCGGCAAGCGCGGCCGCCGCGCGTACGCCTTCGACGACATCGCCGTCGTACCGAGCCGGCGCACCCGCGACCCGAAGGAGGTCTCGATCGCGTGGCAGATCGACGCCTACCGCTTCGAGCTGCCCTTCCTGGCCGCCCCCATGGACTCGGTGGTCTCCCCGCAGACGGCCATCCGCATCGGTGAGCTGGGCGGCCTCGGCGTCCTCAACCTCGAGGGCCTCTGGACGCGGTACGAGGACCCGCAGCCGCTGCTCGACGAGATCGCCGAGCTGGACGCGGAGACCGCGACCCGGCGCCTCCAGGAGATCTACGCGGCCCCGATCAAGGCCGACCTGATCGGGCAGCGCATCAAGGAGGTGCGCGACTCGGGCGTCGTGACCGCCGCCGCGCTCTCGCCGCAGCGCACCGCCGAGTTCTCCAAGGCCGTCGTGGACGCGGGCGTCGACATCTTCGTGATCCGCGGCACCACCGTCTCCGCGGAGCACGTCTCCGGTGCCGCCGAGCCGCTCAACCTGAAGCAGTTCATCTACGAGCTCGACGTGCCGGTCATCGTGGGCGGCTGCGCCACCTACACCGCCGCCCTGCACCTGATGCGCACGGGCGCCGCGGGTGTCCTGGTCGGCTTCGGCGGCGGCGCCGCGCACACCACGCGCAACGTCCTGGGCATCCAGGTGCCGATGGCCACCGCCGTCGCCGACGTCGCGGCCGCCCGCCGCGACTACATGGACGAGTCCGGCGGCCGGTACGTGCACGTCATCGCCGACGGCGGCGTGGGCTGGTCCGGCGACCTGCCCAAGGCCATCGCGTGCGGTGCCGACTCCGTCATGATGGGCTCCCCGCTGGCCCGCGCCACGGACGCGCCCGGCAAGGGCCACCACTGGGGCATGGAGGCCGTCCACGAGGACGTGCCGCGCGGCAAGAAGGTCGACCTGGGCACGGTCGGCACGACCGAGGAGATCCTCACGGGGCCGTCGCACATCCCGGACGGCTCGATGAACTTCTTCGGAGCGCTGCGCCGCGCGATGGCGACGACGGGCTACAGCGAGCTCAAGGAGTTCCAGCGCGTCGAGGTGACGGTCGCGGACGCCCAGCACAAGCGGTGACGCCGCGCTGAGCAGAGCGTGTGACTGAGGTGGGGCCCGGACGCCGATGCGTCCGGGCCCCACGCGCGTGTGCGGGCACGCGTGCGTGCCTACAGGCGGTGGGCCGCGCCTGCGGGCGTCGCCCCCCGGGTGTCGAGGAGCAACTGCGCCTTCACGGCCAGACCCTGCAGGTCGTACGTGCGGTGGTGCTGGAGCAGGATCGTGAGGTCGGCGTCGGCGGCCGCCTCGTAGAGGGAGTCCGCGCGCGGGACGGGGCGGCCGAGGACGCTCCAGTTGGGGACGTAGGGGTCGTGGTAGCTGACGGCCGCGCCCAGCTCCATGAGGCGGGTCGCCACCTCCTGGGCGGGGGCGCCCTGCTGGTCGGCGAGGTCGGGCTTGTAGGTCACGCCGAGCAGGAGGACGCGGGCGCCGCGGGCGGACTTGCCGTGTTCGTTGAGCAGGGTCGCCGCGCGCTGGATGACGTACTGCGGCATGCGGTCGTTGACCTGCTGGGCCAGTTCGACCATGCGCAGGGGGCGGGCGCCGCGCGAGGGGGTCGGGATGTCGAGCGGGACGCCGTGGCCGCCGACGCCGGGTCCGGGGCGGAAGGCCTGGAAGCCGAAGGGCTTGGTCTCGGCGCAGCGGATGACGTCCCACAGGTCGATGCCGAGGTCGTGGCAGAGCACCGCCATTTCGTTGACCAGGGCCATGTTCACGTGCCGGTAGTTGGTCTCCAGGAGGTGCACGGTCTCGGCCTCGCGGGGGCCCCGGGCGCGGACGACCTTGTCGGTGAGGCGGCCGTAGAAGGCGGCGGCCGACTCGGTGCAGGCCGGGGTGAGGCCGCCGATGACCTTGGGGGTGGTGGCGTAACCGTGGGTGCGGTTGCCGGGGTCGAGGCGGCCGGGGGAGTAGGCCAGGTGGAAGTCGCGCCCCGCGCGCAGGCCCGAGCCGGTCTCCAGGATGGGGCGGAGGAATTCCTCGGTGGTCCCCGGGTAGGCGGGGGATTCGAGGATCACGGTGGTGTGCGGGCGCAGGCGTGCGGCCAGTGCCCGTGCGGCCTCGGCCACCTGGCTCAGGTCGAGCGAGCGGTCGGCGGCCGGTGGCGTGGGGGCGCAGATGACGGCGGTGCGGACCCTGCCGAGTTCGACGGGGTTGGTGGTCGGCCGGAAGCCCCCCGAGAGCATCCGGCGGACGTCGGCGGCGGTGAGGGCGCCTTCCGCGCCGTCGCAGGGCAGGCGGCCGCCGGCCAGGTCGGTGGCGCGGACGGGGTCGTAGCCGATGGTGGCGACGCCGTGTGCGACGGCGGCCTGGGCGAGGGGCAGGCCGAGGTGGCCGAGACCGATGACGGCGAGATCTGCGGGCATGGCGGTGGGCCGTCCTCCCAATAGCCGGAGCGGGACGAGCGCGCAAGCCCTGTGGACAAGGCGGACCAGCGCAATGTCAGACTAGGAGTAAATATGACCGATTTGCGGCATTGTCCCGCGTCGGGCTCCGGAGTGTTGTCCACAGGCTGGGGTCGCGATCAGCGGGCGGCGCCGAAATCTGGGCATGATGTGAGTCCGACCACACCCGATCTCAACGGGAGGCAGCGGTGAGGACAGCGACACTGGGGCCGGCGGAGCGTGCCGAGTCACTTGCGGGAATGGCCGACCGGGAGCTGGACGTCCTGGTCGTGGGCGCGGGAGTGGTCGGCGCGGGAACGGCCCTCGACGCGGTGACCCGCGGCCTGTCCACCGGCCTGGTCGAGGCGAGGGACTGGGCTTCGGGCACGTCGAGCCGGTCGAGCAAGCTGATCCACGGCGGGCTGCGCTATCTGGAGATGCTCGACTTCGCGCTCGTGCGGGAGGCGCTGAAGGAGCGCGGCCTGCTCCTGGAGCGGCTCGCCCCGCACCTCGTGAAGCCGGTGCCCTTCCTCTACCCCTTGCAGCACAAGGGCTGGGAGAGGTTGTACGCCGGATCGGGCGTCGCGCTCTACGACGCCATGTCGATGTCCCGAGGCCACGGCCGAGGCCTGCCCCTGCACCGCCATCTGACGCGCCGCCACGCCCTGCGCGTCGCCCCGTGCCTGAAGAAGGACGCCCTGGTCGGCGCCATGCAGTACTACGACGCACAGATGGACGACGCCCGCTACGTCGCCACCCTGGTGCGCACCGCCGCGGCGTACGGCGCGAAGGTCGCCAACCGCGCGCGGGTCACCGGATTCCTGCGCGAGGGCGAGCGCGTCGTCGGCGCCCGGGTGCAGGACGTGGAGGGCGGCGGGGAGTACGAGATCCGGGCCAAGCAGATCGTGAACGCGACCGGCGTGTGGACGGACGACACCCAGGCGATGGTGGGGGAGCGCGGCCAGTTCCACGTCAGGGCCTCCAAGGGCATCCACCTGGTCGTGCCCAAGGACCGGATCAGCTCGTCGACCGGACTGATCCTGCGCACCGAGAAGAGCGTCCTCTTCGTCATCCCGTGGGGACGGCACTGGATCGTGGGGACGACCGACACGGACTGGGACCTGGACAAGGCGCACCCGGCCGCCTCCAGCGCCGACATCGACTATCTGCTCGAGCACGTGAACTCGGTGCTCTCGGTGCCGCTTTCGCGCGACGACGTCCAAGGGGTGTACGCGGGTCTGCGTCCCCTGCTCGCCGGCGAGTCGGACGCCACGAGCAAGCTGTCCCGCGAGCACACGGTCGCGCATCCGGCACCCGGCCTGGTGGTCGTCGCCGGCGGCAAGTACACGACGTACCGCGTGATGGCCAAGGACGCCGTCGACGAAGCGGTGCACGGTCTGGACCAGCGGGTCGCCGACTGTGTCACGGAGGACATCCCGCTGGTCGGCGCCGAGGGGTACAAGGCGCTGTGGAACGCCCGCGCGAGGATCGCCGCCCGGACGGGCCTTCATGTGGTGCGCGTGGAGCACCTGTTGAACCGGTACGGCTCGCTGGCCGAGGAAGTGCTCGAACTCGTCACCGCGGACCCCACGCTGGGCGAGCCGCTGACGGGCGCCGACGACTACCTGCGGGCCGAAGTCGTCTACGCCGCTTCGCACGAAGGCGCCCGGCACCTCGACGACGTGCTGACGCGGCGTACGCGCATCTCGATCGAGACGTTCGACCGGGGTACGCGCAGCGCCCGGGAGTGCGCCGAGTTGATGGCGCCGGTCCTCGGCTGGGACAAGGACCAGATCGAACGGGAGGTGCAGCACTACGAGAAGCGGGTGGAGGCCGAGCGCGAGTCGCAGCGGCAGCCCGACGACCTGACGGCGGACGCGGCGCGGCTGGGGGCGCCGGACATCGTGCCGCTCGCCTAGGGGGGATGCCAGGGGGCGGGGCGGAACTCGGTGGTCAGGCGCGCCGGTTCCGGCTGGAGTTCGCGGGGGATTACGCCCGGAGGCTCTTGGAGGTTGTGGGCGAGGGAGGAGCGCCTCGTATGTGCCGAGCGCTCTGGCAGTCTTGCGCGCCTTGTGCGTTCTGCGTGCTCTGTGCCCTCTGTGCCGGCCCCGTTGTGAGGCTGATGAGGGACGGTGGACCCTGGGCGCCGGCCGGTCCCCGAGTAAGGGACAATGAAGGCTCTGTCAGGGCGGGTTGCTCGGGTAGCAGCGGTAGCAGCAGAGGGGACGCATGTCGGACGCGGAGCAGACGGGTGAGGCCCGTCAGGACAAGAGCGAACGTCTCCTCGCCGGGCGCTACCGGCTGGGAGAAGTGCTCGGCCGCGGCGGCATGGGCACGGTCTGGCGCGCCAAGGACGAGACGCTGGGCCGTACGGTCGCCGTGAAGGAGCTGCGGTTCCCCTCGAGCATCGACGAGGAGGAGAAGCGGCGTCTCATCACGCGGACGTTGCGCGAGGCCAAGGCGATCGCGCGGATCCGCAACACCAGCGCCGTGACGGTCTATGACGTGGTCGACGAGGACGACCGCCCGTGGATCGTGATGGAGCTGGTCGAGGGCAAGTCGCTTGCGGAGGCGATCCGTGAGGACGGGCTGCTCACGCCGCGGCGGGCGGCCGAGGTCGGCCTCGCCGTGCTCGACGTGCTGCGGTCCGCGCACCGCGAGGGCATCCTGCACCGTGACGTGAAGCCGTCGAACGTGCTGATCGCCGAGGACGGCCGGGTCGTTCTGACGGACTTCGGCATCGCGCAGGTCGAGGGCGACCCCTCGATCACGTCCACCGGCATGCTCGTCGGCGCGCCCTCGTACATCGCTCCGGAGCGGGCGCGCGGGCACAAGCCGGGGCCCGCGGCCGACATGTGGTCGCTGGGCGGTCTGCTGTACGCGGCGGTGGAGGGCGTCCCTCCGTACGACAAGGGGTCGGCCATCGCGACCCTCACCGCGGTCATGACCGAGGACGTCGAACAGCCGGTGAACGCCGGACCGTTGGAGAAGGTCATCTACGGCCTTCTGGCCAAGGACCCGGAGCAGCGGCTCGACGACACGGGGGCGCGGGCGCTCCTGATGGACGTGATCCACGCGCCGGAGCCCAAGGCGGAGCCGGAGCCGGTGGAGGCGACCAAGGTGGTCCCGCTGCCGCCCGCGCCGCCGAAGCCGCCGAAGTCGCCCAAGCCGGCGAAGACGGCCCGGCTGACGAAGCCGGGCAAGGCCGCGGGTGGGGCCGGTGCCGCCGCGGGCGCCGGGGGTGTGTCCGCTGCCTCCGCCTCCGCCGGGCGCAAGGCCGAGGAGGCCGCCGAGCGGTTGAAGGGCGCCCTGCAGTCCGTGCGGAAGGCGGCGGCCTCGGCCACCGCGCGCGGTGCGGGGGCGTCCACCTCCGCTTCCACCTCCGCCTCCACCTCCGCCTCCGCGCCCGCCGGTTCGCCGTCCGACGCGGGGGGCGTGCCGCCGCGGGTGCCGCCCAAGGCGTCGCTCACCGATGTGGTGCCGCGCCGGACGCTGGTGATCGTGTCCGTGGTGGCCGTGCTCGCGGTGCTCGGCACGGTGCTCGCCTTCGCGATCTCGGGCGGGGACGAAGGCGGTTCCGGCAAGGACAGCAAGGGTGGCGACAAGGCCGCGTCCAGCGGGGCGAGTGCCGGTGGCGACGGCAAGGGCAAGGACTCCGGCAAGGACGAGGACAAGGACGCCGGCAAGGGCGCTGGTTCCGGGGACGAGCAGGGCAAGGACCCGGCCAAGGACGAGAGCGCGGACCCCGACGAGGGCGAGGGCCACGACCCGAGCAAGGGCGACGACGGCAAGAAGCCGGGGGACGGTGCCGCGTCGACGTACAAGCACGCCCAGGGCTTCAAGATCGGGCTGCCCAAGGGCTGGAAGTTCCAGTCCACGGGGCGGGCCGGGGCGCGGTTCGGCGGGCCGGACGGCCAGAAGCTGCTGATCGGCTGGACGTCCACGCCCAAGGACAACCCGGTCAGCGACTGGAAGAACCAGGAGAACTTCATGGTCCGGTCGCAGTACGACCGGATCCGGATAGAGAAGGTGGACTTCCGCGGCTGGAACACGGCCGACTGGGAGTTCACCTACGTGGAGGGCGGCACCAAGTACCGCTCGGTCGACCGGGGCTTCGTCGTCAACGGCGGGCTCGGGTACGGAATGATGTACACCGCCAAGGCCGACGACTGGGGGAGCGAGCAGCGGAAGGCCGCGTGGCGGACCTTCACGAAGACGTTCCAGCCGAAGTCCTGAGGCCGGTCGGTTCCGGGGGGCCGAGGCGATGCGGTTTCGAGTCCTGAGGTTGTACGGCCGGGAGTTCTGGCCTTAGATCTCATATCCCCCATTGCGGTTCGTCCACGGCACGTATCGTGAGTGCTTGCGGACGGTACGCAGCCGCAACGAGCCGCAAGACGAACGGAATTGACCACCGGGCGGACGGGGGAGGCGTCGTGGACGACTATGCGGGACGGGTGCTCGCCGACCGCTACCGCCTGCCCATGCCGCCCTCGGACGAGTACGAACTCGCCGAGTCGCGCGCCTTCGACACGTACAGCGGGCAGGAAGTCCTGGTCCGGCAGGTGCCGTTGCCGGAGATCGTCGAGGCCGAGGTGGTCGACGAGGACGATCTGCGCGATCTGCCCGACGGGTTCGTGGCGCGGACCGGCGGGGCCGGGGTGCGGCGGGCCTCGGCACGGACGACGCGCAGGCCCACGGATCCGGCGGTGCGGCGCGCGATCGAGGCGGCGCAGGCGGCCGCGCAGATACCGGACCACCCCCGGCTCGACCAGGTCTTCGACGTGTTCGCGGAGGGCGGCTCGCTGTGGATAGTCAGCGAGTTGGTGGCGGCGAGGCCGCTGGCGGCCCTGCTCGCGGACCGGCCGCTGAGCGCCTACCGGGCGGCCGAGGTCGCGGCCGACGTCCTCGCGGCGCTGCGGGTGCTGCACGCGCACGGGTGGGTGCATCGGAACATCACCGCGCGGACGGTGTTGATATGCGACGACGGCCGCGTGATGCTGACGGGCCTCGCGGCCGGTGCGGCCGAGGAGGCCCTCTGCGGGTACGACCCCCGGCCCGTGGAGGCGGGGCAGGCCGCGGGCTCGGCGGGGTCGGTGGGGAACGTGGCGGGGTTCGGGGGGACTTCGTACGGAGACACTTCCGGGTACTCGTACGGAGACACCTCCGGGCACGAGGCTGAGGACGTACCCCTTGATCCCGCTCCGGAGCCGGAGGGGAACGGTGCGCGGGCGGCCCGGCGGCCGGGGGCGGTCGCGGCGTATCGCGCGGGCACGCGGGCCGCGGCGCGCGTGGACGACGAGGGCGGTCTGCCGGCACCCCCGGCCGGGTACGCGCCGGCGCGCGGTGCGCGGGACAGCGACGAGGAGCCCGGGGCCGCAGGGCGGACGGACGAGGAGCCGGGGACCGCCGGGCGGATAGCCGACCCCTACGGCGTGGCGGGGACGAAGCCTTGGCATGGCGCGGTCCCACGCCCCGGCGGCCCGTCCGCGCGGCACGCGGAAGGCTCCGGGGCGGGTACGGGTGCCGGAGGGCGTTCGGGGCGGTCGGCGCTGCCCGGAGGGTCGGTCGGGCAGGGGGCCGGCGGTTTCGGTGACTTCGGCGGCTTCGCCGAGAGCGACGTGAGCGACGAGAGGAACGGCGGCGCCGGTAGCCGCGCGGCTGCCGCTCCCCACGGGAGCCGGGACGCCTCAGGAGCTGAAGGGGCCGCCTCGCGTGGATCCGGTTCTTCCTACGGGAGTTGGGGCGACCCCGGTGTCGAAGGTGGCGTGCTGCGTGGGCCCGCCACCGCCCTCGCCGCCGAGCGGGCTCGGCATGCGCGCATGGTGGTCGTGGGGGCCGTCACCGAGCGGTGGGCGCCCGAGCAGGCCGGACCCGTGCACGAGAACTGGCGGCTTGCCGCGCCGATCGGGCCCGCCACCGACCTGTGGGCCCTGGGGGCGCTGCTCTTCCGCGCCGTGCAGGGGCATGCGCCCTACCCGGAGGACAGCACGGCCGAGCTCGTGCAGATGGTGTGCGCCGAGCCGCCCGCCTTCGCCGAGGAGTGCGGACCCCTGCGGCCCGTGGTCGAGTCGCTGCTGCGGCAGGACCCCACCGACCGGCTCGACTTCGAGGAACTGAGCGGCTGGCTGCGCTCGTTGGTGCGTTCCGCGCCGGAGCCGGAGGCCGGGGCGCATGTCGTGCCGGTGCCGCCGTACGACGCGGGGCGGCTGCCCGTCGTACGCCGCCGCGGCGAGGTCGTGCGCAAGCGGCGGGGCACCGCCGCCCCCGCCGGGAACGGCCAGGGCAACGGGCACGGTCGGCACAAGCGCGGCAAGAAGCGTGGCGCCAAGGGCGGGGACGTCCGCGTCGCCTCGCCTCTGGGCGCGCCGAGCCCCACCGCCCGGCCCCCGCGCGACCCCGGGCTGCCCCCCGAGCCCCGACCTCCCCGCGAACGCGAACGACCCGATCGCCATCAAGGCCCCGAGCGCCGCGCACGCGTGCCGCAGGCCCGTGGCGGGGCCCGCCCCCGCTCGCTCGGGCGGCTCTTGCTGGTGGCCATCCTGATCGGGCTCGCCGCGGCCATCACGTACGCGGTGGTGTTCATGCCCAAGGCCGACGAGGGCACCTCGGGCGACCGGGCGGGCAGTGCGGGCGAGGCCAGTTCGGCGCCGGGCACCAGTGGCGGGGCCGGCGACGGCTCCGGCAAGGACAAGCCCGAGGAAGACCGGCCGGAGAAGGACAAGGGCAAGGACAAGCCCGGCAACCAACCCAGTTCGCAGGAGCCGCAGAGCAACGGACCCGAGCTGCCGCAAGGCTTCGTCCTGCGCAAGGACGCCGAGGGCTTCCGCGTCGCCGTGGCCGACGGCTGGGACCGGCAGCCCAAGAACGGCCGCGGCCAGGTCCGTTACACCCACGGCGACTTCGAGCTGCTCGTCGTCCCGGGCCGCGACAGCACGGACGGCTACGGCAGCGACCCCATGAAGTACCAGCGCGAGGACGAGCGCGAGCTGCAGCCGTTCCGCGACTCCTCCTGGGCCACCTCCAGCGGCATGCGGCGCATCGACGTCGGCGGACGTGCCATGGCCGAAGGGCAGTTCACCTGGCAGGACTCCGCGGGCCGCGAGGTCTTCGTACGCAATCTCGCGATGGTCGTCGGGGGGAAGTACCACGTGGTGCAGGTGCGGGGGCCCGAGGCGGAGCGGGACGAGGTGACGCGGCTGTACGAGCAGGCGTCGGCCACGTATCAAGTCGTCGGCTGACACCTGTCACCGGATGCCGTCCGACCGTCACCACCCGGCATTCAGGGGCCGCCGCGAGCTAACGGAGCGGTCTCCTAAGACCCCCTGCGGTTCCCTGCGCGGCCCCCGCTCCTTAACCTGGCCCTGTCAAGACCATTGCGGGGTAACGTGAATCAGAGCCAGGGCCTGCTCCTCGCGGGCCGCTACCGACTCGGTGAGTCCATCGGGCGTGGTGGCATGGGACGGGTGTGGCGCGCGCAGGACGAGGTGCTGCACCGTGCCGTGGCCGTCAAGGAGCTGACGGCAGCCCAGTTCGTGCAGGAGGCCGACCGCGCGGTCCTGTTCGCGCGTACGCAGACGGAGGCGCGGGCCGCGGCCCGGATCAACCACCCCGCGGTGGTCACCGTCCACGACGTCGTGCAGTACGACGACCGGCCCTGGATCGTGATGGAGCTGGTCGAGGGCCGTTCGCTGGCGGACGCGGTCAAGGACGACGGCCGCGTCGAGCCCGTCGAGGCGGCCCGCATCGGCCTGTGGACCCTCAAGGCCCTGCGCGCCGCGCACGCCGCCGGGGTGCTGCACCGCGACGTCAAGCCCGGCAACGTCCTCCTGGCGACCGACCGCCGGATCCTGCTCACCGACTTCGGGATCGCGGCGATCGAGGGCGACTCGACGATCACGCGGACCGGGGAAGTCGTCGGCTCCGTCGACTACTTGGCGCCCGAGCGCGTCAGCGGCGGCAACCCGGGCCCCGCGTCCGACCTGTGGGCGCTCGGCGCGACGCTGTACACGGCTGTCGAGGGCATCTCGCCGTTCCGGCGCACGTCGCCGCTCGGCACCATGCAGGCCGTGGTCACCGAGGAGCCCGCGCCGCTCGAGCGCGCGGGCGCTCTCGCCCCGATCATCAGCGCGCTGCTCCGCAAGGATCCGGCGGCCAGGCCGACCGCCGAGGAGGCCGAGGCGATGCTCGCCGAGGCCGCGGAGGGGCGGCGGCCGAGCGCGGCGCAGGCGTACGTGCCGACGCGGGTGCACGCCACGGACCGGCCCACCACCGTCACCGCCGCCCGGTCGGGACCGGATCCCGCCACCGTGGTCGACACGGGGGCCTCGGAGCCGCCCGCCTCGGGGAGGCGCCGCCGCGGGCTCGCCGTCGCCGCGCTCGTCGTCGTGGCCGCGCTGCTCGGCGGCGCCGGCGTCTTCGGGTATCTGCACTACACGGGCGGCGGCGAGCAGGGCGAGCGCCAGGCGCAGACTCCGGGCTTCGTGGCCGACCCCGGCAAGTCGGTCGGCGGCATCCCCGACGACTGGGAGCGGGTGAACGACCCGGACGGCTTCAGCCTCATGCTGCCCAAGGGCTGGAAGCGCGAGATGGACGGCAACCAGGTCGACTACACGCCCGACGACGGGCGGCGCTTCCTGCGCATCGGCATCGACCGCAACCCGCGGTTCGAGAGCTCCTACACGCACCAACTGGCCCTGGAGAAGGGCCTCAAGCCCAAGCTCCCCGCGTACCAGCGGCTGCACCTGAACTCCAACAAATTCCGCGACCAGTCGGGATCCCTCTGGGAGTTCAGCTGGACGGCGGGGGCCAACGACACGACCGCGGGCCCGCGCCGCGCCATCGAGCAGACCTATCTCAGCCGTGACGGCGTCGAGTACGCCATCTACCTGTCGGCCCCCGCCGACGACTGGGACACCACCCGGGAGCAGTTCGACGCGATGCTCCGGGGATGGCGGGAGGGCTGAGCGCCCGCGCCGACGCCTGGGGCGCCTGGTACGTCCCCCCGGTGACGGGCGGCGGCGGCCGGAACCTGCCCGCGGCTCTGTCCGACCCATTCCGTTCGCACACGTGTGGGGCATGATGGCCGCATGGGGAGCCTGGGAGACCACGCCGGTGGGGCCGGCGCCGGCGGGGGCAGCGTCGGCGGAGGCGGCACCGGAGGCGCCAACACCCGTGTGATCGCCGGTCGTTACCGCCTGGAGGCGCGGCTCGGCCGGGGCGGCATGGGGGTCGTCTGGCGCGCCACCGACCAGCTTCTGGGCCGTCAGGTCGCCGTCAAGGAACTGGAGCTCGACGAGACGCTCTCCGAGACCGAGGCGGAGCAGCAGCGCGAGCGGACGCTGCGCGAGGCCCGGGCCGTGGCGCAGTTGCGGCACCCGCACGTCATCGTCGTCCATGACGTCGTCGTGCAGGACGAACACCCGTACATCGTCATGGAGTTGATCGAGGGCGGTTCGCTGGCCGGGCGGATCGCACGGCAGGGGCCGCTGGACGCGCATGCCGTCGCGCGGATGGGCATCGACCTGATCGGCGCGCTGCGGGCCGCCCACGAGTCGGGCATCCTGCACCGAGACCTCAAGCCCGCCAACGTACTCCTGGAGAGCGCCACCGGCCGTGTCGTGCTCACCGACTTCGGGATCGCGCAGCTCACCGGGGCGACGACGCTGACGGAGGTCGGGTCGTTCGTGGGCTCGCCCGAGTACACCGCGCCGGAGCGGATGGCGGGGGAGCGGACCGGGCCCGAGTCGGACCTGTGGTCGCTGGGCGCGCTGCTCGTCACCGCGCTGGCGGGGGAGTCGCCGTTCCGCCGTGACTCGATCGGCGGGGTCCTGCACGCCGTCGTCTACGACGAGATACGCCCGCCCGCGGCGGCCGCGCCGCTCCTGCCCGTCGTGCTCGGCCTCCTGGACCGCGATCCGGAGCGAAGGATCGACGCGGAGGAGGCGGAACGGCTGCTGCGGGCGTACGTCGAGACGGGGCGGATGCCGGAGGCCGCGCGGCGCGGTGGATACACGCCCACGCAGCGCGATCTGCCCCTGGGGCCGCGGGCGCCCGCCGCCGGGCATGCGAAGGGGCACGGCGGGCATGCGAAGGCGCCCGGCGGGCACGGCAAGGTCGTCCTGATCGCCGCTGCCCTGGTCGCCGCCGTCGCGGGGGCCGGGGTCTCCGCCGTGCTCCTGTTGAACAGGGGCGGCGAGGGCGGCGGCACACCGGCCACCTCGTCCTCCGCGCCGCCGAGTTCGCCCACGCCCACGGTCACGGTGACGACCGCCACGCCGAGGCCTTCCTCGCCCGAGGCTCCGCAGGGCTTCCGCATCGCGAAGGACCCCGCGGGCTTCGCGCTCGCCGTGCCCGAAGGGTTCCGGCGGGAGGTGGACGGGCCCCGCGTCTTCTACGTCTCGCCGGGCGGCACGTACCGCATCGGCATCAAGAAGGCGGCCCGCGAGCCCGGTGGCCCGCTCGCGGCGCAGCGCCGTGCCGACGCCGAGGGGCCGAAGAACAACCCCGGCTACCGCGACGGCAAGGTCACGGAGACCACGCGCAACGGCAGGCCCGCGGCCCTGTGGGAGTTCACCTGGGACGGCTTCTTCGAGGAGGAGGGCGCCCGGCACACATTCGACCTGTGCTGGGAGGAGGGCGGCCGGATGTACGACGTGTGGGTCTCGGCGCCGGTGGGGGACGCGGCGCAGGCGCGGAGGTACTTCGACGCGGCGGTCGACACGTTCGTACGTCGGTGACGAGAGGCCGCTGCGATGCGTGCGGTGCCGCGTGCATCACCCCGGTCACAAGTGGGCGGCCTGGCTGGAAACCGAGGTGCCCCGCAAGGTACTCATGGGGGCATGAGTAACGACGGGGGAGCCTCCTACGGCCCGTATGAACCCACCAGCTTCGGCCTCCAGCCGCCGCAACAGCCCGGCGTACCGGGGCAATCCGGCCAGAACGGTGGTGCTCACCCCGGCAACCCGTACGCGCAGCAGCAGCCGCACCAGCCGTCGCAGCCCGCCGCTCCCACACCGCCCCCTTCTCCGTACGCCCAGCCCACCCAGGTCGTGCCGGATCAGGCCGTGCCGAACCGGCAGGCCGAGGCGGAGCCCGGCGCCGGCCGGCTGATCGCGGGCCGCTACCGGCTGCTGTCCAAGCTCGGCCACGGCGGCATGGGCACGGTGTGGCGCGCCAAGGACGAGACGGTGGACCGCGAGGTCGCCGTGAAGGAGCCGCGCGTCCCCGACCACCTGCCCGAGCGGGAGCGCGCCAACGCCTTCGAGCGGATGCGCCGCGAGGCGCGCGCCGCGGCCCGGCTCGACCACCCGGCCGTGGTCAACGTCCACGACGTCGCGGTCGAGGAAGGCCAGCCGTGGATCGTGATGGAGCTGGTCCAGGGCCGTTCGCTCGGCGCCGCGCTCCAGGAGGGCACGCTCGGCGCGCGCGACGCCGCCCGCATCGGCCTGGCCGTACTGAACGCCCTGGACGCCGCGCACCAGGCGGGCATCCTGCACCGTGACGTGAAGCCGGACAACGTCATGCTGGGCCGGCACGACCGCGTAGTCCTGACCGACTTCGGCATCGCCCAGATCGAGGGCGAGACCAACCTGACGGACACCGGCGGCTTCGTCGGCTCGCCCGAATTCATAGCCCCGGAGCGGGTGTTGGGCCAGCGCCCCGGTCCGGCGTCCGACCTCTGGTCGCTGGGCGTCGTCCTGTACGCGGCCACGGAGGGCGTCTCGCCGTTCCGCCGCAACAACACCCCCGCGACGCTCCAGTCCGTCCTGAACGCGACACCCGCGGCGCCCGCGTCGGCCTCGGGCCCGCTCGCCGACGCGATCAACCGCCTGCTGGCCAAGGACCCCGCCCAGCGCCCGAACGCCGCGCAGGTCCGCGCGCTCCTGGAAGAGGCGGCCACGCCCCCGCAGGCGGCGCCGACGCAGGTCGTCACGGTCGCGGGGCCCGGCGGCACGGGCCACGACGGCAAGGGAATCTTCCTGAGCCGCAAGACCCTGGCGATCGTCGCGGGCGTGGTCGTCGCGGCGGTGGCGGCGGGCGTGCTGGTGGCGATGAATCCCTTCGGGGGCTCGGACGCGGAGGGGTGGAAGAAGGAGAAGTCGAAGGAACTGGCGGCGACCGTCGCCGTGCCCGAGGGCTACACGAAGTCCGAGGACGACAACTCGGACGAGAAGAGGCACTGGGTCCAGTACACCGACCCGAGCGGCAGTGTCTGGATCGCCCTGGAGCTCATGAAGAAGTCCGAGGACGTCAACGGTGACATCGCAGGCACCGCGGCCGCCGAGATGTACGACGACGACGCGGACTTCAAGAAGTCGGGCAGTTACGACCTCGGCATGGCCTCCGACCCCGCGCCCACGAGCGACTCCAAGGAGACCGAGTTCAAGGGGGAGAAGGCCGCGGAGAACACCGTCGTCTACTCCACGACGGACAGCGACAACCCGCGCCCGCGCGAACTCAAGGCCCTCTACTACAAGACCAAGTCCGGCGACATGTACAAGTTGACGATTGGCTACCCCGGCAAGGGGGACTTCACGGCACGCGGCCGCGAGGTAGCCGAGACCGCGATCTCCGATCTGGAGCTCGACAAGCTCTGACGGATGGAAACCGCGCTCGGGGCGCCTGCACGCAGGCGCCCCGAGGAAGCGGGGCGATCAGCTGTTGACGGGCTTTCCGGTGCGGACGCTCACCGTGAGCCAGGGGCTCTTCTTCGTCGTGGAGCCGGGCCTGCTGGCGGTGATCCGATACGTCAGCAGCGCACTCTCCGACAGGTTGTAGTCACAGGTCTTGATGGAGTCCCGCTTGCGGTTGACGCACTTGAGCTTGCGTCCGTCGGTCGTGTGCCCGGAACCCGTGATCTTCCAGCCCTTCTGGCCGTTGCCCGAGTAGAAGACCTTGATGTTGTCCGAGCGGTGGTAGAAGCAGACCCCTCCGTCTTTGAACGTTCCCAGATTCACTGTCTGGCATGAGCGCGCCGAGGCCGCTTCTGCTGACCCTCCGGGTGCCATCACTGTCATGGTCGCGGCCGAGGCGACGGTGAGCGCAAGCGCGGCCACTTTGGATCGCATGCTGGGATCCCCCTTGGTCCTGTACGGGAGTTCACTGTGGTCGGTGAGTGAACTCCGGGTTCCGGAGGACGATATCGACTGCCGCGAGGCTCAAGATCCCCGGCCCTCACGGTTACAGGTGGATCACCGTATTGGTCCTTGGCGCCCTCGCACGGTACTCATGTGGCATGAGCACTGACGGGGGACGCCAGGACAGGGAGCGTTCGGGCGGGGGACGTCTGATCGGCGGTCGCTACCGCCTCGCCGAGCGCATCGGGTCGGGCGGTATGGGCACCGTGTGGCGTGCCGTCGACGAGTTGGTCGGGCGGGACGTGGCGGTCAAGGAGCCGCGGCTTCCGGGGGATCCGCACGACGCCGCGCACCGGCGTGCGTACGCGCGGCTGCACCGCGAGGCCCGGGCCGCGGCGAGCGTCGACCATCCGGCGGCGGTCACCATCCACGACGTGGTCCTGGAGGACGGACTGCCGTGGATCGTCATGGAGTTGGTGCGAGGCGAGTCGCTGCACGAGAAGCTCCGGCGCGACGCGCTGGAGCCCGCCGAGACGGCCCGCGTCGGCCTCGCAGTCGTCGGCGCCCTCGCCGCCGCGCACACGCGTGGCATCGTGCACCGCGACGTGAAGCCCGCCAACGTCCTCATCGGCCCGCACGGCCGCGTCGTCCTCACCGACTTCGGCATCGCGCACATCCAGGGCGAGGAGTCGCTGACGGTGAGCGGCGAGTTCGTCGGGTCGCTCGAATTCATCGCCCCCGAGCGGATGTCGGGGCGCGGGGCGGGCCCCGAGTCGGACCTGTGGTCGCTCGGCGTCCTGCTGTACGCGGCGGTCGAGGGTTGGTCCCCCTTCCGGCGTACGACACTTGAGTCCACGCTCGCGGCCGTCCTCTCCGCGGAGGCGCCGCCGCCGGGGCGGGCCGGTGAACTGGCGCCGCTCATCCAGCGGTTGCTGTCCAAGGAACCGGAGCTGCGGCCCGACGCCTTCGAGGTGGCGACGGCCCTGGAGGCCGTGGCGGAGGGGCGGCCGCTGCCGGAGCCGTTCGGGTCCGAGCCGGCGCAGGACCCTTCGGGGCTGAGGGAGTTGTCGGACGACGTGGGGACGTTGCGGATCTCCCGGGAGCCGGACGCCGACCCCGGCCGGGGCCAGGAACCCGCCCCGGCGCCCGGCCGGGCCCGGACGCCCGAGCCCACCGTCGCCTCGGAGCCCCGTGGCGGCTCGTCCCGCCGGACCCCCGCCCTGATCGCCGCCGCCCTCGCCGGCGCGCTGCTCGTCGGCGGCGGTGTCTGGCTCGGTGTCTCGATGGGGGACAGGGGCGGTGAGGAAGAGGCGTACGGGGAGGCCGAGGTGGGCGAGGCCGCGCCGCCCATGGAGGAACCCGCGCAGAAGCGGCCCGCCTGGAAGACCCGGCCCGAGCGGAAGCTCGACGCGGAGATCTCCGTGCCGAGCGAGTACAAGGTCTTCGCGCGCGAGGACAGCGACGCCGACCACGCGCGGATCGCGGCCCGTCTCGTGGTCTACAGCCCCTCGGAGAGCAGCCTGCTCCAAGTCCGGCTCACCAAGGAGGTCATGGCGTCGGCGCCCGCCATGACCTGGGCCAAGCAGGAGGCGTCGATCTGGCACGACAACGACGAGGGCGCGCGCACGAACTACACGCAGACGTCCTTCAACGGCTACGACGCGGTCATCGCCGACACGACGTACGACGACGGCACCGCGACCCGCTGCATGCAGCTGCTGGTCATCACGGACGACCAGGAGTTCTACGAGCTGCGCGTGGACATGCCCAAGGGGACGCCGGAGGAGAAGGAGGGCACCGCGCTCTTCAAGGGCGTACGGGAGCGCCTCAAGATCGGCAAGGACATGACCAACTCCTGAAAATGCCCGGCAGCGCGCCGCACGCCGGGACAACGGCCTGATCAGCGGCTTTGTCGCCAGTAATCACTGGCGGCGTGTGAGTGACCGGTGAAGGCCCATTACCGATGGGTACCCAAAACCCTGACGTGGGCCTACTCTCACGAGCATGACGGACTCGCAGGCCACCGCAGCGCCCCTCGGAACGAACCCGACCGCCCCGGCCCCCGAAGGCGCGCGCACCGCCGCCGACGTGGTCACGCCCGAGCTGATCGCCCAGCTCACCCGTGATGTCGTCGGCTCGGGACGCACGGCCAACCACACGCCGCTCACCGGCGAGAAGCTGGCCGACCTGCCCGAGTCCACCCCCGAGGACGTCGCCACCGCCTTCGAGCGGGCCCGCACCGCCCAGGTCGCCTGGGCCAGGACCCCCGTCAAGCAGCGCGCCGCCGTCCTGCTGCGCTTCCACGACCTGGTGCTCCAGCGCCAGGCCGAGGTCCTCGACCTGATCCAGCTGGAGACCGGCAAGGCCCGCCTCCACGCGCACGAGGAGATCCAGGCCGTCGCGGTCGCCGCCCGGCACTACGGCCGCAAGGCCCCCTCGTACCTGAGCCCCAAGCGGCACACCGGCGTCGTCCCGACCCTCACCAAGGTCACCGAGAACCGCCAGCCGCGCGGTGTCGTCGGGCAGATAGCGCCCTGGAACTACCCCTTCGAGCTGTCCATCGGCGACGCGCTGCCCGCCCTCGTCGCGGGCAACGCCCTCGTGATGAAGCCCGACACGGAGACCTGCCTCACCGCCCTGTGGGCCCGTGACCTGATCATCGAGGCGGGCCTGCCTTCGGAGGTCTTCCAGGTCGTGCTCGGCGAGGGCCCGGTCGTCGGCCCCGAGATCGTCAAGCACGCCGATTACGTCTCCTTCACCGGCTCCACCCGCACCGGCCGCGAGGTCGCGCAGGGCGCCGCCGCCCGCCTGGTCGGCGTCTCGCTCGAACTCGGCGGCAAGAACGCGATGTTGGTGCTGCACGACGCCGACGTGGAGAAGGCCGCCGCGGGCGCCGTGCGGGCCTGCTTCTCCTCCGCCGGCCAACTGTGCATCTCCATCGAGCGGTTGTACGTCCACGAGTCGATCGCCGACCGGTTCGTGGAGCGCTTCGCGGAGCGCACGAAGGCCATGCGGCTCGGCAAGTCCCTCGCGTACGGCGCCGACATGGGCTCGCTCGTGGGCGAGCGCCAGCTGGAGACCGTGACCCGGCACGTCGAGGAGGCCGTCGCCAAGGGCGCCACGCTCGTCGCGGGCGGCGTCGCGCGCCCGGACATCGGCCCCTACTTCTTCGAGCCGACCATCCTGGACGGCGTCGAGGCCCCGATGTCGGTCTGCAACGAAGAGACCTTCGGCCCCGTCGTCTCCCTCTACCGCTTCACGGACGAGAACGAGGCGATCGAGCTCGCCAACGCCACGCCGTACGGCCTGAACTCCTCGGTCTGGACGAAGGACGGCGGCCGCGGCCGCAAGGTCGCAGCCCGCCTGCGCACCGGCACGGTCAACGTCAACGAGGGCTACGCGCCCGCCTACGGCAGCGTGCAGTCCCCGATGGGCGGCATGAAGGAGTCCGGGCTCGGCCGCCGCCACGGCTCCGAGGGCATCCTCAAGTACACCGAGGCGCAGACCGTCGCCACCCAGCGGATCATGCCGCTCGCCCCGTCGTTCGGCCTGGACGACGAGAAGTACGCGGCGTTCATGACCACGAGCCTGAAGGTGATGAAGGCGCTGCGCCTGCGCTAGCAGCACCCCACCAGGAGCGCCCCGAAGGGACGCGGGGAACTGCGCGAGCAACCACAGACGGCCCGCGGGCAATTTGACGAGGAGAGTCCATGTCACAGGAGAGCTCTGCCCAAAACCAGCCGGGCGACGACGCCACGTACGACTACGACGTCATCGTCGTAGGCAGCGGCTTCGGCGGCGCCGTCTCCGCGCTGCGCCTGACGGAGAAGGGCTACCGCGTCGGCGTACTGGAGGCGGGCCGACGCTTCACCCGCGCGACGCTGCCCAAGAACTCCTGGGACCTGAAGAACTACCTCTGGGCCCCGGCACTCGGCCTCTACGGCATCCAGCGCATCCACCTGCTCGGCAACGTGATGGTCCTCGCGGGCGCCGGAGTCGGCGGCGGCTCGCTGAACTACGCCAACACCCTCTACGTACCGCCCGCCCCGTTCTTCAACGACCCGCAGTGGAAGGACATCACGGACTGGCAGGACGAGCTGCACCCCTACTACGAGCAGGCCAAGCGCATGCTCGGCGTGCGGCTCAACCCGACGACCACGCCCTCCGACGTCCATCTGAAGGCGGCCGCACAGGAGATGGGGGTCGGCGACAGCTTCCACATGGCGCCCGTCGGCGTCTTCTTCGGCGACGAGGACGACGCGGACGGCACGTCGAAGGCCAGGCCGGGCGCCGAGGTCCCCGACCCCTACTTCGGCGGCGCGGGCCCCTCGCGGCGCGCCTGCACCGAGTGCGGCGAGTGCATGACCGGCTGCCGGCACGGCGCGAAGAACACCCTCAACGAGAACTACCTCTACCTCGCGGAGAAGGCGGGCGCCGTCATCCACCCGATGACGTCGGTCGTCGCCGTCACCGAGGACTCGCGGGGCGGGTACGCGGTGGCCACCCTGCCCACCGACGACAAACGCAAGGGCAAGGGTCGGACGTTCAAGGCGCGCAAGGTGGTCATCGCCGCAGGTACGTACGGCACGCAGACGCTCCTGCACCGCATGAAGGACAACGGCCTGCTCCCGCAGATCTCCCACCGGCTCGGCACGCTCACCCGCACCAACTCCGAGGCCCTGGTGGGCGCCCAGACCACCGACCGCCGCTACCGCAAGCGGCACGGCGCGCCGAAGGTCGACTTCACCAGGGGCGTCGCGATCACCTCGTCGATCCACCCGAACGAGAACACGCACATCGAGCCCGTCCGCTACGGCAAGAAGTCCAACGCGATGGGCGGCATGACGCTGCTCCAGGTCCCGTACAGCGTGAAGGGCGGCAAGGACCGGGTCGTCGGCTGGGCGGCCAACATGGCGCGCCACCCGCTGCTCGCGGTCCGCTCGCTCTCCAACCGGCGCTGGTCGGAGCGGACCATCATCGGCCTGGTCATGCAGTCGCTCGACAACTCCCTGACCACGTACCGCAAGGAGAAGGGCCTCGGGAAGGGCCTGCTCACCGCGCGGCAGGGCCACGGCGCGCCCAACCCGGACCAGATCCCCGAGGCCACGCGCGCGGCGACGATCCTCTCCCAGGAGATCAACGGCTTCGCGGGCTCCAACATCGGCGAGCTCATGGGCACCCCGCTGACCGCGCACTTCCTCGGCGGCTGCCCGATCGGCGACTCGGCGGACACCGGTGTCATCGACCCCTACCACCGGCTGTACGGCCACCCGGGCATCTCGGTGGTCGACGGCGCCGCGGTCTCGGCGAACCTCGGCGTGAATCCGTCCCTGACGATCACCGCGCAGGCCGAGCGCGCGATGTCGTTCTGGCCCAACAAGGGCGGCGAGGACCCGCGCCCGGCGCAGGGCTCCGCGTACGTGCGACTCGCGGCGGTCGCGCCGAAGGCCCCCGCGGTCCCCGCGGACGCCTTCGGCGCGCTGAAGCTGCCGTTCCTGGGGATGCCGACGGTGCCGCCGAAGAAGTAGGCGCCCCTGGACACACGTAAGGACCTGCACCCCCCTCCGAGCGCAGGTCCTTCCGCGTGATCAGGTGCCGCTGTCGCGCGGCGGTGCCGTCGGTCAGACGGCGGCGTCGGCCTTGCGGCGACGGACGACGAAGACCGCGCCCGCACCGACGACGACGGCGGCGCCGCCGACGAGACCGATGGTCGGCAGCATCGAGCTGGAGCCGGTCGCGGCGAGGTTGCCGGTGGGCTGGAGCTCCTTGGCGCCGCCCTGCGGCTGCTTGACGCCGGACGGCAGCTTCTTGTCCGGGTTCGGCTTGGCCGTGCCCGGGTTCTCGTTCTTGCTGCCCGGCTTGAGGATCGTCAGCGGGTAGTACGCGAACGAGTTGTGGGCGCAGTCGGCCTCGGAGTCGACGTAGCTGCCCAGGCCGATCGCGTAGCCGGGACCCGCGGGCGCCTTGGCGCTGACCTTGAGGCGCAGCTTGATGTCGACCTTCTCGTTCGGGCCGAGCTCGGTCTCACCGAAGGCGAGGCCGCCGTTCAGGTCGCCGTCGATCGACTCCCAGGACTTGGTCTCGGGGTCGAAGAACTGGAGGTCGGCGTAGTTGCTCAGCCAGTCCTTCTCGTCGGCGCTGTCCGAGTCGTTGTCCACGGCCGCGATCCAGCGGACCTCGCCGAGCGCCTCGTCGGTGGGGTTGGCGGCGGTCAGCTTGAACTGGTGCCAGCCGCTGCCGGCGACGATCTTGCCGGGCAGGCCGACGAGTTCGACCTCCAGCTCGGAGTCGACGTCCACGCCGTCGTCGTCGACCGGGCAGTCGGCCGGCTCGGTGGGCTCCTCGGTCGGCTCCTCCGTCGGCTCCTCCGTCTCGGTGGGCTTCTCGGTGGGCTCTTCCGTCTCGGTCGGCTTGTCCGTGGGCTTGTCGGTCGGCTTCTCGGTCGGCTTGTCCGTGGGCTTGTCGGTCGGCTTCTCGGTCGGCTTGTCCGTCGGCTTCTCGGTGGGCTTCTCGGTCGGCGTCTCGGTGTCGGTCGGCTTGGGCGTCTCGGAGTCCGTGACGGCCGGCGTCGGAGTGGTGTCCTCGGTCGCGAACGCGGCCGGAGCCGACAGGAGCGCGAGCGGGGCTATGACGGCGGTGGCGGCCGCCGCGGCCATGGCGCGACGAAGCTTCATGAAGACCTCAGGAAGTCCGGCGCACTGCCTGGTCGGCAGCGCGGAGGTGGAGGCCTCCGCGGTGGGGACGCGGGTGTGGCCGTTGTTACGCAGTGCTTGACCTGTGATCCCTGTGAATGGTTGTCCCTGATCTCACAGAATTCTTATGTGGCGTGACTCACATCGCTTGTGCTGGTGGGAGGGGGTGCCGTAGAACTTCCCCCGCCCAAAAGGGGCGTGACGCTCGGCGGTCTCAAGGGGAGGGGACAGCATGGCCATACCCGACGAGGTGTGGGAGAGGTTCGAGAAGGACAGCGAGCGGGAGATACGCGCGTCCGCGCCGAAGGAGCCATCGGCACGGGCCCGGATGGTGGCCGAAAGGCTGCGGCGCCTCGACGAGGAGGCCGCGCGTCGACAGGCCGCGCAGGAGGGGCGGCTCCGCCGCAGGCGGCGCAGGCGCGAGGGCGACCCCGTGCGGTGGCAGCCGGACGACTGGCGCTCCGCGCCGACGGGCCCGCGCCGCAGCGAGCGCTCCGAGCGCCGCCGCAGGGTGTGGAGCGTGGTGATCGTGATCGGCGGCATGGCCCTCGCCATCGCCCTGCTCAGCCCGTTCCGTTTCTGGATCTGGGGCTGGTGAGGCATCGGGCCCCGCGGCACGGAACCGAAAGTGATCACCTTCCGTCGTAGAAGGGGTGCGGGTGACTCCGCATCGTGCGAGACGCAAGCGAAGCGGGGGAAGAGAACGTGAAGTCAGCTGTGTCGCGGGCCCTGGTGGCCGTCTCCGTCGTGGCCGCACTCGGGGCGAGCGCCGCGTGCGGCGCGGGCGGTGACGACGACGAGAAGTCGGCGAAGCCGGGCGCGAGCGGCGGCGCGGTGGCGAGGCTGGAGAAGGCGGCCCTGGCCACCGGCGACGTGAAGGGCTACAAGGTCGAGAAGCCCGAGGCGGCCGAGGCCGAGGGCGCCGACCGGCCGACCGGGAAGCCGTCCCCCGCCGAGTGCGCGCCGCTCGCCGCCGTGCTCGACACCGGCGCCCCGTCGAAGCCGAAGGCCCGCACGGGCCGCGTCGTGACCCCCACGTCGGACAAGGACGTCACGACGACCCGCGTCAAGCTGTCCGCCTTCGCCGAGGCCGACGCGGAGAAGGCCATGGCCGACCTGGGCGCCGCGGCCAAGTCGAGGAAGTGCGCCGACTTCCGCGTCGGCGACCAGCGCTACTTCGGGGTCGAGGCGCTGTCCGCGCCGGACAAGGGCGACGGGGCGATCTCGTACAAAGTCGCCCGGCGCACAGGTGAGTTCGTGATGCGCGAGAGCGTCACGGTGGTCCGCAGCGGCGGCACGCTCGTCGCCTTCGACGCGTCGAATCTCTACGACCCCGAAGGTGTCCAGCGCGACAAGGAGGCCGCGAAGGACGGCATGAACGGCACGGGGACGCCCACGGCGGACGAGGACCCGAAGGTGGCGCCCGCGATCGTCGACGCGCAGCTCGCCAAGGTCTGACTCACCTCACACGCGTTCCGTACAACCTTTTCGGCGGTTTCTGATCGTTACGCAAAAGGCTGGTGGGGCACGTGAGTCTGCGGCTTTCATTTCGCCTCGGTGCGGGCCGTTCGCCCGCGCCGTGAGATGAAGGCAGGAAACGTGAAGTCAACTGTGTATCGGGCCGTCGTGGCCGCGTCCGTCACGGTCGCGCTGGGCCTGACCGCAGCGTGCGGCGGCGACAGCGGTGGCGGCGACAACGGGGACGGCGGCAAGAAGCCGGTCGCGAAGAAGTCCCCCGCGTCGCCCGTGCTCACCGCCGCCGACCTGGAGAAGGCGGTGCTCGTCAAGGGCGACCTCAAGGGCTACAAGGTCGAGAAGATGTCCGCGGCGGACATGCCGGCCGAGACCGTGCCCTCGGACCCGGCGGCGTGCCAGCCGCTCGCCGACATGTTCATGTTCGCCACGCAGCCCGCGGCGAAGTCCCGCGTCGGCCGGATCGTGACCGGCACCGACGAACTGGACGCAACGGTCGTGACGCTCGCGCTGATCGCGCACGAGGAGGCCGACGCCAAGAAGGTCATGGGCGACCTGCGTACGGCCACGGAGAAGTGCGACGCGTACGAACACGCGGACTCCGAGTACCGCGACGTGGCCGCCCTGCCCGCCCCGAAGTCGGGGGACGAGGGCGTCTCGTACAAGGTCGTGGGTCTCATCGAGGGCCAGAAGACGCCGATGAGCTTCACCGTCGTACGCAGTGGTTCGACGCTCGCCGCCTTCTACTCGATCAACCTGCTGCAGCCGAAGAAGTTCGGAGTGCCGGGCGAGATCGTCGACGCGCAGGTGAAGAAGTTGGCTTCGCTGTAAGCGAGTTCGGACAGAGCTGAAGCGAGTCCGGGCAGAGCATGAAGCGAGTCCGGACAGAGCGAAGGGCCCCGCGGGACGGATCCGCGGGGCCCTTGGCTGTCAGCACCGACGTCAGGGCAGCGTCGGTGCCTCGGGGCGGCGCCGGGGGGAGTGCGCCGCTGGTTCGAGGTGCCGGTGGCCGACCCGGCGCACTGGGGGCGCTCGCGTGGTATCGACCAATGGCAATGAAGCTGTGGACGGGGGGACTTGAAGCCCGACCCTTCTAGGCATCGTGCTGGATGCGCTGTTCACGGCGCAACCGTTTCGACCACATCTATAGGGGAAAGGGCCGGGGGGTTCGGGGACGGAGGCCGGTCGGCTCCGGGCGTCCCCGGAGCCGACCGTTCTCTTGGGTGACCGGGCTGCTGTCCCCTGCCGTCCGGTCACGTCACTGGAGCGAGGTCCCACGGCGTACGGCATGAATCCGTACGCCTCATCGCTCCAGCGGAGCCACGCGTGGTTCTTGCGGGCCCGCCCCTGGCTGGCACGGACACCGGGACCAACGAAGCCCGCCCGGAACCGGTCACGCGCCGTACGGGTGAGAACCGATCCGAACTCAGGTCCGCAGGTACCCGCGCCCCGGCGGCGGGCGTCAGACGCGGCCCCGGCACAGCTCCAGGAGCGTCATCGCGAGCGTCGTGCCGGGCTTGCCGAGCGCCTCCCTGTAGTGGCCGAGGACCTCCATCTCGCGGGAGAGGTTCACGCGGCGGCCACCGGAGGTGATGCGCGCCTCCTGGATGACGGCCGAGACGGCCATCCGTTCTTGGATGAGGCCGATGATGCGGTCGTCGAGGGTGTCGATCCGCTCGCGTGCGTTCTCGATCACGCCGGCGGCCTCGGGGGTGCGGGCGCCGGTCTTGTCGGTGGCGGTGGCGGTGACGGTCATCGGGGGCTCCTTGTCGGAAGGGGAGGGGAGCCCCGGAGCGGCAAGGTCCGCGAACGACAGAGCGCCCCGGGCCTTGTCGGCCCGGGGCGCCCGGTAAGTCGCTTGTCAGTGGATCAAGCAGCTCGACCATGGCAGCCGGTGGGCCGGTTGCCATAGGTAAAGAGGAAGCTGAGGTGCTTGGTCACGGGCACAGTATGCCCCCACGCGCGTGTGCCCGGTCAATCCGGTTCCCGCACGGCTCGGATGCTGAGACGGCCCGTCCATGCGCCGATACCCGGCGTGCTCCTGGGCCCCGGGGCGCCGGGCTTGTGGGCCCGGGGTCCGTCGGATACGACGAGGGGGGTCCCGCCACGCCCGTTAGAATCGACAAAACAGACCCCCTGCTCACGCACGAGCCTCTGCTCCACGCACCGCTCACGCTCAACGCCGGAAGGCCGCCGCCGTGCCATCAGCGCCCCCCGCTGCCGCCGCTCCCGACACCGTTCTGGTCGTCGACTTCGGAGCGCAGTACGCCCAGCTCATCGCCCGTCGTGTCCGTGAGGCCCGGGTCTACAGCGAGATCGTGCCGAGCACGATGCCGGTCTCCGAGATGCTCGCCAAGAACCCCGCGGCGATCATCCTGTCCGGCGGCCCCTCGTCGGTGTACGCGGAGAACGCGCCCACGGTCGACCGCCAGCTCTTCGAGGCCGGCGTCCCCGTCTTCGGCATGTGCTACGGCTTCCAGCTGATGGCCGTCTCCCTGGGCGGCACGGTCGACGACAACGGCGCGCGTGAGTACGGCCGCACCCCGCTGACCGTCTCCAAGCCCGGCTCCACCCTCTTCGAGGGCACCCCGGCCGAGCAGTCGGTCTGGATGTCGCACGGCGACGCGTGCAGCGCGGCGCCCGAGGGCTTCGCGGTCACCGCGTCCACGGACGTCGTGCCGGTCGCCGCCTTCGAGAACGACGAGAAGAAGCTGTACGCCGTGCAGTACCACCCCGAGGTGATGCACTCCACGCACGGCCAGCAGGTCCTGGAGCACTTCCTCTACCGCGGCGCGGGCCTCAAGCCGAACTGGACGACCGGCAACGTCATCGACGAGCAGGTCGCCGCCATCCGCGAGCAGGTCGGCGACAAGCGCGCGATCTGCGGCCTGTCCGGCGGCGTGGACTCCGCCGTCGCCGCGGCCCTCGTGCAGAAGGCCATCGGCTCGCAGCTCACCTGCGTGTACGTCGACCACGGCCTGATGCGCAAGGGCGAGACCGAGCAGGTCGAGAAGGACTTCGTCGCCGCGACCGGCGCGAACCTCAAGGTCGTCGACGCGAGCGAGCGCTTCCTGAACGCGCTGGCCGGGGTCTCCGACCCGGAGACCAAGCGCAAGATCATCGGCCGTGAGTTCATCCGCGTCTTCGAGCAGGCGCAGCTGGAGATCCTCCAGGAGGACGGCCCCGAGGTCGCCTTCCTGGTGCAGGGCACGCTCTACCCGGACGTCGTCGAGTCCGGCGGCGGCACCGGCACGGCGAACATCAAGTCGCACCACAATGTCGGCGGCCTGCCCGACGACATCGAGTTCGAGCTCATCGAGCCGCTGCGCAAGCTGTTCAAGGACGAGGTCCGGATGGTCGGCGCCGAGCTCGGCCTGCCGGACGAGATCGTCCAGCGCCAGCCGTTCCCCGGCCCCGGCCTCGGCATCCGCATCGTCGGCGAGGTCACCAAGGACCGCCTGGACCTGCTGCGCGAGGCCGACGCCATCGCCCGCGAGGAGCTGACGGCGGCCGGTCTCGACCGCGAGATCTGGCAGTGCCCGGTCGTGCTGCTCGCGGACGTCCGCAGCGTCGGCGTCCAGGGCGACGGCCGCACCTACGGCCACCCGATCGTCCTGCGCCCCGTCTCGTCCGAGGACGCCATGACGGCCGACTGGACCCGCATGCCGTACGAGGTGCTCGCGAAGATCTCGACGCGCATCACGAACGAGGTCGCCGACGTGAACCGCGTCGTGCTCGACGTGACGTCGAAGCCGCCGGGGACCATCGAGTGGGAGTGACCTCCCGGATGTCCTGAACGGCGCCGTCCGCCTCACGCGAGGTGGGCGGCGCCGTTCGCGTACGAGGGTCAGGTCCGTCGTGTGGTCTTCAACGGCGAGCCCGGCTTCCACAGCTGCACCGCCAGGTACTTCCCGTCCTCGATGTACGTACGGACCACCTCCGTCAGCTCGGTGCGGAAGAGGTGGAAGGCGTCCGGGTCCGGCGGGTTCACCGTGTCCGTGTAGCGCGCGCGGAGCTCCGGGTCGCGCACCTCGACCGCGCGTCCCGCGATGCGGACGTCGCCGCCCGCCATCTCCGTGCCCGCGCCCGGGTTCGCCTGCAGCGCGAAGCGCGGATCGCGGCGCAGGTCGAGTGCCTTGACGGAGTTCGGCATCATGCCGAGCCACAACTCCCCGTTCAGGAAGCGGACTTCGAGACCGGTGGTGCGCGGTGACCCGTCCTTGCGGAGGGTCGCGAGGACGTGGTGCGTGAACGCGCCGAAGCGCTTCTCGACGGTCGCGGCGAGGTCCGGCTCTGCGGTGGCGAAGGCTTCCCAGTTGATCGGCATACGTCGAGTCTGGCGCCGATACCCGACATCTCCTGTCGTCTTTGCGCGCGCCGTCCCCCTGTTCTCCTGTACGCACCACCGGTACCTTCCGCCTCGTACAGCCAGGGATGGAGGACACCACATGCAGGCGCCCACACCGATACCCGTCGAGCGGTTGCAGTTCGCGATGCCGCCCGTGCACGACTCCGTGGCGGACGAGCGACGGCACCGCAAGGAGCGGCTCGCCGGGGCGCTGCGGATCTTCGGGAGGCTCGGGTACGAGGACGGGGTCTCGGGGCACATCACCGCGCGCGACCCGGAGTACACCGACTGCTTCTGGGTGAACCCCTTCGGGATGCCCTTCAAGCACGTCACCGTCGGCGACCTCGTCCTCGCCAACGCCGAGGGGCAGGTGGTCGAGGGGCGCTATCACGTCAATCAGGCCGCGTTCACCGTGCACGCCCAGGCGCATCTGGCGCGGCCCGACGTGGTCGCCGTCGCGCACTGCCACTCGCTGCACGGCCGCGCGCTCTCCACCCTCGGCGAGCTCCTGGACCCGATCACCCAGGAGGCCTGCGCCTTCTACGAGAGCCATGCGCTGTACGACGGCTACACGGGCGTCGTCGTGGACGCCGATGAGGGCCGCAGGATCGCGGCCGCGCTCGGTGACCACAAGGCGGTGATCCTGCGCAACCACGGGCTGCTCACCGTCGGGGACTCCGTCGACGCCGCGGCCTGGTGGTTCATCGCCATGGAGCGCTCCTGCCAGGTCCAGCTGAGCGCGCGGGCCGCGGGCCGGCCCGTGCTGATCGGGCACAAGCAGGCGGTGCAGACCCGCGAGCAGCTCGGCAGCGACCTGGTGGCGTGGATCAACTACCAGTCGCTGTGGCAGGACGTCAGCCGCAGCGAACCGGATCTGCTGGCGTGAGGCGGGGGCCGGGCGACGCGGGGCGGTGGTCGACGGCCGTGCCCCGGGCGTCAACGGCCGCGCCCCGGACGTCAACACGGGTGTGGCCCGTTCACCCCCGCTGACCTGACCCGCGGGATTCGTTCGCCCTTCAGTACGGCACAATTCCCTTTCTCTGCAAGGAAGTTCACAGGGGGCCCGAGGGGCTTCGAGGGTGGGGAAGGCGGCGTACGCGGTGGCGGTGCAGGAGGCGAGGCAGGGCGCGCACGGCGGCGGCTGCACGTGCGGCGGCTGCCCGCACGGGGCACGCGAGGGGCATCGGCAGGCCGTGGCCGCCTTCCTCGCCAAGCGCGACGAGCTCGCCGCGGGGGAGGGGCTGCCCGCGGCCGTCGCGCACTCGGCGGGCGCCTCGCGGCAGTGGGTGTCGGACGAACTGACGCAGTCCGCGCGCGCCGTCGCCGAGCGCGGCAGGGCCGAGGGCGAGGCCTGGCTGCACCGGCTGTGGACGCGCACGCTCGCCGCCGTCTGGGTCGCCTTCGGGGTGCTGCTCCTGGTCCAGGCGCTCACCGCGATCGGCACCGGCTGGACGGCCGCGCGCACCGCGGGGCTCCTCGCGGCCCTGGTGGTGGGCGGGGCGCTGACCGGCGCGGCGTACGCGCACCGGGCGCGCGGCGGGGTCCTCGCGCCGGTGATCGGCGAGGACAACCGGCTCTCCACCTCGCGCGCCGTGGCCGCCTGCTGGGTGCTGTTCGTCGTCTTCGCGGTGCTCGTCCTCGCGGGCGAGCTGGCCGCCGCATCGGGGCACGACAAGCGCGACGAGCTGATCGCCGGGCTCGAACTCGCCCGCGCCGCGGGGACGGTGACCGTCCTCGCCGTGGTGTGCGGGGTCGCCGTCCTCGTCCGCAGGGTCGTCGGCCTGCGGGTGCTCGGCCAGCGGCTGCAGAAGGTGCGCGCGGACCGGCCGCGGGCCGCCGACCCGCTCACCGACGACGCGGGCCGCGGCAGCTTCACCGACACGCAGTACGTCCTGGTCAGCGCCGTCGCCGTGGTCTTCGCCGCCGTACGCCTCGCGCGGCGGCCCGAGCAGCTGCCCGATCTGCCGTGGGGTCTTGCCCTGCTCGTGCTGGTGTCGGCCGCGACGTACCTCGCGGGGAAGTACTCCGAAGGCGGCCGTCCGGTGATCCTCTCCGTCGTCCGCGCGCGGGAGGCCGGTGACCTCGACGCCCCCATTCGGACGGGCGACGACATCGAGATCCGCGGCGCGGGCTTCGTCCCGCCGGGCGCGGGGGACGCGGACCGGCTCGCCCGCACGGTCGTCCGCATCGGCGCCGTGCACGTCCATGTCCCGCTCGTGCCCGTGCCCGGCGGCTTCACCAATCCGACCGACGCGACACTGACCGTGCCCGTCCCGGTCGACGTCGAGCCCGGCCGCGTCGAGGTGCAGGTGATCACGGCCGCGGGCGTGGAGACGAACCGCGTCCCGATCGACGTCACGGACTGAACCATCGGGCCTCCCTCCCCCTGGGGCTTCCGGGTCGATGTCGTGGAATCCGGCGCACGCCACTGAGCAGCGGCCCCACTTCGTACGTATCGTCGGATGACGGGACGACAGGCGTACGGGAGAGGCGGCGGAGTGCCATGGCGCAGATGCGGACGGACAGCCACACCAGCTACGTCAGGCGCGACGACTGGCGGGAGTCCGCCACCCGCTACGCCCTGCTCCCCCTGCGCGTCTTCCTGGGCGTCACCTTCATCTACGCCGGCCTGGACAAGCTCACCGACAGCACCTTCATGCAGGCCAGTGGCACAGGCTCGATCGGCGCCATGATGGAGGGCGTCCGCGACATCTCCGCCATCCCCGCACTGGTCGACCTGTCCCTCAAGAGCCCCGTCGGCTTCGGCTACGCCATCGCCTTCGGTGAACTGGCCGTCGGCATCGGCACCCTGCTCGGCCTGTTCGCCCGGCTCGCCGCGCTCGGCGGCGCGCTGATCTCGCTCAGCCTCTGGCTGACCGTCAGCTGGTCCACCGAGCCCTACTACTACGGCAACGACCTGGCGTACCTGATGGCGTGGCTGCCGCTGGTGCTCGCCGGGGCGTCCGTCTTCTCCGTCGACGCCGTGCTCGCCGACCGCCGCAGGGGCGTCGCGGGGCTCTAGTCCCGCCGCTCCTCGGCGACCCGCGAGCGGCCACCCGGACGGGCGGTGCCCCTCGGGCGTATTCCATGGATCGTCGCCGCCACGCCCGCGAGGAAGAGACCGACCATCACGAGCGGCAGGGCGACGAACCACGGCGCCTCCCAGGCGCCGCCCGCGTCACCCGCGTACACGACGGCGACCGTCAGCAGGAAGAAGCCTGCCACCAGCTTTCCGGGGTGGAATTCATGACGTAGCACGGGTCACCTTCGCTTGTCCGACGCCGACTTCGAGGCGCAGATCGATCGTGCCGCCGTCCTTGCTGCCCGCGGGCGGCGCCAGCGTCACCTTCTTCTCCCGGCCCGGCGCGACGTCCAGGTCCTTGTTCTTGTCGCCCGGCAGCACGATGTCGCCGACGCCCACTTCCGCGTCCAGGCGCACGGTGGCGTCCTTCGGCACGATCACCCTGAGGTCGCCCGCGCCGATCTCGGCACTGGTCTTCAGCGTCTTGCCCTTGCCGATGTCGACCTTGCTCAGGTCGAGTGTGCCCGTGCCGAGCCCCACCTCGTACTGGGAGCGGACGTCCGCCACCGAGGTCGGTATCCAGTCCGTGCGCGCGTAGTGCGTGGTGATGCTCTTGGGCAGGGCCGCCGCGCCCGCGAGGAGCCCCGCGGTCAGGACGGCGAGCACGATCGATCCGGCGCCGGTGCGCCCCAGGAAGGCGCTGACCGCGATGCCGACGCCGAACACCGCCAGCGCGCAGGCGAGGCCGGTCTGCAACGACGTGCCGAGCGGGTGTCCGTCCCAGGTCAGGCCGGTGCCGAGGCCGCCGGCGAGCAGGGCTAGCAGGAACACCCAGCCGCCGATCCAGCGCGGTCCGCGGGGACCCGGCGCCGGGGCGGGCGTGGCCTCCCGCCGGGGCACGCCCTGGTGCCTGCCTGTCGGCTGGTAGGCGATGTCGAGGCTTCCGGGGCCCCAGAAGTAGCCCGAGATCCCGTCGTGCGTGCCGTCCTTGACTATCGGGTCGCGCCACCACGAAGGGCTGCCCGTGACGGGCGGGGCCTTGGCCTCCGGCGGGGCGTCCGCCGCGGCCTGCGCCGCCACCGGGTCGGGGCCGAGGGTGTCGCGCTGCCGCGACCAGTACCCCGCGCCCGCGAGCAGCAGGGCGAGGACGGCGGCGAAGGTGAGCGCCCCGCCGTTGTTCAGCAGGGTGAGGAAGACGCCGCAGCCGACGAGCGCGAAGAGCACCGCGGTCAGGGCCTGGCCGTCGACGCGGCCGGAGAGGAGCCTGCGCGCCTCGTTCTCCTCCTCGTCGTCGTACGGCACGAAGAGCCAGGCGAAGCCGTAGAAGACCAGGCCGAGGCCGCTGGTGATCGCGAGCACCGCGAGGCCGATGCGGAAGATCACCGGGTCCATGTCGCAGTGCCTGCCGAGCCCGGCGCACACGCCGCCGAGCTTCTTCTGCCGGCGGTCGCGGAAGAGCTTGGGCTCCTCCACGGGCAGACCCGGCTCGTGACCGCCCGCGGCGCCGCTCCGCTCGCCGTGCGCGGTGCGCAGGGCGTCGCCGATGGCTGCCTCGGCCGCCGTCTCGGCGGGCTGCTGATCTGTCATGCGTCCATGGTGACGGCCGCGGGCCCGCCGCGGCAGTCGGGACGACCCTGGCCGAACCCTGATATCGCCCCTGAGACGCATCGGGTCCCACCCCTGACAGGGCCGGGGCAGGGCCCGAGATCAGGGAAGTCTCGGGGGCGGACCCTGATGTCCGTACACGCGCTCGCGTGTGAATATCGATGACATGCCGGAAGCCGCCGCACCGCCCCTCGACGACGTCCGACCGCTGCGCAAGCTCTACCGCAGCGGTGACGGCCGTTGGCTCGGCGGCGTCGCGCGCGGCCTCGCCGGGCATCTCGGGCTGCCCGTGGTCTGGGTCAGGCTCGTCTTCGTCGGCCTGTTCGCGGCGGACGGCCTCGGCGCGTTGCTGTACGCGGCGTTCTGGTTCTTCGTCCCGCTCGGCGTGGGCGGCGTCGACTCCGAGCGGCCGCCCGCTGCGGTCACGACCGAGACGGCGCCGGACGGCCGCCGCAGACTCGTGGCCCGCAAGCCCGACAAGGGCCAGATCGTCGCGCTCCTCGCGATGGTCGTCGTCGCCATGGTCTTCGTCGGCAATGTGGACCTGGACGGCTCGACGAAGGCGTACGTCGTCCCCACCCTGCTCGTCGCCGCCGGTGTCGCCCTCGTCTGGCGGCAGGCCGACAACGCCCGCAGGGCCCGCTGGATGGCCGTCGGCCGGCGCCGCCGCACCCTGACGCTCGCCCGGTCCGCCGCCGGGGTGCTCCTGGTCGGCGCGGGGGTCTCCGGGATCTTCGTGCTGCAGGGCTCCGCCGCGCATCTGGGCGCCGTGCTGCAGGCCGCGCTCGCCGTCGTCGTCGGCATCGCGCTCCTCGCGGGCCCCTATCTCGTCCGCATGATGCAGGACCTCTCCGAGGAGCGGCTGATGCGCATCCGGGCCCAGGAGCGGGCCGAGGTCGCCGCCCACGTCCACGACTCCGTGCTGCACACCCTGACCCTGATCCAGCGCAACGCGGAGAGTCCGGGCGAGGTGCGCCGCCTCGCCCGTGCCCAGGAGCGCGACCTGCGCGCCTGGCTCTACAAACCCGAGGGCACCGGCAAGGACGAGGACGAGGAGCCCGACACCCTCGCCGAGGCGGTCCGCCGCAGCGCGGCCGAGGTCGAGGACAAGCACGGCGTGCCCATCGAGGTCGTCGTGGTCGGCGACTGCCCGCTCGACGAGCGCCTGACCGCACAGATGCAGGCCGCGAGGGAAGCGATGGTCAACGCCGCCAAGTACGGTGGCGAGGGCGGCGCGGTGCAGGTCTTCGCCGAAGTCGAGGGAGAGACGGTGTTCGTGTCCGTCCGGGACCGCGGTCCCGGCTTCGACCTGGACGCGGTGCCGGACGACCGCATGGGCGTACGAGAATCGATCATCGGCCGCATGCAGCGCAACGGCGGCACGGCGCGGCTGCGCGCGGTGCCCGGCGGCGGCACCGAAGTCGAGCTGGAAATGGAGAGGACGGCGACGACATGAGCGACGCGACCGAGGCGAACGAGCCCGTGGAGCCGACCGGTTCGGACGAGGGCGGCGGTGCGGGCGGGCGTCGCGTGCGGGTCGTCCTGGTTGACGACCACCGGATGTTCCGCACCGGAGTGCAGGCGGAGATCGGCAGGACCGACGTCACCGGCGTCGAGGTCGTCGGCGAGGCGGCCGACGTCGACCAGGCGGTCACGGTCATCACCGCGACCCGCCCCGAGGTCGTCCTCCTGGACGTGCACCTCCCCGGCGGCGGTGGCGTGGAAGTCCTGCGCCGCTGCGCGCCGTTGATGGCCGACGGGGAGAGCCCGGTGCGCTTCCTCGCGCTCTCGGTCTCGGACGCCGCCGAGGATGTCATCGGCGTCATCCGGGGCGGCGCCCGCGGCTATGTCACCAAGACCATCACCGGAACCGACCTGGTGGACTCCGTCTTCCGTGTGCAGGAGGGCGACGCGGTGTTCTCGCCGCGCCTGGCGGGCTTCGTGCTCGACGCCTTCGCCTCCACCGACGCGCCCCCGGTGGACGAGGACCTGGACCGCCTCACCCAGCGCGAGCGGGAGGTCCTGCGGCTCATCGCGCGCGGGTACGCGTACAAGGAGATCGCCAAGCAGCTCTTCATCTCCGTGAAGACCGTCGAGTCGCATGTGTCGGCGGTCCTGCGGAAGCTCCAGCTGTCCAACCGCCACGAGCTGACGCGGTGGGCGACGGCTCGGCGACTGGTCTGACCGGCCGCCGCGCGGTCCGGGCGGTGGGCCGCCCGGGCGCCGTGCGGCGCTAGCGGTGTGCGGCGCGGGCCCGGGCCGGGCCCAGCTTCCGCAGGGCCCAGCGGTAGTGTCCCGCGGCCTTCGCGGCGCCGAGCAGGCCCGTCAGCCACAGGATCAGGCCGGTGCCCATGCCGAGCGCGACGTCGGTGTACGTCTCGCGGCCCGGTTCGGCGTACGCGGCCGCGGCGAAGGACGCCCACAGGCCGAGCGCGCACAGGGCGAGGGAGGCCAGGAGCCAGCAGAGGCTGAGGCCGGGGGAGCGCAGCCGGGCGTCGGACGCCGGATGGTTGTCCAACGCCAGCCAGGCGTCGGTGAGTTCCCGTATCCGCCGGTCGCGGCGGATGCCGAGGACGACGCCGATCACCGAGGGGGCCAGTGCCGCCAGGCCGGCCACCGCGAGGACCGGGGCCAGGAGGAAGACGCCGGGGTCCTTGTCGTCGATGTACTTGATCGGCTGGGTCAGCAGCGCCCAGCCGATGACGCCGCCGACGCCGCACAGCCACAGCAGCAGGAGCCTGTGCACCCCGAGGTGCCGCCTGCGCAGCTCCCGCAGTGCCCTCTCCCGGTCCGCGAGCAGCGCCTGCCGGTCCGGCCAGGTGCGCAGATGTGGGGGAGGCGGAGGCGGCGGCAGCGTACGGCTAGGCATGTGCCCGACATTACTGGTGGGTGTCGTGCCTGATCACCGGTGGTCGGGCGCACCGGCTCGGCGCCGGGCGGCGCACCGGCTCACACCACGCGGGTGGCCCCCGCGAACGGCATCTGGTCGATGGGCGCGAGCCGCACCGGCGCGCTCGGGTTCGGGGCGTGGATCATCTGGCCGTTGCCGACATAGAGGCCGACATGGCTGATGCCTGAGTAGAAGAACACCAGGTCGCCGGGGCGCAGTTCGGAGCGGGAGACCCGCTCGCCGGCGCCGATCTGGGCGTAGGTGGTGCGGGGCAGGGAGACGCCCGCCGAGCGGTAGGCGGCCTGGGTGAGCCCCGAGCAGTCGAAGGCACTCGGGCCCGTGGCGCCCCATACGTAGGGGCTGCCGATGGCTTTGTACGCGTACGAGACGGCGGCCGCGGCACGGGCGTTGGGGGCCTTGGAGGGCGCGCCCACGGCCGCGTCGCGGCCCGCTGAACGGGCGGCCCGGTCGCCCTCGTCGTCGGCGATCCTGGCGCGCTGGTCGGCGGTGAGCCGGGACAGCAGCCGCTTCGCCTCGCCGAGCTTGTCGGTGACCGTCTTCTTGTGCTTGCGCAGCTCCGCCTGGCGCGCCGTGAGGGCGGCCAGGCGGTCGTCGGCCTCGCTGTGCAGCTGGTCGATCGAGCGGAGCTGCTTTCGTACGCCGCTGACGGCCGCGGCCTGGCGGCTGCCGGCGCGGTCGGCGAGCGCGGCGCGGTCCAGGAACTGCTCGGGGTCGGAGGAGAGCGCGAGTTGCACGGAGGGGTCGATGCCGCCCGCCCGGTACTGCGCCGCCGCGTACGAACCCAGGCAGTTGCGGGCGGAGTTGAGCTTCTCCGTCTTGCGGGCCGCCTCGTCACGCAGTTTCCTGAGCGACTTCTCGGCCTTCTCCGCCTTCTCCTCCGCGCCGTTGTACTTCTCGGTGGCTATCTCCGCCTCGTGGTAGAGCGCGTCGACCTTGGACTTCACCTCGGCGGGGCTGAGCCGCGGTTCCGCGTGTCCCGTGCCGTCGAAGGCGGTCGCCGACGCGGCTCCCGCGAGGGCCAGGGTGGCGGCGGTGCGGGCGGTGCTCCCGCTGAGCGAGCGCTGTCTGGGCTTGCGGTGCGCTGCCACGAATCGGGCTCCTTACGTGTCCGGCGGCGGCCCGCACAGGGGGAGCGGGCCGCCGCCGGGTTTCTCGGCGGTGGTGGCCGACTGCCGTCCTGGGCGGGACGACGGTGGGGAGCCGGTCACCTGCTGGAGGACGCTAAACCTGACCGTCACGGGTTGGTGACGGATTGTGCGCAACTGGCAGAAGTGGGCGGAAAAGTGACCGTGTCCGACCGTGTCGATCATGAGGTGATGTCCTCTTCCTGCGCATCGGTGACCGATGGGGCGTTTGTGGCACGCCTGCCCGCGGAGTGGTGGTACGGGGGTCCCTGCCGTGGCCCCGAGCGCCCCGGCTAGGCTCCGGCCTCATGGACGTACTCATCCATCTCTTCGTCGGCCTGCACATCATCGGCATCGCCTCGCTCCTGGGCGGCTTCCTGACCCAGATGAAGCAGATGGGTCAGGGCGCGGCCCGCTTCGGCCCGGCGATGCTGCACGGCGCGTTGGTCATGCTCGTCACCGGTGTGGCCCTGGTGGGCCTCAACCAGGCGGACGGCAACACGGTCAACAACCTCAAGATCGGCATCAAGATGGCCGTGCTGATCGTGATCCTCGCGCTGGTCTATGTGAAGCGCGACGAGGAGAAGGTCGACAAGGGCCTGTTCGGCGCGGTCGGCCTGCTGACCACGGCGAACATCTTCATCGCGGTGCTGTGGACCTGAGTTCTCCGTGAACCCGAGTGCGCCGCGGACCTGAGTTCTCCGCCTCTACGCGCGTGTGGCCCGCATCCTCCGGGGGATGCGGGCCACACGCGCGTAGAGGGTGCTTACGCGGGACGCACCACGCTGTGGATCGGCATGTAGTAGATCGACTCGACGCGGACGTTCGCGCCCGGCTTCGGGGCGTGGATCATCTTGCCGTTGCCGATGTAGATGCCCACGTGACTGATGTCGTCGTAGAAGAACACCAGGTCGCCCGGCTGGGCATCGGCGGTCTTCACGGTCGTGCCGACCTTCACCTGGTCCCACGTCGTGCGCGGCAGCGAGATCCCGGCGGCCTTCCACGCGTCCTGGGTGAGCCCGGAGCAGTCGTAGGAGTCGGGCCCGGTGGCGCCCCAGACGTACGGCTTGCCGATCTGGGCCTCCGCGAAGTCGATGACCTTCGCGGCCTTGGCGGCGTAACTGCTGTCCGTGCTCCCGGAGCCCGATCCCGATCCCGATCCGGAGCCGGTGTCGGAACCCGAACCCGATCCGGTGCCCGAGTCCTGGCCGTCCTCCTGCTCCTTCTCCTTCTGGGCCGCCTCCTCCGCCTTGCGCTTGCGCTCCGCCTCGGCGGCCTGCTTGCGGGCCAGCTCCTCGGCCTTGCGCTTGGCCTCCTGCTCCTTCTTCCGCTCGATCGCCGCGAGCCGGGCCTTCTCCTCGGCGGTCAGCTCCGAAAGCAGCTCACGGGCCTCGCCCAGCTTCTTCTGGACGGTCTGCTTGCTCGTCCTGAGGTCGTCCCGCGAGTCGCTCAGCGTCTTGAGGCTCTTCGCCGCCTTCGTACGCTGCTTCGACGCCGACACCTGCTGCGCCTGGTAGTCGTCGACGGCCTTCTTCTGGCGCTCGGTGAGCCGGTCCGACAGGTGGTTCTGGTCGAAGTAGCCCTGCGGGTCGTCGGCGAGCATCATCGTGGCCGTGTCGGAGACGGCGCCGGTGCGGTACTGCGCGGCGGCGAAGGAGCCGAGCTCCTGGCGCGCCTCGTTCAGCTTGTCGGTGCGCTTGGCCACGTCGTCGAGCAGGCGGTCGACCTTCTTGCGCTGCTTGTCGGTGCGTTCCTTGGCCGAGTTGTACTTCTGGGTGGCCACGCCCGCCTGGTGGTAGAGGTCGTCGACCTTCTTCTGGACCTCTTCGAGGCTGGGCTTCGTCGGTGCGGAGGGCGCGGCCTGCGCGCTCTGCGACAGGAGGGCCACGGAGGTGAGGGCCGCCGTCGTGATACCGATGGCGGGGGTCGTGCGTATTCCGGCTGCCCGGGTCCGCGGCTTGCGGTGCGACGCCAAGGAGGCGACTCCTTCCGTAGACCGCCTACCGGGTTAGCTGTCGGGTTCGGGCGGGTGGTCCGGAAGGTTGCCCTACAGCCCCGTACTTCGTGCTTCGTACGGGACCGATTCACCCCAAGGTCTTGGTGGGTCCCCGGCTCCGAACATGTCGGACTCGGCGGAGGCCACCCGTTCCCGGCGGGGTTCGCCGGTGGGGGACGAGCGGCCCGCCGGGCACGCTAGCCAACTCGTGTGGTCCGTGTGAAGGTTGATGTTCGATATGCCCGATACATTTTCGTGACGTTACGAGGCCCTTGACGCGGCCGCGCCGGACGGATGCGGAGTGTGACCGTCCGGGGGCGGGGCGTAGGCGGGGCGTAGGCGGGGCGTCGCTCCCAGGGGAAGGTGGCCGGAACCCGGGGCGGGTTGTCAGTGGGGCCGCCTAGACTCGGGAGGCGATGAGCAGCCTCTTTGATGACAGCTTCCTGGCGGACCTGCAGCCCTCACGGGCCGCGGACGAAGAGCCCCCGCCGCCGCCCGAGGACAGCGCTCCGGAGCCCATTCCGGACGACTTGTTCGACGGGAAGTTCGACGCGCCCCTGTCCCGGGACACGCACTACCGCGACGGCGCCCCGCGCCCGGTCATCGACCCGGCCACGCTCCTCGACGGGCTGAACGAGAACCAGCGCGCGGCCGTCGTGCACGCCGGTTCCCCGCTGCTCATCGTCGCCGGCGCGGGCTCCGGCAAGACCCGCGTGCTCACCCACCGCATCGCGCACCTCCTCGCCGAGCGTGGTGTGCACCCCGGCCAGATCCTCGCGATCACCTTCACGAACAAGGCCGCGGGCGAGATGAAGGAGCGCGTCGAGCAGCTCGTGGGCCCGCGGGCGAACGCGATGTGGGTCTCGACCTTCCACAGCGCCTGCGTCCGCATCCTGCGCCGCGAGTACAAGAAGCTGGGCTTCACCTCCTCCTTCTCGATCTACGACGCCGCGGACTCCAAGCGCCTGATGGCCCTGGTCTGCCGCGACCTGGACCTCGACCCGAAGAAGTTCCCGCCGAAGTCCTTCAGCGCCAAGATCTCGAACCTGAAGAACGAGCTGATCGACGAGGAGGACTTCGCGGGCCAGGCCGCCGACGGCTTCGAGAAGACCCTCGCCCAGGCCTACGCGATGTACCAGTCCCGCCTCCGCGAGGCGAACGCCCTGGACTTCGACGACCTGATCATGACGACGGTCCACCTCCTGCGCGCCTTCCCGGACGTCGCCGAGCACTACCGCCGCCGCTTCCGGCACGTCATGGTCGACGAGTACCAGGACACCAACCACGCCCAGTACGCCCTGGTGCGCGAGCTGGTCGGCCCCTCCGGAGGCGAGGGGGACGACCCGGCCGAGCTGTGCGTCGTGGGTGACGCGGACCAGTCGATCTACGCCTTCCGCGGCGCCACCATCCGCAACATCCTCCAGTTCGAGGAGGACTACACCGACGCGACGACGATCCTCCTGGAGCAGAACTACCGCTCCACGCAGACGATCCTGAGCGCCGCGAACGCGGTCATCGAGCGGAACGAGAGCCGCCGCCCCAAGAACCTGTGGACCAACCAGGGCGCGGGCGCACGCATCACCGGGTACGTCGCCGACACCGAGCACGACGAGGCGCAGTTCGTCGCCGACGAGATCGACCGCCTCACGGACGCGGGCGACGCCAAGGCCGGCGACGTCGCGATCTTCTACCGCACGAACGCCCAGTCCCGTGTCTTCGAAGAGATCTTCATCCGCGTCGGCCTGCCCTACAAGGTCGTCGGCGGCGTCCGCTTCTACGAGCGCAAGGAAGTCCGCGACGTCCTCGCCTACCTGCGTGTTCTCGCCAACCCCGAGGACGCGGTCCCGCTGCGCCGCATTCTCAACGTGCCCAAGCGGGGCATCGGCGACCGCGCGGAGGCGATGATCGACGCGCTCTCGCAGCGCGAGAAGATCTCCTTCCCGCAGGCCCTGCGCCGCGTCGACGAGGCGTACGGAATGGCGGCCCGCTCGGTCAACGCCGTCAAGCGTTTCAACACGCTGATGGAGGAGCTGCGGACCATCGTCGAGTCGGGCGCGGGCCCGGCCGTCGTCCTGGAGGCCGTGCTCGAACGCACCGGCTATCTGGCCGAGTTGCAGGCCTCGACCGACCCGCAGGACGAGACCCGCATCGAGAACCTCCAGGAACTCGCCGCCGTGGCGCTGGAGTTCGAGCAGGAGAACGGCCGGGCGGAAGGCGACTCGGGTGCCGAGGGGACCGCGGCGGGCGCGGCAGCCGTGGCGGGCGCGGAGGCCGCCGAGGGCACGGAAACCGCGGCGGGCACGGAAACCGCCGGGGCCGTCGAGGGTGCGGAAGGTGCCGCTCCCGTCGGGTCGCTCTCCGACTTCCTGGAGCGTGTCGCCCTGGTCGCCGACTCCGACCAGATCCCGGACGAGGAGGACGACGGCTCCGGAGTCATCACCCTCATGACGCTGCACACCGCCAAGGGCCTCGAATTCCCCGTGGTGTTCCTGACCGGCATGGAGGACGGCGTCTTCCCGCACATGCGCTCCCTCGGGCAGGTCAAGGAGCTGGAGGAGGAGCGCCGCCTCGCGTACGTGGGCATCACGCGCGCGCGTGAACGGCTCTATCTGACGCGGTCCTCCATGCGCAGCGCCTGGGGCCAGCCCTCGTACAACCCGCCGTCGCGCTTCCTGGAGGAGATCCCGGACGCGCACCTGGACTGGAAGCGGACCGGCTCCGTCGGCGCCCCGGCGCCGTCCCGCTCCTCGGGCCCGGCCGGCGGCATCGCCTCGACGCTGTCCTCCTCGCGCTCCCGCTCCGGCGGCGCGCAGGGCTTCGCCACGCGCCGTGCGTCGGAGAAGCCGGTGGTCTCGCTCGCGGTCGGCGACCGCGTCACGCACGACCAGTTCGGCCTCGGCACGGTGGTCGGGGTGAAGGGGACGGGCGCGAACGCCGAGGCGACGGTGGACTTCGGCGAGCCCAAGCCGAAGCGGCTCCTGCTGCGGTACGCACCGGTCGAGAAGCTCTGACGCCGAAGGCGGCGGCCGGGGTTACGTCGGGTCGAGGCCGTGGCTGCGCAGCCACGGCAGCGGGTCGATCGCCGAGCCGCCGCCGGGGCGCACCTCGAAGTGCAGGTGCGGGCCCGTGGAGTTGCCGGAGTTTCCGGAGAAGGCGATGACGTCGCCCGCCTTCACGGGGCCGCTGGAGATCTTGTGCGTGGAGAGGTGGCAGTACCACGTCTCCGTGCCGTCCTTCGCGGTCACGATCGCCATGTTGCCGTAGGCGCTGTTCCACTTCGTGGACACGGTGCCGTCGGTGGCGGCCATGACCTCCGTGCCGTACGACACCGGGAAGTCGATGCCGGAGTGCGCGGACATCCAGTTGATGCCCGCCTGGCCGTACATCGCGCTCAGACCGTGCTGCTTGACCGGCAGGGCGAACTTGGGGCGCAGCCGCTCCTTGCGCGCGGCCTCCGCGGCCGCCTTCTTCTCGGCGGCCACCTTCTCGGCCCTGAGGTCGATGCGCTCCTGCGTGCGGCTCGCGCGGTCGGCGAAGTCCCCCGCGTCGGCGGAGAGGTTCGCCAGCTGGGTGTCCAGCTTGTTGTTGGCGGCGGAGGGCTTCACGGACGTGGCGTCCGGTGCCGATGCCGTCGTGTCCTTCTCGTCGTCGCCGCCGAAGTTGCCCACGGAGGCGGCGGCCACCCCGGCGACGCCCATCACGCACGCCGAGGGCACGGCGACGGTGAGGAGGGCGGAGCGCTTGGCGGGGGTGCGGCGGCGGGTCCTGGAGCGGCCACCGCCCGCGGGGTCGCCGCCGTTCCTTCCTCGGGAGGCGCGGGGGGCGGAAGGCGCGGGGGACCAGGAGTCCGCGGGCGGTTCGGCGTCCGCGGACTCGTGATCCGTGGAGTCGTACGCGGAGTCGGCCGCGATCTCGTACTGGTCGGTGAGCTCGTACGGCTGGGCGTCCTCGGGCTCCGCGGACTCGTACGGCCGAGGTGCTTCGTGCGGGTCGTGGGCGTCGTGCGCCTTGTGTGCGTCGTGCGCCTCGTGGGTGTCGCCCGCGGAGTTCCACGCCGTCGCGTCGTACGCGCCCGTGTCGAAGGTCTGCGTGTCCCACTGGCCGGTCTGCGGGGCCTGGTTCCAGAGGCCCGCGTCCCACTGGCCGGTGGTGTCCGGACCCGGCTGCGAGGGGATGTCGGCGAGGTGCTGGTAGCCGCCGGTCGACCAGACGGAAGTGGTGTCGTAACTGCCGGTGTCGTACGTGGCGGCGTGGTGCTGCGCGGCGTACGCGTCGTAGTTGAGCGTCTGCTGGGTGCCCGTGGTGGTCGCCCACTGACCCGTGTCGTACTGGCCGCCGGTGCCGCCGGGCATGTCGCCGAAGAGGGGGTCCGTGGCGAAGGTGCCGGTGTCGGAGCCGGTGCCGTCGGTGGTGAAGGTGCCGGTGGCGTACGTGTCGTAGCCGTAGCCGCCGGGCTGGGCGCCTTGGTGGTCGTACGCCGCGTAGTGCGCGTAGTCGGCGCCGGGTGCCGAGGGCTGGGGAGTCGAGCTCCCCGACGGGTGACGGTCGTTCACCAACTTCTCTTTCGCCTCGGCAGCAAGGGCGGAGCAGTGCGGCGACTGTACCCGGCGGTATACGGGCGCGACAATCTTCGGCAGGTTTCGTGGTCTCAGGAAACGGGCATTCGGCCGCCTTTCGGCGGACTGTGGGCACAGCTTTGGCTCTGCGTTCGAGGTTCGTTCGATCGGTGGGGGCTTCTTTTCGGTTCAGGTCACCGGGAGTCCGTTTTCGGCTCAGGCCACGGTGAGTCCGTTCGGCGCGCCCTTGGCGTCGGCTCCCGGGTTCGCCAGGTCGAGCGCCTGGCGTATGCCGTTCGCGACCGCCGGGTGCACCGGCAGCGCGAGATGGCCGATGCCGGTCACGCGGACGTTCTGCGCGATCAGGTCGGGGTGGTCGACGCACGCCGTCTCCAGCGGGACCATGATCTGGTCCAGGTCGCTCCAGAAGCTCACGAAGTGCGTGCGGCAGTGTGGTGACGGCTCCTTCAGCTCTTCGATCACCTCGGACCCCGGGCGCATCTGCCGGACGATCGGGTGCGCGTCCGCGAGCGGCGCGACGCGGGTGCCCGAGTGCGGTGTGCCGAGCGTGACCAACGTACGTATGCGTACGTCGCCGCCGAGCCGCTGCGCGTAGTAGCGGGCGATCAGGCCGCCGAGGCTGTGCCCGACGACGTCCACGTGGGTGTGGCCCGTGCGCTCGCAGAGCTCCTCGACGTGGCGGCCGAGCAGTTCCGCGGCGGTGCGGATGTCGCACGTCAGCGGCGAGTAGTTGAGGGACTCCACGCGGCGTCCGCCGTCCTTGGTCAGGGCGCGGCGGAGCAGGACGAAGACCGAGCGGTTGTCGATGAAGCCGTGCAGGAGGAGGACCGGGGGCCTGCCGTCCGGGGGGAGGCGGGGGGCGTCGGGGGGTGGCTGGACGGGTGCCGTCCTGCGCTCCTGGGTGATGCCCGAGGGATAGAGGAGGAGGTGGCCCGCGAGGATCGCCAGCTCCAGGGCGGTCGACTTCAGGAGGGCAGGGAGTCCTGGGAGTCTTGGCAGCAGTGTGGGGAGCTTTGGCAGCAGTGTGCTGAGGGGGCGAAAGGGGTGGGCCCCTGTGACCGGCATCGTCGACCTCCCGATTGACGCACGGGAGGACGGCTCTGTCCCCCGTGTGCCCTAGGGGGAGTCGAGAGCGAGGAAGTCGGCTGGGCGAGGGGCGGATTCCGTTGCACGGTGCTTTGCGGTGCGTGCGGTGCGGGTGGTGCCGGTGGTGCCGAGTGATTCGTGGTCGGTGATCTGTGGTGCGTGCTCCGTGCTCCGTGCCCCCGTTGCGTTGCCGATGCACCGGACCACCATGCCGTGCGGCTGCCGGCGTGGTGGTCCGGCGATCTCGTTGCGGCTCCCCTCGCGCCTGGTCCGGATGCGGAGCGTGAGCCCTTGCGCAACGGATGGGCGCGCAGCGAACGTGTCCCAACGTGTGATTTCCCCCTCGCTCTCCACCGTGAAACTGCCGCTTGCGGGATGCTGTGGATAACGTTCGTTCACTTCCCCGGCCGGTGTGGTGCGGGGTATCCGTGCCGGGACAGAGTGGTGTCGGTACGGACATCGGTACATGGAGGCAGTGATGGGTGTGGCAGCCGGGCCGATCCGCGTGGTGGTCGCCAAGCCGGGGCTCGACGGGCACGATCGTGGGGCGAAGGTGATCGCGCGGGCGTTGCGTGACGCCGGTATGGAGGTCATCTACACCGGGCTGCACCAGACGCCCGAGCAGGTGGTGGACACCGCGATCCAGGAGGACGCCGACGCGATCGGGCTCTCCATTCTGTCCGGGGCGCACAACACGTTGTTCGCGCGGGTGTTGGAGCTGTTGAAGGAGCGGGACGCGGAGGACATCAAGGTGTTCGGCGGCGGGATCATTCCGGAGGCGGACATCGCGCCGCTGAAGGAGAAGGGCGTCGCGGAGATCTTCACGCCCGGGGCCACGACCGCGTCGATCGTGGAGTGGGTACGGGGGAACGTGCGGCAGGCCGCCTGATCTGGCGGCGCCTTGAGCGGGCTCCCGGGCGGGGTGCGCCGGGGCTTCGTCTGGGGTTCGTCCGCGGGGCGTGGGTGGCTTGGCTGCGGCGGCTCGCGTGAGCTTGGTGCGCGGTGCTCCGTGCGGGCATGCCCCCACGCCCCCTCCCGTGCGTACGCGGCTGCGGCCGTCTCGGGTTCGGTCTGCCGTTCCTGCTGTGCTCACCCGGGCTCGCTCCTGCTGTGCTCACCCGGGCTGGATACGTCACCGCGGTGGGGGAAGTTCCGCGTGGATCGCCGCGCGTAGGCGCAGGGTGGTCACCAGGCGTTGGAACGCTTCCGACCAGTAGCCGCCGGCGCCCGGTGCGGCGTCTTCCGGCTCGTCCGGGGTCGCGGTGAGGGCGTCCAGGCGGACCGCCTCCGCCGGGTCGAGGCAGCGCTCCGCGAGGCCCATCACGCCGCTGAAGCTCCAGGGGTAACTGCCCGCGTCCCGCGCGATGTTCAGGGAGTCCACCACGGCGCGCCCCAGCGGCTCCGCCCAGGGGACCGCGCAGACTCCCAGGAGCTGGAAGGCCTCCGACAGGCCGTGCGCCGCGATGAAACCGGCCACCCAGTCGGCCCGCTCGGCGGCGGGCAGCGTGGCCAGGAGCTTGGCGCGTTCGGCGAGGGAGACGGCTCCCGGGCCCGCCGCGTCGGGGGACGCGGGGGCACCGAGCAGCGCCCTGGACCAGGCGGCGTCCCGCTGGCGCACCGCCGCACGGCACCACGCGGCGTGCAGCTCGCTCCGCCAGTCGTCCGCCACCGGGAGCGCCACGATCTCTGTCGGGGTGCGGTCGCCGAGGCGGGTCTGCCAGGTGGAGAGCGGGGCCGAGTCCACCAACTGGCCCAGCCACCACGAGCGTTCACCACGGCCGGCGGGGGGCTTCGGGGTGACGCCGTCCCTTTCCATGCCCGCGTCGCACTCATGGGGTGCTTCCACGGTCAGGGTCGGGCTGTCGGTGGTGTGGTCCACGGCTACGCAGGAAGCCGCGCGTGACGACATCCGGACCGCCAGGGCCGAGTGGGGGAGCGCGGACAGGAGCTCCGCCGCCGTGGAGCGGACGTTGCGGCTGCGGTCGGTGAGCGCCTGCTCCAGGAACGGCTCGTCCTCGGCGGACAGGCCCGTGCGGAGCGAGTCCAGGAACATCAGGCGGTCCTCCGCCCGCTCCGTCGACCAGGTCGATGCGAGCAGTTCTCCGGCTGTGGCCGGGGCGTGGGTGCGGAGTGTGGTCAGGAGCGCCACGCGTTCCGCGAAGAGGCCCTCCTCCCACAGCTGTCGGATCTTCGGGGTGTCGTCGGGGGACGGCAGCGAGACGCCGCCTCCGGGTGTCGCCCTGAGCGCGAACTTCCAGTCCGGGTTGAGGCGGGCCAGCCACAGCGCCCTCGGGCCCGCGAAGGTGAGGGCCTGCGGGCGCAGGTCCGTGCGGCCGCGTGCCGCGTTCAGGAGAGCGGGCAGCAGCTCCGGAGGGGCGCCGTAGCCACGGGAGTTGGCCAGGGACAGCCACTGGGGGAGGAGTTCCATGAGGTCCGGCGCCGCGCCCCGTCGGCCACCGCCCGCGGAGCCCGGCTGGTCGGTGAGGAGTGTCGCGAGCCTGCGCCTGGCCGCGGGCGGCACCGGTGGCCTGGGGTCGGCCGGTGCGGGCTCGGGCGGGGCGGCGGCCGGGACCGGGCGCAGGCCCGCCCTGCGGCGCACCGTCTGCACGGCCGCCGCGTCCAGGAGGGCGAGGGGCGCCTCCTTGCCGGGGGTGTGGAGTGCGGCGGGCAGGGCGCGGCGGTCCGTGCCCAGCAGGGCCGTGGTGACGAGGTCGTCCCATGAAGGAGGCGTTGTTGAGGGGTGCGGCATCTGCTTCTCCTCGTGTCCGTTCGTCAGCACGGCGGCACCTTCTCTCCCGTGTCCGTACGTCAGCACAGCGGCACCGTCTCTCCCGCGTCCTTCGGCCAGGCCGCGAGGGGGGTGAAGCCTTGGTGGCCGCACTCGCCGAACACGGTCAGCGGTGCGCCTCCGGAGAGGGCGACCAGGCGCCACAGGCCCGGTCTGGAGGTCGCGTGCGGCGCTATCGGCAGGGCCATATCGGCTGTGGGGTCGGCCAGTTGCCAGATGCCTGTGTTCCGCGTCGGTATCACCTCGGAGAGAGTCACCGGCCACGACTCCAGCCAGGGGTCCGCGCGCAGGGCCTCGCCGTAGCGTGCGGTGGCCTCGTCCGGTCGTACGCCCGGTGGCCGCTGTGTGGTCGGCGCCGGCGCCGTGAACTGCTCGCCCAGGTCCGCGCGCAGCTGTCCCGCGCCCGGATATCCGGTCACCTCCGCGTCGAGCGCGAGGCCCACCGGCAGGGCGAGCGCGGGGGCGCGGCCCGCCGCCCCGTAGGAGAGGAGGAGCGCGGTGCGGCCGGAGTCCTTTCCGTACAGCCATATGCGGCGCGTGGTGAGTCGGCTGTCCGCCGTGTCGTACTGCGCGAGGACCAGCCACCGGTCCCGGACCGGCGGGCCCTCCGGCTGCGCGGACAGGCCGATGCGGGAGCGGACCGTGGCCGCCAGGTCGTCCGGCAGGTCGTCGCGGTGGAGCCAGCCCTGGTCGAGGAGGTGGATCAGCGCGCACTCCTCCAGGAGGCGCACCGGCCAGCCGGGCCCCGAGGCGGGAAGGGCGCCCAACTCCCTTACTCTCGCGGCGAGTCCGGGCGCCTGTGCGTCGACCATGCGGGCCGCGGTCTCCTCCCACAGGCCGTACCCCGCCTGCTCGGCCGCGGCCGTGCCGGAGCGGAGCAGGTCGGACAGGCGCTGCTCCAGCTCCGTCGCCCCCGCGGTGATCCGCTCGGCCCGCCTCTCCGCTCTTCTGCGCGCGGCCTCAGGGTCGGCCGCGGCGGCGGGCGCCGCGGCCGAACTCCGCCTGTTCTCCGCCTTCTTGCGGCGCGAGGCCAGCCACTCCTCGGCCCACGCCGGCGGTTCCCCCTCCGGCACAGTGCCGTCCGCGCCCGCCCAGACGAGCAGCAGCCCCAGCGCGTGCTTGCACGGGAACTTCCGGCTCGGACAACTGCACTTGTACGCGGGACCCGCCGCGTCCGCGATGTCGACGACCGTCTGATACGGCTTGCTGCCACTGCCCTTGCACAGCCCCCACACCGTCCCCTCGTCCGAACTGCCCGCCTCCGACCATGGGCCGGCGACGCCGAGTTTGCTTCCCGCCTTGCGTGACGGGGCGTCAGGCGCGAGTGCGAGCACCTGATCCGCCGTCCAGCGCACCCCCTGCTGAGTCATGGTTCGAAGGTAGGTGCCGCCACTGACAATCGGCCCTGCGCCGGGAGTTCGCGCAGGTCAGGGGCTTTCCCGGGGCGATTGTCAGTGGCGTGGTGCACGGTGGAGACACATCCGGGCCAGATGCGTCCGGACGAGCTGGAGGGGGATCGCTCCATGACCGTTTCCGTCGACTCGACGACGTCCGCGACCGCGAATCGGACGACGCCCGCGCCCGGTTCCGCGAGCGGCGCGCAGGCGCTCAGGCCGCATGCCGAGGACGCCTTCGCCGCCGAGCTGGCCGCGCTCGCCGCGCAGGACGACCGGCCCAGGCCCCAGCGGTGGAAGCTCTCGCCGTGGGCCGTGGCGACGTACCTCCTCGGCGGCACTCTGCCCGACGGCACCGTGATCACGCCGAAGTACGTGGGGCCGCGCCGCATCGTCGAGGTCGCCGTCACCACGCTCGCCACCGACCGGGCCCTGCTCCTCCTCGGCGTGCCGGGCACCGCCAAGACATGGGTGTCCGAGCACCTCGCCGCCGCGGTCAGCGGGGACTCGACGCTGCTCGTGCAGGGCACGGCGGGCACCCCGGAGGAAGCCATCCGGTACGGGTGGAACTACGCCCAGTTGCTCGCGCACGGCCCCAGCCGCGACGCGCTCGTGCCCAGCCCCGTCATGCGCGCCATGTCCGAGGGGATGACCGCGCGCGTCGAGGAGCTGACCCGCATCCCGGCCGACGTACAGGACACGCTGATCACGATCCTGTCGGAAAAGACCCTGCCGATCCCGGAGTTGGGCCAGGAGGTGCAGGCCGTGCGCGGCTTCAACCTCATCGCCACGGCCAACGACCGCGACCGCGGTGTCAACGACCTGTCGAGCGCCCTGCGCCGCCGCTTCAACACCGTCGTCCTGCCGCTGCCGGAGAGCGCCGACGCCGAGGTCGACATCGTCTCGCGCCGCGTCGACCAGATCGGCCGCTCCCTCGACCTGCCCACGGGCCCGGAGGGCATCGACGAGATACGCCGTGTCGTCACCGTCTTCCGCGAGCTGCGCGACGGCGTCACGGCCGACGGGCGTACGAAGGTGAAGTCGCCCAGCGGCACCCTGTCGACGGCCGAGGCGATCTCCGTCGTCACCAACGGCCTTGCCCTGGCGGCCCACTTCGGAGACGGCGTCCTGCGCCCCGGTGACGTCGCGGCCGGCCTTCTCGGCGCCGTCGTGCGCGACCCCGCGGCGGACCGCGTGATCTGGCAGGAGTACCTGGAGGCGGTCGTGCGGGAGCGGGACGGCTGGAAGGACTTCTACCGCGCGTGCCGCGAGGTGAGCGCATGACGACGGCGAGGGAACCGCTGCTGCTCGGCGTGCGGCACCACGGGCCGGGGTCGGCGCGTGCCGTGCGGGCCGCGCTCGACGAGGCGCGCCCCGGCGTCGTCCTCGTCGAGGGCCCGCCGGAGGCCGACTCCCTCGTGGAGCTCGCCGCCGACGAGGGCATGCGGCCGCCGGTCGCGCTGCTCGCGCACGTGGTGGACGAGCCGGGGCGCTCGGCGTTCTGGCCGCTCGCCGAGTTCTCCCCGGAGTGGGTGGCGATCCGCTGGGCCGTCACGCGCGGTGTGCCGGTGCGCTTCTTCGACCTTCCGGCGGCGCACTCGCTCGCGCACGCCGAGGAGGGCCCGCAGGAGTCACCGGCGGAGCCCCCGGAGGGCGAGGGGGCCGTACGGATCGACCCCATCGCGGTGCTCGCGGAGACCGCGGGGTACGACGACCCCGAGCGCTGGTGGGAGGACGTCGTCGAGCACCGCGGCGCGGCCGGTGACGCGTTCGCGCCGTTCGAGGCCCTGAGCGACGCCATGGGGGTGCTGCGCGAGACCTACGGGGACGGCGGGCACACCCGTGACCTGGTGCGCGAGGCGCACATGCGGCTCCACATGCGCGCCGCCCAGAAGGAGTTCGGGCCTGACGGGGTCGCCGTGGTGTGCGGGGCCTGGCACGTGCCCGCACTGCGCCGCAGAAGTACCGTGGCGGCCGACCGGGCCCTGCTCAAGGGGCTGCCCAAGGTGAAGGCGGAGCTGACGTGGGTGCCCTGGACCCACCGCAGGCTCTCGCGCTCCAGCGGGTACGGCGCGGGCATCGCGTCCCCCGGGTGGTACGGCCACCTGTTCAGCGCCCCAGACCGGCCCGTCGAGCGCTGGATGACGAAGGTCGCGGGACTGCTGCGCGACGAGGACAGGCTCGTCTCGTCCGCCCACGTCATCGAGGCCGTGCGGCTCGCCGACACGCTCGCCGCGATGCGAGGGCGGCCGCTGGCCGGGCTCACCGAGACGACCGACGCCGTGCGGGCGGTGATGTGCGAGGGCTCGGACGTGCCGCTCGCCCTCGTGCGGGACAGGCTCGTCGTCGGGGACGTGCTGGGGGAGGTGCCCGATGCGGCACCCGCGGTGCCTTTGCAGCGGGACCTCGCGCGCGTGCAGCGCAGGCTGCGGCTCAAACCGGAGGCGCTGGAGCGGGAGTTGGAGCTGGACCTCCGCAAGGAAACGGACGCGGGGCGCAGCAGGCTGCTGCACCGGCTGCGGCTGCTCGGCATCGGCTGGGGCGAGCCGGTGGCGTCCCGGGGGAGCACCGGGACGTTCCGGGAGACGTGGCGTCTTCGGTGGGAGCCGGAGCTGTCCGTGCGGGTCGCGGAGGCGGGGGTGTGGGGGACCACGGTGCTGGGCGCGGCCACGGGCAAGGCGTCGGCCGACGCGGTCGAGGCGGGGGGCCTCGCGGACGTCACCGCGCTCGCCGAGCGGTGTCTGCTGGCGGAGTTGCCGGACGCGTTGCCTGTGGTGATGCGGGTACTTGCGGATCGGGCGGCGCTGGACGCGGATGTGGGGCAGCTTGCGCAGGCGTTGCCCGCGCTGGTGAGGGCGCTTCGGTACGGGGATGTTCGGGGGACGGGGACGGAGGCGCTGGGGGAGGTGGCTCTGGGGCTTGCGGAGCGGGTGTTCGTGGGGCTGCCGCCCGCGTGCGCGGGGGTCGACGCGGAGGCCGCGCTTGCTCTGCGGGGGTATGTGGACGGGGTTCATCAGGCGGTGGGGCTGTTGGGGGAGTTCCGGGTGGGGGGTGGCTTCGAGGGTGAGGTGCCGCCCGGTTCATCGGTGCCCACAGCCGGGGCGGCCGGAGAAGGTGTGCGGGAGCGGTGGTACTCCGTGCTGCGGGTGTTGGGGCAGCGGGACAGCGTTGCCGGAGTGGTCCGCGGGCGGGCCGTGCGGTTGTTGTTGGACTGCGGGGAGTTGGGGGATAGCGAGGTCGCTCGGCTCATGGGGCTTGCTCTGTCCCGGGGGAGCGAACCTGCCGAAGGGGCCGCATGGATCGAGGGGTTCGTCGGGGGCGGGTCCGGGGGCGGGATGCTGCTCGTGCACGACGAGCGGCTGCTCGGCCTTGTCGACGACTGGCTGAGCGGGGTGTCGGACGGTGCCTTCATCGACGTACTGCCGCTGTTGCGAAGGACCTTCTCGGCGTACGAGCCGGGTGTGCGCCGGACGTTGGGGGAGCTGGTGCGGCGCGGGACGTCCGGGGCCGGCGGCGCGGTGGGCGGAAGTGGTGTGCCCGGGTTCGCCGAGGACATCGACGCCGGGCGCGCGGACGCCGTGGAGCCCGTCGTACGCCTGCTGCTCGGCATGCCGCCGACGCGGAGCGAGAGCGACGGCCTCGTGCGGAACGGCCTCGTGCGGAACGACCTTGTGGGGAAGGACTTTGTGGGGGTGGCCCGATGAGCGAGATGACGGACGAGCGGCTGCGGCGGTGGCGGCTCGTGCTGGGCGGCGACGGCGCCGACGGCACGGGGTGCGCGCTCGCCGGACAGGACGCGGCGATGGACGGCGCGCTCACCGCGCTGTACGGGAGGGGCGACGACAAGGGCGCCCGGGGGCGGGACCGTTCGGCGGGGCTCGGGGGGTCCGCGCCGTCCGTGGCGCGCTGGCTCGGGGACATCCGGACGTACTTCCCCTCCTCAGTCGTCCAGGTCATGCAGCGCGACGCCATCGACCGGCTCGGGCTCTCCACGCTGCTCCTGGAGCCCGAGATGCTGGAGGCCGTCGACGCGGACGTGCACCTGGTGGGCACGCTGCTCTCGCTCAACAAGGCCATGCCGGAGACGACCAAGGAGACCGCGCGTGCGGTCGTACGCAAGGTCGTCGAGGACCTGGAGAAGCGGCTCGCGACGCGGACCCGCTCCACGCTCACCGGTGCCCTGGACCGCAGCGCCCGCGTCAGCAGACCGCGCCACCACGACATCGACTGGAACCGCACGATCGCGGCCAACCTCAAGAACTACCTGCCGCAGTACAGGACGGTCGTGCCCGAGCGGCTCATCGGGTACGGGCGGGCATCGCAGTCCGTGAAGAAGGAGGTCGTCCTCTGCATCGACCAGTCGGGGTCCATGGCCGCGTCCGTCGTCTACGCCTCGGTGTTCGGCGCCGTGCTCGGCTCCATGCGCTCGCTCGACACGCGGCTGGTCGTCTTCGACACGAACGTCGTCGACCTCACCGACCAGCTCGACGACCCGGTCGACGTCCTCTTCGGCACGCAGTTGGGCGGCGGCACCGACATCAACCGGGCGCTGGCGTACTGCCAGTCGCAGATCACCCGCCCCGCCGACACGGTCGTCGTCCTCATCAGCGACCTCTACGAAGGCGGCATACGCGACGAAATGCTGAAGCGGGTCGCGGCGATGAAGGCGTCGGGCGTGCAGTTCGTGACGCTGCTCGCACTGTCCGACGAGGGGACGCCCGCGTACGACCGCGAACACGCGGCGGCGCTCGCCGCGCTGGACGCGCCCGCCTTCGCGTGCACCCCGGACCTCTTCCCGGACGTGATGGCCGCGGCGATCGAAAGGCGCCCTCTTCCCATACCGGACACGAGCGCGGGGAAGCGGACATGACTACGCATCGGTAACAGGGGGCTTGCGCTCCGGCGGGCGTCCCGTGCGAGGATCGTCGCGCCTTGTCGGCGGAGCGATGAGTTCCGCCCCGCCGCCCCGCCGTCTCTCTTCCCCCACTCCACCCCCTCTCCACCCCTCTCCACCCCCTCTCTCCGTCCCAGAGGACCTTCTCCGCCTTGAGTCCCGCTTCCGCAGCCGTACCGTCCGGTGCCGCCGAGCGCTTCGTGCGCGCGGCGGCCGGGCGGCGTGCGCTGCAAGTGGTGCTGCTGGTCGGCGGGTTGTTCGTCCTCGGCCTTCTGTTCGGGGAGCGGGCGCAGGCGGCGGACGGGCTCGTGGGCGGCGACGCGGTACCGGTGCGGACCCAGCCCCTGAAGCAGGCCGAGCCGCTCGCCGACGCGGCCGTCGACCCGCCCGCCGAGCCGGTCACCCGTACGGTGCGGAACGTCACGGAGCCGGTCACGGAGCCGGTGAAGTCGGTGGCGCAGCCCGCCGTGCGAACGGCCGTGCGCCCAGTCGTACGTCCCGTCGGCGAGGTCGTGCACGAGGCGACCGGCGCCCTGCGCAACGCCCCCGACCCCTCCGAGGTGCTGCCCGAGCGGCCGCTGCCGGACCTCGGTGAAGAGCCCGGTCACGACAGCGGCGCCGAGCCGGAGCCCGCTCCCGCCCACGAGGCCGGGCCGTCGCGTGACGGTGACTCCTCGAAGAGGCGGGAGCACCGCGCCGAGCGGCCGGCCGGGCCGCGGGCCGACTCCTCGTACACGGCGGTCGGTTGGCGCCCGGGCGCGGACTCGGGCAACCATCACGCGCAAGGCGACGCCACCGCGGGCGAGTACGGCACGGGTCACCCGTCCCTCCCCACGCCCGGGCAGCCGGGCGGCAGCATCGGCAACGCGACGGCGGGCGACGGCAGTTCCTCCCGGCAGGGCCACGGCGATCTGCACGCCGCCGCGCTCGGCGGCCGTGCGCCGGTCCGGCTGGTCTCCGGCCCGGGGCTCCCCCCTGGGCCCGCGCCGACCCGCGACAGACACCGGGACATCCCCGAATTCCCTGGCTAGGGCAGCCCTTTCCCCGCGACGACCTGCCGCGCGGGGGCGGAACAGGTCTGCCCGCCGGTCCCGTACATCCGCGGACCGGATTCATAGCCAGAGCTCGAATTCGAAGGATCCGAACCACCATGAACAAGAACATCCGCCGTTCCATCGTCATAGCCGCCGGCGTCACCGGCGCCTGGGCGCTCGGCTCCGCCGTCGCCAGCGCGGACGAGCTGCCCCAGCACTCCATCGCCGTCCCGGACCAGGCGTCCGACACCGTCGCGGACGCCAAGGGCGCCGTCGACGACGTCAAGGGTGGCGTCGAGGGCCTCAAGGGCGGCGTCGACGGCGTGGACGTCACCGACGCGAAGGGCAAGGTCGCCGAGGCCAAGGGCAAGGTGGCCGAGGCCAAGGGCAAGGTCGCCGACGTCAGGGGCACGGTCGAGTCCGTCGACCGCGACCAGGTCGGCAACCACGTTCAGAACCAGGTCCGGGACCAGCTCCAGGGTCAGGTCCAGGACCGGATCCAGCAGCAGGACGTCCAGGACCGGCTCCCGGAGGCCGGCGGCGTCGGGGACGTCGAAGGCGTCGACGACATCGACTACCTCTTCGGCCCCCTCTCCGCCTTCGCCCCGAACCTCGAACCGAACCTCGAAGGCACCGTCGCGCAGGCCCCGGGCCACGCCCAGGACGCCACCGCGACGGCCACCGCCGCGGCCACGGGTGCCGCCACGGGTGCCACCACCGCCGCCTCGCCGATCGTCGACGAGACCGCCGCCTCCGTGCTGCCGCCCGTCGCCGCCACCGCCGTCGACGGTGTTCTGCCGGTCGCCGGGCAGGCCGTCGGCGACGTGTCGTACCTCGCGCAGGGCGTCGTCGGTGACGTGCAGCCCTTCGTCCAGACGGTCGTGGGCGATGACGTCCAGCCCTTCGCGGGCGGCGTCGTCGGCTCGGTCACGCCGCTCGTGCAGGGCGTCACCGACCAGGTGCAGCCCGTCGTGCAGGGCGTGGGCGGCAGCGCGTACGGCCTGGCGCAGGGGGTGACGGGTGACGTGCGGCCGTTCGCCCAGGACCTGACCGGCACCGTCGCCCCCGACGCGCAGGCGCTCGCGGGCAACGCGGTCACCGGCGTCCAGGGCGTGACCGGTGACGTGACGCCGGAGTACCTGCCGACGCACGGCTCCGTGTACGACTCCGTCGCCTCGTACACCCCGTACACCGCCTGATCGCTGGAGCAACCAGAGCAAACAGGCGGCCCCTGCAGTCACAGGGGCCGCCTGCCCGCGGCGGCGGCCGGGAGATTTTGCCGCGGTGACCGCGCGATCTGTGACCGTCATCACCGCCCAAATGTGATCTGCGATTTAGGGACCTACGTCCCGCGGCGATAACCTGCGGGACGGACATGCCGCGTACTGGACTCCGTCCTACGCCTCCCTTGTGACAGCGCAGTCACGTTGCCCTCCGCGGCACGCCCACGCAGACAGCTGACACCAAAGCAGCGAGATCGCAGCGAGATCACGGATAAGGGACGGACGCGCGTGGACCTGTTCGAGTACCAGGCGAGGGACCTCTTCGCCAAGCACGGTGTACCGGTGCTGGCCGGTGAAGTCATCGACACGCCTGAGGCGGCGCGCGAGGCCACCGAGCGTCTTGGCGGCAAGTCGGTCGTCAAGGCGCAGGTGAAGGTCGGTGGCCGCGGCAAGGCCGGCGGCGTGAAGCTGGCGGCGAACCCGGACGAGGCCGTCGCCCGTGCGACGGACATCCTCGGCATGGACATCAAGGGCCACACGGTCCACAAGGTGATGATCGCCGAGCTGTCCCCGGAGATCGAGGCGGAGTACTACGTCTCGTACCTCCTCGACCGCACCAACCGCACCTTCCTGGCCATGGCCTCGGTGCAGGGCGGCATGGACATCGAGGAGGTCGCGGAGAAGACCCCCGAGGCCCTCGCGAAGGTCCCGGTCGACTCCAACGAGGGCGTCACGATCGAGAAGGCCCGCGAGATCGTGGCCCAGGCGAAGTTCCCGGCCGACGTGGCCGAGGGCGTCGCCGAGGCGATGGTGACCCTGTGGGAGACCTTCGTCGCCGAGGACGCGCTCCTCGTCGAGGTCAACCCGCTGGTGAAGACCAAGGACGGTCGCATCCTGGCCCTGGACGGCAAGGTCTCGCTCGACGAGAACGCCGACTTCCGCCAGCCCGACCACGAGGCTCTCGAGGACAAGGACGCAGCCAACCCGCTCGAGGCTGCCGCCAAGGCCAAGAACCTCAACTACGTCAAGCTCGACGGCGAGGTCGGCATCATCGGCAACGGCGCGGGTCTCGTCATGAGCACCCTCGACGTCGTCGCGTACGCCGGTGAGAACCACGGCGGCGTGAAGCCCGCCAACTTCCTCGACATCGGTGGCGGCGCCTCCGCCGAGGTCATGGCGAACGGCCTGGAGATCATCCTCGGCGACTCGGACGTCAAGTCCGTCTTCGTCAACGTCTTCGGTGGCATCACCGCGTGCGACGAGGTCGCCAACGGCATCGTGCAGGCCCTGGAGCTGCTCGCCTCGAAGGGCGAGAAGGTCGAGAAGCCGCTGGTCGTGCGCCTCGACGGCAACAACGCGGAGCTGGGTCGCAAGATCCTGAGCGACGCCAACCACCCGCTCGTGCAGCGTGTGGACACCATGGACGGCGCGGCCGACAAGGCCGCCGAGCTCGCGGCCGCGAAGTAAGGGACGAGGGAAAGAACAGCCATGGCTATCTTCCTCAACAAGGACAGCAAGGTCATCGTCCAGGGCATGACCGGTGCCACGGGCATGAAGCACACCAAGCTCATGCTGGGTGACGGCACGAACATCGTCGGCGGCGTGAACCCGCGCAAGGCCGGCACGTCCGTCGACTTCGACGGCACCGAGGTCCCGGTCTTCGGCTCGGTCAAGGAGGCCATGGAGAAGACGGGCGCCAACGTCTCCGTCCTCTTCGTGCCGCCGGCCTTCTCCAAGGCCGCCGTGGTCGAGGCGATCGACGCCGAGATCCCGCTCGCCGTGGTCATCACCGAGGGCATCGCCGTCCACGACTCCGCCGCCTTCTGGGCGTACGCGAAGTCGAAGGGCAACAAGACCCGCATCATCGGCCCGAACTGCCCCGGTCTGATCACCCCGGGCCAGTCGAACGCCGGCATCATCCCGGGCGACATCACGAAGCCGGGCCGCATCGGCCTGGTCTCGAAGTCCGGCACGCTGACGTACCAGATGATGTACGAGCTCCGTGACATCGGCTTCTCCTCGGCCGTCGGCATCGGTGGCGACCCGGTCATCGGCACGACGCACATCGACGCCCTGGAGGCGTTCGAGGCCGACCCCGAGACCGACCTGATCGTCATGATCGGCGAGATCGGCGGCGACGCGGAGGAGCGCGCGGCGGACTTCATCAAGGCCAACGTGACGAAGCCCGTCGTCGGCTACGTCGCCGGCTTCACCGCGCCCGAGGGCAAGACCATGGGCCACGCCGGCGCCATCGTCTCCGGCTCCTCCGGCACCGCGCAGGCCAAGAAGGAAGCGCTTGAGGCCGCGGGCGTGAAGGTGGGCAAGACGCCGACCGAGACGGCGAAGCTCGCGCGGGCCATCCTGGCGGGCTGACAGCTGTTCACAGTGGGCCCGCACCTCTTGTGAGGTGCGGGCCCACTGTGTTGTTCGGCTGCGGGTCGTGGGGGTTGTTCGCGCAGTTCCCCGCGCCCCTTACGGGGTGCTCCTGCGAGGGGGCGGCTACTTCGGTTGGGGGGTCAGGCGTTCCGGGCCGTTCTGGAGTTCACCGCGGAGTTTCTCGCGGAGTTCCGTTTCCTCGTACGACAGCGGGCCCGGGCCCATCCTCGGCGGTACTCCGCTGATGGCCCTGCCCGGGGACTGCGGGGGCTCGTAGTGGGTGGGGGCCGTTTTCAGGGTCAGGGCCGTCGCGCCGATGATCAGCGTCGTGAACGCGATGGCCGCGCGGGTCCAGAAGCGGGCGCGGTGCTCGCTTCCGGTGCGTACCCGGTCCGCCTTGGGTGTGCGGAGCTTCTCCGCCCCGCCGACCTCCCCGAGGCGGCGGTGCAGTGCCTCGGGGTCCGCCAGGTCCGGCAGCTGCTCGGCGATCGCCTCGCGCGCGTGCAGGAGGCGGTTGGCGGCGGCGGGCGTGCTCGCCTCCGTCTCGGCCGCCGTCTCGGGCAGGTCGAGGCCGACGCCGTCGTAGAGCAGCAGGGTGCGGCGCTGCGCGGGCGGCAGGCTCAGGAGTACGTCGAGGAAGGCGCGGTCGGCCGGTTCCGCGGGCGGGGCGTCGGGGTGGCGTTGGCTGGGGCGGAAGCGGTGCCAGGGCGACATCGCGTACTCGTACGCCGCTGCGCGGACCCAGCCCGCGGGGTCGCGGTCCACGGCCACCTCGGGCCAGCGCTGCCAGGCCGTCTGGAAGGCGCGTTCCACTGATTCCTGGGCCAGGGTGCGTCTGCCGGTGAGCAGGTAGGTCTGGCGGACCAGGGCGGGGGCGGTGCGGGCGCAGAGGGCGTCGAAGGCCTGGGCGGGGCTCAGGGGGCGGTCGTGCTCAACCGTGGCTGTGGTGGCGACCGGTACCGCCACCGCCACCGGTACGGGTGCGGGACTCTGCGGCTCCGCCGCCCGTTCTGCCGGAGGCTCGGGGCTCGTCTTCACCCTCGTCCCCGCCTGAGTCTTCTCAGACGCGATCGCGTTCAAGAGCTTCGCGTACGCCTCGCGTTTGCGGCCCCTCGGGCTGGTGCGGCCCGTCTCCCAGGAGCGGACCGTCTCGCGGGTGACGCCCACCTTGGCGGCGAGGTCGGCCTGGCTCAGCGACTTTGCCTCGCGCAGCCTGCGGCGTTCCTTGGGGGACGGCAGCGGGATGGCGGGGGTTTGGGTCATGTCTCAGCCGTTCCGCCGTACGAAAAAGTACATAAACGTATATTGAGCGACACATCCGGTATTCGCCTGTTACGAGGAGAAAGCGCGTGTCGTTGGGAGCATGGCCGGGTGACCCAAACGACCGACCACAGCGCCTCGTTGCCGCCCGTGAAGCCGCTGCGCGAACGGGCCCGTGACCGTTCGCCCGGACTGGCCACCTGCGTGGTGGGCGGGGCCGTCGCCGCGGGCCTGGGGCTCGGCTCGTTCGCGGTCCTGGTGATGGTGCTGTGGATCAGCTCGCCGTATCCCGACAGCGGACCCGGCGGCGCGCTGCACGTCGCGGCGGGGCTGTGGCTCCTCGCGCACGGCACGGAGCTGATCAGGACGGACACGCTCTCGGGGGCGCCCGCGCCGATCGGTGTGACGCCGCTGCTGCTCGTCGTGCTCCCCGGGTGGCTGCTGCACCGCGCGGCGCGCGACGCGGCGGCTCCCGAGGGGCGCGGGCACTCGGTGCGGACGGCGTGGTGCGGGGTGGTCACCGGGTATCTGCTGTGCGGCGCGGCCGCGACGCTGTACGCGGCGGGCGGTGAGCTGCGGCCCGACTGGTTCGGCGCGGCCGTCCATGTGCCGCTGCTCGCGGTGGGCGCGGCCGGGTTCGGGGTGTGGACGGCGCACGGGCGTCCGCGCGGGCCGCTGCCGGGGTTCCTGCGGCGGGCCTTGACCGCGCTGCCCGGCGGGGTGCGGGCCGTGTTCGTACGGGGGTTCTTCGTGCGCCGCAGGGCGCTGGCCGTCGCACGGGCCGGGGCGGCAGGGACGGCGGTGCTCGTCGGCGGGGGCGCGCTGCTCGTCGCGGTGTCGCTCGTGCTGCACGCGGGGGCGGCGCAGGCGTCGTTCGCGCAGGTCACGGACGTGTGGTCGGGGCGGCTCGCGGTGCTTCTGCTGGCCCTCGCGCTGGTGCCGAACGCGGCGGTGTGGGGCGCGGCCTATGGCCTCGGTCCAGGCTTCGCCCTCGGCACGGCGACCGTCGCGGGGCCCCTCGCCGTGGACGCGGGACCCCTGCTGCCGCCCTTCCCGCTGTTCGCGGCGGTGCCGCCGGCGGGGCCCGGGTCGCCGCTGAGCTGGGCCGTGGGGGCGGTGCCCGTGGTGGCGGGCCTGGTGGTGGCGTGGTGCACGGTGCAGGCGGCGGCGCCCGCCTTCGGGGAGCGGGACGAGGCGTGGTCGCGGGGGCGGACGGCCGCGGGCGTCGTGGGGGCGGCGGCGCTGTGCGGGGCGGCGATGGCGGGGCTCGCGGCGCTGGCGGGCGGGCCGATGGGCGTGGCGGTGCTCGCCGAGTTCGGGCCGGTGTGGTGGCAGGTGGGGGCGGCGGCGCTGGGGTGGATGGCGCTGGTCGGGGTGCCCGCGGCGCTGGGGCTGCGGGCGTGGCGGCTGCGGGAGCCGTCGGGGGCGGGGCGGTGGGCGTGGGTGCCGCGCGTCGCGCTGCCGTCGCTGCGGGTGCCGAGGCTGCGCGTACCGAGGCCTCGGCTGCCGCGTCCGCGATTGCCGCGGGTGCCGCTTCCGTGGGCGGGGCGGAAGGCGGCTGCCGGGGGCACGGCCCCGACAGCCGCCGAGCCGCCCGAAGCACCGGAGGCGCAAGGCTTCGAGCCGTACGACTTCCTGCCCCCGGCCGAACACGACGGCACGGCCCTGGCCTGGCACGACGACGCGGCCCGCGAGGCCCGCTGGCAGGCCCTGAAGCAGGCATCCGAACACCCCCCGGAGCCGTCCTGAGCGGCAACGCCCCGAGGCGGCAACACATGCGGCTCAGCCGCACGAGGCACGCCGGGGGTGCGCCCCGGAAGGGGCGCGGGGAACTGCGCGATCAACCACGACGAACCCGCACGAGGCACGCCAGGGGTGCGCCCCGGAAGGGGCGCGGGGAACTGCGCGACCAACCACGACGAACCCGCACGAGGCACACCACACCAGACCAACAACGCACAGGCCCCGTCCCCCCCACAACGCGGAGTGAACGGGGCCCGAGGCCAAGACGCAGGCTAGTCGTCCTGCTCCCCCAGAAGCGGGCGCAACTGCTTCGGCAGGAGATCCTCGCAGTTCTGCTTCGACGCGCTGGTCAGCGCGTCGTCCACACACGTGTAGTAGTCGCGGTAGACCAGCTGGGCCGTGAACGTCCCCGCCACCATGACCAGCGCGAGCGCCCCCGTCACCAGGCCGCTGATCGCGGCCGTCGTCTGCGGGCGCGTGGACGAGGGGCCGGGCTGGGGCGTGCCGCCCTGCGCGGCGGCCGGTGCCGGGGCCGTCGGGTCCGGCGTGCGCTGCTTGGCGCGCAGCGACTGGATGGCCCACATCGTCGCGAGCGCGCCCAGCAGCAGTGCCACGTAACGCCAGCCGAACAGCGCGAAGAAGAAGGCCCACATGCCGGAGAGCAGGGCGTAGCGCGCGCGGCGCTGGGCGGGGTCCGTCGGGTCCCAGCGCAGGCCGCCGCCGGGGCCTGAGGGACCCTCCTTGCCGGGGCCGCCCTGCTGGCCGGGGCGTTCGCCGAAGCTGCCCGGGGAGCGGCCGGGCTGGCGGTCGCTCCACTGGCTGCCCCACGGGGAGCCGTGCTCGCCGCCCTGGGAACCGTCCGGGGCGGAGTCGCCCGAGGGGCGGCGCGGCTGCCACGGCCGGTCCGGTGTCCCCTCAGGCGGCGGCGCGAAGGGATTGTCGTCGTCCTTGCCCGTTCCCTGGGCACCCGAGCCCCGGGACTGAGGCCCCTGGGAGTCGGAGTCCTGCGGTGGAGACGAAGGGCGGCTACGGTCCGGCATCAGGTGTGCGTCTTCCCCTTGGTAGGGCCGTGCCGGAGCGGCTCGGCGGCTCGGCGGCACGGCGTTCGTCGGTATTCAGGCGCGTTTCCCCAGACGCTACCCTCCGCCCGCGCCCCCGTCCCGTGAGGGGCGGTTCCGTGTGCCGGTATCGTTGCTGACGGTCGGCCGCTTCGTAGAGTTCCCCGTATCGCGGGGCTCGAAGCCTTCGTACGACCGTACAAAGACGCACCTTCCGAGAAAGGGCCCCGCTGTGGCCGAGAGCGCTGTGGTCGCGCGCCCCAAGCGACTCGTCGTGCTGGTCTCCGGGTCGGGCACGAACCTTCAGGCCCTGATCGACACCATCCACGCCGAGGGCGCCGAGGCCTACGGCGCCGAGATCGCCGCCGTGGGCGCCGACCGTGCGGGCATCGCGGGCCTCGAGCGCGCCGAGCGCGCCGGGATCCCGACCTTTGTGTGCCGGGTGAAGGACCACGCGACCCGTGACGAGTGGGACGCCGCCCTGGCGGAGGCGACCGCCGCGCACGAGCCCGACCTGGTGGTCTCCGCCGGGTTCATGAAGATCGTGGGGAAGGAGTTCCTCGCGCGCTTCGGCGGGCGGTTCGTGAACACGCACCCCGCGCTGCTGCCCAGTTTTCCGGGGGCCCACGGCGCGCGCGACGCGCTCGCGTACGGCGTGAAGGTCACCGGCTGCACCGTCCACTTCGTCGACGACGGCGTCGACACCGGCCCGATCATCGCCCAGGGCGTGGTCGAGGTCCGGGACGAGGACGACGAGAGCGCTCTGCACGAGCGCATCAAGGAAGTCGAGCGCACGCTGCTCGTCGATGTCGTGGGGCGTCTGGCCCGGCACGGCTACCGCATTGAGGGACGAAAGGTTCTTATCCCGTGACCGCCGAAGCTACGAACGCGAACGCCGCGCAGCGCCCCATCAAGCGCGCGCTGGTCAGCGTCTACGACAAGACCGGCCTGGAAGAGCTCGCGCGCGGGCTGCACGAGGCGGGCGTCGAGCTCGTCTCCACCGGTTCCACCGCCGCGAAGATCGCTGCCGCGGGCGTGCCCGTCACCAAGGTCGAGGAGCTCACCGGCTTCCCCGAGTGCCTGGACGGCCGGGTCAAGACGCTGCACCCGAAGGTGCACGCGGGCATCCTCGCCGACCTGCGCCTCGAGGACCACCGGCGGCAGCTCGCCGAGCTCGGTGTCGAGCCCTTCCAGCTCGTGGTCGTGAACCTGTACCCCTTCAAGGAGACCGTCGCCTCGGGCGCCACCCCCGACGAGTGCGTCGAGCAGATCGACATCGGCGGCCCGTCCATGGTCCGCGCCGCCGCCAAGAACCACCCCTCGGTCGCGGTCGTCACCGACCCGAAGCGGTACGCCGACGTGCTCGCGGCGGTCAAGGCCGGCGGCTTCGACCTGGCGGCGCGCAAGCGGCTCGCGGGAGAAGCGTTCCAGCACACGGCGGCGTACGACGTGGCGGTGGCGTCCTGGTTCGCGGACGGCTACGCCGCGGCTGACGAGAGTGGCTTCCCCGAGTTCCTCGGCGCCACGTACGCGCGCAAGAACGTGCTCCGCTACGGCGAGAACCCCCACCAGGGCGCCGCGCTGTACGTCGACGGCACGGGCGGCCTCGCCGAGGCCGAGCAGCTGCACGGCAAGGAGATGTCGTACAACAACTTCACGGACACGGACGCCGCGCGCCGTGCCGCGTACGACCACGACGAGCCCTGCGTCGCGATCATCAAGCACGCCAACCCGTGCGGCATCGCGATCGGCGGGAACGTCGCCGAGGCGCACCGCAAGGCGCACGCCTGCGACCCGCTCTCCGCGTTCGGCGGCGTCATCGCGGTGAACCGTCCGGTGTCGAAGGAGATGGCGGAGCAGGTCGCCGACATCTTCACCGAGGTCATCGTCGCCCCGGAGTACGAGGACGGCGCTCTGGAGGCGCTGACCAAGAAGAAGAACATCCGCGTGCTGCGCGCCCACCAGGCGCCGTCGAACGCCGTGGAGACCAAGCAGATCGACGGCGGCGCGCTGCTGCAGGTCACCGACCGGCTGCAGGCCGACGGCGACAACCCCGCCAACTGGACGCTCGCCACGGGCGATGCGCTGGGCGAGGGCGAGCTCGCCGAGCTGGCCTTCGCCTGGAAGGCGTGCCGCGCGGTGAAGTCCAACGCGATCCTGCTCGCCAAGGGCGGCGCCTCGGTCGGCGTCGGCATGGGCCAGGTCAACCGCGTCGACTCCGCGAAGCTCGCGGTCGAGCGCGCGGGCGAGGAGCGGGCCCGCGGTTCCTACGCCGCCTCCGACGCGTTCTTCCCCTTCCCCGACGGCCTGGAGATCCTGACCGCGGCGGGCGTCAAGGCCGTGGTCCAGCCGGGCGGTTCGGTCCGCGACGAACTGGTCGTGGAGGCCGCGAAGAAGGCGGGCGTCACGATGTACTTCACGGGGACGCGCCACTTCTTCCACTGAGCGGCACCTGACGCATGACGGCGGCCACGCCCTTCCCCCGAGGAGGGCGTGGCCGCCGGGCTTTGTCCGGTGCGTGCGGTCAGCTCCAGGCCCAGGCGACGGACCGGATGCGGACGCCGCGCGGATTCAGGTCGCTTGCCAGGCCGGACTTGGCGCCCGGGACGAAGTGGCGGGGGATGCCGCCGTAGTTGTACGGGTTGTAGGCGTACACGCCCTTGGTCCAGAAGCACACGTACCCCTTGGGGCACTCCCAGGCCGAGCGCGGTTCCCCACCTGTGTGTGACACGCATGAGCTCTCCCCCTGTGCGGTCGGTACCGACCGACGACGAGCTGGTCGGTGTGCCGCCTCAGCCTCGGCTCGGGCGGCCACGGCCGGTACCTGGGACGTCAGAGGGTCCTCAACTCGCCTTGGGCGTGTACTCCTTGAGGTAGCGATCGACGCGGTCGGTGTGGGTGCGGTACTTCGCGGGGACTCCGCCGGACTTGTTCACGACCTGGACAGAGGTGCGGTAGGCGGCGGCGATCAGTGCGGCTCGGGTGCCGTCGAGCCGGTCGGGGCCGTACAGCTGGCGGGCGATGTCGCAGGTGTAGCGGCCCACTGCCGGGATCGAGACGCTGGGCGGGAAAGGCGGCTTCAGATCCTTGATCTTCTTGGGCTTTTTCCTCGGGTCCATCCAGTACCACAGGACACTCGGGGTCCAACGGGCAATGCCGTACTCGTCGTTGGGAGGGTCCGAGAGGTCCGGGTCGAAGTTGCTCTCGACCTTCAGGAGGGCCGCGATCAGGGCCGGCGTGACGTCCTTCTCCTTGCAGTCGTGGGCCGCGTCGACGATCAGCTTGCGGTAGGCCGCGGGGATGCCGCGGTCCGTGCGGAGTTCGTCGGCGCCGTACCGCGCGGGGTCCGGCGGGCGCTCGTCGTCGCGCAGGGCGAGGGCCCCGCCCGTCGCGAGCAGGGCCGTCGCCAGCGCGCCCGAGGCGAGCGCGAGGGGGCGTACCCGGCGGGGGCGCAGGCGGGGGAGCCTGGGGGAGCGGGACGCGCCCGCCGCCTGCTCCGCCCTGCGCAGGAGGGTCTCCGTCTCGTGCGCGGAGCGCTCCTCGTGGGTGCGGGCCAGGCAGTCGGTGACGATCTCCCGCCACTCGGGCGGGAGTTCGGGGGAGAGGCGGAGTTCCTCCGTGCCCCGGGCATAGCTGATCGCGGCGTCCCTGCGGGCCGACGAGGTGCCGCCGGGCAGCGGGAAGGTGCCGGTGAGGGTCTGGTGGGCCAGGACGCCGAAGGCCCAGATGTCGGCGGTGGGGCGGATCTGGCGGCCGCGTTCGCCGATCTCGGACCAGAGGAGTTCGGGCGGGGTGTAGTCGGGCGTGGCGAAGGCGGGCGTGTAGGCGTGGGTGCCCTCCAGCTCGGCGGCCATGTTGAAGTCGGCGAGGCGGGCCGAACCGTCCTTCATCAGAAGGACGTTGGCGGGCTTCAGGTCGCCGTGCACCCAGCCCGCGGCGTGCAGCTGGTGCAGGCCCTCGCAGATCTGCGCGAGCAGCGCGGGCCCCGCGGGATGCGGCTCGGGCAGGTCGAGCAGGGCCGCGAGGGAGCCCTCCGCCCGCTCCAGCACGAGGACGGTGGCGCCGTCGAGCGCGGGGTGCGCCGCGTCGTCGACCGTCAGCGTCTCGTACAGCCTGATCAGGCGCGGACGCTGCACTCGGCGCAGCAACTCGACCTCGCGCTCGGCCAGTTCGCGCAGATGGCTCAGCCTGCGCGGGGTGCTCAGACCGGTCGGCAGGAACTTCAGCGCGGCCGTCTGCGGCACACCGTCGGCGGGTGCGGTGCGCCGGGCGGCGTACACACTGCCGAAGGCGCCGCTCGCGAGCGGTTCGCGGACGCTCCAGGGGCCGACGCGGTAGCCCTTGGGCACCTCGACGGCGTACGGGTCCTCGGTCATGGGCGCGCCCCGCTCCGGGGCGGCGAGAGCACCACCAGGTCGTCCTCGCGCACGAGGTCGAAGCGCAGCGCGAGGGAAACCAGGGACTCCTTCTTGCCGTTCAGGCGCGCGCCGGGCTCGGCCGAGTCCGGCGCCGGCTTCAGGCGCAGCTTCACCGCGAGGTAGTCGATGTTCCACTGCACGGTGGCCCGGCTCACCGTGGGCCAGCCGGGCCGCAGGCGCTCCACGACCTGGTCGACGGTGGGCGGCGGCGCGTGCGGCGCACCGCGAAGGCGTGGCTCGCACAGGGCGGTGAGCACCGCGAAGTACCGCTTGGTGCGGTCGACGGAGAAGGACGGCCGGGTGGTGGCGCCCTCCGCGCCCGTCCCGCCGCGCAGGAAGTCGTGGCGCGGCGCCCACACGTCGAAGTGGAGGAGGTCGCCGGAGGCCGGCAGGACCACCCGGGAGAACTCGAACGGCACGGGGGCGTCCAGGCGGCCCGGGCCGATCTTGATGTGCTCGCCCGCGCCTTCGGGGTTCTCCACCACGTACGTCTGGTGGGTGCTGAGGTTGCTCAGTATCCAGAAGGCGCCGTGCGCGGTGATCTCGCCCGCCGTGCGGGAGACCCCCTCGTGGTCGATCCTCAGGCCGTTGTCCTCCGCGGACCGGCCGAAGGCGAGGCGTTCGCCGGGTCCGAGCCGGATCTGTGCGCCGCTCTCCCCGGGAGCGTCCGGCATGAGGGGTGGTACGACGATGATGCTGTACAAGGCTCCGTCCCCCGTTCCTCGGCAGCCAGTGCGGCACAGGATAGGGCGACGACCAAGGGCCGTACCCCTCATATGCGGTGAGAGGTACGGCCCTTGGGTGAAGTTGGCGTAAAGACGCCCAACCGGTGAGGTCGGGAGGCCAACTCGCTCAGTAGCGCGGGCGGTTGAACCACGCCGTGCCGCTCGGGACGACCGGGGCCATCGTGATGATGACGGCGAAGACGACCCAGATCAGCGGGCCGATGACGGCGGTCGCGAAGCCGGAGTCCAGGCCGATGAAGAGGCCGATGAGGCCGACGATGCCGCCGAGCGCGCCGTAGACCACGGTCGTGATGCGCACGCCCTGGCCGCCGCGGCTGAACTTCACGCCGAGCGTGATCGACAGGGCCGCGAGGCCGGCCGCGATGAGCGCGATGATCACGAAGACGCCGGTGGCCGCGTCGCCGAAGTCGCCCGCGTCGCTGAACCCGATCTCGTCGGCGCTGTCGGAGACGTCGTTCGCGACCGCGGCGGCGTACAGGTAGCCGATCGCCGCCAGGATCTGCACCGCCGAGATGAGGAACAGGAAGACCCGTGCCGTGACCAGGAGTCCCGGCATCGTCTGCTGCATCATGTTGCCGCCCGGGTAGCCGGGGTAGGCCGGCTGCTGCGGGTAGCCGTAGCCCTGCTGGGGCGGGACGCCGGGCGGGGTCTGCTGGGGGTAGCCGTACCCGGGAGCGGCCGGGGGCTGCTGGGGCGGCTGCCCGTAGGGGTTGTTCGGGTCGCCGTAACTCATGGCGGTCTTCCTCCGTCGGGTAGTGCGGGGACGACGCGGCACATCACGGAGGAAGTTCTACAGATGCGGTCCGTCCCCCCGACACTGCCCGCGGCACTGTGCCGCATATCGTTCTTTAGCCATGGCTTATTTGTCCAGCCGCATTCCGTATGTGTTGTGCAAGTGCAACCTCCTGAACAGCGGGTGGGCCGCAGGAGTGCCCTGATTGGTACCGGGCGGGGCTCATCCGGGAAGATGGGAGGCATGACCGCCCAGATTCTCGATGGCAAGGCCACCGCAGCCGCGATCAAGTCCGAACTGACCGCCCGCGTGGCGGCCCTGAAGGAGAAGGGCGTCACGCCCGGACTCGGCACCGTCCTGGTCGGCGACGACCCGGGCAGCCAGAAGTACGTCGCCGGCAAGCACCGCGACTGCGCGCAGGTCGGCATCGCCTCGATCCAGCGCGAACTGCCCGCCACGGCCTCCCAGGAGGAGATCGAGGCGGTCGTCCGCGAGCTCAACGAGGACCCGGCCTGCACCGGGTACATCGTCCAGCTGCCGCTGCCCAAGGGCATCGACGAGAACCGCATCCTGGAGCTGATGGACCCGGCCAAGGACGCCGACGGTCTGCACCCGACGAACCTCGGCCGCCTCGTCCTGAACGAGCCCGCGCCGCTGCCCTGCACCCCGTACGGCATCATCCGCCTGCTCCGGCAGCACGACGTGGAGATCAAGGGCGCCGAGGTCGTCGTCGTCGGACGCGGCGTGACCATCGGCCGGCCCATGCCGCTCCTTCTCACTCGCAAGTCCGAGAACGCCACGGTCACCCAGTGCCACACCGGCACCCGTGACCTCGCCGCGCACCTGAAGCGGGCCGACATCATCGTCGCCGCCGCGGGCGTGCCGCACCTGATCAAGCCCGAGGACGTGAAGCCGGGCGCCGCGGTCCTGGACGTCGGCGTCTCCCGCGACGAGAACGGCAAGATCGTCGGCGATGTCCACCCGGGCGTCGCCGAGGTCGCGGGCTGGATCTCCCCGAACCCGGGCGGCGTCGGCCCGATGACCCGCGCCCAGCTCCTGGTGAACGTCGTCGAGGCCGCGGAACGCTCCGCGGGCTGAACCGGAAAGGGCCGAGGCCATGAGCGCAGAACGCGACCCGGGGGACACCCCGGAGGCTTCCCGGGCCAAGGGCGCCATCAGCGCGCCGGGCCCGGACGGGCGGCCGCGGAAGGTGTCGCGCCGCTTCCCGCTGTTCACCCGGGACACCGCGAGGCCCGAGGGCGGCGGCCGGGCCGCGCCCGGTGACGCGCCCGCGCCGGCCCGCCAGTGGCCGCTGCTCGGGGTCGTCTCCCTGGTCGGGCTCGGGCTGCTGCTCACCGCGCTCGACGTGTTCCGCGTCGGCACGATGCTGGTCGGCATCGCGCTGATCGGCGGCGCCGTGCTGCGCTGGGCGCTGCCGGACGTGGGCATGCTCGCGGTGCGCTCCCGCTTCACGGACATGGTCACGTACGGGGCGCTCGGCCTCGCCATCGTGCTCCTCGCGATGATGGCGCAGCCCCAGCCGTGGCTGGAGATCCCGTTCCTGGACGACACCCTGCACTACACGATCTAGACCCTGCACTGCACGATCTAGGCGGTGCGCGTGCGGTGCCGGGCACCGCGTGAGCCTCGTACGACGGTGGCCCGTCCTCCCCCGAGGGGACGGGCCACCGTCGTGTGGACCGGGGTCCCCCGCCGTCGCCTCCCCGCGACGGCCCGCGGTCCGTTTTCCGACGCTACGGTCCGCCGCCCGTCGTGACGTCGCACGCTCGGTTGAACTTCGCCTACCACTTGCGTGGTAGGCCTCCGGTTCCTGCAACTTCCGCGGTACCGCGGCTGGTTGACGTTCCACCGCCCGTACGCGGGTTACGCTGCGGCGATGCGGATCCGCCCCCTTGCCGTCGACGCGCTCATCGCGGTCGCCCTGACCACGGTGGCCGTGCTGCTCGGGCAGGAGTCCGCCAAGCAGGGCTGGCCCGAACTGGACGCCAGGGGCTACGTGTTGGTGGCGCTGGTCAACCTGCCGGTCGTGTTCAGGAGCAAGGCGCCGCTCACGGTACTGCTCGTCGTGCACGCGGTGTGCCTCGTGTACATCACCGCCGGCTACTGGCCCGTCGTGAACACCTTCGGGCCCATGCTCGCCGTCTACACCCTCGCCTCCCTGCGGCCCCTGCGCGTCGCCCTGCCCGGCGCCGCGCTGATGTGCGCCGTCTGGATCCACGCCGGTCTGGTCAGCGAGGGCTCCGTGATGGCCTCCGTCATCGGCCAGGCCGTCGGCTTCTCCCTCGTCCTGCTGCGCTTCGGCCACGTCGCGCATCAATCCGCCGAACTGGCCCGGGAGTTGAAACGGGAGCAGGACGAGCGGGCCCGGCGTGAGGTCGCCGAGGAGCGGGGGCGGATCGCGCGCGAGCTGCACGACGTCGTCGCCCATCACATGTCGGTGATATCCGTGCAGGCGGGCCTCGCCACGTTCGTCTTCGGCTCCGACCCCGCCACCGCGCGCGCCGCGCTCGGCACCATCGCGGGGACCAGCGGCGAAGCCCTCGAAGAGCTGCGCCGCATGCTGCGGGTGCTGCGCGCCGAGGGCGGCGGGCACGACGACGAGGCCCCCGCGGCACCGATGCCCGGCCTCGCCCGCCTGGAGGAGATGGTCGAGCGGGTGCGCGCCGGAGGCGTCACCGTCGAGCTGCGCGTCACGGGAACGCCCCGCCCCCTCGCGCCCGGCGTGGAGCTGTGCGCGTACCGCGTGGTGCAGGAAGCGCTGACCAACGTGCTGAAACACGCCCACGGCGCCGCGGCCGCCGTCGAACTCGCCTACAGGAACGGCCATATCGAGGTGTCCGTCACCGACGACGGAAAGGGGGTGATTCCGGCCAGAGTACGCACCGGTAGCGGGCATGGCTTGCTTGGGATGCGGGAGCGGGCCAAGCTCTACGGCGGGACGATCAGCATCGGCCCGCTGAGCGAGGGAGGGTTCGCCGTGCGACTCACCCTGCCGACCTCGGCACGGGCCGCGGCGCGGGGGGACGACGCATCGGAATGACCGGATGACCGCTTCCATCAAGGTGCTCGTCGTCGACGACCAGTTCCTCATCCGTGCGGGGCTGGTGGGGCTGCTGCGCGCCGCGCCCGGCATCGAGGTCGTGGGCGAGGCGGGCGACGGCGACGAAGCCGTGGAGCTCGCCGCGCGGACCGCGCCCGACGTCGTCCTGATGGACATCCGCATGCCCGGCATGAACGGCATCACGGCCACCGCGAAGATCCTCGAGCAGGCGCCCGAACCGCCGCCGCGCATCCTGGTGCTCACCACCTTCGACCTCGACGAGTACGTGTACGGGGCGCTGCGCGCGGGCGCCTCCGGGTTCCTGCTGAAGGACTCCGGGCCCGAGCGGCTGCTCGCCGCGGTGGCGGCCGTCGGCGGCGGCGACGCGCTCTTCGCGCCCAGCGTGACGCGGCGCCTGGTCGAGGCGTTCGCGCGGCAGGCGGCGGGGGCCGACGCCGAGGAGGGGCGCACACCTCCCGATCTCGGGGTGCTGACCCTGCGCGAGGTCGAGGTCCTGAAGCTGATCGCGCGCGGCCTGACCAACGCGGACATCGCCGAGCGGCTCTACATCAGCGAGGCCACCGTCAAGACGCACCTCAACCGCACGATGGGCAAGCTCGACCTCGACAGCAGGGCGCAGGCGGTGGTGGTGGCGTACGAGACGGGGCTGGTGACGCCGGGGGGCGGCGGCGGGTAGACGTGCGGGGCGGCTCGCAGTCGTGCGGGCGGCGGCTCGTGGACGTGCGGGCGGCCCGTCCTCTCCCCCGGGGAGGACGGGCCGCGCTCGTGCGCAGGGTGCTCAGCGCTGGCAGAAGCTCTTGTTCGTGTCCGGGTGCAGCACCTTCCAGGTGTTCGGGCCCACCACGCCGTCCACGGCGATGTCGGGCTTGCGGGTCTTGTTGCAGTTCTGCTGGCTGACCTTCACGGCGTGCGCGGTCTTCTCGCCGTACCAGCCGTCGATCTTGACGTAGTCGCCCCAGCCCCAGACCTTGTTCAGGAGGCACTGGGCGTGCTTGATCGCCTTGCCGTCGTTGGAGCCGATGTACAGGGTCGGGTGGCCGCCCTTGTAGCCGCAGGGAGCGGCGACCTTGGCGGTGCTCTCGGGCTGGGCCGCGCCCGCCGGCGTGCTGGACAGGACGCCGCCCGCGAGGCCGCCCGCGAGGGCCAGGGAGGCGAAGCCGACGGTGAGGCGCTTGCGCGTGCTGATCATGGTTCCCCCGGTGGTTGTCGGTGTGGAGGGCGGCGCGGAGTGGACCGCGCCGCCCGGTGTGCACCACTGACACTGCCGTGACGGGCGGGTCAACGGCCAGGAGAAATGGCCGAGTTGGGCCCTTCGGGGATGTCCCACGCGCTGACCTGCGGGGATGGGCCGCCCGGTGACGCGATCGTGGGACGGGGGCGGCGGGGCCGGGGAACCGGTGTGTCTGCAGCCGCCATCCTTCGTGGGGACAAGGGCGCCTGTCGCCTCGGGGGAGGACGCGAATGGAGTGGAACATGTCGCGTTGGAAGGAACTGCCGGTATCGCTGGGGGACCGGGAGCGGGAACTCGTGGTCCAGCTGCGGCGGTTGAAGGACCGCAGCGGGCTGAGTCTGGCCTCGCTCTCCGCCAAGACCTCGTACAGCCGCTCCTCCTGGGAGCGCTATCTCAACGGCAAGCTGCCCGTGCCGCGCGAGGCCGTCGAGGAGCTGGCGCGGGTGTGCGGGGCGGAGTCGACGCGGCTTCTGGTGCTGCACGAGGTCGTGGTGGCGTCGGGAGGGGGCGGGGCCGGGACCGGGGGTGTCGGGGCAGGGGCCGCGATTGGGGCCACCGGGGCCGAGTCGGTGCCCGGGTCCGAGGCGGCGCCGGATGCGGGGCGGCGGAGGCGACGTGTGCCGCTGCGGCTCGCGGTCGTCGGTGCCGTGCTCGCCATGGCCGCGGGATTCGGCGCCGGGCTTCTCGCCGGGGGCGCGTGGTGGGGCGACGATGAACAAGGGCTGGGTGTGTACTCGTATCAGAAGGGGCGTACGTACGACTGCGACGACGGCCGCGAGGACGGCGCGCGGTACGCCGGGTACAGCCTGACCCGGGAGGCCCTGCTCGACCGGGGCGGCAGCGGCTGGGAGGTCGTCGAGGCCCAATGCCTCCTGAAGCGGGCCGGGTTCGGGGCGGGCGCGGTCGACGGCGCGTACGGGGACGGCACGAAGAGGGCGGTCACGCGCTTCCAGCGGGCGCGCGGCCTGGTGGACGACGGGATCGTGGGGCCCGACACCTGGGGGGAGTTGCGCAAGTGAGTGCGGATCGGCCTGGTGGCCTTGTGCCGACGCCGCCCGCCGAGTGCGGCCGACTGAGCGCGGCGCTGCGGGAGTTGCGGGAGCGTACCGGACTGAGCCTGGCGGCGCTCGCCCTGCGCACGCCGTACAGCAAGTCGTCCTGGGAGCGGTATCTCAACGGCAAGAAGCCCGCGCCGCGCCAGGCGGTCGTCGCGCTGTGCGGCCTCGCGGGGGAGGAGCCGGGGCGGCTGCTCGCGCTGTGGGAGCTGGCGGACGCGGCGTGGAGCGGGCGGGCGGCGCGGAGCGGGGGGACGGGACCGGGCGTGGCGGATGCCGCTGCCGGGGGCACTGCTTCCGGAGCCGGGGGTTCTGTTCCCGGGGCTTCGGCGGAGGCGGTCGGCCCGGTGGCCCGGCGGCGTCGGGGCGCCGTTCTCGCCGCGGGCGTCGCGGCGGCGGTCGTGCTCGCGGGGCTCGCCGTGGTGGCGGGAGCCGGCACGGGGAGCGGGGAGCGCGGCGGGCCCGGGACGGCGCGGGGGACCGCGCCCGCGCCCTACGAACCACGGTGCGTCGGGAAGGCCTGCGAGGGCCGGGACCCGGTACGGATGGGCTGCGGCGGACAGGGGCAGGTGACGTCGCTCGCCGTGCGCGACTTCGACGACGCCCGCCGCGTCGAGCTGCGGCACGGCAAGGCGTGCCGCGCGGTGTGGGTGCGTGCCAGGGGGCTGCGCCCCGGGGACCGGGTCGAGCTGACGGTGCCGGGGGCCGTGCGGAAGGCGGTCGCGGCGGACGAGGCGCGGGACGCGCGGCGCTATCTGGCCACACGGATGACCGCGGCGGGCGGGGGCGGGTCCGGTGGGCCTTCCGGGGCGCGGGTCTGTCTGGTGACGGCGGGGAGTGAAGGGCGGCAGTGCTTCGGGGAGTGAGGCCGCTTCGGGCGCGGATTTCGGTGGCGGGCGTCCTGATCGAGGTGCGGAACACGAGAGACGGCGCCCGTCCTCTCCCCCGTGGGAGGACGGGCGCCGCCGATTCGGAAGGGTGCTTCCTGCTGGATTCTCCCGATGTAAGCGGTGCGTTCCGCTCGAGATCCAGAGTCATGGACCCGCCAAGCGCGTTCAAGGGATGCCAGGTCCCTGTGGCACGGAGGTGACCATTCCGCAACGGTGTTCGGGGAGTGCTACGACCCTGGTCCGAAGCTTGTGACGGAGCCGGGCGGTAGCCGGGCGGAACCATTCCGCCGTGTCCGGCCGTCACTTCCGCCAAGCGGGCGGGACAGCTCGCCGAAGCGGGGCGGGCGAGGCTCGGGGGGTGGGCCATGGGTACGGGCTGGCAGCCTCTTCCAGAGGGACTTCCGCCGGAGGTGCGGCACTTCGTCGAGCAGCTGAGGCTGCTCAAGGACCGAACGGGGCTCAGCCTGGTCGCCCTCGGCCAGCGGACCGCGTACAGCAAGTCCTCCTGGCAGCGCTACCTCAACGCCCAGCAGCCCCCGCCCCGCCAGGCGGTCGCCGCGCTGTGCCGGGTGGCGGGCGTCGACTGCGAACGCTTCGGCGTGCGCTGGGAGTTGGCGGTGCGGGCCTGGCCTCGGGGCGGGCTGGAGCGGGGCGGCGCCGAGGACGCCGTGGAGCGTGTCCCCCCGGTGCGGGAAAGCGTCGGCGGGCGTAACGGCGAGGAGCCGACCGTGCCCTGGTGGGAGCCGGTCCCTCCGCTGGTGCGCGAGGAGCGGGAGGAACCGCACGGACACCGCGCCGGCCCGTCCTGGCGGTTCGTCGCCTGCGCCGCGCTCGTCGTCGTCGCGGTGCTGCTCGCCGGGGTGCTGTGGCTCCTCGTGCGGAGCGCGGGCTGAGGTCGCGCACGAAGGGCACGCGCCGGGCACGCGCCGAGGGGACCGCCTCCGCGTGGCGGTCCCCCGGGGGGGTGCGGTGCGGCGTGCGCCGCCGTGGATCAGCTGCGCCAGTCGTACGCCGCCTTCTCCCACTGGTCGTAGACCTTCACGTGGTACGTGCCGCCGATCCGCTTGAACGTCACGTCGTGGCTGTAGCCGCTGTACGTGACCCAGCCGCCGCTGCCGTTCGGCCCGTCCAGGAAGTCGTCCGCGGCCCCGAAGGTCTCCTTGCCCGCGATGCCGTCGACGTCCTCGAGGTCTTCGTTGTGCTGCCAGTACTTGGTGGCCGACGCGGTCTTCTTGCCGAAGCGGCCGTCGATGTCCGACTTCTTGAACGTGTGCTGCTGCCCGTTGCCGTCCTTCCACTTGGCGCCGTCCGCGTACAGGACGGTCTGCCACAGCCGCGTGGCGTTGCTGTCCGCGTGGCTCCAGCGCGACAGCTCGCCCTCGTCGCCCCAGTCGTTGTACGCGGCGCCCTTGCCGTCGACGACGTGCGGCCCGGTGGCCTGGGCGAGCGGCGCGACGCCGCCGAGCGCGAGGCCCGCCCCCGCCGCCACGGCCACCGCCGCCATGATGAGCCTCTTCGGCCTGCCCTGGGTGTTGCGCATGTGATCCCCCTAGTGGTGCGCTGACTGCCCTCGATGCTTCCGCGTCGGGGACCGTGGAAAAAGGGTCAACTCCCGCAATCGGGAAGCTTTGGGACGTCCCGGGTCGCAGCCTGGGGTTCCGCGTCGGGGAGCGGGACGGCGGTGGGACACTGGAACCGGGACCACGGGCCCGGACCGTGGGCTGCGGGGAGTGCGACCGTGCACGCCAGTGGCCCGAATGCTCCCGTGCGCCCCCACTCCGGGAACTGACATCCTGGCTTTGCGCATCCCTCTGGGTAGTCCAGAAGGACTTCGCGGGGACGGCGCAGGGTCGGCGCGGGGTCGGCGCGGGGGCAGGACAGGCACGTACGGGGGGAATAGGGGGAGCAATGCCTCGTTGGAAGGCGCTACCGGATGAGCTCGATCCGCAGGTCAGGGAGTTCGCCAGCCAGCTGCGCAGGCTGGTCGACCGCAGCGGTCTGAGCATCGCAGCGGTGTCGGACAGGACCGGCTACAGCAAGACGTCGTGGGAGCGCTATCTGAACGGGCGGCTGCTCGCGCCGAAGGGGGCGATCGTCGCGCTGGCCGAGGTGACGGGGACGCCGCCGGTGCACCTCATCACCATGTGGGAGCTCGCGGAGCGCGCCTGGAGCCGCTCCGAGATGCGGCACGACATGACCATGCAGGCGATCCGCATCTCCCAGGCGCGGGCCGCGCTGGGGGAGTTGGGGCCCCACCCCACCGGATCCGCGAAGTCCTCCAAGTCCTCCAAGTCGGCCAAGGAGCCCAAGCCTTCCGGTTCCGCGAAGCCTGGCGGTGGGGCCGGGGCTGGTGCCGGCGCCGGTGCCGCTGCCGCGCGTAACGGCTCCGGCGGGCTCGGACGTGCGACGGGGGTGGCCGGGCCTGCGGGGGTGGTGCCTACCGTGCCGCCTCAGGCTCCCGGGCCCGCGGGGGCTGCCGGGTCCGCGGGGGCTGCCGGGTCCGCTTCCAGTTCTGCGTACGGGGCCTCCGCCTCTCAGGGGTCGTACGGTTCCCAGGGCTCGTACGGCGATGTCTCCGCGTCCGCCTTCGGGGATGCCGGACGGGGCGCCGCCGGTGCGCCGCCGCCCGGCACGCGCGAGCCGCTGCGGGGCGGGGACTCGCCCGACGGGCAGCGGCGGCGCAGGAAGCTGACCATGTTCCTCGCGGGGGTGGTCGGCGCCCTCGTCGTCATCGCGGCCGCGGTCTTCCTGACCGGCTTCGGCGGCGACGACAAGGGGGACGACGCGTCCAAGCCGCCCGCGGCGCCGACGACCAGCGACGACAACCTGCCTGCCGGGGTCGAGTGCAACGGCAAGGACTGCGCGGGCAAGGACCCCGAGAACATGGGCTGCGGCGGTGAGTTGGCGAAGACCACGTCGCGGGCCACGGTCGGCAAGGCGCTGGTCGAGGTGCGGTACAGCAAGACGTGCGGGGCCGCGTGGGCGCGGATCACGCAGGCGACTCCGGGGGACGAGGTCACCATCACGGGGTCGGGCGGGGGAGCGGAGGCCAAGCAGAAGGGCACGGTGAACGCGGACTTCGACGCGTACACCCCGATGGTGGCGGTCAAGAACGGCACGGCGGCGAAGGCCTGCGCGACGCTGGCGTCCGGCCAGACGGGCTGCACGGAGTAGCCGCGGGCGAGCGGGGGTTCGTCCGCGGGGCGTCGGCGGTGGAGGTGCTGCCGCCCCGCACAGAAAAGTCAGGGGGCAAGGGGAATGACACGCCTCCCGGAGGGCAGGCGCACCGTACCCCCACGGGAGTGGTCACACCCCCACGGCGGCCGCCACGCTCCCTCTCCCGAGGTGGCGGCCGCCCCCGGGGAAACGCTGTGGGCGGGGCCACACGGACCCGGCGGCCAGGGGTGGGCGGGGCGCGATAGCCTGACGGCGGATCTCTCTTGATGCCAAGAGATCGATCATCGAGAGGCGATCGAGGACTCGAAGAAGGCGTCGGCGGGGATCCAGGAAAGAGGGGATCCGGTACACCAGTACGAAGGACAGGGACCCCCACCGCCAGCTGTCTTACGGAGATCGCCATGACCCGCACTCCCGTGAATGTCACCGTCACCGGCGCGGCCGGCCAGATCGGCTACGCGCTGCTCTTCCGCATCGCCTCGGGCCACCTGCTCGGCGCGGACGTGCCGGTCAACCTGCGCCTTCTGGAGATCACGCCGGCCCTGAAGGCCGCCGAGGGCACCGCCATGGAGCTCGACGACTGCGCCTTCCCGCTGCTGAACTCGATCGAGATCAGTGACGACCCCAACGTCGCCTTCGACGGTGCGAACGTCGCTCTGCTCGTCGGCGCCCGCCCCCGCACCAAGGGCATGGAGCGCGGTGACCTCCTGGAGGCCAACGGCGGCATCTTCAAGCCGCAGGGCAAGGCCATCAACGACCACGCCGCCGACGACATCAAGGTGCTGGTCGTCGGCAACCCCGCCAACACCAACGCGCTCATCGCGCAGGCCGCCGCCCCGGACGTACCGGCCGAGCGCTTCACCGCGATGACCCGCCTGGACCACAACCGCGCCCTGTCGCAGCTGGCGAAGAAGACGGGCTCGTCCGTCGCCGACATCAAGCGGCTCACCATCTGGGGCAACCACTCGGCCACCCAGTACCCGGACATCTTCCACGCGGAGATCGCCGGAAAGAACGCCGCCGAGGTCGTGGGCGACCAGGCCTGGCTCGCCGACGAGTTCATCCCGACCGTCGCCAAGCGCGGCGCCGCGATCATCGAGGCCCGTGGCGCGTCCTCGGCCGCCTCCGCCGCCAACGCCGCCATCGACCACGTCCACACGTGGGTCAACGGCACCGCCGAGGGCGACTGGACCTCCATGGGCATCCCGTCGGACGGTTCGTACGGCGTTCCGGAGGGGCTCATCTCCTCCTTCCCCGTCACCACCAAGGACGGCAAGTACGAGATCGTCCAGGGGCTCGAGATCAACGAGTTCTCTCGTGCGCGCATCGACGCGTCCGTGAAGGAGCTCGCCGAGGAGCGCGAGGCCGTGCGCGGTCTCGGCCTCATCTGAGTCGGCCTCATCTGAGTCGGCCTCGTCCGAGTCGGCCTCGTCCGAGGCGCACGACTTCCGCGTGATCGCCCCGGCAGCAGCTGCTGCCGGGGCGATCACGTTTCTGCGGGCCTCACGTCTTCCGCGTCCCGCCGTAGCCGAGTGCGACCAGTGCCGCCGCGGCGATCACCACGAGCGCCACGATCCGCAGCGCCGCCTCCATGCCGCCCGCGAAGCCGCCCGAGGCGTGCGAGGCGAGGGCCGTGCCGGTGACGGCCACGCCGAGTGCCGCGCCGACCTCGCGTGCCGAGGTGCTGAGGCCGGAGCCCAGGCCCGCCTGGTGGGGCGGGAGCGAGCCGACGACGCTCAGCGTGAGCGTGGGCATGCACAGGCCCGTGCCCGCCGAGATGACCAGGAGCCAGCAGGCGTAGATCGCGTAGGGCGTCGAGCCGTTCGCGGTGGACGCGCCAAGCAGGCCCAGGCCGATCAGGAGCAGACCACCGCCCGCCACCACGCGCGGCGGTCCCGACCAGCGCGCGGCGAGCCTGGGCACGAGCACCATGCCGATGGTCAGCGGGATGATCGCGAGGCCCGCGCGTGCGGCGCCGTATCCCTTCTCGTACTGCAGGTACTGCGAGTTGACGTAGAAGAGGGAGAAGAGGCCGAAGAAGCTTGCCGCCGTGCCGAGCGTCGCGGCGCGCAGGCGCGGCGTGGCGAAGACCCGGGGGTCGAAGAGCGGGGCGCGCGAGCGCAGGGCGTGCGCCACGAACAGCGCGACGAGGGCCGCGCCGATCGCGAAGGCGGCCAGGATGCGCGCGGACGTCCAGCCGTACATCGGGCTCTCGATGATGCCGAAGAGCAGCGCGAGCAGACCGCCGGTGAGCAGGAGCGTGCCGAGCGGGTCCAGGGACGGTGCCCGGTCCCCGACCGTCCTGTCCGTACGGGGCGTCGTGCGGGCCACGGCGAGGGCGAGCAGCGCGGCGAGCGGCACCACCACCCAGAACAGCGCGCGCCAGGACAGGTACTGGCCGACGAGTCCGCCGCCGAGGTTGCCCGTGAGGCCGCCGAGCCCGGCGGCGAGCGTCCAGGAGGCGACGGCGCGCGGCCGCTCATCCTGCGAGGCGACGCGCATCAGGATCGACATGGTCGCGGGCATGATCAGCGCGGCGCCCGCACCGGAGACGCCGCGCCCCGCGATCAGCATCGTGGGGGAGACGGCGAGCGCGCTGACGGTCGCGCCCGCGGCGAAGAGGCCGAGTCCGCAGAGCAGCGCGCCCTTGCGGCCGTACCGGTCGCCGAGCGCGCCGGCCGGGATGAGGAGCCCCGCGAAGACGATGACGTACGCGTCGACGATCCACAGGAGTTCGCTCGACGAGGGGTGCAGACCGGACGAACTCAGCTGCGGCACAAGGAGGTTGATGGCGGCGACCATGCCCTGGGCGACGAGCACGCAGGCGCAGAGGGTGAGCAGCGTCGAACGCTTCAGCGGGGATTCGGACTTCGCGGGCGGGGCCGCTGATGTCGATTGCGGTGTCGGCGGCTTCAGGGCAGGCGAGGGCAAGGCTCCTCCTCGGGAGCGTCGTGGTGTGGGATGCCTTGCCACCGTAGGCTCGACCCTGACTTGCTTTCCAGTGCAACTTTCACAAGGGATTGATGCGTGTGACGCAATCCAGTGGTGCCGGGCTCGATCTCAACCTGCTGCTCGCCCTCGACGTCCTGCTCGACGAACAGAGCGTGTCCGGTGCGGCCCGCAGGCTGCATCTGTCGGAGCCCGCGATGAGCCGCACCCTCGGACGCATCCGCAAGGCTCTCGGTGACCCCGTCCTCGTACGGGCCGGGCGGCAGATGGTGCCGACGCCGCACGCGCTGGCCGTGCAGGCCGAGGTGAGCGCGGTGGTGGAGCGGGCCCGCGCGCTCTTCGCCGGGCCCGGCGCCGTCGACCTGCGCACGGTCTCCCGCACCCTCACGATCCTCGGCTCCGACGCGATCGCCGCCGCGTACGGCCCCGCGCTCTTCGCCCGCGCCGCCGACGAGGCCCCCGGCGTACGGCTGCGCTTCCTCGGCGAGAGCCACGTCGACGAGCCCATGCTGCGGCAGGGCATCGCCGATCTGGAGCTCGGCGTGATCGACACGACGGCGCCCGAGGTGCGGGTGGAGACGATCCGCGAGGACCGGATGATCGGCATGGCGCGGCCCGGACACCCCCTGTTGAAAGGGAAGTTGACGGTGCGCCGGTTCGCGGCGGTCGACCATGTGACCGTGTCTCGCAGAGGGCGGCTGTCCGGGCCGCTGGACGCCGCGCTCGCCGAACTCGGTCTGAACAGGCGGGTGGTGGGCAGCATGGCGACGTTCTCGTCGTCCGTCTTCGTCCTGCTGCGCACGGACCTGGTGGGCCTGGCCGCGTCATGGACCCGCCCTCTCGCGGAGGCCCTGGGCCTGGTCACCTTCGAGGTCCCGGTGGACCTGCCGCCCCTCCCGCTGGGCATGGCCTGGCACCCGCGCCACGACGCGGACCCGGCGCACGCGTGGCTGCGGACGTGCGCGCGGGACCTGCTCGTGGCTCAGGAGTGAGCGGGACCTGCTCGTGGCTCAGGAGTGAGGGGTCCCCGCCGCCTGCAGCGCCGCCGCCTCCTTGGACAGCCGCACCGCCGACGCCAGGCTCAGGCCCGGCTCGGCCTGGCGCAGGGCCTTGACCGCGTGGACCGAGTCGGCGGGGCCCGTGTGTCCGGAGGCGGCGATCCGGCGCAGGGCCCAGCGGCCGCGCACCTCGGTGTCCGGGACGGCGGCCGTGCGCGCGACGAGCTCCGCCGCGCGCTCCAGGCCGGGGCGCTCCCTCTCGTCGGCCGTCGCGAGCGCCTCGCGCAGCTCGTCCGCGACCGCGTCCGTGTCGCGCAGGGCGATCACCATCAGTTCCCGCTTGGTGCCGAACATCTTCCCGCTTCCTGCCTTCGTGGTCATTGCTGCCGTACTCGAAAATGTAGTACTTCTTATACATGAGCGAGCAAGTGCACAACAGGTTGGCGATGGTGCGCGCCGAGCGAAAGGTGTCGCGTCAGAGCCTGGCCGAGGCGGTGGGGGCCCACTACCAGACCATCGGCTACATCGAGCGCGGGCAGTACAACCCGAGCCTCGACCTCGCGCTGAAGATCGCGAAGTACTTCGAGCTGCCGGTCGAGGCGCTGTTCTCCCTCGAACCGTTTCGCCCGCTCACGGACCAGGTCTACGGGAGGAATCAGTGATGGGGGACCAGCGAGTGCAGGAGTTGACCGGATACGACCGGCGGATGGTCGCGCTCATGAACCGGCGCGAGGCCGCGCCCCTGTACGCCACCGCCGCGCGCAGGCGCCTCGTGGTCGTCGTCCACATCGCGCTGACGGCGGCGGGCGCGGCCGCCTGGCTGCTCACCGTCGTGGGAGGTCAGCGGTGGGCGATGTGGACGATGCTCGCCCTGCTTCTGCCGTGGGGCTTCGCCACCGGCGTCATCAACGGCGCCACCCGCGGCCTCCTCGAACTGCGCGTCCGCGCCCTCGACGAGCGGCAGCGCGCCGAGCGCGAGCGGGTGGCGGCCCGCGCCCGGGGTGCCATGCTGTGGGTCCTGTTGGCGGCAGCCGCGGGCGCGGGAGGGGTCGCGCTCCAGGGGTGGGACGGCGAAGGGCTCCTCTTCCCCGTCCTGTTCACCCTCTTCGTCCTGCACTGGCTGATGCCGCTGTGGATCGCGGGGCTGACCGCGCAGGACGAGCCGGACCTCGACGAGGTCGTCGAGGTCGCCTGACTCCACACCTTCCGCGACCGCTCCTGACTCACACCTTCTGCAGCCGCTCCTGCAGCTTCGACACGTCCACCGACTCGTCCGCCGACGGCGTCTTCGACGGGACCGGCTCGTCGTAGTCCGAGAAGGTCGTCGTCGTGTCGTCGCCGTCGCCCTTCTCCACCGCCTTGAGCAGGTAGGGCTTGCCCTCGGTGGCGACGTACAGCGTGGTCTCCTTGCCGTCGTCCGTGCCGGTCAGGGTGATCGCGGAGGTGCCGTCGACCTTCGTGGTCCCGCCCTTCTTCAGTGACTTCGTGTCGTCGTCCGAGTCGTCCTCGATGTCCCTCTGGATCTTGCCGAGGTCGCAGACCTCGGCGGCCTCCTTGAGCATCGCGTCGCTCGTGCTGCCGTGGACGTAGCGGTTCTTGAAGATCTCGGCCGCCGCCTCGCCGTCGCCGCCGGGGACCTGCGTCTTCCAGAAAGTCTCGTCCGGCTTCATCCACACCTTGTCGCCGCGCTTGACCAGTTCGAGCGTGGCGCCGTTGGCCATTCTCATCGTGCCGGTGCAGTTCTCGTCCCGGTCGAGCGTCAGCTCCATGGACGTCGGGTCGTCCGAGTCCGAGTCGGAGTCCTTCGTGGCGTCCGCGCCCGTCGCCTTCATCGAGATGTGCACCGACTTCGCGTCAAGGAGTTCCTGCTTCGCCTTGTCGGAGATCTCCTGCGCGCTCATGCCCTCGACGCCGTTGCCGCCGTCGTCGCCCCCGTCGCTCCCGCCGTCGGCACTGCTCGTGCCGCTCGCCTTGTCCTTCTCGTCGCCATCCGAGGAACATGCGGGCAGGATCAGCAGGGCAACGACACAGCACGCCGCGCTTCCCACAGTTCGCTTGCGGGACATTCCACTCATCACGTCACCTCCGGTGACAAAACGTGTATCGAGCGTACGTTTTGCCACGAGTGCCCGCATGCGCAGTGACACAGCGCACTTTCGGCCACTGGATGCGCATGGTTTCTCCCCCTCAGGGCAGGTGCACCCGGCTACCGCGAGTGACAGGCGGGGCGAATGACAGGAACGGAAGGCAAACGGGACGTGTCCGCACAACAGACCATCCATGTGGGCGGAGAGTGGCTGAGCGCCGCCTCCGGCGCCACCCGCGAGATCCTCGACCCGGCGGACGCGAAGCCGTTCGCCGTGATCGCCGAGGGCGGAGCGGAAGACGCGGACGCCGCCATCGCCGCAGCCCGCAAGGCCTTCGACGAGGGCCCCTGGCCGAGCACGCCGGTCGCCGAGCGCGCCGCGCTGCTGCGCCGCGTCGCCGATCTCCTCGTACGCGACCGTGAGGAGATCGGGCTCCTGGAGAGCCGCGACGCGGGCAAGACCCTCGAAGAGGGCCGCGTCGACGTGGACTGCGTCGCCGACGCCTTCCGGTACTTCGCCGACCTCGTGATCGGCGAGGGCGCGGGCCGCGTCGTGGACGCGGGCTCCGACGACATCCACAGCGTCGTCGTGCACGAGCCCATCGGCGTCTGCTCGATGATCACGCCCTGGAACTACCCGCTGCTCCAGGCCAGCTGGAAGATCGCGCCCGCGCTCGCCGCCGGCAACACCTTCGTCATCAAGCCCAGCGAGATCACCCCGCTGACGACGGTGGCCCTCGTCGAGCTGCTCGTCGAGGCCGGTCTGCCCGCCGGTGTCGCCAACATCGTGACCGGCCCCGGCCACACCGTCGGCGCCCGGCTCGCCGACCACCCGGACGTCGACCTGGTCTCCTTCACCGGCGGCCTCGTCTCCGGCACCAAGGTCGCCCAGGCCGCCGCGCTCGGCGTGAAGAAGGTCGCCCTGGAGCTCGGCGGCAAGAACCCGAACGTGGTGTTCGCCGACGCCTGCGCCACCGACGAGGGCTTCGACACCGCCGTCGACCAGGCGCTGAACGCCGCCTTCATCCACAGCGGGCAGGTCTGCTCCGCCGGCGGCCGCCTCATCGTCGAGGAGTCCGTCCGCGAGCGCTTCGTGGCCGAACTCGCCCGCCGCGCCGAGAAGATCAAGCTCGGCCGCGGCACCGAAGAGGGCGTCGAGTGCGGACCGCTCGTTTCCGCGCAGCAGCGCGAGAAGACCGAGATGTACGTCGCCTCCGCCCTGGAGGAGGGCGCGGTCCTGCGCTCCGGCGGCAAGCGTCCCGAGCCCAGCGACGTCCGCCCCGCCGAGGGCTACTTCTACGAGCCGACCGTGCTCGACCAGTGCCACCGCGGGATGAGGGTCGTGCGGGAAGAGGTCTTCGGGCCCGTCCTGACCGTCGAGACCTTCACCACCGAGGACGAGGCCGTCGCGCTCGCCAACGACACCGAGTACGGCCTCGCGGGCGCCGTGTGGACCACCGACCAGGGCCTGGCCGCCCGCATGGCCCGCCGGATGCGCCACGGCACCATCTGGATCAACGACTTCCACCCCTACCTGCCGCAGGCGGAGTGGGGCGGCTTCGGCAAGAGCGGCGTCGGGCGCGAGCTCGGTCCCGCCGGGCTCGCCGAGTACCGCGAGTCCAAGCACATCTACCAGAACCTGGCGCCCGCGCCGGTCCGCTGGTTCGCGGGCTAGTCCCCAGCCGCGTACGGAAGGACGGACGTCCGGAATCCCGGACGTCCGTAGGTCCGTAGGTCCGTAGGTCCCGAAGTCCAGGAAGTTCAGGCACCCCCCGCCCCTTACGCGCAAGCACCTTGGCACGACCTCGCAGGAAGAGGAGCACCACGCATGTCCCAGACCGAGTTCGACTACGTCATCGTCGGTGGCGGCACCGCAGGATCGGTGATCGCGTCCCGTCTCACCGAGAACCCGGACGTCACCGTCGCCGTCATCGAGGGCGGACCCAGCGACATCGGCCGTGAGGACGTCCTCACGCTGCGCAAGTGGCTCGGCCTGCTCGGCGGTGAGCTCGACTACGAGTACACGACCACCGAGCAGCCGCGCGGCAACTCGCACATCCTGCACAGCCGCGCCAAGGTGCTCGGCGGGTGCTCGTCGCACAACACCCTGATCTCCTTCAAGCCGCTGCCGTCCGACTGGGACGAGTGGGAGGAGGCGGGCGCCACCGGCTGGAACGCCAAGGCGATGGACCCCTACTTCGGCAAGCTGCGCAACAACATCGTGCGCGTCGCCAAGAAGGACCAGAACCAGATCGCCACCGACTGGGTCGAGGCGACGAAGACCGCCCTCGGCGTCCCGGAGGTCGTCGGCTTCAACGACAAGCCGTTCGACGAGGGCGTCGGCTTCTTCGACCTCTCGTACCACCCGGAGAACAACAAGCGTTCCTCCGCGTCCGTCGCCTACCTGCACCCCCACATGGAGGCCGGTGACCGCCCCAACCTCCACCTGTTCCTGGAGACCTGGGCGCACAAGCTGGAGCTTGACGGCAAGACCGCGCGCGGCGTGCACGTGCGCACCAAGGAGGGCGAGGAGAAGCTTCTGACCGCCCGCCGCGAGGTGCTCGTCTGCGCCGGCGCCGTCGACACGCCGCGGCTGCTCCTGCACTCCGGCATCGGCCCCAAGAAGGACCTCGAAGCACTCGGCATCCCGGTCGTGCACGACCTGCCGGGCGTCGGCGAGAACCTCATCGACCACCCCGAGTCGGTCATCGTCTGGGAGACCAACGGGCCGATCCCCGGCAACTCCGCGATGGACTCGGACGCCGGTCTGTTCGTGAAGCGGGACCCGGAGCACAAGGGCCCGGACCTGATGTTCCACTTCTACCAGATCCCGTTCACCGACAACCCGGAGCGCCTCGGCTACGAGCGCCCCGAGCACGGTGTCTCCATGACGCCGAACATCCCCAAGTCCCGTGCCCGCGGGCGTCTCTACCTCACGTCGGCCGACCCCGAGGTCAAGCCCGCGCTCGACTTCAAGTACTTCGAGGACGAGGGCGACTACGACGGGCAGACGCTCGTCGACGGCATCAAGCTGGCGCGCAGGGTCGCCGAGGCCGAGCCGTTCAAGAAGTGGCTCAAGCGCGAGGTCTTCCCCGGCCCGGACGTCACCGAGGACGAGGAGATCAGCGAACTGGTGCGCAAGGCCGCGCACACCGTCTACCACCCGGCGGGCACCTGCCGAATGGGCGCTTCCACTGATGAACTCGCCGTGGTCGACCCGGAGTTGAAGATCCGGGGCCTGGCCGGAATCCGTATCGCGGACGCATCCGTCTTCCCGACGATGCCTGCCGTGAACCCGATGATCGGAGTGCTCATGGTCGGGGAGAAATGTGCCGAGATCCTTGGTGGTGACGGCCGATGAGCGAGGCCACCGTGACGACGTCCACGGACACCGGCAAGAAGGCGCACGAAGGCGGTCCCGTCTTCGCCGTCGAGAAGCTCTGGAAGGTTTTCGGCCCCGGCGCCGAGCGAATACCGGACGACACCTCGCTGCACGGCCTGAGCCCGGCCGAACTGCGCGAGCGGACCGGCTGCACCGCCGCTGTGCGCGATGTGTCCTTCGAGGTCAACAAGGGCGAGGTCTTCGTCGTCATGGGCCTGTCGGGCTCCGGCAAGTCCACGCTCGTGCGCTGCCTGACCCGCCTCATCGAGCCGACCTCCGGCTCCCTCGCCATCGACGGCGAGGACGTCCTCGCCATGGACAAGGCCCGGCTGCGCGAACTGCGCCGCCACCGCGCCGCCATGGTCTTCCAGCACTTCGGCCTGCTGCCGCACCGCTCGGTCCTCGACAACGTCGCGTACGGCCTGGAGATCCAGGGCGTCGGCAAGGCCGAGCGCCGCGCCAAGGCCCTCGAAGTGGTCAAGAAGGTCGGCCTCGAAGGCCTCGAACAGCGCAAGCCCGGCCAGCTCTCCGGCGGCCAGCAGCAGCGCGTGGGCCTGGCCCGCGCCCTCGCCGTGGACCCCGAGGTCCTGCTGTTCGACGAGCCGTTCAGCGCGCTCGACCCGCTGATCCGCCGCGACATGCAGGAAGAGGTCGTGCGCCTGCACCGTGAGGAGGGCCGCACGATGGTCTTCATCACCCACGACCTCGGCGAGGCCCTCAAGCTCGGCGACCGCATCGCCCTGATGCGCGACGGCCGCGTCGTCCAGCTCGGCACCCCCGAGGAGATCGTCGGCTCCCCGGCCGACGACTACGTGCGCGACTTCGTCCGCGACGTGCCGCGCGCCGACGTGATGAGCGTGCGCAGCGCCATGCGCCCCGCCGACGCCGACGAGGAGACCCGCGGCGCGGCCCTCGCGCCCGACGCCAAGGTCGCCGAGGCCATCGAGGCCGTCGCGCGCTCCGGCTTCCCGGTGCGCGTCATGGACGGCAAGCGGTGCCTGGGCGTGGTGGACCACGCCGGTCTGCTCGCCGTCGTCGCGGGCACCGAGGCCGCCGCGCCAACGATCCCCGGCCAGGGCGAGGTGGTCGCCTGATGGCCACCGCCACCGCATCCAGCCCCGTACGAGATACGGGAATCGGCGCGCTCCTGAGGCACCGCGCCGTCGGCAAGCTCCTGCTGCTCGCCGTCGTCGCGGCCGTCATCGTGCCGATCGTCAACGCCAAGTGGGCCTCCGGCGCCTGGCCGGACGCCCTCACCGTCGATCTGACCGAGCCGCTGGGCAAGACCACCGACTGGATCATCGACAACCGCGACAGCCACTGGCTGTTCACCTACTTCTTCGGGCACGTCAGCAACGCGATCGTGCTCTCCGTGCGCGCCGTCTACCTGGTGCTGCTCGCCGCCGGATGGGCCGGCGTGACCGCCGCGGCCGGGCTGATCGCCTGGCGCGTGGCGGGCGTCAGGCTCGCCGTCATGGCCTCCGCGTCGTTCGCCGTGTGCGGACTGCTCGGCATGTGGGTGCCGACCATGCAGACGCTGGCCCTGATGATCGTGGCGGTCCTCGCCTCGGTCGTCCTCGGCCTCCTGCTCGGCCTCGCGGGCGGACTCAACGACCGGGTCTTCCGCGTCCTGCGGCCGGTCCTCGACACCATGCAGGTCCTTCCCGCGTACGCGTACCTGCTGCCGTTCGCCCTGGTCTTCGGCATGGGCGTCCCGGCCGCCGTCATCGCGACGGTCGTGTACGCCGCTCCGCCCATGGCCCGGCTCACCGCGCTCGGCCTGCGCGGCGCGGACGGCGGCGTGATGGAGGCGGTGAGCTCGCTCGGCGCGACCGGGCGCCAGCGCCTGTTCTCCGCGCGCCTGCCGCTGGCCCTCAAGCAGCTCCTGCTCGGCGTCAACCAGACGATCATGATGGCGCTCTCCATGGCCGTCATCGCCTCGGTGATCGGCGCGGGCGGCCTCGGCGACCGCGTCTACCAGGCGCTGTCCACCGTCGACGTCGGTCAGGCGCTCGCCGCGGGCATCCCGATCGTGCTGCTCGCCGTGGTCCTGGACCGCGTGACGGGCGCCGCGGGTGCGCGCATGGGCGCGTACGCCGAGGACGACTCGCCGCTGCGCGGCTGGCGCGGCTGGTCGATCGCGGCCGGCGTGACCGTCGTCGTCGCGCTCGCCGCCCGCTTCGCGGACCGCGTGGACTGGCCGACGAACTGGGTCGTCAACATCGCCCCGTCGGTCAACACGGCCAAGGACTGGATGGTCGACCACATCTACACCGGCGTGCCCGTCGTCGGCGGCACCGCCGACTGGGCGGCCCACTTCACCACCTGGGTCCTCAACCCGGTCCGCGACGGCCTGCAGGGCCTGCCCTGGTGGTCGGTCCTCCTCATCGTCGCCGCGCTCGCGTGGCTGATCGGCACCTGGCAGACGGCTCTGACCGCCGTCGCCGCGATGGGCGCGATCGGCGTGCTCGGCGTGTGGAACAAGTCCCTCGACACGCTCGCGCAGGTCCTCGCCGGTGTCGCCGTGACGCTGGTCCTCGGCTTCGCCATCGGCATCGCGGCCTCCCGCAGCAAGCGGCTCGAACGCCTGCTGCGCCCGGTGCTCGACGTCTTCCAGACGATGCCGCAGTTCGTGTACCTGATCCCGGTCGTCGCCCTCTTCGGCATCGGCCGCGCCCCCGCGGTCGCCGCCGCCGTCGTCTACGCGCTGCCCGCCGTCGTGCGCATCACCACGCAGGGGCTGCGCCAGGTCGACGGCGCCGCGATGGAGTCCTCGCGCTCGCTCGGCGCCACCAGCTGGCAGCAGCTGCGCCAGGTCCAGCTGCCGCTGGCCCGCCCCGCGCTCATGCTCGCCCTCAACCAGGGCGTCGTCCTGGTCCTCGCCGTCGTCGTCATCGGCGGTCTGGTCGGCGGCGGCGCGCTCGGCTACGACGTGGTGTTCGGCATCGCGCAGGGCGACCTGGCGACCGGCCTGGTGGCCGGTGTCGCGATCGTCTGCCTCGGCCTGATGCTCGACCGGGTCACGCAGCCGACGGAACGCAGGGCACCGCGCGCGAAGAAGGGAGCGTGACATGCGAGTTCGTACGCTTCGTACACGTCGTGCACGTGTGATGAGCGCCGTCACGGCCACCGGGGCGCTGCTCGCGCTCTCCGGCTGCGGCGCCGCCGACATGACCAAGCAGGCGTCGCCGTACGCGAACGCCGCCGGAGCCAAGACGGTGACCCTCTCGGTCCAGTCCTGGGTCGGCGCGCAGGCGGACGTCGCCGTCGCCGAGTACCTGCTCAAGAACGAGCTGGGCTACCGGGTCGACAAGGTCCAGATCGACGAGGTCCCCGCCTGGGACGCCCTCAGCCAGGGCCGCGTCGACGCGATCATGGAGGACTGGGGCCACCCCGAGCAGGAACAGCGCTACGTCAAGGACAAGAAGACGATCGTCCCCGGCGGCGACGTCGGCGTGACGGGGCACATCGGCTGGTACGTCCCGACGTACTTCGCCGAGAAGCACCCGGACGTCAAGGACTGGAAGAACCTCAACAAGTACGCCGACCAGTTCCGCACGTCGGAGAGCGGCGACAAGGGCCAGCTCATGGACGGCTCCCCGTCGTACGTGACGAACGACAAGGCCCTGGTGAAGAACCTGGACCTGGACTACGAGGTCGTCTTCGCGGGGTCCGAGGCGGCGCAGATCACGCAGATCGAGCAGTTCGCCAAGCAGAAGAAGCCGTTCCTCACCTACTGGTACAAGCCGCAGTGGCTGTTCGAGAAGGTGCCGATGACGGAGGTGAAGCTGCCCGAGTACAAGGAGGGCTGCGACGCCGACCCCGCCAAGATCAAGTGCGCCTATCCGCACACGCCGCTGCAGAAGTACTTCAACGCGGACTTCGCCAAGAACGGCGGCGACGCCGCGGAGTTCCTGAAGAACTTCACGTGGTCGGAGGAGGACCAGAACGAGGTCTCCCTGATGATCGCCGACAAGAAGATGTCGCCGGACGACGCGGCGAAGGCGTGGATCGACAAGAACGAGAACAAGTGGAAGGCGTGGCTGCCCAAGTAGCCGCCGCGGCTGTCGCTGTTGTTCGTGGTGCCCACCCGTGCCGCAAGGCCGGCACGGGTGGGCACCGCCACGTCTACGTCAACTCATCGGCCATGCCCCGCAAGGCCCCCATGGCCCGCCGCAGCAGACCGGGCCCGAACGTGACCCGCGTGGCCCCGAGTTCCCCCAACTCCCGCGGAGCGGGACCATCCGCCGTGGCCAGGAAGTTCAGCGGTCCCTCGATCCCCGCCCGCAGCACGGGAATCGCCTCCGCCGGCGCGAGGATCGGATACACGCAGTCCACCCCCGCCGCCACGTACAGCCGGGCCCGTTCGATCGCCCGCTCCGGGTCCGCGACACCACGTACGAACGTATCCACCCGCGCATTGATGACGAGCCGCTCCCCCGCGACCTCCCGCACCTCCGCGAGCCACTCCGCCTGCTCCCGGGGATCCCGCAGGATCCCCGTCGCGCCCTTGCCCCCGTAGGAGTCCTCCAGGTTGCAGCCGACGGCCCCCGCGTCCAGGATCCGGTCCACCAGCTCCTTGGCCGCGAGGCCGTAGCCGGTCTCGGCGTCCATCGTCACCGGCACGGACACGGCCCGCGTGATCCGGGCGACCGCCGCGAACATCTCCTTCGGCGGCACCTGCCCGTCCTCGTACCCGAGGGAGAGCGCGATCCCCGCGCTGGGTGTGGCGAGCGCGGGGCTGCCCGCCTCCTCGAAGACCCGGGCGCTCGCGGCGTCCCAGGGCCCGGGCAGGATCAGCGGATCGCCGGGGGCCCGGCCGTGGTGCAGGGCGCGCAGGGTGTCGACGGGGTTCACCACGCGGGGCCTCCGGGCTCGATGCGGCGGCTGACCATCAACCGGTTCCAGCTGTTGATGACGGTGATCAGCCCGATGAGATGGGCGAGTTCGGCCTCGTCGAAGTGCTCGGCGGCCTTCGCGTACACCTCGTCCGGCACGAAGCCGTCGGTGAGGACGGTGACCGCCTCGGTCAGCGCGAGCGCCGCCCGCTCGCGCTCGTCGAAGAACTCCCCGGCCTCTTCCCAGGAGTTGAGAAGCGCGATCCGCTTCGGCGTCTCGCCGTTCTTCAGCGCGATGTCCACATGCATGTCCAGACAGAACGCGCACGCGTTGATCTGCGAGGCCCGCATCATCACCAGCTCGGCGAGCACGGGATCGCCGAGCCCCTTCTTGGCGGCGGCGCTCAGCGCGCTCATCGCGCCGGCGACGCCCTTGTCCAAGTGTGTGGTGCGAGGCGTCACTTGACGTCCCCCGCCTTGTAGTGGCCCGGCACCTGGCGGGTGGAGACGCCGAAGCGGTTCCACGCGTTGATGACGGTGATCGCGGCGATGAGCTGGGTGAGCTCGGCCTCGTCGAAGTGCTCGGCGGCCTTCGCGTACACCTCGTCCGGCACGAAGCCGTCGGTGAGGACGGTGATCGCCTCGGTCAGCTCGATCGCGGCGACCTCCTTGGCCGTGTAGAAGTGCTGCGACTCCTCCCACGCGCTGAGCTGGATGATCCGCTCGACGCTCTCGCCGGCCGCGAGCGCGTCCTTGGTGTGCATGTCGAGGCAGAGGGCGCAGTGGTTGATCTGCGAGGCGCGGATCTTGACCAGCTCGAAGATCACCGGGTCGAGTCCCCTGCGGGCGGCCGTGTCGAGCTTGATCATGGCCTTGAAGACCTCGGGGGCGTGCTTGGCCCAGGCGAGGCGGGGGGTGTGCTCGTGGACGTACTCCTTGGCGGAGGCGGCCCGGGCGGTGCTCTCGGTGGCGTTCTCGTGCGTCATCTCGTTCGTCGTCATGGCATTGACCCTACGGTCGCGGTAGCCCACGGGTATGGTCCATTTCCATGGGAGAAACCTGGGCCACTTTGGGCGTCGACCTCCACCTGGAGACGGGCGGCGGCGCCTCGCGTCACGGTGTCCGCAAGGGCCTGACCGACGCGCTGCGGGAGGCCGTGCGCGGCGGCCGCCTGGCCCCCGGTACCCGCCTGCCGTCGTCCCGCTCCCTCGCCGCCGACCTCGGCATCGCGCGCAACACGGTCGCCGACGCGTACGCGGACCTGGTGGCCGAGGGCTGGCTCACCGCGCGGCAGGGGTCGGGCACACGGGTGGCGGAGCGGGTCGTGGCGCCGCCGGTACGCCCCGCGCCGACCCGCAGGCCCGTCGGGGCGCCGACGTACGACCTGAGTCCCGGCACCCCGGACCTCTCCTCCTTCCCGCGCGCGGAGTGGCTCAAGGCGGCCCGCCGTGCCCTGGCGAAGGCGCCCAACGACGCGCTCGGGTACGGCGATCCGCGCGGCCGCGTCGAACTCCGCGAGGCCCTTGCCGGGTACCTCGCGCGGGCGCGCGGCGTCCACGCGGACCCCGACCGCATCGTCGTCACCGCCGGGTTCGTGCACGGCCTGTCGCTCATGGGCGCCGTCCTGCGCCGCCGAGGCCTGCGGGAGGTGACCGTGGAGTCGTACGGCCTGGACGTCCACTGGGACCTGCTGCACCGCGCTGGCCTGCGCACGGCGCCGCTCGGCTTCGACGAACTGGGCACGAGCACCGCCGGGTTGGGCTCCGGGGCGGGCTCGTCGAAGGCGGTCCTGCTGACCCCCGCGCACCAGTTCCCGATGGGCGTGCCGCTGCTCCCGGACCGGCGGGCGGCGGCGGTCGACTGGGCGCGGCGCGAGGGCGGGCTGATCCTGGAGGACGACTACGACGGCGAGTTCCGCTACGACCGCCAGCCCGTCGGCGCGCTCCAGGGCCTCGACCCCGAGCGCGTGGTCTACCTCGGCACGGCCAGCAAGTCCCTCGCGCCCGGCCTGCGCCTGGGCTGGATGGTGGTGCCGTCCGGCGTGCGGGACGAGGTGCTCGGTGAGAAGGACGCGGCGGGCTGGTCCTGCGGCACGCCCGACCAGCTGACGCTGGCGGAGTTCCTCACGTCGGGTGCGTACGACCGCCATGTGCGCGGCGCCCGCCTCCGCTACCGCCGCCGCCGCGACCAGCTCGTCGAGGCGCTCGCGGCGCGGTCTCCCGAGGTCCGCGCCACGGGCATCGCGGCGGGCCTCCACGCGGTCCTCGAACTCCCGCCGGGCACGGAGCAGTCCATCGTCCAGGCGGCCAACTGGGAACGCCTCGCGGTCCAGGGCCTCTCCCGCTTCCGCCACCCACGGGCGACGGCGCGGCAGCGGGACGCGCTGGTGGTGGGGTACGGGACTCCTGCGGAGCATGCGTGGACGGGGGCGTTGGAGGCGCTGTGCAGGGTGCTGCCGTGACGATGCTCCGCGCTGTGACGGTGTCCCGTGTCCGGGCGATCACCGAGGGCCGCCGTGGATCACCGGCTCCGCCGAGTTCGTCCTCAATCGCCGGACGGGCTGGATAGCCGGATCCCGTCCGACGCAAAATCCCCAGCCCGTCCGGCACGAGCGCTTCAGCCCGTTCGGTGCGAGCGCTTCAGCCTGTCCGGCGCGAGGGCTTCAGCCCGTTCGGCGCTTGTTCCTTCAGCCCCTCCGGCGCTTGTCTTCTTTCAGCCCCTCCGGCGTTTGAGGAGCGGGGTCTGGGGCGGAGCCCCAGTTTCGGGAAGGGGCGGGCTTGGGGAGAGAACCGCCGGAGGCCTACCGAGCCCCCTCCGCCGGCGCCTCTCCAAATCGGGCCAACGCCAACGCCCCCGCCACGGCCACGGCGAACCCCAGCACCGCCAGCCACCCCAGCCCCTCCCGCGTCCGGTCACCAAGCCAGACCACACCGACCAACGCGGGCCCGATCGTCTCCCCGATCACCATCCCGGCGGTGGCGGCCGTCACCGACCCCCGCTGCAACGCGGACGTCAGCAGCAGAAACGCCGCCCCTCCGCCCACCACCAAGGCGTACGTCGCCGGATTGGCGACCAGCGCCCCCGGCGACACGTCGTCGATGAGCCGCACCGCCACCTCGACCACCCCGAAGCCGCACCCCGCCCCGAGCCCGAGCGCCAGTGCCCGCCCCCGGTCCGGCAACCGCCCCGCCACGGCACCGAGCACCAGCACGGCCACGGCGACGCCCAGCATCACGTACCGAAGCGTCGTCGAACCCCCGTGATCCCCCTCGTCCCCGGACGCGAGCCCCAGCATCGCGAGCCCCGCGCAGACGACGCCCACCGCACCCCACTCGACGCCGCTGAGCCGCACGTGCAGAAGCCGCGCCGCGACCACCGCCGTGACGGCGAGGCTCGCGGCGAGCGCCGCCCCCACCGCGTAGATCGGAAGGGAGCGCAGGGCGACGATCTGCAGCAGGAAGCCGAGACCGTCGAGGCCGAGCCCCGCGAGGTAGCGCCACTGGCGCAGGGCGCGCACCAGCAGCGCCGGATCGACACCGGAGCCGGTGCCCGGCGCGGTGGCGCGCGCGGCGACCGCCTGCAGAACCGAGGCCGTGCCGAAACAGACCGCTGAGCCGAGTGCGCAAATCATCCCAAGAGACACGAAGTGACTTTAGATGAAGGTGAGTCAAAGGAGACCCAAGGGATATCCGGTGGAGCCGCCTGGCACGGTGCGCGGGCGCTTCCCTACGCTGATCGCTGATCGTGTACGCGACATCGCGTACGAAGCGCGGAACAGCACGGGGGACCGGCACCACATGACACAGAAGCAACCACGGCGGCTGCGCTCCAGCACCGTCGTCCTCGGCGGCATGGGCGTCCTCGCGGCGGCCCTGACCTCCTGCGGCTCGGATCCGGACCGGCGCTGCGTGGACCGGGACAGCTACGACGCGCTCCTCGGGTACAAGGTCATGGCCGACAAGAACTGCTCGTCGTCGGGGTCGTCGTCCTCGTCGGGCAAGGCCCGCAAGAAGGGCTCGGGTTCGTACGGCACCGGCACCGGCACCAGCTCCGGCACCGGCTCCGGTAAGTCCTCCGGCCGTCCCGACCCCGCCTGGTACTACGACTCCGAGGTCGACGGCCGCTACGCCGATTACGGCACCTTCAGCCGCAGCGAGGCCGTCGACCGCGACGGCTTCGGCTGCTCGGGCAGCGGCAGCGGCGGCGGCTGACCGGGACGACACGGACACCCACGCCATGGAACGCCGCACCACGGAACCCCGCCCCGGCTGGCAGCAGACCGTCGAGGACCAGGGGCTGATCTATCCGCTCACCCGCTACCCCGACGGCACCCTGCGCCCCTACTGGGACGAGAGCGCGTACTACGTCTTCTCGCTCCCCGAGGTGGAGGCGCTGGAGGAGGTCGTCGAGGAGCTGCACGCGATGTGCCTGGCCGCCGCCGCGCACATCGTCGAGCACGACCGCCTCGCCGACCTCGGCATCACGGACCCGCGGGTGGCCGACGCCGTCACCGAGGCCTGGCGCAGGCGCGAGGAACTCCCGTCCCTGTACGGTCGGTTCGACCTGCGCCACGACGGCACGGGCCCCGCCAAGATGCTGGAGTACAACGCCGACACGCCCACCTCCCTGGTCGAGGCGGCGAGCCCGCAGTGGTTCTGGATGGAGGAGCGCTTTCCCGGCGCCGACCAGTGGAACTCCCTGCACGAGCGCCTCGTCGACGCCTGGAAGAAGCAGGCCCCGCTGCTGCCGCCGGGCGGCCCGCTGTACTTCGCGCACTCCGCCGCCGACGAGCTCGGCGAGGACCTGATGACGGTCGCCTATCTGCGCGAGACGGCCGACCAGGCGGGCCTGGCCACGGAGTCCATCTCCATGGAGGACATCGGCTGGGACCGTCTCTCGCGCCGCTTCGTCGACAAGAAGCTCCGCTTCATGCGCAGTTGCTTCAAGCTCTACCCGTGGGAGTGGCTCACCACGGACCGCTTCGCGCCGCACGTCATGGAGACCCTCGACAACGGCGGTGGCACCGGATCGACGCTGTGGATCGAGCCCGCCTGGAAGATGCTCCTGTCCAACAAGGCGCTGCTCGCCGTGTTGTGGGAGCTGTATCCGGGCCACCCGAACCTGCTGCCGGCCTACTTGGACGGCCCGCGCGAACTGGCCGCGTCCACGGGCTACGTGGCGAAGCCGCTGCTGGGCAGGGAGGGCGCGGGAGTGACGGTGCACGAGCCGGGGGCCGAGTCCGAGGCGGCCGCGCGTGAAGAGGCCTGCTGTTACCAGGAGTTGGCGCCGCTGCCGGAATTCGACGGCAACCGGGCCGTCCTCGGCGCGTGGGTCGTGGAGGGCGAGGCGGCGGGGCTCGGCATCCGGGAGTCGTCGGGGCTCGTCACGGACGAGTACGCGCGGTTCATCCCGCACGTAATTCTGTGAATTCTTGACGTAACTCTGTGAAACCTTGATGACGTCCGAAGTCACCTTTATCGGCAAGGCATTTCGGCCCCGCCGGGGCCCCGGCGGGCGCACCGTGTGTCACTCATGCCCTGTCCGCTCCCGGCACCCTCAGTTCTCTGTGCAGTATCCGGTCGGTGTCCAGCTGGCCGGAAAGAATTCTGTTCGCCCTGCGCACGGCTCCGCAGACTGATGGCGCATCGCCCATCCGTTCGCTCGCCCATTCCTCTCGGAAGGAAGCCGGATTCATGGCGACTGAAATGGCACGCATTCGCATCGAACTGGTCAAGGTGCACTGTTACGACACCGAGGACAACCTCGGCGGCGACGAGTTCTACATCGTCGGCGGTGTCATCGGCGGTGAGCAGCGCCAGGTCGTGCTCACCAAGCCGATCGACATCAACGACAACCAGACGAAGCCGTTCAACCCCAGCGAGGCCGTGATGTTCGAGGGCGAGATCGCCCTCTCGGAAACGGTGCACCTGGGGATCGCGGCGTTCGACGAGGACTTCGCGGCGGACTGGGGCAAGTACGGCCAGGCGCTCAAGGAGATGTCCAACTCCATCAACAACCTCAAGCCCATTCCGGGGCAGGTCGGCCAACAGATCATCGACGAGACCAGCACCACGGCGAACGAGGTCCTGAAGAAGATCGACCCGGACGACGAACTGGGTCAGCTCACCTTCAGCCTGCCCGTCTCGGAACTGCGCAGCGGCGACAAGCCCTGGTACTTCGAGGGCGGAACGTGGATGGGCAAGTGGAAGTACCAGGTCACGTACCGGATCACGAAGATGGCCGTCAGCTGACCCGACTGAACCGACGGACCGCGACGGGTCGATCGCGGCGGGCTGACCATGACAGGCCGACTGCGGCAGGCCGACTGGGGTAGGCCGACTGCGACGAGCCGCGAGCATGCCGCGCGGCGTCGCCTCCTGATGGCGCCGACCAACGCGACGCGGCCGCCGGGTCGGTCCACGCCGTCGGGCGCGGCCTGCGCGAGCAGTTCGGGCAGGCCGCCCCGGCGGTAGTCGATGGCGACGTCGTACCCGAAGGCGTGGCGGCGTCGTACCCGAAGGCGTCCAGGAGCTTCTGCGTCCCCGGCACGGCCGCCCGCCCCCGCGAGGCAGAGGGCGCGCCCTCTGCCTCGCGCGGAACGCGACGTACGAGAAGGGACCGTACGAGGGACGAGCGGAGGGTTCGGAGGCCTGACCCCGCCCCTCCCGCTACCCGACAAGCCGCTACCCGAGGCCGCCGCGCCAAGCCGCCGCGCCATGCAGCTGGCCGCCGTTCAGCTACGCCCCGCCACTCACACTCATACGCCCCCCTCCACTAACTCAACACCGCCCTCAACTGATCGAGCCCCCAGTCCAGATCCTCCTTGCTGATCACCAGCGGGGGAGCGATCCGAATCGTCGAACCGTGTGTGTCCTTGACCAGCACTCCCCGATCCATCAACTTCTCCGAGATCTCCCGGCCCGTGCCGTACGACGGCGCGATGTCGACACCCGCCCACAGCCCACGCCCCCGCACCTCCGTCACCTTGCCGGTCCCGGTCAACAGCCCCAGCTCGGCGTGCAGATGCTCGCCCAGCTCCGTGGCCCGCTGCTGGAACTCGCCCGTCGACAGCATGTCGATCACCTCGAGCGCCACGGCGCAGGCGAGCGGATTGCCGCCGAACGTCGACCCGTGCTCACCCGGCTTGAACACCCCGAGCACGTCCGCGTCCGCCACGACCGCCGAGACCGGCACGACCCCGCCCCCGAGCGCCTTGCCCAGCACATACATGTCCGGCACCACGCCCTCGTGCTCGGACGCGAATGTGCGGCCCGTCCTGCCCAGCCCCGACTGGATCTCGTCCGCGATGAAGAGGACCCCGCGCTCCCGGGTCAACTCCCTGACCCCCGCCAGATATCCGGCCGGCGGCACGAGCACCCCGGCCTCGCCCTGGATCGGTTCGACCAGCACCGCGACGGTGTCGTCGGTGACCGCCGCCCGCAGCGCCGCCAGATCGCCGTACGGCACGATCTCGAAGCCGGGTGTGTACGGCCCGAAGTCCGCCCGTGCCTCCTCGTCCGTGGAGAAGCTGACGATGGTCGTGGTCCGCCCGTGGAAGTTGCCGGCCGCGACAACGATCTTGGCCTGTCCGTCCGGCACCCCCTTGATCCGGTACCCCCACTTCCGCGCGGTCTTCACGGCCGTCTCGACGGCCTCCGCGCCGGTGTTCATGGGCAGCACCATCTCCTTGCCGCAGAGCGCGGCCAGGCGCGTACAGAACTCGGCGAACCTGTCGTGGTGGAAGGCCCGCGAGGTCAGCGTGACCCGGTCCAACTGGGCCTTGGCCGCCTCGATCAGCCGGCGGTTCCCGTGCCCGAAGTTCAGCGCCGAGTACCCGGCGAGCATGTCGAGGTAGCGGCGCCCCTCGACGTCGGTCATCCACGCGCCCTCGGCCGAGGCGACCACGATGGGCAGCGGATGGTAGTTGTGCGCGCTGTGCGCCTCAGCCGAGGCGATGAACCCCTCGGTGGCCGACGACGAAGACGACGATGACGAAGCTGAAGCAGCTGACGAAGATGATCCAAAGGGAGATGACGTAGTCGACACGGGGTCTCCGATCGTCCTGCGGCGTGGGGCGGGTGTGGCGCCCAAGTTCTATCGTCGCTCGCATCGCGGACGAAGAAACATGCCGCATCGGCGTGCCAGCTATGGTGGCCTCTACAGCACGGCGACTGGCGTACGGGGAACGGACCCCGAGGAAGCCGTGCGAGGCAGAACCTTCGAGGTGCCGCCCGCCTGGGCACCCCGGGACCACGACCGGACACTCACCGCTCGCCCCGGAGGACGCCATGACTCTCCCTTCCTCTCCCACTCGGCACCATCCCGCCCTCGCCGCCGAGGACCCCGAACTCGCCGCCCTCGTCGGCGCCGAGGAGCAGCTGCAGGCCGACACCCTGCGCCTGATCCCCAGCGAGAACTACGTCTCCTCCGCGGTCCTGGAGGCTTCCGGGACCGTCCTGCAGAACAAGTACAGCGAGGGCTATCCGGGCCGCCGCTACTACGAGGGCCAGCAGAACATCGACCCCGTCGAGGGCCTGGCCATCGCCCGCGCCAAGGCCGTCTTCGGCGTCGAGCACGCCAACGTCCAGCCCTACTCCGGCTCCCCGGCCAACCTCGCCGTGTACCTCGCCTTCGCCGAACCCGGCGACACCGTGATGGGCATGGCCCTGCCGATGGGCGGCCACCTCACCCACGGCTGGGGCGTCTCCGCCACCGGCAAGTGGTTCCGCGGCGTGCAGTACGGGGTGCGCCAGACCTCCGACCCCGAGACGAACGGCCGCATCGACCTCGACGAGGTCCGCGACCTCGCCCTCAAGGAACGCCCCAAGCTGATCTTCTGCGGTGGCACCGCCCTCCCTCGCACCATCGACTTCGCCGCCTTCGCCGAGATCGCCCGTGAGGCCGGTTCGGTCCTGGTGGCCGACATCGCGCACATCGCCGGTCTGATCGCGGGCGGCGCCCACCCCTCACCGGTGCCGCACGCCGACGTGATCTCCACGACCACGCACAAGACCCTGCGCGGCCCGCGTGGCGCGATGCTCATGTCCCGCGAGGAGCACGCCAAGGCCATCGACAAGGCGGTCTTCCCCGGCCTCCAGGGCGGCCCGCACAACCAGACCACCGCGGCCATCGCGGTCGCCCTCCACGAGGCGTCCCGTCCCTCCTTCCGTGACTACGCCCACGCGGTCGTCGCCAACGCCAAGGCTCTCGCCGACGCCCTGCTCGCCCGCGGCTTCGACCTGGTCTCCGGCGGCACCGACAACCACCTGATCCTGATGGACCTCACCCCCAAGGACGTCCCGGGCAAGGTCGCCGCGAAGGCCCTGGACCGGGCCGGGATCGTCGTCAACTACAACACCGTGCCGTTCGACCCGAGGAAGCCGTTCGACCCCTCGGGCGTCCGGATCGGCACCCCCTCCCTCACCTCCCGTGGACTCGGCACCGAGCACATGGCGACCGTCGCCGAGTGGATCGACCGCGGTGTCGCCGCCGCGCGCACCGGGGACGAGGACGCCCTGGCGAAGATCAGGTCCGAGGTCGCCGACCTGATGACAGCCCACCCGGCGCCGGGCCTGCCCACCGCCTGAGGCCATCACCGCTTCGGTCGCCGCCCCCGCCAGCCTTCCGGCGGGGGCGGCGGCCGTCGGGCGGGCCTCATACGTCGCGCGGCCTCACGCGTCCCGCGCTCTCAGATGTCCCGCACCTCCTGCCGCGGTCCCGTCTCCCGAGGCCGACGGCGCCAGGTCTTCGCCGACGTCCAGCCTTCGATCACCGGCCCCCGCAGCAGCAGTGCGGCGGCCGCACCTGCTCCGGCGCCCGGTATCGCCCACCACCACTGTGTGCCGTCACTGCCCGGCCCGCCGCCTCCCGGGGCAGCCGCCTGCTGGTCCTTGTCCTCCTCGGGGGCGGTGGGCCCCGCGTCGTCCCCCATGTTCGGCGCGATTCCGGAGTTGCCCTCGTCGGACGCCTTGCCGAGGAGGCCGAGCTCCTTGAACAGGGACACCAGGCGCTTGGGCTCCTTGACGCGGTACCACTTGCCGTGCAGCGATGAGATGTCCGTCGACCTGTGCACCCAGACGTCGTCCGGCCTGCCCTTCATCGGCGGATAGACCCGGTCCACCCGCCATGGGCGCACGTCGTGGGCCATCCATGTGACGTTGATCTGCCGGGTGTCCTCGCCGACGCCGAGCCCCGGCGGGTCCTCGCCCGCCCGCATGGGGGCGGGCTCCAGCCAGCGCTCCAGCTCGTCGTATTCCTCGGCGTTGTAGTAGAGCGACGCGCTCCTCGCGCTCTCCGGTGAGACCAGCAGCACGCTTGTCGATCCGCCGGCCGCCGCCTGTGGTGCGGTGAGCATCACCAGAGCCGTCGCGACGCCCAGTCCGGCCGCCGATCCGCACAGTCCCCTTGCCGTCCGCATGTCCGATCCCCCAGCCGCCCGGCGGCGCGGTCCTCCGCGCCGATTCACTTCTGGTACACCGCCCGAGCCCTTCAGGTTCCCGATCCGGGCCCGCCACTCGGAACGGATTCCGCGATCTCCAGCGCCCGCTCCTTCGACGCCACTCCTTCGAGCCGCAGCGTCAGCTCCTGCCCGCGCGTCCACAGCAGCGTCGGCCCCGCCGTCCGCTCGGTCCGACGCCAGCGGTCGCCGTCCCCTTCCACCAGCCAGAACGTGAGCCGATGCGGCCGCGCGAACCACAGCCCCGCCTCCTCGCCGACCTCGACCCAGTCGGGCAGCACCGGCACCGTCTTGGCGAAGCCGGGGTCCAGCAGCGCCGCGTACTCGTCGAGGCGTATCGTCCGGCCGTTCTCCCGCCAGCAGAGGCTGACCAGGACACGGGAGTCCGGCTCGCGCGTCACCGACACCGCGTCCGGCGCGCCGAGCGCCTTCGGCACCGCGGGCATGAACCCGGCCAGGCGCCGGGCCTGCGCGACGGACACCGGATCGGCGCACCCGGGCACGCCCGCGCCGGCCGACGGTGTCGCCGACGGGTCGTACCGCACCTCGACGCCGCCGAAGTCGAACCATTCGAAGACCGCCGCCCGCACCGGAGGCGTGAGCGCGAGCACCGTCAGCAGCCCGCACAGCGCCGCCGTCACCGCCCGCCACCGCGTCCGCAGACCGCGCCGCAGCCGCCGCAGCCGCTCGACGGCGCCGGGCGGCTCGGCCACCGGGACCGGTGCCCGCTCCGCGAGTATCTGTGCGATGACCCGCTCGGCCATCGTCTCCCCGCCCGGCCCCCGCGCGTCCATCGACCGGCCGAGCGCGCGCAGTTCCTCGCGCAGCCGCGCCGCCTCGTCCGCGTCGGTCGGGCCGGTCGGGCCGGTCGGGTCGGTCGGCTCGCTCTCGTGGTGCCGCTCACTCATGTCCCTCACCTCCCTCCCCGGGAAGCAGTCGTTCCAGCTTGCGCAGCGCGCGGTTCAGCCGGGACTTCACCGTGCCCCGCGGCCAGCCGAGCGCCTGGGCCGTCTCCGTCTCGTCCATCTCCAGGAGATAGCGGTAGGTGACGACCAGGCGGTGGTCGTCACCGAGCTGGTCCAGGGCGGCGAGCAGCGCCGTCCTGCGCTCGTCCCGCAGGGCTGCGACCGCCGGGTCCGCCGATTCCGGTATCAACGGCTCCGCTTCCGCCAGTGCCGCCTCCCGGCCGACGACCGAACGCTGCCGGACCGCCGAACGCACTGTGTTCCTCGTCTCATTGGCGACGATCGCGAGCAGCCACGGCTTGAACGCCGAGCCGTCCCTGAACCGCCCCAGCGAGCAGTACGCCTTGAAGAAGGCCTGCTGCACCACGTCTTCCGCGTCCGGTCCCGCGCCGAGTGCCGTCGCCGCCCTGAGTGCGATGCCGGTGAACGCGCGCACCAATTCCGCGTACGCCTCCGCTTCTCCGGCGCGCACGCGGGCGATCACCGCACCCTCGTCGACGACGCGGCCCCCCTCCAGGACCTCCCCCTGTGCCCTCACACCCTTGATACACCGGCCGTGCCCGATCGGTTCCCACCCGTCACACACCTGTTTCCGAGCTATGAGAGTCACCTGAGAGAATGGGGACCATGGCCTCTGAACGTCCTCGTGTGCTCTCCGGAATCCAGCCCACCGCCGGCTCGTTCCACCTCGGCAACTACCTCGGCGCGGTGCGCCAGTGGGTGGCGCTGCAGGAGTCCCACGACGCCTTCTACATGGTGGTGGACCTGCACGCGATCACGGTCGCGCAGGACCCCGCGGAGCTGCGCGCCAACACCCGGCTCGCCGCGGCCCAGCTGCTCGCCGCCGGTCTCGACCCCGAGCGCTGCACGCTCTTCGTCCAGAGCCACGTGCCCGAGCACGCCCAGCTCGCCTGGGTGATGAACTGCCTCACCGGCTTCGGCGAGGCCTCCCGCATGACGCAGTTCAAGGACAAGTCCGCCAAGCAGGGCGCCGACCGCGCCTCCGTCGGCCTCTTCACGTATCCGATCCTGCAGGTCGCGGACATCCTGCTGTACCAGGCCCACGAGGTCCCGGTCGGCGAGGACCAGCGTCAGCACATCGAGCTCACCCGTGACCTCGCCGAGCGCTTCAACGGCCGCTTCGGCGAGACGTTCACGGTGCCGTCGCCGTACATCCTCAAGGAGACGGCGAAGATCTACGACCTCCAGGACCCGTCGATCAAGATGAGCAAGTCGGCGTCCACGCCGAAGGGCCTGATCAACCTCCTCGACGAGCCCAAGGCCACCGCCAAGAAGGTCAAGAGCGCCGTCACCGACACCGACACGGTGATCCGCTACGACGTGGCGGAGAAGCCCGGCGTCAGCAACCTCCTCAGCATCTACTCCACGCTCACCGGCACCGGTATCGCGGAACTGGAGCAGAAGTACGCCGGCAAGGGCTACGGTGCGCTGAAGACCGACCTCGCCGAGGTCATGGTCGAGTTCGTGACGCCGTTCCGGAACCGCACCCAGGAGTACCTGGACGACCCGGAGACGCTCGACTCGATCCTGGCCAAGGGCGCGGAGAAGGCCCGTGCCGTCGCCGCCGAGACCCTCGCGCAGGCGTACGACAAGGTGGGCTTCCTGCCCGCCAAGCACTGAGCCGCCGGACCGAGCACGACAGCCGTACCTGCGCTGCCCGCCGGGCAGCGCCCCCTTGCCCATCGACACGACGACAGGAGTACGACGTGGGGACCGTAACGATCGGCGTCTCGATCGCGGTCCCGGAGCCACATGGCAGCCTGCTCCAGGAGCGGCGTGCGGGCTTCGGGGACCCCGCGGCGCACGGCATCCCCACCCACGTGACCCTGCTGCCGCCCACCGAGGTCGACGCCTCGGCGCTGCCCGCGGTCGAGGCGCACCTCGTCTCGGTCGCCGCGGCCGGGCGCCCCTTCCCGATGCGCCTCTCGGGGACGGGCACCTTCCGTCCGCTGTCGCCCGTCGTCTTCGTACAGGTCGTGGCGGGCGCTTCGGCCTGTTCCTGGCTGCAGGAGCGGGTCCGGGACGCGTCGGGACCGGTGGCGCGCGAGCTGCAGTTCCCGTACCACCCGCACGTCACGGTGGCGCACGGCATCTCCGAGGAGGCCATGGACCGTGCCTATGAGGAGCTCGCCGAGTACGAGGCGGAGTGGCCGTGCACCGGCTTCGCCCTGTACGAGCAGGGTGCCGACGGCATCTGGCGCAAGCTGCGCGACTTCGTTTTCGGCGGCTCCGTAGTGCCCCCTCAGGCTGCGGCCCCCGCGGCACGGGGTACGCTGCCCGCTCGCTGACCGGGGGCGGCGCCCCCGGCCGATCGTGCCGGGGGGGACCATGCGCAGAATGCGGAGGCTGGCGGCTTTTGCCGTCGTGTGCGCCGTCGTGGCGGCGGGCTGCGGTACAGAGCGGTCCGCACAAGACGCCGACTCCAGGCCGAAGCCCCGTGCGACCGGGCTGTCCTGGGAGTACGAGCGCATCGACGAGGTCGACGGCGAGCTGATCGACGGGGCCGCCCTGGCCCCGGACGACATCTGGGCCCTGGGCTCCGACCGCGTCGCCGACGGGCGGTTCGCCAAGGGGCACCTGCTGCACTTCGACGGCGAGAAGTGGTCGCGCGAGCCGATGCCGATCAAGGGCAACCCGTTCATCTCGCGGATGGAGTCCCTGGGGTCGGCGGGCATCTGGCTGCACACTACGGAGAACAGCGCGGCGGCCCCGGCGAACCCGAGGTACGCGCTCTGGGACGGCACCCGCTGGGGGCCCGTGGGGAACGCTCCGGCCGGGCCGATCAAGGACGTCGAGGTCATTTCCCCGGACGACGTGTGGGTGCTCCAGGACGACGGCAAGGTGACGCACTGGGACGGCAGCCGCTGGACGGTGACGCCGATGCCCGCGGAGAAGATCGTCACCCTCGCGGGCTCGGCGCAGGACGACGTGTGGGCGGTCGGCTCGCGCACGACGGGGCCGGGCGTCGGCGGCCCGGGCGGCCAGGTGTCGCAGCCCGCCGCGGCGCACTTCGACGGCAAGAAGTGGACGCTCTCCAAGACCCCGACGTTCCGCTTCACCGACCCGGTGCCGCCCGAACCCTTCGCCGAGTTCACGGAGCTCGACGTCGCCTCCAGGACGTACGCCGTCGTCTCCGGAAACCACTCCTTCAAGGGGTACGACGCCGAAGAGAACCCCGATGAGCGGCCGTCGTCCTTCACCCTGCGCTGGGACGGCTCCCGCTGGGCTGAGGCCGAGCCCTTTCCCGGAGCCTGCGAGTACCGCAAACCCGTGATGCGGGACGGCGACCGCGGCTTCTTCATGGACGGCAACTGGCACCTCACCACCGACGGCACCTGCAGCAAGATCAAGAAGCACCGGCTGCCCGCGACGACCGACGGCGTGCGCCGGGAGTCGCAGCAGCAGCTCTGGCTCAAGCGGATCGTTCCCGTACCGGGCACGGACAAGGTGCTCGGTGTCGGCAAGGTCGACGTCATGCAGTCCGGATCGCCCACGTACAAAGCCGTCGTCGTCACCCTGAAGCGCTAGGAGCAGGCCATGAAGAAGACCGCCGTGATCCTGGCCGTGCTGGCCCTCGCCGCAGCGGGCTGCGGCAGCGGCGACAGCGGCCCCACCCGCACCGCCCCCGAGGGAAGCCCCTCCAAGGGGGCCGCCACGCCGTCCAAGGGCGGCTCCTGGAAGCTGGAGCACGTCGACAAGGCCGCCAAGGGCGAACTGACCGCCGTCACCGCGGCGTCCGCCGACGACATCTGGGCGGCGGGCTACGAGCGGCGCGACGGCAGCATGAGCGACCCCGACGGCCAGTACCTGCTGCACTACGCGGACGGCACCTGGCAGCGGCAGGAGCCGCCCGCCGAGCTCGACGGGAACATCTTCACTCCGCGGCTGGACTCCTCCGGTCCTGACAACGTGTGGCTCTTCGCCTCCGGCCTCACCTCCGGGGCGAGCGCGGCCCGTTGGGACGGCTCCCGCTGGCAGCGCGTGCCACGGCCGCCGGTCGAAGGAGCCATCACCGAGACCAAGGTGTTCGCCCCGGACGACGTATGGGTGGTGCGCGGCCAGAAGCAGGTCCTGCACTGGGACGGCAACCGTTGGAACCCCCACACGCTGCCCGCCGGGGCGGCCTCGCTCGACGGCACGTCCGGCGACGACCTGTGGGCGGTCGGCTTCCGGGACAGCGGCTCCGGAGTGGGCGGTGACGGCGGCGAGCTCAACCAGCCCGCGGCGATGCACTGGGACGGAAAGACCTGGACGCTCACGCAGACGCCCGAATACCGCTTCCCTGAGCCCGTCCCGCCCGAGCCGGGGGCTTCCCTGGACGGTGTGGAGGCGGTGTCTTCGAAGGAGGTGTGGGCGTACGGATCGCACACCTTCAACCACGGAGAGGTCGAGGACGAGCCTGCCGTCGAGCACATCCTGCTGCGCTGGGACGGCTCCCGCTGGCACGAACAGAAGGGCGCGGCCAAGGACCCGTGCCTCTCCAGAGGCATCGTCACGCATGGCCCTGACGGAGGGCTGCTCTTCGGAGTGGGCCGTTACCGCTCGCCGGAGGGCCGCTGCGCCAAGCTCACCTGGCCGCGCCTGCCCGCCGAGGGCGAGGTCACGGCCGAGGGCAAGCAGCAGCTCTGGCTCGAACCGATCGTCCCGGTGCCCGGCACCAGGAAGTTCGTCGGCGCGGGCAAGGTCTACGTGATGCAGAGCGGCAACCCGCTGACCCTGCCCGTCGTCGCCACGTACGAACCCGCGAGGGGCTGACCCCTAGACGGGCAGGCGCCGGAACACCGGCCTCGGCACGTGCCGCAGCGCCGACATGACCACCCGCAGCGCCCCCGGCACCCACACCGTCTCGGAGCGCCTGCGCAGCCCCGTCTCGATGGCCTGGGCCACCGCGTCCGGGGTGGTCGCCATGGGGGCCTCCTCCAGGCCGGCCGTCATCTTCGAGCGCACGAAGCCGGGGCGGACGACCATCACGTGCACTCCGGTGCCGTGCAGAGCGTCGCCCAGGCCCTGGGCGAAGGCGTCGAGGCCCGCCTTGCTGGAGCCGTAGATGAAGTTCGAGCGGCGTGCGCGCTCGCCGGCCACCGAGGAGAGCACCACCAGGGAGCCGTGCCCCTGGGACTGCAGGGCCCGCGCGCACACAAGGCCGGCCGAGACGGCGCCCGTGTAGTTGGTCTGGGCGACGCGCACCGCGGAGAGGGGCTCGTCCTCGTCGCGCGCCTGGTCGCCGAGGATGCCGAAGGCGAGCAGCACCATGTCGACGTCGCCCTCGGTGAAGAGCTTGCCGAGGACCTCTTCGTGGGACTCGGAGTCGAGTGCGTCGAAGGCGACGGTGCGCACGTCCGCGCCCATGTCGCGCAGCTCGGCCGCGGCCTTCTCCAGGTCCGGCGAGGGGCGCCCGGCCAGCCACACCGTGCGGGTGCGGCGGGCGACGAGGCGACGGGCGGTGGCGAGGCCGATCTCGGAGGTGCCGCCGAGGACGAGCAGGGACTGAGGGGTGCCGAAGGCGTCTTTCATGAGTACCGGTCTCCTAGAGGGCGAGGCGGCGCGAGAGGTCCGAGCGGAACACCCCGCGCGGGTCGAGATCGGCCCGCAGCGCGCGGAAGTCGTCGAGCCGTGGGTACATGGCGGCGAGCATCTCGGGCCGCAGCCGGGAGTCCTTGGCGAGGTAGATGCGCCCGTCGGCGGCGGCCACCTCCTCGTCGAGGTCGTCGAGGAAGGCGCCGAGTCCGGGGAGGTTCGCCGGGATGTCGAGGGCGAGCGTCCAGCCGGGCATCGGGAAGGACAGCCAGCCCGGATCGCTCTCTCCGAAGCGCTTCAGTACGGCGAGGAAGGAGGGGCAGCCGCGCTCCGAGATGCGCCGCACGATGCGGCGCAGGGCCTCCTCCTTGCCGTATCCGACGACGAATTGGTACTGGACGAAGCCGCTGCGGCCGTAGATGCGGTTCCAGTGCGGGACGCCGTCCAGGGGGTGGAAGAAGGTGGAGATCTTCTGGAGCTCGCCCGTGCGGGAGCGGGGCGCCTTGCGGTACCAGAGTTCGTTGAAGAGGCCCACCGAGGCCTTGCCGAGCAGGCCCTCGGGGACGAAGGAGGGGGCGGCGGGAAGCTGTCCCGGGCGGAACGCGAGAGGGGCTCTACGCGCGCGTGCCCGCTGCGGGAGGGCGTCCAGGGGCGCGTGGTCGCCGCGGGTCAGGACCGAGCGGCCCATGGAGGCCCCGCGCGCGAGGAGGTCGATCCAGGCGACCGAGTAGCGGTAGCGGTGGTCGGTGGCGGTGAGGCGGGCCATCAAGTCGTCGAGGTCCGTGGCGCGTTCGGTGTCGACGCTCATCAAGGACGTCTCGACCGGCTGGAGTTGGACGGTCGCCGACAGGATCACGCCGGTCAGGCCCATGCCGCCCGCCGTCGCGTCGAACAGGGGTGTGCCGGGCGTGACCGTGTGGACCGTGCCGTCCGCGGTGAGCAGGTCCATCGCGAGGACATGGCGCGAGAACGACCCCGAGACGTGGTGGTTCTTGCCGTGGATGTCGGCGCCGATCGCCCCGCCGACCGTCACATAGCGGGTCCCCGGGGTCACCGGCACGAACCAGCCGAGGGGGAGCAGGACTTCCATCAGGCGGTGCAGCGAGACCCCGGCGTCGCAGATCACCGTGCCCGCGTCCGCGTCGATGGCGCGCACCCGGTCGAGGCCCGTCATGTCGAAGACGGCGCCCCCCGCGTTCTGCGCGGCGTCCCCGTAGGCCCGGCCCAGGCCGCGTGCGATGCCGCCGCGCTCCCCGCAGTCGCGCACCGCGGCCGCGGCCTCCTCGTGCGTACGGGGTCTCACCAGCCGGGCGGTGGTGGGTGCGGTGCGGCCCCAGCCGGAGACGGACACGGAGGAGGCCGCGGGGACGGGGGTGCGGGGGAGGGAATCGGCGGGGGAGTCGGCAGGCATGAAAGCGACCGTATCGCCCGTAGAAGTGTGGTTCGCTCTAAACCATCCATACCCTCACCGAAATGGGTGATTGATGGAGTGTCACCCAACATTGCCGGAATTATTGGGGCGTTGCCTAGAAGAGTCGAGATGCCCAGCTCTCGAAATGTCTTCGAAAATGAGGCCACATGCACGACATGGACCACCGGTTGCTGTCGGCCCTGCGCGACTGCGGCACCGACCCGCGCGTGGCGGCCGCCGCCCGCGCCCTGTCCTGGAGCGGCGAGCACGGCGCGCTCTGGATCGCCGCGGGACTCGCGGGCGCCGCCGTCGACCGCGAGCGCCGAAGCGCCTGGCTGCGCGGTACGGCGCTGACCGCCGCCGCACACCTGGCCAGCATGGGCGTCAAGCGGGTCGTCCGCCGCCCGCGCCCCGGCGCCCACAACGGAGTCGAACCGCTCGTGCGCACCGCGGGCCGGCACTCCTTCCCCAGCTCGCACGCCACGTCGGCGGCCGCGGCGGCCGTCGCGTACGGCGCGCTGCGCCCCGTCGGCGCCCACCTCGTCCCGCCGCTGGCCGCCGCGATGTGCGTCTCCCGGATGGTCGTCGGCGTCCACTACCCCTCGGACGTGGCCGCGGGCGCGGCGCTCGGCGCGCTCACCGCGCGCGTGGGCGCCACCTGGATGAACGGAGGCCGTGGCCGTGCCTGAACGTATCGCCGCCGTCCTGGAGCGGCCCCGTCCGCCCCAGCCCCCGAACCCCGGCCCGGTCGGACTGCCGCTCGGCCTCCTCAAGACCGCCCGCCCGCGCCAGTGGGTGAAGAACGTCCTGGTCGTCGCGGCACCCGCGGCCGCGGGTGAGCTCTTCTCGCGGCACGCCCTCGCCCAAGTCGCGATCGTCTTCGTGCTGTTCACGGCCGCCGCGTCCGCCGTCTACCTGATCAACGACGCGCGCGACGCCGAGGCCGACCGGGCCCACCCCACCAAGTGCCGCAGGCCGGTCGCCGCCGGACAGGTTCCGGTATCCGTCGCGTACGCCACCGGAGGGCTCCTGGCCGTCCTCGCGCCCGCGGCCGCCGCCGTCCTGTGCACGCCGCTGACCGCGGCGCTCCTGGCCGCGTACGTGGGCATGCAACTCGCCTACTGCGTCAGCCTCAAGCACGTCCTCGTCGTCGACCTGACGATCGTCACGACCGGCTTCCTGATGCGTGCCATGATCGGCGGGCTCGCCCTGGAGATCCCCCTCTCGCGCTGGTTCCTGATCACCACCGGCTTCGGCGCGCTCTTCATGGTCTCCGCCAAGCGCTACTCCGAAGCCGTGCAGATGTCCGCGAGCTCCGAGAAGCTGGGCGCCACGCGCGCGTTGCTCACCGAATACACCACCGGGTACCTGCGCTTCGTATGGCAGCTGGCCGCGGGGGTCGCCGTCCTCGCATACTGCCTGTGGGCCATGGAGGAGGGCGGTACCGCCAACGGCAGCCTGCTGCCCTGGCGCCAGCTGTCCATGGCGGCCTTCATCCTCGCGATCCTGCGGTACGCCGTCTTCGCCGACCGGGGCACCGCGGGGGAGCCGGAGGACGTCGTCCTGAGGGACAGGGCGCTCGCCGTGATCGGCCTCGTCTGGCTCGCGATGTACGGGCTCGCGGTCGCGGACTGGTGAGTCGTGGACAGATGAGTCGCGAACGGGTGGGTTTGAATTCCCTACGCGAGCGACTGCGGTCGCTCGGGCCCGAACTGCTCGGCTTCGCCGTCACCGGGATCTGCGCCTACGCGGCCGACCTCGGCCTGTTCGTCTGGCTGCGCGGACCGGTGGGCCTGGACCCGCTGACCGCGAAATCGCTCTCCTTCGTAGCGGGTTGTTCGGTGGCGTACGCCGGCAACGCGCTCGGCACCTACCGGGGCAGGACCGCGGAGGTCTCGCGGCTGCGCCAGTACGCGGTGTTCTTCGGGGTCAACATCGCGGGGGCCCTCGTCCAGTTGCTGTGCCTCGCCGTGTCCCACTACGGGCTCGGCCTCACCTCGCAGCGCGCGGACACCGTCTCGGGTGCCGGAATCGGCATGGCGCTCGCCACTGTGCTGAGGTTCTGGGGTACCCGGACCTTGGTCTTCCGCGCGGCGGGCAGGATCCCGGGCAGAACAGCAGGCACGGAGGCGTCATGGACTGGTTGAAGAAACTGCCCGGCATCGGGCCGCTGGTGGAGAAGGGCATGCGCACGCACGCGTGGCACGCCTATGAACGGCTCGACCGCGTGCACTGGTCCCGCCTCGCGGCCGCCATGACGTTCATCAGCTTCCTCGCGCTCTTCCCGCTGCTCACCGTCGCGGCCGCGGTCGCCGCGGCGACGCTCTCCAAGAAGCAGCAGGCCAGCATCGAGGACAAGCTCACCGAGCAGGTCCCCGGCATCTCCGACCAGCTGGACCTGAACGCCCTGGTCGCCAACGCGGGCACCGTCGGTCTCGTCGCGGGCGCCCTGCTGCTCTTCACCGGCATCGGCTGGGTCGGCTCGATGAGGGAGTGCCTGCGGGCCGTCTGGGAGCTGGAGGACGACGAGGAGAACCCCGTCCTGCGCAAGGCCAAGGACGCCGGGGTGCTCATCGGCCTCGGCGGCGCGGGCCTCGCGTCGTTCGCCGCGTCCGCGCTCGCCTCGACTGCCGTCGGCTGGACCGCCGACCTCCTCGGCATCGACGAGAAGGGCTGGGGCGCGGTGCTGCTCCAGGTCGTCGCGTTCGCCATCGCCGTCCTCGCGGACTTCCTGCTGCTGCTCTACGTCCTGACGCTGCTGCCCGGCGTCCAGCCGCACCGGCGCGAGCTGATCACCGCGGGGCTGATCGGCGCGGCCGGGTTCGAGCTGCTCAAGCTGCTGCTCGGCGGCTACATGAAGGGGGTCGCCGCGAAGAGCATGTACGGCGCCTTCGGAGTGCCCGTCGCGCTGCTCCTGTGGATCAACTTCACCGCCAAGCTGCTGCTGTTCTGCGCCGCCTGGACGGCGACGCAGAAGGCCTCACGTGCAGCGGAAGCGGAAGCGGAAGAGGGGGCGGAGGGTGAAGAGGAGACGCCTGCCGTCAGTCCTGACGCGCCCGACGACCGCCCGGGCCGGGCAGCGGCATCCGGCGCCTGATCACGAAGACACCCGCGGCGAGCACCACGACCACGCCGCCGGTGATCGCGAGGGCGATGCCCATGCCGCTCGACCCGCTGTCGGAGGAGTGCGCCGCCTTCTCGACCCCGCCCTTGCCGTCGCCGCCCGGGGCTCCCTTGCCCGCGCCGCCGGTGGCCGCGCCCTTCGGGGCGACGAGCTCACCCACCGGGTCGACCTTGCCCGCGGCCTTGAAGCCCCAGTCGAAGAGGCGGGCGGTCTCCTTGTAGACCCCGTGGGGCTCTCCGGAGGAGGGGTTCATGACGGTGACGAGGAGAACCTTGCCGTCGCGTTCGGCAACACCGGTGAAGGTGTTTCCCGCGTTCGTGGTGCTGCCGTTCTTGACGCCGGCGATGCCCTTGTAGGGGCTGATGCCGACGTCACCGGTGAGCAGCCGGTTGGTGTTCTGGATCTCGAAGGACTCGCGCTTCGTCTTGCCCTTGTCCTTGCCCTTGGTGACCTTCTTGGTCTCGCCGGGGAACTTGGCGGTGGCCGTCGCGCAGTACTCGCGGAAGTCCTTCTTCTGCAGCCCGGAGCGGGCGAACAGCGTCAGGTCGTACGCCGAGGAGACCTGCCCCTTCTCGTCGTAGCCGTCCGGGGAGACCACGTGCGTGTCGAGCGCCTGCAGGTCCTCCGCGTGCTTCTGCATGTCCTTGACGGTCTCGTCGACGCCGTCGTTCATCGCGGACAGGACGTGCACCGCGTCGTTGCCCGAGCGCAGGAAGACGCCGAGCCACAGGTCGTGGACGGAGTACGTCTCGTTCTCCTTGACGCCGACCATGCTGCTGCCCGCGCCGACGCCCTGCAGGTCGGAGAGCTTGACCTTGTGCTTCTGCGTCTTGGGGAACTTCGGCAGAACCGTATCTGCGAAGAGCATCTTGAGGGTGCTCGCGGGGGGCAGCCGCCAGTGCGCGTTGTGCGCGGCGAGGACCTCGCCGGACTCCGCGTCCGAGACGATCCAGGAGCGTGCCGACAGGTCCTTGGGCAGGACGGGGGCGCCCGGCTTGAGTTTCACCTGGGTGCCCGGCTTGCCGAGCAGGGTGCCGCCGACGGTCGACATCGAGGCGGGAGGCTTCGGTTGGTCCTTGTCACCCGGCTTGCCGTCCGCGAAAGCGGGCGCGGTGGTCGACATGGTCAGCAATGTCGCGGTAGCGAGCAGCATGGCGGCTTTTTTGGAGGCAGGCACGGACGAGAACGTACAGGGCCGGGCTGTGGAAGTCGGCGCCGAGGTGCGCTGTGTCCCGTCGTCCCCACCCCGGCGGCGGTGCGGAAGAGAGGCTGGCGATACTGAACGTATGAAGCTCAGCCGACCGGTCTCCTGGTTCCTTCTCGCCTTCGGGGTGTGGAGCTGGTTCATCTGGATCACTTTCGTCAAGAACCTGTGGAAGGACGGCAGTGGGCTGGCCTTCGATGACGCCGACAACCCGACCGGGTACTTCTGGGTGCACCTGACGCTCGCCGTTGTCTCCTTTGTCTTGGGGACGGTGGTTGGGGCCATCGGGTTCCGTGGAGTCCGCGCTCTGCGCAGAACCTCATAGCCGTGGTCGTCCTCGTCGTCCTCGTGGTCGTCGCCGTTCTCGCGGCGTTCGCCGGCCTCCACTGGTACGCCTGGCGCCGTCTGGTCCGTGACACCACGGCCGGGCCGGGGCTCGCCCGGCGGGCGGGGACGGCGCTCTTCGTGGCCGCGCCGCTGCTGATGTTCGCGGCGCTCCTTGCCGAGCGCGCCGGGGCGCCCTTCCTCCTCCAGCAGGTGCTCGCCTGGCCCGGGTTCATGTGGATGGCCCTCTCGCTCTACCTGCTGCTCGCGCTGCTGGTGGGGGAGCCTGCGCGGCCCGTGCTGCGGAGGTGGCTGGAGAGACGTGCCGAGGTGTCTCAGCCGGCGCCTGAGCCGGAGTCGGTGCCGGTGCCTGAGCCGGAGTCGGTGCCGGTGCCTGAGCCGGAGTCGGTGCTGGTGCCGGAGCCGGTGCCAGAGGCGCGGGAGCCGGAGCCCGCCGCTCCGTCCCGTCGCCTCTTCGTCTCCCGAGTCGTCGGCGGGACCGCCGCCGCCGTCGCCGCGGGGACCGTCGGGTACGGGGCCTACGGCGTACTGCGCGGTCCCAAGGTGAAGCGCGTCACCGTGCCGTTGGCGAAGCTGCCGCGCGGTGCGCACGGGTTCCGTGTCGCCGTGGTCAGCGACATCCACCTCGGGCCGATCCTCGGGCGCGACTTCACGCGGCGCGTGGTCGACACCATCAACGCCACGCAGCCCGATCTGATCGCCGTGGTGGGCGACCTGGTGGACGGCAGCGTGGAGGACCTCCGGCCGGCCGCCGCGCCGCTCGCGGGGCTGAGGGCCCGCCACGGCGCGTACTTCGTCACGGGCAACCACGAGTACTTCTCCGGAGCCGAGCAGTGGGTCGACCACGTACGCGAACTCGGTCTGAGCCCGTTGCGGAACGCCCGCACCGAACTGCCCTGGTTCGACCTCGCCGGCGTCGACGACGTGGCGGGCGGGAACGAGGGCAAGGGGCCCGACTTCGCCAAGGCGCTCGGCGACCGGGACCGCTCGCGGGCCTCCGTCCTCCTCGCGCACCAGCCGGTGGTCATCCACGACGCGGTCGAGCACGGCGTGGACCTGCAGCTCTCCGGCCACACGCACGGCGGCCAGCTGTGGCCGGGCAACTTCGTCGCGGACCTCGCCAATCCGACGCTGGCAGGCCTTGAGCGGTACGGCGACACGCAGCTCTACGTGACGCGCGGCGCGGGCGCGTGGGGGCCGCCGGTGCGGGTCGGGGCGCCTTCGGACATCACGGTCGTGGAGCTGGCGTCTCGGCAGGCCTGAGCAGGGCGGAGGTGCGTATTTCTGCCCCTGTGCGGGTAGTTGGACCGAACCTGGCCGGATAAGGGCGGGCCAGAGGGTGACGCAGTGACACGACGTGACTCCTCTGCGCAGCATTGAGTGTCGGATGTTTGTGCGGTTCTTGATGCGTGCTGCGCCGGAGGGGGAACGAGGACTTGTTGAGACGTGATGCCTTCAGGCTTCCACCGCACCCGGCGTCCGTGCCGCTCGCGCGGAGGAGGGTGCACGACCATCTGTCGGCCTGGGGGCATACGGCGGACCAAGGAGCGTTCGGCGACACCGTGCTCCTCGTGTCGGAGCTCGCGACGAACGCGATACTCCACGGACTCGTCCGCGAGCGGGAGTTCGAGGTCGCGGTGACGGTGCTCGCCGACGGCTCGTGCTTCATCGAGGTGTCCGACGAGAGCCCGTCCGGCCCCGAACTGCGCACGGCCACCGCCTGGGAGGACGAGAGCGGCCGCGGCATGAGCCTCCTCGACGCGCTCGCGGAGGCGTGGGGCGTGTGGCGGCGCGGCAGGTACGGCAAGACGGTGTGGGCCCTGGTGCGGGGGTGAAACCGCTCCGTTCACCGTGCCGGTGGGCAGTGCCCTGCCGTCGACGCAGGCCCGGCAGCGGGTCGCGGAGCCGCCGGGCCGATTGTCAGTGGCGGCCTCTACCTTCACGTCATGGGAATGGTGACGTTCGTCGACGAGGCGACTGCAGGGGAGCGGCGCTCCGGTGGGGGCCTCGACGTGGCCGAGGAACGGCTCGTGCTGCGGGAGGTGATTCGGCGGCGTGTGTTCCAGGAGGTCGCGGAGTACAACTCCCGTACGGCCGGCGTCTTCCGCGGGCTTGTCCGGCCGACCGACGCCGAGCGGACCCTGAACGGGTACGAGCTGCGCACCCCGCGCCGCATAGACCCCGAGCGACAGTTCCAGCAGGCCGTCGAGGCGTTCGGGCGCAACGGCTTCCTGGTGCTTGTCGGTGAGCGGCAGGTCGAGGACCTGGACGCCGAGGTCGACCTGTCGCCGGGCACGGAGGTCACGTTCCTCAAGCTCGTCCCGCTGGCGGGTGGCTGATGGCCGGGCACTACCCGGAGCGGGTGCGCAACGTGGAGCGGTTCGCCGCCGACGGCGACATGCGGGGCCTCGCCGAGGAGCTCCTCAAGACGGCGATCACCAACGGCAACCAGTGGAGCCATGACGGGGAGAAGGCGCTCGCCGTCGTCCACGCGCTGCCCCAGGAGGAGCGCCGCCGGGTCGCCGACGCCCTTGTGGAGCTGAGCAGTCCGTACCACCGCGAATCGCCGACGCGGAGCAACGCCTTCACGCTGCTGGGCATCATCGGCGAGGACCTGCCGGGCGACCCGCTCTCCGGGGAGCGGGCCAAGCGTCTGGAGGAGCTGGGCTCGGGCCACTGCGTGGGGTCGACGCATGAGGCCGTCTCACTCGTCGAGGCGGAGAAGGCCGCGGGCCGCACCCCGCCCGCCCTCGTCGTCGCCGCGCTGCGGCGCACCGCCGTCGTCCAGTACTGGAACCACGACGCCGGGTTGAAGAAGGCGGTCGAGTCGTTCGCGGAGCCCCTGCTCAACCCCGGCGAGGCCTGGTCCGACCGTGCCCTGGAGGACCTCGCGGACCGTGACGAGGCCTGGCACGCGCTCGTGCGGCACGCGCTCACCGCCAAGTCCGCCAAGCCCAGCGCCAAGTGGGAGAAGACGGCCCGCGCCCTGATCGGGCCCCTGGGCGCCGACCAGGTGCGGTACGCCCTGGTGGACTGGCTCGCCCTGGTCGGCAGAGCCCGCACCCACCCGATCGTGAACACCGGCTACGGCATCGCGCCAAACGACGAGTACGACCCGTTCAACGCCGACGCGATCCGCGGCCTCGCCTGGACCCTTGCCCTGCTGCCGCCCCACCCGGAGTCGGCCCGCACCCTCGCGGCCCTCGTCGAGTCCTCCCTGCGCAAGATCCAGGGACTCGGCCCGCGCAACCCCAAGGTCGCCAACGCCGGTGTCGTCGCGCTCGCCCGCGCCGAGGGCGAGGCGTCCCTCGCCGAGCTGTCCCGCCTCGCCTCCCGGGTCACGTACAAGACCACGCTCAAGATGATCAACACCGGCCTGGAGGCGCGGGCCGAGGTGCTCGGGCTGAGCCGTGACGAGGTGGAGGAACTGGCGATCCCGGCGTACGGCCTCACGGAGGTCGGCCGCTGTCTGCGCCGACTCGGCGACTGCGAGGCCGAGTTGACGATCACCGGCACGAAGGCGTCGCTCGCGTGGCGCAACGGCGCGGGCAAGCAGGTCAAGGCCCCGCCTGCCGCCGTCAAGCGCGACCACGCGGACGACCTGAAGGAGCTGAAGGCCGCCGTCAAGGACATCGACAAGATGCTCTCGGCGCAGACGGAGCGGCTCGACCGGCAGTTCCTGGCCCGCCGCGCGTGGACGTACGACGCGTGGCGCGAGCGCATCCTCGACCACCCCCTGGTCGGCACGCTCGCCCGCCGCCTGTTGTGGACCGTCGACGGGACGGCGTGCGGGTACGCCGACGGGGAGCTGCGCACCCTCGACGACGAGCCGGTGAAGGGCGGTTCGGCCGTCGGGACATGGCACCCGGTGGGCCACGAACCCGCCGAGATCGTCGCCTGGCGCGACTGGCTGGAGCGGCACGGCATCACCCAGCCCTTCAAACAGGCCCACCGCGAGGTGTACCTCCTCACCGACGCCGAGCGGACCACGCGCACGTACTCCAACCGCTTCGCCGCGCACGTCCTGCGCCAGCACCAGTTCCACTCGCTCGCGGCGGTGCGGGGCTGGCGGAACAAGCTGCGCCTGAGCGTCGACGACGAGTACCCGCCCGCCGTCCGCGAACTGCCGCAGTGGGGGCTGCGCGCCGAGTACTGGGTCGAGGGCATCGGCGGCGAGAACGGGGACGACGACCTCACCGACGCGGGCAGCTATCTGCGGATCCGCACCGACCAGGTCCGCTTCTACCCGATCGACGCCCCGGAGAACTCCGCGCACGCGTGCGGCGGCGAGTACCGCATGTGGCTGCGGGACGGCGGCGAGCCGGTCGACCCGCTGCCCCTGGAGGAGATACCCGAGCTGGTCCTGAGCGAAGTCCTGCGCGACGTCGACCTGTTCGTGGGCGTGGCCAGCGTGGGCAACGACCCCACGTGGCAGGACGGCGGTCCCGCGGGACGCTTCCGCGAGTACTGGACGGCGTACGGCTTCGGCGACCTCGGGCCGAGCGCGCAGACGCGAAGGGACCTGGTCGCCCGCCTGGTGCCGCGCCTCGCGATCGGCGAGCGGTGCTCGGTCGAGGGCCGGTTCCTGCACGTGCGGGGCGAGTTGCACACGTACAAGATCCACCTGGGGTCGGGGAACATCCTGCGGACGCCGTCGGACCAGTACGTCTGCATCGTCCCCTCGGCGGTGGGGGCGGCGCCGACGGGCGGGGCCGGTTACCTGCCCTTCGAGGGCGACCGGACGCTGGCGGTGATCCTGAGCAAGGCGATGATGCTGGCCAGGGACGACGAGATCACGGACCCGACGATCCGCAGCCAGCTCTGACGGCGCCGCCTCCCGTGGCACCGGCCGCCGCGTTCATGAATTGCGGGCCAGCTCCGGCCGCTTGAGGTAGTCCGTGAAGCCGACGACGTTCCCCCACGCGTCGGCGATCTCCACGGTCCACCCGGTGGCCACGGAGAACGGCTCCGCGAGGAGCGGGATCCCCGCGGCCGCGAGCGCCTGCCCCTTCGCGCGGGCGTCCGGGACCTCGAGCCAGACGCGGGGCGAGGGCCAGGGCGGCGTACGCGGCACGATGCCGTCCTCCACCCGCAGCAGCACGCCCGGCGTCTCCTTGCCGACCTTCAGGATGGCGAGCCCGATCTCGTCGAGCCGGCAGGCGACCGGGAAACCGGCGCGCTCGTAGAAGCCGACGGCCTCGCCGAGGTCGCCGACGGGGAACAGGACGTTGTCGAAGCCGAGCAGCTCCGTCGGCCGGGCGGCGGGCTGGTCAGCGGACAGGCCGACCGACTGGTTGTCTGACATTCCGTCAGGTTAGGTCGGCGGGGGCCGTACGGGCGCAGGCGCGCATGGACCGCACCGCGGCGCGCGCCTTTCTTCGACCGTACGGCCCTCAGTGGTGACCGCGCCGGGTCACCGGTTGATGGACTGGATCTCCTGGACGTCGATGTCCTGGGTGCCCTCGAAGGTGCCGTCGGGCAGGTCGTGCACGCCGTCGTCGTCCGAGCCCTCCCAGGTGATCTCCCAGGTGATGGAGGCCTTCATCCGGTACGGGTCGCCGCCGGTGGCCCGCAGGTACTTGATGCCGCACGGCGGGTCCTCCTTGGAGGAGCCCTTGGTGTACGGGGTGCCGATGCTGCCGTCGTCGTTGACCGCGCACTCGCCGTCGGAGGGGAAGGTCTCGGCGTCCGAGGTCCCCGGGTCCAGGTGCAGGCTCTTGGGCTTGGCGGTGGTCTCGGCCCAGAGGCCGGTCCCGGGCAGCTCGGCCCTGACCTTGACGGGCTCGAACTTGCCCTTGTCCAGCCAGACCCAAGTCGGCAGGTTGACGGTCGACTTGCCTTGCGGCTTCATCTCGACCTCGGTGTCGGGGACCTTGATCTGGTCGTAGGCGTACGAGGCGAGGACCTTGGGCGTCGGGGCGTTGGCGATCTTCGGGACGGTCCCCGCGTCCTGCCAGAAGAGGTTCTTCTCGCAGTCGTACGCCTCCGGATCGTCCTCCATGTCCGGATTGACGACGCCTCGCCAGAACTTGCCGTCCTTGCCGATGTTGAAGTCCTTGTACCCCTCGGCACCGTCGGACTGCGTCTTGCCCTTTTCGTAGTGGTCGATCATCAGGTCCCGGCCCCAGCTGAGCGTGGGCGTCACAGGGACCAGGTCCTTGTTGGGCTCCTTCTTGAGCCGCTCCACCGCTTCCTTGACCTGCTCGGGCGTGGCGACGGGCTCGTACCAGCAGGCCGGGGGCTTCCAGTTCGGGTCCACCGGTACGACGGGCTTGGACGATCCGCCCTTGCCGCCGCTGACCTGGGAGACCTGGATGTTGGTGGTCCCGGCGCCGGCCATGAGGGTGTTGCCGTTGGCGCCGCCGGAGGGGCCCGGCGGATTCTGGTTGTCCTTGCCTCCGATGGCGTACGCCGTGGAGGAGAGGCCGACGGAGAGGGCCGTGGCGAGAAGGAACGCACAGGCCCTGGTCTTGGCTCGCATCACTTGCACCCGCCCGGAACGGTGTCGAGGGAGACGGTCTGCCACACGCCCTGAGGGGACTTGGTGAGCCTGGCCCGGTACTGCAGGACCGATTCGGGGCTGTCCGGGGTGTGGGTGACCTTGTCGGTCTTGCGGTTCTTCGTGGACGACTTGCGCTCGTCGACGCAGTAGAAGAGCACGCCCGCGCCGTTGTCGGTGACGTGGACCTTGGGGTTGTAGGCCTTGATCTCGCCGGTCAGGCTGTCGTCGGTCTCGACGAAGCTCTTGATCCACTTGCGGGCGGTGGTCAGGGAGCTGCCCGAGTCGTAGAAGGCGACCGCCTGTGAGTTCGGGTCGGCCTCGATGATCGCCGCGTACTTCGCCCGCAGCTCCTCCCGACCGTCGTCCAGGATGCTCTGCAGCTTCGGGTCGCTGTTGGTCCAGCTCACGAAGTTCGCCTTGAACTCCGACGGAAGTTCGACCTCGGGCCGCTTGATCCCGTCGGGCTTCTTGGCGGGCTCCTTGGAGGCCGACGCCTCGCTCCCGCCGTCCGCCCCGGCAATCTTGTCCGAGGACCCGCCGTCGCCCCCTCCAGAACCACACGCGGTCAACAGCAGGGCCGCGGACGCGGTCAGCGCGGCCGTCATGAGACGGAGGGGGCGGTTCACTCTGGGCTCCCGAGGGTGGGGGGGAAAGCAGGGGAAACAACGGTATCCGTGGGGCACTTGAGCACGCATCCCGCCACCGCGTCGAACAGATCACGCCACTCTTCAGGCATGACGGCACTCATGGGGCAATTTCGGGCAGCCGGTGCCCTGATTTTTCCCCACACGCACTCGGGCCCCGCTCCTCGAAAGGAGCGGGGCCCAGAAGCACGTACCGAAGGAGACTCAGAAGCGGCGCGTGATCAAGGCGCGCTTGACTTCCTGGATCGCCTTCGTGACCTCGATGCCACGCGGGCACGCGTCCGTGCAGTTGAACGTCGTGCGGCAACGCCACACGCCGTCCTTGTCGTTGAGGATCTCCAGGCGCTGCTCGCCCGCCTCGTCACGGCTGTCGAAGATGAAGCGGTGGGCGTTCACGATCGCCGCGGGGCCGAAGTACTGGCCGTCGTTCCAGAACACCGGGCACGAGGACGTGCACGCCGCGCAGAGGATGCACTTCGTCGTGTCGTCGAAGCGCTCGCGGTCCTCGGCGGACTGCAGGCGCTCGCGCGTGGGCTCGTTGCCCTTCGTCACGAGGAACGGCATCACGTCGCGGTAGGCCTGGAAGAACGGGTCCATGTCGACGACCAGGTCCTTCAGGACCGTCAGACCCTTGATCGGCTCGACCGTGATCGGCTTGGCCGGGTTGATGTCCTTGATCAGGGTCTTGCAGGCGAGACGGTTCTTGCCGTTGATCCGCATGGCGTCCGAGCCGCAGATGCCGTGCGCGCACGAGCGGCGGAACGTCAGCGTGCCGTCGAGCTCCCACTTGATCTTGTGGAGGCCGTCGAGGACGCGCTCCTTGGGGTCGATCTCCAGCTGGAAGTCTTCCCACGTGGCGTCCGCCGAGACCTCGGGGTTGAAGCGGCGGACGCGGAACGTGACCGTGATGAGGTGGGACGCCGTGGAGTCCTTCTCCAGGGCCTCCAGCTTGTCCATCGTCGGGGTAGCCATCAGTACTTACGCTCCATCGGCTGGTAGCGGGTCTGGACGACCGGCTTGTAGTCGAGGCGGATCGACTCGGCGCCGTCGTCGCCGACCTCGCGGTACGCCATGGTGTGGCGCATGAAGTTGACGTCGTCGCGGTTGGGGAAGTCCTCGCGGTAGTGACCGCCGCGGGACTCCTTGCGGGCGAGCGCGGACTGCGCCATGACCTCGGCCAGGTCGAGCAGGTTGCCCAGCTCGATGGCCTCCAGGAGGTCGGTGTTGAACCGCTTGCCCTTGTCCTGGATCGAGACGTTCTTGTAGCGGGCGCGGAGTTCGGCGATCTTCTCCACGGCCGTCTTGATCGTCTGCTCCGTGCGGAACACCATGACGTTGGCGTCCATGGTCTCCTGCAGCTCCTTGCGGAGCTCGGCGACCCGCTCGGTTCCGGTGGCGTCGCGCAGCCGCTCGACCTGGGAGACGACCAGCTCCTCCGGGTTCTCCGGCAGCTCGACGAAGTCCGCCTTCGCCGCGTAGTCGGCGGCGGCGATGCCCGCGCGGCGGCCGAAGACGTTGATGTCCAGGAGGGAGTTGGTGCCGAGGCGGTTGGCGCCGTGCACCGACACGCAGGCCACCTCGCCCGCCGCGTACAGACCCGGGACGACGGTGGTGTTGTCCGCGAGGACCTCGCCCTCGACGTTCGTCGGGATGCCGCCCATGGCGTAGTGCGCGGTCGGCTGGATCGGGATCGGGTCCGTGTAGGGCTCGATGCCGAGGTACGTGCGCGCGAACTCGGTGATGTCCGGGAGCTTGGCGTCCAGCTGCTCCGGCGGGAGGTGCGTGAGGTCGAGGTAGACGTGGTCGCCCTCGGGGCCGCAGCCGCGGCCTTCACGGATCTCCGTGTAGATGGAGCGGGACACGACGTCGCGGGACGCGAGGTCCTTCATGACGGGCGCGTACTTCTCCATGAAGCGCTCGCCGTCCTTGTTGCGGAGGATGCCGCCCTCACCGCGGGCGCCCTCCGTCAGGAGGATGCCCATGCGCCAGATGCCGGTCGGGTGGAACTGGAAGAACTCCATGTCCTCCAGCGGCAGCCCGCGCCGGTAGCAGGCCGCCTGGCCGTCGCCGGTGAGCGTGTGGGCGTTCGAGGTCACCTTGAAGAACTTGCCGGTGCCGCCGGACGCGTAGACCACGGCCTTGGCCTGGAAGATGTGGATCTCGCCGGTCGCCAGTTCGTAGGCGACGACGCCCGCGCTCTTCTTGACCCCGTCTTCCTCGACGATGATCTGGTCGAGGACGTAGAACTCGTTGAAGAACTCCACACCCTCCTTGACGCAGTTCTGGTAGAGGGTCTGGAGGATCATGTGGCCGGTGCGGTCGGCCGCGTAGCAGGACCGGCGCACGGCGGCCTCGCCGTGGTTGCGGGTGTGGCCGCCGAAGCGGCGCTGGTCGATGGTGCCGTCCGGGGTGCGGTTGAACGGCAGGCCCATCTTCTCGAGGTCCAGGACCGCGTCGATGGCCTCCTTCGCCAGGATCTCGGCGGCGTCCTGGTCGACCAGGTAGTCACCGCCCTTGACCGTGTCGAAGGTGTGCCACTCCCAGTTGTCCTCCTCCACGTTGGCGAGCGCGGCGGCCATGCCGCCCTGCGCGGCGCCCGTGTGGGAACGCGTGGGGTAGAGCTTGGTGAGCACGGCGGTGCGGCTGCGCTTCGTCGCCTCGATGGCGGCGCGCATGCCGGCGCCGCCCGCGCCGACGATGACGGTGTCGTACTTGTGAATCTTCACGGAAGTCGCCTCGGCTTTAGCGGATGTTCGGGTCGAAGGTGAAGATCACCAGCGTGCCCAGAAGGATGGTGAACACCGTGGCGGTGTACAGCAGGCCCTTGAGCCACAGGCGCGTGTTCGGGCGCTCCGCGTAGTCGTTGATGACCGTGCGCAGGCCGTTGGCGCCGTGCAGCATCGCGAGCCACAGCATCAGCAGGTCCCAGACCTGCCAGAACGGCGAGGCCCAGCGGCCGGCGACGAACGCGAAGCCGATCTTGGAGACGCCGCCGTCGAGCACCAGCTGGATCAGCAGGTGGCCGAGGACGAGGACGACCAGGACGACACCGGACAGGCGCATGAACAGCCATGCGGCCATCTCGAAGTTGCCGCGGGTCGAGCGCGGGGTCTTGGAGGTGCGCTTGCGCGGGGCCTCGATGACCGGGGCCGGGTTGTCCACGTCGTAGAGCGACACGCCCTCGACGGGACCCACACCGGACGTTCCGGACTTCTCAAGCGTGGTGTCAGACATGTCTGGCGTCAGCTCCCGAAGAGTTCGCGGACGGCGTGGCCGAGGACCGGGTACAGCGCGCCGACCATCAGCACGACCCAGATGCCCACGACGGTCCAGAGCATCTGCTTCTGGTAGCGCGGGCCCTTCGACCAGAAGTCGACGGCGATGACGCGCAGGCCGTTGAGCGCGTGGAAGAGGATGGCGGCGACCAGGCCGTACTCGAGGAGTGCGACGAGGGGCGTCTTGTAGGTGGCCACGACATCGTCGTACGCCTCCGGAGAGACGCGAACGAGAGCGGTGTCGAGCACATGCACGAACAGGAAGAAGAAGATGAGGACGCCGGTGACTCGGTGAGCCACCCAGGACCACATTCCTTCCCGGCCGCGGTACAGCGTTCCAGCCGGCACGGCAGAACCCTCCGAAAGCGGGGATTGGGGCCGGCCGCCACGCGTAAGCAAATCGAACTCCGCGGCGTCGGACGAGCCCGGCCGGGTACGGTCCACCGGCCGCTCGTCATCGTATCGACGAGTTGTCGGTGGACCTGCCCCGGGTCCGCCGGTGTGATCAAACAGGCAATCAAACAGGCACGTACGGGCTATCGGGGCGCGTTTGTGGGCGACTTTCCCACGCGGCGTGTCCGTCGGCCGGGCCGAGGACGAGCCGGGTGAGGCGGCCGCGCGCCAGGCGGCGCAGTTCCTCGGCGGCGACGGCGCGCTCCTCCTCCGGATCGTTGCCGAGGCGTGACCGGATGCCGGAGAGCAGATGGTCGAGGGCCTCGCCGGGGGCGACGTCGTCCAGGCAGATCACGAAGGTGTGCCCGAAGCGGCTCTCGTACGCGGCGTGGGCGGCCCGCAGGGCGGTGTGGGCCGCGGTGTAGCCGGCGTTCGGCGCGCCCTGGTGGGGGATCACGGTGTCGAGGGGTTCGCAGGCCAGGGCCTCGGAGAGGTCGGCGGGCGCGAGGTCGTACGCCGCCTCGTCGGACGCGGCGAGCAGCGCGTCGAGGTCGGGGTACGGGCGGTGGGCGGTGATGCGGCGGGCCCAGTGCCGGCTGCCGCAGCAGGTGAGCAGGGCGGCTTCGGCCTCCGCCGGAGCGGCCGAGTTGAGATGCCGCGGCTCGGTGGGGCCGGGGAGTCGAGGGGAACGGTGCGGGGGCAGCGTGCGCTCCTGGGCAGGGGGCGTCGGGGAAGGGCGGTGCGATGTGGGGGTTGTCGTAACGCTAGCGAGACGTGGAGGGAGGTGTCCGATGGATGAGCGAATTTCACTCAGATGGGAGAGTTTCGCGGTGCGGTGTGGACGGGCGCGCTCCGGGGCGCGGTCGTAGCGTGGATTCATGGCTCTGGCTCTGCTGCGTGACGTAAGGGACGTAATGAGTGCGAGGGGCGCACATGCCGGATGGGGTACGTGGTGAGGCGCGCGCCCCTCGCGGCCGCGGGGCTCGCCACCGCCGGGGCCGTCGCGCTGACCGTCCTCCTGTGGCCCTCCGGCGACGGAGGAACGCCGGGGAGCGCACCCCCGTCCGACGGGAAGTCCGCCGCCTCCCCCTCCCCGGACCCGACCAGGAGCTACCCCCTTTCCAAGGCTCCGGCCACCATCCCCGCCGTGCGCGAGCACACCGCCGCCCGCGGCCCCGGCTGGCGTCCCGACGAGAAGGGCGGCCGCGTCGTCGTCCGCGACGACGACCTCGCCGACGAGGGACGCCTGCTCGCCGGGGAGCTGAAGCTCCGGTACGCGGGGGACGAGAGCCCCCGAAAGGGCGACGTCGAACTGGTGCTCAGCCCCGGGGCGAAGGGCGGCCCGGAGTCCTACACCCTCACCGTGAAGAACCGCACCGTGCGGATCGCCGCGCCCGCCGAGGCCGGGGTCTTCTACGGGACGCGCACCCTCAAGCAGGAGGTGAGCGGGGGCAGGACCGCTCCCGAGGGCGTCGTGCGGGACCGTCCCGCCAAGCCGCAGCGGGGCTTCATGCTCGACATCGCGCGCAAGCACTTCGACGTGCAGTGGATCGAGGACCGCGTCCGCGAGCTGGGCGACCTGAAGTTCAACCAGCTCGGCCTGCACTTCTCCGACGACCAGGCCTTCCGCATCGAGTCGGACTCGCACCCGGAGGTCGTCTCCTCCGACCACCTCACCAAGGCCGAGGTCCGCCGCATCCTGAAGCTGGCCGCGAGCCGGCACATCACCGTCGTGCCGGAGATCGACTCGCCGGGGCACCTCGGCGCGGTCATCCGCCAGCACCCCTCGCTGCAGCTGCGCGACGCCCGCGGCATCGCCCAGCGCGGCGCCGTCGACATCTCCAAGCCGGCGGCGGCCGAGATCGTCGACGATCTCCTGGAGGAGTACGCCGAGCTGTTCCCCGGCGCCTACTGGCACCTCGGCGCCGACGAATACCGCGCCCTGACGGTCAAGAACCCCGAGGCCTCCTATCCGCAGCTGGCCGCCGCGGCCCGCGAGCGCTACGGCTCCGAGGGCCGCGTGCAGGACCTGGCCACGGGCTGGCTGAACGACCGGGCCGACACCGTGCGCCCGTACGAGAAGAAGCTGAAGGCCTGGAACGACGGGTTCTTCCGCGGCGGGACCGAGCAGGCCGCGGACGACCTCGAAGTCGCGTACTGGACGGGCAAGGAGATCGGCGCGCGTGAGCCCGTCGAGTACCTGGAGGCGGGCCGCAAGCTCGTCAACTACAACGACGAGTACCTCTACTACGTCCTCGGGCAGCCCAACACCTTCCGCTATCCGACCGGGCAGCGGATCTACGAGAGCTGGACCCCGCTGGTGATCCGCGGGACGCGGGCGGTGAGCGAGAAGTACGACGACCAGATCCTCGGGGGCACGTTCGCGGTGTGGTGCGACCTCGCGGGGTCGCAGAGCCAGGAGCAGGTGGCGCAGGGCATCCGGATGCCGCTGCGGGCGACGGTGCAGAAGCTGTGGGACCCGCGCAAGCCCGCTTTGCCCTGGAATGACTTCGTGAAACTGGCTGGTACGGTCCAATAGCCGCCGTCAGCGCCCTGGGGAGGGACGCGGGCGGTTTTCACACGTTCGTGAACCACCCGTGGGGGGTCGCTCGACCATGCAGTACCAAGCTCTTCCGCCGCAGCAGCCCTCTGTGCCGGCCGGACCGCCCGCCTGGCTGCGCTCGCCGGTCGGGCTGAGCCGGGCGGTCATGGTGCTCCTCGCCGTCATGATCGTCGTCGATCTGTACTCGCTGTGGGCGGGCACCGTCATGCGGTCCGTGACGGGCGACCTGATCTCGGGGAACTACGGCGAGAACATGGAGCGGGACGCCGAGCGGGCCGACTCGCTGTACAGCGCCTCCGGCGTGCTCCAGGTGGTGGTGCTGCTCGCGACCGCCGTCGTCTTCATCGTGTGGTTCCACCGGGTGCGCGTGAACGCCGAGGTGTTCGCGTTCGACGGCCATCAGAAGAAGCGCGGCTGGGCGGTGTGGGGCTGGCTCGTGCCGATCGTGAACCTCTGGTTCCCCCGGCGGATCGCCCTGGACATCTGGAACGCCAGCGACACGCGCACGAACCACGACTCGCCGGGCATCCTCAACGCCTGGTGGTCGCTGTGGGTGGCGGACCTCCTCGTCGGGCGGTGGGCCAGCAAGACGTACATGAGGGCCGAGGAGCCCGAGGAGATCAAGTCGGCCGTCGCGAACATGATGATCGCGGACGTCCTCGACATCGTCGCCGCGGTCCTCGCCATCGTCTTCGTGCACCGCCTCACGCGCATGCAGGACCTCAAGGCCAGGTCGGGCCCGCCGCAGTTCCAGCAGCCGCAGTTCCAGCCGCCGCAGGGGCCCTCCGTCGCCCCGTGATTTCCGCTTTCCGGTGGCGAACTCGCGTACGTCTGTGGTGTATTCGGCCCCGGAAGGCACTATGGGCACAGCGGGGGGACGCGGCATGGGCTACTGGGGGTACTACCTCGTCGGCAGGAGCGAGCAGCCGCTCGCTCAGTGCGCGGCGGTGGCGGGCGTACGGGACGAGCTGACCCTGCTCGACCGCCGGCCCGACGGCTGGCAGGTGTGGGAGGTGCCGGGCGGCGACGGCACGCGCGACGTCGGGAACATGAACACGCTCGCCCTGGAGACGGGCGCGCCCGCGCTCTTCGGGTACGTGATGGACAGCGACTGCGTGGTGATCGAGGCGGCGGCGCCCGAGAGCGGCGCGTGGACCACGTGCCTGGCGCGGGGCGCCATGGCCGGCTACCTCGGGGACGACGGACTGACCGTGGAGGACTACTTCCTGGAGCCGCGCGACGCCGCGGACCGGGCGGTCGCCTGGGCCGCGGAGTCGGGCAGGACGGTGCGGTCGGCGCCGCTGCTCGACGTGCTCAAGGCCGAGGCGGAGCCCTCGGCCGAGGAGCTCTTCTTCCGCTTCCTGGACCGGCTCGGCGTGGTCCCTCAATGAGGGCGCGATGACCGCGCGGTGAGTGTGCAGTGACGTTCCCGGGGCCGTGCACGCAGTAAGGGGCAGTGCAGGGTCCGTGACGGGAGACGTACAGCATGAGCCTGGTGGAGCTGATCGCGCAGGCCGACGAGCGGGGCCTCGCGGCCAGCGGTCTGGCCTGCCTCGACCGGTGCGTGCCGGTGCTCGGCGGCGACGACGACCTGCTGCGCCCGCTGTGGGCGAGGCTCGCGGAGGGCGGCGACTGGGGCGCTCCGCTGGCCGAGGCGAAGGCGGCACTGGGGTCCGCGTCGGGCCCCTTGGACAACTCCCGCCCTTCCGGTTCTTCCCCCGAGGCCGCGGCGCTCGCGTGGCGGATGCTCGACGCGGTGCCCGTGGCGTACTCGGGCGCCGGGGTGCGGGAGTGGGCGGACGGCTGCTCCGTCGCCGCGCTCCAGGTCCACCGCCTCCTGGACACGGCTCCCGACGACGGCGCCCGCTCGGTGACGTCGCGGCGCGAAGGCCGTACGGATGGCATGACTCCTCTGGTGGCGGCCGAACTCCGCCGCCAGATACGCATCCTGGAACTCCTCGCGAACAGGGGCGCCGGCCCGGTCGGCGGCCTCCGCCAGGCGTTGGACGTGTCGCTGGAGGGGCGCAGGGTGCTGCGGGCCGTGGTGTCGCGCAGGGGGCGGGGGAAGGGCTGACGGGGTGTCTGCGGACCGGATCCTTCAGGGGAGCGACGACGGTTCCGCGGGGACCGGGGGCAGGGGCGCCAACCGGCCGAATTCCGGCCGCATTTGAAAACTCTCCCCAAAGCCCCAGGCGCCTCGTTAACCTGACGTGCCATCATCCGCGACCCGGCCGTTCAGGCCCCGGAGGGGCCCGTGCCTGATGAGATCGGATTCGGTGAGCTGCTGGCGGACGGCGGCCTGATCGCTCGGCTGCTCGGGAGGACCTCGGCCGGGCGGAGACGGGAGCCGCTCTACGGGGACGATCTGCCCGTGGTGTTGCTCGTCGGCGGGCCCGGGATGGGCAAAGGGCGGCTGCTGCGGTGCATACGGACGCACTTCGGGCCCCGGGTGCCCACCGCCTACCTCGACTGCGCGCTGACCGACTGCCGCGAGCTGGCCGAGGAGCGGCCGGGCAGTCGGTCCGAGGTGACCGAGGTGCTGCGCAAGGTGGCTCTGCAGTACGGCGACTGGGGTGGCGACGGCGGAGGGATCGCCGTTCCCCGGTTGTACGCGGGGCTCGCCGCCGTGGCTGCCAGCGACCGGCTCGCCGGTGCGCAGCCCCTGGTGGACGAGGTGGCGCGGCTCGAAGGCGTGCTGCCGCCCGGGTCGTTCTGGCGCGGGGTCCTGAAAGGCACCGCCAAGAACTACTTGGGGTATCTGGCGGGGCTGGTCAGCAGTCCGCTCGTCGGGCCCTTTCTCAACGCCGTGCTCGACGGACTGTTCGCCCGCGCCTCCGGCGAAGGGCGCGCCGCCCTCGCCGACTGCTACGGCGAGTATCCCGGCGCCGGCGGGCAACCCCTCGCCGGGCTGCGGTCGTTGGGGGACGACTTCCAGCAGGGCGGGGAAGCGCGGCGGATCGCCGAAGGGTTTCTCTTCCGGGCCCTGCGGCAGGACATCGACGCCGCCTATCACGGCGTACGGGGGCGCATGTCGCGCGTGGGACGGCCCGCCCTGCTGCTCGACCACGCCGACAACTCCCTGGGCAGACGGCTCCTCAAGCCCGCCCTGGAGGACCGCGAGCGCGGGCACCACGACCGCCTCGTCATCTTCGCCACCGCGCGGCGCGAGGACGGCGGCCGCTTCCTCCACCGGGCGGGCAGCAGCCATGAGGGCATGGCCAGTTGGCGGCCTTTCGCGGGGGCGCTGCCCGCGTGGGAGCGGCCCCCGGGCGGCGTTCCCGACCATGCGCCGCTGTGGCGGGGCGTGCTCCTCGTACGCATGCCCGTCCTCACCCGCGACCAGCAGAAGGACGAGCTCAGCCGGCTGCGGGGCGGCCAGGAGCACGCGGACAACGCCGTGCGGCTGCGCGTGCACAGCGGCGTCCATCGGCTGAGCGGAGGGCGTCCGCGGTTCGTGACCCGGCTCGGCGAGGCCACGGCCGCGGCGTCGTTCCCCACGCCCGAGGCGTGCACCGACTGGGCGATCCTGGACGCCCGGGTGCCCGGGGGCGAGGACGACCAGGGGCGCCGGTTCGCCGACCGGCCCGTGGCCGACGTGCTCGTCGACGAACTCGTCGCGGGCGAACGGCCCGAGGAGCTTCCGCCGGAGCACCGCGGCCACTGGCTCGACCTGCTCACCCATCTCTCCGTGGCGCACGACGTGGAGTGCGCCCAGACCCTCGTGCGCGCCGTGCAGGAGGGCCGCACCGAGCGGCTGAGCGCCTACCGCATCGCCGAACTCCTGGAGGACACCGGCTGGCCCCGCTGCCCCCGCCACTTCATCGGCGACCTCGGCCTGCGCCGCCTCCTGACGCGGCGGCTGTACCGGCTGCGCGCCGACGGGGCCGCCTGGCACGCGGACCACGCACTGCTCCAGGGCCACTACCGCGACCTCGGGGACGCCCATCCCGACCCCCTCTTCGTCACCGCCGCCGCGCACCGGATGCACCACCTCCTCGCCTCCGACGGCGCGGACCTCGTCACCCGCTACCTGGCGGAGGCCTTCCGCACCCGCCCCGCCGACGAGTGGTGCCGGGAACTGCTCGCCATCGCGGACGCCGCACTGATCGGGGCGGACGACGACCGGTACGCCCGTGCCCTCGGCGAGACCCAGGTGCGCGGCGACACCCTGCGGCGCCAGGTCGACCGGCTGCTGCACGCGGTGTGGCTCACCGAGGACCGGACGCAGCCGCTGGAGGAGATCGTCCCCGGCGTCCTGCGCGGGCCCCTGCGGGAGCTCAGCGAGGAGCTGGCGCAGCTCGCCGACGAGGCGGTGCGCGACCAGGGGCCCGAGGGGGCGGACGTGGCCAGGGCCGCGGACGGGGCCGCGCTGCTCATCCGCATGGCCCGCGACTGGGGCGACCGGGCCGAGGACAAGCAGCCGCTGCAGCGGTGCGTGTGCACGGAGCACATCGGGTTCGGCTGACACGGAACGGAAAAGGGGAGGGCGGCGATGCGGCAGTTCGGCAACTGGCTGTACAACACGTTCTGGGCCAACTGGATGCGCAGGATCCTCACGCTGGGCGGCCTCGTCGCCGCGGGCGTGCTCCTGTACGTCTTCCTGCCGCCCATCGGCGGACCCGACAGCTGCGCCAAGGGAGTCGAGAAGCACGGCGGCGAGTGCATCGGCGTCAACGGCACCGGCTACGCCTTCGGCACACCGGAGATCGACAAGGTGGCCCGCGCCATCGCGAAGGAGAACGAGGAGTTCGTCGGCGACAAGCCGCACGTCACCGTCGCGCTGATGCTGCCGCTCCAGCCCGACCTCGCCGCCGAGCGCCAACAGCTCCGCAGCGAGATACAGGGCGCCTACCTCGCCCAGTACCGGGCCAACCGCGAGGAGAACACCCCGCTGCTGCGCCTCGTCCTCGCCAACCCCGGCGACGCGTACGCCCAACAGGAGCGCGTCGTCGACCAGTTGGCGCGGATGTCGACGGACAAGGGGGAGAACCTGCGGGCGGTCACCGGTTTCAACCTCAGCCTGGACGCCACGAGGAAGGCCATCGCGCGCCTGACCAACGACCTGCACATCCCGGTCCTCGCGAGTCGCGTCAGCGCCGACGAGCTCGCCAACCCCGAGAAGCGCGACGGCAAGGACCCCTATCCCGGCCTCGCCCGCATCATCCCGACCAACCGCCAGCAGGCGGACGCGCTGGCCAGCTTCCACGGCAGGCTCAAGGACGAACAGACCGTCCTGGTCAGGGACGAGCGGCCGCACGACATCTACAACAACTCGCTCGCCGAGGCCTTCAGCCGCGACGAGGGAGGACCGCCCGGACCCAAGGACCAGACGTTCGTGTCGCCCTCGATCACCGACCCGGGGGACACGGGCAACGACTTCTCCCTCATCGCCCAGAACATCTGCCAGTCCTCGGCGCGTTACGTCTACTTCGCGGGACGCCCCGTCCATCTGCGGCTCTTCGCCCTCAAGCTGGCCGACGTGCCGTGCAGCGGAAAGAAGTACACGGTCATCAGCGGGTCGGGCGCGGCCACCCTCAACCGCTACCTGAAGGGCGACGACTGGGCGAAGCTGCGCGGCGGCGACGGGGAGGAGGCCGCCGTCACCGTGCAGTACGCGGCACCGGGGCACCCCGATGCCTGGGACAAGGCGCTGAGCGGCAAGGGCGGCAGGAAGCGCCCGGCCTACTTCACCCAGCCCCAGGACGAGTTGCGCAAGCTGAGCGATCTGATCGACAGGCGGACCGCGGGCGACATCGGTCCCGTCCCCCTGGACGACTCCCGCACCATGCTGGTGCACGACGGGGTGCTCGCCATCGCCAAGGCCGTGCTGCTCGCCAACGCGCAGACCGAGGGCACGGTGCCGCCCCTCCAGCGGGTCTCCGACATGTGGCAGCGCCTCGAAGCGGTCAACCGGGTCCGCGGGACCAGCGGTTGGATCTGTCTGACCAACGCGGGCAACGCGTACGACAAGCCGGTGGCCGTCGTCGAACTCGACCCCACCACGCGGGAGTTGGAGTTCGTCGGCATCGGCTGGCCCGAGGGCGATCCCCAGCCCGACGACTGCAGGGTGCCCAGCGACACGCAGTGAGCAGGGCCTCGCGCCGCCCCCGGCTCGCGGGGGGAGGGAGGAGGGGGCGGCGCGAGGGCTGTCTACGGAGTCAGTGCCTGCCCCAGGCGCGCCCCCGCCGGAGTCCCGAGCTCCGTACGCCCGTAGTAGACGCCGCTCGCTCCCGGGACGCCCGAACTGCCGCTGTCCAGCTGGAGGATCGTGCCGTCGCCCGCGTCCTCGCCCTCGACGCCGATCGCCGGGTCCGCGCGGCCGTCGCCGGACAGGTCGGCGAGCGTCGCCGACGAGCCGAGGCGGTCGCCGGACTCCGTGGAGCCGGGGACGTCGGGCTCGTCCTGCGAGAAGGCCTTCGCGCCGGTGCCGGTGAGGCCGGACGAGGAGCCCTTGAGGAGGAGCGAGGTGCCCGCGTCCTTGCGGTTGGTGCCGGAGCGGGTGATGTCCTCGCCGGGGGCGCCGGTGAGGACGTCCGCGCGGCCGTCGCCGTTGTAGTCGCCCGCCGCGACCGACCAGCCCATCGCGTCGCCCGCTTCCGCGGCGCCCGGGACGCCGGACGTCGCCTGGTGGACCGTCTTCATGCCGGTCGTCGTGAAGCCCGTCGACGTGCCGGGCACCACCGTCACCTGGCCGCCCGCGTGCGCGCCGGACTCGGCGGTGTACGGCTGGCCGATGACCAGGTCGTCGTAGCCGTTGCCGTTGACGTCGCCCACGGCCACCGAACGGCCGCCGGGGACGGGGAGGACGCCGACCCGGCTCAGGCCCGAGCGGCCGCCCCTGAACCAGGTGACCTTGGCCTTGCCGGCCTGGTCGCGGTAGGTCAGCGCCACGTCCGCGTAGCCGTCGCGGTTGAAGTCGCCGGACGCGGCGTCCGCGTAGGCGATGGCGGTGTCGCCAGAGGTGAGGCTGCCGCCCGACTCGTGGTCGGGGTCGAGCCGCGCGGCCCACGAGCCGCCCGTGCCCGTCGCCGCCGCGAAGACGTCCGCCCTGCCGTCGGCGTTGAAGTCGCCGGACGCGACCGCGGAGCCGAACCGGGCGCCGGGGTAGTGGAAGTCGTCCGAGAGCTGCATGTCCGTGCCGGAGGTGAACGTCGGGCCGTACAGCATGGTGACCGCGCCGCGGTCCTTGTGGCCCGCGGTGTCGTCCTCGCCGGGGGCGCCGATGACGAGGTCGGCGTACCCGTCGGCGTTCAGGTCGCCCCACGCGGTGGCGGCGCCCCAGTCGTCGCCGGTCTCCGAGGCGCCGGGGACGCCCTCACTGGCCTGCGTCAGGGATGTCTTCGAGCCGCCCACCGGGCCGTCGGGGCCGCCGGGGACGACCGTCACGCCGCCGCGGTTCGACGACGCCTTCGGGGTGCCGGCGACCAGGTCCGTGATGCCGTCGCCGTTGAAGTCGCCGGTCGGGGTCGCGGAGCGGGGTTCGGCGGCCGGGGCGCCCTGCGCGAACCCCACCGTTCCCGCGCCTCCCAGTGCGACGGCCGCGATCGTCAGCCACGCCCTGCGCTGGAGACTCAGAGACCTGTAAGCAGGTGCGTTACGTGCCTTTTCACGTGGTTTACGCGGGCTCAACTGCCCCACCCCTCAGTCAGTTTCAGGTGAACCAAACGAGTCCGTACGACTGACCGAAGAGGTAAAGGGTTGTAGCCGCGGGGGCGATTTGTCGCGTGATGTATCCCGCACGCGTCAGGTGTGACACCGGGACGGTGGGGCGCGCTGGGTCATGTGACAGTTGTGCTGTGGCGAAGCGGGTGGGGGATCTGATGGGGACGAGCAGACGGTGGGTGCGGGCGGCCGCGCTGCCGCTCGCGGTGGTCGCGCTGACGGGCGCCCTCACCTCCTGCGGCACGGACCGCGCGGTGACCTACTCCGGGGGAACCCTCGAACCGGTCGTGCCCCAGGACGAGCGGCGCGGCAAGGAGCTCGCCGTCGAGGGCATGAGGCTGCTCAAGGAAGCGGACTCGGTGCGCATCGGCGTCGACATGACCACCCCGAAGGGCCGCCAGAAGGTCTCCCTGCACATGGACCGCGACAGCAACTGCAAGGGCACCTTCGACGCGGGCCCGATGCAGCGCGGCGACCTCATCATGGTCGCGGGCGGCGCGACGTACGTGCGCTTCAGCGACGCCTCGCTCGACGCGATCCGTGAGCTGGGGTCCCGGCGCGGCCCCGAGACCGCGGCGCGGGTCCGGGAGCGGACGGCGCTCGCGCGCGGGAAGTACCTGAAGATCCCCACCGGCGCCGCCACGGGCCCCTCGATGCCGATGGGCAGCTGCGACCTCGACAAGTTCACCGCGTCGATGCCGGGGGCCCCGGACTCGGACGAATCCTTCAAGGCCCTTCCCGAGACCCGGCGTTACGGCATGGGCGTCGTCCCGATCGTCGAGAGCGAGAAGGAGCAGGGGACGAGGCTGTACGTCGCCGCCGAGGGCAAGCCGTACGTCGTCGGCGCCCGCGTCGAGGAGGACGGCGAGGGAACGATGACGATGCGGATGTCCGCGTACGACGAGCCGGTCGGCGCGGTGGCCCCGGCCCCGGCACTGACCGTCGACATCGCGAGGATCAGCCCCGGGGGTCCGGGCGGCGGTTCGCTCTTCGAGGTGTGAGCCGCGGCCGTGCGGCGGGGCGGGCGGACCTGACCCACGGGCCCGCGGCCGGCCCCGGGCACGTGGCCGTTCGCATGCGAACTGTGACATTTCCGCGCCCGGCGGCGCTGGTTGCCGTGAGGGGCACGGGCACGGTGAACGGTGTCGCGGCGGCCGGATGGGAACGTGTTGGGCCAGGGTGGGGAACCCCGTCGCGCGGGGGTGCACGACGAGGAGCTCGGCAGGGCCGTCGCCGCGGCCCAGGAGGGCGACGAGGCGGCGTTCGCGGTCGCGTACCGCCTGGTCCAGCCGGGGCTCGTCGGCTATCTGCGCGGTCTCGTCGGCACGGACGGGGAGACGGCCGAGGACGTCGCGGCCGAGGCGTGGCTGGAGATCGCCAGGGACCTCGGGCGGTTCCGCGGGGACGGTGCGGGCTTCCGCGGCTGGACCGCGACGATCGCCCGGCACCGGGCCCTGGACCACCTGCGCAGACAGAAGGCGCGGCCGCGCCCCGCCGTGCTCGAACAGGACGTGCTCGAACTGCCGGGCCCGCACAGCACGTCGGCGTCGGCCCTGGAGGCGATCTCCACCGAGCGGGCGCTCGGCCTCATCGCGACCCTGCCGCGCGACCAGGCGGAGGCCGTGCTGCTGCGGGTGGTCGTCGGCCTGGACGGCCCCGCCGCGGCCCGGGTCCTCGGCAAGCGCCCCGGCGCGGTGCGGACGGCCGCGTACCGGGGGCTCAAGAGGCTGGGCGAGCGCCTCGGCCTCGACGGGCGGGACGGTGTGACGGATGACGGCCCCGACGCGCTGGGGGAGTCGAGATGAACGCAGACGAGCCCTCGGGCCCCGGGGGCCGGCCGTCCCTCGACGCGCTGCTCGCCTCGGCGGTACGGGCCGACGCGGACGCGGACGCGCAGCGGGACGCGGTCGTGGCGTTCCGCGCGGCGCGTGACGGGGGCGCGCACCGGGCGCGGACCCGCCGCCGCGACGACTGGCGCCCTCGCGCGCGCCGCCGCGGCCGCTTCTCGCTGCGGGCGGCCGCGGGCGTGACGCTGGCCGGCGGCCTCCTCGGCGGAGCGGCGCTGGCGGCGGTGGGCACGTCGAAGGACACCCCGCCCGCGCCCCGCGACCACCCGCGCCCCACGTCGTCGGCTCCGCGCGCTCCGGAGGAGGGGAAGAGCGAGGGCACCGACAAGACCAAGGCGCCCGGCATGGACAAGGCCGAGCCGCACCCGAAGCCGGACAAGGCCGAGAAGGCCGAGAAGGCCGAAAAGGCCGAAAAGGCCAAAGGGGAGAACGGGGAGAACAAGGCCAAGGGAAAGAACAAGGCCAAGAACAGGGCCAAGAACAGGGCCGAGAGCAAGACCAAGAGCAAAACCAAGAGCAAGGCCGAGAAGGCGCCCCGTCAGGGGCGTGGAGCCGTGCTCCGAGGCCTGGACCGCGCCCCGCGGCGGTGAACTCGCCCGACGGACAACGTGCGCGGCCGGGGCCGCCACCCCCCACAGGAGAGGCCCCGGCCGGCACACGGTACGAACCGCGTGCGGTCCGTACTCCCTTCAGCGCCGCGCGTGCGTTTTCTGTCACACCGCGTTCCGTCACCCGCTAGTTGCACGTTGTACAAACATGGACGTAGGCCCGGACAAGGCCGTAGCGTGCTGCTTCGCGCCGGGGCCGGGCGCAGATCTCCGAGTGGCAGGATTGAGAGAGTGCTGGGGGACGACGCGGAGCTGACCGCCGCGGTGCTTGCGGCGCAGGACGGGGACGAGACCGCGTTCCGGACTGTGTACCGCGCCGTGCACCCACGGCTGTTGGGATACGTACGCACGCTGGTCGCGGAGCCGGACGCCGAGGACGTCGCCTCGGAGGCCTGGCTGCAGATAGCGCGCGACCTCGACCGGTTCAGCGGCGACGCGGACCGGTTCCGGGGCTGGGCCGCGCGCATCGCGCGCAATCGCGCCCTCGATCACATACGCATGCGGGGACGCCGCCCCGCGATAGGCGGCGACGAGACCGAGCTGACCGGGAAGCCGGGCGAGGCGGACACCGCGGGAGAGGCGATGGAGTCCCTCGCCACCGGTGAGGCGCTCGCCCTGATAGCCCAGCTCCCGCAGGACCAGGCCGAGGCCGTCGTGCTCCGCGTCGTCGTCGGTCTCGACGCGAAGAGCGCCGCGCAGACCCTCGGCAAACGCCCCGGAGCCGTCCGGACGGCGGCGCACCGGGGCCTGAAGCGGCTCGCCGAACTGCTCGGCGCGACGGGCGCCGACCCCGCCGACGCACTCGGCGCAGTACCCCCTCAGAGAGAGCCGCGCGGTCGCGCGGTGACGTCCGCCGGTGTGACGCATTCGCGTACGCGGACGCAGAAGGACATGTGATGGCCGACGAGCAGTACAAGTGGCTGGACCGCGACGCGGCGGAGCGTCTGCTGCGCGGAGAGCCGCTCGAAGGCGTCGACCCTCACGTACGCGCCCAGTCCGACCGGCTCTCGCAGGCGCTCGGCGCGCTGGCCGCGGCGGACGGATCCGGGGCCGATGCGGGTGCCGAGCCGGGTGAACTCCCGGGCGAGGCGGCCGCGTTGGCCGCTTTCCGGGCCGCCCGCGCGGAGGGGGCGAGACCCACGGTCAGGTCCGCTCCGTACGCCACGTCCGCCCACGAGGCCGCCGCCGGCGAGACCGTGCGCCTCGCGCGCGCCGGGGAGCGCCCCCGGCCCAGCCGCTGGGGCCGCCCGGTCCGCTTCGGGATCGCCGCCGCGCTCGCCGGCTGCATGATCGGCGGTGTCGCCGTGGCGGCCGGCGCGGGAGTGCTGCCCTCGCCGTTCGGCACGCGCGACGACCCGGGCCCCGCCGCGACCGCGTCGCCCGCCGTCACCCCGGAGGAGCCGCTGGCCTCCCCCTCGGACCGCGTGCGCGAGCCCTCCGAGGACCTGTCCCCGGACGAGACCACGGCGCCGGACGGCGAGCCGACCCGGGAGCCCGTGAGCAGTTCGCCGCCGGAGGCCGAGGCGGACGGCGACAACTCCGGTGCCACGCAGCAGCCCGGCACCGACAGGACGCCCCGCCACGACGAGGCCAAGGAGTGGTACCGCAAGGCGGTCACAGCCTGCCGCGCCTACCGCAGCGGCGCGCTGCAGGGCGAGAAGCGGCGCCGCCTGGAGGAGGTCGCCAAGGGCGCCGCCCGCGTGGAGGAGTTCTGCGGCCGGGTCCTCGGTGGCTCCGGCTCCGGCGACGGGGGCCAGCAGGGCGGCAGCGGCAGCGGCGGCCAGGGCGGTGGCGGCCACGACGGCGACGGTGAAGGCGACGGCGAGAACGGCGGCGGTGACGAGGACGGCGGCTCAGGCGGCGACTCGGGCGGCGGCGGCAGCGGCGGCGACACCGGTGGTTTCCCCGGCCCGCCCATGTCGTCGCCGAGCGCTTCGCGGCCGGTTCCCACGGGGTCGTACAGCGCGCTGCCGGACCTTCCGTGACCGATGCCGTGCCCGTGCCGCGGCCCGAATCGTGACCGGTGGCGCGACCGGTGGCGTGACCGGCGGCGAAAAGTTCTCGCCGTGAGGTGTGACGTTTTCGGAAGCGGTGACGCAGTAAGAAGTGAGCCGACTGGTCATCGGCCCGCGCACCGAGCCGGGGGTTCCCCCCGTACCTTCGGCTCTGTGCCCTCGGCGTGGGCGGGATACGTTCCCCCGATCCCGCCCACGCCGCTCTTCTCTCCCCGAGGCGCCCGGCGCCCGGGGATCACTTGTAGATGACGACCTTGTCGCCCCTGCGCACCTGCGCGAACAGGCTCGCGATCCTCTTCTCGTCCCGGACGTTCACGCAGCCGTGCGAGGCGCCGCCGTAGCCGGTGGCCGCGAAGTCCGACGAGTAGTGCACGGCCTGGCCGCCGCTGAAGAACATCGCGTACGGCATGGCGGTGTCGTAGAGCGTCGAGACGTGGTGCCGGGACTTCCAGTAGACGCTGAAGGCGCCCTCGCGGGTCGGCGTGTACTGCGAGCCGAACCGCACGTCCATCGTCGACACGGCCTTGCCGTCGATCATCCACGTCAGGGTGCGGCTGCTCTTGGCGATGCACAGGACCCGCCCGGTCAGACAGCGCTTGTCGGGCTTCGCCGGCGGCATGCCGCCGCCCGAGTACAGGTCGTACCGCGTCGGCTCGCGCGTCATGGCGAGCAGCCGCTGCCAGGTGACGGTGTCCGTCCTGCCGGTGCGGGGCAGGCCGCGCTTGCCCTGGAAGCCCTTGACCGCGTTGACCGTGGACTCGCCGTACGTCCCCGAGGGGTGCTCGAAGAACCAGGCGATCTGCCGCAGCCTGGCCTGCAGCTCCCGCACCTGGCCGCCGCGGTCGCCCGCCTCCACGAGCGTCGCGGGCGGAGCGGGCGTGGTGGGCTCCGGTGTCGGGTCCGGCCGCGGCGACCGCGTGGCCGAAGCCCCCGGTCTGCCGTCCCCGCCGCCCGGCTTCGCGTCACCCGACCGCCCGCCGTCCGTGTCGACCGCGGCCGCCTTGCACCCCGCGGCCAGCAGCAGCACCGCCACGGCTCCCGCCGATATCGCGCCCTTGCCCATCACGCCCCCCGTGCTCGTGGACACCGACGTCGTCCCGGGGCGAGCCCTTGGCCGACCCCCCTGGACAACACTCCTGGAAGTGTTTCCCGGTTTGCCGCGAGTGACGCGTCCCGTGCGCGGGCGCAAGCTGGAGTCATGACACACGCGTCGGAGTCAGGACTGCCCATCGAGCCCGTGTACGGCCCCGAGGCGCTGGAGGGCTGGGATCCGGCGGAGCGGCTCGGCGCCCCGGGCGCGTACCCCTACACGCGCGGCGTCCATCCCTCCATGTACACGGGCCGCCCGTGGACGATGCGGCAGTACGCGGGCTTCGGCACGGCCACGGAGTCCAACGCCCGCTACCGGCAGCTGATCGAGCACGGCACGACGGGCCTGTCGGTCGCCTTCGACCTGCCGACCCAGATGGGCCACGACTCCGACGCCCCGATCGCGCACGGCGAGGTCGGCAAGGTGGGCGTCGCCGTCGACTCGGTCGAGGACATGAAGGTCCTGTTCGACGGCATTCCGCTGGACCAGGTCTCGACGTCGATGACGATCAACGCGCCCGCCGCGCCGCTGCTCCTCATGTACCAGCTGGTGGCGGAGGAGCAGGGGGTCGACGCGGCGCGGCTCACCGGCACGATCCAGAACGACGTGCTCAAGGAGTACATCGCGCGCGGCACGTACATCTTCCCGCCCGCGCCCTCGCTGCGCCTGGTCGCGGACACCTTCCGGTACTGCGGGGCCGAGATCCCGAAGTGGAACACCATCTCGATCTCCGGCTACCACATGGCGGAGGCGGGTGCCTCGCCCGCGCAGGAGATCGCCTTCACGCTCGCCGACGGCATCGAGTACGTCCGTACGGCCGTCGCGGCGGGCATGGACGTGGACGACTTCGCGCCGCGCCTGTCCTTCTTCTTCGTGGCGCGTACGACGATCCTGGAGGAGGTCGCCAAGTTCCGTGCGGCCAGGCGCATGTGGGCCCGCGTCATGCGGGAGGAGTTCGGCGCGAAGAACCCCAAGTCGCTGATGCTGCGCTTCCACACGCAGACCGCCGGGGTCCAACTGACCGCGCAGCAGCCGGAGGTGAACCTCGTCCGGGTCGCCGTCCAGGGGCTGGGCGCGGTCCTCGGCGGCACCCAGTCGCTGCACACCAACTCCTTCGACGAGGCCATCGCGCTGCCCACCGACAAGTCGGCCCGTCTTGCGCTGCGCACCCAGCAGGTCCTCGCGTACGAGACGGACGTGACGGCGACGGTGGACCCGTTCGCCGGGTCGTACGTCGTGGAGAGCATGACGGACGACGTGGAGAGGGCGGCGCTCGAACTCATGCGACGCGTCGAGGACCTGGGCGGCGCGGTGCACGCCATCGAGCAGGGCTTCCAGAAGAACGAGATCGAGCGCAACGCCTACCGCATCGCGCGGGAGACCGACTCCGGCGAGCGCGTCGTGGTCGGCGTCAACCGCTTCACGATCGACGAGAAGGAGCCGTACGAGCCCCTGCGCGTCGACCCGGCCATCGAGTCCCGGCAGGCGGCGCGCCTCGCGAAGCTCCGCGAGGACCGCGACGGCGCGGCGGTGACCACCGCCCTCGCCGCCCTCAAGGAGGCGGCGAAGGGGGAGGCCAACGTCCTGTACCCGATGAAGGAGGCGCTGCGGGCGCGGGCCACGGTGGGCGAGGTCTGCGACGCGCTGCGGGAGGTGTGGGGGGCGTACGTGCCCACGGACGCGTTCTGAGGCGGCACGTGCTGCTCCACTGCCGCTCCGCGTCCGCCCAGCGGACACCCATGTCCTTATCCCGTACGCGCGTGCGAGACTCCGCGCATGCTGGGTGTCACCGATCTTCCGACCTATCTCGCGGGCCTCGTCCTCATCGTGCTGCTGCCGGGCCCCAACTCGCTCTACGTCCTCTCCGTCGCCGCGCGGCGCGGTGTGCGGGCCGGGTACGGCGCCGCCGCCGGAGTCTGGTGCGGCGACACCGTCCTGATGACGCTGTCGGCGGCCGGTGTGGCCTCGCTCCTGCAGGCCAACGCCGTGCTCTTCGGGATCGTGAAGTACGCGGGCGCCGGGTATCTGACCTGGCTGGCGATCGGGATGATGCGGGCGGCGTGGGGGATGTGGCGGGCCCGGCACGAGCGGGCCGCGGAGCGGGCGGGGACGGACGACGCGGAGGCGGGCGCCGGGGAGCGGCCGCTGCGCAGGGCCTTTGTGATCAGCCTCCTCAACCCCAAGGCGATCCTGTTCTTCATCGCCTTCTTCGTGCAGTTCGTCGACCCGGGCTACGCCTATCCCGCGCTGTCCTTCGTCGTGCTCGGCGCGCTGGCCCAGATCGCGAGCTTCCTGTACCTGACGGCCCTGATATTCAGCGGCACGCGGCTCGCCGCCGCCTTCCGCCGCCGCAAGCGGCTCTCGGCCGGGGCCACCTCGGCGGCGGGCGCGCTCTTCCTCGGGTTCGCGGTGAAGCTGTCGCTCAGCAGCGTGTGACGCCACGGGGGAGGCTCGGCGCACGACGGCCCGGCGCACAGCGGCTCGGCGCCCGGCTGCTCAGTGGTGCCAGGCCGAGCCGCCCACGTTGTGGATCATCCGTTGGAGGACCTTCAGGGTGCGGACGTACTCCTCGTCGGTGATGCCCTCGTGGATCTCGGCGCGGAGCAGCTTCTGGCGCTCGGCCACGCGGGCCTGCAGCGCGCGGCCCTCCTCGGTGAGGGCGATGCGGCCCGCGGCGTCCTCGGTGATCAGGCCGCGGTCGTGCAGCGCGTCGATGTCGTGGTGCAGGGCGCCCTCGCCGATCTCCAGGTAGCCCTTCAGGACGCCCACGACCTCCTCGCGGGGGCGGCCGTCCGGCGCCGGCACGAGCTGGTTGAGCGTCCACCACTGGGGCTGGGTGAGGCCCAGCTCGGCGAGGGTGGTGCGGATGTGGTGGACGACGGCGGCGCCCGCGGCCGAACTCCAGTAGCCGATGGGCTGGTTGACGAGGTCGGCGTCGCTGTGCGAGTACGTGAAGGTTGTCATGTGCTCGAACGTAGGACCTCAAGCGGACTTGAGGTCAAGCGCAGGCCGACGGCTCGCGGGCACCGCACCGCGCCAGGTACGCGGAGAGGCCGTCCCGGGCCTCCGCGCCCGCCCACCCCACGTACCCGTCGGGGCGCACCAGGAAGAGTCCCTTGCCGTACGGCTCGTACGCGGGGATTCGGCGGACGTGCGTCAACGCCCCGTCCAGCGGCGGCAGTTCCGCGTCCGTGCCCACCGCGAGCAGCGTGAAGTGCGGGCCCCGGAACGCGTCGAACAGCGTCCCGGGGCCGCACGGCCCGTCCGGCGCCCGGTCGCCGGCCCGCAGCGCCTCGTCCGCCGTGCCCTCACGGGTGTCCACCGCCAGTGACGCGCCGCGGTAGCCGATGCCGAGCTGCCGGGTGGCGGCGCCGCGCCGGGCCTCGCCGCGGTGGATGCGGGTGGACAGGCCGAGCATCCGCGCGGCGTTGGGCCGCCGCTCCTCCTCGTACGTGTCCAGGAGGGCGTCGGGCGCGCCGTGCCGCAGCACCGCGCCCAGCTTCCAGCCGAGGTTGTAGGCGTCCTGGACGCCGGTGTTCAGGCCCTGGCCGCCCGCCGGCGAGTGGATGTGCGCGGCGTCGCCCGCGAGCAGGACGCGGCCCACGCGGAAGCGGTCGGCCAGCGCGGCGCGCGGCCGGAAGTCGGAGGCCCAGCGGACCTCGGTGACGTCGTCGGCGGACAGGTGCGTCAGCTCGGCGACGGCGCGGCGGACCCCGTCGGGGGAGACGTCCGGCGCCCTGCCGTCGGGGAACTGGGCGGCCAGCTGGAAGTCCGGGATGCCCGGCAGCGGACAGATCGCCGCGAAGCCGCCGCGTGCCGCGAAGCCGCCGCCTCTTGCGGGCCCGCCGCCGGGCCCGCCGTCACCCGGCGAGAACAGGTGCCAGTGGTCGCGGTCCAGCGCGGTGGGGATGCGGATGTCGGCGACGAGGACCGGCTTCGGATCCACGGTCTCGCCCGTCATGCCCACGCCCAGCAGCCCGCGCACGGTGGAGCGGCCGCCGTCCGCCGCCACCACGTACGCCGCGCGCACCGGGGCGCCCGTCGACAGCTCGGCGGTGACCCCGCCGGCGTCCTGGGCCAGGCCCGTCACCGCCGCACCGAACGTGACGTCGCCGCCCAGCTCGCGCAGGCGCGCGAGGAGGATCTCCTGGGTGCGCCACTGGGGGAGCAGCCAGGGCCCGGTGTACGGAGCGTCCGGGGTCGGCTCGGGCGGCTCGTCGAACATGAGGTGCTCGCCCTGCCGCTCGCCGTCCCGCCACACCATCCCGACGGGGGCGGGGCCGCCCGCCGCGAGGACCGCGTCGACGACGCCGAGGTCGTCGAAGACCTCCATGGTGCGGGGCTGGATGCCCTTGCCGCGCGAGCCGCGGAACAGGGCGTCCGCCCGCTCGACGACGAGGGTGCGCACGCCGCGCCGCGCCAGGTCGCAGGCGAGGGCGAGGCCGCTGGGGCCCGCGCCGACGACCAGGACCTCGGCCCGCCGAGCCTCCTTAACGTTGTTAAGTTCCATGGCCCGAGCCTGCGCTTAACGCTGTTAAATTGTCAAGGTGGCTACGACACGTCTGGACCGCGCCAAGGTGGCGGGCGCCGCGCTCGACCTGCTGAACGAGACCGGGCTCGAAGGGCTGACCCTGCGCGCCATCGCGCAGCGCCTCGACGTCAAGGCACCCGCTCTGTACTGGCACTTCAAGGACAAGCAGGCGCTGCTCGACGAGATGGCGACCGAGATGACGCGGCGCATGAACGCGGAGGTCCTGACCGCCCCCGACCCCGACTGGCGCGCGGCGCTGACGCGCTCGATGCGCGGGCTCCGCGGTCACCTGCTGCGCTACCGCGACGGTGCCAAGGTCTTCAGCGGCACCCGCTTCACCGACCTGTCGTACGCGGCTCCGATGGAGGCCCGTCTGCGGACGCTCGTCGAGGCGGGGTTCGCCCCGGACGCGGCCGCGCGCGCCTGGTTCACCGCGTACAGCTACACCGTCGGGTACGTCATCGAGGAGCAGGCGTCGGGCCCCGACCCCGCGAGCGGCGAGGGGGGCTACGACCTGGCGGCCCGCGCCGAGCGCCTCGCCGCGTACCCCCTCGCGGCGGCCGCGGGCGAGGAGCTCTTCCGCGGCCGCGACCGCGGCTTCGACGAGGGTCTCGCGGCGGTCGTCGCGGGCATCGGGGTGACGCTCAGCGCTTCTGGGGCGCGAGGCGGCGGGTGAGTCCCGTACGGATCAAGGGAGTCAGCCACCCCTCCACGTACCGGTTCAGGAGCCAGGCGAGGGCCAGCATCGCGGTGACCGTCAGGGCGAGCGTCGCGTACGACGGCAGTCCGAGGCCCCGGTGCAGCGCCTCGACCGTCACCCAGCCCAGGTGCTCGTGCACCAGGTAGAAGGGGTACGTCAGCGCGCCCGCCACCGTCAGCCAGCGCCAGTCGGCCCACCGCAGGTGGCCGAGGGCGATCAGGAGCACCGCCGCGAAGCCCGCCGTGACGACCGCGATGATCCCCACCGAGGAGCGGTACGAGAAGAAGTCCGGGTCCGGCGCGTGCCACAGCCGGGCGACCGCGTAGTGCTGGCCGATCAGCCAGCTCACGCCCGTGATGCCCCACGCCGTGAGGTCGCGGCGGTCGCGGTGGAGGAGGTAGATGCCGATGCCGCCGACGAAGAACGGGGCGTACTCCGGCATCAGGACCAGGTCGAGCAGCGGCTCGTCGGCGGCCTCCGCGACGGCGGCGGCGAGCGTCCACACCGCGCAGAACAGCACCACCCGCGCACGGGTCGCGCCCGGCAGGACCACGCACAGCGCGAACAGCGCGTAAAAGCGCAGCTCGGCCCAGAGCGTCCAGCACACGCCCAACACCCGGTCCACGCCGAGCGGTTGCTGCAACATGGTGAGGTTCACCAGGGCATCACTGGGCGAGACCGCCTCGTAGGCGACCACGGGCAGCGCGAAGACCGCGGTGACCAGGACGATCGCCGCCCAGTAGGAGGGCAGGAGGCGGGAGGCCCGGGAGGCGAAGAAGGAGCGCAGGGGACGGCCCCAGCCGCTCATGCAGATGACGAAGCCGCTGATGACGAAGAAGATCTGCACGCCCAGGCAGCCGTACGCGAACCAGCCGCTGGCCGTGGGGAACTGGTCCCTCGGCGAGCTGCCCCACGCCTGGGCGATCTCGCCGTCACGGCCGCCGTAGTGATAGGCGGCGACCATGAGCGCGGCGACCAGACGGAGGCCGTCGAGGGCGCGCAGGCGGGGTCTGCCGCGGGGTGCCCGCGCGGTGGAGGGGATCGTGGACGTGGTGGTGCCCGCTCCCGGAGAGGGCTTCGGGAGCGTCGTGCCGGGAGAGGTCATCCGAGCGCGGTCCGCTTGAGCGAGCGCTGCACGGAGCGGGCGCGGCGGGCGACCCGGCGCACCGTGGCGTTGCGCGGGATGAAGGCCAGCTGCGAGGGCAGGGCGCCGGGCAGCGCGAGCGCGGTCAGACGGCGCCGCTTGAAGTAGCGGACCGTGCGCGGGCCGAGGCTGCGGGCTAGATAGCGCTCGGCGTCGGGGCGCAGCCGGGGGTAGATCTGCGGCTGCATCGCGAAGCCGACGGCCTTGAGGAGGTTCGTCAACTCGCCGATCCCCATGGCCGCTTCCTGCCCGGTGACCGCCGCGCGGTCGGTGAGCTCGGGCAGCAGGGCGTCGACGATCGTGACCGGGACGCGGTTGCTGTTCTGGTAGGGCGCGAGGCGTTCCAGGAGCAGGTCCGTGCCGGTGCGGGCCGCGGGCAGGCCGTAGAGCGCGGAGGCGGTGAGCAGGGCCGTGGAGAAGCAGCCGACGACGAGCGCGGGCCGCATCCGCTGGTAGAGCACCTCGGCGAGCACCGGCGTGTCGAGCACCGTCAGCTCGACGCCGATCGCCTCGGCCTCCTTCTCCAGGGCGCGCGACCAGCGGGCCGGCGCCGTGGGGTGGGGCTTGAACACCACGCGGGAGTGGCCGAGTTCGGCGGCGCCGCGCACCATGCGGATGTGCAGCTGCTCCTCCTCCTCGGGAGTGAGGATGTTCAGCGCGGAGAGGTACTGGCCGAGGACGAGGGCGGGCGCCTCGATGTCCGGCAGTTCCGTGGGCGACAACTCGGCCTCGTCGTCGGCGAGTTCGCGGAGCACCTTCACGAACGCCTCGGTCGGCACCACCTCCGGCGCGACGCCGAACTCCGTGAGCAGCAGCGGCGTGAGGCCCGGCACCAGGTCCAGATGGAGCAGGCGCCGCACGCGCGTGCCGACCAGCGGGTCGATCTTGTTGCGGGTGGGGCCGTAGCTCATCAGGCCGTCGGCGTAGACGTCCACGGGGGCGCCGGTGAAGATCTGCGCGAGGGCGAGCGCCGGGTTGACCTGGATCGACTCGACGGCCAGTTCGACGGCGTCGTCACCGAGGTCCCAGAGCAGCCGGACGTAGCGCTCCCACAGCACGACGTCGTCGCCGCGCGGGGCCCAACCACCCGGGTGGAAAGGGGAGATGGCCTCGTTCCAGGAGCGCACCTCGTCGAACCGGCCGCGCAGCCGCGCGAACCCCGGCATCGCGTCGAGCGCCGTCGCCGTCTCGGGCGTCGCCGCGTTGTTGCTGACCAGGAGGATGCGCCGGTCGGCGGGGCCGAAGCGGTCGGCGTCCAGGGCCGCGGCGAGCGTCGCCGCGCCGTACAGCGTGGACGCGAGGAAGATCTGCGTCGTGCGGGGCCTCGCCATTACGCGGCCACCTCCGCCGACACCGGGCGCCGGCGCAGCCTGCGCAGCCGGGTCGCCCGCTGGACGTCCATGGAGTCGAGCGCGTCGTCGAGAACGCCCTGCGGCATCCGCTTCAGCGCGGCCGCACTCATTGACTTCAATTTGCGCGCCACGGATGGCTCGAACCTTTCGATGGATCCCAAATGGTGGGAGATGATCGCACAGTAAGTGCGCACGGCCTTCGGCAGCAGTTTGTCCGCGTCCCTGTCGTCCGCCGTTTCCCGGACCACCTGGTCGAATGCCTTGATGAAATCGAGCTGGCGTACGTCGCCGATCTGTGTGAGGGACGAGGCGACACCGCGCCGGTAGAACACACCGAGAAGGCCCACCGCGGCGAAGGATTCGGCCTCGCGGTGCAGCCGCCAGATCCAGGGCCGGTCCTCCGCGGTGCGCAGGCCGTCGGTGAAGTGGAGCAGGCCCGCGTCGGCGAGCCTGCGGTGGTAGATGCCCGCCCAGGCGTACGCGTAGTCCACGGACGTCGACCGGTCGGCGGGCAGGATGACGTCGCGCGGGTTCATCACCTCGCCGCGCCTGCCGTGCGGGACGCGGTGGACCGAGCGGGCGCGCGCGGTGCACTGCACATGGTCGGTGCGCACGAAGTCGCAGCCCAACTCCTCGATGGACGCGAGGAGTTGCTCGTAGTATCCGGGCGCGAGCCAGTCGTCACCGTCCAGGAAGGTGAGGTACTCGCCGCGCGCCGCGTCCAGACCCGTGTTGCGGGCGGTCGCGAGGCCGCCGTTCGTCTCGTGTCTGAGGTGGACGGCGCCGGGGAGCTCGCGCGCGGCCCGCTCCAGGATGTCCGGCGTCTCGTCGCGCGAGCAGTCGTCGACGAGAATGAATTCGAAGTCGTCACGCGCGTTCGCGCGCAGACTCCTCAAGGTGTCGGGCGCGTATTGCTGCACGTTGTAGAACGGCACGATGACGGAGAGCTTAACCACGTGGGTGACGTTAGGTGTCGGCCCGTCATTCGTGTCGACCCGCAGTGGGATGTCAGGTGAACGACGTGTGGCGGAATGGTTAACCGGCCTTCCGAGAAGCCATTTCCCGAGCTGATTCGCCATTCGTCGGCATGCTGTTAACCGTTTGTTGCACCTGAGTTGGGCCGCGAATCGAAATGCCTTCCTAGCGTCTGGGACGTGCCAGCAAGCAACCGAAACCCGCTGCGGGTGGCCGTACTCGCCGATTCCGATACGCGATGGAAATGGGGCGCTCTCACCGCGAACCGCATCGTATCGGACAGTCGGCTCCATGGCTTCCTGCTCCGCGGCCGGGCCACCCCCACGCCCCGGCAGCTCGAAGAGGTGGGCGTGCGCGCGGACTCCCTGCGCGAGGTCACCGCCGTCGAGTTCCTGCGGGAGATGGAGCGGGAGGCCCCCGACGTGCTCGTCCTCGCCCTGGTGGGCGGGGCGGTCCAGGCGGTCCTGCACGGCCTCGCCCGCGTCACGCAGGACGCCCGCCTCACCGAAGGCGCGCGGCGCAGGCCCGTCGTCGTCACCGGTTACGTCGGCGTCGTCTACGAGAAGCTCGCCGACGGCCTCCTGCTGCGGCACGGCGCGGACGTCGTCCTCGCCAACTCCCGCCAGGACGCCGAGCGTTTCCGCGCGGTGTACGAAGGAGTGGGCGCCGACGCCTCCTCGGTGACGGAGGCCGCGCTGCCGTTCCTCGGCGGAGCCCCGTACGAGAAGCACGACCCGTACACCGTCGTCTTCGCCGCGCAGCCCTCCGTGCCCGAGACCGCCGCGCACCGCACCTACCTGCTGCGCCGCATCGTCGAGCACGCCCGGCTGCACCCCGACCGCGAGGTCCTGCTCAAGCTGCGCAGCAAGCCCGGCGAACACACCACGCACATCGAGGAGCTGCCCTACCAGAAGCTGGCGCAGCGCGTCGACGGCGGACTGCCCGCCAACTGCCGCCTCGTCTATGGGCACATGGGCGAGGTCCTGGACCGCACCGACCTCCTGGTCACCGTCTCCTCGACGGCCGCCCTGGAGTCCCTGCACCGGCGCATCCCCACCGCCGTCCTCACCGACCTCGGGGTGCGCGAGGCGCTCGGCAACCACCACTTCACCGGCTCCGGGTGCCTCGCCTCCTGGGACCAGCTGGACGCGGGCCACCTGCCGGTGCCCGACGAGAGGTGGCTGGCACGGCAGGGCGTCGCGGCCGACGGGGCGTACGAGAGGGCCTTCGACGAGGCGCGCGAGAAGGTCACGGGCCTCCTCGCCCAGCCCCAACTCCCGCCCCTGCGGCCCTACTACAGCCTCGAAACGGCCCGCGGCTATCTGCCCGGCATCCTCGCCCGCCACCACCTCGGCCCCGACGGCGCACCGCTGCCGGGCGCCCCCGTCGCCGACAAGGACCCCGGCCCCGTACGGCAGATCGTGCGCCGCGCGGCCCGCGGTGCCTACCGCCACGGGGTGCAGCGCGTGGCCCCCGTCATCCGGCGGATGGGCGAGCTGTGAGCGCCCCGCGCGCCGTGAACCCCCACCCCTCCCAAGGAGCCCCCATGCCCCAACCCGACCCAGCGGGCCCGCCGGTACGCCGCGTCCTCGCCGTCATCCCCGCCCGCGGCGGCTCCAAGGGCGTGCCCGCCAAGAACCTCGCCCCGGTCGGCGGCGTGCCCCTGGTGGCCCGCGCCATCCGCGAGTGCCTGGCCGCCCGGCTCGTCACGGACGTCGTGGTCTCCACCGACGACCACGTGATCGCCGAGGCCGCCCGCACCGCCGGCGCCGAAGTGGTCCTGCGCCCCGCCGCCATCGCCGGGGACACCGCGACCAGCGAGGCCGCCGTCCTGCACGCCATGGACGCCCACGAGGCCCTGCACGGCCACGCGGTGGACGTCGTCCTGCTCGTGCAGTGCACCAGCCCCTTCCTCACCCGCGAGGACATCGACGGGGTGGCGTCGGCGGTCGTGGAGAACGGCGCGGACACCGCCGTGACGGTCGCCCCCTTCCACGGCTTCATCTGGCGCGACGCGGCGGACGACGCCACGGACGAGGGCGCGGCCCTGGACGCGCGCCGCACGGACGCCGTGGGCGGCACCACCACCCTCGCCAACTCCACGCGCACCGGCGGCGGTTACGGCGTCAACCACGACAAGTCCTTCCGCCCGCGTCGCCAGGACCGCCCCCAGGACCTCCTGGAGACCGGCGCCGCCTACGCGATGGACGCGGCCGGGTTCCGCACCGAGAAGCACCGCTTCTTCGGCCGCACCGAGCCGGTCCGCACCGACCCGGCCCGCGTCCTGGAGGTCGACGACCCGCACGACCTCGCCCGCGCCCGCGCGCTCGCCCCCCTCTTCGACGAGGGCCGGGCGGACGCCCTTCCGACCGCCGCCGACATCGACGCGGTCGTCCTCGACTTCGACGGCACCCAGACCGACGACAGGGTGCTGATCGACTCCGAGGGACGGGAGTTCGTCTCCGTGCACCGCGGGGACGGCCTCGGCATCGCGGCCCTCCGGAAGAGCGGCCTGAACATGCTGATCCTGTCCACGGAACAGAACCCGGTCGTCGCCGCGCGCGCCAGGAAGCTCAAGCTTCCGGTCCTGCACGGCATCGACCGGAAAGACCTCGCACTGAAGCAGTGGTGCGAGGAGCAGGGCATCGCTCCCGAGCGCGTGCTCTACGTCGGCAACGACGTCAACGACCTCCCGTGCTTCGCCGTCGTCGGCTGGCCCGTGGCGGTCGCGAGCGCCCACGACGTCGTGCGCGGCGCAGCCCGCGCGGTCACCACCGTCCCCGGCGGTGAAGGCGCGATCCGAGAGATCGCCACCTGGATCCTCGGCCCCTCTCTCGACTCCCTCCACAGTTAAGGAATTTCCTGCCATGAGCACCATCACCTCCATCGGCGCCAACTCCCGCCTCCGCCGGTTCGGTTCGAAGACGGCCGGTCCCGGTCAGCCCGTGTACATCACCGGTGAGATCGGCATCAACCACAACGGCGACCTGGAGAACGCGTTCGCGCTCATCGACGTGGCCGCCGACGCCGGCTGCGACGCGGTGAAGTTCCAGAAGCGCACCCCGGAGATCTGCACCCCGCGCGACCAGTGGGACATCGAGCGCGACACCCCCTGGGGCCGCATGACGTACATCGACTACCGCCACCGCGTGGAGTTCGGTGAGTCGGAGTACCAGGCCATCAGCGAGCACTGCGCCAAGCGCGGCATCGACTGGTTCGCCTCCCCGTGGGACACCGAGGCCGTCGCCTTCCTGGAGAAGTTCGACCTGCCCGCCCACAAGGTCGCCTCCGCCTCGCTCACGGACGACGAGCTGCTCCGCGCCCTGCGCGCCACCGGCCGCACCATCATCCTGTCCACGGGCATGTCGACGCCGAAGCAGATCCGTCACGCGGTCGAGGTCCTCGGCAGCGACAACATCCTGCTGTGCCACGCCACGTCGACGTACCCGGCGAAGGCCGAGGAGCTCAACCTGCGCGTCATCAACACCCTGCAGCAGGAGTACCCGAACGTCCCGATCGGCTACTCCGGCCACGAGACGGGCCTGCAGACCACCCTCGCCGCGGTCGCCCTCGGCGCCACCTTCGTCGAGCGCCACATCACCCTCGACCGCGCCATGTGGGGCTCCGACCAGGCCGCCTCCGTCGAGCCGCAGGGCCTGACCCGCCTGGTCCGCGACATCCGCACCATCGAGGCGTCCCTCGGCGACGGCGTCAAGAAGGTCTACGAGTCGGAGCTCGGCCCGATGAAGAAGCTCCGCCGCGTCGCGGGCGTCGTCGCCGAGTCCGAGGCCACCGGGGACGAGGCCGCCGAGCCGGTCGCCGTCTGAGCGCCCACCGGTCACCGGGATACGGACATACGACGATGAGCCCCCGAGTCGGCCGAGCCGCCGACGTCACCGGCGCCACCGCCCCCTCCACGCTCGCCTTCGTGGAGAGCCCTGTTCAGCTGCTGAACGTACTGGAGTGGGCGCACGCCGCGGCCGCGACGGGCCCGACCGGGGGTCTCACCGTCGTCGTCCTCTCCCCGAACGACCCCATGACGCGCGGCCAGTTGCGCCGCATGGCGCAGCTCGCGCGCGACGAGGGCGTCGAGGTCCGCTGGGAGGAGGCGCGCGGCGGCGCGTCGGCCCCCTTCCACACGATCGGCGGCCTCGCGGGCGCGCTGCGCAGGGCCGACCGGATCGTCATCGGCGACCCGTTCTCGCGCTACGTACAGCTCCTCCTGACGATCACCCGGGCCCGCTCCCTGGTGGTCGTCGACGACGGCACGGCGACCATGGAGTTCATCTCCCAACTCGCCCGCGGCGAACGCCTCCAGCGCTGGCACCGCAAGGGCGGCCGCCCCGGCCCCCGAGACCTGGTCTTCGCCCCGGTCTCGGCCTCGGCGCGGCGGCGCCTGACACCCGGCGGCGCGCGCACGGTGGAGGTCTTCTCCGCCATGCCGATCGACAGCGCCCCCGAGGGCGTGACGATCACGGTCAACGCCTTCGCCTGGACCAGGGAGCGCTTCGGCCCGCCGCGGATCACCCGGGGCGCCGACCTGGTCGGCACGTCGCTGGTGGAGACGGGCGTCGTCGACCCGGACCGCTATGTCGACGCGGTCCGGGCCCTGTCCGCGGCGCACGGCGCCACCCGCTACTTCGCCCACCGCCGCGAGAGCGCGGAGAAGCTCCACCGGCTCGCGGTCGAGACGGGCCTGCAGGTGGTCCGCCCCGACCTGCCGCTCGAACTCATCGCCCGGCGCGGCCCCATCGGCCGCACCATCCTCAGCTTCCCCTCGACGGTCGTCCACACGCTGCCCCTCGCCCTCGCGGGCACGGAGGTCAAGGTGGCGGTCTGCGACATCGACCCGAGCTGGCTCACCGAGAACGCCTCACCGCGGGCTCAGGGCTTCCTGTCCGGGGTGACGGGCACGGCGCGGGACGTGCACCGGCTCACCTCGGTCATCACGGCTTCGGCAGGTAGTCGTCGAACCGCGGGGTCCCCGGCTCCGGGCTGAGCCGGGTGGCGCGGGTGATCAGGCCGACCGCCTGGTACCAGCCGGCCAGGAAGAGCAGGTCGAGGATCTCCGGCTGGGTGAACTCGGCGGTCAGGCGCGCCCACAGCGCGTCGTCCATCTCGCCGCCGTCACCGTGCATCGCGTCCGTCAACTCGACGAGCAGCCGGTCGCGTTCGGTGGTCCAGCACGGGTCGGTGCTCGCGCCGTGGGTGAGCGAGGTGATCTGCTCCTCGGTCAGCTCGGCCTTCGGCGCGAAGAAGGCGACGTGCACGGCCCACTCGTACTCGGCGCGGCACAGCGCGCAGACGCGGTCGATGACGATCTCCCGCTCGCGCATGCCGACCGTCAGCTTGTCGCCCAGCTGGTACGAGCCCCAGCCGTTCATCGCGTCGAGCATCGGGACGTTGTGCGCGAACATCCGGAAGAGCGCGAGGGGCTTCTGCCCCTCCGGCGTCATGCGCGCCAGGACTTCGGCGGCGTCCGGCGGGTAGGGCGGCTCCAAGGGCGGTATGCGGTCGGTGTCGGTCATCGGGTGCGTGTCTCCTGGGGTCGAGAGGTCGTCGGCTGCGAGTCGTCAGCTGTGATCCGCGAAGCGCTCCACGTACCTGCGCTGCCACGGGGTCTCCACCGCACGCCGGTCGTAGTGCGTGCGTACGTAGGAGACGGCCTCCGCCGCGGGCACGCCGTCGAGGGCGGCGACGCACGCGAGGGCCGTCCCGGTCCGTCCGCGCCCGCCGCCGCAGGCGAGCTCCACACGCTCTTCGGCCGACCGCTCCCACGCCTCGCGCAGCAGCCGCCGCGCCTGCTCCCGGTCGCTCGGCAGCCGGAAGTCGGGCCAGCGCAACCACCTCGATTCCCAGGGGACTTCGGGAGGCTCCTTGCCGAGCAGGTAGAAACCGACGCGGGGCACGTCCCCCTCCGGCAGCGGATGGCGCAGCCCACGCCCGCGGACGAGCCGCCCCGAGGGCAGCCGGAGGACGCCCGGGGCCGTGGGCTGCCAGGTGGCTGTCGTCGTGCCGTGGTCCTCGGTCATGGCGTGTCGGTGCTCCCGGTGCGTGGCGACGGTGGACGCCTCATTGTCACGCGGGGGACGACGCGGCGTACAAGATTTCGACGAGGCGACCGCGACGCCGACGGATGCCCCGGGAGCCACGGGCGTCACGGGCGTCACGTACGTCCCGTTCACCGACGGGGGACCTCGTGACGAGGAACCCCGGAGCTACCCTCTCCGCGTGGCGATCACGTACGCATGGCGAGGCGGTTTCGAGGACCCCGAGGTCAACGTCCTGCACGCCGAGGGCTTCGGGCATCCCCTGACGGACATCGAGTGGCGGGCACAGGTGGAGCGGCACAGCCTCGGCTGGGTCTGCGCGCGCACCGGGGAGGGGGAGCTGGCCGGGTTCGTGAACGTCGCCTGGGACGGCGGCGTGCACGCCTTCGTACTGGACACCGTCGTGGCAGGGCGGTGGCGGGGACGGGGCATCGGCGCCGCCCTCGTCGCGCGCGCCGCGGAGGGCGCGCGCGAGGCCCGCTGCGAGTGGCTGCACGTCGACTTCGACGACGAGCTGAGCGGCTTCTACTTCGAGGCATGCGGCTTCAAGAGTACGGCTGCGGGGCTCATCGCGCTGTGAGGCCGGCTGCGAGGGGAGGGGGCGCGGTGTTCTGACGCCGGTCCGGTTCACGGCTCCAGGGAACGGACCAGCACCGTCAGCCCCTCCGCGCTGCTCAGCCGTACGCCGGGACCCGCGGGTGCCACCGAGCCCCCGCCGTGCTCGCGCGCCCGTGCGACGACCCCGGCCAGGTCCGCGACGGCGACCGTCACCTCCCACCGCGAGGCCGCGTCGGTGTCGGTCGCGGGGAGGAAGTCGGCGAGGGCGAGCGGCTCGCCCGTCACCTCCGTGTAGAACTGCCGTGCCATGTCCGGCTGTTCGGAGGTGTGGGTCATGCGGTACGGGGCTCCCGGCGTGCCCGGCGGGACGCCCCACCCGGTGCCCTCCGGCCGCTGCCACAGGGCGAACGCGGCGCCCACCGGGTCGATCAGCACGGCGATGCGGCCCTGGTCGCCCGCGTCGAAGGGCGGGACGACGAGCCGCGCCCCGCGCTCGGTGGCGGCGGCCGCGCGGCGGTCGGCGTCGTCGGCCGCCAGGTAGGAGGCGATGTGGGCGGGTGTCCCCGGCGGATAGACGGGGTTCGCGAGGTCGCTCACGCCGCCGATCCGCCGGCCGCCGACCGCGATCTTCGTGGCCTTGCGCCAGTCGTCCTCGTCCACCGCGAAGTCCCAGCCCAGTACCGCCGAGAAGAAGGCGGCGGTGCCGGGCAGGTCACGGGTCTTGAGGTCCATCCAGCAGAACTCGTACGCGGTCTTCGCGGCATCGTCTCTGTCGTCACAGCGCTGCATGGGGTGAGAACGTGCTGGAGTGGATACCCGTTCCGGGTGGGCGGTGTGCCCTCGCCGACGGCGGCGCGCCGCGCCTCTTACAGGTGGCGGAAGCCATCCGCATCCCCCGTGATGGCATAAAAGTTTACCCATCGCGACCAAGGGTCATGCGCCACGCGGCCACAAATTCTTCCCCTATCGGGCTGAACTTTTGTTGATCGTGGGCCAGTTGGCCCGTACGTCGCCTTACCCTTCAGAGGGTGAACCAACTGATGTCCCGTGCGTCCGAAGAGGTGTCCGACGACGTGTCCGGAACGGAGTCCGCTCCCGCGGAAACGCTTCCCGGCGCGCTGCCCGAAGCGCTGCGCGCCGAACTCGTCGCCTTCCGACGCGACTTGCACATGCACCCCGAGCTCGGCAACCAGGAGTTCCGTACGACCGCGGCCATCAAGGCCCGGCTCGAGGAGGCGGGCCTCGCGCCCCGTGTGCTCGCCATCGGCACGGGGCTCGTCTGTGACATTGGTACCTGGGACGGGGTGCGGCCCATGCTGGCCCTGCGCGCCGACATCGACGCGCTGCCCATCCCCGACACCAAGACCGGTGTGCCGTACCGCTCCACCGTGCCCGACCGCGCCCACGCCTGCGGACACGACGTGCACACCACCGTCGTCCTGGGCGCCGGGCTCGTCCTCGCCGAGCTGGCGAAGCAGGGCCGGCTGCCCTTTCCGGTGCGGCTCGTCTTCCAGCCCGCGGAGGAGGTCCTGCCGGGCGGCGCGGCCGACGCCATCAAGGAAGGCGTCCTCGACGGCGTAGGGAAGATCATCGCCGTGCACTGCGACCCCCGCGTCGACGCGGGCCGCATCGGCCTGCGGAACGGCCCCATCACGTCCGCCTGCGACCGCCTGGAGGTCTCGCTCGACGGGCCCGGCGGGCACACCGCGCGCCCGCACCTCACCACCGACCTCGTCACCGCCGTGGCCAGGGTCGCCACCGAGGTCCCCGCCCTGGTCGGCCGCCGCGCCGACGCCCGCTCGGGCCTCTCGGTGACCTGGGGCCGCATCGAGGCGGGCCACGCCTGCAACGTCATCCCGCAGCACGCCGAGCTCTCCGGCACCGTGCGCTGCCTCGACCTGAAGGCCTGGCGGGACGCGCCCGACCTGGTGCACGGCGCGGTCCAGGAGGTCGCCGACCTCTACCGCGCCAAGTCCGAGATCAACTACGTGCGCGGGGTGCCGCCCGTCGTCAACGACGCCGCGGTCACCGACCTGCTGCGGGACGCCATGACCGCGCGGCGCGGCCCGCTCTCCGTCGAGGACACTGAGCAGAGCCTCGGCGGCGAGGACTTCTCCTGGTACCTGGAGCACGTGCCCGGCGCCATGGCCCGGCTCGGCGTGCGCAGGCCGGGGGAGCGCGCCGTCCGCGACCTCCACCAGGGGGACTTCGACGCGGACGAGTCCGCCATCACCGTGGGCGTCGAACTCTTCACCGCCGCCGCCTTGTTGGACGCGAGGCTCTAGCGGCGACGCGGGACTCCAGCGCCGCCGAAGGGCGAAAGAGCCGGTTGTGTCCGCCCCGTTCACGCGGACGCAATCGGCTCCCGCCAGGAATAGCACGAAGAGGTAACGGCACCTGGAGAAACCGTTCCCCTCCCTTTCTACGCGCGTTAATGTGCGCCGAAATCAGCGCCGTGCGCGGCGCGTTGGGGATCAAGGGGTGCTTCCTGTGCGTCGTCTCTCTCGGAAATCTCGACCATCTGGTGAATCGCGGCCCCGTGCATCACGGCCGTCGCGTACGCGGAAAACTCACGCCACCCGTCTCGCCGCGGCCCTCGCCGTCCTCGCCCTCGCCGCGGCCGGCTGCGGCAAGACGAGCAACGAGGCGTCACAGGACGACGACAAGGACAAGGACAAGGGCTCGGCGGGCTCGTCGTACGACGACAAGGGCATCGGCCTGGCCTACGACATCGGCGGGAAGGGCGACCAGTCCTTCAACGACGCGGCGTACGCGGGCTTTTCGAAGGCCCGCAAGGACTTCAAGATCGGCGGCGTGGACATGGAGCCGGGCGACGGCGAGTCCGGCGCCGACAAGAACCAGCGCATCGAGCAGCTCGCCAAGCAGGGCTACAACCCCGTCGTCGGGGTCGGCTTCGTCTACGCGCCCGCGGTGGAGGCCGCCGCGAAGAAGTACCCGAACACCACCTTCGGGATCATCGACGACAACACCGTGAAGGCGGACAACGTCGCCGACCTGGTCTTCCACGAAGAGGAAGGCTCCTATCTCGCGGGCGTCGCCGCAGCCAAGGCGAGCAAGAACGAACACATCGGATTTGTGGGGGGCGTGGACATTCCGCTCATCCACAAATTCGAGGCGGGATTCGTGCAGGGCGCGAAGTCCGTCAACCCGAAGATCAAAATCGAGAAGCGGTATCTGACCGAGAAGCCCGAGGAGGGCGGATTCTCCAGCCCGGACCGGGGACAGAACGCCACGAGCGGACAGATCGAGGCGGGCGCCGACGTCATCTACCACGCCGCGGGGCTCTCGGGGCAGGGCGTCATCCAGGAGGCGGGCTCGAAGAAGGTCTGGGCGATCGGCGTCGACTCCGACCAGTACCGGCAGAAGGCCCTCGCCAAGTACAAGGACTACATCCTCGGCTCGGCCCTCAAGGACGTCGGCGGCGCGGTGTACGACCTGACGAAGTCGGTCGTCGAGGGCGACCCGATGACGGGCGAGCAGCGCTACGACCTCAAGTCGGGCCGCGTCGGCTTCTCCGACTCCAACCCGAGGTACACCGCGATGAAGGACGTCGTCGCCGCCGTGGAGAAGGCCAGGAAGGACATCGTCAGCGGCAAGGTGAAGGTGCGGACGACTCCCTGACGACCCCGCGAAACGCCCTCATAGGAGAGGTCCGTCGGGACCGTCCCGAGTTGTACGTACCACCCCCGCTCGGGTTGTACGTATTACGTGGATCAAGGTTTTACGTAGCACTCCTTCTGCCGCCTGGGCGCCCCCTGTTGAAGGGGGCGCCTTTGGCGTGTTCTCACCCCTGACATCCGCCGTACGCCCCGTGGCCACAGCTCGATAACGGACCGGACAGAAGGGTTCTTATGTCAGGTCTACGCGCGTTACGCTGCGGCGAAATCGGCGCCGGGTGAGGCGCCCGTACGTGCTTGTACTTGCTTGTGCTTGCTTGACTCAAGGAGTTCGTCTCTATGCGCCGGGTGTCTCGAATAGCTGTCGCGGGCGCCGCGACCGCCGCGCTTGCCGTAACCGTCTCCGCCTGTGGTGGCACGTCCAGCGACGCCGCCGCGAGCAAGGACGACAAGAACAAGGGCGTCGCCATCGCCTACGACGTCGGCGGCGCCGGCGACCAGTCCTTCAACGACGCCGCGACCGTCGGCATGAAGAAGGCCGCCAAGGAGTTCAAGACCGGCGAGAAGGCCGTCGAGCCCGTCGACGGCGAGTCGGACGCCGACAAGACCCAGCGCCTGACGCAGCTCGCCAAGCAGGGCTACAACCCGGTCATCGGTGTCGGCTACGCCTACGCGCCCGCCATCAAGGAGGTCTCGGAGCAGTTCCCGAAGACCACCTTCGGCATCGTCGACGACGAGACCGTCAAGGCCGACAACGTCTCGGACCTGGTCTTCAGCGAGCAGGAGGCGTCCTACCTCGCGGGCGTCGCCGCCGCCAAGGCCTCCAAGTCGAAGACCGTCGGCTTCGTCGGCGGCGTGGACGTGCCCCTCATCCACAAGTTCGAGGCGGGCTTCGCGCAGGGCGTCAAGGACACCGACCCCAAGGTCAAGGTCGTCAAGCAGTACCTGACCGAGAAGGCCGAGGACGGCGGCTTCTCCAGCCCCGACAAGGGCAAGACCGCCGCGCAGGGCCAGATCGAGAAGGGCGCCGACGTGGTCTACCACGCCGCCGGTCTCTCCGGTCAGGGCGTCATCGAGGCCGCCGCCGCCAAGAAGGTCTGGGCGATCGGCGTCGACTCCGACCAGTACAAGCAGGACGCCCTCGCCAAGTACAAGAAGTACATCCTGACTTCGGCGACCAAGGACGTCGCGGGCTCCGTCTACAACCTCGCGAAGGCCGTGGAGGAGGGCAACGCCAAGGGCGGCGTCGTCCGCGCCGACCTCAAGTCCGGCGGTGTCGCGCTCGCCGAGTCGAACCCCGAGTTCATGAAGATGAAGGACGTCCAGGCCGCCCTGGAGAAGGCCGAGGCCGGCATCAAGGACGGCAAGATCAAGGTCAAGACCGCGCCGTAACGGCGTCGGCGGGCCGCTCGGCGGACTGGTCGGCGGACCGATCCGACTGCCGTGACGGCAGCGTGATTCTCGTGCGACGGGGTGTGGGGGACGATGGTTCACCCGCGCCCCGTTCGCGCGGACCACACCCCAACTTTCCGCGAGAGCCGGAAAGTTCGGACCCATCAGGGACTTTCCGGACCGCGGAACGTCCCCCCGGGGAGTGTCCCGTCCAGGAACCTCCCCTCGTAGCAGGGGCACTGCGCGCGTAGGCGGCCCCTTTCCCTCAGGCCCTTCAGGCCTTCCGGCCCCCGAGGAGAGTGCGCCATCGACGCGTCCACCAGCCCTCCGCCCACCGCCAAGGCGTCAACCGCCCGCGGTGGCACCGCCGTTGAGCTCAGCGGCATCACCAAGCGCTTCCCGGGCGTCGTGGCCAACCACGACATCCACCTCGCCGTCCGCAAGGGCACCGTGCACGCCCTGGTCGGTGAGAACGGAGCGGGCAAGTCGACCCTGATGAAGATCCTCTACGGCATGCAGAAGCCGGACGAGGGCACCATCACCGTCGACGGCGAACAGGTCGCCTTCTCCAGCCCCGCGGACGCCATCGCCCGCGGCATCGGCATGGTGCACCAGCACTTCATGCTCGCCGACCAGCTGACCGTCCTGGAGAACATCGTCCTCGGCAGCGAGAAGCTGCACGGCATCGGCGGCGCGGCCCGCCGCGCGATCGCGGAGATCTCCGACCGCTACGGCCTCGGCGTGCGCCCCGACGCGTACGTGGAGGACCTCGGCGTCGCCGACCGGCAGCGCGTGGAGATCCTCAAGGTCCTCTACCGCGGCGCCACCACGCTGATCCTCGACGAGCCCACGGCCGTGCTCGTGCCGCAGGAGGTCGACGCGCTCTTCGACAACCTCCGCGAACTCAAGTCCGAGGGCCTGTCCGTCATCTTCATCTCGCACAAGCTCGGTGAAGTCCTCTCCGTCGCCGACGACATCACGGTCATCCGGCGCGGCACGACCGTCGGCACGGCGATCCCGTCGCGGACGACGCCGCGCCAGCTCGCCGAGCTGATGGTCGGCAGCGAACTGCCCACTCCCGAGACGGCGGAGTCGACGGTCACCGACCGCGCGATGATCCAGGTCGAGGGCCTCAAGCTGCTCGCCGACGGCGAGTCGGGCCGCGCGCTGCTCGACGACATCTCCTTCACGATCCACGAGGGCGAGGTCCTCGGCATCGCGGGCGTCGAGGGCAACGGCCAGACCGAGCTGATCGACGCCCTCATCGGCCTCAAGCACGCCGACTCCGGTGTGATCCGCATGGCCGGCGAGGACATCACGGGACACCCCACGCGCAAGCGGCGCGAGGACGGCATCGGCTACATCCCCGAGGACCGCCACCGCCACGGCCTCCTCCTGGAGTCCCCGCTGTGGGAGAACCGCATCCTCGGCCACGTCACCGAGAAGCCCAACGCGAAGGGCTTCTGGCTGGACCCCAAGGGAGCCCAGGCCGACACCCGCCGCATCGTCGAGGAGTACGACGTCCGTACCCCCGGCATCGACGTGACGGCCGCGTCGCTGTCCGGCGGCAACCAGCAGAAGCTGATCGTCGGCCGCGAGATGAGCCACAAGCCGCGCTTCCTCATCGCCGCCCACCCCACCCGCGGCGTGGACGTCGGCGCGCAGGCGCAGATCTGGGACCAGATCCGCGAGGCCCGCCGCGAAGGCCTTGCCGTGCTGCTGATCTCCGCGGACCTGGACGAACTGATCGGTCTCTCCGACACCCTCCGCGTGATCTACCGCGGACGGCTCGTCGCGGACGCCGACCCGGCCACCATCACGCCCGAGGAGCTCGGTTCGGCGATGACGGGCGCGGCCTCCGGCCACCTCGAGCACGTAGAAGAAGGCCCGGAAACTCCGGAGGACGAGGCCCGATGAAGAAGTTCGACAAGGAGCGCCTGCTCCTCGCGGTGGCCGGACCGGTCATCGCGCTGATCGCGGCCGTGGCGCTGACCTCGGTCGTGCTCCTCGCCTCGGGCAAGAGCCCGATCGAGCCGTACACCCTGATGCTGGAGCAGGCCACCTTCTCCGACGTCCAGGTCCTGATCATCAACCAGGCCGGGATGTACTACCTGGCGGCCCTCGCGGTGGCCATCGGCTTCCGCATGAACCTGTTCAACATCGGTGTGGACGGCCAGTACCGGCTCGCCGCGATGGTCACCGCCGTCGTCGGCGCGCACATCGCGCTGCCGTCCTTCCTGCAGATCCCGATGCTCATGCTGGTCGCCATGCTCACCGGCGCCTTCTGGGCCGGCATCGCGGGCATCCTGAAGACCACGCGCGGCGTCAGCGAGGTGGTCGCCACGATCATGCTCAACGCCATCGCGACGAGCGTGATCGCCTACCTCACCCTGACCGAGAACTTCGGCGTCCCGGTCGGCAACAACCAGACCACCGGCGTGATGGAGAAGTCCGGCTGGTTCCCCGGCATCAAGGTGGCGGGCGGCGAGATCTACGGCTTCGTGGTGATCGCGGCCCTCGCGGGCGTCCTGTACTGGCTGGTCCTCAACCGCACCCGGTTCGGCTTCGACCTGCGCGCCACCGGCGCCTCCGAGTCGGCCGCCGCGGCCAGCGGTGTCAACGCCAAGCGCATGGTGCTCAGCGCGATGCTGATCTCCGGTGCGGTCTCGGGCCTCGCGGGCCTGCCGATCCTGCTCGGCGACACCCACACCTACAGCCTCTCCTTCCCCGCGGGCCTCGGCTTCACCGCCATCGGCATCGCCCTCCTCGGCCGCAACAACCCGGTCGGCATCGCCTTCGCCGCACTGCTCTGGGCCTTCCTCGACAAGGCGTCGCCCGCCCTCGACTACGCCCAGCCGGAGCCGTACGACAAGGAGATCGCGGTGATCATGCAGGGCCTCATCGTGATCGCGGTCGTCGTCTCCTACGAGGCCGTGCGCCGCTGGGGCCTCAGCCGCCAGCAGCAGCGCGTCGGCGAGGAACTGGCCGCCGCCGCACGGGCCAAGGCCCCCGGTGCCGCCAACGGCAACAACGGCAACAACGACCCCGTGAAGGAGGTGGCTGCCCGATGAGCACGGCAACCGTCGCCAAGCCCTCGGCCAAGCAGCCCGCGCCGGGCCGCCGCCGCGTCTCGCTCCCCGTCCTGCTGCTGATCATCGCGGGCGTCCTGGTGCTGACCTCCGTGGTCCGCATGATCACCGGCGCCGACGGCATCACCTCCACCGGTCAGATGTCGACGGCCCTCCAACTCGCCGTGCCGATCGGCCTTGCGGGCCTCGGCGGCCTGTGGGCCGAGCGCGCGGGCGTGGTCAACATCGGCCTCGAGGGCATGCTGATCCTCGGCACCTGGTTCGGCGCCTGGGCCGGCTTCCAGTGGGGCCCGTGGGTGGGCGTCCTGTTCGGTGTCCTCGGCGGCGCGCTCGGCGGTCTGCTGCACGCGATCGTGACGGTCACCTTCAACGTCAACCACATCGTCTCCGGTGTGGCCCTCAACATCCTGGCCCTGGGCGCCACGCGTTACCTCTCCACCTTCGCCTTCGAGGGCGAGGAGGGCGGTACGTCGAAGCAGTCGCCGCCCGTCGAGTCGCTCGGCACCTTCTCCGTGCCGGGGCTCTCCGACTGGCTCTCCGACCTCAACGGCAAGCACTGGTTCCTGGTCTCGGACCTCGCGGGCCTGCTCGGCGGTCTGATCACCAACCTCTCCCCGCTCACCGTCGTCGCCGTCGCGATGATCCCGCTGAGCTGGTGGATCCTGTGGCGCACGTCGTTCGGCCTGCGCCTGCGGTCCTGCGGCGAGAACCCGATCGCCGCCGAGTCGCTCGGCGTCAACGTCTACAAGTACAAGTACCTGGCCGTGGTCATCTCCGGCGGCCTCGCGGGCCTCGGCGGCGCCTTCCTCTCGCTGGTCGCCTCCAACATCTACCTGGAGGGCCAGACCGGCGGCCGCGGCTACATCGGCCTCGCCGCGATGATCTTCGGCAACTGGATGCCGGGCGGACTCGCGCTCGGCGCGGGCCTGTTCGGTTACACCGACAGCCTGAAGCTCCGGGGTGGCGGCACGAACGTGCACGCGCTCCTGCTGCTCCTGGCCATCCTGCTGGTCATCGGCGCGATCTACCTGGCCTGGCGCAAGCGGTACGTCCCCGCGGTGATCACCGCGGCCGTCTCCGCGCTGATGTTCCTGTGGTACGGCTTGACCGACGAGGTGCCCAACCAGGTCGTCACCGCGACTCCGTACGTGGTGACCCTGCTGGTCCTCTCGCTCTCCGCCCAGCGGCTGCGGATGCCGAAGGCGGACGGAATGCCGTACCGAAAGGGACAGGGCAAGTGACGACTGCTGCCGCGGACACCGACTGGCACATCCTCCGGGAGGCCGCGCGCGAGGCCATGTCCCGTGCGTACGCGCCCTATTCCGGATTTCCGGTCGGCGCCGCGGCGCTGGTCGACGACGGCAGGACCGTCTCCGGCTGCAACGTGGAGAACGCCTCCTACGGCCTCGGCCTGTGCGCCGAGTGCGGCCTGATCTCGCAGCTCCAGCTGACGGGCGGCGGCCGCCTCACGCACTTCACCTGCGTGGACGGCAAGGGCGACATCCTGATGCCGTGCGGCCGCTGCCGCCAGCTGCTCTACGAGTTCGGCGGCGCGGAGCTCCTCCTGGAGACGCCGTCGGGGATCCGGACCCTGGGCGACATGCTCCCCGACGCGTTCGGCCCGCAGCACCTCAACTGACGTACGGCCCCCTCCCGTTGCCCGGCAGCGGACGGGGGCCGTCTTCAACCCACGGCTCTATGCGCGTAGAGTCGCGACGTAATCGCATATGTACGCCGCTGTACTGCTGGAAGGACTTGCCATGGACGTCATCTCCGTCATCCGCACCAAGCGCGACCGGGGCGAGCTCAGCGACGAGCAGATCGACTGGGTCATCGACGCGTACACGCGCGGCGCGGTCGCCGACGAGCAGATGTCGGCCCTCGCGATGGCGATCCTGCTGAACGGCATGAACCGCAGGGAGATCGCCCGCTGGACCGCCGCGATGATCGCGTCCGGCGAGCGCATGGACTTCTCCTCCCTGTCCCGCCCCACGGCGGACAAGCACTCCACGGGCGGTGTCGGCGACAAGATCACGCTGCCGCTCGCCCCGCTGGTCGCCGCGTGCGGCGCGGCCGTGCCGCAGCTGTCGGGTCGCGGCCTCGGCCACACCGGCGGCACCCTCGACAAGCTGGAGGCCATCCCCGGCTGGCGCGCCCTGCTCTCCAACGAGGAGATGCTGAGCGTCCTCGACGGCGTCGGCTCGGTCATCTGCGCGGCGGGCGACGGCCTCGCCCCCGCCGACAAGAAGCTCTACGCCCTGCGCGACGTGACCGGCACGGTGGAGGCGATCCCCCTGATCGCTTCCTCGATCATGTCCAAGAAGATCGCCGAGGGCACGGACTCGCTGGTCCTGGACGTGAAGGTCGGCACCGGCGCCTTCATGAAGAACCTCGACGACGCCCGCGAACTGGCCTCCACGATGGTCGAGTTGGGTACGGACAGCGGGGTGCGCACGGTCGCGCTCCTGACGGACATGTCGACCCCGCTCGGCCTGACGGCGGGCAACGCCCTCGAAGTGCGCGAGTCGGTGGAGGTGCTGGCGGGCGGCGGTCCGGCCGACGTCGTCGAACTCACCCTCGCCCTGGCCCGCGAGATGCTGGACGCGGCGGGCCTGAAGGACGCCGACCCCGCGAAGGCCCTCGCGGACGGCTCCGCGATGGACGTGTGGCGCCGGATGATCGCGGCTCAGGGCGGCGACCCGGACGCGAAGCTGCCGGTGGCCCGCGAGACGCATGTCGTGACGGCGCCGTCCTCCGGCGTCCTGACCCGCCTCGACGCGTACGACGTCGGCGTCGCGGCGTGGCGCCTGGGCGCGGGGCGTGCGCGCAAGGAGGACGTGGTGCAGGCGGGGGCGGGCGTCGAACTCCACGCGAAGCCGGGGGCGGCAGTCGTCGCGGGCCAGCCCCTGCTGACCCTGCACACGGATACGCCGGAGCGGTTCGCGTACGCCCTCCAGTCGCTGGAGGGGGCGTACGACATCGCTGCCGCGGGGACGGGCTTCTCGGCGACGCCGACGGTCCTGGGCCGCATCGGCTGAGAGCTCGGCCGGTGGTGCGGTGCGCCGACTGCGGGTGTGTTCGTGGCTGATCGCGCAGTTCCCCGCGCCCCTCACGGGCTCCGGGGCTCCGCCCCAGGAGCCCGTCCCACCGATGAGTTCTGCCCGACCGGCCGGTCAACCCTGCGTGGCTGCTGACGAAGAGAACCTCATCCGAATCGAGGGCCCTCTGGGTCCGGACGACATCCCGCGCCTGAGCGAGCGGGTGGCCGCCGCCCGCCACGGGCCCGGTGGTGACGCCGACGTCATCTGCGACGTCGCCGCCGTCACCACCGCCGACCTGACCACCGTCGAGGCCATCGCCCGCATGCAGCTGGCCGCCCGCAGGGCGGGGAGCCGGATCCGCCTCAGGAATCCCACCCCCGCCCTGCTGGCCCTGCTCGGGCTCGTCGGCCTCGTCGAACTCCTCGGCCTAGTCGTCGAGATGGAGGGGTACCCCGAACAGCGGGAACCACCGCTGGGTGTCCAGGAAGCAGTGGAAGCCGGCGATACGGCCTTCTGAGATCTCGATGACCTGGATCGACCAGGGCATGAAGCCGCCCTTGTCGGGGTCGGGCTTGTACTGCGCGAAGCCCGGCGTGCCGTTCACGTTCACCGGCAGGAGGCGGCCGTTGGCGCACGGGGCGCCCATCGTCGACATGAAGCCCGTGATGTCCGCGGTGCCGCGCAGCCAGAGGTCGAACGGCGGCATCGTCATGACGGCGTCCTCGGCGAGCAGCGCGGTGAGCGCCGCCATGTCATAGCCCTCGAAGGCGGCGACATAGCGGTCGAGGAGCTTCTGCTGCTCCTCGTCCAGCGGGTCGGAGACCGCCGTGTCGTCCTCGGGCCGCTCGGCGAGGGTGGCGCGGGCCCGCTGCAGCGCGCTGTTCACCGAGGCGACCGAGGTGTCGATCAGCTCGGCGACCTCGCTGGCCTTCCACGCGAGCACCTCGCGCAGGATCAGCACCGCCCGCTGCTTGGGCGGCAGGTTCTGCAGGGCGGCGACGAAGGCCAGGCGCACCGACTCCTTGGCGACCGCCGCCTCGGCGGGGTCGCCGATGCTCGGCAGCACCCGGGCGTCCGGCATCGGCTCCAGCCAGGTGTTGTCCGGGCGGGGGGTGAGCGCCGCCTGGGCCAGCGGGGCGGCGGCGGTCAGGTCCATGGGGCGCGCGCGGCGGTTGCCGGCGTTCAGCATGTCCAGGCAGACGTTCGTCGCGATGCGGTACAGCCACGAGCGGACGCTGGAGCGGCCCTCGAACTTCTCGAAGCTGCGCCAGGCGCGCACCATCGTGTCCTGCACGGCGTCCTCGGCCTCGAAGGCCGAACCCAGCATCCGATAGCAGTACCCGGTCAGTTCGACCCGGTGCTTCTCCAGCGTGACGTCCAGATCGGTCGTCGTCCCTGCGGCGTCGCTCATCCCAACCCACCCCTGCGATTCCGAGAAGGGCCCGAGAGTGGGGCCCGACACTTCGGAAGCTACAGGAGCCCACTGACAACGGCCCCCGGAGTGGGGAAAACAGCAGGTCGAAATCAGTGCGCGGCGGCCACGACGCCGCGCCGTTCCCGCCCCCGCGCGGCGTGCGAGCCCCACACCGTGATCGACACGACGCCGAGCACCGCGAGGATCCCGAGGCCCACCGTCCCGGCCCAGCCGCCCGCGTGGAAGGCGACCGCGCCGAGCGTGCCGCCCGCGCTGGAGCCGAGGTAGTACGCGGACTGGTAGAGCGCGGACGCCTGGGCCCGCCCGGTGGTGGCCGTCCGGCTCACGGACGAGGACGCCACCGCGTGCCCCGCGAAGAACCCGGCGGTGATCAGCACGAGCCCGAGCAGCACGAGCACCAGCGAGGCCGAGAGCGAGAGCAGCAGCCCGCCCGCCGTCGTGCTCACCGCCAGGTACAGCGCACCGCGCCGCCCGAGCCGCGCCACGAGCCTGCCGGCCGCCGCGGAGGAGACCGTACCGACGAGGTAGACGAGGAAGATCGAGCCGATGACGCCCTGGGGGAGCGAGAACGGCGCCTCGGTGAGGCGGTATCCGATCACCGTGTAGACCGCGCCGAAGACGGTCATGAACAGCGCCCCGATCGCGTACAGGCGGCACAGGAGCGGGTTCGACAGATGCGTACGCACCGTACGCGCAAGGGACTTGGGGCTGAGCGTGCCGGGCGTGAAGTGCCGCGGCGCGGGCAGCAGCGCGCGGAACGCGAGGGCGCACAGCACCGCGACGACGCCGACGACCCCGACCGCCACGCGCCAGCCCCAGGCCTGCGCGACCCAGCCGGTGACGATGCGCCCGCTCATGCCGCCGATGGAGTTGCCCGCCACGAACATGCCGATCGCGGCGACAAGGGCCTTGGGCCGCACCTCCTCGGCGAGGAACGCCATCGCGGACGCCGGAAGCCCGGCGAGGGCCGCGCCCTGCACGGCGCGCAGCGCGATCAGCACCTCGACCGACGGGGCGAAGGGCACGACGAGCCCCACCGCGACCGCGACGGCCAGGGACGCGGTCATCACCGCGCGCCGCCCGAAGCGCTCGCTGAGCGCGCTGAGCGGAAGGACGAGGAGGGCCAGTGCGCCCGTGGCCGCCGACACCGTCCAGCTGGCCGTGCTCGCGCTCACGCCGAAGTCGGCGGAGACGAGGGGGAGGAGGGCCTGCGTGGAGTAGAGGAGGGCGAAGGTGGCGACGCCCGCGAGGAAGAGCGCGAAGCTCATGCGGCGGTAGCCGGGCCCGCCGGGGGTCAGGCGTGTGTCGGTGGAGGGGGAGGGCGGGGTGAGGGCGACCGCATGGGTGGCGGACGCCCCGCTACTGGCAGGAGGCATGTCCAAGAACGTACGGCCGGTTTTTTGATGCGTCCAATGCATGGAAACGCCATAATCGTTCCCATGCAGCATCAGCAGAGGCCACAGCCGCGCCTGTCACAGAACAGTGACGCGGAGGACATCGTGACGCTGCTCGCGCCCCGCCTCGCGTACTTCGCGGGCGTCGCCCGCACCGAGCACGTCACACGCGCCGCGCAGGAGATGCACGTCCCTCAGTCGACGCTCTCCCGCGCCCTCGTGCGCCTGGAACGGGACCTCGGCGTCGACCTGTTCGCGCGCCGCGGCCGCACCGTCTCGCTGACCCCGGCGGGCCGCACCTTCCTCGCCTCGGTGGAGCGGGCGCTCGGCGAGGTGGAGCGGGCCGCCGAGTCGGTGCGGGCGGACGCCGACCCGGCCTCCGGCAAGGTCGCCTTCGGCTTCCTGCACACCATGGGCTCGGAGACCGTGCCGGGGCTGATCCGCGCCTTCCGCGCCGATCACCCGCGCATCCGCTTCAGCCTCGTGCAGAACTACGGCGAGGCGATGATCGAGCGGCTGCGCGCGGGCGAGCTGGACCTCTGCCTCACCTCGCCCGTGCCGGACGCCCCCGACCTGGTCGCCCGCCGCCTGGACGAACAGCGCCTGCGCCTGGTCGTCCCCGACGACCACCGCCTCGCGTCCCGCAAGCGCGTCCGCCTCGCCGAGGCCGCCGACGAGGCGTTCGTGACCCTGGAGCCCGGGTACGGCCTGCGGCGCATCACGGACGACCTCTGCCAGGAGGCGGGCTTCAAGCCCCGCGTCGCCTTCGAGGGCGAGGAGGCGGAGACCCTGCGCGGCCTGGTCGCGGCGGGCCTGGGCGTGGCCCTCCTGCCCCCACCGGCCGTGCCCCGCCCGGGAGTCGTGGAACTGACGGTCACGGGCCAGCGGGCGGTGCGCGAGATCGGCGTCGCCTGGCTGGACGGTCACCCGGACACGCCCCCGGTGGCGGCGTTCAAGAAGTTCCTGCTGAGCAGAAAGGGAAAGCTGCTCCCACAGGCAGATGTCAGCCCGTCCGGCGTTTGAGGACGAACTCGGCGAAGCCGGTGATGACACCCGCCCCGTCGCAGACAGACCTCACCGCCGGAGCGACTGCCCGAAGCCGGAGGCAAGAGGCATACGCAACCCCAGCGGCGGCGGCGCGGCCAACGCATCCTCCAAGGGGCGGGCGAAGTCCGCACCGAACAGCACCCCCATCACGAAGTCCGAGGCCAGCGCGAGGACTTCGGCCTGATGCTGGTGCAACCGATGCCCGTCGGAGTGCACTTCGAACCGGCACACGTCCCGGTTCGCCTTCTTCGCCCGCTCCGCGAACCGGAACGACAGCTCGGGGTCGGTCCGTTCGTCGTTCGTGCCGTGTACGACGAGGACCCGCCGCCCCACGAGCTGCTTCACCGGCTCCGGCGGCGCGGCCATGTCGTCCTCGGGCAGCCAAGGGGCCAGCGCCAGAACGGAGTTGACCGCCGCGTGCCCGCCGGCCCGCAGCGCCGCGCGGCCGCCCATGTCCACCCCCGCCAGACAGATGGGGACGTCGCCGTAGAGCCGCACGATCTCGTCCGCCGCCCAGTTCGCGTCCCGCGCGAGATGCGCCTGCGCTCCGTTCCAGCCCCGGCAGCCGTAGTGCACGACATGCGTGGCGAGGCCCGCCGCGCGGCCGTCGTGGGCGAGTCTGCGGCCGAGGGCGCGGACGCCGCCCGCGGCCAGCGGGGACGGCTTGCGGGTGGACGTCTCGGTGCCACCGGGCAGCAGGAGCACCACTCCGCTGACCGCCGAGGGCGCCGTCCCGATCGCGCGCCCGAGCCTGGCCGCGCCCGCCGGCCCCGCGGTCCCTTGCTGTGCCATGACAGAACAGTGTCAGAAGCCATGGTGTACGCCACCCGTCCGCAGGGTCACTGTTACGTATCGACCAGTGAGTTCTACGCGCGTAGGGGCTACAGTGCCGAAATGACGAGCCAGACTCACACCACCGGTCACACGGACCGTGAAACGCCCAGCGCCGAACAGATCCGCCGCGCCCCCAAGGTGCTCCTGCACGACCACCTCGACGGCGGCCTGCGCCCCGGCACGATCGTCGACCTCGCCCGCGAGACGGGGTACGACGGCCTGCCCGAGACCGATCCCGACAAGCTCGGGATCTGGTTCCGCGAGGCGGCCGACTCCGGCTCCCTGGAGCGCTACCTGGAGACCTTCGCCCACACCTGCGCGGTGATGCAGACGAAGGACGCCCTCAAGCGCGTGGCCGCCGAGTGCGCCGAGGACCTCGCCGAGGACGGCGTGGTCTACGCCGAGATCCGGTACGCCCCCGAGCAGCACCTGGAGAGCGGCCTCACCCTCGAAGAGGTCGTCGAGGCCGTCAACGAGGGCTTCCGCGAGGGCGAGCGCCGCGCGAAGGCGAACGGCCACCGCATCCGCGTGGGCGCGCTGCTCACCGCCATGCGGCACGCCGCCCGCGCCCTGGAGATCGCCGAACTCGCCAACCGCTACCGCGACTTGGGCGTCGTCGGCTTCGACATCGCGGGCGCCGAGGCGGGCTTCCCTCCCACCCGCCACCTCGACGCCTTCGAGTTCCTCAAGCGCGAGAACAACCACTTCACGATCCACGCGGGCGAGGCCTTCGGCCTGCCGTCGATCTGGCAGGCCCTGCAGTGGTGCGGCGCCGACCGCCTCGGCCACGGCGTGCGCATCATCGACGACATCGAGATCGCCGACGACGGCACCGTGAAGCTCGGCCGCCTCGCCTCCTACGTGCGCGACAAGCGGATCCCCCTGGAGCTCTGCCCGACCTCCAACCTCCAGACGGGCGCCGCCACGTCCTACGCCGAGCACCCCATCGGCCTGCTGCGCAAGCTGCACTTCCGCGCGACGGTGAACACCGACAACCGCCTGATGTCGGGCACCAGCATGAGCCGCGAATTCGAGCACCTGGTCGGTACTTTCGGCTACACGCTCGACGACATGCAGTGGTTCACAGTCAATGCGATGAAATCAGCATTCATTCCTTTCGATGAACGACTGGCCATGATCAACGACGTGATCAAGCCCGGCTACGCCGAGCTGAAGTCCGAATGGCTGTTCCGCCAGACCGTCTCGACCAGCGCTTCTGCCGGGAACTGACGGACGTTCGTTCGCCTTTGCGCACGGCGTCAGCGGCCGGGAGTCATCGACTCCCGGCCGCTTTCCGTTGATTGCGGCCCGTGATCGGGGCTGTTTACGGTCGTTGAACCGCTCAAAGCCCCCCCCAAGCAAACCGCTCAGCAAAGACGTTAAGGACGCATTGAAGATGAAGCAGTCTGCCGCCAAGACCCTCGGTGTCGCCGCCCTCGGTGCCGCCTTCGCCGCCGCCGGTGCCGGTGCCGCGAACGCCGCCCCGGCCGTCCCCGACGCCGCCGCGGCCCTCGGCACCGTCTCCTCCGTGCTCCCGCTTGAGGACGCCGCGAAGACCCTGCCCGCCGGCGCCCCCGAGTCCCTGGCCGCCGGGCAGAACGCCCTCGCCAGCGGTCTGAGCACCGCCAAGCCCACCGTCGAGCAGACCGCCCCCGCGGTGGGTCTCGCCGGCGACAAGGCCGGGCCCACGCCCGGCGGCGACCCGGTCTCGGGTCTGCTCGGCGGCCTGCCGGTGAGCAGCAGCAGCCTGCCGGTCGGCGGCGCGGGCGGCGGCCTGCCGGTCAGCATGGTCTGACGCTCCTTCCCGTACGTACGCCGATGGGGCGCCCCTCACGAAGAGGGGCGCCCCATCGGCGTACGTACGGGAAGGGCCGGGGTCACCAGGCCTGGCGGGCCTTGCTCTCGGAGGGCAGCAGGACCCACAGCGCGATGTAGAGCAGGAACTGCGGGCCGGGCAGGAGGCAGGAGAGCACGAAGATCACGCGCATCGTCGTCGCGGAGGTGCCGAAGCGCTTGGCCAGGGCTGCGCACACTCCGCCGATCATCCGGCCGTGGGTGGGGCGGGCAAGGGCGGTCATGTCGGGCTCCTTCGCGAACCGTCGGTGTGAGGCTTCCTCGTCGGCCTCGATGACTCAAAGGTATGTTCGCGAAGCAGGCCAAAGCATCGCTCTACGGTGCGATACCGACCCTGGGAATCGTCGGGGTCGGCCCCTGAGGGGCGTCCTCCCGCAGGAGGGCCGCGCGGTGCTCCCCGTCCTCACGGCGACGGAGCCTGGCCCGGGCCGCGGGCACGATCGCCACGTGCGCGAGCGCCACCCCGAGGGTGTTCAGGAGCAGCGAGTCGATGTCGACGACCTGTCCGGGGACCCCGGTCTGCAGCAGTTCGATGCCCAGCGAGAGCAGCGCCCCGGCCGCGACCGTACGCACCAGCGAACCCCACGGCGAGACGACGAGCCGCCCGCCGGCCAGCGGCAGCAGCACCCCGAGCGGGGCGAGCAGCAGCGTGCTCTCGCCGATCCGGCGGGCCGCCTGCAGACCGCCGAGCGCCAAATCCGCCTTGATCCCGGCGAGAGGCTGCAGATTCGCGGCACTCACCCAGGGGACGTCCAGCGGACGCAGCGTGATCCACCCGACGAGCAGGAGGTGCGCGACGAGGAGGAATCCTCCCGCCGCGCGGAAGCGGATGGCGGCAACACGGCCGCCCGAGCCTTGACGCACGCCCCTCAAGACGTCCCGGGCGGCGGGATCGGTTCCGCGTAACAGAGGCGGTTACGCGCCGGTTACCGAAGGGTTTCCGAGGGCGGGGCCACCGTCCCGGGCCGGGACCGGACCTCCGCGCCGCACTCGTACTCGCGCAGCGGGGCGTCCGCGGGACCGCCCATGATCACCGAGTCCTCGCCCGACGACGCCGCGCTGTCGGCCAGTGTGCACACGATCTGTGCCAGCGCGAACGCCGACAGGTCCTCCGGCGGCGTACTGAAGCGCAGGGTGTCGGCGGGGTCGCCCGCGCGCGGCCCGGTGACGGTGACGCCGCCGCGCACGTCCGTCGCGAAGCCCGCCTGCTTCTCGGGCTCCGACGGGGTCGCCGCCAGCTCGTCGAGGAGCGCCTGGGCGATGTGCACCCGGTCGGTGTCCGCCTTGTCCGTGCGGATCTGCGCGGTCCGGTCGACGCTCACCAGCTGGGCCGCGCACACCAGGAAGACCTGCACGGGCACGCCGTCGCCCGACTGCGAGGCGATGCTGGAGCCCGACATCACGCACGGCACCCGCGACGGGGCGGGGCCGTAGTCGGTCGGGACCTCCGTCGACCTGATCCCGCACCCGGCGAGCGCCGCGGTGAGCCCGACGGCGGCGGCCACGGCACGGATCCGTCGCCCGTTCATGCCTGGCTCCCTTCGGCCCGGTCGTCCTCGGCCCGGCCCGCGCCGTCGCCCTCGGCCTCGCTCCCGCCGTCCCGCGGCAGCCACAGCGTGAAGACCGCGCCGCCCTCCGGGGAGTTCGCGGCGGTGATCTCGCCGCCGTGGACGTGGGCGTTCTCCAGGGCGATGGAGAGGCCCAGGCCGCTGCCCTCGGACCGCGGGCGGGACGCGCTCGCCTTGTAGAAGCGGTCGAAGACGTGCGGCAGGACGTCCTCGGGGATGCCGGGGCCGTGGTCACGTACGGAGATGACGAGCTTCGCGTCCTCCAGGCGCACCGACACCTTCACCGGGGAGCCGCCGTGCTTGAGGGCGTTGCCGATGAGGTTGGCCAGGATCACGTCGAGGCGGCGCGGGTCGAGGCGGACCGTGATCCCGCGCTCGGCGTCGAGCTCGACCGCGTCCAGCCAGGCGCGGGCGTCGATGCACGCGGTGATCTGGTCGGCGATGTCGACGTCGTCGAGGACCAGGCGCGCGGTGCCCGCGTCGAAGCGGGTGACCTCCATGAGGTTCTCCACGAGGTCGTTCAGGCGGCGGGTCTCGCTCACCACCAGGCGTACGGCCGGCTCGATCATCGGGTCCACGGAGCCGGTCTCCGCGTCGAGCTCCTCCTCCAGGACCTCGGTGACGGCGGTGATCGCGGTCAGCGGGGTGCGCAGCTCGTGCGACATGTCGGCGACGAAGCGCCGGGACGCCTCGTCACGGGCGCTCATGTCGGCGACCTTCTTCTCCAGGTTCTCGGCGGTTCTGTTGAACGTCCGGGAGAGATCGGCCAGTTCGTCGGTGCCCGACACCCTCAGTCGGGTGTCCAGCTTGCCCTCGCCGAGCCGCCGCGCGGCAACTCCCAGGCGGTGCACGGGTTTGAGCACGGTGGTGGCCGCGGCCTGCGCGAGCAGCGCGGAGCCGATCAGCGCGAGACCCGTGGCGATGGCCAGGGACCAGCCCAGCGAACTGAGGTCCTTCGCCTCCGGTTCAAGGGACTTGAGCATGTAACCGGTGGGGCCGCCGCCGATCACCGTGGCGCCGCCCACCAGATAGGGGGTGCCGTGGTCGACGGTGCGCTGCCAGTACAGGTGGTAGGGGCTCTTGTTGCCCGAGGTGATCGCCTGCTTCTTGTTCACCGCCTTCTGCAGCGACTGAGGGACCTTGGCGAGCGTGAAGGCGTCCAGGTCGGAGTAGCCGACGATCTGGCCGCCGCCCTTCTTCTCGGCGACCAGGAGCACGCTGTAGCGCTGGCTGCTGTTCGCCATCTGCGCGGCGGTCGCCTGCAGTTCCTCCTGCGAGGGGTTGGTCGGCAGCGCCCCGGCGCGGTTCTGCATCTGCTGGCGGAAGTCCTTGAGCGCGGCGTCCTGCGCACGGGTGAGCACGGCCTCGCGGTTGAGCCAGTACGCGATGCCGGAAGCGGAGACCGCGGCGGTGAGCGCCACGAGCCCGAACACGACGACGAGCCTGAGCCGCAGGCTCGTGAAGCGCAGCCCCGCCAGTATGGCCTTGCGCGCCGCGGCCCAGCCGCGGAGCTTGTCCTGCGGTTTGGTCACTGAGGCGTGTCCAGCCGATAACCGACGCCGCGCACCGTACGAATGAGGGTCGGCGAGGACGGCACGTCCTCCACCTTCGCGCGCAGCCGCTGTACGCACGCGTCGACGAGCCGGGAGTCACCGAGGTAGTCGTGCTCCCACACCAGGCGCAGCAACTGCTGCCGGGACAGGGCCTGTCCGGGCCTGCGGCTCAGTTCGAGGAGGAGACGCAGTTCGGTCGGCGTGAGCTGGAGGTCCTCGCCGTTCTTCGTCACGGTCATCGCGGCCCGGTCGATCACGAGCGAACCGAACGTCGCCGCGTCGTTGGACTCGCGCTCACCGCGCCGCAGCACGGCGCGGATGCGGGCGTCGAGCACCCGTCCCTGCACGGGCTTGACCACGTAGTCGTCGGCGCCGGACTCCAGGCCCACCACCACGTCGATGTCGTCGCTGCGCGCGGTGAGCAGGATGATCGGCAACTGGTCGGTGCGCCGGATGCGACGGCACACCTCGAACCCGTCGATGCCCGGCAGCATCACATCCAGCACGATCAGGTCCGGCCGCTGCTCACTGAGCAGTTTCAGGCCGTCCTCGCCGGTGGCAGCAGTGGCCACCCGATGTCCCTGGCGCGTCAGCGAAAGCTCCAGGGCCGTCCGGATGGCGTCGTCGTCCTCGATCAGCAACAGGGAAGGCACGGACGTCATTCTGTCCCATGCCACGGCCCCAGTTCGACTGCTGGAGCGCTCCCACACCGCACCCTCACGCGCGGAAGGGGGTGCAAGGCGCTGTGACAGGCCTGTGACAGTCGACGGACACCGTCATGAAGTGGGTCGGGCAGAGTTTTGGTCACACGCAAGAAGCCGGACTCCACCGACGGGGGGCGCGAGATGAATACGCTGCACAGCACCAGCTCAAGCGCAGTTGTCACGCGTCTCCACGACGTCGGACGGGGATCTGAGAAGTCCGGTGCCGTGAGCGGGCGGGGGTGCGCTCGCGGCACCGGGCGTCAGCACACCGGGTTCATGACGGTGGTTGACGCGTTCCAGGGGAGCCACGGGGGATGCGGGGCTCACGGGGGAACGGACGGGGGAGCTCACGGGGGAGCCGCGTACGGGGAGGACTCGGGGGAGCGGAAGTCGCTGTCGGAGGCGGAGTTCACCGCCTACGTCCAGGAGCGCCGCGCCTCCCTGTACGCAACCGCCTACCACCTGACCGGTGACCGCTTCGAGGCCGAGGACCTGCTGCAGAGCGCCCTCTTCTCGACGTACCGGGCCTGGGACAGGATCAGCGACAAGGCCGCGGTCGGGGGCTACCTCCGCCGCACCATGACCAATCTGCACATCAGCGCGTGGCGCCGCCGCAAGCTGAACGAGTACCCGACCGAGGAGCTGCCGGAGACGGCGGGCGACACGGACGCGATGCGTGGCACGGAGCTGCGCGCGGTTCTCTGGCAGGCCCTGGCCCGCCTTCCCGAACTGCAGCGCACGATGCTGGTCCTGCGTTACTACGAGGGCCGCACCGACCCGGAGATCGCGGACATCCTCGACATCAGCGTGGGCACGGTGAAGTCCAGCATCTGGCGGTCGCTCCGCCGGCTGCGCGAGGACGAGGTCCTCAGCTTCGGCCGTGACCAGGAGGAGTCCTTCGGCGAGTTGGTCGCCTGAGGATTGGGGGGACGGGGGAAAGCACGGGGGAAGTACGGGGGCCGCCGCTCCGGGGGGACGCGGCGGAAGCACGGGGGAAAGTCAGCGGGACCGGAAGGCCGGGGGGTCTTTCCGGTCCTTCTGCATGTACGGGGTGTTCTCAGGGGGTACGAGACTCCGGCCCCGTCACGAACCGCTCCGCACCCGTGCCTTCACGCACCGTCCGGCCGCGGCCGCCGCGACCCGCCCCAGGGCTTCCTCCTTGCCGCAGGCGTACGCGCCGAGGGCGGTCTGCCGCGCCACGATCGCGCGCTCGGCCCGCATCAGCCGCCACCCGCGCCGCAGCAGGAACGGCACGGACTTGCGCCCCTCGCGCAGATCCCGGAGGAGCCGGCGGCGGAACGTGGTGGAGGGGCGCCCCCGCAGACAGATCGCGTCGGCGAGCACGCCGAGCTCCCTGCACCGCTCGACGATGTCCGCCGCGAAGATGCCCTCCGCGATGAACAGGGGCGTGCGCTCGATGTCGAGGGCCTCCTGCCCGACGCGCGAGCTGGTGGCGATGTCGTACACCGGGACCGTCGTGCGGCCCGTGCGGCACAGCTCCTCGATGGCGGCGACCGCGACGTCCGCGTCCCAGGACGCCGCGGAGTCCCAGTCGATGTCCGAGCTGCCCGGCACCTGCGGCAACGTGGGGTCGTCGGCCTCCTTGTAGAAGTCGTCCAGACACAGGACGGGCAGTCCGGAGCGGGCGGCGAAGGACGACTTGCCCGAGCCGGAGGGGCCGGCGAGCAGCACGACGCGGGTGGGTATCGGGGGGTGGGATCCCAAAGCAGTGAACCTTTTCACCTGGGGTTTTGCTGGCGAATCGGCGCAGTGCAGGAGGCCCGTTGGACCGCATCTCCCGACACGGCTCGTCAGCGTGGTCGGGAGTCATTATCAACCGAGGCGTAAAGGGTGCCCAGCCTGAGGAGGCAGACGGCTCCGCCCGCCTCTGACGGACGCGTCCCGGACCTGGCCGGCGTGCCCTGACCGGCGTGCCCTGAGGGGATGCCCGGCTTCCTACGCCTTGAAGGCCTCGAAGTCGATCGCGGCGAGACGCTGCGGGTCCAGCAGGATCTGGATCTGTGTGATCCGGCCCTCCCTGATGGCGAAGCCCATGACGGACACGGGCGTACCGGAGCGGTCGACCAGCACGCCAGGGGCGCCGTTGACGACGACGGGGGTCACTGTGGCACCGGGTTGGCGGAACAGCGCGGCCCGCTCCGCCACGAGGCGGGCTCCGCGGATCGTGGCTGTGGCCGAGGAGAGCGCGAGTCCGCCGTCGGCGCGGAGTTCGACCTCCGGGGCGAGTGCGGCCACCAGGCCGTCCAGATCGCCGTTCCGCGCCGCCGCGAAGAAGGCGTCGACCAGCAAGCGCCGGGTCGCGAAGTCTCCGCCGGACTCCACTTCGTGTGTGCCCTGAACCCGGCGGCGTGCCCGGCTGGCGATCAGCAGCGCGAGGCTGACCGATTCGCTCAGCAGCGCTTCGTCCTCGGGGCCGTGCGAGGGGTCGTGGCCGACGACGGGATCCGGCAGATGGACGCCGACCGGGTCCTCCGGCCGCGCGGCGCGTGAGCGCAGGACGTTCAGGCAGATCCGGCCGATCACCGTGGTCTTGCACGGTCACACTCCTCGGTCATGAGGGGTCATCACTAGTGGGCCGCCGGCCGGCCCACTGATCGTGAATCCGACGTGGAGCACCGATGATCACTTCATTGCATATCGCACGCACCTTGCGGGAGGAGGCGGCATGAGCTTCACCCTCACCGAGACGCGGCGTAGGCGTCTGACCCTGTTTGCCATGTGCATGGCAATATTCATGACCTCACTCGACCTGACCATCGTGAACGTGGCGCTGCCGGCGATGCAGAGTGAACTGCACATGAGCGCTGCCGAGTTGGAATGGGTGATCAGCGCGTACTCGCTCAGTCTGGCCGCTGTCATCCCGGCCGGCGGGGCACTCGGTGACCGGTACGGCCGCAAGCGCGTCTTCCTGACAGGGATGATCGTCTTCCTGGTCGGCGTGATCGCCTGCGCGGTGGCATGGAACGCGGTCTCGCTCATCGCGTTCCGTGCCGTGCAGGGAGTCGGCGGTGCGGCGATGCTTGCCCTGGGGCTGTCCATCATCACGGAGACCTACCCGAAGGAGCGGCGTGCCAGTGCGATCGGGGCCTGGGCGGCCATCGGCGGCACCGGATTCGGCGCCGGACCGGTGGGGGGCGGCATCCTGCTCACCTTCTTCAGCTGGCCGTCGGTGTTCTGGGTCAACCTTCCCTTCGCCGCGCTGGGCATCGCCTGCACGCTTGTCGCGGTCCGCGAGTCCCGTAACCCCCAGGCCCGCAAGCTCGACGTGCCGGGCATGGCGCTCAGCTCGCTCGGGCTGGTCGGTCTCACGCTCGGTTTCGTCGAGTCGTCCAACCACCCGTGGGGCGGGCCCCTGGTGGCGGTGCCCTTGGCTGCGGGGGCGGAGCTTCGTGAGCGCGTCGGGCGTCTACATGCTCTGTTACGGAGGGATGAGCGGCGCACTGTTCTGGGTGACGCTGTACTTCCAGAACGTCGCGGGCTGGTCGGTCCTGCGTACGGGGCTGTCGTGGCTGTTCATGAACATTCCGTTCCTGGCCATGGCGCAGTTCGGCGGACGGCTGGACGCCCGTTTCAAGGCGGCGACCGTGGCCACGTGGGGCACGCTCACGGCCGCGGTCGGCGTGTTCCTGCTCAGTCGCGCGGGAACGACCCCGTTCGCCGTCAGCGCCCTCGGGTACGCGCTGTACGGCGGGGGGTTCGGCACGTTCGTTCCCGTGGTGACCCATGTGGCCATGCGCGACGTCCCCGCAGGGGTCTCCGGAGCGGCCTCCGGTGTCCTGAACGCAGCACGGCAGATCGGGTCCTCGGTGTGCCTCGCGGTGCTCGGCACCGTGGGCGTCAACGCGGCCGTCTCCACCTGGCAGGGCGAAGTGTCCGAGGTGGACGGGCCCTGCGTGAAACGGCGGCCGCGCAGGGGCACGACGTGGGCAGCGGACGCGTGCGGAGCGTGGTGGACGCGCTGGGCGCCCCCTTCAGGCAGTCGGCCGTGACAGGAGATGGCTCCCCCCCCCGACGGAGCACGTGATCCGTAGCGCGACGGAGAAGGGGCACCAAGGGGAGGCGAAAGCCGGGTTTCCCTTGGTGCCCTTCTCGACCCTTCACGGCAGTCGCGAGGTTCTCCCGTTTCTCACTTGGGACGTACACCTGGGACGTACACCTGGGACGTGCAAGTCGCCTTGCCGAGAAGGCGGTTACCGTCCGCCGGCGGGGACAGGCAGTCGGTAGGTGTCGAGGTCGACGGGTCCCGGGAGGTGGGACGCGGGGCGCCCGGGCGCTGTCGTCGCCGTGGGCATCTGCCGCTGTGGGGCCGGAGCGGCGACCTCCTTGAAGGAGATGCCCGGGGGTGCCTCGACGGTACGGGGCCCGCCCGGCTCGGTCAGGGGTTTGTCCTGGCCCGGGCAGGCCGACACCGCGCGCGGCAGCCGTGCCGGGCTGGTCGGTGCCGTCCCGTTGTCCGCGAAACAGTTGCCGCCGGTGCGGCGCGCCTCCAGGACCAGGGCCGTGTCGCGCCGGCCGATGGCGTTGCCCGTGACGCGGTTGGCCTTGACGGGGTAGCCCTGGACGTCGCTGAGGACGAAAGCGGCGACCTTGTGGCCCTCGACGCGGTTGCGCTCGAAGCGGTTGCGGGTGCCGCCGCCGACACCCACGCCGATGCCGTATCCGCCCTCCGCCTGTTCGGGGCTGCGGTCGTCGTTGTTGTCCGTGATGGTGTTGCCGACGACGACGGCGTCGTGCTGCGGGCCCAGTGCCTCCAGGTTGTTGGAGTTGACCGTCATGCCCACGCGGTTGCGGCGCATCACGTTGCCGAGGAAGTACAAGTCCCTTGACGCGTTGGTGACTTCGACGCCGATCGCGTTGTGCTCCAGCGTGTTGTTCCGCACCACCGTGTCGCACGGGTCGCACTGGCCCACGTAGATGCCTGAGTCGGACTGGCCGGACGCGTAGGAGTGCTCGATGACGCCGCTGCGGGCGTCGAAGGCGTAGATCCCGTACAGGGCGTTGTTGTACGCGGTGACGTACGACGCGCGAAAGCCCTTCAGAGGAGGGAACTTGGCGGTGTCCAGGGGGTCGTAGCCGGCGCCGCCCGCACCGGATCCCTGGAGGCGCTCGTCGGTCACCCCGGTGAACAGGACGCCGTTGGCGAGGTGGTTGCGCACCGTCAGGTTCTCCACCACCGAGGACTTGCCCGTCACGGTCACGCCGTTGGCCCGCTTGAACTCCCCGTCGATGACGGTCCGCGAGCGGTCGGCGCCGCGCAGCGTCACCCCGGGCCGCCGGACGGCCACGGACTCCCGGTAAACCCCCGAAGAGACCAGTACCACGTCGCCCGATCGTGCGACATCAACTGCCTTCTGGATTGACGGGTATTGCCCCGGTACGCGCAGCATGGCGGGTGGTCCGGTCGGCCCCGGCCTGTCGTCGGAGCCGGAGAAGCCGCAGCCGGGCAGGGCCGAGAGCGCTGCCCCGGCCAGGACGGCGGCGCCCAGGCGCAGGGCTCGGCGCCAACGGGACGATGGGACATGACATTTCATGACAACTGGCTTCATGTCGCAAAGGTGTACCGTCATGCCTGCCTTCCGGCCCACGATGGCGCGCACTCTGTTGAGGAGTACCGGTGACCGCTCCGCCGTCCCTGCCCCGCCGCTCCCTGCTCACCGCCACGACCGTCGCTCTGGCGGGGGCGAGCGGCTGCGCGTCCCGCCCGACCGGCCCCGACGACGAACCTCCGCAACGCCGCGTCCAGGCCGGAGTCTCGGAGGCGCAGCCCCGCCATGTCCTCCTCGTCGCCTACGACGTACGCGCGAAAGACCGCGGCAGAGCGGCCGCGGACGGTGTGCGCCGCGCCCTCGCCGCGTGGTCGACGCACCCGGCACGGCGCGTGACGCTCACGGTGGCCGCCGGACCCGGCCTCTACCGCAAGCTCGGCCTGCCCGCCCCCGACGGCCTGCGCGACCTGCCCGCCTTCCCGGGCGACCGCCTCGAGGCACGGCGCAGTGGCGGCGATCTCCTGGTCCAGCTGTGCGCGGACGACCCGCTGGCCTGCCGCCGCGCCGCCGCCCGGCTGACCGATCAGGCGAAGGACGCCCTCGGCCCGCGCTGGCGGCAGAGCGGATTCCTGCCGCCGCACGCCGTCCACGAGACCCCGCGCAACCTCTTCGGGTTCAAGGACGGCACCGAGAACCCTCCGCCGGGCGAACTGCCCCGCTGGGTGTGGAACAACGAGGGCGGCACCCACCTCGTCTACCGCCGCGTCCACATGGACGTCGACCGCTTCACGGCGCTGCCCACGGACCGGCAGGAGGACGTGATCGGCCGCCACCGGGGCAGCGGCGCACCGCTGGGCGCCCGCATGGAACACGACGCCGTCGACCTGTTCGCCAAGACCCCGCAGGGCCGCTACGTGATCCCCGTCGACGCCCATGTCCGCCTGGCGCACTCCCGCCTCGACGGCGGGGCCCGCATGCTCCGGCGCGGCTACTCCTACGACGACGGCGGCGACGACAAGGGGCTGCTCTTCATCGCGTACATGAAGGATCCGTCGCTCTTCGTCCGCGTCCAGCAGCGGCTGGCGGACGAGGACGCCATGAGCGCCTTCACCGAACACCGCGCGTCGGCCGTCGGCTACGTCCTGCCCGCGCCCGGACCGGGCGAACACCTGGGCGACCTGCTGGCCTGACCCGGCCCGTCCCGGAAACAGGAAGGACCCCGCATTGTCCAGGGACTCGCTGTCGTGGCTCCAGGAGAAGCTGGGCCGGCTGCGCGGCCTGGAGCCCGACCCCGACCCGGCGCTGCCGCCGCCCGACGACCCCTGGCAGCCCGACACGGCGTTCGTCATCGCCCTCGCGCTGATGATCGGCGAAGCGCTGATCGCCAACGGCGCGTCCGCGGAGGAGACGGCCGCGGGCATGATGACGACGGCGGAGTCCTTCGGGCTCCACTGGTGCGAGCCGGACGTGACGATGTGGGTGGTGTCCCTGTCGGGCCGGTTGCCCGGTGACCCCCGGCCGCTGGTGGAGCAGCGGGTCATCCGCCGCAGGACCAACGACTTCACGGCGCTCGGACAGGCGCACCGCCTCGTGAAGGAGATCAGCGAGCGGAGGGTGACCGCGACCGAGGCGCGGGAGCGCGCGATCGCCCTGAGCCCGCCGCCCGAGGGCGAGGTGCGCAAGGGCCGGGCCGCCCGGTGGGGGATCGCGGCGGCGCACAGCGGGGTCGTCGCCGCGTCGGGAAGTCTGCTCGCGGGCGGCGACCTGCTGGTCGTCGCCCCGTCCTTCGTCGCCGCCACGCTCGCCGGATACCTCACCGGCGTCCTGTCCGCCCTGGGCGTCCTGCCCTTCTACCGATTCGCGCTGGCCGCCATGCCCGCGGCCGTCTTCGCCTATGTCGCCGATCTCCTCGGGCACGGCGACATCAGCCCGGCCCTCGTCGTCGGCGGGGTCCTTTCGCTGCTGCCCACGCTCACCATGGTGGGCGCGGTGCAGGACGCGCTGGCCGGGCACTACCTGACCGCGTACGCCCGGGTGATGGACGCGGCGCTGGTGTTCGTCGCGATCGTCGCCGGCATCGGGGTGGTCCTCGTCGTCGCCACCAAGAACGGCCAGGACCTGCCGCTCCTGTCGCACGGCACCACCATCGACTACTTCTCCTGGCGCTTCGCGGGCGCCGCGGTGTTCGCCGTGGCGATCGCCTCCCGGATGGGGGTGCCGCCCCGCCAGTGGTTCACCGTGCTGCTGCTGGGGGTGGGCGGTGTCCTGACGTACGTCGCCCTGCGCGACGCGGGCTACTCGCGCATGCTGACCACCGGTGTCGTCGCGATGGGCATCAGCCTCGCGGGGCGGCTCGTCGCCCGGCGTACGGGGGACTCGGCGCTGCCCCTGGTCATTCCGGCCGTCACACCGCTGCTGCCGGGCAGTGTCCTCTACCGCGCCCTGAGCGAGCTCGCCGTCAGGGACTCCGACGACGGCGTCACACACATGGTGCAGGCCATCGCCTTGATGGTCGTGCTGGCCACGGGGGTCAGCTTCGGCAACGAAGCGGCGTATTTCTTCCGGCAGTTGCGCCGCCGGTGGGCCAAGGCGTGATGGCGGATCGATTTTCCGTTCTCTCGATTCCCTGTTCCTTCGACCCCCTGTTCCTTCGGCCGGATGGATGCGCGACGCATTCCGTATTGATCATTTCCTGGCGCGCCTCCTGAACTCTCCCGGGGGAAATGTGCAGTTTCGATGGGGTTCTCGAATTCGAGATCAGAGAGGACAACCGTGGAACTACATATGAAGCGGCGAGCGCTGTGCAGCATGACGGTGCTGCTCACCGCCGCTACCGCCGGGGCCGGCCTGCCGGCCTTCGCCTCGGCGGCCCCACAGGCCCGCGACGCGGGTGACGGCTCTGTCAAGGTCCGCGTCGTCCGTGCCGTGGACGCCAACGGCGAATGGGACAAGGCGCTGGAGCCCGGCATGTCCGGGGTCCAGGTGGTTCTCACCGACGCCGACGGCAAGAGCATCACGGGCAAGACCGGGGCGGACGGCACCGTCAGCCTCGCTCCCGGGACCAAGCTGAAGGGCGGCAAGTACCGCGTCGAGGCGAAGAACCCCAAGCCGGGCGTGCTCTTCTCGGGCTTCGCCCAGCCCAAGGACGACCTGGGCGACCCGAACATCATGTCCTCGAACGTGGAGTTCGTGGACCTCAAGGGCGGCAAGGACGTCGAGTTCACGACGTCCTTCTGGTACCCGGGCGACTACTGCCAGAAGAACGCCGAGCTGGTGACCGCCTGCATCCGCAAGGACATCGACGGGTTCAACGAGCCCGCCGTCCGGCGCACGCTGGTGGGCTTCCCCTACAACGCCCGCGGCAACAACAACCAGACGACGGACCTGGCGGACAGGGACGCCACGGGTGCGGTGTACGGCATCGGCTGGAGCAAGCCCAAGAAGTGGATCTTCTCCGGGGCGATGACGCGCCGGGCGTCCAAGTACGGTCCGGACGGTCCGGGTGCCATCTACCTCACCGACCGCGAGAGCCAGCAGACGACGCTGTTCACGAAGGTCCCCAACGTCGGCAACACCCCGCACAACATGGCCGCCAGCGGCCCGGACGGCTTCGACATCGGCATCGTTCCGGCGGTGACCAAGGAGTCGCTGGGTGACGTGGACGTGACGGACGACGGCAAGGACCTCTACGTCGTCAACCTGAAGGACCGCAAGCTCTACCGGTACGACGCCACCAAGAAGACGGCGTCCGCGCCGAAGGCGTCGTACGCGATCCCCAACCCGGGCTGCAAGGCCGCCGGTGACTGGCGTCCCTTCGGCCTCGGCCTCCAGGACGGCACGGTCTACGTGGGCGGTGTCTGCTCGGGCGAGTCCAGCCAGAGCAAGGCCGACATGCGGGCCGTCATCCAGACGTTCAACCCGAAGAGCGGCACGTTCACCGGCACGATCATGAACGACCGGCTGGACTTCTCCCGCGGTGTCGCCGACGACCTGCCCGGCAGCTGCAAGGGCGCGGGCTGGTTCCCGTGGGCGAACGGCTGGCGCCCCACCCAGAAGGTGAAGACCGCGAGCGGCGAGGTCGAGCAGAGCTGCAGTGCGCGGCACGCCTACCCGCAGCCGATCCTCGGCGACATCATCGTGGACACCGACGGGGAGCTGATCCTCGGCTTCCGCGACCGCTACTCCGACCAGACGGGCAACGGTCTCACCCGGACGCCCGGCGGCGCCGCGGACGCCGACCCGTCCTCGGGCGGTGACATCAACCGCGCGTGCAAGAAGGACGGCAAGTTCGTCCTGGACGGCAACGGCGGCTGCAAGAACAACGCCACCACCGCCAACAACGGCGGCCGTGCGACCCCGGACGGGAGCCTCCCGAAGGAGTACTACCCCGGCGACTACCGTGCCACCTGGCACACGGAGGCCGCCCACTCCGGTATCGCCCTGTCCAAGGTCGAGGACACCATCGCCACCTCCGGCATCGACGTGATCGATGGCACCTGGAACGGCGGCACGATGTTCATCAACCGCTTCGACCCGGCCCGCGCCACGGGCCTGGGCAACCAGCTCACCACCACCTTCGGCAAGGGCGGCTCCATGGCCGACCTGGAGGTGCTCTGTGACGAGGCCCCGTTCCAGATCGGCAACCGCGTCTGGTACGACAACGGCAAGCGGCAGAAGAACGGCATCCAGGACGCGGACGAGAAGCCGGTCGTGGGCGCCACGGTCAACCTCTACGACGCCAAGAACAAGAAGATCGGCACGGCCAAGACCAACAAGCGGGGCGAGTACTACTTCGACTCCACGCTGGTCAAGAACGTCGCCGAGGAGGACTGGAAGTACGGCCGCAAGTACTTCGTCCGCATGGACAACCCGGCCGACTACGCCAAGGGCGGCGTCCTGGAGGGCTACAAGCCCTCGCAGTTCGGCAACGGCGGCAACATGGCCGTCGACTCCAACGGCAAGCCGTACGGCAACGGATTCTCCGCCGCCGACGTCAAGATCGACGGTGCCGGGCAGAACGACCACGACATCGACTTCGGCTTCCACAAGCCGACGAAGATCATCCTGACCAAGGTCAGCGCCAAGGACCGTACGCCCGTGATGGGCGCGGTCTTCCAGCTGTGGCAGGAGACCAACGGCAAGAAGGGCCTGCAGCGCAAGGGCAAGGCCGACAAGCGTCTCGGCGAGTGCGCCACCGACGCCAAGGGCAAGTGCACCTTCTCCAAGATCCTGATCGGCAGCTACTACCTGGTCGAGACCGCCACCCCCGAGGGCTTCATCAAGCCCGTGGGCGCGGCGGCCGTCACGGGGCCGCTCAAGGTCACGCAGAAGAACTGCGAGTTCAACCCGCTCCGGGTGACGCTCAAGAACAAGCCGGAGACGCCGATCAAGAAGAAGTAGTCCGGCTCTCGCTCGACTTGGACTGACTGCGGCAGTCCGCCCCGGCCTCACGGCCACGGGCGGGCTGCCGCCCCCCTTTTCCCCGGAAGTCCCATGGAAGGCAGGCCCATGTCCTTGATGAATCCACTGCGCCGGCTGAGCCGCCGCACCCTGCTCGCCTGTGCGGGAGCGGCCGCGGCCGGAGCGGCTCTGGCCGTCGGGGTCACGCTGCACGGCACCGGCGCCGAACCCGAGGAACGGGCCCTCACCGGCGCGGAGGTCCAGCGCTTCGCCATGGCCCGGATGAGCACGTACGAGGCCAGCCCCGCCGAGCTGCGGATCACCATTCCCCAGGACGAGGAGCAGGCGATGGTCGTGCACGGCCTCGTCGACTACCGCGTCCACCGGGCGGTGGGGCGCTACAGCATGACGGACCGTCCGTCGCGGGGCGACACGGGCATGCTGGCCTGGGACATGGGGGGCCTGGGTGTGGCTCCCGACAAGGGGGCGCGCGGCGCCGACGCGGGCGTCCAGGGCATCGCCAGGACCGCGTCGGGCATGCGCGGCCCGGCCTGGTCGCCGCGCGCCTACACCACCGACCCGCTCGACATCGCCCTGCGGATGACGCACATGCTCGGCTCGAACCGCCCCGAGAACGCCCAGTTGCTCGCCCAGTCCGGGCCCCGCTGGCTGGGCCGGGAGTCACTCGACGGCAAGGAGTACGACATCGTCTCCGGGCCGCGCCCCTCGGCGAAGGAGAAGCCCGCCGTGCGCACCACCCGCTCCCCGCTGAGGTACTGGATCGGCCCGACGGGGGACCTGCGGCGGGTCGAGGCGACCGTGCGCGGACTGCCCGGTCCTGTGCGCATCGACATCGTGGAGGGCAAGGCCGCCTCCAAGGTGCCCGACGCCCCGTGGGGAGGCCCCGCCCGCCGCGTGTGAGGCCGTGACTACCGGGCGACGGGCGGCCCCTGCGGCTCCGCGTCCGCCGAGCCGTCCTCGTAGCCCCACTTCGTGGTCGCGATCAGCTCGTCGTCGGTCAGGACCGCGTGGTTGCGCTTCTTGGTGCCGGGCTTGCGGCCGAAGACGTACACGTGGGTGCCCTTGCGGGCCAGCTTCCACAGCCGGGCGGCGTCCTTGAGCCGCATGTTGACGCAGCCGTGCGAGCCGCCGCCGTCGTAGATGTCGCTGTAGGTGCCGTGCAGCGCCTGCCCGCCGCTGAAGTACTGCGAGTACGGCATGCGGGCGTTGCCGAAGAGAGTGGAGCGGTCGTGGCGGACCCGCTTGCGGATGTAGTGCATGCCGCCGCGCGTCTCCACGCCGCGCGCACCGGTGCGGATCGGGACCGGCTTCATGAGCAGCTTGCCCTTGGCGCCCGCCTGCACCCACAGCAGCTGCCGGGTCCGGTCCACACAGATCACCGTGTAGCGGCGCTGGGGGCAGCGGCGCGCCTTGTTCGGGGTCGTGCCCGCCTGGACGATCAGCAGCATGCGGTACGTGTGCAGATTCGCCTGGCCGGTGGCGGGCCTGATGCCGTGGCGCTGCTGGAAGGCGCGGATGGCGACGCAGTCCGCCTCGGACTGGACGCCGTTCTGCTTCAGCTTCAGGTACTTCTCCATCTGCCACTGGTAGGGGCCCGTGGCGGCCCGGCACCGGGCCGGGGCCTGCGCGCCGGCCGCCTGCGCGGGCAGGAGCGTCACGCCGACGGCGAGGACCAGACCGACCAGGGTCGCGGCCCGTGCCGCACGCCGCCCGGCCCGCCGGCCCGGCGCACCGCGCCTGCTGCCGTCGGCTTCGTCTATGGCTCTGTCCATGAAGTGATCATGCGATGGGGAGGCCTGCGCCGCAGCGGGCCGTAGGCCGAACAGGGCGTGGGCGGCCGTGCCCCGTCGGCGGGCTTCCATGCGGGCGTGAGGGCGCGAACCGGTGGATCAAGAGGGCCGGGGAAGCGTAAACCTGCAAAGAGTTCAGCGGGACGCGACCTGCCGCCAAAAGTGCCTCGCCAGGGACCATTGCGCCCCGTCCAAGGACTGGCCGTGCATTGCGAACGCGAGTTTACTCAGTGAACAACCTCGGCTTGATGTCGCCGCATGCCCGTCTTCCGGAGGGCGAGCGCCGAGCGAAACGGTTCTTCGCGTACCGGTCGTGGCGCGGCAGGGCCGGGAAGAGGTGTCCGCCGCCACCATGCGCGGGCCCTGTGGACGACTCGCCTTCTCAAGCGGAAAGCAAGCCATGTCGCACGTCGAACGCACTCCTGAGAGGGACATCGACCGGGCGAGGACACGCCACCGACCCCCGGATGGTGCGCACCTGGGCCGAGTTGCGCGCGCCCTGCGACCAGCTGCGGATGATCGGCACCTATCCGGCCGGCGAAGCCGCGGAGCCCACCCCCACCGTCTGGAGACCCCATGACGACACCTGCCGTCGACGCGCCGCGCCTGAGCGGTGCCGAACTCGTGCTGCGCGTGCTCCGGGACGAAGGCGTCGACCACGTCTTCGGCAACCCCGGAACCACCGAACTCCCCCTGATCCAGCAGCTGGCCGACCAGCACGACATCACCTACGTGCTCGCGCTCCAGGAGGCCTCCGCGGTGGCCATGGCGGACGGCCACGCCCGCATCACCGGCCGCCCGGCCTTCGTCAACCTGCACGCGGCCGCGGGCCTCGGCAACGGCATCGGCGCGCTGACCAACGCCGCGGCCGCCCGCCTGCCCATGGTCGTCACCGCGGGGCAGCAGGATCTGCGCCACCTCATCCACGAGCCGGTGCTCGCGGGCGACTTGACCGGCATGGCCACGGCCACGGTCAAGTGGGCCCACGAGGTCGGCACCCGGGCGGAACTCGGCGAAGTGCTGAGCCACGCCTTCCGGGTCGCCCAGGCGCCGCCGACCGGGCCGGTTTTCGTCTCGCTGCCGATGAACCTGCTGGACGAGATGGGCCCGCCGCCACCACCGCGTACGGCCATTCGTTACGCCGCGGCCGCGCCCACGGACGACCTCGCCAAGCTGCTCAACGAAACCCCGGCCGACGAGATCGCGCTGGTCTTCGGGGACGAACTGGCGCGCCACGCCCCCGCCGAGGGCCTTGCCCTCGCCGAGGCGCTCGGGGCACCGGTGTGGGGGGCGGGCTGGCCCGCCACCAACCCCTTCCCGACGGCACACGCGCTGTGGCGCGGCTATCTGCCCACGCACCTGCCGGGCATCCGCACCACGCTCGCCCCGTTCCGGCTGGTGCTCGTCGCCGGAACCCGGACCTTCCCGCTCTACTACCCGTACGCCCCTCGCCCGCTCCTCGACGAGGACACGCACGTCGTCCAGATCACCGCCGACCCGGCGGGCCCCGGGCGCGACACCCCGGTCGACTGCGCCCTCAACGGCCACCTCCAGCCCACGCTCAGTGCGCTGCTCGCCTCGCTGCCGCCGTCGGAGCCTTTCGTACGGGATACGCCTCCACCGCCAACCGGCCCGTCGACCGGCCCACTTGACCCGGAGAGCCTTTCGGCGGCCCTGGCCGCCGCGCTGCCCGACGACGCCCTGGTCGTCGACGAGGCGCCGCACGCCGCCCGCAGCATTCGCGCCGCACTGCGCCTGGAGGCGGCGAACCGCTACCAGTGGGTGTCGGGAGGTCTTGGGTGGGCCATGCCCGCGGCCGTCGGCGTGAGCCTGGCCCACCCGGGCGGGCGGGTGCTGTGCACGGTCGGGGACGGCGCCTCGATGTACTGTCCCCAATCCCTTTGGACGGCCGCTCACTTGGGGCTGCCGATCGGCTTCGTGGTCGCCAACAACCGCGAGTACCGCGTCCTGAAGGACAACTGGCACCACCGGGAACCGGGGGCGAAGCGCCTCCTCGGCATGGACCTGACCCGACCCGAGGTCGACTTCGGCGCGCTGGGGCGGTCCATGGGAGTGCCCGCCCGCCGCGTCACCACCGGCACCGAGCTCGTGCGGGCCGTGCGGGACGGCTACCGCGCCGCGGGGCCGTTCCTCGTCGAGGCCGTCCTCGACGAGGGGTAGAAGGCTAGGCGGGCCGCAGGCGCGTCGCGGTGCGGACCAGGGCGTTGCCGATCAGGCCGCCCGCGACGGCGCCGACCCCGATGGCGGCCGTGGACAGCAGGGCGAGCAGCGCGGCCGTCCCCGCGCCGTCGCGCCCCACCGAGAGCTGGGTGAGGCTCTCGTACACCTGGAGGCTGGGCAGGAGGGCGCCGGTGGTTCCCGGGACGACGACGGCCGCCGCGGGGACGCGCAGCGCCGGACTGCACACCGCCCCGCCCACGCCGAGGGCCGCCGCCGCGCACAGCACCGCCAGCGCGGGCGCGTGCACGGCGTGGGAGACGGCCATGTTCACCGCGCCGCCCAGGACTCCGGCGGCGACGGCCACGGGCAGCAGCCGCCGGGTGCCGCCCATGGAGAAGCAGTTGCCGAGCGCGCCGACCGCCGAGACGACGAGTCCGCCCCAGACGGGCAGCGTGGCGTGGTCGATGTACGGGGCGTACAGGTCCGCCGTCGCCTCGTCGGCGAGCACGGCGACGACGAGCACCCCGGTGGCCATGCCCGCCAGGGCCAGGGTCACGTTGACGGCCCGGGTGGCGGTCATCAGGGAGAAGCCGGTGATGCCGTCCTGCGGCAGCGCGATCAGCGGCACGATCGGCAGCAGCACCACCAGGTTCGCCGCCATCACGGCCGTGCTGTAGGGGACGACGAGGCCGGTGTTGAGCAGCGTGATACCGAGGATCACGGCCAGCGCGGCCTGGGCGGCGATGACGAAGAAGAACGGCATGGCGGCGCGGAACAGCAGCCAGCCGAGCCGGTCGCACGCCATCAGGGCGACCACCGCGGTGAGGGCGGCCCACACCGAGCCGCCCACCTGCAGCGTCACCGAGGCGGCGAGCACCCCGCCGCCCGCCGTGCGCACCCACCAGGGCCAGTAGGGCGGGGTGTCCTGGATGCGTCGCAGGGCCTTCAGGGCCTGGCGTACATCGAGGCGGCCCGCGACCACATGGCTCACCAGGCGGTGCAGCGCCGACATCCGCCTGAGGTCGCGGGGGTCCTCCGAGGTGCGGGTGACGCGCATCATCGACGCCGGGACCTGGTGCGGGGGCGCGTACTGGAGGTGGATGGTGCGGGCCGTGATGTCGATCTCCAGGTGGTTGAGCCCCAGGGCCGTCGAGACCGCGATCACGGACGACTCGATGGTCTGGGTGTCGAACCCGGAGAGGAACAGCTCCTGGCCGAGCCGCAGGGCGAAGTCCATGACCCGGCGGGCGTCGCGTCCGGACAGCTGTTCCGAGCTGAGGTCCACCGCCCCGTCGAACGCCGTGTGCTTCAGGCGTTCCAGGACCTCCCCGCCCTCGGCTTCGCGCCGCTTCCCGCGCTCCTTGTCCTTGTGGTCCTTGTGGTCCTTGCCGTCCTTACTGTCGTCCCGGTCCTTGTCCTCGCGCCCCTCGTGCTTCGCGCCGTCGCCCATATGTTCCTTGCCGCCCTCGGTCGGTTCACCCCGCGGGTCGCCGTTGGTGGCCGCCCCGCGCGTCAACTACGCTACGTGCTCGCTCGATTACTGGCGATCAAGGCTCACTCACGACGTACGGATATGGGCGGTACCCATGGCACGACACGCAGCACCCAAGTCACCCAGGCCCGGTTCCCGCGCACTGCTGCGCGCGGGCCTGACCGTCACGGCCGCGGGCGCCGCCCTCGGTGCGGGCGGGGCGGCGACGGCCAGTGCGGCGCCGCTGTCGGCGACGCAGGCGGTCGGGCTCGCCACGCCGCTCGGCGACGTCGACGCGGCGACCCCGGGGCAGGCGATCACGCAGGCGGTGCACCGCTCGACGGCGGGCGGCCTCGCCCCGGCCAAGAACCTCCAGCTCGACCCGCTGGCCGGCACCGGAGTCGACCCGCTCGACAACTCGCTCGGCACGCAGATCGCGGACTTCAAGCCGGTGAGCACGGCGGCCGCCACCGGCCCGCTCGCCGAGGGCGGCTCCCTGGACGACATGCCGGTGGTGGGGCCCGCGACGGGCCTGCTGCCCGGCTGAGTGCTCAGTCGGCCGCGCCCGGCCCCGACCGCAACGGCACCTCACGGATCAGCCAAGCCGTGAAGAACGTCACGGCGCACACCGCCGCCGTGCCGATCGCGATGCCGTGCAGGCCGCTCGTGACCGCGGAGCGGAAGGCGTCGCGGACCGGCTCGGGCAGGGCGCGCAGGGCCTCGGGTGTGAGCTCGTGGCCGCCCGCGAGACGTGCGCCGTCCGGGCCGAGGCGGTCCGTGAGGGAGTCGGTCACGCGGCCGGTGTGGACGGAGCCGAGCACGGCGACGCCGAGCGAGCCGCCGATGGTGCGCACCAGCGTGGTGGTGCCGCTCGCCGCGCCCATGTCCCGGGGCTCCGCGCTGTTCATGGTGATCAGCAGCGAGGGCTGCATCAGACAGCCGAGGCCCGCGCCGAGCAGCAGTGTCAGCGCGGAGGCCAGGCCCGTCGCGGTGTCCGTGCCGAGGGTGAGCAGGGTCAGGGCGCCCGCCGTGGCCACCGCGCCGCCCGCGATCGGGTACGCGCGGTACCCGGCGCCCTTGCCGACCGCCCGGCCGATGTACAGCTGGGCGCCCATCATGCCGAGCATCAGGGGGAGCAGGAGCAGCCCGCTCTCCGTCGACGAGGCGCCGCGCACGAACTGCATGTACTGCGGCAGATAGCTCGCCGCCCCCAGCATCGCCGCGCCCGCGAGGAAGGTGAGCACCTGCGCGAGCGTGAAGTTGCGGTCGCGGAACAGGCGCGGCGGGATGACGGGTTCGGGCGCGCGCCGCTCCACGCGGACGAAGGCGGCGAGCGCGGCCGCCGAGAGCAGCGCGAGGCCCGCGATCTGCGGGGAGAGCCAGTCGTACGTCGTTCCGCCCCAGGTGCCGAGCAGGGTGAGCGCGAGGATGCCCGCCGTCAGGAGCGCGGCGCCCGCGTAGTCGACGCGGGCCTTGCCACGTTCGGTGCGCACCTGGACGAGCAGGCCGACGATCAGGAGCGCGACGGCGCCGACGGGCACGTTGACGTAGAACACCCAGCGCCAGTCGAGCCGGTCGGTGAGGAAGCCGCCGAGCAGCGGTCCGCCGATCATGGCGGCGGGCAGCATCACGCCGATCATCGACTGCGAGCGCCCGGCCTGCGCGGGCGGCAGCAGCGTCCCGATGAGGGAGAGCGCGCCCACGAAGAGGCCCCCGGCGCCGAGCCCCTGGAGCGCACGGAAGGCGATCAACTGCCCCATGTCCTGGGCGAGTCCGCAGAGCACGGAGCCGACGAGGAAGACCGCGATCGAGGTCAGGTAGCTGCCCTTGCGGCCGTACAGGTCGCCGAGCTTGCCCCAGATCGGGGTGGAGACGGCGGTGGTGAGCAGATAGGCCGTCACCACCCAGGAGAAGTGGCCGAGGCCGCCGAGCTCGCCGACGATCGTCGGGAGCGCGGTGCCGACGATGGTGCCGTCGAGCGTCGCGAGGATGATGCCGAGGAGCAGTCCGGCGACGGCGAGGCGCGAGGGCGGCTCAGGGGCTCCGGCGCGCTCCGTGACGGGGTGTTCGGTCGTGTCCGTACGCTGATTCATCGCTTCCCTCAGGTGTGTGACGTGACGTCAGGCCGCGTACGGGCGGGTGGTCTTCGCCTCACGCAGCGCCCACGCCCACCAGGCGAGCTGGTCGAGCATCGACTTGGCGGCGGCGTCGCTGGCCGGGTCCTTCATCGCGCCCTCCTCGTCGAACAGGCCCCAGGCGTTGTGCAGGCTGACCGTGTTGCGGATGGTCGTCGCGTTCAACTCGGCCATCACCAGGCGGAGTTGCTCCACCGCGCGCAGGCCGCCGGAGATGCCGCCGTAGGAGACGAAGCCGATCGGCTTGGCGTGCCACTGCTCGTTGTGCCAGTCGACGGCGTTCTTCAGGCTCGCCGGGAAGCTGTGGTTGTACTCCGGCGTGACGAAGACGAACGCGTCGGCGGCCGCGAGGCGCGGCGAGACCAGGGCGAGCGCCTCCTCGGTGCCGGGTGCGGCGGGGCCGCCGAAGGGCGGGAAGACCGTGGGCAGCGGGGTCTCGGCCAGGTCGACGACGTCGACGTCCATGTCGTCGCGCTGCGTGATGTGCCTCTTGATCCACTCGGTCACGACGGGCGCGAAGCGGCCCTCGCGGGTGGAGCCGACGAGGACGGCGACGCGGAGCGGGGCCGGGGTCGAGGTGGCGGCGGTGGCGGTGTCGGACATGGGGAACCCCCTGGAATGTGTACGGCGTATCTTTCGCGTACAACGTACACATCGATGTGTACGACGTCTACAAGGGATACGGTGTACGCATGGCCACACAGAAGAAGGGCGAGCCCGAGGTCTCGCTCTGGGAGCGCATGGAGCGCCCGGCAGCCACGCAGCGTGCCGCGCTGACGCCGCAGAAGATCGCGGCGGTGGCGGTGAAGGTCGCCGACGCCGAGGGCTTCGCGGCCGTCACCATGCGCCGCCTCGCCACCGAGCTGGGCGTCGCGCCCATGGCCGCGTACCGCCATGTCTCGGGCAAGGACGACCTGTGGGCGCTGATGGTCGACCGGGTCACGGCCGAGGTCGTCGTCCCCGAGGACGTGACCGGCTGGCGCGAGGTGTTGCGCGCCTACGCCGTCGGCAGCCGTCAACTGATGCTGGAGCACCCCTGGCTAGCCCATCTCCCCACGCCGCACATCGCCCTGACGCCGAACCGAATGGCCATGGCGGAACGGCAGTTGGCGGCCCTGGAGAACCACGGCCTCGACGCCGACACGATCATGACGGCGTTCCGCACCGTCGGCGCCTATGTGCACGGCGTCGGCCAGTCGGAGGTGGCGATGCGCCAGTACATGGAGGACAACGGCTGGACCAGCGGCGACGAGGCGCGCCGCGGACTCGCGCCGCAGATGAGGTACCTGATGGACACCGGCCGCTACCCGGCCTACCGGCGCTACGCCCTCGCGGCGGGCCGCAAGGACGACGCCACCTGGCAGTTCGAGACGGGGCTCGACTGCGTCCTGGACGGCATCGGGGCACGGCTCGGCCTCGACCCGCGGGCATGACGAATCCCCGCGCCCCGTAAGGGGCGCGGGGAACTGCGCGCTCGGCCACGGAACACCCGCAGGCGCCCGACGGCGTGGCGCGGCAAGCCCAGTGGAGCGCCTAGTAGGCGGAGCCCGACGCCCCCAGCGAACCCGTCGGGTGCCAGACCGTCTTGGTCTCCAGGAAGGCCGTCAGGCGGTGCGTGCCCGGGTCGGCCGTGAAGTCCACAGGCTGTGGACGCAGTACGCGCTTGAGGTTGTCCGCGGCCGCGATCTCCAGATCGCGGGCCAGCTCCGTACCCGCCCCCGTGAGGTCGATCGCGTTGACGTCCTGGTGGGCGGCGAGCGGAGCCGCGATCTCGGCGGTCTTCCCGGTGAGGATGTTGACCACGCCGCCGGGCACGTCGGACGTCGCGAGGACCTCGCCCAGCGAGAGCGCGGGCAGCGGGGCCTTCTCCGAGGCGACCACGACGACCGTGTTGCCCGTCGCGATCACCGGGGCGATCACCGAGACCAGGCCCAGGAACGACGACTCCTGGGGGGCGAGCACCGCGACGACGCCCGTCGGCTCCGGCGTCGAGAGGTTGAAGAACGGGCCCGCGACCGGGTTCGCCCCGCCCGCGACCTGGGCGATCTTGTCCGTCCAGCCCGCGTACCAGACCCAGCGGTCGATCGCCGCGTCCACGACCGCGGCGGCCTTGGACTTGGAGAGGCCCTCCGCGTCGGCGACCTCGCGCACGAACTGGTCGCGGCGGCCCTCCAGCATCTCGGCGATGCGGTAGAGGATCTGGCCGCGGTTGTACGCGGTCGCGCCGGCCCAGCCGGCCTGCGCCTTGCGGGCCGCCACGACGGCGTCACGCGCGTCCTTGCGGGACGACAGCGGCGCGTTGGCCAGCCACTTGCCCTTCGGGTCCGTCACCTCGTACACCCGGCCGCTCTCGGAACGCGGGAACTTCCCGCCGACGTACAGCTTGTAGGTCTTGAAGACGCCAAGTCGCTGCTGCTCGGACTTGTCAGACATCGAGGTACGCCTCCAGACCGTGGCGGCCGCCCTCGCGGCCGAAGCCCGACTCCTTGTAGCCGCCGAACGGCGAGGTCGGGTCGAACTTGTTGAACGTGTTGGCCCAGACGACGCCCGCCCGGAGCTTGTTCGCGACCGCGAGGATGCGCGAGCCCTTCTCCGTCCAGATGCCGGCGGAGAGCCCGTACTGCGTGTTGTTGGCCTTGGCGACGGCCTCGTCCGGCGTGCGGAAGGAGAGCACCGAGAGGACCGGGCCGAAGATCTCGTCGCGGGCGATGGTGTGCGCCTGCGTGACGTTCGTGAAGAGCGTCGGCGCGAACCAGTAACCGGAGGACGGCAGTTCGCAGGCGGGCGACCAGCGCTCGGCGCCCTCCGCCTCGCCGGTCTCGGCGAGCGCGGTGATGCGGGCGAGCTGCTCGGCGGAGTTGATCGCGCCGATGTCGGTGTTCTTGTCGAGCGGGTCGCCGAGGCGCAGGGTGGAGAGGCGGCGCTTGAGGGAGTCGAGGAGCTCGTCCTGGATCGACTCCTGGACCAGCAGGCGCGACCCCGCGCAGCAGACCTGGCCCTGGTTGAAGAAGATGCCGGTGACGATGCCCTCGACGGCCTGGTCGATCGGGGCGTCGTCGAAGACGATGTTCGCGCCCTTGCCGCCCAGTTCGAGCGTGACCTTCTTGTCGGTGCCCGCGACCTGGCGCGCGATGGCCTTGCCGACGGCGGTCGAGCCCGTGAAGGCGACCTTGTTCACGTCCGGGTGGGCGGTCAGGGCCGCGCCCGCGTCGCCGTACCCGGGAAGGATGTTGACGACGCCCTTGGGCAGGCCCGCCTGGCGGCAGATGTCCGCGAAGAACAGGGCGCTCAGGGGAGTGGTCTCGGCGGGCTTCAGGACGACCGTGTTGCCGGTCGCGAGCGCCGGGGCGATCTTCCAGGCCAGCATCAGGAGCGGGAAGTTCCAGGGGATGACCTGGCCCGCGACGCCGAGCGGCCGCGGGTCGGCGCCGTACCCCGCGTGGTCGAGCTTGTCGGCCCAGCCCGCGTAGTAGAAGAAGTGCGCGGCGACCAGCGGGAGGTCCGCGTCGCGCGTCTCCTTGATCGGCTTGCCGTTGTCCAGGGTCTCCAGGACGGCCAGCTCGCGGCTGCGCTCCTGGATGATCCGGGCGATCCGGAAGAGGTACTTGGCGCGCTCGGCGCCCGGCAGCGCCGACCACTTCTCGAAGGCCTTGCGGGCGGCCTTCACCGCGCGGTCGACGTCTTCGGAGGAGGCCTGCGCGACCTCGGAGAGGACCTCTTCGGTGGACGGCGAGACCGTCTTGAAGACCTTGCCGTCCGCGGCCTCGGTGAACTCACCGTCGATGAACAGGCCGTACGACGGGGCGATGTCGACGACGGAGCGGGACTCCGGTGCGGGGGCGTACTCGAAGGGAGTGGAAGTCATGGGTCAGTCCACCGTCACGTAGTCGGGGCCGGAGTAGCGTCCTGTGGCCAGCTTCTGACGCTGCATCAGCAGGTCGTTGAGGAGCGAGGAGGCGCCGAAGCGGAACCAGTGGTTGTCCAGCCAGTCGGGCCCCGCCGTCTCGTTGACCAGGACGAGGAACTTCACCGCGTCCTTGGTCGAGCGGATGCCGCCCGCGGGCTTCACTCCGATCTGCACCCCGGTCTGCGCGCGGAAGTCGCGCACGGCCTCCAGCATCAGGAGCGTGTTGGCGGGGGTGGCGTTGACGCCGACCTTGCCGGTCGAGGTCTTGATGAAGTCGGCACCGGCGATCATGCCGATCCAGCTGGCGCGCTTGATGTTGTCGTACGTCGAGAGCTCGCCGGTCTCGAAGATGACCTTCAGGCGGGCGGTGCCGCAGGCCTCCTTCACGGCGCGGATCTGCTCGAAGACCGTCATGTAGTCACCGGAGAGGAAGGCTCCCCGGTCGATGACCATGTCGATCTCGTCGGCGCCGGCCGCGACGGCCTCGCGCACGTCCCCGAGCTTCACGTCGAGGGCGGCGCGGCCCGCGGGGAAGGCGGTCGCGACGGACGCGACCAGCACGCCGCTGCCCGCGACGGCCTCCTTGGCGGTGGCGACCATGTCCGGGTAGACGCAGACGGCGGCGGTGCGCGGGGTGCCGCGGTCGGTCGGGTCGGGGTTGACGGCCTTCGCGCCGAGCGCCCGGACCTTGCCCGGGGTGTCGGCGCCCTCCAGGGTCGTCAGGTCGATCATCGAGATGGCCAGGTCGATGGCGTACGCCTTCGCCGTGGTCTTGATCGAGCGGGTACCGAGCGAGGCGGCGCGCGCCTCCAGGCCGACCGCGTCGACGCCGGGCAGCCCGTGGAGGAAGCGGCGGAGCGTGCTGTCGGACGCGGTCACGTCAGCGAATGCAGTGGGCATGGTCACGAGGGGAGCATATCTACGCGCGTAGCTGCTGTACAGGGGTGGGGGCCGGGGCCCCGCACGGGCCTTCAGGCAGAATCAGGGTATGAGCGACCCCCAGAACCCCGTGGCGGAGCCCGCGTACAAGGACCGCACCTTCCGGTCCCCGGCCGGCATCGCCGGCGGTGTCCTGCTGCTCGCCCTGGGCGCCTGGCTCGGCATCGACGCGGTGATCCGCGGCGAGGGCCGCACCCCGTGGCTCGCGCTCGCCGGGCTGCTCCTCGCGGTGCCGCTGGTCGTCGCGTTCACCGTGCGGCCTGTCGTGTACGCCAACGACGACCGGCTCCGCGTCCGCAACCCCTTCAGGACCATCACGCTGCCCTGGGCGTCCGTCGCGACGCTCCGCTCGGGCTACTCGAACGAGGTCCTCACCAACGACGGCGCCAAGTACCAGCTCTGGGCGATCCCCGTCTCCCTGCGCGGCCGCAAGAAGGCGGCGCGCAGGCAGTCGCAGGCCGCGGCGTCGGGCGACCCGACGGCGGGCGGCCGCCCCTTCCTCGACCCCAACCGGCCGCCCGCGCGCGCCACCGGCGACCAGGCCATGGACGAACTCCGCGAGCTCTCCGAAGCGCGGGCCTCCGCCGAGTCCGCGCAGGGCGAGCCCGCCGTGCGCTGGTCCTTCGAGGTCATCGTGCCGTGCGCGGTGGGCGCGGTGCTCCTCGCGGTGCTGCTCGCGGTGACCTGAGGCTGGCGCTTCTGCGCGTAGGGCTTCTCTACGGAGAGCTCAGCCGCGTAGGGCCTCTCTACGGAGAGCTCAACCGCGTAAGGCTTCTCTACGGAGGGCCCAGCCACGCCAGGAGCATGTGGCCGCCGAACGCGGCCGAGCACAGTGCCGCCGCCGACAGCAGCGTCACCATCACGTGCGTGCGGGCCCGCGCGAGCGCCACGGCGAGCGGCAGCAGCAGCGGGAAGCCGGGCAGCAGGAAGCGCGCCCGCGGGAAGTACACCCCGCTGCTGCCGAGCACGATCAGCAGGAGCAGCCCCGTGAAGAGCAGCAGGGGCAGCGGCTGCCGGTCGGCCGCCGAGAGCACGTAGAGGACGACCGAGCCGAGCAGCACCGCCGTCACCATCGCGAGGAACAGCTGCGGCCGCTCGATCACGAACAGGCCGTGCATGCGGCGCAGCGTCTCCACGCCGCCGTCCCACTCGTTGTGCCACAGCTTCTGTACGGCGAAGTAGCCGTCCCAGCGGCCCAGGCGCAGGCCCACCCACCCGACGTACGCGAGCCAGCCCAGCGGAGCGAGCAGGGCCCCCAGGAGGGGGCGTACGCGAAAGCCGCGGCGCAGCGCGAGCAGTGCCGTCAGGGAGACCGCCGCCGCGAGCGCCACCCCGGTGGGGCGGGTCAGACCCGCGAGCGAGGCTAGGGCCCCCGCCCACAGCCAGCGGCCCGTCAGGACCGCGTACAGCGACCACGCGGCCAGCGCCGTGAAGAGCGACTCCGTGTAGCCCATCCACTGCACGAGCGCCACGGGCAGGCTGCCCCAGAGCGTGGCCAGGACGACGCCCGTGCGGCGGCCGTACAGCCGGTCGCCCACCGCGAAGATCCCCCACGCGGCGACGAACGAGGACACCAGCGCGACCGCGAGCCCGACCGCTCCGCGCGGCAGCGCGGGGGCGAGGGTCTCACCCGCCCTGATCAGGGTCGGGAGCAGCGGGAAGAACGCGAGGTTGTTCGCGTCGAACTGGGAGCCGAGGGTGTCCGCGTACCCGCGCTCCGCGATCTTCAGGTACCAGTCGCAGTCCCAGGACTCCGCGAGCAGGTGCCAGATGCCTCGGTGTTTTTTGCGTGCCCACAGGGCGAAGGCCAGGGCGCCGAGCAGGCGTACCGTCGCGTACGCCAGGAGCGCGGGCGACGCGTGGCGCAGGGCGCGGGCCGCGCGCTCGGCGCGGCCGGGGCGCGGGTGCGCGGCGTTGCGAGGGCTCCTGGAGGCGGGGACGACCGGGGACGGGGCGGCGGTCGAGGACTCGGAGATTCCGTACGGCACTGCGGCAGCTCCCGGAACGTGATCGTGCGCTACCGGTCGTCCCTTCCTGGAGGACCGGCAGCGCACCGGATCGCTGCGGCAGCTGCGCTAGCGGAACCACCCGTCCGGGTGGCCCGCGGTGGGGCGGGGGCCGCTCAGATGCCCGCCGCCGCGGACAGGTCGCGCTTGATCGCCGCGAGGAGCTCCGTGGCCTTGGCCCGGGCCGCGGGGAGCCCGGCCTTGTCCGCCACCGGGACCACGACCTCCAGGTAGCACTTGAGCTTCGGCTCCGTGCCGCTGGGGCGGACGATGACGCGGGCGCCGTCGAGGGTGTAGCGCAGGCCGTCGGTGGGCGGGAGCTTGTCCGTGCCCTTCGTCAGGTCCTCCGCCTCGGTGACCCGCAGGCCCGCGAGCTCCGTCGGCTGCCGCTCGCGCAGGCGGCGCATCGCGTCGGCGATCAGGGACAGGTCCTCCACACGGACCGACAGCTGGTCGGTGGCGTGCAGGCCGTGCTCCACCGCGAGGTCGTCGAGCAGGTCGAGGAAGGTGCGGTTCTCCTCCTTGAGCTCGGAGGCCAGCTCGGTGAGCAGGAGCGCCGCCGTGATGCCGTCCTTGTCGCGTACGCCCTCGGGGTCGACGCAGTAGCCGAGCGCCTCCTCGTAGCCGTAGCGCAGGCCGTCGACGCGGGCGATCCACTTGAAGCCGGTGAGGGTCTCCTCGTACGGCAGGCCCGCCTTCTCGGCGATCCGGCCGAGGAGGGAGGAGGAGACGATCGACTCCGCGAAGGTGCCCCGCGCTCCGCGGTTGACCAGGTGCGCGGCGAGGAGGGCGCCCACCTCGTCGCCGCGGAGCATCCGCCAGTCCTCGCCGTCCTTGACGGCCGCGGCGCAGCGGTCCGCGTCCGGGTCGTTGGCGATGATCAGGTCCGGGGCGGGGGTGGTGCGGGCCGCCGTCGCGAAGGCCAGGTCCATCGCGCCCGGCTCCTCCGGGTTGGGGAACGCGACGGTCGGGAAGTCCGGGTCGGGCTCCGCCTGCTCGGCGACGAGGACCGGGGCGGGGAAGCCGGCGCGGGCGAAGGCCGCGAGCAGGGTGTCCTTGCCGACGCCGTGCATCGCCGTGTAGACGGCGCGGGCGGTGCGGGGGGAGTCCGGGGCCAGGACGGCGTCCGTACGGGCCAGGTAGGCCTCCAGGACGTCGTCGCCGAGGGTCTCCCAGCCGGCCTCGGGGCGGGGTACGTCGTGGAGCGAGGTGATGGCGTCGATCTCGGCTGCGATCTCCGCGTCCGCGGGCGGGACGATCTGGGAGCCGTCGCCGAGGTAGACCTTGTAGCCGTTGTCGCGCGGGGGGTTGTGGCTGGCCGTCACCTCGACGCCCGCCACCGCGCCCAGGTGCCTTATGGCGAAGGCGAGGACGGGGGTGGGCAGGGGGCGGGGGAGCACGGCGGCCCTGAGGCCCGCGCCGGTCATGACGGCGGCGGTGTCGCGGGCGAAGTCGGCCGACTTGTGGCGGGCGTCGTAGCCGATGACGACGAGGCCGTCGGTCCGGTTCTCGGACTTCAGGTACGCGGCGAGGCCGGCGGCGGCGCGGATGACCACGTTGCGGTTCATGCGCATGGGGCCCGCGCCGAGTTCGCCGCGGAGTCCCGCGGTGCCGAACTGGAGGGTGCCGGAGAAGCGTGCGGCCAGCTCGTCGGTGTCCGCGGAGTCGATGAGCTTGGCCAGCTCTTCGCGGGTCTCGGGGTCCGGGTCCTCGGCCAGCCAGGCCTGGGCCCGTGCGATGAGTTCGGAGGTGTCCTGCACGTCGTTTCAGCCTCTCGTGTGCGGGGGGTCGGGGCTGCGCCTTGGGTCTGTTCGTGGGGCGGGGCCGCGGGGGTACGTGCGTACTCGCCATCCCTGCGCCGCGCCGCGCGGACAAAGACGCCATTGTGCGCTCGGTGCTCCGTGCGCACATACCCCCGCGGCCCCTCGGGGCGCGATGGCGGCTGCGGCTGCGGGGCCGTGGGAGCTTGCCTGTCGGTGACCGCGGCGGGGGCAGCCGCACCGGGGGCGGTCCGCTGTGGGCAGTCGTGCCGGGGGGGGGCGCCTCGGGAACCCAAGGCGCCCCCGCCGTCAGATGCGGCCCAGGACCTTGCCGAGGAGTTCGCCCATGCGGGTGGCGCTGTCGCGGCCCGCCTGCAGGACCTCCTCGTGGTTCAGCGGCTCGCCCGTCATGCCCGCGGCGAGGTTGGTGACCAGGGAGATGCCGAGCACCTCGGCGCCGGCCTCGCGCGCGGCGATGGCCTCGAGGACCGTCGACATGCCCACCAGGTCCGCGCCGATCGTGCGGGCCATGCGGATCTCCGCCGGCGTCTCGTAGTGCGGGCCGGGGAACTGCGCGTACACGCCCTCTTCGAGGGACGGGTCGATCTCCTTGCAGAGGGCGCGCAGACGGGGGGAGTACAGGTCCGTCAGGTCGACGAAGTTCGCGCCGACGATCGGCGACGTCGCCGTGAGGTTCAGGTGGTCGCTGATCAGCACCGGCTGGCCGGGGCGCATGCCCTCGCGCAGGCCGCCGCAGCCGTTGGTGAGCACGATCGTCTTGCAGCCCGCGGCCACGGCGGTACGGACGCCGTGCGCGACGGCCGCGACGCCCCGGCCCTCGTAGTAGTGGGTGCGGCCCAGGAAGACCATCACACGCTTGTCGCCGACCTTGAAGGAGCGGATCTTGCCGCCGTGGCCCTCGACCGCAGGCGGCGGGAAGCCGGGCAGCTCGGTGACGGGGAACTCGGCCTCGGGGGTGCCGAGCGCGTCGACGGCCGGCGCCCAGCCGGAGCCCATCACGAGGGCGACGTCGTGGGTCTCGGCGCCCGTCAGCTCGCGCAGGCGCGCGGCGGCGGCGTCGGCGGCGGCGTAGGGGTCGCCCTGGATGTCGTCCGGAATAACTGAAGCGTTCACGTCGATGAGAGTAGCCGGTCACGCCCTACGCGCGTAGATGACGATGCTCACGGGATTTCGATCGTTGTCTTGTTGTTTTCGACGAGAGCGGGGCGGGAGGCGTCAGCAGGGGCGCTTGCGGAGTTCCATCACGTAGTCGTGGGGGGCGCCTGCCGATTCCGCGGCGTCCGCCAGTTCGCCCAGGTAGCGGGCCGAGGGGAGGCCGCCTTCGTAGCCGTTGAGGACGTACACCCAGGCGGGCTCCTCGCCCTCCAGGGTGTGGACGCGCACGCGCATGCGGCGGTAGATGTCCAGGCCCACGCCTTCCCAGCGGTCCATGGAGTCCTCGTCCATGGGGGCGATGTCGTAGAGCGTGACGAAGACCTGGGAACGAGGGGCCTCGACGATGGTGGCGAGGGCGCCCTCCCAGCCCATGTGCTCTCCGCCGAAGGTGAGCCGCCAGCCGTTCAGCCAGCCGGTCGCGCGCAGCGGGGAGTGCGGGGCGCGGCGTGACATGAGCCGCGGATCCAGATTGCCGGCATACGCGGCGTAGAGCGACATGAGGTCGAGGGTACGGCAGCGATCGGGTGTGCCCCTCCCGTGGCGGAAGGACCGCTCGGACGGGGTGCGTGCACGGACGGAGGGCCCCGGGGCGAAGCTGGTTGAAGCGTGCGGGACAATGGAGTACGTGACTCGGATCGTGATCATTGGCGGCGGACCCGGCGGATACGAGGCGGCTCTTGTGGCCGCCCAGCTCGGCGCGGAGGTGACCGTCGTCGACTGCGACGGTCTGGGCGGGGCGTCGGTGCTCACCGACTGCGTTCCGTCGAAGACTCTGATCGCGACGGCCGAGGTGATGACCAGCTTCGATTCGTCGTACGAAGAGCTCGGGATCATCGTCGCGGACGACACCCCGCACATCGACACCCCCGCGCGCGTGGTCGGCGTGGACCTGGGGAAGGTCAACCGCCGTGTGAAGCGCCTCGCGCTCGCGCAGTCCCACGACATCACCGCCTCCGTCACGCGTGCGGGCGCGCGCGTGCTGCGCGGCCGCGGCCGCCTGGAGGGCCAGCAGGACATCGACGGCTCGCGCAAGGTGATCGTGCGCGCGGCCGACGGGAGCGAGGAAACTCTTGTCGCCGATGCCGTGCTCATCGCCACCGGTGGCCACCCGCGCGAGGTGCCCGACGCCCAGCCCGACGGCGAGCGCATCCTCAACTGGACCCAGGTGTACGACCTGGACGAGCTCCCCGAGGAGCTCATCGTGGTCGGCTCCGGTGTCACCGGTGCCGAGTTCGCCGGCGCCTATCAGGCCCTCGGTTCGAACGTCACGCTCGTGTCCAGCCGCGACCGGGTGCTTCCGGGCGAGGACCCGGACGCCGCCGCCGTCCTGGAGGACGTCTTCCGCCGCCGCGGCATGAACGTCATGTCCCGCTCCCGCGCCGCATCCGCCAAGCGCGTCGGGGACCGGGTCGAGGTCACGCTCAACGACGGCCGCGTCATCTCCGGTACCCACTGCCTGATGGCCGTCGGTGCCATCCCGAACAGCAGCGGCATGGGTCTGGAGGAGGCCGGGGTCAAGCTGAAGGACTCCGGGCACATCTGGACGGACAAGGTCTCGCGCACGTCCGCTCCCGGCGTGTACGCCGCCGGTGACGTCACCGGCGTCTTCGCGCTCGCCTCCGTCGCCGCCATGCAGGGGCGCATCGCGATGTACCACTTCCTGGGCGACGCGGTGACGCCGCTGAACCTGAAGACCGTGTCCGCGAACGTCTTCACGGACCCGGAGATCGCGACCGTCGGCTACAGCCAGGCCGACGTCGACGCGGGCAAGATCGACGCCCGGGTCGTCAAGCTGCCGCTGCTGCGCAACCCGCGCGCGAAGATGCAGGGCATCCGCGACGGCTTCGTCAAGATCTTCTGCCGTCCGGGCACGGGGATCGTGGTCGGCGGTGTGGTCGTCGCGCCGCGCGCTTCGGAACTGATCCATCCCATCTCGATCGCGGTCGACAACAATCTGACGGTCGAGCAGATCGCGAATGCGTTCACCGTGTACCCATCGCTTTCGGGGTCGATCGCCGAGGTGGCGCGTCAACTCCACACGCGGAAGGCGGCCGGCGAGGGCTGATCCAGGCGGCGGCTTGAATCAACTCTTCGCAGGTCACGCACTGTTGCGAACCATTCGCGCGGCATAGGTGGAGCGAGTAAGCACCTATACCACTTCCCACCCTGTCGTGCGAACAACTTCTGTAATTCGGCGCAAACTGCTGAAAGCAGACGGTCGTTGGGGTTACTGTCAGTTTCGTGTTCGCTGCAGAACGTCGCCAATTGATCCTCGAAATGGTGCGGGCCAACGGGGCGGTATCGCTCCGTGAGCTCGCCCGCGTCGTCCAGACCTCCGAAGTGACCGTACGGCGGGACGTGCGCGCGCTGGAGGCAGAAGGACTCCTCGACCGCAGACATGGCGGTGCGGTATTGCCGGGCGGATTCACGCGGGAGTCCGGCTTTCCGCAGAAATCACATCTCGCGACCGCCGAGAAGACGGCCATCGCCGATCTCGCGGCGGGTCTCGTCGAAGAAGGCGAAGCCATCGTCGTCGGGGCCGGTACGACCACGCAGGAGCTGGCCCGACGGCTCGCGCGGGTTCCCGGTCTGACCGTCGTCACCAACTCCCTGCTGGTGGCACAGGCGTTGGCCCACGCCAACAGGGTGGAAGTCGTCATGACCGGCGGCACCCTGCGCGGTTCCAACTACGCACTGGTGGGCAGCGGCGCCGAGCAGTCCCTCCAGGGGCTGCGGGTGTCGCGGGCGTTCCTCTCGGGCAGTGGTCTGACCGCCGAGCGCGGCCTGTCCACGTCCAACATGCTCTCCGCGAGCGTGGACCGCGCCCTGGTCCAGGCGGCCGCCGAGGTCGTGGTCCTCGCCGACCACACCAAGCTCGGCACCGACACGATGTTCCAGACGGTGCCGACGGACGTCATCACCCGCCTGGTCACGGACGAGCCCCCGGCGCACGACGACCGGGCGGCCACGGAACTGCAGGCCCTGGCCGACCAGGGCGTGCAGATCGCGGTGGCGGGCGGATCCGCCAGCCCTAACGCAGGGCCCGGTGCCGATTCCGTCCCGGCGGGGCGCCAGCCGCGCCGGGACGTGCCCCTGCCGGGTCAGCGTCGCAACCACGGGGCGGGCCCTGGCCAGCAGCTGCGCAGCGCGATCCTCGGGGAGCAGCCGCCCGGGGAGCGGGCCGCGCGGGTCGCGGACCTGCGCCGTCGCTGAGACCCGGGCGGGGCCGGTACGGCCGCACCGACGGGCCGTGACGGACCGTGACGGCAGGGGTGCCGGAGCGGGCGTCAGGCCGCGGCCCGACCGTCGGCCTTCAGGCCCCGCAGGGTCAGCGTGAGCAGCCGGTCGGCCAACTCCGGGTCGTCCGGGGTCTCTTCGGCCGCCAGCGAGATCGCGTTGGTCAGCTGGAGCAGATCCGAGATGGAGACGTCGGGGCGCACGGCCCCCGCCTCCTGCGCGCGGGCGAGCAGCGCCGAGCCCGCCTCGCGCATCGGCTTGCTGCACCGCGCGAGCGCCGAACTGTCGTCGTGCGACGCCGACATGAGCGCGCTCGACAGGCCGCGGTACTCACCCGCATGAGTGACGATCGAGCGCAGCCACGCCACCAGAGCGGCGCACGGCTGCGGGGCGTCGAGCAGGGCGTGCGAGCGGGCGAGCAGGTCGCTCACCGCGTCCTCCCAGACCGCGCTCATCAGCGCGTGCCGGTTGGGGAAGTGCCGGTACAGCGTGCCGATGCCGACGCCCGCGCGGCGCGCCACGTCCTCCAGGGAGGCGCCCGTGCCGTGCTCGGCGAAGGCGGCGCGCGCCTCGGCGAGCAGCCGGTCGTAGTTGCGGCGGGCGTCGGCCCGCATGGTGCGCGCCGGCTGTGCCGCCTGCTGCGGCGGTCTCGCCTGCTGGCCCGTGCCGGTCGTCATCCCCGCACCCTTCGTGAACGTACGCGTCCCTCAAGGATGCCACTGCCCGCCGGGCACGTCCGGGCGAGGTCAGGACAGCCGGTGGCCGAAGAACGCGTCCAGCTCCGCCCTGGCCCTGCGCTCGCGCCGGTGCGGGGGCAGGGCGCCGCCGCGCAGGTTCCTGGTCAGCCAGAGCACCAGGGGGTACGTGACGCAGGTGCCGACGACGGCTCCGCTGAGGATGCCGGTGGCCAGGTCTCCCATGATCAACTCACCTTCGTGCGGGTCTTCTTCGTGCTCTTGGCGCTCTTGGCGCCCGGACGGAAGCCGTCGCGGGCCGTGGCGATCATCGTGGCGCCGTTGTCGGGGACGACCGCGCCGTAGCCCAGCAGCCGCCAGCGCGCGTCGACGGCGTCGCTCTCGTAGTACGGCACGGGGCCGGCCGCCGAGGGCACCAGGAGCGGCGCGGGCTCCCGGGCGCAGCCGTGGCAGGCGGCGACCTCGTCGGCGCCGTCCACGGCGACCGGGGGCGCCACGCGCGCGTGCCCGCGTTCGTGCAGCGGATTGAAGTAGCAGGGCGGGTCGGGCCGCAGCGGCAGCTCCGTCACCAGGGACTCCAGGGCACGCATCCCGACGCGGCTGAACTCGACGCCCGCGACGAGCTCTCCCAGGGCGTACGCGGTGTCGTACGCGGGGTCCGGGCTGCGCGGCCCCTCGTCGGCGGGGTGGAGCGCGGAGTGGATCACCGAGTTGCTCGCCTGGATCGACGCCGTCACGGCGAACGAGGCCAGCTCCGTGCGGAGTTGGGGCGCGAGCGAGCAGGTGTGGTGCAGGGCGTCGCCGAGCGCCGACGCATCGGAGAGCAGCGCCGCGCGCTCCTCGGCGTGCGGGCGCAGGGCCTCTGGATCACCGTGCGGATCCGGCAGCGGCGCGCGCCAGTCGGGCGCGGGCAGCGGCAGGGCGAAGGTGTAGGGGCGTCGCCGCCCCATCGGCAGCCTGGTGAAGCGCCGCAGCAGCGCCACGGACAGGCCTGCGGCCAGGCCGAGCACGAGCCCTGCCTCGAAACGCTGTCCGGTGTCCGCGGACGCCGTGAGCCAGGCGCTGGTGGTGAGGGCGCCCGCGGCGGCGAGCAGGCCCAGTACGTCCCCCGTGCGTGTCACTGAAGTCCCCCCGTGGTCTTCGGTTCTACGTGGGAGTAGGACGCGGGGAGGGGGCGCGGTGGTTGCGAGTGCGCGGCGTCATGGCTCGGTTCGTCGCCGGCTCCGCCGGGCTCGTCCTCAAGCGCCGGACGGGCTTGAGACGAAACGTCCCGGGCCGGGCTGGAGGATCCAGCCCGGCCCGGGAAGATTCAGCCTCTCCGGCGATTGAGGAGCGGGTTCCGGGGCGGAGCCCCGTGTGCCGCGCCCCGTCGCCGGGTCAGTCCTTGATCTCGCAGATGACCGCACCGGAGGTCAGGCTCGCGCCCACCTCCGCGGCGAGGCCCTTGATCGTGCCCGAGCGGTGGGCGTTGAGGGGCTGTTCCATCTTCATGGCCTCGAGGACGACGACCAGGTCGCCCTCCTTGACCTCCTGGCCCTCCTCGACCGCGACCTTGACGATCGTGCCCTGCATGGGCGAGGCGAGGGTGTCGCCGGAGGCCGCCGGGCCCGACTTCTTGGCCGCGCGGCGCTTGGGACGGGCGCCGCCCGCGGCCGCCGTGCGCGCGATCGTCATGCCCAGCGAGGACGGCAGCGAGACCTCAAGTCGCTTGCCGCCGACCTCGACGACGACCGTCTCGCGGCCCGGCTCCTCGTCCGCCTCCGCGTCCGCGGCGGGCGCGGCGAACGGCGGGATCTCGTTGACGAACTCGGTCTCGATCCAGCGGGTGTGGACCGTGAACGGGTCGCTGGAGCCGGTCAGTTCGGGCGCGAACGCCGGGTCCTTGACGACGGCACGGTGGAACGGGATGGCGGTCGCCATGCCCTCGACATTGAACTCCGCGAGCGCGCGGGCGGCGCGCTGCAGCGCCTGCTCGCGGGTCGCGCCGGTGACGATCAGCTTGGCCAGGAGCGAGTCCCAGGCCGGGCCGATGACCGAGCCCGACTCGACGCCCGCGTCCAGGCGGACGCCGGGGCCCGTCGGGGGCGCGAAGGCCGTGACGGTGCCCGGCGCGGGCAGGAAGTTGCGGCCCGGGTCCTCGCCGTTGATGCGGAACTCGAAGGAATGACCGCGCAGTTCGGGGTCGCCGTACCCGAGCTCCTCGCCGTCGGCGATGCGGAACATCTCGCGGACGAGGTCGATGCCCGCGACCTCCTCGGTGACCGGGTGCTCCACCTGCAGACGGGTGTTGACCTCCAGGAAGGAGATCGTGCCGTCGACGCCGACGAGGAACTCGACGGTGCCCGCGCCGACGTAGCCGGCCTCCTTCAGGATCGCCTTCGAGGCGCTGTACAGCTCCTCGACCTGGGCGTCCGTCAGGAACGGCGCGGGGGCCTCCTCGACGAGCTTCTGGTGGCGGCGCTGCAGCGAGCAGTCACGGGTGGACACGACCACCACGTTGCCGTGCTGGTCGGCCAGGCACTGGGTCTCCACGTGCCGCGGCTTGTCGAGGTAGCGCTCCACGAAGCACTCGCCGCGGCCGAACGCGGCCACCGCCTCGCGCACCGCGGAGTCGTACAGCTCGGGGACCTCTTCGAGGGTGCGGGCCACCTTCAGACCGCGGCCGCCACCGCCGAACGCCGCCTTGATCGCGATCGGCAGGCCGTGCTCCTCGGCGAAGGCGACGACCTCGTCGGCGCCGGACACCGGGTCGGGCGTGCCCGCGACCAGCGGGGCACCCGCGCGCTGCGCGATGTGCCGGGCGGCGACCTTGTCGCCCAGGTCGCGGATGGCCTGCGGCGGCGGGCCGATCCAGATCAGACCGGCGTCCAGCACGGCCTGCGCGAACTCGGCGTTCTCCGAAAGGAAGCCGTAACCGGGGTGGATCGCGTCCGCCCCCGCGTCCTTGGCCGCGCCGAGCACCTTGGAGATGTCCAGGTAGCTGGTGGCCGGAGTGTCACCGCCCAGGGCGAACGCCTCATCTGCCGCGCGGACGTGAAGAGCGTCCCGGTCGGGGTCTGCGTAGACGGCTACGCTCGCGATCCCTGCGTCCCGGCATGCCCGAGCAACGCGGACAGCGATTTCGCCACGGTTGGCGATGAGCACCTTGCGCACGATGGCTCCCTCCTTGAAACAAGCCGAGTTTAGGGACTGCCGACACGGGCTTACGACCCGTCCCCAATAGTGAGCTTGCCCACACGGAGTGTGACTCGAGGCCGGCTTGGTCCGCGAAATCCCTTGTCGTACCACGGTACGCAGGGTCTCTCCCCGGCAGCGTAGCCCTCCGGTGTGGTCAAGGTCTCTGTGAGGCAGCGCTGCGGCAGAGCGGCTTTCTTTGTGGAGTCCCTACGAATGGCCCAATGATTCTTTGCCTTCGGCGCAGCCCTTGTCCCGGGGTTTACCCGTTAGTAGCGTTCGCGATGGCTCGAACGTACTTGGGGTAACAGCAGCGGAAAGAGGGTGGGGCGCCGTGGCGCGCAGACCGGTGGCCTGGGTGGGCGCGATCGTTCTCGTCGCGGAGGCGATCGGCATCGCACTCCTCAACTGGTTCCTCGGCCTCGTCGTCGACAAGCAGAAGATGTCCCTCGCCGGCCTCGACCCGCACGCGATGTCCGTGTCGGCCTGGATCGGCGGCATCGTCTTCGGCGGCTATTTCGCCCTGTGCGCCCTCGTCATGGCCCGCACCGCCGCGCGCGACCGCGCCCCCGGCGGCTTCGGCCGCCTGCTCCTGATCAGCTGCGCCGTTGTGCACGGGCTGCTCGGGGCCTTCTGCGTGGGCCCGGTGGGGTGGGTCGCGTTCGCCTTCATGATGGTCGTGCTCGGCCTGATCGTCCTCACGCTCGTGGCGTACGACAAGAAGGCACAGCAGGACGAGAGCGGCCCCCTGGCTACTTCTGCCACAACTGCGTGATGCCCACGCCCAGTTCGGCCAGCAGACGGCGCAGCAGCGGCAGCGAGAGGCCGATGACGTTGCCGTGGTCGCCCTCGATGCCGTCGACGAACGGCGCCGAGCGGCCGTCCAGGGTGAACGCCCCTGCCACGTGCAGCGGTTCACCGCTCGCGACGTACGCGGCGATCTCCTCGTCCGAGGGATCGCCGAAGCGGACCACGGTGGACGCCGTCGCCGAGGCGTACCGGCCCGAGTCGGTGTCGTACACGCAGTGGCCGGTCTGCAGGACGCCCGCGCGGCCGCGCATGTCCTTCCAGCGCGCGGTGGCCTCCTCGGCGTCGGCGGGCTTGCCGAGCGCCCGGCCGTCCAGTTCCAGAACCGAGTCGCAGCCGACGACCAGGGCGCCCTTCGCCTCGGGCCGTGCGGCGACCACGGACGCCTTGGCCTCGGCAAGGGCGAGCGCGAGCTCGGCGGGGGTGGGTGCGGAGACCTTGTCCTCGTCGACGCCGCTGACGATCACCTCGGGGGCGAGGCCGGCCTGGCGGAGCAGGCCGAGGCGTGCGGGGGACTGGGAGGCGAGGACGAGACGGCGGGGCTGATCACTCATGCGGTCAGCGTAGGCGCTCCGCTGGGGGGCGGGTGTGTCGGCTGCGGGTGCTTCGTGGCTTGTCGCGCAGTTCCCCGCGCCCCTTCGGGGCGCTCAGTGGATGCTCAGCACGAACATCGCCACCACCATGGCCAGGGCCAGGACGATTCCCGCACGGCGCATCTTCGCCTGCATGTCCCGCATGTCCTTGGGAGGGTTGTCCTCCGGATCCGACCACAGCATGGACTCGATACTGCGGCCGGGGCGGCCGGGGCGCCTGAGTACGCGTACTCAAGTTCCCCGGCCCAACTCGCCCATGGCGTGCGTCCCGTCGCCTATCCCGGCCAGTAGGTGCGGCCCCACGCCGTGGGCGAGGGGGCGGGCAGCCGGTGGCGGGCCACTCGCGCGGGGTCGGCCCAGGAGTCGGGCGGCGCGGGCGCGCCGGACGGCTGGTTCGCCACCGCCGCGGCGCGCGCCTGGACCACCGCCAGGGCGGCGGCGAGCTCCTCCGGGGTCGGGTTGCCCCGTACGACCTTGATCATGACCGCTCCCTGAAGGACTAGAGGGGGATGTTGCCGTGCTTCTTCGGAGGCAGGGATTCCCGCTTCGTACGCAGCTGACGCAGGCCGCGGACGAGATGGGACCGGGTCTCCGAAGGCATGATCACGGCGTCGATGTAGCCGCGCTCGGCCGCCGTGTACGGGTTGAGCAGCGCGTCCTCGTACTCCTGGATGAGCCGCGCGCGGACCTCTTCGACGTCGTCCCCGGCCTCGGCGATCGTGCGGCGGTGCAGGATGTTCACCGCGCCCTGCGCGCCCATCACCGCGATCTGCGCGGTCGGCCAGGCGAGGTTCAGGTCGGCGCCCAGGTGCTTGGAGCCCATCACGTCGTACGCGCCGCCGAAGGCCTTGCGCGTGATGATCGTGATGAGCGGGACCGTGGCCTCGGCGTACGCGTAGATGAGCTTGGCGCCGCGGCGGATGATGCCCGTGTGCTCCTGCTCGACGCCCGGCAGGAAGCCCGGCACGTCGACGAAGGTGATGACCGGGATGTTGAACGCGTCGCAGGTGCGGACGAAGCGGGCGCCCTTCTCGGACGCGTCGATGTTCAGGCAACCGGCGAACTGCGTGGGCTGGTTGGCGACGATGCCCACGGGGTGGCCCTCGATCCGGCCGAACCCGGTGATGATGTTCGGCGCGAACAGCGGCTGCGTCTCGAAGAACTCCCCGTCGTCCAGGACGTGCTCGATCACGCCGTGCATGTCGTACGGCTGGTTGGCGCTGTCCGGGATGAGGGTGTCCAACTCCCGGTCCTCGTCGGTGAGTTCCAGGTCCGCCTCCTCGGGGAAGGCGGGCGGCTCGCTGAGGTTGTTCGAAGGCAGGTAGGAGAGGAGGGACTTGACGTACTCGATGGCGTCCTTCTCGTCGCCCGCCATGTGGTGCGCGACGCCGGACGTGGCGTTGTGGGTGCGGGCGCCGCCCAGCTCCTCGAAGCCGACGTCCTCGCCGGTGACCGTCTTGATGACGTCGGGCCCGGTGATGAACATGTGCGAGGTCTGGTCGACCATGACCGTGAAGTCGGTGATCGCGGGGGAGTACACGGCGCCGCCCGCGCACGGGCCGACGACCAGGCTGATCTGCGGGATCACGCCCGAGGCGTGGGTGTTGCGGCGGAAGATCTCGCCGTACATGCCGAGGGCCATGACGCCCTCCTGGATGCGGGCGCCGCCCGAGTCGTTGATCCCGACGACCGGGCAGCCGGTCTTCAGGGCGAAGTCCATGACCTTGACGATCTTCTGGCCGAAGACCTCGCCGAGCGCGCCGCCGAAGACCGTGAAGTCCTGCGAGAAGACGGCGACCGGGCGGCCGTCGACCGTGCCGTAACCGGTCACCACGCCGTCGCCGTACGGCCGGTTCTTCTCCAGGCCGAAGTTGGTCGAGCGGTGCTGCGCGAACTCGTCGAACTCGACGAACGAGCCCTCGTCGAGGAGGAGTTCGATCCGCTCGCGCGCCGTCAGCTTGCCCTTGGCGTGCTGCTTCTCGACCGCTCTGGCCGAGCCCGCGTGCTTGGCCTCCTCGATGCGGCGCTGGAGATCCGCGAGCTTTCCGGCGGTCGTGTGGATGTCGATCTCGGACATAGGGATGCGGCTCCCTGCCTGCTCAAAGGTGCGTACGGCGGCTTACGGCTGCTTACTGCGGCTGGCTACTGACCCGTAGCGTATCGGCGCCGATACCGTTCGGCAGTGCGGCGTTTACCACACCTAAGGTGGCTTGCATGACGCCGTCAGATGCTGAAGACAACCGCTGGTCCGACCTCGATCGGCCGCCGCTCGGCGCCGCCTCCCTGCGGCGGGCGCTGGTGCGCGACGGCGGCCTGTGGACCTCCCTCGACGTGGTGGCCGCCACCGGGTCGACCAACAGCGACCTCGCGGCGCGGGCCGACGAGCTCGCCGAGGGCACGGTGCTCGTCGCCGAGGAGCAGAGCGCGGGGCGCGGCCGCCTCGACCGGCAGTGGTCGGCGCCCCCGCGCTCCGGGCTCTTCTTCTCCGTGCTGCTCAAGCCCGCCGAGGTGCCGGTGGAGCGGTGGGGCTGGCTGCCGCTGCTCACCGGTGTGGCCGTCGCGACGGGCCTGTCCCGCGCGGCGGGCGTGGACACCGCACTCAAGTGGCCCAACGACCTCCTGGTCACGGTCGGTGACCAGGAGCGCAAGGCGGGCGGCATCCTCGCGGAGCGGGCGGGCTCCGCGTCCGGCGGGGGCGTCGTCGTCGGCGTCGGCCTCAACGTGACGCTGCGCGAGGACGAGCTGCCGGTGCCGACCGCCGGGTCGCTCGCCCTTGCCGGGGCGAAGGTCACGGACCGCGACCCGCTGCTGCGGGCCGTGCTGCGGTCCTTTGAGCAGTGGTACGGGGACTGGCGCGCGGCCGGCGGCGACCCCGCCGCGTCCGGGCTCCAGGAGACGTACGCCGCGGGGTGCGCGACGCTCGGCCGCCGCGTTCGGGCCGAGCTGCCGGGCGACCGCGCCCTGGTCGGCGAGGCGGTGGCGGTGGACGGCGACGGCCGCCTGGTCCTGGCCACGGAGGACGGGGTGCAGCAGCCGGTGGGGGCGGGGGACATCGTGCATCTGCGCCCGGCGGGCTGAGCATGCGGACCGGTCGCGCCCCGAAGAGGCGCGGGGCTGTGACAGGTGCGGCCCTGCCGCGTGGGCGCGATCGGCCACGACATGCCCGCAGGTGTGCGAGGGCGAGCCGCGGCACGCCTGCCGTGCTGTGTTTTCCCGGGGGGCGACCCCCGGACCCCCGGCCGTCAAGGAGCGGGTCGTGGGAGTCGCGAGTGAGCTGCGGCACGCCTGCCGTGCTGTGTTTTCCCGGGGGGCGACCCCCGGACCCCCGGCCGTCAAGGAGCGGGTCGTGGGAGTCGCGAGTGAGCTGCGGCACA
>NZ_JBVHLZ010000004.1:536930-632875 GCF_055558735.1 Streptomyces sp. NPDC025651
GCACACCTGCCGTAAAGTTGACGCCGGTCGATACCTGACCGCGGCAGATCGGAAGGGCAGCAGGCGTGACCGTCGACGACACGGGCTCCGGCACGGGTGCACACCCCGCCCCCGACGGCGGGTCCGGCCGTACCGCTGGGTCGGTCGGGGAGGTGCCCGGGGTTCCCGAAGTGGACGAGAAGCCGGACGACGACCCGGAGAAGGATCCTCTCGCCCTCCGTCTGGAACAGCTCATCCTCGGCGCCGACCGCAGGTACACCCCGTTCCAGGCGGCGCGCAGCGCGGGCGTCTCCATGGAGCTGGCCTCGCGGTTCTGGCGGGCCATGGGGTTCCCCGACATCGGGCAGGCCAAGGCGCTGACCGAGGCCGACGTGCTCGCGCTGCGGCGGCTGGCGGGTCTCGTCGAGGCGGGGCTGCTCAGCGAGGCCATGGCCGTGCAGGTGGCGCGGTCCACGGGGCAGACCACCGCCCGGCTCGCGGAATGGCAGATCGATTCGTTCCTGGAGGGGCTCACCGAGCCTCCCGAGCCGGGGATGACCAGGACCGAAGTCACGTATCCGCTCGTCGAGCTGCTCCTGCCCGAGCTGGAGGAGTTCCTCGTCTACGTGTGGCGCCGCCAGCTCGCCGCGGCCACGGGACGCGTCGTGCAGGCCGCGGACGACGAGGAGATGGTCGACCGGCGCCTCGCCGTCGGCTTCGCCGACCTCGTGGGGTTCACCCGGCTCACGCGGCGGATGGAGGAGGAAGAGCTCGGCGAGCTCGTCGAGGCCTTCGAGACCACCGCCGCCGACCTCGTGGCCGCGCACGGCGGACGGCTCATCAAGACGCTGGGCGACGAGGTCCTGTACGCCGCCGACGACGCGGGCACGGCCGCGGAGATCGCGCTGCGGCTCATCGAGACGATGGCCAACGACGAGACCATGCCGGAGCTGCGCGTCGGCATCGCCTTCGGCACCGTGACCACGCGGATGGGCGACGTGTTCGGCACGACCGTGAACCTCGCCTCGCGGCTCACGTCGATAGCTCCCCGGGACGCCGTGCTCGTGGACGGGGCCTTCGCGGAGGAACTGACGCGCACCGGCGAGGCACCGGCCTCCGAGACGGAGGCCGCGGAGGCGGCCGCCGCCGCGGAGAAGGAGGGCGAGGAGCCCCCCTCGTACCGCTTCGCACTCCAGCCGATGTGGCAGCGCCCCGTGCGCGGCCTCGGCGTCGTCGAGCCGTGGCTCCTGGCCCGCAGGGGCTGAGGACCGGCCGATGAGCCCCTTCCCGGGGCGGGGCCCGGCTGACATGATCCTCCGGTAACGGTCGTTAACCGGAGGTGGAGGAGGCGTCATGGGTGACGAGCAGCGGTACGGGGAGTACGTGGCGGTCAGGCGGCACGGCCACGTCGTCGAGCTCGTCCTCGACCGGCCCAAGGCCATGAACGCCGTCTCCTCGGAGATGGCCCGCTCCATCGCCGCCGCCTGCGCCGCCCTGAGCGACGACCGCGACGCCCGGGTCGTCGTCGTGACGTCCACCCACGAGCGGGCCTTCTGCGTCGGCGCCGACCTCAAGGAGCGGAACTCCCTCAGCGACGCCGAGTTGCTCCGCCAGCGCCCGACGTCGCGGGGCGCCTACACCGGCGTACTCGAACTGCCCATGCCGACCGTCGCCGCCGTGCACGGCTTCGCGCTCGGCGGCGGCTTCGAGCTCGCGCTCTCCTGCGACGTGATCGTCGCCGACCCGACCGCGGTCGTCGGCCTCCCCGAGGTGTCCGTCGGCGTCATCCCCGGCGGCGGCGGCACGCAGCTGCTGCCGCGCCGCGTGGGTGCCGCGCGCGCCGCCGAGCTGATCTTCTCGGCGCGGCGCGTGGAGGCCGCGGAGGCACGGGAGTTGGGGCTCGTCGATCTGCTGGTGGGGGAGGGCGAGGCGCGTACGGAGGCGCTCGCGCTCGGCGCCCGCATGGCCGCCAACTCGCCGGTGGGGCTGCGCGCCGCCAAGCGTGCGCTCCGTCTCGGGCACGGCCTCGACCTGCGGGCAGGACTGGAGGTCGAGGACGCGGCGTGGCGGACGGTGGCGTTCTCGGGGGACCGTGCGGAGGGCGTCGCGGCGTTCAACGAGAAGCGGAAGCCGCAGTGGCCCGGGGAGTGAATCCGTGAATCCCCGCCCTGTGCCCCTTCGCCCCGCACCCCCGCACCCTGCGCCCCAAAGTTCCAAAATGCCCCAAACCTCCTAGCCTGGGGAGATGGGTGAGGATGTTCGGCTGCGGGCCGTGGTGGAGCTTGCGCAGGGAATGGCCGCCGCGCACACTCCGCGTGAGTCCTGGCGGGCGGCCGCTCTCGGTGCCTGCCGCGCGCTGAACGGGAGCTTCTCGGCGCTGTCCGTGTGGGAGCGGGACCGGGGCCGGCTGCGGGTCCTGGTGAACGTGGGCCAACGCGTCCAGCACGAGGTCGAGTTCCCCGACGACGAGGCCTACCCCGTCAACCAGTTCCCGGAGATCACCGAGTTCCTGCACGAACGCTGGGCCGGGGGCGGCGAACCGCACGCGTGGGTCGAGACCGCCGAGGGCCCCGAGGGCGCCCGCGCGGCCGGCTACTGCCACCAGCGCGTTGCCGCCCTGCGCCGCAGGGGGCGCGGCTGCTGCGTGGTCGCGCCGATCGTGCTGCACGGGCGCGCGTGGGGCGAGCTGTATGTGGCGCGCCCGCCGGGCGAGCCGGTCTTCGACCGGGCCGACGCCGACTTCGCGACGGTCCTCGCCGCCGTGGTCGCCGCGGGGATCGCGCAGACCGAGCGCCTGGAGGAGGCGCGCCGCCTCGCCTTCACGGACGCGCTGACCGGGCTCGCCAACCGCCGCGCCGTCGACCTGCGCCTGGACGAGGCGGTGGAGCGGCACCGCGCCGAGGGGGCCGTGGTGAGCCTGGTCGTCTGCGACGTGAACGGGCTCAAGCGGGTCAACGACACCCACGGCCACGCGGTCGGCGACCGCCTCCTGGAGCGCTTCGGCTCGGTGCTCTCGCTCTGCGGCGCGATGCTGCCGGGCGCGCTCGCGGCGCGGCTCGGCGGCGACGAGTTCTGCCTGCTGTCCGTGGGGCCCACCGCCGACGAGGTGGTGCGGGTCGCCGATGAACTCTGCGTACGGGCGGCGGAGTTGGAGCTCGGTGACGGGGTCGCCTGCGGTGTCGCCTCGACCGGGGATCCGATCGGCCCCGTGCGCTCGGCCCGCCGCCTCTTCCGCCTCGCCGACGCGGCGCAGTACCGCGCGAAGGCCGCCCGCGCCGCCAAGCCGGTGGTCGCGGGGCGCGAGGGCCACGGCGGGGACGGCGATCCGGTGGTCCGCCTCGCCGACGCGCCCGCGGGGTCGCCTCCGGCGGGGGAGCGGCGGAAGTTCCGTGGGCGCGGGGTGCGGGGCGCCGGTGAGTAGGCGCTCCGCCGGGTGTGCGGTGCCGCGCCCGTCGGGTGCCTGCGGGTTCGTCGTGGCCGGTCGCGCAGTTCCCCGCGCCCCTTCGGGCGCGAACGTGCGCCGCCGGCGAGAGGAGCGGCATGAGCATGATCAGTTAAGGTGTGCCGCGCCCGGAAGCCGGGCCGCGCGGTACGCGGGGCCGCACAAGCCCGCACGGGGGAGCGGGCGTTGAGCGATCAGCAGTACGGGTACGGGGATCCGGCTCAGTACGGGTACGGGGATCCGGCGCAGGGTGGCGGGCAAGGGCAGTACGGGGTGCCCGGCGCCGGGCCCTACGGGACGCACGACGGGAACCCCTCCGCGTACCCCGTCCCCACACCCGCACCCCCACCCGCCCGCACCGTCCGCGCCGCCGCCGACAGCCCCCTGAACCTCGCCCGCCGCTTCGGCACCCCCGACCGCCCCGGCGCCGTCGAGGACCGCACCATCACCGCCCTGCAGACCGGCCGTACGCTCCTCGGGCTGGGCGCGACCGTGTGGCTCGTCTTCGCCTATCCGCTGCGCCAGGGGCGCGAGGAGTTCGTCCTCGGGAAGGTCGAGGACCTGGTGGTCGCCGCGGGCTTCGCGGTCGTCGCGATCCTCGTCGCCACCGTCGTCTTCATCGGCCTCGCCGAGTCCTCGCTGCGCCGGATCTACCTGCGCCGCGCGCTCCAGCCGCTCGGCACGCTGGCCGCGCTCGCGGCGGGCGCGGGCGTGGTCTGGCTCTGCTGGTACGTGCTGCGCGAGGGGCTCGGACTCACCGACAACCAGGGCTCGTTCCTGGTCGTCCTGTTCTACTACCTCCTCTCCTTCGCGGCCTGGGTCGCGGCCCTCCTCGGCCTCCTGGCGGGCCTGGTCTACACGATCGCCCTCCTCGTGTACGCGGTGAACAGCTGCTTCCGCGCCGGGGCGATCCACGAGCTCCTGCCGCCGGTCCTCTCGCCCGTGCTGCTGTGGGGCCTCGCGGTCCTGCAGTTCTTCGACGACGCCGTGGTGGCCGCGCCGCCCACGGTGCTCTACGCGTTCATGCTCGGGGCGCCGGTCTCGGTGACCGCGCTGTCCGTGTGGGAGATCCGCAGGCTGCGCGGCCGTCACGGGATCACCTTCAGGGGGGCGCTGGGGCGCGGCTGACCGGCGTGCGGCGAGCGAGGTAAGTGGTCCGGCCCGAACCCACCCGTGACACCCGGCGATTCAATCCGTACGCTGCTGAATATGGATATGCACAGCGTGGGCACCGTGGCCCTTGGGACGTCCGGGACGACCGCCGACGACGTCATCGCCGTCGCGCGCGGAAACGCGCGGATCGAACTGACCGCCGACGCGCTGGACGCGCTCGCCGCCTCGCGCGAGATCGTCGACGCGCTCGCGGCCAAGCCCGACCCCGTCTACGGCGTCTCGACCGGCTTCGGCGCCCTCGCCAGCCGCCACATCGGCCCCGACCTCCGCGCCCAGCTGCAGCGCAACATCGTCCGCTCGCACGCGGCCGGCATGGGCCCGCGCGTGGAGCGCGAGGTGGTCCGCGCGCTGATGTTCCTGCGGCTGAAGACGGTCTGCTCGGGGCATACGGGGGTGCGTCCCGAGGTCGCGCGGACGATGGCGGACGTCCTCAACGCCGGGATCACGCCGGTCGTCCACGAGTACGGCTCGCTCGGCTGCTCCGGCGACCTCGCGCCGCTCAGCCACTGCGCGCTGACGCTCATGGGCGAGGGCGACGCCGAGGGCCCCGACGGCGTGGTGAAGCCCGCGGGCGAGCTGCTCGCCGCGCACGGCATCACGCCGGTCGAGCTGCGCGAGAAGGAGGGCCTCGCCCTCCTCAACGGCACGGACGGCATGCTCGGCATGCTGGTGATGGCCCTCGCCGACCTGGAGACCCTCTACAAGTCGGCGGACGTCACCGCGGCCCTGACGCTGGAGGCCCTGCTCGGCACCGACAAGGTCCTCGCCCCCGAGCTGCACGCCATCCGCCCGCACCCGGGCCAGGCCGCCGCGGCCGCCAACATGCTTGCCGTCCTTGCCGGTTCGGGCCTCACCGGCCACCACCAGGACGACGCGCCGCGCGTCCAGGACGCGTACTCGGTGCGCTGCGCCCCGCAGGTCGCGGGCGCGGGCCGGGACACGATGGCGCACGCCCGCCTGGTCGCCGAGCGCGAGCTGGCCGCCGCCGTGGACAACCCGGTCGTGCTGCCCGACGGCCGCGTCGAGTCGAACGGCAACTTCCACGGCGCCCCGGTCGCGTACGTCCTGGACTTCCTCGCCGTCGCCGCCGCCGACCTCGGCTCGATCGCCGAGCGCCGCACGGACCGCCTCCTCGACAAGAACCGCTCGCACGGCCTGCCGCCGTTCCTCGCCGACGACGCGGGCGTCGACTCGGGCCTGATGATCGCGCAGTACACGCAGGCCGCCCTGGTCAGCGAGATGAAGCGGCTCGCCGTCCCGGCGTCCGCCGACTCGATCCCGTCCTCCGCGATGCAGGAGGACCACGTCTCCATGGGCTGGTCGGCCGCCCGCAAGCTCCGTACGGCCGTCGACAACCTGACCCGCATCGTGGCGATCGAGCTGTACGCGGCCACGCGCGCCGTCGAGCTGCGCGAGGGCCTGACCCCGGCGCCCGCGACGCAGGCGGTCATCGCCGCGGTCCGCAAGGCGGGCGTCGAGGGCCCGGGCCCCGACCGCTTCCTCGCCCCGGACCTGGCGGCGGCCGACGAGTTCGTGCGCACGGGCGCGCTCGTGGCGGCGGTCGAGCCGGTGACGGGGGCGCTCGCCTAGCGTTCCCTGCCCGTACGCGGGGGAGGGGGCGCGGTCACCACGGGGTGGCCGCGCCCCCTTCTCCGTTTCCGTGTCCGAGGGCCTGCCGGATGCGGGGGACGAGGGTGCTCCAGGGGCGGCACGCGACCACGGGCAGGCCGTGCAGGGCGGCCTCGCGGCCGAGCCAGCGGCCGTACGCGGCGCTGACCTCGGCGCGCTCCGCCTGGACGCCGCTGTCCGGTTCCCGCACGGTGTAGTTGGCGGTGATCTGCTCCGGGTCGTCCTCGTGCAGGAAGACGGCCCGCACGTCGCGTCCGGCCGCCGCGCCCTCGGCCACGGCCCGCGCGGCGGCGGCCGGGGTGAGGTAGTCGCCCTCGACCACGGCGGGCACGTCGACGCTCAGACGGTTGCGTACGACGCCGAGGACGGCGGGCTCCAGGGCGCGGGCGGTGGCGATCTGGAGATCGAGGACCCGCTCGGCGGTCAGGTCCGCGTCCGCGACGCCGTCGAAGAGGTGGAGGTCCGGGTGGTGCGCGGCGGTGGTGATCGCCTGCACCGCCGCGACGACGTCGTCGAACTCGACCACGAACGCCTTGGACTCCTCGGCCAGTTGCGCGGCGGCCCGGCTCTTGCCGATGCCGGACGCGCCGCCGATCAGCACGATGTCCTGGCGCGGCCCGGTCATCGGGCGGCCTCCACCCGGGTGGCGATGCCGTCCACCAGGAGGTCGAGGGTGAACTCGAAGAGGGCGTCGGGGGATTCGGGGCGCAGCTCCCGTGCGGCCCGGTGGAGGTGGGGGAGGCCTTCGGCGTTCTGCCCCTCGTCCCGCAGCCAGGGCGGGGGCGTGCGGCGCAGGTCGACGGGGTCGAGGTGCGGCGGCGGGCGGTCGTGCAGACGGTCCTGGAACTCCACGAAGCCGACGACCTGGCGGAGCGACTCCATGCACGCGAGGTAGGCGTCGCGCAGCGGCAGGCCGGTCCCCTCGAGCTCGGTGAAGAAGCCGATGACGGCGTCCACGTTCCGCAGCATCGTGGGATGGCGGGCCATGGTGATGTTCTCGTTCAGGGCCAGGGTGGTCATGCCGGGGTGGCGGCGGTAGTGCGCGCGCAGGTCGCGGCAGTACGCGCGCAGGGTCTCCCGCCAGCGCTCCGGCGAGGGGTCGAGTGCCGGCGGCCGCCACCGCGACTCGAAGATCTCGGCGGCGACGGTGAGCAGGTCCCGTCTGTCCTCCACGTAGTTGTAGAGCGCGCGCGGCGAGACGCCGAGGTCGGCCGCGAGGGACCGCATGGTCAGCTCGGCGGGCCCGTGCCGTCCGAGGTGGTCCAGGGCGGCCTCGCCCACGGACTCGCGGGTGAGGGTGGCGCGGCCCTTGCGGTGGGTGGGGCGGGCGCGGGACCTGGTGGGGGCCGCCGGGGTGTCGGGGGCCGGGGGCTTGCTGGTCACCGGATCAGCGTACGGCGGCGCCGGGCGGCGGCGCGAGGGTGGCCGGAGGGCAGAACTTCACACCTGTTGACTTTAAGGCGGAGGGTGGGCAGGGTGATCCAAGTAAGGCTGTCCTAACCCCTGTTGGAGCCGCTCATGTCCCGTGTGTCCGGCCTCGCCATGGACCTCACCCCGCTCCGCGAGAGCCGCGACTTCCGGCTGCTGTACGCCGGATTCCTCGGCGCGCTGCTCGGCACCCTCATGACGAGCGTCGCGGTGGCCGTCCAGGTCCACGACCTCACGCGCTCGCCCCTGCAGATCGGCCTGGTCAGCCTGGCGCGGGCGCTGCCGCTGGTCGTGGGCGTGCTGATCGGCGGCGTCCTCGCCGACCGCCGCGATCGGCGCCTGCTGATGCTGGTGACCCGGCTGCCCCTGACGCTCGTCGCGCTGGGGCTCGCGGTCAACGCCCTGCTGCCCGAGCCGCAGTTGTGGGTGATCTACACGGCCACCGGCCTCACCGGGCTCTTCGCCGGGCTCGGCGGTCCCGCGATGATGGCGGCCGTGCCGGCCCTCGTCGGCACCGAACGCCTCGCGGCGGCGGGCGCGTTGACGGCGGCCTCCACGCAGCTGGCCGCGCTGCTCGGGCCCGCGCTCGGCGGCGTGCTCATCGCGGGGCCCGGGCTCGCCGCGTGCTTCGCGGTCGACGCGGCGGGCTTCCTGGTCTTCTCCGTCGCGCTGCTCTTCGTACGGCCGCTGCCGCCGGTGACGTCCGCTTCCGGTGGTCCCGGTGGTTCCGGTGGTCCCGGTGGTCCCGGCGCCTCCGGTCCTTCCGGCGCCTCCGGCAAGGGAGTTCGGCAGGCCTTCGCCGCGGTCGCGGACGGGGTGCGGTTCGTGCGGGGGCACCGGATCGTCGTGGGGCTGCTGCTCATCGACGCGGCCGCGATGGTCTTCACGATGCCGCAGGCCCTGTACCCGGTCCTCGCGGACGAGCAGTTCGGGGGCGGCGCCGGGGTGGTCGGACTGCTCTACGCCGCGCCCGCGCTCGGCGCGCTCGTCGGGGCCGCGACCAGTGGCTGGACGGCGCGGGCCGGCGGCCACGCGCTGATCGGGGCGGTCCTGCTGTGGGGCCTGTCGCTGGCGGGCTTCGGCCTCACCTCGTACCTGCCCGCGGCCCTCGTCCTGCTCGCCCTGGCGGGCCTCGGCGACCTCGTCTCGGAGACGCTCCGCTCGGCCCTGCTCCAGCACGGCACGCCGGACGCGCTGCGGGGCAGGGTCAGCGGCCTCTGGATGGTCCAGGCCACCGTCTCCCCGGCCCTCGGCAACGCGGCGGTCGGCCTCCTCGCGGAGCTGAACGGCGCGCGGTCGGCGGTGGTGACGGGCGGCGTGGTCTGCGTGGCCGCGACGCTGCTGGTGGCCTGGGCGTTCCCGGGGCTGCGGGGGGCCCGGCTCAGTGAACCGCCCCGCCCGTCCTCTCCCTGCGGACCGAGTAGGCCACGAAGCCCGCGCCGAGGCCCAGGAAGGCCGTGCCGCCGATGACGTACGGGGTCGAGTCGAAGCCGCCCGTGTCGGCCAGGCGGGGCTGGTCGGAGTGGGCCGTGGAGGAAGCGGAGGAAGCGGAGGAAGCGGAGGAGGCGGAAGAAGAGGTCGAGGTCTGTTCGGTGCGCTCGCCAGGGGTGGTCTCGTGGGAGGAAGAGGACGTCGCGTTGGCTGAGGGGACGAACCACAGGGCGCCGAGGAGGGCTCCTGCGGCAGTGGCGGTCAGCAACGATCGGCGTGCGGACACGGAATCGGATCCCCCTTGTGGTGCTGGCGAATTGGCCGTGTGGCGCGATGGTAATGAAAGGCGCGGGTCGCGGGAAAGTCGCGGGGGTCGGGGGTCGTACGCTCCGTCGTATGAGCGGAGACGAGACATCACGGTTTGTGCGACTGCGGGTCGAAATGGTGGTCGAGGTGGGCGACGCGGAGAAGCTGACCGGCGCCGCATTGACCCGCATCGCCGAGGACGAGCAGATGCCCGGCGAGGAGCGCGCGCACGCCGAGGCCGCGGTCAGGGAGGACGAGGCCGAGGCGCTCGCCTACCTCGTGGACCCCTTCGACCTGGTCAGCCAGGTGCCCGGCACCGAGCTCACCCAGGCCTCCTGGAGCAGCGAGAAGATCGACTACGACCCCGATTCGCCGGACTGGGACCCGGACGAGGATGATGGCGACGAGGACGGCGACGAGCTGAGGTAGTCGGAAGCGTTCCGGATCGAAGAACGATTGAAGAATCCGGAATCGGGGACCCCGGACAGCAACCGCCGTCCGGGGTTCTGTCGTCTCACCGTGCACGGTGAGACGGCCGACCCCTCCGCCGTCCCGCACGGCGCAGTGGTGACCGGGCTCGGATCCAGCACCGCGGACGTGGTGTTCCCCACATTTCCCGCGGCAATGGAACGGGACGAACCGGGCAGGACGTTATGCGGGGTTGCGGGGACGCTCGGGGTTGATTTGGGGATTCGGCAACTATGGAGATGCGTGTGATGACGGACAGTATGCGTCGCAGGCGTGGGCGCAAGGGCCTCGCGGCCGTGTCCGCCCTCGTGGGCGGCGTGCTCGTGCTCTCGGCGTGCAGCAGCGACGACGGCGACAAGGCTTCGGGCGGCAAGGAGTCGCAGAACCAGGTCGACGAGGCGGCCGCCAAGAAGACCTCTGCCGCCCGGATCAAGATCGCGCCGAAGAACGGCTCCGACAACGCGAGCATCAACAGCGCGGCCCGGGTGACGGTCAGCGACGGCACGCTCACGGACGTGACGATGAAGACCGACGCCGGCAAGGACGTCGCCGGGAAGATATCCGCGGACAAGAAGTCCTGGAAGCCCAGCACCCAACTCGAGCGCGCCACGAAGTACGAGATCTCGGCCACCGCCAAGGACTCCGAGGGCCGCAAGGCGCACGAGAACTCGACGTTCACGACCGTCTCCCAGGCCAACAGCTTCATCGGGAACTTCACGCCCGAGGACGGCTCCAAGGTCGGCGTCGGCATGCCCGTCTCCATCAACTTCGACAAGGCGATCACCAACAAGAAGGACGTCCAGTCCGCGATCAAGGTGTCGTCGAGCAGCGGCCAGGAGGTCGTCGGGCACTGGTTCGGCAACAACCGCCTGGACTTCCGCCCCGAGGACTACTGGAAGGGCAACTCCACCGTCACGCTGAAGCTCGCCCTGGACGGCGTCGAGGGCGCCGACGGGGTGTACGGCGTGCAGGACAAGACCGTCCAGTTCCAGATCGGCCGCAACCAGGTCTCCATCGTCGACGCCAAGACCAAGACGATGAAGGTGACCCGGGACGGCAAGGTCGTGAAGACCATCCCGATCTCCGCGGGCTCGCCCGAGAACAAGACGTACAACGGCAAGATGGTCGTCTCCGAGATGTTCAAGGAGACCCGCATGGACGGCGCGACCGTCGGCTTCACCGACGGCGACGGCAAGGGCGAGTACGACATCAAGGACGTGCCGCACGCCATGCGCCTCTCCAGCTCCGGCACGTTCATCCACGGCAACTACTGGGGCTCGCCGTCGATCTTCGGCAGCGCCAACACCAGCCACGGCTGCATCGGCCTGCAGGACGCCAAGGGCGCGAACGACAAGAGCACCCCGGGTTCCTGGTTCTACGAGAACACGATCACCGGTGACGTCGTCGACGTCCGCAACACCGGCGACAAGACCATCGCCCCGGACAACGGCCTCAACGGCTGGAACATGGACTGGGCGCAGTGGAAGGCCGGCTCGGCCGTCTGACGCCCGTACCGCGCGTACGCACGGTGGCCCGCATCCCTTCCGGGGTGCGGGCCACCGTCGTCTTCTCATGCCGCTATTACGTCCGCCTCAGCCGTTCATCACGGCGTACGCCTACTTTTTCGCCACATGTATCAGCTCAGCGGCGTCACCAAGCGGTACTTCCGCGGCGCGGAGACGATCGACGCGCTCGCCGGGGTCGATCTGGTCATCGGCGAGGGCGAGCGGCTCGTCGTCCACGGGCCCGCGGGCGGCGGCAAGTCCACGCTGCTGCGGATGCTCGGCGGCCTCGACCGGCCCACCCGCGGCAGCGTCGTGCTCGACGGCACGGATCTGGCCGCGCTGCCCCAGGCGCGGCTCACCGACGTGCGCGCCGAGTCGATCGGTTTCGTCTCCCGCGCCTGTGACCTCCTGCCCGCGCTCAGCGCCCAGCAGAACGTCGAGACGGCCCTCGTGCCGCTGGGGTTCGGCCCGGAGGCCCGCGCCGAACGTGCCGCCGCCGCGCTGGACTCGGTGGGTCTGGGACGGCGCCGCGGACGGCTGCCCGCCGAGCTCTCCGCGGGCCAGCGGCGGCGGGTCGCCATCGCCCGCGCCCTGGTCAAGCGGCCCAAGGTGTTGCTCGCCGACGAACCGGCGGGCGAACCCGCGGGGGAGCTCGACGCGGCCGCGCGCGGCGAGATCGCGGAGCTGCTCGAAGAGCTCTGGCGGGCGCACGGCCTGACCTGCGTCCTGGTCACCCACGACACCGCCGTCGCGCGCCGGGCCCCGCGCCTCGCGACGATCCGGGGCGGCCGCGTCTCGGTCACCGTGCCTTTGGCCTGATATGGGCCAACCGTCGTAACGGAGTCATGAATTTCCCCGTGCACCAACTCTGCACTTCTGTATCGCTATTGAGCAGATGTTCGCCCCTCGGCATACTTCGCCTTCCGAGGGGCGGCAGCCCCTTAACCTCCAGGGGGAGACTTGCACAGACAAGTGAAGAGAGCGTGCGGCGCCACCGTGGCCGCGGCGGTCGCCGTGGCCCTCGCGGCGGGCATGACCAGCCCGGCGGCCGCGCAGCCGCAGTCCGCGGGGCAGGCGAGCGGGGCGGAGGGCGCCGCGGCCGGGTCCGCGGGCGCGAGCCGTGTCACGCTCATCACCGGTGACCGCGCCGTCCTCGACGCCAAGGGCCGTGTGATCGGCCTGGAGCGCGCCAAGGGCCGGGAGCACATACCCGTCCAGGTGCGCCGCAGCGGCGGGCACACGCTGCTGATACCCGCCGACGCGCAGCGCCTGATATCCGAGGGCCGGATCGACCAACGGCTCTTCGACGTGACGGAGTTGAACAAGAAGCGCAACCGCGCGGCCCAGAAGAAGGGCCTGAAGGTCATCGTCGGCTACCAGGGCGCCGCCGCGGCCGCCAAGGCCGACGTCCGCGCCGCCGGCGACACCACGGTCCGCAGGACCCTGAAGGCGCTGAACGCCGACGCCATCACCACGCCCAAGAAGGACGCGCCCGACCTGTGGGCCGCGCTCACCAGCGGCAAGGGCACCGCCCGCGCGGCGGCCGGCGTCAGCCACGTCTGGCTGGACGGCGTGCGCAAGGTGCGTCTGGACAAGAGCGTCAAGCAGATCGGCGCCGACAAGGCCTGGGCCGCCGGGTACGACGGCAAGGGCACCAAGATCGCCGTCCTGGACACGGGTGTCGACGCCACCCACCCGGACCTCAAGGACCAGGTGATCGCCGAGAGGAACTTCACGGAGTCGGCCGACGCCAAGGACCGCTACGGCCACGGCACGCACGTCGCGTCCATCGCCGCGGGCACCGGCGCCAAGTCCGGCGGGAAGTTCAAGGGCGTCGCCCCGGGGGCCAAGCTCCTGAACGGCAAGGTCCTCGGCGACGACGGCTACGGCGAGGACTCCGGCATCATCGCCGCCATGGACTGGGCGGCGGCCGAGGGCGTCGACGTCGTCAACCTCAGCCTCGGCGGCGGCGACACCCCCGGTGTCGACCCGCTCGAAGCCCAGGTCAACAAGCTCTCCGCGGAGAAGGGCATCCTCTTCGCCATCGCCGCGGGCAACGCGGGCGAGCCGGGCTCGGTGGACTCGCCGGGCAGCGCGGACGCCGCCCTGACCGTCGGCGCGGTCGACGACAACGACAAGCTGGCGGACTTCTCCAGCCAGGGCCCGCGGGTCGGCGACGGCGCGATCAAGCCCGACGTGACCGGCCCCGGCGTGGACATCACGGCCGCCGCCGCGCCGGGCAGCATCATCGAGAAGGAGGTCGGCCAGAAGCCCGAGGGCTATCTGACGATCTCCGGTACGTCGATGGCGACCCCGCACGTCGCGGGCGCCGCGGCGCTGCTCAAGCAGCAGCACCCGGACTGGAAGTACACCGAGCTCAAGGGCGCCCTGACCGCGTCCACGAAGGGCGGCAAGTACACGCCGTTCCAGCAGGGTTCGGGCCGTATCGCCGTCGACAAGGCCATCAAGCAGTCCGTGATCGCCGACCCGGTGTCGGTGAACTTCGGCACGCAGCAGTGGCCGCACACCGACGACAAGCCGGTCACGAAGAAGGTCACCTACCGCAACCTCGGCAAGGACGACGTCACCCTCGACCTGACGGTGACCGCCACCGACCCGAAGGGCCGCCCGGCCCCGGCCGGGTTCTTCGCGCTCGGTGCGAAGAAGGTGACCGTCCCCGCGGGCGGCACCGCCTCGGTCGACCTGACCGCCGACTCCAAGCGCGGCGCGGCCCTCGACGGCACGTACTCCGCGTACGTCGTCGCCAGTGGCGGCGGCCAGTCGGTGCGCACCGCGGCCGCGGTCGAGAACGAGGTCGAGTCCTACGACCTGACGCTGAAGTTCATCGACCGCGACGGCAGGCCCGCCAAGACCTACGACGGTGACCTGGAGGGCCTGAGCGGCCTCGCCACCGGCAAGTCGTACAACCCGTACGACGAGTCCGGCACCGTCAAGGTCCGTGTTCCCAAGGGCGGTTACGTCCTGAACTCGGGCATCTACGTCGACCCGGCCGACTTCACCAAGGGCGCCGACTGGATCGCGCAGCCGAAGCTGAGCGTCACCAAGGACGCGACGATCACGCTGGACGCGCGGACGACGAAGCCCGTCGACATCACGGTGCCCGAGGCCGGGGCCAAGATGGAGTTCGCCGCCCCGGACTTCAGCGTCGACACCCCGAACGCGGGCTACAGCTTCGGCTGGTTCCTCGACTCGTACGCCAACTTCCGCTCCAGGCACCTGGGTCCGCAGGTCACGGACGGTTCGCTGTTCCAGCAGTGGGACGGGCACTGGACCAAGGGCGACAGCACCGAGTACAACGTCGTCACCGGTGGCAAGGTCAAGCAGGTCGCGACCGGGTACACCCGGCACTTCAAGGCGAGCGAGCTCTCCACGGTGAAGGTGGGCCTCGGCGCGTCGGCCTCGGGCAAGCAGGGTGCGCTCAGCGCCCTGGGTGAGATCCCCGGCAGCATGAGCGGCTCCTCGATCGGCGTGCCGCAGCCGCTGCCGACCACACGGACGCTGTACCTGTCCACGGCCGACAAGGTGAAGTGGGGCCTGGAGTTCGAGCAGCAGGCCGGGCGCGACCCGGAGGGCTGGCCCATCGTCGACGCGGGCTACACGCTCGGCGCCCCGCAGACCTTCAAGGCGGGCCAGAGCTACGAGAAGACCTTCAACACGGCGGTGTTCGGACCGCGCGTCGGCGGCGACTTCGGGGTCTTCCGCGAGGGCAACGAGATCACGGGCTCCCTGCCGCTGTTCGCCGACGGCAAGTCGCACGTGGGCTCCTCGGTGTACTCGTCGGTGAAGACCACGCTGTACCGCAACGGCACCAAGATCGGCGAGAACGAGGACCCGCTGGCCGGCGGGGCGCCGCCGTTCAAGGTGTCGTCGGGCGACGCCGCGTACAAGCTGACGACGTCCGTGAAGCGCAGCGTCAAGGTGGCCGCGGCCTCCACGCGCATCGACGCGAGCTTCTCCTTCCGCTCCAAGAAGGTGGACAGCGCCAAGCTCCCGGTCTCCACGGTGCGGTTCAGCCCGAAGGTCGACCTGAGCAGCAAGGCGAAGGCCGACGAGAAGCAGTCCGTGCCGGTCACGGTCCAGGGCTCGGCAGCGGGCGCCAACCTCAAGTCCCTTTCCGTGTACGTCTCCTACGACTACGGCCAGACCTGGAAGAAGGCCACGGTCACCGGCGGAAAGATCTCCGTGAAGAACCCGGCGAAGGGCAAGGGCATCTCCTTCCACGCCAAGATCGCGGACAAGAAGGGCAACAAGTCGACGCTGTCGATCTACAACGCGTACTACGGCAAGTAGGCGTACGAGGGGTCAGTCGTGCAGCTGAGCACTGACACCTGAAGGCGCGGCGCCGAAGGGGCTGTCGATCGCGTATCGCCAGAACCCGTCGGCGCCGCGTCGTACCACGTCCGTGGCCGTGGAGCGGACCTCGCCCGTGCCGATCTCCCAGTCGACGACGAGCAGCGCGATGTCGCCCGCGACGTGTACGTGCCGGGTGCGCACCGAGATCGGCAGGCCGAGGGAGAGGAAGGGGGGCGTTCGCGGTGGCGATCTGTGCGCTGCCGTGCACGGCGGCTCCCGACCGCGGGACGAACGCGGCCCCGTCCTCGTAGATCGCGCGTACGGCCGCGGGGTCGCCGCTGTTGAACCGCTCGGCGAACGCCGCGGGGACGTCCTCGGGGCGGGTGGGCAGGGTGGGCGGGTTCGTATTCTTCGTGGTGGTCATGGCTGAACCGTAGGAGGCCCCCTCGTGACTCACCGAACGGTAAGCGGCCTGCGCCCCGGGCTGCCCGACGACGCCCTGGCCGAGGTCGCGGCGCCGAGCCCCGACTGCCCCGTGGAGATCACACTCGCCGCCCTGCGCGGCCGCTGGACCACGCTGGTCGTGCGCGAACTGCTGCGCCGCGAGTCCCGCACGTACGGCGAACTGGCCGCGGCGCTCCCGCAGTTGTCTGACAAGACCTTGACGGAGCGCCTCGCGCAACTCGTCACCGCGGGAGCGGTCCACCGCACCCGCACCCCCGGCTGGCCCTCCACCGTGACCTATGAACTCACCTCGCGCGGACGTGCGTTGGGGCCGGTCCTGCAGGCTCTGTGGGACTGGGGCGCCGCCGGGTCCGGGAGCGCCGCCTAGGCGGGGGACATCAGCTCGTACAGGTTCCGTGCCTCGTCGACGAAGAACAGGCCCCGCGGGCAGAGCGGGTGGTCGACGCGGCCGTTGTCCGGCTCGTGCGGCTCGCTGCCGTAGGGGACGCCGAGCTCCTGGAGTCGGGCGAGGACGCGGTCGAACGTGGCGGGGTCGACGTCGAAGGCCAGGTGGTGGCCCTCGGGGTGCGGCACGGACATGAAGTCGAGGGTGAGCTGGTCGTTCACGCGGACCGGGGCGAAGTGGCCTTCGCGGCCCGCGGGCGGCAGCTGTTCGAGGCCCATGACGGAGGCGAAGAACCGGGCCGCCTCGCGGTGGTCGACGGCCGGGACGATGGTGTGGTTGAGCGTGACGGTCACGGGGTGCGGCTCCCTTGGCGTGGGTGCGACGGGCGCGACGGGGGCTGTGGGCCGAGCGCTCCGTTCAGGAGTACGTCGACGAGTTCGGCCGGCGTCGGGTCCATGTCGTCCACCGGGCCGCGCAGTTGACTGAAGAGCATGCCGAGGAAGACCGCGGCGACCTTCTCCGGCGGATGGCGCAGGGCCGGGCGGTCGGGCTCGATCAGGTCGGCGAGGGCGTCGCGCAGGGCCCGTACCGACGCCTCGCGGCCGCCCTGGCCCGGCTGCCCGGCCGAGGGTCCCGAGGGGCGGCCGCGCCGGCGGCCCGACGCGTGGAGTCCGCCGACCACGGCGCCCATGCGCTCCAGGTGGGCGCGCATCGCGTCGGCGGCCTGCGTCAGGCGTTCGGCGAGCGGCCCGTCCAGGGGGATCGAGGCGAGCTCGCGCACCGCGTGGTCGGGGCTGACCGCCTCGTTCACACAGGCGTCGAGCACCTCGTCCTTGTCCTTGAAGGCCCGGAAGACCGTGGCCTCTCCGATGCCCGCGGCACGGGCGATCTGGCCGGTGGTGACCGCGGCGCCGTACTCGGCGACCAGCGGCAGCGCGGCGGCGACGATCATCGCCCTGCGCTGCTCGGCGCTCATGCCGGGGGCGCGGCGCCGGGGAGGTGTCGGGGTGGACGGCATGCGGGGCAACCTACGGAGTGAGCGCTCACTCCGTCAAGGGGGTCCGGCAGGTAAGGGGGGCTACTGTGACCCCATGACGGAGATCAAGGACGATGCCGGGAACCCGCTCCCCAAGGCCGAGTTCGCCTTCCCCGGCCCGCTGCGCGACCAGCTCGTGGCCGCGATCCTCGACGGCTCCAAGACCTCGACGACGGGCCTCGTCGTCGACTACGAACACAACGGCGACCCGCTGCCCGCCGTCGGGGAGCGCTCTGTCGTCGTCGACTCCGACGACCGGCCCGTGGCCGTCATCGAGGTGACGGACGTACGCGTCGTGCCACTCGCCGACGTGGACCTCGCGCACGCCGTGGACGAGGGCGAAGGGGACGAGACCGTGGCCGGGTGGCGGGCGGGGCACGAGAGGTTCTGGCACAGCGCCGAGATGCGCGAAGCGCTCGACGACCCGGACTTCACCGTCGACGACACCACGCTGTGCGTCCTCGAACGCTTCCGGGTCGTGACCGATCCGCGATCGACGGGGAAGTGACCGACCGTGCCCTTCGCGAAGGCGGCCGACGGCGCCGGGATCCACTACCAACTGTCCGGCTCCGGCGCGCCGTTGGTGCTGCTCGCCGGGCAGTCCAACAACCACCACTGGTGGGACCCGGTGCGCGCCGACTTCGCCGCGCGCTTCACCACCGTCGTCCTCGACCACCGCGGCACCGGCGAGAGCGACCGGCCCGACACCGACACGTACAGCACGCCCGGCTTCGCCCGTGACGTGCTCGCGGTCCTCGACCACGCGGGCATCGACCGCGCCCACGTCTACGGCACGTCGATGGGCGGCCGCGTCGCCCAGTGGCTCGCCGCCGACCACCCGGAGCGCGTCGACCGCCTCGTCCTGGGCTGCACCTCACCCGGCGGGAAGCACGGCGTCGAGCGCGGCCCCGAGGTCCGGGCGGCCCTGACCCGGGCCGATCCGGACGCCGTGCGCCGCGCTCTGCTGGAGCTCATGTACACCCCGGCCTGGCTGGCCGAGCAGGAACGCGCCCGCCCCGGGCGGGAGTTCCACACGCTGGGCGACGCCTCCATGCCCGCGTACGCCCGCCGCCGCCATCTGCGGGCCAGCGCCCGGCACGACGCGTGGGACGCGCTGGTGCGGATCGAGGCGCCGACGCTCGTCGTCCACGGCACGGACGACGTGTTCAACCCGACCGCCAACGCGCCGCTGCTCGCCGCCCGCATCCCGGACGCCAGGACCCTGCTGGTCCCCGGCGCCCGGCACGCGTACTTCGAGGAGTTCGCGGACGTGGCCACCGAGCCGGTGCTCGCGTTCCTGGATCAGCCCTCGGCGCCGTAGGGCCTGGTGATGATCTCCAGGTTGTGGCCGTTCGGGTCCTCCCAGTAGAGGCCCCGGCCGCCGTCGTTCGTGTTGGTCTCGCCCACGCGCTCGTGGAACGGGTCGGCCCAGTAGGTCAGGCCCCGCTCCTTGATGCGTCCGAAGATCGCGTCGAACTCGTCGTCGGAGACCAGGAAGGCGTAGTGCTGCGGCACGAACGGGCCGCCGTCGCCCTCGTAGTAGTCGAGGGTCACGCCGTTGGGGATCTCCACCGGGAAGAACGGGCCGTACTGCGGGCCGACTTCGAGCCCCAGGATGTCCGCGAGGAACTGCGCGGACGCCTTCTTGTCCTTCGCGACGACGATCGTGTGGTTCAGTTCGATGGACATCGTGTGACCTCCTGGTCTGTCCGAACTCGCCTTGTCCTGCGGTGACATGGACAACGTTAGGTTCGGACGACCGGACGCCGTATCGGTCACCGGGCCCCTGCCCGGTGCGCAATGCGGACTAGGCCCAGCGACCCAGTCGGGATCGAGCCACCGGGCCGAGCCGTTCAGGCCGTGCGGCGACTCAGATCGTCGCGGTGTCGATCACGAAGCGGTAGCGCACGTCGCTGGCCAGGACCCGCTCGTACGCCTCGTTGATCTGGTCGGCGCGGATCAGCTCGATCTCCGCGCCGAGCCCGTGCGCCGCGCAGAAGTCCAGCATCTCCTGGGTCTCCTGGATGCCGCCGATGCCGGACCCCGCGAGGGTCTTGCGGCCGCCGATCACGGAGAACAGGTTGAGCGAGACCGGCTCCTCGGGGGCGCCGACGTTCACGAAGGCGCCGTCCGTGCGCAGCAGGCCCAGGTACTTGTCCAGCGGCAGCGGCGCAGAGACCGTCGAGACGATCAGGTCGAGGCTGCCGGCGAGCTCCTCGAAGGTGGCCTCGTCGCTGGTCGCGTAGTAGTGGTCGGCGCCCAGCTTCAGGCCGTCGTCCTTCTTGCGCAGGGACTGCGAGAGGACGGTCACCTCCGCGCCCATGGCGTGCGCGATCTTGACGGCCATGTGGCCGAGACCGCCGAGGCCGACGATCGCGACCTTCTTGCCGGGGCCCGCGTTCCAGTGCGCGAGCGGGGAGTACGTGGTGATGCCGGCGCACAGCAGCGGCGCGGCCACGTCCAGCGAGATCCCGTCGGGGATGCGGAGGGTGAACGCCTCGTCCACGACGATGTGCGTGGAGTAGCCGCCGTAGGTCGGCTCGCCGTCCTTGCCGAGCGCGTTGTACGTCTGGATGTTGCCCTTCAGGCAGTACTGCTCCAGGCCGTTCTTGCAGTTCTCGCACTCGCGGCAGGAGTCGACCATGCAGCCGACGCCGACGCGGTCACCGACGGTGAACCTGGTGACACCGGGACCGACCTCGGCAACGACACCGGCGATCTCGTGGCCGGGGACCATCGGGTAGATGCCCTCGCCCCAGCCGTCACGGGCCTGGTGGATGTCCGAGTGGCAGATACCGGCGTACTTGATGTCGATCAGGACGTCGAACTCGCCGACGGCCCTGCGCGGCACGGTGGTGCGTTCCAGGGGCGCCTCGGGGGCGGGAGCGGCGTAGGCGGAAACGGTGGTGATCTGCTCAGTCATGTCATCGAGACTGCCAGTGACCTGCGACGTCACCCAGACACCCGGTTTGCCTACGACCACTGTGCCTACCACTGGCGGGGTCAGGCTCACGGCCGTGCGACCCGGGATACTGGAGGCATGGACGAGAACCCGGAGGCGGCCGAGAACCCCGCGGCGGCCGAGCGCCCGCACGGCACCCCGAGCGCCGCGGGCCTGCCCCCGGACAGCGCCGCGGTCCCGCCCCTGGACAGCAGGGCCGAGCTCAGCGAGTTCCTGCGCAGCCGCAGGGCGCGGCTGCAGCCGCAGGACGTCGGCCTGCCGAACATCGGACGGCACCGCAGGGTGCCGGGACTGCGCCGCGAGGAGCTGGCGCAGCTCGCGGGGGTCTCCGTCGCGTACTACACCCGGCTGGAGCAGGGCAACGGCCGCAACGTCTCGGCCGAGGTGCTCGACGCCATCGCGCGCGCCCTGCGCCTGACCGACGCCGAGCAGGCCCACCTGACGCGCCTGGCCAAGCCGAAGGCGCTCAAGAAGAAGAAGGCCGCGCGCCCCCAGCCCATGCGGCCCGCCCTCCAGCAGCTCCTCGACTCCATCCACGACGTGCCCGCGTACGTGGTGGGCCGCCGCACGGACATCCTCGGCTGGAACGCGCTGGCGGCGGCGCTCTTCGGCGACTGGGGCGAGCTCGCGCCCAAGGACCGGAACTGGGCGCGGATCTGCTTCCTGGACGAGCGCTCGCGCGACCTGTTCGTGGACTGGGACCAGAAGGCGTCGGACATCGTCAGCTATCTGCGCATGGACGCGGGCTGCTATCCGAACGACCCGCAGCTGTCCTCGCTCGTCGGCGAACTCTCCGTGAAGAGCGAGGAGTTCAGGGGCCTGTGGGCCACGCACGACGTCCGCGAGAAGGGCCACGGCGTCAAGCGCATGCACCACCCGCTGGTGGGCGACCTGACGCTCTCGTTCGAGACGCTGCGGCTGCCGGACGACTGCGACCAGTCGCTGATGATGTACCACGCGGAGCCGCACTCGGCGTCGGCGGAAGGACTGCGGCTGCTCGCCAGCTGGGGGCGGGACGCGTCGTCGGTGGGCTCGGCGTCGAAGAAGGGCTGACCGCTCCACGGGGCCTACGGGGCACGGGATTTCGCGGGCGGCGGAACGCTTCGCGCTGCGCCGGCGGCCGTCCCGCTCCTACGCTGAGGAAGTGAGCAGCCAAGAGACGAGCCAAGCGCCGAACGAAGCCCGCGTCATCCCCCTGCGCCCGCTCAAGGCGGCGCCGAACCCCTCCAAGGAGGCGAAGGGCGGCCAGGCCCCGGCGGCCAAGGAACCGCTCTGGCGGGACGTCGTCGGAGACGTCCTGCGCCGTGAGCGCCTCGCCCAGGAGCGCACGCTCAAGGACGTGGCCGACGCCGCCCGGATCTCCATGCCCTACCTCTCCGAGCTGGAGCGGGGCCGCAAGGAGGCCTCCTCCGAGGTCCTCGCGGCCGCCGCCCACGCGCTCGGCCTGCGCCTGGCGGATCTGCTGTCCCTGGCCCAGGGCCAGTTGGCCGGCCTCCCCCGTGCGAGGCCGGTCGGGGCGTCCGGGGCTTCTACGGCGTCCAGGGCTTCTACGGCATCCAGGGCTTCTACGGCGTCCAGGTCTTCTGCGACATCCAGGGCTTCGTACCAGGGCGAGGTGCGCCTGGCGGCCTGACCGCACGACCGTCGGGTCCCGTCGCCGCCCTCACGCGGCGACGGGCACCGCCCGCCTGCTCAGGACCTGGTCGGCGAGTCCGTACGCGACGGCCTCCTGCGCGGTGAAGACCTTGTCGCGGTCCATGTCGGCGCGGAGCGTGGCCACGTCGTGGTGGGTGTGGTGCGCCAGGACCTCCTCGACCTGCGAGCGGATCCGGAGCATCTCCTTGGCCTGCAGGCTCAGATCGGACACCGTGCCCTGCTGGCCGCGGCTCGCGGGCTGCCCGAGCAGCACACGCGCGTGGTCGAGCACGAACCGCCGCCCCGGGTCCCCGCCTGCGAGCAGCACGGCGGCCGTCGACGCGGCCTGACCGACGCAGAACGTGGAGATCGGCGCGGTGATGAAGCTCATGGTGTCGTAGATGGCCATGAGCGAAGTGAAGGATCCGCCGGGCGAGTTGATGTAGATGGCGACCTCGCGCTCGGGAGCGGAGGACTCCAGGTGAAGCAGCTGCGCGATGACGACGTTGGCGACGCCGTCGTCGATCTCGGTCCCGAGGAAGATGATGCGCTCGGAGAGCAGCCTGCTGTAGATGTCGTAGGCGCGCTCGCCCTGCGGGGTGCGCTCGACGACGGTGGGAATGGTGTACTGACTCATGGCTGACAACCCCTCAGTCCTCAGATTCCGAGCCCGATGCGCCGCTTCGACCCCGCGGGCCGCACGTCCTCCAGCGACTCGACCACGCGGTCGACCATCCCGTACTCCTTGGCCTGCTCGGCGGTGAACCACCGGTCGCGGTCGCCGTCGCGCGAGATGGTCTCCTGGGTCTGGCCGGTGTGCTCGGCGGTGATCCGCTCGATGGCCTTCTTCGTGAACTCCAGGTTCTCGGCCTGGATGGCGATGTCGGCGGTGGTGCCGCCGATGCCGGCGGACGGCTGGTGCATCATGATCCGCGCGTTGGGCAGCGCGAACCGCTTGCCGTGCGTGCCGACGCTCAGCAGGAACTGGCCCATGCTGGCGGCGAATCCCATGGCGAGGGTGGCCACGTCGTTCGGGATGAGCCGCATGGTGTCGTAGATGGCGAGCCCGGCGGTGACGGAGCCGCCGGGGCTGTTGATGTAGAGACTGATGTCGGTCTTCGGGTCCTCCGCGGACAGCAACAGCATCTGCGCGCAGACGCGGTTGGCGGACACCTCGTCGACCTGCGTCCCCAGGAACACGATCCGCTGGTTGAGCAGCTGCGCGGCGAGATGGTCGTCGAACCGCGACGGGGGCGTCTCCCCGTCCTCACCCCGCGGCCGCGTTGCCGCGTCCCACCCGCTGCCGAGCCGTGTCATGGCGCCTCCTGGAAGTCTCGCGGCTCCGAACGCCGCGCTGTGACCTCACTGTTGCCCCATGCCACGGCCCCTGTCAGAAATCTCGGCTTGCGGCAGATTCGCTGAGGGCAGAGCAGCGGCCCACCGGGTCGTCGTGCCTGGTGGGCCGCTGCTCTGGTGCGCCGTGGTGTCCGTGCGCTGTTGTGTCCGGGCTCCGTGGTGTCCGGGCTCCGTGGTGTCCGGGCGCCGTGGTGTCCGGTGGGGCCGCTCAGCCCTCGGCCCGCGCCACCCCGATCGGGCAGGAGACGCCCGTGCCGCCGATGCCGCAGTAGCCGTCGGGGTTCTTGTCCAGGTACTGCTGGTGGTAGGCCTCGGCCGGCCAGAAGGTGCGGTCCTGGGCGGGGAGCACCGTCGTCGTGATCGTGCCGTGGCCCGAGGCCGTCAGGACCTTCTGGTAGGCGTCGCGGGACGCCTCGGCCGCGGCCTGCTGCGCGGGGGAGTGGGTGTAGAGCGCCGAGCGGTACTGCGTACCGACGTCGTTGCCCTGGCGGAAGCCCTGCGTCGGGTCGTGCGACTCCCAGAAGAGCTTCAGGAGCTGCTCGTACGAGACCTTGGACGGGTCGAAGACGACGCGGACCGCCTCCGTGTGGCCCGTCTGGCCGGAGCAGACCTCCTCGTACGACGGGTTCTCGGTGTAGCCGCCCTGGTAGCCGACGTACGTCGTCCAGACGCCGTCCGCCTGCCAGAACTTCCGCTCGGCACCCCAGAAGCAGCCGAGTGCGAAGTCCGCGACCTCCAGGCCCTCGGGGTAGGGGCCGAGCAGGGCGTTGCCGAGGACCGTGTGCCGGGAGGGGACCTCGAATTCCGGGGTCGCCCGGCCCTTGAGCGCCTGCTCGGGGGTGGGGAGCTCGGGCGTGCGGCCGAAGATCATGTCGGTCTCTCCTCGTGCGGGACAGTGCCTCGTGCGTGACAGGGGTCAGTCATGTCAACGCAGGGCGGCGGCGTGGCATTCCGGAGCCGCGCCCAGGCCTCAGTGCGGCAGCGTGGCCGGGCTGCCGCCGTTCGCCTCATACCCCGCGACGGCCAGGGCGCGGTACAGCGCGTACCCCTCGGCGGGGTCCGCGGACAGGGTCCAGGGCAGCGCGCCGACGTGCCCGTCCACGTGCACCAGCTGGTGCATGGCCTCGGCCCAGCGCTCGCAGCGGACCAGGAAGAAGACGAGGAGATGGCGCACGTGCGCCAGCATCGGGTCGTCCGCGCGCGCGGAGTGCACCGCGAACAGCGCGCCCTCGACGGCCTTGGTGACGACCTCGCTCTCGTAGAACCCACGGACCAGATTGACCTCGGGCAGGTGCTCGTAGACCGCGAAGAGCGGGAGCGCCGCGAGGAGCGAGCCCCTGGGCGCGCGGGCGGCCGCGGCCTCCGCGAAGCTGTAGGCGAGGTCGCGCGAGCCGTGCCACTTCTCGCACCAGTAGTGCAGCGCCGCCAGATGGGCACCCATGTGCGCGGGCGAGCGGTCCAGGATCTTCAGCCACAGCTGCTCGAACTCCTCGCGGGGGTAGGCGAGTCCGCGCGCGATGGAGAGCTCGATGATGTACGGGACGGGGTCACCGGGGGAGAGCAGCGCCGCCTGCGCGCACGCCTCCTTGGCCTCCTCCAGGATGATCCGGAACTCGTCCGTCCCCTGCGTGGAGGTGCGCCACGCCTGCTGGACGAGGAACTCCGCGTGCACCGCGGCGCCGCCCGCGTCCTTGGGCGCCTCGGCACGCCACACCCGCAGCCACTGCCCGCCCGGGTTGTCGCTGACGCCGCCGGGCCGCTGCTGCAGCTCCAGCGAGGCCGCGCCCGCGAAGGCCTGCACGCGCTGCCAGCGTCGCTCGCCGTGCGTCTCGGTGCCCGCGAGGAGCTGGGAGGCGGCCTTCCACTCCTGCGTGCGCTGCACGAGGTCGAGCACTTCGAGGAGGTCGGCGTCCGGTCCCGGCATGCGGATGTCCAGCTCCTCCTGGCGCAGGAAGCCGTAGTTCGCCGGGTCCGCGGCGTCCGGGGAACCGGGGGCGACCTGCCGGATTCCGCCGCGCCTGCGCAGCAGCACGGGTCCGAGGACCGCACCGATCATGACCACCGCGAACAGGAACCAGAGAATCTCCATGACACAAGCGAACCAGACGCGTCCGACAATTGGCCAACCTGCCCGGACGTACCCGGACCGACCCGGCGGAAGAACCCGTGCGCGCACTACGCTCAGGCCGCATGAGTGACTCGCACAGCACGCAGAACTTCGAGACAGTGGCGATCCACGCGGGCAACACCGCCGACCCCCTCACCGGCGCCGTCGTCCCGCCCATCTACCAGGTGTCGACCTACAAGCAGGACGGCGTCGGCGGACTGCGCGGCGGCTATGAGTACAGCCGCAGCGCGAACCCGACCAGGACCGCCCTTGAAGAGAACCTGGCCGCACTGGAGGGCGGCCGCCGAGGGCTCGCCTTCGCCTCCGGTCTCGCGGCCGAGGACTGCCTTCTCCGTACGCTGCTCGCGCCCGGCGACCACGTGGTCATCCCCAACGACGCGTACGGCGGCACGTTCCGCCTGTTCGCCAAGGTCGTCTCCCGGTGGGGCGTGGAGTGGTCCGTGGCCGACACCTCCGACCCCGAGTCGGTGCGGGCCGCGCTGACCGACCGTACGAAGGCGATCTGGGTGGAGACCCCCTCCAACCCGCTGCTCGGCATCACCGACATCGCGGCGGTCGCGCAGATCGCCCGCGAGGCGGGCGCGCGCCTCGTCGTCGACAACACCTTCGCCAGCCCCTACCTGCAGCAGCCGCTCGCGCTCGGCGCGGACGTCGTCGTGCACTCCATGACGAAGTACATGGGCGGCCACTCGGACGTCGTCGGCGGCGCCCTCGTCGTCAACGACCCCGAGCTGGGCGAGGAGTTGGCGTTCCACCAGAACGCGATGGGCGCCGTCGCGGGCCCCTTCGACGCCTGGCTGGTGCTGCGCGGCATCAAGACCCTCGCGGTGCGCATGGACCGGCACAGCGAGAACGCCGGCAAGGTCACCGAGATGCTCACCCGGCACGCGCGCGTGACGCGCGTGCTGTACCCGGGCCTTCCGGAGCACCCCGGTCACGAGATCGCCGCCAAGCAGATGAGGGCCTTCGGCGGCATGGTCTCCTTCCAGGTCGAGGGCGGCGAGGAGGCGGCCGTCGAGGTCTGCAACCGCGCCAAGCTGTTCACCCTGGGGGAGTCCCTGGGCGGCGTCGAGTCGCTCATCGAGCACCCGGGCCGCATGACGCACGCCTCGGTGGCGGGCTCGGCCCTGGAGGTCCCCGCGGACCTCGTGCGCCTCTCGGTGGGCATCGAGTCGGCGGACGACCTCGTCGCCGACCTGCAGCAGGCGCTGGGCTAGGCCTCAGCGGCGCGCCAGGGGGCCTACCAGCGCGTCAGGGGTGGAGTCGTGTGCGACGGCGGCTCCACCCACGGCCGGGCCAGCGAGGCCCACACGGAGAAGGCCACGACGGCGGCGAACAGCAGCAGCCAGCACACCCGCCGCACCGCCCTGCGCCGCCGCAGCATCCGGCCGCCCCGGCGCACCGCGTCCTCGAAGAGCTCGGGCGGCACCGCGGGCGGCGTGCCGTCAAGCAGGCGCCGGATCGCGTTCTCCTTGCGCTCGTACTGGCTCATGAGGGTGCCGTCCCGCTCAGCGCGCGGGCCGGCGCCGGTCCGCGCGGCGGGTGCAGCACCGTCGCCATCGCGCGGGCACAGATCGACGAGACCCGCTCGGCGGGCAGACCGAGGAGTGCCGCCGTCTGCTCCTCGGCCACTCCCTCGTACATCCGAAGCACCAGAATCAGCCGCTCCTGGGGGCTGAGCCGCTCCAGGACCCCGCCGTGCCCGCGGTGGCGGCGCCAGGCGGCGCGCGCGAAGCGCAGGGCGAGCTGCTGGCGCGCACGGTCGTAGGGGTCCTCGCCGCGCAGCCGGTCCCACGTCGCGTACGTGTGCGCGAGGGCTGCGGTCAGCAGGGCACGCGCGCGTGGGTTGTCGTCCGGGGGCTCGGCGGTCAGCAGGGTGGCGGCATGCAGCAGCCGCCCTGCCGCGCCCGCGACGAATGCCTCGAAGTCCCGGGCACGGCGGGCGTCCTGGAACGCCTGCCGCTCTCGCACCGCGCCTCCCGGCCGGAAGGAAGGGGGATCCCGGTCTCATATGAGGCCAGAGGCGGGGCCGGGGTCAAGACTCCGGAGTGGCCGGAACCTCACCACCGGGTGCCGTCTGTGACGTCTGCCGTGCCGAGAGGGCGGAGTTGAAGCGTGTGAGGAGCGCGCAGAAGCTCTCGCGCTCCTCCGGGGCCCAGTCCTGCGTCAACTCGGCCATGAGCTCGCGGCGCGAGGAGCGCACCTCGTCGAGCCTGGCCTGGCCGCGCGGCGAGAGCTGGAGCACCACGGCACGGCCGTCCTCGGGGTGCGAGGTGCGCTTGACGAGCCCGGTGTCGACCAGCGGGGCGACCTGCCGGGTGACCGTCGAGGAGTCGATGCCCATGCTCGCGGCGAGCGCCTTGACGCCCATGGGGCCTTCCTTGTCGAGGCGGTTGAGCAGCAGATACGCGGCGCGGTCCATGGAGTTGCGGACCTGGCCTACGCCGCCGAGACGGGTCTGCTCCGCGCGGCGGGCGAAGACCGCCACCTGGTGCTGCAGGCTGTCGAGAAGGCCGGGTTCACTGGCGGTCGTCATGTCCGGAGTTGTGGGCATGGCCGGGGGCTCACTTCATGCGAGGGCGGTGGGTTGGGGGACAGGGTACGCGGACAAGGCCCGTACCGTACCTGCGCTGCGCAAACCTACGGGCAGAACGGTCTCGCCCCTCGGTCTTCCCGGGAGGACTCGGGCGCCTGCTGCAAGACTTGCCGTCATGAGCTACCGCACGACTGACTCCTTGCCCTCGGTGACCCTCGACGACGTGCGCGGCGCACAGAAGATGCTCTCCGGAGTGGCCAGGACGACGGCGATGGAGGGCAGCAGGCACCTGTCCCAGCTGGTCGGGGCCCCGGTGCACCTCAAGTGCGAGAACCTCCAGCGGACCGGCTCGTTCAAGCTCCGCGGCGCCTACGTACGCATCGCGGGCCTGCTCCCCGAGGAGCGCGCGGCCGGTGTCGTGGCCGCCAGCGCGGGCAACCACGCGCAGGGCGTCGCGCTCGCCTCGACCCTGCTGGGCGTGCGCTCGACGGTGTTCATGCCGGCCGGGGCGCCGCTGCCCAAGGTCGCGGCCACCCGGGACTACGGCGCGGAGGTGCGCCTGCAGGGCCAGGTCGTCGACGAGACGCTGGCCGCCGCGCAGCAGTACGCGCGCGACACGGGCGCGGTGTTCATCCACCCCTTCGACCACGCGGACATCATCGCGGGGCAGGGCACGGTCGGCCTGGAGATCCTGGAGCAGTGCCCCGAGGTGCGCACCCTGGTCGTCGGCGTCGGGGGCGGCGGTCTCGCGGCGGGCATCGCGGTCGCGGTCAAGTCGCTGCGCCCGGACGTCAGGGTGGTGGGCGTGCAGGCGGCGGGCGCCGCCGCCTACCCGCCCTCGCTGGCCGCCGGGCACCCGGTGTCGATCGTGAACCCCGCGACGATGGCCGACGGCATCAAGGTCGGGCGCCCCGGCGACGTGCCGTTCCAACTGGTCCACGAGCTGGTGGACGACGTCGTCACGGTCTCCGAGGACGAGCTCTCCAGCGCCCTGCTGCTCTGCCTGGAGCGGGCCAAGATGGTCGTCGAGCCCGCGGGCGCGAGCCCGGTCGCGGCGCTGCTCGGCAACCCGAAGGCGTTCGAGGGCCCGGTGGTGGCGGTGCTCTCGGGCGGCAACGTGGACCCGCTCCTGATGCAGCGGATCCTGCGGCACGGCATGGCGGCGGCGGGCCGCTACCTCTCGCTGCGGCTGCGTCTGACGGACCGCCCCGGCGCGCTGGCCACGCTCCTGGGCGTGCTCTCGGAGGTCGACGCCAACGTCCTGGACGTGAGCCACGTGCGGACCGATCCGCGGCTCGGGCTCACGGAGGCGGAGGTCGAGCTGCACCTGGAGACGAAGGGCCCCGCGCACTGCGCCGAGGTGGGCGCGGCCCTGCGCGAGGCGGGCTACACGGTCATCGGCTGAACGTCCGGATGTCCGGATGTCCGGATGTCCGGACGGGCGAACGGGCGGACGGGCGGACAGGCGTCCGGATGGTGCGCGGAACGTCCAGGTGTCAACGACTTCTGAAAAACAGCTGAGGCGACGCGATGTATCGCGTTATGGTGTGTGTCAGGTCACTGGTCGCCGGGCGGGCGAAGTCCGGCAAATCTAAGCTTTTGCGTAGGAAGTAACCCACACAACGGGGAGAACCCACATGCCAGGCGCCATCTACGCCGAAGGTCTGGTGAAGACCTTCGGCGACGTAAGGGCTCTGGACGGCGTCGATCTGGATGTCCCGGAAGGCACCGTGCTCGGCCTCCTGGGGCCGAACGGCGCGGGGAAGACCACCGCGGTCCGCTGTCTGACGACGCTCCTGACACCGGACAGCGGCAAGGCCGTCGTCGCGGGCATCGACGTCCTCAGGCATCCGAACGAGGTCCGGCGCTCCATCGGCCTCTCCGGCCAGTTCGCCGCGGTGGACGAGTACCTGACGGGCCGTGAGAACCTCCAGATGGTCGGCCGGCTCTACCAGATGCGGGCCAAGGAGGCGAAGGCCAGGGCGGGCGAGCTGCTCGACCGGTTCAACCTCGCCGACGCCGCCGACCGCCCCTCCAAGACGTACTCGGGCGGTATGCGCCGCCGCCTCGACCTCGCGGCCGCCCTTGTCGTCTCGCCCCCCGTGATGTTCATGGACGAGCCGACCACGGGCCTCGACCCGCGCAACCGCCAGCAGCTGTGGGAGGTCATCCAGGAACTGGTCGCGGGGGGCACGACGCTGCTCCTGACCACCCAGTACCTCGAAGAGGCCGACCACCTGGCGCACGACATCTGCGTCGTCGACCACGGCCGCGTCATCGCCCGCGGCACCTCCGACCAGCTCAAGGCCCGGACCGGCGGCGAGCGCGTCGAGGTCGTCGTCCACGAGCGCGAGCACATCGCCACCGCCTCCGACGTGCTGCGCGGCTTCGGCAAGGGCGAGGTGGCCGTCGCCGAGCACACGCGCAAACTGACCGTCCCCGTCACCGGCGGCGCCAAGCTGCTCGCCGAGGTCATCCGCGAACTGGACGGCCGCGGCATCGAGATCGACGACATCGGACTGCGCCGCCCGACCCTCGACGACGTCTTCATCTCCCTCACCGGCCATGTCGCCGAGCTGACGGACGAGGGCAACGGCGAGGCGGCCGACGCCAAGGCCAGGCGAAGGAAGGAGGCGGACAAGTGAGTGCCGTCACCGACACCGTGCCCACGGCGGGCCCCAGGCCCGCGGGCGGGATCGGCCAGTCCGTCAGGGACTCGCTGGTCGTCGCCAAGCGCAACCTCATCCGGATGTCCCGCATCCCCGAGATGGTCATCTTCGGCCTGATCCAGCCGATCATGTTCGTGGTGCTGTTCAGCTACGTCTTCGGCGGATCCATGAAGATCGGCACCAGCACCGACCCCGCGGACTACCGCAACTTTCTGATGGCGGGCATCTTCGCGCAGACCGTCACCTTCGCCACCGCGGGCGCGGGCGCCGGCATCGCCGACGACATGCACAAGGGCCTCATCGACCGCTTCCGTTCGCTGCCGATGGCACGCGGCGCGGTCCTCACCGGACGCACCATCGCCGACCTCGTGCAGACCGCGCTGACCCTCCTGGTCCTCGCGATCGTGGCGCTCCTGGTGGGCTGGCGCATTCACGAGGGGATCTGGAAGGCCCTCGGCGCCTTCGGCCTGCTGCTCCTGCTCGGCTACGCGTTCACCTGGGTCGGCGCGCTCATCGGCCTCTCGGTCCGCACCCCGGAGGCGGCCACGTCAGGTGGCCTGATCTGGCTCTTCCCGGTCACGTTCATCTCGAACGCCTTCGTGGACTCCAGCAACATGACGCCCTGGCTGCGGCACGTCGCCGACTGGAACCCCTTCAGCGCGACCGTCCAGGCCAGCCGCGAGCTCTTCGGCAACCCGGGTGTCTCCGCGTCCTCGGCCTGGCCCATGCAGCACCCGGTCTGGGCCTCGGTGATCTACTCCGTCCTGATCATCCTGATCTTCCGCACCCTCGCGGTGCGCAAGTACCGCTCCGCGACGGCCTGACAGGCATACGAAAGGGCCCCGGCACGCACCGTGCCGGGGCCCCTTCGCGGCCGAAGCGGACGGCGGGCGTCAGCCCGCGTACGGCTTGGCCGCGAGGATCTTGACGGAGGCGAACTTGCCGTTCGGCAGCTCGTACTCCGCGTTCTCGCCGATCTTCTTGCCATTCACGCCGGTGCCCAGCGGGGACTGCGGCGAGTACGTCTCGATGTCGCTGCTCGCGTACTCACGGGAGGCGAGCAGGAAGGTCACGGTGTCGTCCTCGTCGCCGTCGAAGGCGATGGTGACGACCATGCCCGGCTCCACGACGCCGTCGTCGGCCGGGGCCTCGCCGACGCGGGCGGTCTCCAGGAGCTGGGTCAGCTGCCGGACGCGGAGCTCCTGCTTGCCCTGCTCCTCCTTGGCCGCGTGGTACCCGCCGTTCTCGCGCAGGTCGCCCTCCTCGCGTGCGGCCGCGATCTTCGCTGCGATCTCGGTGCGCGCGGGACCAGACAGGTACTCAAGCTCGTCCTTGAGCTTGTTGTACGCCTCCTGGGTCAGCCAGGTGACGTTCTCGCTGGTCTGGGTCACAGGTGCTCCTCGTAGGTACTGGGAATACAAAGCATCGCCCTACCCAGAAGGATGTTCCCTCACGGGTGGGCGAAACCACGAGCCTAACAATTCAGGCGCGGAAGGGGGAGGACATAAGCCATCAGATTTGCGTCAACGCAGGTGAGCGAGGTAAAGCCACCCGGCGCAGGGTGGCGGCGTCAGCCCGCGACGTCAGTCGGAGTGGCAGCCGAGCAGCTCGACGCTGGTCGCCTTCGACGTCGTACGCAGTGTGACCGTCTTGTCGATGCGGTCCGTGCGCTGGTCGAAGCGGAAGTCCGCGCGGCCCACCTCGGCGCCCGAGCGGGCCTGCGAGCGCAGCGTGCAGTAACCGCGGGCGTCGGTGTCCTTGCGGACCTCCAGATGCGCCTCGACGGTGGTGTCCGAGAGGATGTCGAACTTGATGACCTCGGCGCTGACCTTCTGGCTGTTGACGTAGTCGTAGCCGAACCAGCCGACGACGCCCAGCAGGAGCACGCCGAGCACGGAGCCGATGATCTTCAGCTTGCGGTCGGCGGCCGCGTCGGCCGTGCGGGAACGGCCGTACCGCCCCTCGGGAAGACCCTCGGGAAGGCCCTCCGGGAGCTTCGAGCCCACCGCCGCCATGATCGTCCTCCAGGAACAGGGGATGCCGGAATTTTCCGCCCCCCGGTTCCGTCACTATAGAAGCCGCATGTTGCGCCGGAACCACGAGGGCGCCCAATTACTGAGGATCGATCTTGACTGAGCAGCTGCGACTGATGGCCGTTCACGCCCACCCCGACGACGAGTCGAGCAAGGGCGCGGCCACCATGGCCAAGTACGTGTCCGAGGGGGTGGACGTACTCGTCGTGACCTGCACGGGCGGGGAGCGCGGCGACATCCTCAACCCCAAGCTCCAGGGCGACGCGTACATCCAGGAGAACATCCACGAGGTCCGCAAGAAGGAGATGGACGAGGCGCGCGAGATCCTCGGCGTCAAGCAGGAGTGGCTCGGCTTCGTCGACTCGGGGCTGCCCGAGGGCGACCCGCTGCCGCCGCTGCCCGAGGGCTGCTTCGCCCTGGAGGACGTCGACAAGGCGGCCGGCGAGCTGGTGCGCCAGATCCGCTCCTTCCGTCCGCAGGTCATCACGACGTACGACGAGAACGGCGGATACCCGCACCCCGACCACATCATGACCCACAAGATCACGATGGTGGCCTTCGACGGTGCGGCGGACGCCGAGAAGTACCCGGAGCCGGAGTTCGGCCCGGTCTTCCAGCCGCAGAAGCTCTACTACAACCAGGGCTTCAACCGCCCGCGCACCGAGGCGCTGCACCAGGCGATGCTCGACCGCGGCCTGGAGTCGCCGTACGGGGACTGGCTCAAGCGCTGGGACGAGTTCGAGCGCGTCGAGCGCACGCTGACCACCCACGTCCCGTGCGCCGACTTCTACGAGATCCGCGACAAGGCCCTGATCGCGCACGCCACGCAGATCGACCCCGACGGCGGCTGGTTCCGGGTCCCGATGGAGATCCAGAAGGAGGTCTGGCCCACGGAGGAGTACGAGCTCGCGAAGTCGCTCGTCGATACTTCCCTCCCCGAGGACGACCTCTTTGCGGGCATCCGCGACAATGCCTAGCGTGAACGTACATCTGGCAATGACGCATCTCGTCCCTCTTGCCAAGGAGGTCGACGACGACAAGGTGACCCCCGGCGTTCTGGGCTTCATCGTCTTCGCGGTGATGGCCCTCGCCGTCTGGGGTCTGATGAAGTCGATGAACCGCCACATGGGGAAGGTCGACTTCAAGGAGCCGGAGGACTCCTCCGCGAAGGCGGAGGCGAAGGCGTCCTCCGGCGCCGAACCGCAGCGGGGCTGACGCCCGGCGCGGGTGGGGCTCAGCTCGGTTGGGTCACCTCCACCCCCATCACCTCGCGCGCATGCCGGCTCGGCACCATGCCGAGCCGCCATGCCTGCCATCCCGTTTCCAGGTCGGCGCCGCGCTCCAGGAGCAGGCCGAACGCCTGGACGTAGTCGGCGAGCTTGCCGTCACGGGTCGGATGGTCCTCGCGGGACAGCTGGTCCAGCTCCTCCTGGGCGACGGCCGTGCCGACCTCCCAGCCGCCCGGCGAGGCGTAGGGCAGCAGGGTGCAGCGCAGGAAGCGGGCCCAGTCGCCGCCCCGGCGGTCGCCGTACGAGGCGAAGAGCCCGATGGCCTCGTCGCACAGGGTGAGCGCCTGCTGGGTGCGGTTGTTGCCCGCGTCCACGACCACCAGCTCCAGGCACGTCCAGGCCTCGCCGTGCGCGACGCCGATCCGCTGGAAGTCGGCGCGGGCGTCCATCAGGAGCTGCCGCGCGAAGCCGGAGTTGCGCAGCGAGCCCGTCTGGGCGGCGCGCTGGTCGCGGGTGACGCGCGCCGAGTGGTGGCGCGCGCACGCCAGGCCGTACACGTCCCGCATCCGGGAGAACATCGTCCGCGCCCGCTCCAGGTCCCGCACCGCCTGGTCGAGGCTGCCGGTCTCCTCCAGGGCCTGGCCGAGGTAGTACAGGGACCAGGCCTCGCCGCGCGCGTCCTCGTTGTCGCGGTGCCGGGACACCGCCTGACGCAGGCCGTCGACCGCGGGCGAGGGGTCGCCGTCCACCAGGCGGGCCCGCGCCAGCTGCGTCATCGCCCAGGCCTCGCCGCGCGGGTCGCGGGTGCGGCCGTACAGGTCGAGGGCGCTGCGCAGCTCGCCCTCCGCGCGCGGTACGTCGCCCATGCGCAGGCAGAGCTGGCCGAGCTGGAAGTGCGTCCATGCCTCGCCGTGCACGGAGCCGCTGCGGCGGTGCAGTTCCAGCGCCGTGTTCAGCATCTCCAGGGCGTGCGCGAGGTGGCCCCGGTCCCGTTCCACCGCGGCGAGCGCGTGCAGCGTCCAGGCGCGGTCGCCCGCCAGCTCGTCGGCGGCCTGCAGGCCCAGCGCCTCCGTGAGCCGGGCCGCGGCCTCCGTGAGATTGCCCTGGTGGTGCAGTGTGATGCCGAGTGAGCCGAGGGCGCGGGCGGCCGCCGCGTCCTGGTGGGCCTCGAAGTAGAGGTCGACCACCGAGTTCAGCGTCGTGCGCGACTGGTCGAGCTCGCCGAGCTGGCGGGCCGCGATGCCCGTGCGCCACTGCACGCTGCGGCCGAGCAGCCCCTGGTCGATGGCCTGCGTCAGTTCGTTGATCTCACCCAGGCGGTAGAGGTCGCCGCGCAGCAGGCAGTAGTCGCACAGCGCGCCCAGCAGGTTGAGCACGGTCCGCTGGTCGACGCCCTCCGCGTGCCGCAGGGCGGCGGTGATGAACGTCGACTCGTCGTCCAGCCAGCGCAGCGCCGCGTCCAGCGAGGCGAAGCCGTGCTGGCCGACCTGGTCGGCGCGTGTGGACGTCTTGCCGTCGACCAGGCGGATCACCGTGTCGGCCAGCTCTCCGTAGCTGGTGATGAGGCGCTCCTGCGCGGCGCTGCGCTCGGCGGGCTCCTCCTCGTCCAGGAGCCGGGCGAGCGCGAAGGCACGGACGAGGTCGTGCAGGCGGTGGCGGCCGCCCCGCAACTGGTCGACCAGGCCCGCCCGGGACAGCGCGGTCAGCTGCCGGGCCGCCTCCTGCTCGTCGGTGGCGAGCAGCGCGGCGGCCGCGGCCGCGCCCAGCGAGGCGCGTCCGGCGAGCGCGAGGCGGCGCAGCAGCCGCCGCGCCGACTCGGACTGGTCGGTGTAGCGCAGCCACAGGACGCGCTCGACGGGGCTCACCTTCTCGGCGGGGCCGTACGCCGACAGGTCCGAGGCCAGCTGACGCGGCGTACGCGGACCGAGGGAGGAACCCGCGGCGCGCAGGGCCAGCGGCAGCCCGCCGCACAACTGGCGCACCGCGTCGGCCGATTCGGCGTCGTAGGGCCCCGACAGGTCCTCCGCGCACTCCCGCAGGAGGTCCTCCGCGCCGGCCTCGTCCAGCGCGTCGACCGGCAGCCGGTGCACCCAGGCGGGCAGGTCCGCGGGCAGCTCCAGGGGCTCGCGGGTGGTGACGAGGACCAGGCTGTCGGAGCGCTCCGGTATCAGCGTGCGGACCTGCCCGGCGTCGCTCGCGTCGTCCAGGACGATCGTCACCGCCAGGCCCGTCAGATACTGGTGGTAGAGCTCGCTGAGCCGCTTGACCTGCTGTTCCTGCGAGGACCGCTCCCGGAAGAGCAACTGCTCGCGCGGGGCGCCCAATCGATTCAGCAGATGCAACAGGGCGTCGCGCGTGGAGAGCGGGGTCTCCTGCGGATTGTCGCCGCGCAGGTCCACCACGCACGCCCCGCGGAACTGGTCCCGCAGGTCGTACGCGGCCCGCACCGCGAGCGAGGTCCGCCCCGAGCCGGGCACGCCGTGCAGCATCACGACCGTGGGCCGGGTGTCGCTGCTGGCGCGCGCCGCGTGCACCCACTGCGCGATCCGCGCCAGCTCGGTCCTGCGGCCCGCGAACGGCCCCGTGTTCTGCGGGAGTTGGGAGAAGGACTGCTGGAGTACGGAGCGCCTGCGCGCCGCCGCGCTCTTGTCCGTGCCGCGCAGCTGGGGTGCGGCCTTCTTCGCCGTCCGGGTGCCGGTCGACGCGGCGAGGACCCGCTGCTGGTCGAGGAAGGGCCGGATGCCGCGCACCTCCAGCGCCGTCAGCCACTGCAGCCGCAGCTGCTCGGGCCCGCCGGGCCGGCTGAGCTCGCCCGCGCGGCGGCTGGCCGCGGGCAGATGGGAGGCCGTCACCTTCACCACGGTGGCCGCCGCGCCCGCCACGGCGACGACCGCGCCGGTGCCGAGGGCCGTGCCGACGCTCGTCCCGAAGGAGAGGTCGCAGACGCCGGCGGCGATCGCCGCAACCACCGCCACCAGCAGGGGAGTTCCCGCTCCCTCGCGTGCGTAGCGCTGCGCGAAGGTGAGCTGTCCCGCCTGTGCCTCGTCGAGCGCGCGCGTGTACGTGCCGTACTCCTCGGCGGCCGTCTGCGCCATGGCGTCCAGGGCGCCGCGGGACCGCGCGAGCAGCACGCTCCCGTCGACGCGCCCGCCCGAACGGCGCACCTCCTCCTCCACGGCCCGTGCCAACAGCCGCTCGGCCTCGGCCCGATGGCTGTCCCGCATATGGGTTCCCCCTCCGAGAGCAACAGTTGCCTGCAATTCACAAGTGTCCTGCGTACGGGGCCCGGAAGCGAGGGCGTCAGCGGATCGGCGGCCTTGTGGTACCCGCCGCGGCTCCCTTCGGGGACGGGCTCCCGTGCGCGTCCGCGGCGGCAGGGCAAGATGGGTCCATGCCGAACCGACTGGCCCATGAGACGTCCCCCTACCTGCTCCAGCACGCCGACAACCCGGTCGACTGGTGGCCCTGGTCGGCCGAGGCCTTCGAGGAGGCGCGCAAGCGCGGGGTGCCGGTGCTGCTCAGCGTCGGGTACAGCAGCTGCCACTGGTGCCACGTCATGGCGCACGAGTCGTTCGAGGACGACGCGACGGCCGCGCTCATGAACGAGAAGTTCGTGAACATCAAGGTCGACCGCGAGGAGCGGCCCGACGTCGACGCCGTCTACATGGAGGCCGTGCAGGCCGCGACGGGCCAGGGCGGCTGGCCCATGACCGTCTTCCTCACCCCCGACGCCGAACCCTTCTACTTCGGTACGTACTTCCCGCCGGAGCCCCGCCACGGCATGCCGTCCTTCCCGCAGGTCCTCGACGGCGTCCACCGGGCGTGGACGGACCGGCGCGGCGAGGTCGCCGAGGTGGCGGGCAAGATCGTGCGCGATCTCGGCGAGCGGCAGCTCACGCACGGTGCCGACGAGAAGCCCGGCGAGGACGAGCTCGCGCGGGCGCTGCTCGGCCTGACCCGTGACTACGACGCCACGCACGGCGGCTTCGGCGGCGCGCCCAAGTTCCCGCCGTCCATGACCGTCGAGTTCCTCCTGCGGCACTACGCCCGCACGGGCGCCGAGGGCGCGCTGCAGATGGCCGCCGACACCTGTGAGCGGATGGCGCGCGGCGGCATCTACGACCAGCTCGGCGGCGGCTTCGCCCGCTACTCCGTCGACCGCGAGTGGGTCGTGCCGCACTTCGAGAAGATGCTCTACGACAACGCCCTGCTGTGCCGGGCCTACGCCCATCTGTGGCGGGCCACGGGCTCGGAGCTCGCGCGCCGGGTCGCCCTGGAGACCGCGGACTTCATGGTGCGCGAACTGCGCACCAACGAGGGCGGGTTCGCCTCGGCGCTCGACGCGGACAGCGAGGACCCGGCGACGGGCGAGCACGTCGAGGGCGCGTACTACGTCTGGACGGCCGCGCAGTTGAGGGAGGTCCTCGGCGAGGCCGACGCGGAGCTGGCGATGACCTGCTTCGGCGTCACGGAGGAGGGCACCTTCGAGAAGGGTGCTTCCGTTCTCCAACTCCCGCAGGCCGAAGGCCCGTTGGTGGACGCGGCGCGGATCGGGTCCGTGCGGGAGCGACTGCTCGCGGCGCGCGCCGTACGGCCCGCGCCCGGCCGTGACGACAAGGTGGTCGCCGCCTGGAACGGCCTCGCGATCGCCGCCCTCGCCGAGGTCGGCGCGTACTTCGACCGGCCGGACCTGATCGCGGCCGCCGTCGGCGCGGGAGACCTTCTCGTACGTCTGCACATGGACGCCCGCGCGCGCCTGGCCCGCACCTCGAAGGACGGCCGAGTCGGCGCCAACGCGGGTGTGCTGGAGGACTACGCCGATGTGGCGGAGGGCTTCCTCGCGCTGGCCTCGGTCACGGGGGAGGGGGTCTGGCTGGAGTTCGCGGGCTTCCTGCTCGACCACGTCCTCGCGCAGTTCGTGGACGCGGAGAGCGGCGCGCTGTTCGACACGGCGGCGGACGCGGAGCGGCTGATCCGCCGCCCGCAGGACCCCACGGACAACGCGGCGCCCTCCGGGTGGACGGCGGCCGCGGGCGCGCTCCTCTCGTACGCGGCGCAGACGGGCGCCGCACCGCACCGCACCGCGGCGGAGCGGGCCCTCGGCGTCGTCAAGGCGCTCGGCCCCCGCGTCCCGCGCTTCATCGGCCACGGGCTCGCCGTGGCGGAGGCGGCGCTGGACGGCCCCCGCGAGGTGGCGGTCGTCGGTGACGTCCTCGGCGACCTCCACCGGACGGCGCTGCTCGGCACGGCGCCGGGCGCGGTGGTCGCGGCGGGGGAGCCGGGCTCCGGTGAACTCCCGCTGCTGGCCGACCGCTCGCTGGTCGACGGGCACCCCGCCGCGTACGTCTGCCGCGGCTTCGTCTGCGACGCGCCGACGACGGACCCGGCCGCGCTCGCCGATCTGCTCTCCCGGGCCTAGGGGCCCGGCATGGCGCGTCTGAAGATCGAGATATCCGTCCCCGAGAGCCATGTGGAGCAGGTGGTCGACGCCCTCCACGCGGCAGGCGCGGGGCAGGTCGGTGGCTACGCCCGGTGTGCGAGCGTCTGGCCGGTCACCGGCACCTGGCTGCCGCTGCCGGGCGCGCGGCCCTTCGACGGCGAGGTCGGCGCGGTGCGGCAGGGCAAGGAGTGCCGCGTCGAGTCCGTCTGCGACGAGGAGCGGGCGCGCGCCGTCAAGGAGGCGGTGTGCGCGGCCCATCCCTACGAGGAAGCGGTCATCCACTTCCTGCCGCTGTACGAGCCGTGAGCGGCCCGGGGGAGCCGCCGAACTCCGCCAACGCCCCCGCCACGATCGCTTCCAGGCGGTCGTGGTGGGCGCCGCGCCAGTAGACGCGGGCGCAGTCGCCGCACTGCGCGAAGACGTCGTACGTGCCGCGGGTGCCGCCCTCCAGGAGGTCCGCCACCTCGTCCTTGGTGGCCGGGCGGAGCGTGCCGTTGCAGGCCGTGCAGCGGGTCCAGGGGGACAGCGGCGGGGCGAAGCGGCCGAGTACGTCGCGGAGTTGGTCGTCGGGGCGGTCGCTGTAGACGTAGGCGCCCGCCCACAGCTCGCGGCGGCGCAGCAGCCCCCGGTCGCGGCTGAGCAGGACGCGTCGCTCGTCCGCCGAGCGCGTGGCCAGGGCGGGGTCGCCGATGTCCGTGGACTCGTACGCCGCGTCGACGCCGAGGAGGCGCAACCGCCGGGCCAGCGTGCCCAGATGGACGTCGAGGAGGAAGCGGAGCGGGGCGCCGGGCACCGGCTGGGGGCGCGTCACCGCACGGACGGCGACGGTCTCCCCGGCCGCGGGGACGTGTCCTGCGGCGACCTCGCGGCCGTCCACCACCAGGGCGCCGACCTCGGTCAGCGGGACGCCGAGGGACTCGACGACGTGCCCGAGTGTGGACGCGCCGTCCGTAACTGCCGTGGTGGCGCCGCCCCTTCGCTCGTGCGGGACGAAGACACCCAGCTCGGGGGCGAAAGCGACGAGGATCTCCGGACCGTTCATGCGGTCAGGATGGCATGGCGGGTCCGGACGTCACCGAGGATTTTCCGCCCCGGTGAACCCGCTGGTGAGCATGGACAGGGTGCGGTCCACCAGCGTGGGCAGGTCGTCCTCGTGGTCGTGCTCGGCCCAGTACGCGGCGGTCTCGGTGAGCGCGCCGATCAGCCCCATGGAGAAGGTCCGCACCTCCAGGTCGCCGGGCTCGCGGCCGGTGCGTTCGGCGATGACCCGGCACAGGACGGCGCCGGTGACCGACATGCTCTCCAGCATCCGCGAGCGCACGGCGGGCACCTCGGTCATCAGCTTCGTACGGAGCCTGGTGACCTCGGGCTCCTCCGCGAAGCCGAGGCCCACGGCCCGGCGCAGCACGATCCGCAGCGATTCCACGATCGGTTCGTCGACGGGCCGCTCCCGCAACTCGCTCTCCAGGAGCGGGTCGTACTCGTCGGTGAGGACGATGTCCTCCTTGGTCGGGAAGTAGCGGAAGACGGTGGAGGGGGAGACCTCCGCCGCCTCCGCGATCTGCTCGACCGTCGTCGCCTCGTACCCCTGCTCGCGGATCAGCCGGTACGTCGCGTCCCGGATCGCGAGGCGGGTCTTGAGCTTCTTCCGTTCGCGCAGCCCCAGTGGGGGCGCGGTCCCGGCGGGGGAGGTCCGTGCGGCCGTCATGGTGTTCATTGTCGGGCATCCACCGAGGCCTTGCCCAGGTCAGGCGTGTCGGACGCCGCGCCGCCGGCCCTCGGCAGGAGGGCGGCCACGAGCAGGGACGTCACGAGGGCGGCGACGCCGCTGACCAGGAGGACGAGGTCCATGCCGTGGACGTACGCGGAGTTCGCGGCGTCGACGAGGCCGCCGTCGCCGAGCCGGTCGGCCACGCCGTGCGCGGCGACCACCGAGTCGCCCGCGGCGTCGGCCGCGGGGCCCGGCAGGCCGCCGGTGTCGAGGCGGTCGGCGTACGCCCCGGCGAGGAGCGAGCCGAGCAGCGCGATCCCGAGGGCGCTGCCCACCTGCCGTACGGTCATGAGGAGCCCCGAGCCGGACCCCGCGCGCTCCACGGGCAGCGCGCCGAGCGCCGCGTCCATCGACGGCACGATGGCGAAGCCGAAGCCGAGACCGGCCACCGAGAGCCACAGCGCGGTGAGGCCGTAGCCGCTGTCGACGTCCGTGCGGCTGCCGAGGATCGCGGCGAAGGCGAGGACCGCGAGCCCGCCGCTGATCACCGCGCGCGCCCCGAAGCGGCGTACGACGGGCTCCGCGCCCTTGGCCGCGATCAGCAGCCCGCCCATCATCGGCAGGATCCGCACCCCGGTGCCGAACGCGTCGTGGCCGAGGACGGCCTGGAGGTAGGGCGGCAGCACGAACATCAGGCCCGACAGCACGAACATGACGAGCGTCGCCGCCATCGTGTTGAGGAAGAAGGCGCGGTCGCGCAGCAGCGTCATGTCGAGCATGGGCCGCGCCGTCCGCCGCTCGCGCAGGACGAGCGCGGCGAGCAGCAGGGCCGCGCCGGCGAGCACGCCGAGGACCAGGGGGTCGCCCCAGCCGCGTACGGGCGCCTCGATGATGCCGTAGATCAGCGCGCCGAGGCCGGAGACGGTCAGTGCGGTGGAGACGACGTCGACCGAGGGAGAGGCGGGGTCGCGGGTCTCGGGCAGCAGGAACAGGCAGGCGGTGAGGCCTATCCCGACCATGGGGACGTTGATCAGGAAGATCGAGCCCCACCAGAAGTGGTCGAGCAGCCAGCCGCCGACGATCGGCCCGAGGGGCGCGCCGAGCGCACCGGCCGCCGAGACGATGCCGATGGCCCTGGTCCGCTCGCCGGGCCCGAAGAGCGCGGGCAGCACGGCCATCGCGAGGGGCATGACGAGCGCGGCGCCCACGCCCATGACGGCGCGGGCCACGACGACGAGGGAGACGTCGTCGACGAGGGTGCCGATCAGCGACCCGGCCAGGAAGACCCCGAGTCCCGTCATCAGCATCCTGCGCCGCCCGAACCGGTCGCCGAGGAGGCCCGCGGGGAGCATCAGCGCGGCGAAGACGACGACGTACGCGTCCGCCATCCACTGCTGCTCGCCGGTGCTCGCGCCGAGCTGCTCGGCCATCGTCGGCAGCGCGACGTTGAGGATCGTCATGTCGAAGCCGAGCACGAGCATGCTCGCGACCAGGGCGGCGAGCGCCCACCAGCGGCGGGGGTCCTGCCGCACGGCGGCAGCGGAGTCAGTGACAGTGGCCATGAAATGACAGTAACTCCCAAGTGGGAGTCACTGTCAATATTTTCGTGTGCGCGCACGAAGAAGTGGCCGCGGCTGAAGAGCCGCGGCCACCGGGGTGGAAGGGGGAGTGCGTCAGGCGTGCTGGTAGGCCACCAGGGAGATGCCGACGTAGTGCACGGCGAAGGCCGCCAGGGTCAGTGAGTGGAAGACCTCGTGGAAGCCGAAGAAGCGGGGCGAGGGGTTGGGGCGCTTGATGCCGTAGATCACGCCGCCCGCGCTGTAGAGCAGTCCGCCGACGATGACCAGGACGAGCACCGCGATGCCGCCCTTGCGCATGAAGTCCGGCAGGAAGAAGACCGCGGCCCAGCCCATCGCGATGTAGCACGGGGTGTAGAGCCAGCGGGGCGCGCCGACCCACAGGACACGGAAGGCGATGCCGGCGACCGCCGCTCCCCAGACGCCCCAGAGCAGCCACTGCCCCTTCGCCTCGGGGAGCAGCAGCAGGGTCAGCGGGGTGTAGGTGCCCGCGATGATCAGGAAGATGTTGGAGTGGTCGAGTCTGCGCAGGATGCCGTCGGCTCTCGGGCCCCAGTTGCCCCGGTGGTACAGCGCGCTCACGCCGAAGAGCAGACAGGCGGTCAGCGCGAAGATGCCGCAGGCGACCCGGCCGCGGGTGGAGTCCGCGAGCGCGGTGAGTACGAGGCCCGCGACCAGCACCGCGGGGAACATGCCGGCGTGCAGCCAGCCGCGCATCTTCGGTTTCGCGGGGAGCGGCAGGGAGGACTGCTGCGGGATGAGTGGGGTGGTACCCGCGGGCTCCGGGATCACTTCGGGGACGGGGGCGGTCATGGGCCGCATCGTACCTACGGGCCCGTAAGTCGTACATCAAACGGACGGATCACCGCCCTCGCCCTCGTACCGGCACAAGTGGCGATGCTCACGCCGCTCACGTGTGAGGCCCTCTGGACAGATGGGCGTGCGCGTCGGATGATCAAATGAGTGCGGTCGGCACCGGATGAGCGCCAGAGGGAAATCAAGTGAAGCGTCCGGGTCGCAGCCCCCACGGGGCATACATCCTCAAAACCCCTCCGATTAGGAGCAATCGTGGCGCGCGACATCGCGGCTCCCCTGTCCTTGGGCACTGCCCCGACCAACCACCAGAAGCTGGTCTCCTGGGTCGGCGAGATCGCCGAACTGACGCAGCCGGACCGCGTGGTCTGGTGTGACGGTTCCGAGGCCGAGTACGAGCGCCTGTGCGAGGAGCTCGTCGCGAAGGGCACCTTCAAGAAGCTCGACCCGATCAAGCGCCCCAACTCGTACTACGCGGCCTCCGACCCGACCGATGTCGCGCGCGTCGAGGACCGCACCTTCATCTGCTCCGAGAAGGAGGAGGACGCGGGCCCGACCAACCACTGGAAGGCCCCCGCCGAGATGCGGGAGATCTTCCAGGGCGAGAAGGGTGTCTTCCGCGGCTCCATGCGCGGCCGCACCCTGTACGTCGTGCCCTTCTGCATGGGCCCGGTCGGCTCGCCGCTGTCCGCGATCGGCGTCGAGATCACCGACTCCGCGTACGTCGCCGTCTCCATGCGCACCATGACCCGCATGGGCCAGGCCGTCCTGGACGAGCTCGGCGACGACGGCTTCTTCGTCAAGGCCGTCCACACGCTCGGCGCCCCGCTGGCCGAGGGTGAGGCCGACGTGCCGTGGCCCTGCAACTCCACCAAGTACATCTCGCACTTCCCCGAGGACCGCGAGATCTGGTCGTACGGCTCGGGCTACGGCGGCAACGCCCTGCTCGGCAAGAAGTGCTACGCGCTGCGCATCGCCTCCGTCATGGCGCGTGACGAGGGCTGGCTCGCCGAGCACATGCTGATCCTCAAGCTGACGCCGCCGCAGGGCGAGTCCAAGTACGTCGCCGCCGCGTTCCCGTCCGCCTGCGGCAAGACGAACCTCGCCATGCTGGAGCCCACGATCTCCGGCTGGACGGTGGAGACCATCGGCGACGACATCGCCTGGATGCGGTTCGGCGAGGACGGCCGCCTCTACGCGATCAACCCCGAGGCCGGCTTCTTCGGCGTCGCGCCCGGCACCGGCGAGCACACCAACGCCAACGCCATGAAGACGCTGTGGGGCAACTCCGTCTTCACGAACGTCGCGCTCACCGACGACGGCGACGTCTGGTGGGAGGGCATGACGGAGGAGACTCCGGCGCACCTGACCGACTGGAAGGGCAACGACTGGACGCCGGAATCAGGTGTCCCGGCCGCCCACCCGAACGCCCGCTTCACCACGCCCGCCTCGCAGTGCCCGATCATCGCGCCCGAGTGGGAGGACCCCAAGGGCGTGCCGATCTCGGCGATCCTCTTCGGCGGCCGCCGCGCGAGCGCCGTGCCGCTGGTGACGGAGTCCTTCAACTGGCAGCACGGCGTCTTCCTCGGCGCGAACGTCGCGTCCGAGAAGACCGCCGCCGCCGAGGGCAAGGTCGGCGAGCTGCGCCGCGACCCGTTCGCCATGCTGCCGTTCTGCGGCTACAACATGGGCGACTACATGAACCACTGGGTCAAGGTCGGCGCCGACAAGGACCAGGCGAAGCTGCCGAAGATCTACTACGTCAACTGGTTCCGGAAGAACGCCGACGGCAAGTTCGTCTGGCCCGGCTTCGGCGAGAACTCCCGCGTCCTGAAGTGGATCGTGGACCGCCTCGACGGGAAGGCCGAGGGCGTCGAGACCCCCATCGGCATCCTGCCGACGAAGGAGTCGCTGGACACGAACGGCCTCGAACTGGCCGACTCCGACCTGGAGTTCCTGCTCACGGTCGACAAGGAGGTCTGGCGCGAGGAGGCCGCGCTCGTCCCCGAACACCTCAACACCTTCGGCGACCACACGCCCAAGGAGCTGTGGGACGAGTACCGCGCGCTGGTGCAGCGCCTGGGCTGACGCCCCGCATTCCGGATGGGCCCCGCACAACGGCGTGCGGGGCCCATCCGCGTGCACGAAGGGGAGCGGAGGGACCCCACCCGTCCATATCCGCATCTTGCGCACCTTGCCTTCACATGGCTCTCACATGCTTCAATGTGCCCACACGGGGGGCCGCTGATCGACGCGTGCCCCAAAAGAGCCTGTGGGGGGCCAAGTTGAAGAACTCTCAGCGGTTAAGACGTGTGACGGGCGCCGCGCTCGCGGTGGCGCTCGGCGCGACCGGCCTGGTCGCCGCCGGGACGCCCGCCGCGTACGCCGCGACGCCCTCGGACGAGGTGGCGAAGCTGCCCATCGCGTCGTTCGGAGCGATGGTCGTCGACGACGCGCACGAGCGGGTCTACGTCACCGACGGCCGCAAGGGCAGCTCGGCGAGCTCGGTCTGGGTCTACAACTTCCAGGGCCAGCGGGTGGGCTCGCTCGCGACCGACAAGCCGGTCTCCGGCATGGCGCTCAGCGCGGACGGCGCGACGCTGCACGTGTCGCAGACGGACCGGATGCTGACGTTCGACACGGCGACGCAGACGAGGAGCGGGGCCAGTTACACGCCGGCCGACGTGACCTGTGGCCGTGAGGTGGCCGTGGCGGGCGGCAAGGCGTGGTTCACGGAGACGCCGTACAGCGACTCGTACTGCAACGACGTCAACAACACCACGACGCTGTACCAGGTCGGCAGCCCCTATCCCAACGGCACCGGCTGGACCGGGCAGGGGCGGCTCAAGCTGGAGGCGGGCCCCGGGGCACCGGACCGGCTCGTGATGGGGCAGGCCGCCGCGGGCGACAAGGCCAACCCGTTCCTCACGACGTTCGACGCGAGCGGCCAGACCCTGGTGCGCGGGCCCCAGCGGCGCTTCGCGGACGCCGAGGGCAAGGGCGCGCTCGACCTGAAGGACATCGCCCAGAGCGCCGACGGCAAGCGCATCGCCGTCGCCGACGCGGCGTTCGGGACGCGGCTGCTCGACGCCTCCGACCTGTCGGACGCGCCGACCGGCTATCAGGCCCTCCCCGAGGGCGCGAAGGCCTCGGCGGTGGCGTTCAGCGGCGACGGAAAGTACGTGGCGCGGGGCGCCGCCGCCTCCGGCAGCACGCCCGACCTGCTGATCCAGCCCGCCGATCCGGCGGAAGGCACCACGCCGCTGGAGTTCGCCTTCGAGAGCGAGCTGGACGGCGCCCGGATCGCGCCGCAGGGGCTGGCCTGGGCCAAGGACGGCTCGCGGCTCTTCGCGGTGACGGCCAGCGGCGGCGACCACTGGCTGCACGTCATCAAGCCGCCGGCCGCGCAGTACGACTCGCGCTTCACGGGCACCCTCGGCACCACGCCCTCGAAGCCGGTCGTCGGTGAACCGCTCGGGATCCGGGGCAGGTTGGAGCTCGACGGGCCCGCGCCCGCAGAGCCCGTGAAGGTCACGGCGGTGCGCAAGGACGCCGACGGCACGCAGGAGGTGGCGGCCGCCAAGGTCGCGGCCGACGGCAGCTTCACCGTCCTGGACGTGCCGGACCGCCTCGGCGAGGCGACGTACACGCTCAGGTTCCTGGGTGACGTCACGCACCGTCCGGCCGAGGACGTCACGGTCACGGTGGATGTCGCCAAGGCGCCGACGGCGATCGAGCTGACCGCGCCCGCCGAGGCGACCCGCACGGGCGGCGTGGAGATCACCGGCAAGCTGGCCGGGCAGGGCCGCGCGCTGCCGTCCGGGATCGGTCTGAAGGTGACCCGCACGGACCGGTTCGGCACGACGGGCGAGCTGACGTCGGCGTCGGTCGCGGCCGACGGCACGTTCAAGGTCAGGGACCTGCCGAGCAAGCGGGGCAGGACGGTCTACGAGGTGAGCTACGCGGGCGACGCCCTGCACGAGGGTTCGTCCGCCAAGGCCACCGTGAAGATCACCGGCTAGGCGGCGCCCCCAGCTGCCGCCACGGTTGGTGGCGCCCGGTCCGCGGCCTCCCCGGCCGCGGACCGGGGCCGTTCAGGAGGCGCCGACCAGGCGCGTGGCGTCCGCGTGGGCGTCCATGCGCTCGGCGGCCAGGATCGCCGCCGCGGTGTCGGCGCGGGAGGCCGCCACCACCAGGGCGCGACCCGCGAGGGCGTGGGCGCGCTGGTGCAGGGCGGCGACGTGCGGTTCGTGGATGGCGCCCGCCACGGCGGACCGCGCGGGCCGCACGCCACGGCGCAGCCGCGCGACCTGGAGCGCCAACTGCTCGGCCGCGGCGTCCAGTTCGGCGGAGGGGGTGAGGGTGCGGAGCTCGTCGGTGACGGCGAGCAGCGCGGCCAGGTGCCCGGCGAGCTGGATGTCCAGCTCCTCCTCGCGGGAGCGGTGCGGGAAGCTCGCGTCGTCGGCCATCGAGTGGACCGACTTGGTGCGGATCGGCTCGTACATGAGATGGCCTCCAAGCTGTCTTGCAGACATCCTAGCTTAGATTCCGTCTAAAGTTGAGTTGGATCCGGAAAGCGGTGAGGCCGGGCGCCGATCGGCGCCCGGCCTCACCCGCATTCCTCGCGCGGCGCGGGTGTCAGGGCTGGCTGTAGCCGTCCAGGAAGGTCCCGATGCGGGTCACGGCCTCCGCCAGGTCCGTCGCCGTCGGCAGGGTCACCACGCGGAAGTGGTCGGGCTCCGGCCAGTTGAAGCCCGTGCCGTGCACGACCATGATCTTCTCGGCCCGCAGCAGGTCCAGGACCATCTGCCGGTCGTCCTTGATCTTGAAGACCTTCGGGTCGAGCCGCGGGAAGAGGTACAGCGACCCCTTCGGCTTCACGCAGGTCACGCCGGGGATCTGGGTCAGCAGGTCGTACGCGGTGTCGCGCTGCTCCAGGAGCCGCCCGCCCGGAAGGACCAGGTCGTTGATCGTCTGGCGTCCGCTGAGCGCCGCGACGACGCCGTGCTGGCCCGGCATGTTCGCGCACAGGCGCATGTTGGCGAGGATCGTCAGGCCCTCGATGTACGAGGACGCGTGCGCCTTCGGGCCCGAGATCGACATCCAGCCGACCCGGTAGCCCGCGACGCGGTACGCCTTCGACATGCCGTTGAAGGTGAGGGTCAGCAGGTCGGGGGCGATGGCGGCGGTCGGCGTGTGCGTCGCGCCGTCGTAGAGGATCTTGTCGTAGATCTCGTCCGAGCAGACCAGGAGGTTGTGGCGGCGCGCGATGTCGGTCAGGCCGCGCAGCATCGCCTCGTCGTAGACCGCGCCGGTCGGGTTGTTCGGGTTGATGATCACGAGCGCCTTGGTGCGGTCGGTGATCTTGCGCTCGATGTCGGCGAGGTCCGGCATCCAGTCCGCCTGCTCGTCGCAGCGGTAGTGCACGGCGGTGCCCCCGGACAGGGAGACGGCCGCGGTCCACAGGGGGTAGTCGGGCGCCGGTACGAGGACCTCGTCGCCGTCGTCGAGCAGGCCCTGCATGGCCATCACGATGAGTTCGGAGACGCCGTTGCCGATGAAGACGTGCTCGACGTCGGTCTCGATGCCGAGGGTCTGGTTGTGCATGACGACCGCGCGGCGGGCCGCGAGGAGGCCCTTCGCGTCGCCGTAGCCGTGTGCGTCGCCGACGTTGCGGAGGATGTCCTCCAGGATCTCCGGCGGGCACTCGAAGCCGAAGGCGGCGGGGTTGCCAGTGTTCAGCTTGAGGATGCGGTGCCCTGCGGCTTCCAGCCGCATCGCCTCCTCGAGTACCGGGCCCCGGATCTCGTAACAGACGTTGGCGAGCTTCGTCGACTGGATGACCTGCATGTCGGCGAGCCTAGCGTTCCGGCTGCGGTGGGGCGGAATTCTTTAGCGGGGCTTGGTTCGGGCGCGTGTGTTCCCTCAGCGGTCAGCTGTGTCCGCTTGTGGTCTTGTCCTGGGGGCGCTGGGGCCCAACAATGCGCATGACAAAACCGAAGGAACTTCGGTCACTTAGTCATCAGAGGGGACCCCCACATGAACAAGCCTCTCGTCGGTGCGTGCTTCGCCGCTCTTCTCATCGGAGCGACGGCGGCGCCCGCGACGGCCGTCAGTGACGAACGGCCCGCCAAGCCCGAGGCGAAGGCCGTCGACTTCGCGGGGACGGTGGCGCTCAGCAACTGTTCCGGCTCCGTCGTCCGCGTGCCGGACTCGAAGCCGGGCGACCCCGCGCTCGTCCTGTCCAACGGACACTGTCTGGAGAGCGGCTTCCCCGCGCCCGGCCAGGTCATCGTCGACAAGCCGTCGTCCCGCAGCTTCACCCTGCTCAACGCCTCCGGCGGCAATGCGGGGACCGTCAGGGCGAGCAAGATCGCGTACGGCACGATGACCGACACGGACATGTCGCTGTACCAACTCACCAGCACCTACAGCGACATAGAGAGCAAGTACGGGATCAAGGCCCTGGAGCTGAACGCGGCGCGCCCCCAGCAGGGGCGGAAGATCACCGTCGCGTCCGGCTACTGGAAGAAGCTGTACAAGTGCAGCATCGACGGCTTCGCCTACCGTCTGAAGGAGGGGAACTGGACCTGGAAGGACTCGGTCCGCTACACCCCCGACTGCAAGACGATCGGCGGCACCTCGGGCTCCCCGGTGATCGACGACGAGACCGGCAAGGTCGTCGCCGTCAACAACACCGGCAACGAGAGCGGCGGGCGGTGCACGGACAACAACCCGTGCGAGGTCGACGAGAACGGCAAGGTCACGGTGCGCGAGGGCATCAACTACGCGCAGCAGACCTACACGCTCGTGCCGTGCGTCGCCCCCGGCAACAAGATCGACCTGAACCGCGAGGGCTGCACGCTGCCGAAGCCTTCCGGGGTGCGGTGACGGTGAAGGCCTTCCGGAGCGCGGTGGCACCGCGGTCCTCCGGGGCGCGGTGACACCGCGGTCCTCCGGGTGCGGTGACCGCGGTCGACGGGTGCCGTCCGTGGAGCCCGTTCGGGGTCCGGACGGCACCCGTGCGTCAGGTCCTCAGGCCGCCGGTGCCAGCTCGGCCCTGCCGAACAGCAGGGCGTAGCCGGGCGGGAGCAGCCCCAGCAGGCGGTCGACGAGCTCCTCGTCGACCGCCCGCGCCAGGGTGGTGAGGACGGAGCTGACGTCCCATCGGGCGGTGGCGGGCGTGGCACCCTCCAGGCGCAGTCCCACGCCCCCGACGAACTCCGCGGCCGTGAGCGGCCGCGTCGCGGGGATCCGGTCCGCGATCACCTGCGCCGCCTGCGGGGGCAACTGCCGCGCCAGGTCGACACGTTCGTCCCCGACGACGTGCTCGCCGAGGGCGGACAGGACGACGCGCGTCACGCGCTCCGCCTCCGCGGTGGTGGCGTACTGGCCGGACTCCCTTACCGCCTCGATGAGTTCGCTCCATCTCATCGTGCCGTTCTCCTCCGTTTCGTCGCGTTCCCGGTGATGTCGTCGCGATGGTCGGCCGCGCCGTCGCGCGGCGGGGTCAGCTGTTGATCTGCTTGCGGTCGCTGCCGCCGCTGATCCGGATCCTCCGCGGCTTGGCCTGCTCGGCCACCGGGATGCGGAGCGTCAGGACACCGGCCTCGTACGAGGCGTCGATCCGCTCCGTGTCCAGGGTGTCGCCGAGGAACAGCTGGCGGGAGAAGCTGCCGGTGGGGCGCTCGGCCGCGATCATCTCCGCGCCCTCCGGGGCGGGGGAGCGGCGCTCGGCCCGTACGTTCAGGACGTGGCGTTCGACGTCCAGGTCGATCGACTCCGGGTCGACGCCCGGCAGGTCGAAGTGGACCACGAAGTCGTCGCCCTGGCGGTAGGCGTCCATCTGCATCCCGGCCGGCCGGGCGCTGTTGAAGACCTGCTGGGCGAAGCGGTCGAAGTCGCGGAACGGGTCGGTACGCATGAGCATCACGGATCTCTCCTCTCCTCAGGTGTTGGGTGCGATGCCCTACGGTTTTCTATATAGCCCCGATGAGGAAAATTGACAAGGCCCGACTCAGGTCCGGCGTCGGGAGTGAACGCGGTGCCGGATCTGGGTCGGGCGACGGGTCGGATGCGGGTCAGGCGTCGGAGTAGCTGAGGTCTCCCACGGTCCAGGCGCTCACGTCCTGGAGGGCGATGCGGTACATCCCGCCGGTCTCCGGGAGGCCCAGGCTGCCCTGGAGGATCCGGGCCAGGTGGAAGTGCAGGTGGGTGGGTGGTGCGGTGTCCGGCGGCGGGGCGGAGGCCGCGCCGGGGGCCGCGAACGCGGAGGCGAAGGGGCCCAACTGGTCGGAGTCCTTCAGGACTTCGGCGACGCGCTGTCGCCACAGGGCTTCGGGGGCCAGCCGTCCGGTGATGACGGCGCCGGCGACGACCACGGTGAGGGGCATCTGATTGCTGTGCTCGGACTCCACCAGGGCGGCGATGTCGGCGAGCAGTTCGTCAGGCTTCGACATGACCGGTCAGCCTACTGGTGGCTGGCGCGGGCCGTGCCGTCGGTACCTCACCCCGGACCCTCCCGTCTGTCTCACCCTCGCCCTCCCGTCTCCGAAAATCTATCGCGGCTGAAGTAGACATGCGCCCCTGTCGTGGGTAGAGTTCCTGATGTAGCCAATGAGGGTCAGCGATATGCGGCAGACATGAACTGGCGCGGCAGTACCCCAGAAGATGAATGAGATGAGTGAGAGGAGTGCACGCCATCTGGATCGCCCGGGCGGGCTCAGAGGCCGCTCGGGTACCGCAGGCCCCGGATTGGAAGGTGGTCCCCGGTCACGCATCCGCGATCCCCGCAGCCCCGCTCAGCCGGGTGTCCCTGCGGAAACATGTAGCCGGCCCGCAAGGTCGGCAGATGGTGTGAAACCCCTCGGGGCCTGGTGCCGTACGGCACCAGGCCCCTCGACGCGTTCCGGAATAGGTGCCAATGACCCAAGAGAACCCCTCGCGCGACCGGGATCGGTTCGACGACGACGACTACCCCGCCTACACGATGGGCCGGGCCGCCGAGATGATCGGCGCCACACCCGGCTTCCTCCGGGCCGTGGGAGAGGCCCGCCTGATCACGCCGCTGCGGTCCGGCGGCGGTCACCGCCGCTACTCCCGCTACCAGCTGCGCATCGCCGCGCGCGCCCGGGAGCTGGTCGACCAGGGCACGCCGATCGAGGCCGCCTGCCGCATCGTCATCCTCGAGGACCAGCTCGAAGAGGCGCTGCGCATCAACGAGGAGTTGCGCCGTCCCGCCGCCGGGTCCGAGGGGACGCCCGCGTCCTGAGGCCGTCGCCGCCCGGGAAACGCTGCGCCCCACGCCACCGGATATCTACGACGGCAAATATAGAATTTCGTGTGATGCGCGATGAGGGTTTATTCGACGACCGGCGAAGCGATATCGAAAACCTCCCGCCGAGGGCTGTGGCGTGCTACTGTCGCTATTAGTTGCAGTTGTGGTTCCCAGAGACTTCAAGTGCTCGGTCGACTTTCTGTGTCGGCGGGGCACTTTGTATTGCCGGGCTCGAATCCGGACGGGGTAATCATCGCGGCGACGTGGAGTCCGCACAGTGCGGGCTCCCGGGCACTGCCCCGAAGGAGATATGACATGGCTACTGGCACCGTGAAGTGGTTCAACGCGGAAAAGGGCTTCGGCTTCATCGAGCAGGAGGGTGGCGGCGCCGACGTCTTCGCCCACTACTCGAACATCGCCACCCAGGGCTTCCGTGAGCTGCAGGAGGGCCAGAAGGTGACCTTCGACGTCACGCAGGGCCAGAAGGGCCCGCAGGCCGAGAACATCGTTCCCGCCTGACGCTGACGCTGACGCGCACTTCGTAGCTGGGGCCCGCACCTTGGGTGCGGGCCCCAGCTCGTCGCGTTTTCGGGGGTGGAAAACCCCGACGCTTTGCCGTTCGAAGCGGTCGGTATCCCGTTCGAATCCTGGGCTCAAAGAATTCTGGGTTCCTTCGGGTGGTGCGCCGCTTTTTCTCGGGCCGGACCCGGAGTGATTCACCGGCGGCCAGGATTGTTTTTCATTTCCCCCGGCCGTTCCTGCGGTTCTCGGCACCGATCGGTGCCCGATGAGAATTCCTCGATACGTGCCGCATCGAGGAAGGTTCTCCATGAACCGCTCAACTCGCACATATGGCCGACGCTCCACGAGCCCCGGTCGCCGCACCCGCCCCGCCCCGCTCCAGGGCGAGTTCGCCCTGCCGGTCACCGTCACCCCGGCCCTGCCGCCCGTCGAGGACTTCGCCGCGCTCGGCCTGTCGGACGGTGTCCTGAAGACCCTCGCCGGCCTCGGTGTCACCGAGCCGTTCCCGATCCAGGCGGCGACGCTGCCCAACTCCCTCGCGGGCCGGGACGTCCTGGGCCGCGGGCGCACCGGATCGGGCAAGACACTCGCCTTCGGCCTCGCGGTGCTCACCCGGACCGCCGGGCAGCGCGCCGAACCGCGCCGTCCCCGCGCGCTGATCCTCGTCCCCACCCGTGAGCTCGCCCAGCAGGTGACCGACGCCCTCATGCCGTACGCGCGGTCGCTGCGGCTGCGCCTCGCCACCGTGGTCGGCGGCATGTCCATCGGGCGGCAGGCAGGGGCCCTGCGTGCCGGGGCCGAGGTCGTCGTCGCGACGCCGGGGCGGCTCAAGGACCTCGTCGAGCGCCGCGACTGCCATCTGGACCAGGTGGCCGTCACCGTGCTCGACGAGGCCGACCAGATGGCCGACATGGGCTTCCTGCCCCAGGTCACCGAGGTTCTCGACCAGGTGCGGCCCGACGGTCAGCGGATGCTGTTCTCGGCCACCCTGGACCGCAACGTCGACCTCCTGGTCCGCCGGTACCTCAACGACCCGGTCGTCCACTCGGTCGACCCGTCGGCGGGCGCGGTCTCCACGATGGAGCACCACCTCCTGCACATCCACGGTGCCGACAAGTACGCCACCACCACGGAGATCGCCGCCCGTGACGGACGGGTGATCCTGTTCCTGGACACCAAGCACGGCGTGGACCGGCTCGCCGAGCACCTGCTCAACAGCGGGGTGCGCGCGGCGGCGCTGCACGGGGGCAAGTCCCAGCCCCAACGCACCCGTACGCTGGCCCAGTTCAAGTCCGGCCAGGTCACCGCGCTGGTCGCCACGAACGTCGCGGCGCGCGGCATCCACGTCGACGACCTCGACCTCGTCGTCAACGTGGACCCGCCCACCGACCCCAAGGACTACCTGCACCGCGGCGGCCGCACCGCCCGCGCCGGCGGCTCGGGCAGCGTCGTCACCCTGGTCACGTCGGCGCAGCGACGCGACATGAACCGACTGATGGCCGCCGCGGGCATCGCGCCGCAGACCGCACAAGTGCGTTCCGGCGAGGCCGAGTTGGCGCGCATCACCGGGGCCAAGGCTCCCTCGGGCGTTCCGGTGACCATCGCCGCTCCGCCGAAGGACGGTCCGGGGCGCGGCGGCTCGTCGGGCCGTGGCCGCCGCCCTCGTGACGGCCGTGCGCGCCGCGCCTATGCCGCCCGTGCCCGGGCCGGTACAACCGCTGCCTGACCCCCTGGTCCTTCCCCCTGCCCCTTCCCCTGCGTGAGTCTGTGAGGCGCCATGCGCTGTGTCATCGCCCGCTTCCCCTTCGACCTGTTCAAGAACGAGGTGGAGCGGGCCATGAAGGGTGTCAAGCCCGAACCCGTCACCGGTGAGTCCGTGATCATCGGCCGTCGCCACTACCCCGTCAAGCAGGTGGGGGAAGTGATCACGCGGCAGGACCGCCGCGACTTCTCGGCGCGCGAGGTGACCAGAGCGCTGACCGGCCTCGGGTTCACCTGCCGTGCCGCTCCCGCGCCCGTGGAGTCCGTCCCCGACTCCGCCGCCGAGCCCTGGCCCACTTCCCTCGTCTAGGACGCCTCGGACGACCGGGGTGCGGTGAGGCGCGGCCGTTTCGCCGCGAGCGCCGCCGCCCCCGGCAGCCACCCCAGCACAAGCCCCCACAGCGCGCCGAACACGGCCCCGGCAAGCGGCAGTCCGAGCCAGCCCCACGGGCCCGCCTCGACCATGCGGGCCGCGACCATGCCCCGCCAGACGCCCGCCGCGGCCGCGCCCGCGATCAGTGCCGTCCAGCCCGCGAGCAGCCGGCGGCCCCTGCCCGCGTCCGGGCGGCGGCGCACGTGGCGGCGCGTCCGGGCCGCCGCGACGGCGACCAGGAGCAGGGCGGCGAAGTCCTCGCACAGCTGCCAGGACCAGTCCGTCGCGCCCAGCGGTGTCGCCCGCAGGCCCGGCAGCGCGAAGGGCACGCCGAGCGCGCTCGGCGCCACCGAGAGACCCGCCCGCGCGGTGAACGCGGTGAGCAGGGTGCCGCTGCCGTGGAGGAGGACGAGCAGCAGGCAGACCCCGGCCACCACGACCGTGGCGTCGGCCGCCCCCGCGCGCAGTCGTTCCCGCAGTGCGTCGGTCTTCGTCCGCATGGCGCGTCACTGTAGGGCGCCGCGGCGCGGCCCGACAGGGGGCGGGCGGAAGAAAAGTGAACAATGCTCAGGTCTATTGCTCGGGGGGCCGTGCGATCTACGATCCCGGCCATGAAATCGCTTGCGGCACACCGCACGTGGGCGGTCGGCGCGGTCGTGCTCGCCGTCGCCGCCGCCCTGCTGGTCGCCGTCGGGCCCGAGGGTGCCGGGGCCGGGCGCGCCGACACCGCGAGCGGCCACCGGTGGATCACCGACCGGCAGGGGCGCGCGCTCGTGCTGCGCGGCCTGTCCACCGCGAGCAGCGCCAAGTCGGCCGCCGACGGTATGCCGTGGATCGAGGAGAAGGACGTCGAGCGCGAACGCCGAAGCCTCGGCACGAACTTCGTCCGCTTCCTCCTCCAGTGGCGCAAGGTCGAGCCGTCTCCGGGGACGTACGACACGACGTACCTCCGGCAGGTCGCCGAACGCGTGCGCTGGTACGGCGAGCGGGGCTACCACGTGCTGCTCGACATGCACCAGGACCTGTACGGGCCGGGGGTCGGGGGCAACGGCGCGCCCCAGTGGGCCACCGAGACCGACGGGTTGACGTCCGCCGCCACCGACCCCTGGGAGCTCGGCTACGCCGAGCCCGGGACCGTCCGCGCCTTCGACCGTTTCTGGGGGACGGTCGAAGGCGACGGGCGCGATCTGCGCGCGCACTACGTCAAGGCCTGGCGCGCGGTGGCCGAGCACTTCGCCGACGACGACGCCGTCATCGGGTACGACCTGATGAACGAGCCCTGGGGCGGCAGCGTCCAGGGCCCCGCCTTCGAGTCGGGGCCGCTCGCCCGGCTCTACCAGGACTGCATCGAGGCCATCCGGACCGTGGACCGCGACCACTGGCTGTTCGTCGAGCCGTCCGCCATCGGCGCCAACTGGGGCTTCGCCAGCGGGCTTCCGCGCCTGGAGGACCCGCGCGGCGACGGCGACGAGGCGCGCATCGCGTACGCGCCGCACCTCTACCCGCTGCCCATGGACCTGGGCGGCGGATACACGGGCGACGCCAGGGGGCAGGTCGACGCGACGCTGCGGGAATGGCGCGAACAGACCGAGAAGACCGCGCGGCGGCTCGGCGCGCCCGTGGTCATCGGGGAGTTCGGGCTCGACGTGGGGCTGCCGGGCGCCATGGAGTACGTCGAGAAGGTACAGCGCATGGCCGACGACATGGGGGCGGGCATCGCCTACTGGTCCAACGACCCCGGTTCCTGGGCGCCTTGGGACGCCGACATGAAGCCGACCCGGCTGCTGCCTGTGCTCGACCGGCCCTATCCGCGGGCCGTCGCGGGAGATCCCGTCACCTTTCGGTGGGACGCGGCGGACAAGGCGTTGACGGTGAGCTGGCGGGGCAGGGCGGGTGTGCGCGGCGACACGGAGATCCACCTGCCCGCGCGGCACTTCCCCGAGGGAGGCCGGGTGGCGGGCGGGAAGAAACGCTCCTGGGATCCCAAGTCCCGTATTCTCACGCTCGGTTCGGGGCCCGGTGCACACTCTGTCCGCATCACACCGCGTGGGTGAAATGGAAGAGTTCCCACCCCTTGTCCGGCTGCACAGGCACCCCAAGAATGCCCACTGACAAACGCACGTCAGGCGTACGTCGTCATGAGGGGGGCTCCACAGATGGGAAAGAAGAGCTACGCGGTCGCGGGCGGACTGATCGCCCTGGCCCTGGCCGGTGCCGGCACGACCCCCGCGTTCGCGGGACACACCCAACCGGACGCCAAGGCCCCGGCCGCCAAGGCCAAGAAGGTCGACTTCGCGGGGACGGTGGCGCTCAGCAACTGCTCCGGCTCCGTCGTCCGCACGCCCAAGTCGGATCCGAGCGACCCGGCGCTCGTCCTCACCAACGGCCACTGCATCGAGACCGGTTTCCCCGCGGCGGGCGAGGTCGTCGTCGACCAGCCGTCCACCCGCACCTTCAAGCTGCTCGACGCCAAGGCGAACGACGTCGCCACGCTCAAGGCGTCCAAGGTGTCCTACGCGACCATGACGGACACCGACGTCACGATCTACCAACTCACCAGCAGCTACCGCGACATCACGAAGAAGTACGGCATCAAGCCGCTGGTCCTGGAGGACGACCACCCGGTGAAGGGCCGCGCCGTCACGGTCGTCTCCGGCTACTGGAAGAAGACGTACACCTGCAACATCGACGGCTTCGTGTACCGCATGAAGGAGGGGGAGTGGACCTGGAAGGACTCCGTGCGCTACACCCCCCAGTGTCAGACCATCGGCGGCACGTCGGGATCGCCGGTGATCGACCACAGGACCGGCAAGGTCACCGCGGTCAACAACACGGGCAACGAGGACGGTGAGCGCTGCACCATCAACAACCCCTGTGAGATCGACCGCAAGGGCAACGTGACGGTGCGCAAGGGCATCAACTACGCCCAGCAGACGTACGGGATCGTGCCGTGCGTCGGCCGCGACAGCAAGATCGACCTGACCCGGCCGGGGTGCAAGCTGCCCCGGCCGGCCACCGCCGGGTAGGTCTCAGGGAGTCCGGCGTACGGCGCGTCCCGCGAGGACGTCCGTGCGCCGGCCGTCCCGCATCACGAACCGGCCGTCGATCAGGACGTGCGGGATGCCGGTGGGCAGGGTGCGGGGCGCCTCGAACGTCGACCCGGCCGCGACCGTCTCCGGGTCGAAGAGGACGAGGTCGGCGCGGTAGCCCTCGCGGACGACGCCGCGGTCGGGCAGGCGCAGCCGGGCGGCGGGGCGCGAGGTGAGGTGCGCGACGGTCTCCTCCAGGGACAGCACGCCCAACTCCCGTGCGTAGCGCCCCAGATACTGCGGGAACGTGCCGTACGCGCGCGGGTGCGGCTTGAAGCCCTGCAGGATGCCGTCGCTGCCGCCGGTGTGCACGCGGTGGCGCATGATCGCCTGGACGTTCTCCTCGTGGCCGACGTGCTGGAGGATCGTCGAGCCGAGGCTGTCGTTGATGAGCAGGCGCCGTGCGGTGACCCAGGGGGCCTCGCCGCGCATCTCGGCGGACTGGGCGATGGTCTTGCCGACGCAGGAGGCGAGCCCGGGGTCGCTGACTCCCGAGATCTCGATGGTGTCCCACTCGATGGGTACGCCGTGACAGCCGTCGGCGCCGATGACCTCCATGTGGTGGCGGATCTTCTCGGCGGTTTCGTCGTCCTTGAGGCGGGCGAGGACGGCGTCCGGGCCCCCTTCGCCCGCCCAACTGGGCAGCATGGCGACGAGGGTGGTGCAGCCGGGGGTGTAGGGGTAGGTGTCGAGGCTGATGTCGGCGCCGTGTTCGAGCGCCTCGTCGAGGAGGGCGAGCAGGTCCGGCGCCTTCCCCTTGTTCACGCCGAAGTTCATGGTGGCGTGGGCGAGGTGGAGGGGGCAGTGCGCGGTGCGGGTGAGGTTCACCATCTCCTCGTACGCCTGGAGGGCGCCGGCGCCGTAGCTGCGGTGGTGGGGGCAGTAGTAGCCGTTGTACTGCGCCACCACCTTGCAGAGCTCGGTCAGTTCGGAGTCGTCGGCGTACATGCCGGGGGTGTAGGTGAGGCCCGAGGACATGCCGACGGCGCCTTCCCGCATGCCCTCGGCGACCAGCTGCTTCATGCGGGCCAGCTCGGCGGGGGTGGCGGGGCGGTCGTCCCAGCCGAGGGCGTACATGCGGACGGTGCCCTGGGGGATGAGGTAGGCGGCGTTCACGGCGATGCCGTGGCCGCCGTGGGCGGTGTCGAGGGCGTCGAGATAGCCGCCGACGGTGCGCCAGGTGAAATCGATGTCGCCGCCGTCGCCGTTCCAGCCGGTGATGGCCTGGCGGACCTGGGCGAGGGTGCGGTCGTCGACGGGGGCGTAGGAGAGACCGTCCTGGCCGATGACTTCCAGGGTGACGCCCTGGGCGGCCTTCGCGCAGTGGTCGGGGTCGCGGAGGAGGGCGAGGTCGCTGTGGGCGTGCATGTCGATGAAGCCGGGGGCCAGGGCCAGGCCCTCGGCGTTCAGGGTGGTCTGCCCCGTCGGGCGGGGGCCTGAGGCTTCGCCCTCCCGATGGATCGTGGTGATCCTGCCCTCGTGTACGCCGACGTCGGCGCGGTAGGAGGCACCTCCGGTGCCGTCTATGACGCGTGCGTCCCGGATCACCAGGTCCATGGGGTACCTCTCTGGTTCGCTCGGCTGCGGGCCGGTTGTGGTTTGTTTTTCCGCGGGGGTCGTTCACCGTCGGCGGTGAACGGGTGGGTGTGCGAGGGGCGGTCCCCCTGCCCCCCCCCGCTCAGAAGAACGTGCGGATGTAGTCCGTGACCGTTCCGTCCGCCTCGACCAGCGGGATCAGCTGCCACTTGTCGAACGCCGTGCACGGGTGCGAAAGACCCATGCCCAGCCAGTCACCCACCGCGAGATCCGTCCCCGAGGACGTCCGCACCCACCCGTGCTGGTCGGAGAGGCCCGAGACCGTCACCCCCGAAGCGGGCCGCTCGACCCCGTCCCGGCGGACGACCTGCGCCTCGGGCAGGTCGAGGTCGTACGCCGCGTCCCGCTTCCCCGCGTTCGTGAACGCCTGCTCCGGAGAAGGGCGCGAGACCACCTGCGCCCAGAGTCGGAAGGCGGGCTCAAGGGCGCCCTCCTCCGGCACGCGGTTGAACGGCGTCAGATGCCGGTAGTGGCCGTCGTCGTGAGAGACGTACGCACCCGAACGCAGCAACTTCAGGACCGGCGAGGACAGTTCGGGGATCTCCGCGAACACCGAGGCCACCGCGTCGAACCACGCGCTGCCGCCCGCGCTCACCACGACCTCCGGCAGATCCGCGAACCGCCCCGCCTTGTCGAACTCGACGAGCAGGGCGACCAGGCGGCGCAGCCACCGCGCCACCCGCTCCGGCGAAGCCTCCGGCACCTCGCCCTCGTACCCGGCGACGCCCACGAGCCGCAGCGTGTCCGCGCCCGCGACGGCGTCCGCGATCTCGAAGCACTCCGCCTCGGTCCGCGCCCCGGTCCGCGCGCCCTCGCCCGCGGCGAGCTCCACCACCACGTCCACCGGGCGGCTCGCGCCCGCCTCGCTGAGCGCGGCGTGCATCAGGTCGACGCCGCGTACGGAGTCGACGTAGCAGACGAAGCGGAAGGAGGGGTCGGCGTCCAGCTCGCCCGCGAGCCACCGCAGCGCCGCCGCGTCGACGAGTTCGTTGGCGAGGAAGATCCGCCCCACCCCGAACGCCCGCGCCACGCGCACCTGGTGGGGCACCGCGAGCGTGATCCCCCATGCCCCGCGCTCCAGTTGACGGGCGAACAGCTGCGGGGCCATCGACGTCTTGCCGTGCGGCGCGAAGGCGAGGCCGTGCCGCTGCGCGTACGTCTCCATGAGCGCGAGGTTGTGCTCGAGGCGCTCCGCGGAGAGCGCGAGGACCGGGGTGGTGAAGCCGCCCGTGAAGAGGTTCCTGCGCTGTGCGGCGAGTTCGCCGACGGTCAGCCCCTCGGCGTCCGGCGGCAGGCCCTTGAAGCGGTGGTCGACGCGCTCGTCCGCGAGTGCGGCCAGCGGATCGGCGGGGCCGTCGGGGCGGGCGGGAACAGCAGGATCGGCAGGACCGGCGGGACGTTCGACGGCGTTGTCGGCGGCCATGGGCGCCTCCTCCAGGAGTGCGTTGCAGCATGTGCAACAGTCATTGCGTATGTCGCTTACTGCTGTCTAACATCCGAGCCAACGCCGGGTCAACGGATCCGGAGAGTCGGTTGAGGGGCTGGAAGATCGTGACCGGACAGGCAGCCGCACGGGTGGCCGCAGGGGCGACCGCACAGGCAGCAGTGGACGTCGTGGCGCTCGGCGAGTCCATGGTCACCTTCCGGCCCGCACGGCCGGGCCGCCTCGCCGACGTGCCCTCCTTCGACCGCGGGATCGGCGGCGCCGAGTCGAACGTGGCCTGCGCGCTCGCCGCCGCCGGGCACTCCGCCCGCTGGGTCAGCCGCGTCGGCGCCGACGGCTTCGGCGACCACCTCGTCGAGACCATCGCGCGCTACGGAGTGGACACCTCCGCCGTGGGCCGCGACCCGCACCGCCCCACCGGCATCTACTTCCGCACCGCCGACGACCGCGACACCGACGCCCACGAGGTCGTCTACTACCGCGCCGGCTCCGCCGCCTCCGCCATGTCGCCGGGCTCCGTCGACGAGGACGCCCTCACCTCGGGCCGCATCCTGCACCTGTCGGGCATCACGCCCGCGCTCTCCGCCGACTGCCTGGAGCTCGTACGCCACCTCTGCGCCCGCCGCGCCGACCGCGGGCCGCTCGTCTCCTTCGACGTCAACCACCGCCCCGGCCTGTGGAAGGGCGCGGCCGCGGGACCCGACGTCCTGCTCGACCTCGCCCGCGGCGCCGACCTCGTCTTCGTCGGCGAGGACGAGGCCGCGGGTGCCTGGGGCGTGACCGGCGGCCCCGACGCCGTCCGCGCCGCGCTGCCCGAGCCCGCGACGCTCGTCGTCAAGCAGGGCAGCCGCGGCGCCACCGTCTTCGAGCACGGCGCCGACCCCGTCTTCGAGGCCGCCCCGCGCGTCGACGTCGTCGCGCCCGTCGGCGCCGGTGACGCCTTCGCCGCCGGGTTCCTCTCCGCCACCCTGCGCGGCCTGCCCGCCGCGCACCGCCTGCGGCACGGCCACCTGATGGCCGCCGCCGCGCTCACCGTCCCCGGTGACCTCGCCACCCCGCCCGCCCGTCACCCGGCCACCGCCCCTCAGGGAGCCGCTTTGCGGCGCCCCTCCTGGACGGCACGCGCCGACCGCCTCGCCGCCCTGGACGCCGCCGCCTGGGAGACACTTCGTCTCGGCCCCGGCTGGACGGAACGCGTCCCGGAGGACACCGAGGCCGATGAGGAGGTACGTACCCCATGAGTCAGACCGTCGACCGCGCGCTCTCGATCCTGCCGCTGCTCGCCGAGGGCCCCGCCGACCTGGGACAGGTCGCCGACCGGCTCGGCGTCCACAAGTCCACCGCGCTCCGGCTCCTGCGCACCCTCCTCGAACACGGCCTGGTCTTCCGCCAGTCCGACCAGCGCTACCGCCTCGGCGCCCGGCTCTTCGCGCTCGCCCAGGAGGCCGTCGAGAACCTCGACGTACGCGAGATCGCCCATCCCCACCTCCTCGCCCTCAACGAGAAGTGCGGCCACACGGTCCACCTCGCCGTCTACGAGGAGCAGGAGGTCGTCTACATCGACAAGGTCGAGAGCCGCTACCCGGTGCGGATGTACTCGCGCATCGGCAAGCCGGTGGCCATCACGGTCGCCGCCGTGGCGAAGCTGCTGCTCTCCGACTTCCCGGAAGCCGAGCGCCGCGCCATCGCGGAGAAGCTCGACTACCCCACCTACACGTCCCGTTCGACGCCCAACGCCGCAGCCTTCCTAAAGGAGCTGGCGGCCGTGCGCGAACAGGGCTGGGCCACCGACCTCGGTGGCCACGAGGAGTCCATCAACTGCATCGGGGCCCCCATCCGCGGTGCGGACGGCCGTGTCGTCGCCGCCATGTCGGTCTCCGCGCCGAACGTCGTCGTCACGGCCGAGGAACTCCTCACCCTGCTCCCGCTGGTCCGCCGCACGGCGGACGCCATCAGCAGGGAGTACTCGGGAGCAGTGCCCGACGAAAAAACCGCCCCTCTCAAGGAAGCCTGATCAGCCCATGACCGACAAGATCGCTCTCACCCCGGCCACCCACACCACCCCGCCCGCGAAGTTCTCCCACGGCGTGAAGAAGGGCAACATCCTTCAGGTCGCGGGTCAGGTCGGCTTCCTCCCGGCGGAAGAGGGCAAGGCCCCCACCCCGGCCGGCCCCACCCTGCGCGAGCAGACCCTGCAGACCTTCGCCAACGTCAAGGCGATCCTCGAAGAGGGCGGCGCCACCTGGGACGACGTGATGATGATGCGCGTCTACCTCACGGACGTGGACCACTTCGCCGAGATGAACCAGATCTACAACGAGTACTTCGAGGAGCAGGGCCTGAAGGCCCCGGCCTCCGCCCGCACCACCGTGTACGTGGGCCTGCCCAAGGGCCTCCTCATCGAGATCGACGCGCTCGCCGTCCTGAGCTGACGCCGCCCGTCCCCTGATCTCCCCTCCGCAAGCCGTACGTCGTCACGGCGCGGCGCCTCTCCCGCACGAGGCGCCGCGCCGCGATCCCCCCTGCCCCGAAAGCCCCATGCACTTACGAGGTCAAAGATGTCCCCGTCCCCCTTCGCGGCGCTCGCGGCCGCCCCCGCACCGGAGCCACCCCACACCGGCGGAATCCTCACCCTGATCGACGGCACGGCGGGCCTGCTGACCGTCGCCGCGCTCGGCATCGTCCTTCTCCTCTTCCTGATCATCAAGGTCAGGCTGCAGCCCTTCGTGGCGCTGCTCGCGGTCTCCATAGCCGTCGGCCTCGCGGCCGGCCTCTCCGTCACCGAGCTCTTCGGCACGGTCCAGAAGTCCGACGCCGTCTCGGTCATCGAATCCGGCATGGGCGGCATCCTCGGCCATGTGGCGATCATCATCGGCCTCGGCACGATGCTCGGCGCGATCCTCGAAGTGTCGGGCGGCGCCGAGGTGTTGGCCTCGCGCCTGCTGGGTCTCTTCGGTGAGAAGCGCGCCCCGCTCGCGATGGGTCTGACGGGTCTGATCTTCGGCATCCCCGTCTTCTTCGACGTCGGCATCTTCGTCCTGGCGCCGATCGTGTACGCCGCGGCCAAGCGCTCCGGCAAGTCGATCCTCCTCTACTGCCTGCCCCTCCTCGCGGGCCTGTCGATGACCCACGCGTTCCTGCCCCCGCACCCCGGGCCGGTGGCCGCGGCGGGCCTCCTGAAGGTGGACCTCGGCTGGGTCATCCTCATGGGCATCGTCTGCGGCATCCCGGCGGTCCTCGCGGCCTGGGCCTTCTCGGCCTGGATCGGCAAGCGCATCTTCGTCCCCGTCCCGCAGGACATGGTCGAGGCCGCGGACGAGGCGAAGGCGGCGGTCGTCGCCGAGCAGCGCGCGGCAGGCGTGACGCCGCAGGAGAAGCCGGTGCCGCTGGGCATCGTCTTCACCATCATCGGCACCCCGCTGCTCCTGATCCTCCTCGCCACGTTCTCCTCGATCGCCTTCGACCCCTCGACGTTCCGCTCGGTCATCGAGTTCTTCGGCAGCCCCTTCGTGGCCCTGACGATCGCCCTCCTCATGGCCTACTACCTGCTCGGCATCCGGCGCGGCTGGTCCCGCAAGTCCCTTGAGACGGTCTCGACTTCGTCCCTCAAGCCGGTCGGCAACATCCTCCTGGTCGTCGGCGCGGGCGGGATCTTCGGCGCGGTCCTCAAGGCGAGCGGCGTCGCCACGGCCATCTCGGACACCTTCCAGGACGTGGGCCTCCCCATCATCGTCCTCGCCTACCTGCTCTCCCTGATCCTGCGGGTGGCCCAGGGCTCGGCGACGGTGGCGATCGTCACGACGGCGGGCATCGTGGCCCCCCTCCTCTCCGAGGGCGACCACTCCCAGGCCTTCGTGGCCCTGGTCATCATGGCCATCTCGGCGGGCTCCATCTTCGCCTCGCACGTCAACGACGGCGGCTTCTGGATGGTCGCGAAGTACTTCGGCATCAGCGAGCGGGACACGCTGAAGACGTGGACGGTCCTGGAGTCGGTGCTGTCGGTGGCCGGGTTCGCGGTGGCGGCGGTGGTGAGCCTGTTCGTGTAGGGGTTCTGCCTCGCGTACGTGGATGGGGGCACCCGGCAGCGCATGCCGGGTGCCCCCATCGGTGCGTACGGCCGTGGGACGGCGGCGGCCGTTGGTGGGGGTTGCCCCCCGTCAGGAGTGGGGGGACAGCCGTAGTGAGTGGGGGCAGCTGTTCCGCTTAGCGTCTGACGGTATGAGACATACACGGAGCATCCCGGCCGCGGGACTCGCCCTCGCCGCCTGCCTCGGCGCGGCCCCCGCCGCGACGGCGACCCCCGACGTGTCGAAGTCCGGGGCCGGACTCGCCCGTTACCACGACCAGAGCCTGGCCTGGGGCGGCTGCTCCAAGGGCCCGGACGACACCATGGGCCGCGACCTGGACAAGGCGGGCGTCCAGTGCGCGGACGTCACCGTGCCGCTCGACTACTCCAAGCCCCGGGGCCGCACGATCACCGTCGCGATATCCCGGCTCAAGGCCACCGACACCCGCCACCGCATCGGCTCGATCCTGCTCAACAACGGCGGCCCCGGCAACGGCGCCGTGCAGTCCCCGCCGGAGTTCCACGCGTGGATGAGGAAGACGGGGCCGCGGTACGACATCGTCGGCTTCGACCCGCGCTTCGTCGGCCGCAGCACCCCGCTGGACTGCGGCTGGAACGTCGGCACCAATCTCTTCTCGGCCGGTCTGGGCCGGGCGAGCTTCGAGCGCCAGGTGGACCTCCACAAGGACCTGGCCGCCAAGTGCCGTGCCACCAACGCCGACGTGCTGCCGCACGTGAGCACCCGCAACACGGCCCGCGACATGGACGTCATCCGCGGCGCGCTCGGCGAGAAGAAGATCTCCTACTTCGGCTACTCGTACGGCACTTACCTCGGCACCGTGTACACCCAGATGTTCCCCGGCCGCACCGACCGCATGGTCCTGGACGGCGCCATCGACCCGCGCAAGTTCGGCCCCCGGCTGCTGCGGGAAGCCGTCGGCGAGAACGAGCGGGCGCTCGCCGACTGGGCGGCCTGGGCCGCCGCCCGCGACGACACCTACCACCTCGGCCGCACCCGCGACCAGGTCCTCGCCACCGTCGACCGCGTCATCAAGCGGTCCGCACGCGGCCCGCTGACCGTCGGCACCGCCCCGGACACCTTCCGACTCGACGACACCCAGGTCCCGTTCGTCCTCCTCGCGGGGCTCGACAGCGACACCGACACCTCGCGGGCGTCCCTCGGCGAGCAGGTGTCCGTGCTGGCGAGGGCCGCGGCCGGACAGCCGCCGACCGCGCTCTCGCCGCAGTTCGCCGGGCTTCTGCGGCTCGCGACGACCGGCGAGCAGTCCAACATGGGCAGTGCGCAGACCGCGGTCATCTGCGGGGACGTGGCCGCCCCGCGCGACCCCGAGGTCTACTGGCGGGACATCCGGCGCAGCCGCGCCGCGTACCCCCGCTTCGGCGCGGTGAACAACAACATCGGCCCGTGCGCCTTCTGGGACCGGCCCCGCGAGAAGCCCACCCGGGTCGAGCGCGACGCCAAGGCGCTGATCGTGTCCGCCACCGGCGACCCGCGCACCCCGCACAAGGGCGCCGTCGCCCTGCACGGCCTGCTGCCGAGCTCCAGGCTGATCACCGTCGAGGGCGCCAACCGGCACGCGGTCTACGGCCTCTACGAGAACGCCTGCGTCGACAACCAGGTCAACCACTACCTGGCCACCGGCAAGCTGCCCACCGACGACGGGACCTGCCCCGGTCGGTCGCGGCGCTGACGGACCGCCGTTCTTCGCGGGCATCGAAGCCCGACCAGTAACTGCCCTGCGCACGACCCGAGTTCGCCCCGCCCCTCCTGTCCAATGGGAGATGGAGGAAGAGCCGAACGGGCTTGTGATGAGGGGTGGGCGGTGCGATTCTTGCCGCCATGTCAGCCCCTCCTCGTCTGCCCGACTACGGATCGGTACTGGAGGAGGTGAGGAAGGTGCGGCGGGCCGGTGTCGTCAGACTGCGCGAGATAGATACGCCGGAGCTGCGCCGTATCGCCGACGAACTCCACGGCGCGGACGGCGAGTCGTCCGGCGGGGCGGTCGAGAGGCTGCTGCGGACCGCCGTGTTCGGAATCGGGGGAGGCAGCCTCCAGACCGCCGCCGAGTACACCCTGGGCCTGGCCCAGGGAACCCGTGACTGGCCGCCCGCCGACCGCAGGCGACGGGCGGCCCAGGTCTACGGGGTCAGCGTCGAGCGGTTCCGCAAGCATCATGAGGTCATGGTGCTCGGGCAGGTCGCCGAGCAAGTCGTCGCCCTCGCCGGGCGGGTGCCCGCGCACACCGCCGCCACCGTGGCCGCCCCGCTGCCCGCCGCGCACCGCGCGATCCCGCTGTTCCTGCACGGCCGCGCCGTGAACCTGACCGTGCACGTCCACTCCGTGGACCTGCTGCGGGACGTCGACGTCGTCGTCTCGCCCACCAACACGTACTTCGCGCTGCCCGCCGCCTACAAGTCGTCGGTCTCGGCGACCCTGCGGCGGGCCTGCGCCCTCAAGGACCCGGCGGGGGGAGTCGTCGAGGACCACGTCCACGACGAGCTACGGGGGTGGGCCGCCCGGAACGGAACTCCGGGCCGGGCGGCCCTGCCGGGCACCGTCGTCGCCACCTCCTCCGGCGCGCTCGCCGGACAGAGGGTCCGCCGGATCTACCACGTCGCCGTGGCCGTGCCGCGGCCCGAGAGCAACGACTACGACGTCCAGCCCGCCGACGTCACCCGCGGCGTGACCCGCGCCTTCGCGCTGCTCGCCGAGGAGTCCCGCGCCTGGGACCCGCCGCTGACCTCCATCTGCCTGCCCCTGCTCGGCGCCGGCCGCGGCGGACTCCCGCCGCTGGAGAGCTTCGGCGCGCTCTGGACGGCCGTGGAGGCGGAACTCGCCCGCGGCGCCGGGTGGGACGTCCACTTCGTGGTACGCCGCCACGCCCGCGCCGACCTCATCGAGCGACTGCTCGCCGGCCTCACCGACAGGGAAGCTCGGGGGGCACACGCAGACCGGGGGGATCCGTGAATCCGTACGCCGTGCTCGCGGCCGCCGCCGCGCTCTGGGACCGCATCTCCGACCGCATCGACCAGCCGCTGCGCGACCGCCTCGCGGCGCTCATGGGCGTCGTACGGGGCAGGGGCGGCGACGAGGCCACCCGGCGGGACGCCGCCGACCGGGCGGCGGGCCTGCTGCGGGAGCGGCTGCCCGACGAGTTCGGCGCGGGGAGCGAGACGCGGCTCTCCCTGGACGCCGTGCCCGACGCCGAGACCGAGGACGTCGGCTACGGAGGATTTCGCGTCGAGGACCTCGCCGTACTCCTCATCGACGGGCACCGCATGGTCGGCCCCGTGCTCGGCCCGGTCCGCGAACGCCTCCTGGCCGCACCGGCGTTGGACGCGGACACCGTCCTGCGGCACGGCGGCAATCCGTTCGCGCCCGAGCTGATCAGGCTGCCCGGCGTCGGCGGCCTGCCGCGCCTGCCGCGCTTCCAGTTCTCCGAGGACGCGATGCCCTGGCTGATCGTCCTGGAGGTCAACACACTCCTGGCCGCCGACCGCGACCCGTGGGGCGCCGCCGACTGGTGGCTGTCCGACAACGCCTGGCTCGGCACCCCGCCCGCCCGCCTGCTCGGCGCCGGACGCGACCGTCAACTCGTCGACACCGCGCGGTTCTTGATGGAGGGTGAGTAGCCGTGCCCAACTACCGCCCGCCCGACGAGCTGACCGGTACCCCCACCAAGGTCACCCTGGCGCGCGGCACCGTCCTGCACCGCGTGCACTCCGCCCGCCGCGCCGCCGCCGACTTCAACCCCCGCCCCGCGCACTGCCTGTACGGCGGCGGCCGCTTCGACGGCACGGCCTGCGACCCGTACGGCTTCCTCTACGCCGGGCTCAACCCGGAGGCCGCGGTCTGCGAGACGCTGCTGCGCTCGCTGCCGTTCGACCCGGCGGGCGGCCCGCGCCTCGTGCAGCGGGTGAGCGTACGCGGACGGCGGCTGAGCACGCTGCGCCTCACCGCCGACGTGGCCGTCGTGTCGCTGATGACCGCGCAGGACCTGGCAGGCGTCCACCAGGACAGCTGGCTGGTGCAGACCGAGGCGGCCGACTACGCCTACACGCGTGACTGGGCGCACTGGATCCGCGACCACACCGACCCCTGGGCGCAGGGCTTCGTCTGGCCGTCGAAGCGGGAGCCGGGCGACCGTACGGTGCTGCTCTTCGCCGACCGGTGCCCGCGGGGCGCCGTCGAGGCCGTCGAGGGGGACGCGGTGGACTTCGACACGGACGAGGGCGAGCAGTGGCTGAACTCGGTCCTGCAGCCGTACCACGCGCGGCTCGCGCCCTGAGCGCCCCGCTCCCCTCAGCGCCCCGGCCCCCGCGGGACCACCGTCCGCACCGGGATCGTGCGGGTCGTCCAGCGCCCCGGCGAGGCGCCGCCGACCGGCCCCAACTCCCTGACCGTGTGCGGCTGGAGACGCAGGACGCCGTCGCGCTCCATGAACCGGTCCGAGCGGGAGCGCCCCGTGCCGCCGTGCGGATCCCACGCGGGCAGGTGGAACGGCAGCGTGTTGAGCTCCCCCTCCGCCACCACCAGCTTCAGCCAGTCCCGCACCTGCGCGCCCGGCACGGCGGGCCTGCCCCGCGGCAGGGACAGCTGCACCGGCTCGCCGTCCAGGGCGTGGCCCGTGCCGCCGGGCGCGATGAAGTGGCCGGGGTAGAGGACCGGGTCGGCGGCGTAGCTGTCGGTCAGGTCGAGGAGCACGCACCACAGGGAGCGGTCGGGGGAGCGGTTGTGCAGCCGGATGGAGACCAGCGGCGACTCGGGGCCGTCGGGCCCGTGCGCATAGGGGCAGACGATCTCCCCGCTGCCGTCCGGCAGGAGCCGCTCGCCCTCCGGCGCGTCCCACGGCGCGATCTCCACGCGGACCAGGCCGTCCAGCGGCGAGGGCCGTGAGGTCAGACCCCGCAGCTGGTGCCAGCGCGTCAGATGGACGAGGCAGTCGGCGACGCGCGCCGCGTCCGCGGGGCCGGTCAGCGGCAGCGGCTCGACGAAGGGGGTGCCGTCGCGGCGCAGCACATGGGCGGAGGACTCCCGCGTCTCCACGCGGAAGTGCAGCTCCGCGGCCTCCTGGGCGGTGGCCACCACCCGCAGGAGCGGGGAGGCGGCGCTGATGGTGTCGCGCAGCACTCGTGAGGGGGCGGTCAAATCGCCGCGGGCAGCGGCCTGTTCGGCGGCCGTGAGTGGCACAGGCTGTTCGGCGGCTGTGAGCGGCACCGGATGTTCAGTGGCCGTGACCGTCACCGTCGCCGGGGGAGTCGCGAGCGCCGAGAGCGTCACGGGGTAGACACGGCCGGCGGACGGCGCCCAGTCCACGGGGTCGACGAGTGTGCGGTGGGCGTGCACGGTCCTGGCGCGGAGGACGGCCGGGAGCCCCGCCGCCCCGTCCGCCGGCTCCGGAAGCACCGTGAACTCCGTCCCCGACGCGCCCGCGCCGTCCCGCAGCCCGTGCCCGCTGCCGCAGTCCACCTCCCAGCCCTGCGCGCCGTACCGCAGCAGGTACGGGCTCGGCGCGCGCGAGACGGCGCCGCCCAGGAACGGCAGGTCCGCCACGCCGCCGGGCTCCGCCGGGTACAGCACCGGCTGCTGGCGGCCCCCGGAGCGCTGCAGCCGCGCGTCGGCGGCCGCCAGGAGCCTGCGGTACGTCGCGTCGGGGCCCGCCTCGCGCAGGGCGGCGAGCAGCGCGTGGGTGAAGGCGCCGTGCCTGCGGCCGTCGAAGTACCCCTCGTAGGACAGCTGGTTGAGCCTGCTGGCGGCGAGGAGCACATGGCGGGCGGGGCCTTCGGCGACGACCGGGTCACGGGCTTCCGCAGGCCCGTCGGGCTCCGCGAGGTCCCACCCCGCCCCCGGCGGCACGTACCGCGCCGTCAGCTCCGCGTCCCGCGTCGCGCCCCCGGAGAAGCAGCAGTCGAGGACGGCCGCGGTGTGCGTGCCGCGGGCGGCGACCGCGTCGAGCAGGGCGCCCAGGCGCTTGTCGGGCAGCGGCCCGTCCACGCAGACGAGGGCCTGGTTGCGGCCCGTGGCCTCGACGAGCAGGTCCGCGCCCGTCGCCCGCGACTGCGTGCCGTGCCCGGAGAACCAGAGCAGCGCCGTGTCGTCGGGGCCCGCCGCGCCCAGGTGCCGTTCGATCGCGTCCGTGACGGCGGCGGTCGTGGCCTCCTCGTTCAGGAGCAGCCGTACGTCCGCCGTGCCGCCCGTGCGGTCCGCGAGCAGCCGGCCGGCCTCCGCGATGTCGTTGACGCATCCCGTGAGCGGGGGCGCCGTCCGGGCCGGATAGTCGTTGATCCCCACCATGAGCGCGTAGATCTTCGCCATGGCGGGAGTCTGCCAGCGGACGCCGCCGCACGAGCCCGTCCTCACGAACACCACCCCTCCTCACGGACACGGCCCGAACTCACCGACACGGACCGAACTCACGCACGCGTCCTGATACAAGGCGCGTCCGGGATGTGCCTCACCCCGGACGCGGCAGAGGGGCGGCGGGACGGCCCCGGACCCGCCCGGGGTCCGGGGCCGTCACGTACGACCGGTCAACTCGTGCAGTACTGCTGCTCCTTGCCGATCGACCGGTACATGCAGTCCGAGTTCTCCAGAAGCTGCAGCACCGCGTCGCGGTTGCGCGACGTCTCACGCTCGATCACCTCGTCGGGCGGGTAGAAACCGCCGCCGCCGGAGCGCGGGTACATCTCGAAGGTGTAGCTGAAGATCTTCTGGTTGCCCCACAGCCAGTCGTCGATCGACCCGTCCGTGATGTAGAGGTCACTGGCCTGTTCGGGCGTGTAGCCGTTGCTGGCGGCCATCTTGCGGCCGACGGCGGCGTGGGCGTCGCGGTCGTCCTGGGTGAGGCCGGGCGCCGTGTCGCTGTACGTGTATCCGTACGGCCACAGGATCAGTTCGCTGTACGTGTGGAAGTCGATGGCGGCCCTGATCTGCTGCTTGCCGCCGACGACGCGGCTGCGCACGAAGTTGGAGACGACCTTCACCTCGGGGGCGGACTCGGCGCTCGGACCGCGGTAGGTCTCGGAGCCCGTGGAGCCGGAGGAGCCGCCGCAGCAGCCCCACTTGAAGGCCCAGTTGCGGTTCAGGTCGGTGCCGACGTTCGAGGAACCGCTGTTGGGCTGGCGGTTCTTGCGCCAGCTGCGGTACGAGCCGGTGGCGATGTCGTACTCGCCGCCGTCCGGGTTCAGGTCCGGCACGATCCAGATCTCGCGCTCGTCGACCATCTTCTTGACGCGGGCGTCGGTGGCGTAGTCGTCGCCGAGCTCGCGCAGCAGGTACAGCGCCATCTCCACCGTGAGGTGCTCGCGTGCGTGCTGGTGGTGGGTGAAGAGGACCTCGGGCTCGGCCTCGTCGGTGCCGACGTTGTCGCTGATCTTGATGGCGACGAGGTCGCGGCCCGCGTAGGACTTGCCGATGACGCGCTTGCTGATCAGGTTCGGGTGGGCCGCGATGCGCTGGTCGATCTCCGCGTTCATCTCGGCGTAGTTGTGGTAGCGCGAGTCGGCGGGCGGGAAGTCCTTGGGCTCCACCGCCTTGCCGTCCGTGCGCTTCGGGGGAGCGGGCAGGAGCTTGAGGTCGTAGCCCAACTCCCTGAGCTCGGCCGCCTCTTGGCCGTCGGCGGAGACGACGACCGCGCGGGCGTCGACCTCGTCGATGGCGACGCCGGTGCGGGCGAGCGCGGTGCGCGCGGCGCGGCTGTCGCGCAGGGGGATCTCGTACTGCCGTGTCTCCTCGTCGGCCGCGGCCGGGCTCCGGGAGGCCTGGCCGGACGGTGCCGGTGAGGCGTTGGCGGTGATGGGGGCCGCCACGGCGAGGGCGAGCAGCGCCGCGAGGGCGGCGGATCTTCGGCCGCGAATGCGAAGTCGCATGAAGTCTCCTCAGGGGTGGGGGGTGGTTCAGTGCGACACGTGCGGGGACTGCGGGAAAACGGTGCGGGTTGCGCGGGCCCATCGTCGAGGCGTGGCATGGCCCCGTCAACGCTCTCTTCGGCCAACCCCCTTGTGCCCGGGGCCGCGATGCGCTTTCTTGATCGGCATGGCTGAAACCACAGGCAGCGGCGTCGCGGCGGGCGAGTCTGCGCCGCCCATGCGCAAGGCGAGCTGGAAGTACATCGGTCCGGGCATCGTCGTCGCCGCGACCGGTGTCGGCGCGGGCGACCTCGTCGCGACCCTCATCGCGGGCAGCAACTTCGGCTACACCCTGCTCTGGGCCGCCGTCATCGGCTGCGTCGTGAAGATCTCCCTCGCCGAGGCCGCGGGGCGCTGGCACCTGGCCACCGGGCGCACCCTGTTCGACGGCTGGGCGAGCCTCGGCCGCTGGACGACGTGGTTCTTCGTCGTCTACGTGGTGATCTGGGGGTACGTCTACGGAGCGGCCGCCATGTCGTCGACCGGACTGCCGCTCCAGGCGCTGTTCCCCGACGTCATGGAGCTCAAGTGGTGGGCGATCCTGACCGGTGTCGTCGGCCTGGTCTTCGTCTGGTTCAACAAGTACGCCGTCTTCGAGAAGGTCATGACGGTCCTGGTCGGCGTGATGTTCGTCGTGACCGTCTATCTCGCGATCCGCGTCACCCCGCACCTGGGCGACGCCCTCGCGGGACTCGTGCCCGTCCTGCCCGACGAGAAGGACTCCGTCCTCAACACGCTCGGCCTGATCGGCGGCGTCGGCGGCACCATCACGCTTGCCGCGTACGGCTATTGGGTCAACGCCAAGGGCTGGACCGACACGTCCTGGATGAAGGTGATGCGGCTCGACAACCGCGTCGCGTACATCACCACGGGCGTCTTCGTCGTCGCCATGCTCTTCGTCGGCGCCGAGCTGCTGCACTCCGCGAACGTCGCCATCGCCGGCGGCGACAAGGGCCTGGTCCAGCTCGGTGACATCCTGGAGAAGGAGTACGGCACCGCCACCTCCAAGCTCTTCCTCATCGGCTTCCTCGCCACCTCCTTCACCTCGCTGATCGGCGTATGGCACGGAGTGAGCCTGATGTTCGCCGACTTCGTGGAGCGCTACCGCAAGCAGCGCGCCGGTGTCGGCACCGGGGGCAAGGAGTCGAGCGGGGAGGCGGTGGCGTCCGGCGCCCGCGAGAAGTCCCTGCCGTTCCGGGCCTATCTGCTGTGGCTGACCTTCCCGCCGATGATCCTGCTCTTCCAGGGCCAGCCGTTCCGTCTCATCATCATCTACGGCGTCCTGGGCGCGGCCTTCATGCCGTTCCTCGCGCTCACCCTGGTCTGGCTGCTCAACTCCTCGCGCACGCCCCGTGAGTGGCGCAACGGCTGGGTCAGCAACGGCATGCTGGTCATCGCGGGCCTGCTGTTCCTGGTGCTGTGCGTCAAGCAGATCGCCGACCAGGACTGGGGGAGCTTCTTCTAGCCGGGCGAACGACAGCGCCGCCGGGGGAGCGGCGGCGCTGCGGTCTGGGAGGGGGGACGGGGTGCGGGCTAGGGGAGGCCGTGGACGTGCGGGCCGACCGCCTCGGACCAGGCGCTGCCCGCGGTCGCGTCCCAGTTGGTGGACCAGGTCATCGCGCCGCGGATGCCGGGGTAGGTCTTGGACGGCTTGAAGGAGCCGCAGCCCGTGCCCTTGGCCAGGCAGTCCAGGGCGTTGTTCACCACGCTCGGCTCGACGTGGCCGCCCCCGGCCGCGCGCGGGGAGGCGGGCACGCCGAGGCCCACCTGTGAGGGGGCGAGGCCGTTCTCCAGCTGGATGCAGGCGAGCGCGGTGAGGAAGTCGACCGTGCCCTGGCTGTAGACCTTGCCGTCGCAGCCCAGCATCGAACCGCTGTTGTAGTACTGCATGTTGACCACCGTGAGGATGTCCTTCACGGCGAGCGCGGTCTTGAAGTACTCGGTCGACGGGGACTGCATGTCGATGGTCTGCGGCGCCATGGTCAGCACGAGGCCCGAACCGGCCTTGCCCGCGAGCGACTTGAGTGCCTGCGTCATGTAGGTGGAGTTGAGGCCGTTCTCCAGGTCGATGTCGACGCCGTCGAAGCCGTACTCCCGCATCAGCGCGTACACGGAGTTCGCGAACGCGTCGGCCGACGCCGAGTCGTTCACCGACACCGCGCCCTTCTCGCCGCCGACGGATATGATCACGGACTTCCCGGCCGCCTGCTTGGCCTTGATGTCGGCCTTGAACTGGTCGACGGTGTAGCCGCCGAGGCCCGCGGAGTCGAGGTTGAAGGTCACCTGCCCCGGTGTGGCGGTGGCGTCGGCGAAGGCGACGGCGATGATGTCGTACTCGTTCTGCACGTCGCCGAGCTTCTGCACCTGGGCGCCGTTGTCGAAGTTCTGCCAGTAACCGGTCACCGCGTGCTGGGGGACGGCGCGGGTCCGGGCGTCGGCGGTGTCGGCGCCGCCGGTGAACAGGCCGGTGAACGCGAGGGCCAGGGCTGTGAGCGACCCGAGGACCGCTCCCGTTCTGCTGCGTGTGCGGTGCAACTGCTGCCTCCTGTGGGGGGAGTTGGACAGGGAGGTGCTGGGGGAACGGTGGCCACCGTCGTTCGCCAGGGTGGTGCCCGCTCGGCATGGTGTCTCCTGGCTTGGTCGTACAAGCTGGTCCAGACCAATTGAGTTGTCAAGGGCTCAAGCACCACTCGATTCCCGCCGCGCGGTGCCCACCTCCACATGAACAGTGCGAAGTTGGGTGTTGAGGCACCCATGACGTGGATATGGTGCTGAGGCAGGAGTGCACGAGGACCGGGGGTGTACGCGTTGCCGACCGCCATAGCCGTCACCGGCCCCGACCTGGTGCTGCCGTCACCCGACCGGCACACCCCGTCGGCCGCCGTCCTCCAGTCGGCCGTGCAGTCCCCGCGGGCGTACTCCCTGGACCAGGCGCTCACCGAGATGAACACGCTCATCGAGCACCACGGCCATGTGGTCGCCCTGTGCCCCGCCTCCGCGCCCGCCTCCGTCGCCCAGCGCCTGCACGCCGTCCGCTCGGTCCTGGAGAGCGACCGGATCGCCATCGTCCGCTCGGACCTGCCACCCCTCGGTCTCGCCGTACTCGCCCTCCAGCTGCGGCAGTTGTCGATCTGCGACTTCAGCCCCGGCGTCCTGGCCTCCGCCGCGCGCCTGCTCTCCCACTACATCTACGCGGGCGCCCTGCTCGGCTCCGTCGCCAGGCTCGACCGCGTGCCCGTCACCCTCCAGTCGCACGCCAAGTCCTGGATGCCGGGCGCCCAGTTCGCGGTCCTCGCCACCCCGAAGCCCGAGCTGGTGAAGGTCTCGGGCGGCACCGACGCACGGCTGCCGGGCCCGGGATTCACCACCCGGCTCCTCTACGCCACCGGCCAGCTCGCGCCCGCCTGGGTCACCGACACCCTCGCCCCCGACTGGCACGTCGAGGGGGTCGCCGAGGCGCGCCTGCCGTCCGGGTCGGCGCGCTGGTGGGCCACCGGCAGGCTCGTCGAGTTCGCCGCGGCCATCCCGGACATCTCCGTCCTCTACCAGCTGGTGTCGTCCGTGCGCCGCGACGACTGCCACTGGTGCGGCCTCGAACTCATCGGCGACCGCTGCGCGTTCTGCGCCGCGCCCCTGCCGCCGCCCTCCGACCGCCCCTCGCCACCGGTGCGCGCCCTGATCTCCCGCGGCGCCACCGCCCTGCCCCGCGGCGCGACCTAGGCCAGGCGCCACCCCGTACGCCGTACGCGACCGACGACCGATCACGCGCCACCCCGCTCACTGTCCGTAGCCAACCGCACCCGATCGAGGTAGTCCGGCCCATGAACTCACGCCAGCGCCGCGGCGTCATCCTGCTGGTCCTTTCGGTCCTGTGCGCGTTCGGCGCGTTCGCGGGCGTCCTCTCGGTGATCCGCGACGTGAACTCGAAGGTGGGCCCGGAGACCTCCGCGTACAAGCTCAAGGACGACATCGCGCCCTACAAGGAGCTGACCGCCGGGCAGTTCGAGAAGGTCGAGATGCCCGAGCGCTGGCTCTCCGACAACGCCGTCACCGACCTGCGCGAGATCCGCGGGAAGATCGCCGTCACCCAGCTGCGCAAGGGCTCGCTGCTGCAGTCCGACATGATCGTCAAGCGGCCCCGGCTCGGCGCGGGGCAGCAGGAGATCGCCATCATGATCGACGCGTCGACCGGCGTCGCCGGAAAGATCACGCCCGGCTCGACGGTCAACATTTACGCCACCTTCAAGGGCGAGGCCGACCAGGCGAAGGACCAGTCCAAAGTCATCGTGGAGGGCGCCAAGGTGCTCGATGTCGGCAAGCTGACCCCGCTCGACCCCGACCAGGACGACCGCACGCGCCGCAAGGCCACCGAGGCCGTGCCGATCACGTTCGCCCTCGGCACCGCTGATGCCCAACGCGTCGCGTACGCCGAGTCGTTCGCCACCCACGTCCGGCTCGCCCTGGTCGGCGCGGGCGGCGACGCCACCGTCCCGCCGCGCGACCGGACGTACACCCTCGACGAGGACAAGTAGGAGGCTCGCATGGCCGCCACCCGGATCCTCCCCGCCGTCGGGGACATCGAGGCCGCCCGCGCGCTGTCCACGCTCACCGGCCAGCTGCCCGACGCCGAACCCGCCCTGCCCGTCGCGGACTCCACCGCCCTCATCGACACCCTCGCGCGGCTCGCCGCCGAGTCCGTCGAGGAACTGCCGGAGGTCGTCCTCGTCCACGAGCGCATCGGCCCCGTCCCCGCCCTCGACCTCATCCGCGACCTGGTCCTGCGCTTCCCCGCGGTCGGCGTCGTCCTCATCACCGCCGACACCAGCCCCGGACTCCTCACCGCCGCCATGGACTCCGGGGCCCGCGGCATCGTCGGCCTCCCGCTCGCCTACGACGCCCTCGCCGAGCGCGTCCAGGCCGCCGCCGCCTGGTCCACGGGCATGCGGCGGCATCTGGGCAGCGGGGGCCTTGAGCTGTACGGGGGCGGGGGCGCCGGCACGGGAGCCGGGTCCGGCGGCGCGGGCACCGTCGTCGCCGTCAGCGGGGCCAAGGGCGGCGTCGGGGCCACCGTGACGGCCGTCCAACTCGCCCTCGCCGCCCGCGCGTCGGGCCGCACCGTCGCCCTCCTCGACCTCGACCTGCAGTCCGGGGACATCGCCTCCTACCTCGACGTGCAGTTCCGGCGCTCCGTCGCCGACCTCGCCGCCATCACCGACATCACGCCCCGCGTCCTCCAGGACGCCGTCTACACCCACGAGACCGGCATCGGCCTGCTCCTCGCCCCCGCCGAGGGCGAGCGCGGGGAAGAGGTCACCGACCGGGTCGCCCGCCAGACCATCGGCGCCCTGCGCGCACGCTACGAGGTGGTGGTCGTCGACTGCGGCGCCTACGTCACCGGCGCGAGCGCCGCCGCCGTCGAACTCGCCGACCAGGCCCTGCTGTTGGTCACGCCCGACGTGGTGGCCGTGCGCGCGGCCAAGCGCATGGTGCGGCTCTGGGACCGCCTCCAGATCCGCAAGGCGGAGGAGACCGTCACGGTCGTCAACCGCCACGGCAAGTCCGCGGAGATCCAGCCGTCCCTGGTGGAACGCGTCACCGGCACGAAGGCGGCCCGCTCCACGGTCCCGGCGGGGTTCAAGGAACTCCAGGGCGCCGTCGACGCGGGCCGCATGCAGGACCTCGACAGCCGCTCCTCGGTGAAACAGGCCCTGTGGGGCCTGGCCGGTGAACTGGGCCTGGTCGACGCGGAGTCCACGGGCGCGGGGGGCGGGAAGCGGGGCGGCCTCTCCCTGCGCCGCAAGGCGGCGAGCGGCGACCGCGGCGCGGTCACGCTGGAGTTCGCCGGGATGTTCCCCCTGCTGCTCGCCGTCCTCGCGATCCTGTGGCAGTGCGCGTTGTACGGCTACACGTACTCCCTCGCGGGAAACGCCGCGGACGAGGCGGCGAGGGCGGCCACGGCGGCGTACGCGGCGGGCGGGGGCACGGCAGGCGCCTGCTCGTCCGCCGCCCGGGAACACCTCCCGGACGCCTGGCAGGACGCGGCGGTGACCTGCACGGACGAGGGCCCGGTCTGGAAGGCCCACGTCTCGGTGGACGTCCCGGTCTTCTTCCCGGGAATCGACGCGGGCTGGCACGTGAACGGGGAGGCGGGGGCGGCGAAGGAGGGGGAGGACGAATGAGCCCGTTCCCTGCCGCCGCAAGGCGTTCCGCACCGGCACGTCCCAGGAGGGCGGGCGCAGTCACCAGGGCGCCCGGCAGCCGCAGGTGGAACGACCGCGGAGTCTCCATGCTGGAGTTCGCCGGTTTCCTGCCCGTACTGCTCCTCGTGGGCCTCGCCGCCATTCAGCTGGGCCTGGTGGGATACGCCGCCAACCAGGCGGGCACCGCCGCCCGCGCGGCGGCCCGCGCCGCCTCGCAGGGCGACTCCGGCCAGGCGGCGGGCCAGGCCGCCATGGACGGCGGCCTCACCGCGAACATCGGCGTCAGCGACGGCGGCACCACCACGACCGCCACGGTGAAGGTCCAGGTCCCCACCCTCCTCCCCTTCGTCGACACGGACTGGACCGTCACGAAGGAGGCCACCATGCCCAACGACGACGCAGCCGACACCGACTGAAGCACCGCCCCACCGAAGTCCCGTACCGCCAAGGGAGGTTGAAGGACGACATGAGCCTGCGCGACCGCGTGGCCCCCACCCACCAGACGGAGCCGAGCCGCGACGACGGCCTCGTCGCCGTCTACCGCTCCAAGCTCCTGGAGGAGATCGACCTCGCCGAGATGTCCTCGCTCGCGGCAGCGGACCGCCGCGTCCGCCTGGAACGCGTACTCGGCCACATCATCAGCCGCGAGGGCCCCGTCCTCTCCACCTCCGAACGCGCCCAGCTGATCCGCCGCGTGGTCGACGAGGCCCTCGGCCTCGGCGTACTCGAACCGCTCCTCGCCGACGCCTCGATCACGGAGATCATGGTCAACGGCCCGGACTCGATCTTCGTGGAGCGAGCCGGACGCGTCGAACAGCTCCCCCTCCGCTTCGCCTCGAACGACCAGCTGATGCAGACGATCGAGCGCATCGTCTCCACGGTCAACCGCCGCGTGGACGAGTCGAACCCCATGGTCGACGCCCGCCTGCCCACCGGCGAACGCGTCAACGTCATCATCCCGCCGCTCGCCCTCACGGGCGCGACCCTCACGATCCGCCGCTTCCCGCGCGCGTACACCCTCCCCGAACTCATCGGTCTGGGCTCCCTCGACGAGCACATGCTGATGCTGCTCGCGGCGTTCGTCCGCGCCCGCTTCAACCTCATCGTCAGCGGCGGCACGGGCTCGGGGAAGACGACCCTCCTGAACGCCCTCTCCGGCCTGATCCCCGCCCACGAGCGCATCATCACCATCGAGGACTCGGCGGAGCTCCAGCTCCAGCAGGAGCACGTGATCCGCCTGGAATCCCGCCCCCCGAACGTCGAGGGCAAGGGCCAGATCACCATCCGCGACCTCGTCCGCAACAGCCTCCGCATGCGCCCCGACCGCATCATCGTCGGCGAGGTCCGCGGCGGCGAGACCCTGGACATGCTGCAGGCGATGTCGACGGGGCACGACGGCTCGCTCGCCACCGTCCACGCGAACACCGCGGAGGACGCCCTGATGCGGCTGCAGACCCTCGGCTCCATGTCGGAGGTCCAGATCCCCTTCGAGGCGCTGAAGGACCAGATCAACTCGGCCGTCGACGTGGTCATCCAGCTCACCCGCCACGCCGACGGATCCCGCAGGATCTCCGAGATCGTGCTGCTCGTCTCGCACGGCCGCCAGCAGTTCCGCATCGTGCCCGTCACCCGTTTCGTGGCACGCCCGCTCGGCCCCGACCGTGTGGTGCACGGCTACTTCGAGCACCTCCCGCTGCCGCGCGAGGTCGCCGACAAGCTGTACGTGGCGAACGAACCGGTGCCGCCGGCGTTCGGCGTGGCGGAGGCCGTCGACGTACTGAACACGAGGGAAGCGATCGGATGACGACGAGGGAAGCGACCGGATGACGACGAGGGAAGCGACCGGATGACGACGAGGGAAGCGACCGGATGACGACGAGGGAAGCCGCCCGATGAACAACCCCGCCCTCCTCGCCCTGGGCGCCACGATCCTCACGGGTACGCTCGCGGTCGCGGGAGTCCACACGTACGCGTCCGGACGGGCCCAACGCCAGGCCCTGGTGGACCGGTTGGCGCTCGGCCCCGGCACGGGCGACGGCGGACCGCCGTCCCGCACGCGCCGCTTCGCCGCCGTCGACCGCCGACTGCGCCGCACCCGCCTGGGCCGGTCGATCCACCTGCGCCTGTCCTCGACGGGACTCGACCTGACGGCGGGCGAGTTCTTCACGTACGTCGTCGCGGTCGTCGCCGCGCTCTGGCTGATCGCGGCAGCGACCCTGGCCCCCTTCTTCGGCCCGATCGCGGGCGTCGTGGCGGTGTGGAGCGCGGTCGCCTTCCTCAACTGGCAACGCCAGAAGCGCATCGAGGCGTTCATCAACCAACTCCCGGACGTGGCACGCATCCTGGCCAACGCGACGGCGGCGGGCCTCGCCCTGCGCACGTCCCTGGCGATGGCGGCGGAGGAGCTGGAGGCCCCGGCCGGCGAGGAACTCTCGCACGTGGCGGACCAGTTGACGCTGGGCCGCTCGGTCGACGACACGCTCGGCGAACTGGCCGAACGCCTCCCGTCCCGAGAGCTGGTGGTCCTGGTCACCACCCTGGTCCTCTCCAACAAGGCGGGCGGCACGGTGGTCAACTCGCTCCGCAACCTCACGCAGACCCTGGAGGACCGGAAGGAGACGCGCCGCGAGGTCCGCACGATGCTGTCGGAGGTCCACGCGACGGCGTTCACGGTCCCGCTCCTGGGCCTGGGCTCCCTGCTGCTGATCAACTCCTCCAACGAGGGCGCGCTGGCGCGGGTGACCGGTTCACCGCTCGGCCAGACGCTGATCCTGATCTCGCTCGGTCTCTACGGGGTCGGTTTCTTCGTGATCAGGCGCCTGGGAAAGATCGAAGTCTAGAAAGCCCGAAGCCTGGAAAGCCCAAGGTCCAGAAAGACCGAAGCTCAGAGGACCGAAGCTCAGAAGACCGAAGCTCAGAAGACCGAAGCCCACAAGACTGAAGTCCAGGAAGGTTCGCGACGATGCTGGCACTGGCTCTTGCCGCCCTGATGGGCCTGGCCGTGGCGGGTGTCTGCCAGGGGATCCGGATGTACCGCGCGGACGCGAAGCTGCCGTCCGACCTGGCCGTCGCCCTGGAGGTGGGCGCGACCCGCGTCTCGGCGGCGGGCTCCGCGGTGGACCGCCTGGGCATGCGCTTCGCGCCCCTGGTCCTGCGGCTGATGGGCCCGAAGCGGGTCGACGCCAAGCGCCGCAGGATCGACATGGCGGGCAACCCCGGCGGCCTCACGATCGACCGCTACGCGGCGCGGCGCGCGGTGTACGGCGTGTTCGGCCTGCTCCTCGGCCTGATCTTCCTCACGAACGGCTCCCCGCTCTTCGCCCTCCTGACCCTCGCCTTCGGGGCGACGGCGGCGGACGCGCTGATCTGGCAGGCGATCCGCGAACGCCGCGAGGTCATCGACCGCACCCTGCCCGACTTCCTGGACGTCCTCGCCGTGGTGGTCTCGGCGGGCCTCGGCTTCCGGCAGGCGCTGGACCGCGTGGCGGAGCGGTACGAGGGCCCCTGGGCGGACGAACTCCGCATCACCCTCCGCCAGATGGACATGGGCGTCAGCCGCCGCCAGGCCTTCGACGAACTGCGCCGCCGCAACGCCTCCGAGCAGGTCGCCCAGTTCGTCTCGGCCCTCCAGCAGGGCGAGGAACTGGGCTCCCCGATCGCGGACACGCTCATCCAGCTCGCCACGGACATGCGGCGCACGGACGCGCAGAACTCCCGCCGCAGGGCGGCGAAGACGATCCCGAAGGCGACGATGGTGACGCTGGTCTTCATGCTCCCGGCGACGATGATCCTGATCGCGGCGGGCATGTTCCTCGGTTCGGGCTCCGACTTCGGTTCGATACTGGGCCGTTGAGATGAATTGCCGCTGTGATGCGCCAGGCTCCGCGAAACCCCTTCGCGGATGCAACTCGATGTGGGACAGTCAGGGCTGAGTTCACGGTTCGCGGGAGGGGACTTCGTGCATGGTGATCTCACCGAGGGGGAAGGGAATCCGCCAACTTGCGGACCCGTGGCGCCCAAGAGCCCATTGGTTGCGCAGAGTTGCTGCCGCTGCACGTGTTGTGGCGTACGTTGCCTCTGACTGCAACGGTCGCGGTATCGGGTGGGAGAGAAGGGGCCGTCGTGCTGAAGGAACGCGTGCTCAGAGTCTGGGTCGACTGGACGGTGACCGTGGCTTCCCGGGTTCGGGGGAGGGAGCGGGATTCCGGGGCGGGGTTCGTGGAGTATGCGGGGTTGATGATTCTTATTGCGGGGATCTACACGTTGATCGACGGTCTCGCCCTCGACAACAAGATCTCCACGGCGATCGGCAATGCGGTGAGCGACGTCGTCGGAGGGTGACGCGCTGCTGCTTGCAGAGCGACCGAGGGCAGACTCTCCCCATCTACATCTGGATCACGGGGATTCTGCTCTTTGTTGCGTTCGCCTTCTTCGCGTTCGCCCAGGCCGCATCCGCCCGTAATGGTGCCCAATCTGCAGCGGATGCCGCCGCGTTGGCGGCTGCCCAGGACTCCCGTGACGAGCTTGTCGAGGGACTGGGGGCGACCATCGGTGAGGGGGACGACTGGCTCGACTGGTTGGCCGGCGACAAGTTCACCGGTGACGGTGCACGAGGGGCTGCCGAGGCCTTGGCCGCGGACAACGAATCGACAGTCATCGGTTTCGGCCCGGACGAGGTGAATGGCTACCCCGGCTACTGGGCAAAGGTCGAAACTGACTACACGGTCGGCGACTCGATCATTCCCGGCACCGAGTCCAAGCACGCAAAGGCCGAGGCTACCGCCATCATCAAACCGCGCTGCGACGTCGACCTTTCGGCCGACCCGGAGGAGGGCGTGGAGTTCGAGTGTGACGGCGGCGAATCCTTCGAGTTCGATCCGGACAACTTCGAACTGGACGACCTACCGGACGCATCCGTCCTCTTCTCTGTCCACCTGGCCGACTGACCGGCGATCGACGAAAGAAGGTAGCGGTAGCGATGAGCATTCGGCGCTCGATGACGGGCCGCAGGGCCATGACCGCTGTTGCGATCACGACTGGGCTGGTCTTCGCGGTCGCCGGTTGTGGTGGAGGCGGCGACGAGGACAAGCCCGCGGAGAAGTCCAGGTCCGCAGCTCCTGACAAGCAGGAAGACAAGAGCAAGGAGTCGCAGACGCCTGCGGCGGGTCAAGCCCTTGCTGAAGCCAAGGGCGATGGCGTAACTCTCGTGATCACTTCGGCGAATCGTGACGAGGGGGGCTTCGTCACCGTCTCGGGCAAGGTGACGAACACCTCTGGTGGACTGTGGACGGGCGGCCAGTGGCGCGGCGACGAGAAGGAGTTGCAGAAGAACGGTGGGTCCGTGGCAGGGGCCAGCCTGGTGGACGGCGAAGGCAAGAAGCGGTACCTCGTCCTGAGGGACACCAGCGGACGCTGCCTGTGCACCAAGTTCGAGGGCGGCATCGACTCGGGACAGACCGTCGACTGGTTCGCACAGTTCCCCGCACCGCCGGAAGGCACTGACAAGGTCACCTTCCAGGTGGGGTCGATGCCACCCGCCCCCATAGAGCTCACCGAGGGCGAGTAACCATGACCCGCGCCCCCCTCACCCGCGCCCGAACCGGCCTCGGCACCGCCACCCTCACCGCCCTGGCCCTCCTCCTCGCCCCGCCCCCCGCCTCCGCCGACAACGACGACCCCTCCGCGCCCCCCGGCAGCACCACCACGTCCCCGCCCCCCGAGGTCGACTCCAACAGCCCCGGGCTCAAGCTCGCCGACGGCGCCACGCTCGCGCCCGCCAAGGTGTTGGACATCAAGTCCGTCGTCGAGGACCTCGGCGGCGAGGAGCGCCGCGAGGACACCAACACGGACGTGAAGTTCGCGCTGCAGGCCGAGGTCCTGTTCCCCAAGGACAGCGCGAAGCTGAACCCCGAGGCGAACGCCCGGATCAAGGCCATCGCGGAGGAGGCCAAGGCCCAGAAGGCCACGGACGTACGCGTCTTCGGGTTCACGGACGACCTCGGCTCCTACGGCCACGGCAAGAAGCTCTCCCGCGAGCGCGCGGAAGCCGTGCACGACAAGCTCGCGGGCCATCTCGGCCCCGAGGTCACCTACTCCGTACGCGGCTACAGCGAGGACTACCCCATCGCGGACAACGGCTCCGAGGAGGGCCGCAAGAAGAACCGCCGCGTGGAGGTCTCGTTCCCGCGCGGCGCGGCCGACGCGGGGCCGGGAAGCGCGGGCGGCGCGAGCGGCGGGAACCCGTGAGCGGCGGGGGAGTCCCGGGTGGCGGGGAACCTACCCCTTGAGCCATGGATACCGCCCCGCGTCCCCGCCGCCGTAATCCGGGTCCAGATAGATGAAGCACCGCTGGATCAGCCAGTCCCTGATCTCGAAGACGTCGCAGAAGCGGCCCGCCCCCCACTCGGGCAGGCCGGCGCGCCAGGCGCCGTCACGGTGCTCGCCGTGGCTGGTGCCCTCGCAGACCAGGGTGTCCGTGCCGGAGAAGATCCAGTTGAAGTCGGCGTAATGGTGCGTGATGGAGCGGAGCGTGCCGCCCACGTCGCCGAACATCCGCCCGATCTCCGCCTTGCCCTCGGCGAGGCCCCACTTGGGGAAGTACACCTGGGCGTCGTCCGCGAAGAGATCGAGGAGCGGGGCGCCGTCGGAGGTCTTGCCACCGCGGTCGAACGCCTTGAGGTACTCCAGCGCGACCGACTTCCGCTGCTCGTCCGTCATGGTGTGCCGGGTGACTGTCACACGGCGGAAGTCTGACGCCTCCGGGGCACGCGTCAAGAGGTCGCCCGCCTCCGCCGTGCCCGGGCTCCGCGCAGCCGTTCCCCGTGGCGGGCGGCGGGTGGCGGCGGAAACCCGGATGTGACGCGGCGCCCCCGATGCCAGGATTGCCCCATGAGCACCAGCCCTGACGACCGCGCCGGCCTTGACGACCGCACCAGCCCCGCCGACCGCCCCCGCACCTTCGACGACCTCGTAGCCGAAGCCGAGGCCGCCCCCACCGAAGGCTGGGACTTCTCCTGGTTCGAGGGCCGGGCCACCGAGGCGCGGCCCTCCTGGCGGTACGCCGAGGCGATGGCGCGGCGCCTGGCCGGGGCGTCGGCGAGCCTGGACATCCAGACCGGCGGCGGCGAGGTCCTCGCCTCCGCGGCCACCCTGCCGCCGCTCGCGGTCGCCACGGAGGGCTGGCCCGCGAACGTCGCCAAGGCCACCGCCCTGCTGCACCCGCGGGGCGTGGTCGTCGTCGCCTCGCCGGAGGACGCGCCGCTGCCGTTCGCGGACGGCGCGTTCGACCTGGTCACCAGCCGGCACCCGGTCAAGGCCCACTTCGACGAGATCGCCCGCGTGCTGCGCCCCGGCGGCTCGTACTTCGCCCAGCACGTGGGGCCCGCCAGCGTCTTCGAGGTCGTCGAGTACTTCCTCGGGCCACAGCCGGAGGACGTGCGCAACGGCCGGCACCCCGACCTGGAGCGCGCCGAGGCCGAGGCCGCTGGCCTGGAGGTGGTGGACCTGCGGGCCGAGCGGCTGCGGATGGAGTTCCACGACATCGGGGCGGTCGTCCACTTCCTGCGCAAGGTGGTGTGGATGGTCCCGGACTTCGAGGTGGAGAAGTACCGGCCGCGGCTGCGCGAGCTGCACGACAGGATCCGCGCGGAAGGCCCCTTCGTGGCCCACAGCACCCGGCACCTGTTCGACCTGCGCAAGCCATAGCGCCAGCCGTGGCGGCGGTCCGCGGAGGTACTGTCGATCGAGTAAGCGAGTCGATCGGGCAAGTGACCGTACGGACCAGAGGAGTTGGCCATGCCGAAGGAGAAGGGGCCGTACGCCTGCGGCCTGGACGCGGCCGTGGACGTCGTCGGCGGAAAGTGGAAGCCCATGATCCTGTGGGCGCTGTACTCGGGCAGGACGCTGCGCTTCGGCGAGCTGAAGCGGCACATCTCCGGTGTCAGCGAGAAGGTGCTGATCCAGCAGCTGCGGGAGCTGGAGTCCGACGGCATCGTGCACCGCGAGGTCTACCGCGAGGTGCCGCCGAAGGTGGAGTACTCCCTGACCGACCTCGGCCAGTCCCTCAACACGGCGCTGCTGCCCCTGGGGTTGTGGGGAGACGAGCACATGCAGCAGGTGGTCGCGAACAAGGCCAATGCCAACAACAGCGCCAATAGCGCCGCCTAATCCACCAATTCGGGCAGATCGCCCTCTTGTCTCATCTCATCACGTACGCCTCAAAATCGAAGCCTTGATTCCGCATCGTTATCAATACTGGCTCGATCCGCCCCTAAGCGTCACGTAAGTTCAGACCAAGGCTAATTCGCGTGAGCAAAGCTGCGCGTGCGGTGCCGCGCAGTGGAGGGGGCTGCGCGGCACCGCGAGCCCTCATCCGACGCCGTGCGCGGCATCGCGTACGACGATCCGCGCGCCCCGGCGCACACCCCAGCGCGCCATCGCCCCGGCCTCCGCTTCGAGCACGTGCCGGGCCCGTGGCCGCGGCAGCCCGATCCGCCCCGGCCGCATCGTCCGGACGGACAGCACGCACAACTCCCGGTCCAGATACGCCACATCAATGGCGAACCGCATCCGCACGGTGTGCACGCCGCTCGCCCGGGTCAGGAGCAGCGCCCCCGTCACGCCCGTGCGCCCGAGCAGTCCCCGCCGCCGGGCCCGCGCCGAGTCCGCGATCTCCAGGGGGATCTCCGGAGCGATCTCCGCGAGGGCCTCCGGCGGGGCCCCCGCGGGGGCCTTCGGGGCGGGCGCGGAGACCGTCATCGTCGCCATGCCGGGAAATTAGCGTCACGGACACCCGGGGCGTCAAGCACGCGAACCTCGCCGGGGTCCCTCTTGGGGGGTACCGCCCCATCCGGCCGAATCTGGCCCTCGAACCCCGGATTCCGCCCGTGGAACGGGGTCTCGCAGTCGCCGCCCGGTCTCGGAGAGTAGTTGTGGCACGCCGATGCACGCAGCATCACTTACGAAGGGTTATGGTGGAAACCCCCCCTCGGGCCGGTCCGTCTCCCCCCCACGGACCGGCCCGTTTTTTTGTGCCCGCGTCCAGACACCGGCGGACGGCGGAAGATCGACGTCCAGTTATGGTCAGGGACATGTCGAACCAGTTCCCCCCACCGCACCAGAACCCGCACGTCGACCCGTACACCAACCCCCAGGCGGGTCTGCCCAGTTACACCGGTCCGGCGCAGGACCCCGCGTACGCCCACGGCCCGATGGCGCCCCAGAAGATGCCCGGCGTCGTCCGCGCCGCACAGATAGTCCTCTGGGTCCTCGGCGGACTCCTCGTCCTCGGCACGATCGGCCTGATCTTCACGGTCAACCCGGAGACGGCGGGCGCCGCGCTCGGCGTGAACATCTGCCTGCTGGTCTCCGCGTGCATGGCCTTCCGCTACGGGACCGTCGGCAACGGCATCCGCGTCACCTGCATCGTCCTGATGAGCGTGCAGATCGCCTTCGCGCTCGGCGGCGCGGCCGGCGGCAACCCGGCGGGACTGCTGCCGCTGCTCGGCGCCATCGCCGTCGTCGTCCTGCTCTCCCAGGGCGTGGCGGGCGCGTGGTTCAAGCGTCCGCGCGGCTGACGGCGGGGACGCGGCCCCCGCGCCCCGCGAGGGGCGCGGGGAACTGCGCGACCGGCCACATCCGTCCCGCGGACGTGACACCGGCCCTCCCGCGGAGTGCTCAGCCCCGTCCCGCCCAGATGTTCGTCCCCGGCGTCGACACCGCGAACGTGTCGATGGCGGCCAGCTCCTCGTCCGTCAGCTTCGGGCCCGTGAGCGCCGCCACGTTCTCCTCCAGCTGCTTCACGCTGGAGGCGCCGATCAGCGCGGAGGTCATGCGCTCGTCGCGCAGCACCCAGTTGAGGGCGAGCTGGGCGAGCGACTGGCCGCGGCCCGCCGCGATGTCGTTCAGGCCGTTGAGGCGGCGTACGACCTCGTCGCTCAGCAGGTTCGGGTCCAGGGACTTGCCCTGCGTCGCGCGCGAGCCCTCGGGGATTCCCTTGAGGTACTTGTTCGTGAGCAGGCCCTGGGCGAGCGGCACGAAGGAGATGCAGCCCATGCCGGCCTCCTCCAGGGTGTCGAGCAGCCCGTCCTCCTCGGTCCAGCGGTTGATCATCGAGTAGGACGGCTGGTGGATGAGGGCGGGGACCCCCATCTCCCGCAGCAGGCGGGCCGCTTCGGCGGTCTGCTCGCTGTTGTAGGAGGAGACACCCGCGTAGAGCGCCTTGCCCTGCTGGACGGCCGAGGCGAGCGCGCCCATCGTCTCCTCGAGCGGGGTGTCCGGGTCGAAGCGGTGGGAGTAGAAGATGTCGACGTAGTCGAGACCCATCCGCTCCAGCGACGCGTCCAGCGACGAGAGCAGGTACTTGCGGCTGCCCCACTCGCCGTACGGACCCGGGTGCATGAGGTACCCCGCCTTGGTCGAGATGACCAGTTCGTCGCGGTACGGGGCGAAGTCCTGCGCGAAGATCTTGCCGAAGTTGAGCTCCGCCGAACCGGGCGGCGGGCCGTAGTTGTTCGCCAGGTCGAAGTGGGTGACGCCCAGGTCGAAACCGCGGCGCAGGATCGCGCGCTGCGTCTCAAGGGCCTTGTCGTCGCCGAAGTTGTGCCAGAGGCCGAGGGAGACGGCGGGCAGCTTCAGGCCGCTGCGGCCCGTGCGCCGGTACTCCATCGCGTCGTAGCGGTCCGCCGAGGCGACGTAAGGAGAGGTGTCGTTCATGGTTACGAAGCTACGACAGAGCCCGGACGTCCTGTGGCTCACACCCCAGTTTTCCGGCGGTAGGCTTTCGCCTTCGGGGACTGCCGTCTGCACGGAGGGGTTGGAAACACCGTGAACCTGCGGGACAGGCTGCGCGGCCTGCTGGTCAGGCTGTACGCACGCCGGGTGGAAGGTCACCTGGACCATGACCAGGTGCCCAAGCACATCGGGGTCATCATGGATGGCAACCGACGCTGGGCGAAGGCCGCCGGATCCACCACCGCCCAGGGCCACCAGGCGGGTGCGAACAAGATCGAGGAGTTCCTCGGCTGGTGCAGCGAGACGGACGTCGAGGTCGTCACGTTGTGGCTGCTCTCGACGGACAACTTCGACCGGCCCCAGGACGAACTGGGTCCGCTCCTCGGCATCATCGAGGACACCGTCCGCTCGCTGGGCCGCGACGGACGCTGGCGCGTCCACCACGTCGGGGCCACCGACATCCTGCCGTCGGGCATGCGGAACGTCCTCAAGGAGGCGGAAGAGGCCACGGCCCACGTCAAGGGGATAGTGGTCAACGTCGCGATCGGCTACGGCGGCCGCCAGGAGATCGCCGACGCCGTCCGCTCGATGCTGCTCGACGCCTCGGACAAGGGGCAGTCCCTGGAGGAGGTGGCCGACAAGGTCGACGTCGACCTCATCGGCAAGCACCTCTACACACGGGCCCAGCCGGACCCGGACCTGGTGATCCGAACGAGTGGTGAACAGCGACTGTCCGGGTTCATGCTCTGGCAGACCGCTCACTCCGAGTACTACTTCTGCGAAGTCTTCTGGCCGGCCTTCCGGAAGGTCGACTTCCTGCGTGCGCTGCGTGATTACGCCGCCCGGCACCGCCGTTACGGGGGCTGACCCCCTCACGCCCCTGAGGTCGGGGTAACCCAGAGTTAACCAACGCGTCGTCATATGCCCTGGCATGGCTGCGCTTGTTCGAGGGAATAAGCCTTCCAGGTCGACGTCCGAGCAGTGTCCGAAAGGGACGTCGTTCTCAGCGGGCGGCATCAGGCCGTCCGCCCGGGAGGCCCTTTGCACCAGGACGACCGTGTGAGCAGCACGGGCGACGTGGAGGGCCGGCGCTCGGCCCGCGCATCGCGGCCCGTGACCGGCCCGGTTCACACCCGCCGGACCGCGCCCGGTATCCCTCCCGTCGCTCCCCGACCTCATCCGAGGGGGTACGTCCTTCCGTGGTGACCAGCACAAAGCGCCGCATGCCCGACAGGCGCACCTATGTTCTCGACACCAGCGTCCTGCTGGCCGACCCGAACGCCCTGACCCGCTTCGACGAGCACGAAGTCGTGCTCCCCGTCGTCGTGGTGACGGAGCTGGAGGCCAAGCGGCACCATCCGGAGCTCGGCTACTTCGCCCGGCAGGCCCTGCGCCTGCTGGACGACTTCCGCATCCGGCACGGCCGCCTGGACGCCCCGATCCCGATCGGGGACCTGGGCGGTTCGCTGCGCGTCGAGCTCAACCACTCCGATCCCGGCGTGCTCCCGGCCGGCTACCGGTTGGGGGACAACGACTCACGGATTCTCGCCGTAGCGCGCAATCTCCAGGCGGAGGGATACGACGTCACGGTCGTGTCCAAGGACCTCCCGCTCAGAATCAAGGCGTCGTCGGTCGGGCTCCTCGCCGAGGAGTACCGCGCGGAGCTCGCCATCACGGACTCCGGCTGGACCGGAATGTCCGAACTGACCCTCTCCGGTGAGCAGGTCGACCTCCTCTTCGAGGAAGACACCCTGTACGTCCCCGAGGTCGCCGACCTGCCGGTGCACACGGGCCTCACCATCCAGTCGGAGCGGGGCAAGGCCCTCGGCCGCGTCACGGCCGAGGGCAACGTCCGTCTCGTACGCGGCGACCGTGAGGCCTTCGGCATCAAGGGCAGGAGCGCGGAGCAGCGGGTCGCGCTCGATCTGCTCCTCGACCCGGACGTCGGGATCGTCTCGATGGGCGGGCGCGCGGGCACCGGCAAGTCGGCGCTCGCGCTCTGCGCGGGCCTCGAAGCGGTCCTTGAGCGCAGGCAGCACCAGAAGGTGATGGTCTTCCGGCCGCTGTACGCGGTGGGCGGGCAGGAGCTCGGCTATCTGCCCGGCACCGAGGCCGAGAAGATGGGCCCCTGGGCGCAGGCGGTCTTCGACACGCTCGGTTCGGTGGCCGGGAAAGAGGTCATCGAGGAGATCACCGCGCGCGGGATGCTGGAGGTCCTCCCGCTCACCCACATCCGCGGGCGCTCGCTGCACGACGCGTTCGTGATCGTGGACGAGGCCCAATCCCTGGAGCGGAACGTCCTGTTGACCGTTCTGTCCCGAATCGGGGCGAACTCCCGTGTCGTGCTGACCCATGACGTGGCCCAGCGCGACAACCTCCGCGTGGGGCGGTACGACGGCGTGGTGGCCGTCGTGGAGAAGCTGAAGGGGCATCCGCTCTTCGCACACGTCACGCTCACCCGCTCCGAGCGTTCCCAGATCGCGGCCCTGGTGACCGAAATGCTGGAGGACGGCCACATCTGACGCGGTATGCACGGCAGTTGGCGCCGCCCGGCGAAGCGAGTGAGCCTAGTCGGGCGGCGTCTTCGTGCGTGCCGCTTTCCGTAAAACTCCTGGGACAAACGAGGTGTGAGCTTTCCCACGCAACGGAGAATTGCCTTGCGGCGTCGAGCTGGGGCAGAGTCTGGGTCCTGTCAGGCCCCGCATGCGACACACCTGTACCCCCAGCGGTACGGCAACTCAGGCACCACAGAACTTCATAGTGACCGTCGCATGCCGCCCGAAGCACCACGCGGCGCTCCCGTGAAGGGAGTTGTCCACCGGGCCCGCGCCTCCCGTGACCGATTTACCAGCGGAGGCCAGCGCCAGGGGCACGATTGCGTCCGCGAGGTCACCTATGCGGGCGATGCTGGAAGGAAACCGTGTGAGCCGGATTTCGGTCCGGGGATTCGCCGTGGCATCAGCCACCGCGGTCACCACCGTCGGCGCTGTCGTGGGTGTCGCCTCGGGCGACACCCAGCCCTCGAACTCGAACGACATCGAGGCAGCGGCAAGCGACGCGACGCTCCTCGCAGACATACCCGCCGGTCAGCAGGCGCAGGTCCAGACCGCGTCCCTGACGCAGCAGGCCGACGCGCAGGCCATGGCCGCCGACACCGCCGCCAAGAAGACCGCCGCGGAGGAGGCCCGCAAGCAGGCCGCCGCATCGGCGATCGAGAAGCAGAAGGCCGCGGAGAAGGCGGAGGCGGCCGAGAAGGCCGCGGCCAAGAAGGAGCGTGAGGAGAAGGCCGAGGCCAAGGCCAGCCGCTCCTCCGGCCGCGACGCCTCCAGCTTCGCGCCCCAGAGCTCGTACACGGTCGCGCAGGTCCAGGCGATGGCACGGCAGATGGTCCCCGGCGACCAGTTCCAGTGCTTCAGCAACATCGTCAACCACGAGTCCACGTGGAACTACAAGGCGACCAACGCCTCCTCGGGCGCCTACGGCCTCGTCCAGGCGCTGCCCGGTTCCAAGATGGCCTCGGCGGGCGCCGACTGGCAGACCAACCCGGCCACGCAGATCAAGTGGGGCCTGAACTACATGAACGACCGCTACGGAAGCCCGTGCGGCGCCTGGAGCTTCTGGCAGGCGAACAACTGGTACTAGGCCCACGCCGGCCGTACCGCGCTCAACCTTGCGAGGCCCCTCACCGTCCTTCGGTGAGGGGCCTCGCACGTGTACGGTCGGTCCGGACAGCTCCAGGGGGGAGTGGTGGGGAAAGACGGGGGAAGAGGACGGATCATGTCGCGAGTGCCAGGGTGGCTGGGTCGGCTCGGCGCCGGACTGAGCGAGATGGGCGAGCGGTTGAACGAGCAGCGCCGCGACAAGGAGGCCGAGGCCGACGCCGAGGACGCGCGCGACGGCCTGGGCGGCCGCCGAAGGGACGCGGCCGCGGACGACGGCCGGGACCCGGTCGACGACGTGTCGGGCACGGAGGGCGAGCGCGAGCACGTGCCGCCGCCGCCCGCGTACGCGCCGGCCATAGCGGCGAGGCCCGACCCGGTGGCGGCCGTGCCGTGGGGGATGCGGGTCGCGGCCGAGGCCGGCTGGCGTCTCCTCGTCCTCGCGGGCACGCTCTGGGTCCTGATGAAGGTCATCAGCGAGGTGCAGCTGGTGGTGCTCGCCTTCGTGGCCGCCCTGCTGATCACCGCGATGCTGCAGCCCACGGTGGCCCGGCTCAAGAAGCTCGGCCTGCCGCGCGGGCTCGCGACCGCCGTCACCGCGATCCTCGGCTTCGTGATCATGGGCCTGGTCGGCTGGTTCGTGGTGTGGCAGGTCATGGAGAACGCCAACGAACTGTCGCAGCAGGTCCAGGACGGCATCGAGGATCTGCGCAAGTGGCTCCTCAACAGCCCGTTCCACGTGACCGAGGACCAGATCAACGAGATCGCCAAGAGCCTGCGCGACGCGGTCGGCGCCAACACGGAGGAGCTCACCTCCGCGGGCCTGGAAGGCGTCACGGTCATCGTCGAGACGCTGACCGGCATCCTGCTCGCGATGTTCTCGACGCTCTTCCTGCTCTACGACGGCAAGCGCATCTGGCAGTGGACGCTGAAGCTGGTGCCCGCCCAGGCGCGGCCCGGCGTCGAGGGCGCGGGCCCCAGGGCCTGGCGCACGCTCACCGCGTATGTGCGCGGCACGGTGATAGTGGCTCTGATCGACGCGATCTTCATCGGGCTCGGCATCTACTTCCTCGGGGTGCCGATGGCGGTGCCGCTCGCCGTGTTCATCTTCCTGTTCGCGTTCATCCCGCTCGTGGGCGCCGTGATCTCGGGCGCGCTCGCGGTGGTCGTCGCGCTGGTCACCCAGGGCGTGTTCACGGCGGTGATGGCGCTGGTGGTGGTCCTCGCGGTGCAGCAGATCGAGGGCCACATCCTGCAGCCGTTCATCCTGGGCCGCGCGGTGCGGGTGCACCCGCTGGCGGTCGTGCTGTCCGTCGCCGCGGGCGGCCTGGTCGCCGGCATCGGCGGCGCGGTGGTCGCGGTGCCGCTGGTGGCGGTCACGAACACGGTGGTCGGCTATCTGCGGGCGTACTCGCGCGAGGAGGCCCTCAAGCAGGCGCCGCAGCCGAGGGGGGCGACGGCACTGGACGTCGCCCCCGCGGAGCACGTCGCTCCCGCGGAGCCGCCGAAGTAGCGTCGTACGCGAGACGAGAAGCGGGGGGGGGCCCCCCCCGGGGTGGCGGCCCCGGTTGTGTGTGTTGGGGGGTATGCGGGTCCGGCGACGGGTGACGCGGGGGACCCGCCCCCCGGGATAAACCGGGGGCCAATT
>NZ_JBVHLZ010000004.1:632885-656331 GCF_055558735.1 Streptomyces sp. NPDC025651
GCCGGCCCCCCCGGGGGTCCCGGTGCCCCCGGGGGCGCCCCCAATTTCGGTTCTCCCGCCACCGTACCCGGGGCCCGAACCCCGGGGGGTTCCGGCCCCGCTTCTGTGTCTGTGCGCGTTACGCGAGGACGTCCTCGGAGTCCAGCGTGACGCCGACCGCCTGGATGACCGAGGCGACCTTGAAGGCCTCCTGGATCGTCTCGCGGTCGACACCGGCCTTGCGCAGGACCTGCTCGTGCGAGTCCAGGCACTGGCCGCAGCCGTTGATCGCGGAGACCGCGAGGGACCACAGCTCGAAGTCGACCTTCTCGACACCCGGGTTGCCGATGACGTTCATCCGCAGACCGGCGCGCATCGTCCCGTACTCCGGGTCGGAGAGCAGGTGACGCGTGCGGTAGAAGACGTTGTTCATCGCCATGATGGCGGCGGCCGACTTGGCGGCCGTGTACGCCTCGGGGGAGAGGTTCGCCTTCGCCTCGGGCTCCAGCTCGCGCAGCACCTTCGGGGAGCGGGACGCGATGGCGCAGGCCAGCACGGTGCCCCACAGCTGCTGCTGCGGCAGGTCGCTGTTGCCGATGACCGAGCCCAGGTTCAGGCGCAGGTCCTTGGCGTAGTCCGGTATGGCGGACTTCAGTTCGTCGAGTGCCATGTCAGAAGGCTCCGTTCACTCGCCCGAGAGCAGCGCGACCGGGTCGAGGGTCTCGTCGCCCTTGCTCCAGTTGCAGGGGCAGAGCTCGTCGGTCTGCAGGGCGTCGAGGACCCGGAGGACCTCCTTGGGGTTACGGCCCACGGAACCGGCGGTCACCATCGTGAACTGGATCTCGTTGTTCTGGTCGACGATGAAGACGGCGCGCTGCGCGAAGCCGTCCTCGCCCTCGATGCCGAGGTCACGCATGAGCTCGTGCTTCGAGTCGGCCAGCATCGGGAAGGGCAGGTCGGTCAGGTCCGGGTGGTCCTTGCGCCAGGCGTGGTGCACGAACTCGGAGTCGCCGGAGAAGCCGAGGATCTGGGCGTCACGGTCGGCGAACTCGTCGTTCAGCTTGCCGAAGGCCGCGATCTCGGTCGGGCACACGAAGGTGAAGTCCTTGGGCCACGCGAAGACGATCTTCCACTTGCCTTCGTAGGTCTTGTGGTTGATCTGCTCGAACTCCTTGCCCTTCTCCAGCGAGACACAGGCAGTCAGGTCGAACTCGGGGAACTTGTCACCGACAGTGAGCACACGTACTCCTTGCAGCAGAGAAAATCCCTTTTGGGGAGTTTCCTGTGGGGTTGGACTGATGTCGATGGTGGCACAGGGCGCATTGATTAGGGAAATAGCTAGAGTGGGTCGTGTTGATCGGAGGTGGTTATCAGTGCGAGCCATAAATAGGGGCAAGCAGACCGGGGGCAAGCAGCCCAGCCTGGCGCAGCTGCGCGCCTTCGCCGCCGTGGCCGAGCACCTGCACTTCCGGGACGCGGCCGCCGCGATCGGAATGAGCCAGCCCGCCCTGTCGGGGGCCGTCGCGGCGCTGGAAGAGGCACTGGGTGTCCAGCTCCTGGAGCGGACCACCCGTAAGGTGCTGCTCTCGCCCGCCGGTGAGCGCCTTGCCGTGCGGGTGGGCGCGGTCCTCGGCGAGGTCGAGGCGCTCCTGGAGGAGGCGGACGCGGTCAAGGCGCCGTTCACCGGGGCGCTGAGGCTGGGTGTGATCCCGACCGTGGCGCCGTATCTGCTGCCGACGGTGATCGCGCTGGTCCACGAGCGCTATCCGGACCTGGACCTCCAGGTGCACGAGGAGCAGACCTCCTCGCTTCTGGAGGGGCTCGCGGCGGGGCGGCTCGACCTGCTGCTGCTCGCGGTGCCCCTCGGCGTGCCCGGGGTCACCGAACTGCCGCTCTTCGACGAGGACTTCGTGCTCGTCACGCCGCTCGACCACTGGCTCGGCGGCCGCGAGGGCATCCCGCGCGAGGCCCTCAAGGAGCTGAACCTGCTGCTGCTCGACGAGGGGCACTGTCTGCGTGACCAGGCGCTGGACATCTGCCGCGAGGCGGGGCGCGCGGACGCCCCGGTGACGACGACCGCGGCCGGGCTCTCCACGCTGGTCCAGCTGGTGGCGGGTGGGCTCGGGGTGACGCTGCTGCCGCGTACGGCGGTGCGGGTGGAGACCAGTCGCAGCAATCAGCTGCTGACCGGGTACTTCGCGGACCCCGCGCCCACACGGCGGATCGCCCTCGCCATGCGGACGGGCGCCGCGCGGGCCGCGGAGTACGAGGAGCTGGCCGAGGCCCTCAAGGAGGCGGTACGGCCGTTGCCGGTACGGGTGGTGTGACACCCGCACCGGCAACGGCCGTTGCGATGTCCGCGCCCGAAGGGGCGCGGGGAACTGCGCGACCAGCCGCATCCGGCCCGTGGAGAACGAACCGACCTGCTACTCCGTACGCAACCCCTCCGGCCGCATCATGCGCCGCAGCGGCGGCAGGCTCAGCAGCGTGACGATCGCGACCATCGCGGCGCCCGCCGCCGTCAGCGGCACGAACGACCACCAGTCGGTGACGCTCTTGCCGATCATGCGGGTCATCACCACACCGAGGCCGAGCCCGCCGCCGATCGCGAGGGCGAGGCCCAGGGCGACGGGGATCGCCGTCTGCCACAGGAGCGAGAACCCCATCGACGTACGCCGCGTGCCGAACGCGGTCAGGACCGCCAACAGCCTCTTGCGCTCACGGAGTTGCTCGATCATCGACACCAGCATGGACGCCGCGATCAGCGCCATCGTGGCACCCGCGCCGATCTGCAGGCCGCGCGAGATGGACGCGTACTGCTTGTCGCGGTCGACCGCCTTCAGCGAGTCCACGCCGAGGAACGGGCTGATGCTCGCCGCCGCGTTGCGCACGTACTCCTCGGCGTCCGGCACCTTCGGATCCAGCTTGACCCAGGAGGTCGTCGACGCGTCGTCCAGCTTCTTGATGTCGACGGCGCTCGGCGTGGCGAGGATGCCGTCGATCTTCCTGCCGGAAGGGTTGGTCCGTGCCTCGACGGTGGGCGTGCCCTTCGGCAGCGTCCACAGGACCGGCTTGGCGTGCTTGTCGAAGTCGGGGTCGGGGCCGATGTTGATCGGCTTGCCGGGGCGCGCCGTCTGGTCCACCCAGCTGTTCTGCTCCCGGCTGCCCGTGTGCGAGACGAAGGTGTCGCCGTCCTTGCAGGAGCGGAGTTCCGCCAGCTCGCGCAGGGTCGCGCAGGTGCCGATGGTGATCTCCGTGGTCGGCGTGATGTCGTCGACCTTCTTGCCGCCGGGGCGGGTGACGTACGCCTGCACGGTGCCGATGACCTTCGTGACGCCCTCGGTCCTCGTGAAGTCGTCGATCATCTGCTGGGCGAGGGCGCCGCTGGCGGTCCCGCTGCGGACCGTGAGCTGGGCGCGTGTGGTGTCCTGCCCGGTGACCTGGTTGAAGTCGTCGTGCATGGACGCGAACATCATCTGCAGCGCCACCGCGCCGGCCACCGCGACGGTGATCCCGCTGACCGCGCGGGACGCCGTGCCCGTCGTCAACTGCAGTCTGCGGACCGCGAGTTGCCACGGCACAGGGCCGCCGCGCAGCCGTCCCACGACGGCCTCGACCAGCCAGGGGAGCAGCGCGCTGAGCCCGACCAGGGAGAGCGCCGAGCCCACCGCGATCGCCGTCACGTTGACGGCCTCGTTCCCCATGTCGGGGTCGATGCGGCCGGAGAAGAGCAGGATGCCGATGCCGAGGACCGGCAGCACGAGGCGCCACCACAGGCGCCGCTTGCGCTGCTTGGCGCCCCGGAACACGCCGAGCGGTTCGATGGCGACCGAGCGCAGCGAGATCAGCGTCACCAGGACCGAGCAGACCGGCACGGCCACCGCGACCAGTGCCACCAGGCCGGCCGACGGCACCATGTCGGACGGGTAGGCGCTGACGTTCGTCAGGTCGACCACGCCCACCAACTCCCGCAGGAGCAGGAAGAGCACGGCGCCCGCGGCGAGCCCGAGGACCGCGCCGAACAGTGCCTCGCCCGCCGCGATCCTGCGCACCGCGCGGGCGTCCGCGCCGACCAGGCGCAGGGCCGCGAGGCGCCGGTCGCGCCGGTCGCCGCCGAACCGCACGGCCGTGCCGATGAAGATCGCCACCGGGGTGAGGAGCACGACGCAGATCAGGACGACGAGGGCCATCAGGAACGGGTCGAGGGGGAGCGAGTTGTCCTGCCCGAACCGTTCGACGCGGTAGCTGGTGCCCTCCGCGCTGATCTTGTCGGTGCCCGCGTAGTAGTAGAGCTCCAGCGGCGAGACGAGGCCCGCCTCGCCGATGGTGCCGGTCACGCGGAAGTCGCTGAAGCGCTCCTTGAACAGCTTGTTCGCCGGGTCGTCCAGCAGATCGCGCAGCGCGGGCGAGACGACCATCTCGCCGGGCGCCGGGATCTTGTCGAGACCCGGCGGCAGCACCGGGCTGTTTCCTTCGGCGCGCACGAAGATGCCGGTCGCGCTCTTCCCGTGGAAGGTGGTGCCGGTGTTGCGCATCACCAGCGTCGACTCGGTCCTCTTGACCGGCTTGCCGTCGAGCGCGGACTGCGGAGTGCGGGCGACCGAGCGGTCGTCGCGGTTCTGCAGCATGTTCGGCACCGAGGCGGCGCCGAGCAGCAGCGCGACGCCGAGGCCGACGCCGACCGCGGTCAGGATCGTGCGGATCCAGCCCTCGCGGCCGCCGCCCGCGGCGAACCGTATGCCCATGCCCAGGTCGCGTATCCAGGCGGCGGCACCGGTCGGTGCCACGGCGGTCGGCGCCGCGACCGGGGGCTGCGGGCGCACCTTGGTGTCGCTCATGCGATGCGCTCCATGTCGCGGGACCTGCCGTCGCGTACGACGATCTCGCGGTCCGAGTAGGCGGCCACCCGGGTCTCGTGCGTGACCAGGACGACGGCGGCGTTGGTGGAGCGGGCGGCGTCGGTGAGCATCTCCATGACGCGCTCGCCGTTCAGCGAGTCCAGGGCGCCGGTCGGCTCGTCGGCGAAGATCACGCGCGGGCTCGGGGCGAGGGAGCGGGCCACGGCGACGCGCTGGCCCTGGCCGCCGGAGACCTCGCCGGGCCGCTTGTCGCGCACGTCGGCCACGTCGAGCCGCTCCATCCAGCTCAGCGCGGTGGCCTCGGCCTGCTTGCGCTTGACGCCGTTCATCCGCAGCGGAAGGGCGACGTTCTCCACGCAGGTCAGCTCCGGCACCAGCTGGCCGAACTGGAAGACGAAGCCGAACTCGCTGCGGCGCAGGGCGCTGAGCTCGGTGTCGGACATCCCGGTCAGCTCGCGGCCGCCGTAGGTGATGGAGCCCTCGTCGGGGCGGACGATCCCGGCGAGGCAGTGCAGCAGGGTCGACTTGCCGGAGCCGGAGGGGCCCATGACGGCGACGACCTCGCCGGGGTGGATGGAGAACGCGGCGCCGTCGAGGGCGGTGGTGGGGCCGTACGTCTTGCGAAGTCCGTCGGCCGCGAGAAGAGAACCTGCGGGGGTCATGCGGAGCGCACCTCCTGGGCGAGCTTGCCGAGACGCGCGGCGGCCAGCTCCAGCCAGCGCAGATCGGCTTCGAGGTGGAACAGCGCGTGGTCGCAGATGAGCTGGTCGGCGAGGTCGCCCTTGCGCTTGCGGTCGGTGAGTATGCGCATCAGGCGCAGGTGTTCGGCCCGCTGGACGTCGAGGAGTTCGGCGGCGTCGCGGCCGGTGAGCAGGGCGAGGACGACCTTGGTGTACAGGGTCGACTGGAGGTAGGGCTCCGGCTTCTCCGGGGTGGCGAGCCACCGCTGGACGTCCGTGATCCCGGCCTCGGTGATCGCGTACCGCTTGCGTTCGGGACCACCGCCCGCCTCTATGCCGTCGACCTCGACGAGGCCGTTCTTCAGCAGGCGGGACATGGTCGAGTAGACCTGCCCGTAGTGCAGGGGCTTGTCGTGCCCGAACTTCTCGTCGAAGGCGCGCTTGAGGTCGTAGCCGTGCCGGGGGCCCGACTCCAGGAGACCCAGAAGGGTGTGGCCAATGGACATGAGGAGCACTGTACATGGTGTGTATACGTGCGGTGTATACGCCCTGTGTAGAGCTCACAGGTTCGAGAGCCGGGCAACCTTCTGGGCCCTGTAATCGTCGGTTCCTAAGGGGCAGGTGCTCATTGTCACGTCCGGAAAAGACCGGATCGGCAGGAGTTTGTCCCGTGGTGCGGTGTTAGCTTCATGAGCTGACTCGACGTACGCAGTGGACTAGACGGAAGCGGAGCACTCTCAGTCATGGGCCGAGCCGAAGAACGACAAGCGCGGCAGCGCGGTGCCCGCCGGGCAGCGCGCGGGCGCCCGTCCGGGGGCAAGCCCAAGCGCACCGGTATACGCCGCTTCTTCACCTGGAAGAAGATCCTCGGGACGTTCTTCGGGATCATCCTCCTCGGGATGGGCGCTTTCGTCGTCCTCTACCTCGTGATCGACATTCCCGAGGGCAACGCGGCGGCCAGGAAGCAGAGCAACGTCTACAAGTACAGCGACGGAACGATTCTGGCGCGTGACGGCAAGGTCAACCGCGAGATCGTCGACCTGGACAAGGTCCCCAAGCCCGTCCAGAAGACCTTCGTCGCCGCCGAGAACAAGTCCTTCTACAAGGACGAGGGCGTCGACTTCAAGGGCACGGCCCGCGGCCTGATCAACACGGTGACCGGCAAGGGCAAGCAGGGCGGCTCGACGATCACCCAGCAGTACGTGAAGAACTACTACCTCACGCAGGACCAGACGGTCAGCCGCAAGCTGAAGGAACTGGTCATCTCGCTGAAGGTGGACCGCGAGAAGAGCAAGGACGACATCCTCGCGGGCTACATCAACACCAGCTACTACGGCCGCGGCGCCTACGGCATCCAGGCCGCCGCCCAGGCCTACTACGGCATCGACGCCAGCAAGCTGGACGTCAAGAAGGGCGCCTACCTCGCCGCCCTGCTCCAGGCCCCGAGTCAGTACGACTGGACGTCCGCGACGCCGACCAGCAGGAAGCTGGTCAAGCAGCGCTGGAACTACGTCCTCGACAACATGGTCGAGGAGGGCTGGCTGGACTCCGGCAAGCGGCAGGGCATGAAGTTCCCCGTGCCGGACGAGCCCAAGCCCGCTCCGGGCCTCGCCGGCCAGACCGGCTACCTGGTGAAGGCCGCCGACGAGGCCGTCGAGAACCAGCTCATGAAGCAGGGGCTCACCAAGTCCGAGGCCGAGGCGCAGCTCAAGCTGGGCGGCTACACCATCACGCTCAACATCGACCCCAAGAAGCAGCGCCAGCTGGAGAAGGCGGTCGAGGCGAAGCTCGAGGACAAGCTCGACCGCAAGAAGAACAAGGCGGACGCCCGGGTCCAGGCGGGCGCCGCGTCCGTCGACCCGAAGACCGGCGCCGTCCTCGCCATGTACGGCGGCGAGGACTACGTGAAGCACTACACGAACAACGCCACCCGCCGCGACTACCAGTCGGCCTCCACCTTCAAGCCGTTGATCCTCGCCGCGGCCCTGGAGAACGGCGCCAAGACCCAGTCCGGGCAGCCGATCACCGCGAACACGATCTACGACGGCACCAGCGAGCGCCCGGTCAAGGGCAGCGACGTCGCCTTCGCCCCGCCGAACGAGGACGACGTCAGCTACGGCGACGTCACCGTCCAGAAGGCGATGAACAAGTCCATCAACTCCGTCTTCGCGCAGATGGGCGTGGACGTCGGGATGCCCGAGGTGATGGAGATGGCGGGCAAGCTCGGCATGGACGTCAAGGGCCTGCCCGCGGTGCCCGCCCAGACCCTCGGTTCCATGGGCGCGAGCCCGCTGGAGATGGCCGGTGTCTACGCCACGCTCGACAACCACGGCAAGAAGGTCACCCCGGCGATCGTGAAGTCCGTCGAGCACAAGGACAACACGATCGAGATGCCCGACCCGATCGGCGACCAGGTCGTCAAGCGCGGCACCGCCGACTCGCTCACCTCGGTCCTGACCGGCGTGGTCGACGACGGCACCGGCCACGCGGTGCGCAACTCCTCGCAGGACGTGGCGGGCAAGACCGGTACCTCCGACGACAACAAGTCGGCCTGGTTCACCGGCTACACCCCGAAGCTGGTCACCTCCGTGGGCCTGTTCGGTGAGGGCGCCCCCGGCACCCCGGAGCAGAGCAAGCACGTGTCGATGAAGGGCGCGGCCGGCAAGACCCGCGTCGACGGCGGCAGCTTCCCCGCCGAGATCTGGGCGGCGTTCACCTTCGAGGCCATGGGCTCCCCGAGCTCGTTCGACCTCGACACGTCCATGGGCGCGGCCATCGCGCCGCCGGCGGAGCCGACGTCGGAGGCCCCGCGGGAGCCGTCGAACACCCCGTCGAAGCCGGAGAAGGAACCGACGTCGAAGCCGTCGACGCCGACCGCGCCGACGACCCCGACGACGCCGACGACCCCGACCACGCCGACGACGCCGACCCCGACGACCCAGCCGCCCACCCAGGAGCCGGACCCGAGCGACTCGGTCGGCATCCCGGAGGACCCGGACAACGGCAGGCCGGGCAGGGACTAGCCGGCACCGGTCCCTCGCCGTACGCGGCCGCCTCGTCGTACGCGCGTGAAGGCGCCCGGAACCAGCAGGTTCCGGGCGCCTTCGGCGTCCGCGGGCGGCGGTTCGGTCAGCCGCCTTCCGACACCTTCCTCGCGACCCTGTCGCCGAGCTCCTTGTCCACGTTGCGCCAGTACTGCAGCGCGCGTTCGAGGACCGGCGGCGAGACGCCGTCCAGCAGATGGCCGCTGATGTTGGACACCAGGCGCTCGCGCTGCGCGTCGTCGAGGACGTGCCTGACCTGTGTGCCCGCCTGGCCGAAGTCGTCGTCCTCGCGGTGCAGCGCGTACGCCTCGCGGACCATCTCGCCCACCACCTGCCAGCCCGCCGGGTCGGGGGACTCCTGCACGGGCGCGGCAGGGCCGCCGTAGGAGTTGGGGGCGTACGGCCGGGCCACGTTCGCCGGCTCGTACCGCATCGGGCCGTCCTTCGCGTACGAACTGATCGGCGAGCGCGCGTGGTTGGGCGGAAGCTGCGCGTAGTTGGGGCCGATCCGGTAGCGGTGCGTGTCCGGGTAGGAGAAGAGCCGCCCGAGCAGCATCTTGTCCGGGGACGGGCCGATGCCGGGCACCATGTTGGAGGGCTCGAAGGCCGCCTGCTCGATGTGGACGAAGTAGTCCTCGGGGTTCTTGTCCAGCGTCATCCGGCCGACGTCGATCAGCGGGTAGTCGCCGTGCGGCCACACCTTGGTCAGGTCGAACGGGTTGAAGCGGTAGTCCGCCGCGTCCTCGAACGGCATGATCTGGACCTTCAGCGTCCAGCTCGGGTGGTCGCCGCGCGCGATCGACTCGTACAGGTCGCGGCGGTGCGCGTCGCCGTCGGAGCCGGCCAGCGCGTCGGCCTCGTCCTGGGTGAGGAAGTCGATGCCCTGGTCGGTCTTGAAGTGGTACTTGACCCAGAACTTCTCGCCGCCGCCGTTGATCCACATGTACGTGTGCGAGCTGTAGCCGTTCATGTGGCGGTACGTCTTCGGGATGCCGCGGTCGCCCATCAGCCACGTCACCATGTGCGCGGACTCGGGCGAGAGCGTCCAGAAGTCCCACTGCATGTCGTGGTCGCGCAGCGCGCTGCCGAAGGTGCGCTTCTGCGAGCGGATGAAGTCCTGGAACTTGATCGGGTCCCGCACGAAGAAGATCGGCGTGTTGTTGCCGACCATGTCGTAATTGCCGTGCTCCGTATAGAACTTCAGCGCGAAGCCGCGGGGGTCGCGCCAGGTGTCGGGGGAGCCCTGCTCACCCGCGACGGTCGAGAACCGGGCCAGCATCTCGGTGCGCCTGCCCGGCTGGAAGAGGTCGGCCTTGGTGAACTGGCTGACGTCGTTGATGACTTCGAAGAAGCCGTACGCTCCCGAGCCCTTGGCGTGCACCACGCGCTCGGGGACCCGTTCGCGGTTGAACTGGGCCATCTTCTCGATGAGGTAGTGGTCGTGGAGCAGGATGGGCCCCGTCGAGCCGACGGTCAGCGAGTGCTCGTCGCTCTCGACCGGGATCCCTGCGTTGTTCGTCGTGTACGTCATGTGCTTCCTCCCAGGGGACGGGGTTCGGGCACACAGGCCAGTGAACTCCGCCGACTGGGTGTCGGCAACATTTAGATGGGGTCTAATTCCGGTTCAGCTCGAACCAGACCACCTTCCCGGTGCTCAGACGGGTCGCGCCCCAGCGCCGGGCCATCTTGTTGACCAGGTAGAGACCCCGCCCGCCCTCGTCCGTGGCGCGCGCCTGGCGAAGGCGCGGCAGCTGCGGCACGTCGTCGCCGACCTCGCAGCGCAGGACGTCGGTGCGCAGCAGACGCAGCGTGATCGGCCGCGAGGCGTACCGCACGGCGTTCGTGACGACCTCGCTGACGAGGAGCTCCACCGAGTCCGTGAGGTCCTCCAGGCCCCAGCGGGCGAGCGCGCTGCGGGCCAGGCGCCGGGCCCGGGACGGCGTCGCGTTCTCCGGTTCGAGGAACCAGTACGCGACGTCGCTCGGCGCGATGCCGTCGAAGCGGGCGGCGAGCAGCGCGATGTCGTCGTCCCGGTCGCCGGGACCGAGCATGTCGAGCACCTCGTCGCAGAGGGCCTCCAGCGGCGGCGGGTGGTCCGGGCCGGTCAACTGGGCGGTGGCGGCGAGCCGTTCGCGCAGCTGCTCTATGCCGGTCCACACGTCGCGCAGCCGGGACTCGACGAGCCCGTCCGTGTACAGGAGCAGGGTCGCGCCCGCGGGGGCGTCCAGCTCCACCGCCTCGAAGTCGACGCCGCCCACACCGATGGGGGCGCCCGGCGGCACCCGCAGGACCTCGGCGCGGCCGCCCAGGTGCAGTAGGACGGGCGGCGGATGCCCGGCGTTGGCGATGGTGATGCGGTGCGAGACCGGGTCGTAGACCGCGTAGAGGCAGGTGGCCATGCGGTCGGAGCCGAGCCGCTGGGCCTGCTCGTCCAGGTGGTGCAGGACCTCCTGGGGCGGCAGGTCGAGCCCGGCGAGGGTCTGCGCGGTCGTCCGCAGCTGGCCCATGATCGCGGCCGAGGTCATGGAGTGCCCCATGACGTCGCCCACGACCAGGGCGACGCGGCTGCCGGGCAGCGGGATCGCGTCGTACCAGTCGCCGCCGACCCGGGCGGTCTCGGCGGCCGGGAGGTAGCGCGAGGCGAGCCGCACGCCGGTCGGGCGCGGCAGCGTCTCGGGCAGCATGGTGCGCTGCAGCTCGTCGGCGATGTACGCCTCGCGGCCGTACAGGACGGCCTTGTCGATGCCGAGCGCGCTGTGCGTGGCCAGCTGGGCGGCGACGAGCAGGTCGTCCGCCTCGAACGCGGGGCGGTCGGGGCGGCGCAGGAACACGGCCGCGCCGATCACCCGCCGCCGGCCCCGCAGCGGCGCGAGGATGGCCCGCTGCCCGGACGGCAGGGTGCGTCCCTCGCCGAGCAGCTCGGGCAGCGCGGCCCGCGCCGCGGGGGCGTCCGCGAAGACCGGGCGCACCCCGCGCAGGACCTCGGCGAGCGCACCGCCGGGCCGCACCTCGCACAGCTCCGCGCTGCCCATCACGTCGGTGATGTCGGGCTGCACGACCTGCAGTGCGGGCAGCGTGCCGCCGCTCTCGGTGTCCGGGTCCTCGGAGCCCTCGTCGATGGAGCGCAGCCGGTCGGTGCGGCGCAGGCGCAGCACCAGCGGCCCCGTGGGCCGCTCGTCGCCGACGGGCAGCGGGTCGCGCAGATAGACGAGGATCGCGTCCGAGAACGTCGGGACCGTGGCCCTGCACAGGCCCATCACGATCTCGTCGAGGTCGATGCCGCGCGCGATGCGCCGGGTCGCGGCGCCCACGAAGCGCAGCCGGTCGCCGTCGCGCCGCATCGCCACGGGCCCCGACCCCGGCGGCCTCGGCTGCCCCGAACGCCGCTCCTCGCCGTCCGGCGGGCCCGCGGCGCCGGCCGCGGTGTGCCCCGGCTGCGCGGGTACGCCGCCCTCCGGCGCGGGGCGCGGCCGGTGCGGGTCGGGCTCGGCGGCGGAGGACTGGGAGTGCTCACCGGAGGGCGGCACGGCTGCGCTGCCGCTGCCCTCCGAGGTCTCGGGGGAACGCAGCAGCGCCCCGCGGGGATCCGCGGGGGCGGTCGGCCGGGCAGCTGGTGCCTTGCGACCCTCGTGGGGGGTGAGGTGCTCCGTCACGCGTTTCGAATCCGTCCGTCCGGGGCTGCGCGCCGTGCGCGCCGTCCAGCGTTGCACGTTGCTCAGCCGCGTCGGCAGTGCAGAAAGACCTGGTGCTCGGGTGGTGCGTCGGTGCTCGCGGGGGCGTACGAGTACGTGTCCTCGCCGGTGATCTCGAAGCCCGCGTCACGCACGACCTGCCGCAGTTCGTCCCGCAGGTAACCGGATACCCGGATTGTGTGCCCCAGGAACGGAATCGCGGCGTCGTCCAGATCGGCCTCGACCATGGACAGCTCCATCAGGCCGCCGGGACGCAGCAGGCCGTGCAGCCGCCGGAGCGCTTCGGGGATCTCCTTGCGCGGCAGCATGAGGAGGGCGAAGAAGCACGCGACGCCGTCGAACCGGCCCACGGATCCCGGACCTTCGGCCCGCAGGTCCGCGATGTCGAGCTGCCGGAACTCGGCTGCCGGGACGTTCTTTCCCGCCAGGGCCAGCATGCCCGCCGAGATGTCGGTGCCGAGGACCGAGTGGCCCGATTCGGCCAGTTGGAGTGCGGTGGGCAGGCCGGTGCCGCAGCCCACGTCGAGGACCCGGGCGCCGGGTCGCAGCCCTTCCGCGAGCCGTCGGCCCGCGGCCAGCTGACCCTCCTTGTGCGGGAAGGCGTCGTCGTAGTGCCGGCCGATGGCGTCAAAGGCCTCTGCCTGGCCCTTGCGGTCCTCGCTCACGTTCTGCCGCCCCTCGATGACTTCCTGTCAGGCACCGCGCAGACCCACGGAGTTGCTGCTGTGCGCCCTTGCGGAGGACGATCCTACGTTTGAACCAAGGGGGCGCATCAAGGGTCTCATGAGGACACATGCGCGGGCGTACGGTCCCAGTCATCCGGAAGGGAGGGTACGACCCAGGACGGATCGGGCCGCCAGTGCTGCCAGCCGTCCGAAAACGGTGCCCCCCAGGCGCTGATCACGTCAAGTGCCGCCTCCCCCGCGGCGCGTACGTCAGAGGCCTTGCCGGCGTCCATCAGCCCCACCCGCAGGGCCTCGGCGAACTCGTCCTCGTCGTGCCAGCGCCAGCTGCGGTCCGGGCGCACGGAGATGTCCAGAAAGTGATCCTCGGAGTCGACGCCGCCGGACCAACGGACGCGCGGCTCCTCCAAGTTCACGTACCAGCTCCTGAACTGCCAGCCCGGCTCCCAGAACAGCCAGACCGACCAGGGCTCGCCGGGCCGCGCGAGCTTGAGGACGCCGGTGCCGAACCAGTGGTCCCTGCGGACCGTGCGGGGCTTGGTGTAGCGGGTCGCGAGCGGCTCCTGGTGCGGGGACGTGCCGTCGGCGAGCACCGGCTTCACGCACTCGGTGCCGGGGGCCATCCACACGGCGAGGAGGTCGTCGCTGTCCCGCACGACGGTGACGGGGCGACAGATGTGGAAGCGGCGCCCGGCGTTCTCCCGGTAGCGCCACAGGATGTGGTCCCCGGGCGCCCACCGCGCCGCTTCGCCATCGGTCGCCGTCGTCCCGTCGAGGTCTGTCATGGACAGATATTAGACGGCGCCGCCGTAAGGGGCCGGTCCGTTGCGGATGGCCGGTCCGTCACGGGGGCCGGTCCGTCACGGGGGCCGGTCCGTTACGGGTGCGTCATCCGCAGGACGTCCAGCGCCTCGTCCAACTGCTCGACGGTGAGGTCGCCCCGCTCGACGTACCCGCCCTCGATGACGACCTCACGGATCGTCCTGCGCTCGGCGAGCGACTTCTTCGCCACCTTCGCCGCCTCCTCGTACCCGATGTACTTGTTCAGCGGGGTCACGACGGACGGCGAGGACTCGGCGTACTCACGGGCGCGTTCGCGGTTGGCGGTGATGCCGTCGACGGTGCGGTCGGCGAGCAGCCGCGCGATGTTGGCGAGCAGCCGGATCGACTCCAGTACGTTCTTGGCGATGACCGGCAGCATCACGTTGAGCTCGAAGTTGCCGGCCGCGCCCGCCGCGGCGACCGTGGCGTCGTTGCCGGTGACCTGCGCGGCGACCATCAGGGCCGCCTCGGGGATGACCGGGTTCACCTTGCCGGGCATGATCGACGAACCGGGCTGCAGGTCCGGCAGGTTGATCTCGGCGAGGCCCGTGCGGGGGCCCGACGCCATCCAGCGCAGGTCGTTCGCGATCTTCGTCAGGCCGACGCCGATGGTCCGCAGCTGCCCGCTGGTCTCGACGATGCCGTCCCGCGCGCCCTGCGCCTCGAAGTGGTCGCGGGCCTCGGTCAGCGGCAGGCCCGTGGCCCGCGCGACCTCGGCGATGACGGCGGCGGAGAAGCCGGGCGGGGTGTTGATGCCGGTGCCCACGGCGGTGCCGCCGAGGGGGAGTTCGGCGAGGCGGGGGAGCGAGGCGCGCAGCCGCTCGACGCCGTACCGCACCTGGGCCGCGTAGCCGCCGAACTCCTGGCCCAGGGTCACGGGCGTGGCGTCCATGAGGTGCGTGCGCCCGGACTTCACGACGTCCGCGAACTCCTCGGCCTTGCGCTCCAGGGCGGCGGCGAGGTGCTCCAGGGCGGGGATCAGGTCGCCGGTGACCGCGCCCGTCGCCGCGATGTGGATCGAGGAAGGGAAGACGTCGTTCGAGGACTGCGAGGCGTTCACGTGGTCGTTGGGGTGGACGTCGCGGCCGAGCCGCTCGGTGGCGAGCGTGGCCAGGACCTCGTTGGTGTTCATGTTGGACGAGGTGCCCGAGCCGGTCTGGAAGACGTCGACGGGGAAGTGCTCGTCCCAGCGGCCCTCGGCGACCTCGGCGGCCGCGTCCGCGATGGCGTCGGCGACGTCCTTGTCGAGCACCCCGAGCCCCGCGTTGACCTTGGCGGCGGCCGCCTTGATCCGCGCGAGCGCCGCGATGTGGGCGCGCTCCAGGGTCTGTCCCGAGACGGGGAAGTTCTCCACCGCGCGCTGGGTCTGCGCGCGCCACTTGGCGTGCGCGGGGACCCGCACCTCACCCATGGAGTCGTGCTCGATCCGGTACTCGCCGGTGCGGTCGTCGCTGGCGTCGCTGGTCATGCCCTGAACCTACCTCTCCGTTCAACCCCGTTAAAAAGTTGAGCACTTGTCTTGTTCCAGGTATTCCCAAGCCTGCTACCCACCAGTAAAAACCCTGGGTAACACCGAACCGGGGAGGCGCAATGAAGCGCATCAGGCGCAGCGGACGGGGCCGGCTGCGATGTTCGTTCGCGGCCGCCGTCGCGATGACGGCCGTGCTCGGCACGGCCGCGGCCGCACCCGCCCAGGCGGCGGACCAGGGGGCGAAGGCGGTGCCGAACGCGACACCGCTCCCGCCCGAGCTGGAGAAGATCCGGGCGGAGGAGGCCACCAAGCTCTACGGCAGCCCGGCCGAGCGCCCCATGGCCGACCGCAAGACCGGCCTGATCTCGCTCGGCGACAGCGAGATCTCCGGTGAGGGCGTCGGCACGTACGAACCCGGCACGGACGGCCCCGACAACTGGTGCCACCGCTCGCCGGACGCCGCGATCCACCGCACCGGCATCCCGGCCGACGTGACGTACAACGTCGCCTGCTCGGGGGCGCGGACCGCCAACATCAGGATCGGTGGCCAGAAGCAGTACGCCGACGAGCTGGTGCAGAGCGACAACCTCGCGATCAAGGCCCGAAACACCAAGATCAAGACGATTCTGCTCGTCATCGGCGCCAACGACGACCTCGACTTCTCCGGGGTGATGACGGACTGCGTCACCCGCTACCTGCTCAGTCAGGGCGCCTGCGCGGGCAAGTACGACGACGGCTGGCAGGCGCGGGTCGACGGCCTCGTGCCCAAGGTCGAGCAGTCCATCCGCGACCTGAAGACCGTCATGAAGGACGCCGGCTACCAGGAGGGCGACTACAAGCTCGTCGCCATGGGGTACCCGAGCCCGATCGGCCCGGACTTCCGCGACAACCCGAATTTCCCGGGCAAGCTGGCCTGCGGCGGACTCGGCTACGACTCCGACACCGAGTGGGGCCGCAACTACGCGGTGCCGACGTTCGCGACCGGCATGCGCAAGGCCGCGAAGAACGCGGGCGCGACCTACCTCGACAACTCCCGTCTCTTCCACGGCCACGAGGTCTGCATGGAGGACACCTGGGCGCGGGGCCTGTACGTCGACCTGACCAACCCCTTCCCGCCGGACTCCAACTCGGTGCGCCAGTCCTTCCACCCGAACGCCCGCGGCCACGCGGCCTTCGCTTCCTGCCTGACCCAGCTCTACAACTCGGGTCAGCGCGAGGCGAGTTGTGCCGACCCCGCGAGCACGGGCAGCGCGAAGCTGTACCCGGGAGCCTGGGACGACGCGTACCAGCCCCTGAAGAACGAGTCCACGCGGACCTGCGTGGACGTCGACGCGTCCAAGAGCCGCAACGGCACCAAGGTCCAGGGCTGGGACTGCACCGGCAACCGCAACCAGACCTGGTGGTACGACGGCGCTCCCGGCGGCCGGCAGTCGCTGCACACCGGACTGACCCAGGACCGCTGCCTGGACGTGCCCGACGGCTCGTACAAGGAGGGCACCGCCGTCACTCTCTGGAACTGCCACGGCGGCGCCAACCAGAAGTTCGTACGCCAATCGGGGACCCTGCGCCCGGCCGCCGACACCGGCCTCTGCCTGGGGCTCGCCGCCCCCAAGGAGCCGCTGAAGCTCCAGAAGTGCAACGGCTCGGCGAGCCAGCGGTTCGCGTAGGCCTTACGTTCGGAGCATGATCTCAGCACTCTCCGTGGTCGCGGCGGCGCTCGTCGCCGCGGCCACCCCCCTGGGCGACACGGGCGCCTCGCAGGACGAGATACGCGCGTACTGGACCCCCGAGGCCATGGCGGAGGCCGTGGCCGCCTCCGCGGACCCGGTTCCCGACGGCGTCTCCTGGGCGTACGGCACCGAGCCCGTCCGCAACGTCGGCCGCCTCTTCATGGAGATACCGGGCGGCAAGAAGGCCACCTGCACCGCGGCCGTCGTCGAGGCCGAGAACCGCAGCGTGGTCGCCACCGCCGCGCACTGCGTGCACCTCCAGGCGGTAGGCGGCTGGATGAAGAAGCTGCTCTTCGTCCCCGCCTACGACAAGGGCGCGCGACCATACGGCAGTTACGTGGCGAAGTCCGTCGCCATAGCCCCGGCCTGGTCCGAACGCGAGGACCACAAGGCCGACTTCGCCTTCGTCACCCTCGGACCCGACGAGCGGGGCCGCTCCGTGCAGAACGTCACCGGCGGCCGCGCACCGTCCTTCACCCCCGTCCCCGGCGAGAAGTCCGCCCTCGGCTACCCCTTCGTGAAGCCGTACGACGGCGAGACCCTGCAGTACTGCTCGGGCCCCACGACTCCCGTGAACGACCAGCGCCTGGTCGGCGGCGAGCAGCTCAAGCCGTGCCGCATGACGAACGGCGCGAGCGGCGGCCCCTGGTACGCCCGCACCGCCGAGGGCAAGGACGTCCAGGTCGGCGTCACCAGCGCCCGCCCCAAGGAGCCGGGCCTGGAGGACGTGGCGTGGGGGGCGATGTTCGACGGCACGGCCCGTGAACTCCACGAGCACGCGGGGCAGTTGAAGTAGCGCCCCGCTCACGTGGCGAAGACGAACAACGTGAACGCGAAGAACAACCCGATCAGCACCGGCCAATAGAGCAGCGTCGGCAGCAGGTTGTCCTTCCACTCCAGGGCACGGATCTTGGTCTCGGAGCCGATGAGGATCGCGTTGGCGAAGATGCCCATGATCACGATGTACTGGGCGATGGCGAAGTACTCCAGATACGTCAGTGACGTGTCGCCCGCGATCTCGCGGATCTGTGTCTGGTCCACGACCACGACGAGGAGCAGTGTCACCGCGAAGGAGATCGCCGTCCACGTGGAGAAGCCGAAGCGCGGATTGCGGGTGTCGTCCTTCGTGTAGACGAACAGCGCGAGGAACATGATCGCCGCGATGAAGAAGGACTGCAGCAGACGGCCCGTCAGCGGCCCCGCCCACTTCCGCTCCATGCCGATGTTGAAGTACAGCTCGGGCGCCGCCACGAACGGCTTGTTCCAGTCGGTCACGCCCTGCGTCATCGTGTAGTTGTGCTGGCCGTAGCTCCAGGCGGTGTAGTACGGCGCCCAGCCGCTGGTCACGATGTCCTGGTCGAGGCCGATCTCGCCGTACTTCCAGGGCGGGTAGGACGCGAAGTCGGGCACCAGGACGTCGTTGGTGAAGGCGGCGTTGGTCCACAGCCGGAGCCAGATGTTCTGCTTGTCCAGCGGGTACTTCTGGTAGTTGAAGTGCTGGCGCAGGGTGAGGTTGAAGTGCCAGCCCTTCAGGCGCTGTCCGGCGGTGTTCACCGTGTCGTACGCCTCGTCGAGGCTGTAGCCGTCGGGCGCCTCGGGGAAGACGACGCCCATGTCCTTCTCGGGCATGCCCTTCGGATAGCGCTGCCAGACGTAGCCGCTGACCTCGACCTCCTGCGGGTCGGTGAACTTGGCGCCCTGGATGAAGACGCCGGTGGGGATCTCCCGGATCTTCACCCCGGGCAGGAGCTTCTTCAGATACGTCTTGCTGTCCTTGTCGTCCATGAGCGGCGTGCCCACGATCGTGTCGGTGACCCGGTCATGGGAGACGATCTGCCACACCGTGCCGATGCCGAGCGCGAAGAGCGCCGCGGCGATCGCCGAGACCAGCGCGCACCGCCTGCCCGAGAGCCGGAACGGCTTGATCAGCGCGATGGCCAGGAAGAGCAGCAGCATGACCGCGCTCGCCAGGAGCGGGGCCCAGCCGGAGCGCTGGGTGTGCCCGACGGGCGCGCCGTCCGCGTCGAAGTAGCGGATCGCGAAGACGACCGTCGCCACCACGGAGAACGCGAGCAGGACGAGGTTGGCGCGGGCCAGCAGGCGCGGCCAGACCCTCTTCTTGACGCCCTGGGCCTCGGCGACCTGCTCGGCGGCCTCGGCCCCGGGCTCCCGCCCGGTCGCCTCCCCGGGGTCCTGCTCAGCCATTGCCGGGCTTGGGCGCGGGCTTCGTGGGCTTCGGCTGCTCCGGCATCTTGAACTCGGGGAGCTTGAAGTCCGGGAGCGGGAACGGCAGGAAGGCCTGCGCGAAGTTCATCCCGAGCCCGAAGAAGATGTCGAAGGCGAGCAGGGACAGGTGCACCATCGACCAGGCGGACTGGAAGAAGATGGCCGCCACGTCGCCGCGCATCCCCGCCTCCTTGAAGGCGCGGTTGTCCGCCTTGAGGAGTTCGATCGTGGACTTGATGTCGTGGCCCTTGGCCTTGGCGCGGCTCAGCGAGCCGCCCGGGATGATCGCCAGGAGGTTGTCGAGGCTCTTGTTGGCCTCGGCCACGGACTCGTCCAGCTTCTTCTCGTCCTTCTCCCCGCCGAGGACGATGCCCGCGAGGTCCGCGGTCGATCCGGAGGCGCCGCCGAACTTGCCGATGGTCCGCCAGCTCTGGGCGAGCCGCTCGCGGTCGCGGCGCGGGTCGTCCTTGATGGTCAGCGGCGAGGTGGGCTGCGGCGTGGGGTCGGCCGTCGGCGTAGGGGTGGGCGTCGGCGTGGGAGCGGTGCCCGGCCAGGTCCACGGCTGCGGGGCCGCCGGTGCGGACGGCAGCGAGGGCAGCGGCGGGAGCACCGGGGCGGCCGCCTGGGGCGTCGGCGTCGGCGTCGGCTCCTTGGGCGCGGCGGACGCGGCGGGGACGAGGGCGAGCGTGCCGCACAGGGCGGCGCTGAGGGCGGCGGTCAGTGCCTGCTTACGGAACATGGCTCCACCCTCAGATACGCGATCACCCTCCGCAATCGGAGACTGCGGAGGGTGATCTGTAAGGGGGAGGGGCCATGGAGGCCCGAGTGTTACGCCAGGCCGGGCCCGCGGACCGGAATGTGCGTGAACGTCGGCTCCGGTGCCGGGTTCTGGAAGAAGTCGTTGCCCTTGTCGTCCACCACGATGAACGCGGGGAAGTCCTCGACCTCGATCTTCCAGACCGCCTCCATGCCGAGCTCCTCGTACTCGACGACCTCGACCTTCTTGATGCAGTCCTGCGCGAGGCGCGCGGCGGGGCCGCCGATCGAGCCGAGGTAGAAGCCGCCGTGGGCGTCGCACGCGTCGGTGACCTGCTTGCTCCGGTTGCCCTTGGCCAGCATGACCTTGGAGCCGCCCGCGGCCTGGAACTGCTCCACGTAGGAGTCCATGCGACCGGCCGTCGTCGGGCCGAAGGAGCCGGAGGCGTAGCCCTCGGGGGTCTTGGCCGGGCCGGCGTAGTACACCGGGTGGTCCTTCAGGTACTGCGGCATCTCCTCGCCCGCGTCGAGCCGCTCCTTGATCTTGGCGTGCGCGATGTCGCGGGCCACGACGAGCGGGCCGGTGAGGGAGAGGCGGGTCTTCACCGGGTGCTGGGTGAGCTCGGCGAGGATGGCGTCCATCGGCTGGTTGAGGTCGATCTTGACGACGTCGCCCTCGTCGGCCAGGTGCTCGTCCGTGGTCTCCGGCAGGAAGCGCGCCGGGTCCGTCTCCAGCTGCTCCAGGAAGACACCCTCCGCGGTGATCTTCGCGGTGGCCTGGCGGTCGGCCGAGCAGGAGACGGCGATGGCGACGGGCAGCGAGGCGCCGTGCCGCGGCAGGCGCACCACGCGCACGTCGTGGCAGAAGTACTTGCCGCCGAACTGCGCGCCGATCCCGATCTTCTGCGTCAGCTCGAAGACCTTCTCCTCGAGCTCCTTGTCCCGGAAGCCGTGGCCGGTCGGGGAGCCCTCGGCGGGCAGCTCGTCCAGGTAGTGCGCGGAGGCGTACTTCGCGGTCTTGAGCGCGAACTCGGCGGAGGTGCCGCCGACGACGATCGCCAGGTGGTACGGCGGGCAGGCGGCCGTGCCGAGCGAGCGGATCTTCTCCTCCAGGAACTTCATCATGGAGGCCTCGTTCAGGACGGCCTTCGTCTCCTGGTAGAGGAACGACTTGTTGGCGGAGCCGCCGCCCTTGGCCATGAAGAGGAACTTGTAGGCGCCGCCGTCGGTCGCGTACAGCTCGATCTGCGCCGGCAGGTTGGAGCCGGTGTTCTTCTCCTCCCACATGGTCAGCGGGGCCATCTGGGAGTAGCGCAGGTTCAGCTTCGTGTACGCGTCGTAGATGCCGCGGGAGAGCGCCTCTTCGTCGCCGCCCTCGGTGAGGACGTTCTGGCCGCGCTTGCCCATGACGATCGCGGTGCCGGTGTCCTGGCACATCGGCAGCACGCCCGCGGCCGCGATGTTCGCGTTCTTCAGCAGGTCGAGGGCCACGAACTTGTCGTTGCCCGAGGCCTCGGGGTCGTCGATGATGCGGCGCAGCTGCGCGAGGTGCGCCGGGCGCAGGTAGTGCTGGATGTCGTGGATCGCCTCGGCGGCGAGCTTGCGCAGCGCCTCCGGGTCGACCTTGAGGAACGTCCGTCCGTCGGCCTCGAAGGTGGAGACACCCTCGGCGGTCACCAGCCGGTACGGGGTGGTGTCCTCTCCCAGCGGGAGCAGATCGGAGTACGCAAACTCTGGCATTACGGCCATTCCTCACTCGGCAGACAGCGGCGCGGCCTCCATTGGCGACGCGCCAACCAGCGTAGAGCGCGCGCAGCGGGCCGGGTTTGTGAGGTAAGGCTCAGTAACCGGCAGTCACTTGTCCACAGGGCTAGTCGCGATCTATCGCGTTTGGGTACGCTGCTGACGTGGACCTCGAAAAGCGCCCCCCGCAGCCCGCTCCCGCCACCGACGAGCCGGGGTCGCTCCGCGCCTCCGACGCCGACCGGGACCGCACGGCGGACATCCTCCGCGAGGCGCTGGCCGAGGGCCGCCTCACCGCCGAGGAGCACGGCGAGCGGATCGACGGGGTCTACCGCGCCAAGACCATGGCCGAGCTGGAGCCGCTGGTCCGGGACCTGCCCGCGGCGCACGGCCACGCGCACGCCGGGGCGCGCGCCCCCGAACCCGCCCCCGCCAGGCCCTCCCCGGGCCTCGTCCCGCCGGTCGCGGACGAGAACCTGGTCGCGGTCCTCAGCAGCTCCGTGCGCAAGGGTCGCTGGCGTGTGGGCCGGCGCACGCACGCGTACGCCGTCTTCGGCAGCGTCGAGATCGACCTGAGCGAGGCGATCTTCGAGCAGCGCCAGGTGGTCATCAAGGCGGTCGCGATCTTCGGCTCGGTCGAGATCCGCGTCCCGGAGAACGTCTCGCTGCGCGGCAGCGGCACCGGCGTCATCGGCAGCTTCGAGGTCGACACGCTCGACTCCCCGGACCAGGACGCCCCCGTCGTCTACGTGGACGGCATGGCGGTCCTGGGCAGCATCGAGGCGCGGCCCAGGCGCGGAAAGCTCATCAGGGACCTGCACCACCAGCTGCGCAAGCACCTCGGACACTGACGGCGCGCGCCCGGCGCGAGGAAGGTGAACTTCCGTACATCGGAACTCAGTGCATAGGCGCGCACACAGCGGGTAGAGGTTGCTGCATCGTCTCTCGCACGCGAAGCCGTCGTCAGGAGTAGACCGTGCTGCAACCGCCGCATCAGTCCCTGCAGGTCGCCGCCGTTCCGGCCGATGGGGCATCCCCTGCACGAGCGAAGTCGAGCGCTTGGGGAAAGGTGCCAGTGCGAGATCGCAACGATGACGCCCCATGGCACACGGAGGCCGTGTGCCGTCGCGACGAGGCCGGACTGTTCTTCGCTCCGTCCAAGGAGCCGACCGCGGCCAGGCTCTCCCGCGAGGAGGCGGCGAAGCGCGTCTGCGCCCGCTGTCCGGTGATGGTCGAATGCCGCGAGCACGCCCTGCTGCAGCCCGAACCGTACGGCGTGTGGGGCGGCCTCACCGCCGCCGAGCGCCGCGTGGTCCTGGCCCGCCGCCGCAGGCGTGACCTGGAGTTGAAGAAGGCGGCGCACACCGTCGCCGCCGCCGGCTGACCGCCGGGGGCACGCGAAAGGGGGGCGCTCCCCGCACGGGGCGCCCCCCTTTCGCGTACGAACCGTCGTGTTCCGCCCGTTCCTTCGCCCCGCCGCTACTTCGCCCGGTCGAAGTCGATGGCGCTGTAGGCGCGGAGCTTGGCGAGTCGGTGGTCGGAGTCGATCTTGCGGATGGTGCCGGACTTGGAGCGCATGACCAGGGAGGACGTGGAGGCGGTCGCGGCGCGGTAGCGCACGCCCTGGAGGAGTTCGCCGTCGGTGATGCCGGTGGCGACGAAGAAGACGTTGTCGCCCTTGACCAGGTCGTCGGTGGACAGCGTGCGGTCCAGGTCGTGCCCGGCGTCGATGGCGCGCTGGCGCTCGGCGTCGTCCTGGGG
>NZ_JBVHLZ010000005.1:0-582748 GCF_055558735.1 Streptomyces sp. NPDC025651
ACCACGCCGTTCATCGAGACGGTGTGGACCAGGGTCCGCATGGCCCGGACCGCGGCGCCGTCCGCGCCGTTCTTGTCACCCCGGCCCACCCAACGGCCCGCGGCCATCGCCGCGGCCTCGGTGACCCGGACCAACTCCAGGGCCAGATTGCGGTCAGGGGCCTCGGGGGAGACCTCGAGCTCGGACGGAAGATGATGCTCGGTCATCGGAGCGCACCTTTCTGCTTGATACGACGACGGCCGGATGAGGGATGGGAATGACTCTATCCGCAGGTCGACAAAATGAGCAGGGGGCCCCACGCATGAGCGGACCGGGTGCCAGGGGAGATACCGGGGGAAGGTGCGCGATCGGCGCCTGAGACCATGAGGGTGTGGCAGGAAGACAAGGCAACCAGACCGTCAAGAACATGCTGTGGTCGTTGGTGGTGATCGCCCTCGTCGCGGGCGTGATCTACATCTTCGTCCCGCATGACGAGTCCGAATCCCCGGTCGAGCGGAAGGACTACCGCGTCGAGCTCCTGACGGCGCGGCGGGCCGCGGCCTACCCGGTGGCAGCTCCCGAGGGCCTTTCCAAGGACTGGAAGGCCACGTCGGTGCGGTTCAAGGGCGAGGAGCACGACAGCTGGCACCTCGGCTTCCTCGACCCGGACGGCGAGTACGTGGCGATCAAGCAGTCCACGGAGAAGCCGGTCAAGTTCATCGAGGACGTGACCCAGGGCGCTTCGCGCACCAAGGCCACCGAGAAGATCGGCGGCCAGGAGTGGCAGCGGTACAAGGGGGAGACGTACGACGCCCTGGTGCGCACGGAGAAGGGCGCCACGACGGTCGTCCTCGGCACCGCGCCGTTCGGTCAGCTGACGAGGATGGCGGAGTCCCTGAAGACGTCCTGACCGCCTCGCAGGACCCGCACGCAGGGCCTGCCCCCAGGACCTGAACGCGCGAAGGGCCCCCGGCGGCGTGCCGGGGGCCCTTCGCGGTGCTTGCGGGGTCTGCGGGGTCGCTCAGACCGTGGTGACGACGTCGTCGTAGGACAGGCGCGGGGAGCGCGGGAACCAGGCGTCCTCGCCCGGCTTGCCGATGTTGACGACCATCAGCGGGGTGTGGTCGTCGTCCAGGAACTCCTTCTGGATGCCCGCGGCGTCGTAGCCGGTCATCGGGCCCGCGGCCAGACCGGCGGCGCGCACGCCGATGATGAAGTACGCGGCCTGGAGGCCGGCGTTTAGCGAGGCGGCCTGCTCACGGGCCGGGCGCTCGGCGAAGAAGACGTCCTTGGCCTGCGGGAAGTGCGGGAAGAGGGCCGGCAGCTCCTCGTGGAACTCGTTGTCCGCGGAGAGGATCGCGACGAGCGGGGCGCTGGCGGTCTTCGGCTGGTTGCCCTCGGCCATGTGCTTGACCAGGCGCTCACGGGCCTCGGGGGAGCGGACCAGGGTGACGCGCAGCGGCGACTGGTTGAACGCGGTCGGGCCGTACTTGACCAGGTCGTAGATCGCCTGGACCTGCTCCTCGGTGACCGGCTCGTCGGTGAAGGTGTTCGCGGTGCGGGCCTCGCGGAAGAGCAGGTCCTGGGCGGCGGGGTCAAGGGCGAGAGACATGGATCAACCTTCTCGATGCGTGCGTGGTGTCTGCCGTGCCCGTTTCCGGGCTTGCGTCTACGACAGTACGCCGCCACTGTTCAACTTTCAACCAAAGTCCGCGCCGCGTGATCCGCTTCACAACCCGCAGGTCGGGATGGTGCCACCTCAGGAATCGGCGTCGGAGTCCTCGGCGTCGGCGGTCTCGGGGCCCGCGAGGGCCGCGTCGAGCCGGGCCCGCGCGCCGTCCAGCCAGCGGCGGCAGATCCTCGCCAGCTCCTCGCCGCGCTCCCACAGGGCGAGCGACTCCTCCAGGGTCGTCCCGCCGGTCTCCAGGCGGCGTACGACCTCGATCAGCTCGTCCCGCGCCTGCTCGTAGCCAAGGGCGTCCGCGGGGCCCGTGGCCTCGTCCGTCGTGCTGGTCATGAGCCCACCCTAATTGTCGATTTGTGTGGTTCGTACGGTGAATTCGCCCTCGGCGACGCGGGCCCTCAACTCCTCGTCGGCGCCCACCTCCTCGGGCGACCGGACGACCGCGCCGTCCGGCTTCTGCAGCACCGCGTACCCCCTCTGGAGGGTCGCGGCGGGGGAGAGGGCCACCACGCGCGCGTGCGTGTGCGCAAGCTCCGAGCCCGCCCGGTCCAGGAGGTGCCCGAGCGTGCGGCGGCTGCGGTCGACCAGCGCCGCGACCTGCTCCTCGCGCTCCTCGACCATGCGGTGCGGGTGCTCCATGGAGGGGCGGGCCAGGGCGTGCGCGAGACCCCGGGCCTCGCGGTCGAGGAAGGCGTCCATGCTGCGCCGGGCCCGGTCCCGCAGCCACTGCACGCGCTCGTACTCCTCGCCGACGTCCGGCACGACCTTCTTGGCGGCGTCGGTCGGGGTGGAGGCGCGCAGGTCCGCCACGTGGTCCAGGAGGGGGTTGTCCGGCTCGTGGCCGATCGCGGAGACCACGGGCGTACGACAGGAGGCGACCGCCCGTACCAACTGCTCGTCCGAGAACGGGAGGAGGTCCTCCACGCTGCCGCCGCCCCGCGCCACGATGATCACGTCGACGTCGTCGAGCGCGTCGAGCTCCTTCACGGCCTGGACGACCTGCGGCACCGCGTGCACCCCCTGGACGGGGACGTTGCGCACCTCGAAGCGGACGGCGGGCCAGCGGTGGCGCGCGTTCTCCAGGACGTCGCGCTCGGCGGCCGACGCGCGGCCCGTGACGAGGCCGATGAGCTGCGGGAGGAAGGGCAGCGCCTTCTTGCGCTCGGGGGCGAAGAGACCCTCCGCGGCGAGGCTCTTCTTCAGCTGCTCGATGCGCGCGAGCAGCTCACCCACGCCGACCGGCTTTATCTCGGCGGCCCGCAGGGACAGCTGCCCCCGCCGCTCGTACCACTCGGGCTTCGCGCGGACCACGACGCGGGCGCCCTCGGAGACGACGTCCGCCACGGCGTCGAACACCTGGCGGTAGCACGTGACGCTCACCGAGACGTCGTGCGACGGGTCGCGCAGCGTCATGAAGACCACGCCGGCGCCGGGCCTGCGGGACAGCTGAGTGATCTGCCCCTCGACCCAGATGGCACCGAGCCGGTCGATCCACCCGCCGATGAGCCGCGACACCTCACCCACGGGGAGAGGGGCGTCCGCGGACGTGTTGAGAGCCATGCGTCGAGCGTAGTCGGCGCCTGTGACACCCCTGCCCTAGGCGCCCGCGCGCCCCCGCCGCTGCACGAACAGGACCACGAGGCCGACCGCGAGCCAGACCGCGCCGACCACCTGCGCCGAGCCCGACGCCTCCCAGACGACCGCCACCACGATCGCCGCGCCGAGCACCGGGACCAGCAGGTGCCGCCACCAGCTGAACGCCTCGTCGCGGTGGCGCACCGCGAACCAGCCCACCACGCTCGCGTGCAGCAGCAGGAACGCGGTGAGCGCCCCGATGTCGACCACCGACACCAGGTGGTCCATCCCGTCGTCCCGCCGGGCCGCCCACACCGCGGCGACCATCGTGACCACGGCCGCGCACAGCAGCGCGATCCGCGGCGTCCCGGAGTCCGTCCTGGACAGGGCCTTCGGCAGCCGCCTGTCCCGCGCCATGGCGAACAGCAGCCGGCCCGCCGCGGCCTGCCCGGCCAGCGCCGCGAAGGCCGCGCCGATCGCCTTGCTGACGGCCACCACCTTGGACAGCCACTCCCCGGCCGCCGCCTCCGAAGTGTCGTAGAAAGCCGTCCCCTGCTTGGCCGGATCCGCCGCGAGCTCGGCCGACGACAGCGGCTCCAGGAGCGCCACCAGATACGTCTGGAGGATGAACAGGAAGCCCGCGAGCGCCAGACAGACGAGGACCGCCCGCGCGACCTTCGCCGAGCCCCCCGTCACCTCCTCGGCGAAGGACGCGATGGCGTCGAAGCCCAGATACGACAGGACGGCGATCGACACCGCGCCCACCACCGCCGACAGCGCGAACGCCCCCTGCGAGCCGTCACCGGTCAGCGGCGAGAGCCAGTCCCGCCGCGCGCCGTCCTGGACCAGCACGACCAGGGCGGCCACCACGAAGACGAGCAGGACCACGACCTCCATCGCGAGCACCGCGAAGCCGACCCGCGCCGCCGCCCGCACGCCCCACAGGTTCAGCGCCGTCGTGACGAGCACCGCGAGCGCCGTCCACACCCACCGGGACACCGAGGGCACCAGCGAGTTCATCGCGATCCCCGAGAAGAGATAGGCGACCGCGGGGATGAGCAGGTAGTCGAGCATCGCCATCCACCCGGCGATGAAACCCGGGCCCTTGCCGAGCCCCACGCGCGCGTACGCGAACACGGACCCCGCCTGGGGGACCACCCGCACCATCTGCGCGTAGCTGAACGCGGTGAACGCCATCGCGATCGTGGCGATCAGATAGACGAGGGCGACGGCACCGTGCGACTTCGCGTCGAGCGTCCCGAAGACGCCGACCGGCGCCATGGGGGCGATGAAGAGCAGGCCGTAGACCACGAGGTCCCGGAAGCCGAGACTGCGCCGCAGCCCTTCACCCTCGGCGGGCTCGGCGGGTTCGCCCCCCGCGGCAGGTGCTCCCGTACTGGCGGACTGACCGGACATCGTGCCTCCGTAGATCAACGCGGGCCTCCAGTCTCCCCAACCGGGCGATCTTTGACGCGCTGGACGCGGCCTTACGATGGTGTGCATGACTGCTACGCCTGGCACCCGCCGTGTCCTGCTCGCCGCTCCCCGTGGCTACTGCGCGGGCGTGGACCGTGCCGTGATCGCCGTCGAGAAGGCCCTGGAGCAGTACGGGGCCCCGATCTATGTCCGCCACGAGATCGTCCACAACAAGTACGTGGTGCAGACCCTGGAGAAGAAGGGCGCCATCTTCGTCGACGAGACGGCGGAGGTCCCCGAGGGCTCCATCGTCATGTTCTCCGCGCACGGCGTCGCCCCGACCGTCCACGCCGAGGCCGCCGAGCGGAAGCTCGCCACCATCGACGCGACCTGCCCGCTGGTGACGAAGGTCCACAAGGAAGCGGTCCGGTTCGCCAAGGAGGACTACGACATCCTCCTGATCGGGCACGAGGGCCACGAGGAAGTCATCGGTACGTCCGGTGAGGCGCCCGACCACATCACGCTGGTCGACGGCCCCGACGACGTCGCCAACGTCGAGGTCCGCGACCCCGACAAGGTCGTCTGGCTCTCCCAGACCACGCTCTCCGTCGACGAGACCATGGAGACCGTCGGCGCCCTGAAGAACAAGTACCCGAACCTCCTCTCGCCGCCCAGCGACGACATCTGCTACGCCACGCAGAACCGCCAGACCGCGGTGAAGAAGCTCGCCGAGGACGCCGAGCTGGTCATCGTCGTGGGCTCCAAGAACTCCTCGAACTCGATCCGCATGGTCGAGGTCGCCCTGGACGCGGGCGCCGACGCCTCGCACCTGGTGGACAACGCCGAGGAGATCGACGAGGCCTGGCTGGAGGGCGTCACCACGGTCGGCCTGACCTCCGGCGCCTCCGTGCCCGAGGTCCTGGTGGACGGCGTCATCGAGTGGCTCGCCGAGCGCGGCTACGGCGACGTGGAGACCGTCAGGACGGCCGAGGAGTCGATCACCTTCTCGCTGCCCAAGGAGCTCCGCAGGGACCTGCGCGCCGAGGCCGCCGAGCTGTCACAGCGCTGAGCGCGCCGTAACGTGGGCGCCATGCAGATCTTCGGTGTGGACATCGGCGGATCCGGTATCAAGGGCGCTCCCGTGGACCTGGGGCGCGGCGACCTCGCGCAGGAGCGGCACAAGGTCCTGACCCCGCATCCGGCCACCCCGGAAGCGGTGGTCGAGGGCGTGCGCGAGGTCGTCGAGCACTTCGGCTGGACGGGGCCCGTCGGTGCCACCTTCCCGGGCGTGATCACCGGCGGCACGGCGCGCACCGCCGCCAACGTCGACAAGAGCTGGGTCGGTACGGACATCAGGGCCCTGATCTCCGACCGGCTCGGCGGCGTCCCCGTCACCGTCCTGAACGACGCGGACGCGGCGGGCGTCGCCGAGACGCACTTCGGGGCGGGCCTCGGCCGCACCGGCACGGTCATCCTGCTCACCCTCGGCACGGGCATCGGCAGCGCCGTCTTCACGGGCGGCCGCCTGGTCCCCAACACCGAGCTCGGCCACCTCGAACTGCGCGGCCACGACGCGGAGAAGAAGGCCTCGTCCAAGGCGCGCGAGGACGAGGACCTGAGCTGGGAGCACTGGGCGCGCCGCGTCCAGCGCTACCTCGCGCACGTGGAGATGCTCTTCTCGCCGGAGCTGTTCATCATCGGCGGCGGAGTGAGCCGCAAGGCGCACAAGTTCCTGCCGCTGATCGAGGGCATCTCGGCGGAGATCGTTCCGGCGAAGCTGCAGAACAACGCGGGGATCGTGGGGGCGGCGATGGCGGCGGCGGGCGAGGCGTAGCGCTTCCGGAAGCTTCCAGGCGAAGCTCTCCGAGGCTTCCCGAAGCCTCCACGGGCCTCAGGAGGCGGGCAGCCGCTTGCCTCCAGCAGGGCCCGGCGCCTGGCTCTTCGCCGGGCGGGCCTGCCGCCGCTGCGCCATCAGCCGGATCTTGCGCACGGTCACGATGAGCCCGGCGACGAGCGTCCCGCCGTACAGCCATCCGGCGTGCAGCGCGAGCGACGTCACGAGCCCCATGAAGTGGCCGCCGACGCCGCCGGAGCCCCCGGAGATCGGCAGGATCCCGGCGGCGAAGGCGATCGGCACGCCCACCGGCGCCGTGACCAGGTCGGCCGGGCGCACCCACAGCGCGGTGAGCGCGGCGACGGGCAGGAAGAGCACGCCGTACGCGACGGGTGACTCACCCACGAGCAGCCGGATCAGACAGGCGAGGACGAACATCACGGCAGCGCAGAACAGCCCGCTGCCGAGCCCGGTGAGCCGGGGGTTCGGCATGCGCCGCAGGGTGCGGTACAGCGGGGTGCGGCGCAGCGCCCGGACGAACGGAGGTGCGGGGCGGCGGGGACGTGCCGAGGCCCGGTACACCGTGCCGGACCCGGCAGGTCTGCCCTGCTCGGGCAACGGCGCGGTGCGCCGCTGCCGGGCCTTGGGAGTGGCCTTGGGGGCGGACTGAGGGGGACGCGTCCTGTGTTGCTCCACTGGACCAACCTAGGTCGGCCCCGGCGTGGAATCAGGCATGGGACACGCCCTTTGGACGACCTTGGCCATCCGTTCGACGGGGAGCGGGCCCCGCGGGGCCCGGGGCGGGCGGGCGACCGGAAGCGCTGGTGGCGGCACGCCGTAGACTGGTGGATCGGCCCGGGTACGAAGGGGCCGTCCCACTCAGCCCTCACGTACGGGAAGTCGCAACGTGTCGCTCACGATCGGAATCGTCGGTCTGCCCAATGTCGGCAAGTCGACCCTGTTCAACGCCCTGACCAAGAACGACGTGCTGGCGGCCAACTACCCGTTCGCCACGATCGAGCCGAACGTCGGCGTGGTGGGCGTCCCCGACCCCCGCCTGACGAAACTGGCCGAGATCTTCTCCTCGCAGAAGATCCTCCCGGCGACGGTCGACTTCGTCGACATCGCGGGCATCGTGCGCGGCGCGAGCGAGGGCGAGGGCCTGGGCAACAAGTTCCTCGCGAACATCCGCGAGTCGGACGCGATCTGCCAGGTCATCCGCGCCTTCAAGGACGAGAACGTCGTCCACGTCGACGGCAAGGTCTCGCCCAAGGACGACATCGAGACGATCAACACCGAGCTGATCCTCGCCGACCTCCAGACCATCGAGAAGGTCCTGCCGCGCCTCCAGAAGGAGTCGCGCATCAAGAAGGACATCGCCCCGAAGGTGAAGGCGGTGGAGGAGGCCAAGGAGATCCTGGAGAAGGGCGACACGCTCTTCTCCCAGGGCATCGTCCAGGGCTCGGAGCGCTCGGAGCTCCTGCACGACCTGCACCTCCTCACGACGAAGCCCTTCCTCTACGTCTTCAACGTCGACGAGGACGAGCTGACGGACGACGCCTTCAAGGCCGAGCAGCGCGCCCTGGTCGCCCCCGCCGAGGCGATCTTCCTCAACGCCAAGCTGGAGGCGGACCTCGCCGAGCTGGACGACGAGGAGGCCCTCGAACTCCTCCAGTCCGTCGGCCAGGAGGAGCCCGGCCTCGCCACCCTCGCCCACGTCGGCTTCCGCACGCTCGGCCTCCAGACCTACCTCACGGCAGGCCCCAAGGAGTCCCGCGCCTGGACGATCAAGCAGGGCGCGACGGCCCCCGAGGCGGCCGGTGTCATCCACACCGACTTCCAGAAGGGCTTCATCAAGGCGGAGATCATCTCCTTCGCTGACCTGGTCGAGACGGGCTCGGTCGCCGAGGCCCGGGCGGCGGGCAAGGCGCGGATGGAGGGCAAGGAGTATGTGATGCAGGACGGGGATGTGGTGGAGTTCCGCTTCAACGTCTAGCCCCGCCCGCGCCCGTGCGGCAACGGCCCGGTCGTCCCTCGGGGCGGTCGGGTCGTTCTTGTGTTTCCGTACTGTTGTCCGATGACCAGTGAGACGCACGAGGATCTCGCCCTGCGCTGTCTGCGGCTGCTTGCCGGGAACGCTCCCCGGGAGGCCTTGCGGGCGTTGGGCGAAGGGGGTGAGCTTTCCGAGGCTGTGGAGCTCGCGCTTCGGGTTCGGGGGCAGGCGCAGGAGTGTCAGCGGCGCGTCGCCGGGATGGCGGCGCTCGTCGACACGTTGCGTGACCTCACCCAAGTGCGGGATCTGGAGAGCCAGTTGCGGATCCTGTGTCGGCGCGCGCGGCTGTTGCTCGGGCTCGACATGGCGTACGTCAGTCTGCCCGACCCCGACTGCGGCGACTGGTACGTGGGTGCCGGGGACGGTGCGGTCAGCACGCTCGTCGCCGGACTGCGGGTTCCCGCCGACTGGCAGGGGCTCGGTGAGGTCACGCGCAGCCGGCTCGCCCCGTTCTGGACCCCGGACTATCTGGCCGACGACCGGTTTCCGCACCACCCCGAGATGGACGAGGTCGTACGTGCCGAGGGGACGCGGGGAGCGCTGGCCGTTCCGTTGATCCGGGGCGGCGTCAGCATCGGGGTGCTGTACGGCACCGCCCGCAGCGTGCGGCACTTCACCCCCGATGAGGTCGCTCTGCTGTCCGTGCTGGGGGACATCGCCGCCCTCGCCATCGACAGGGCGCACCAGTTGGAACGTACGTGTGCCGAGCTGGCCAGGAGTCAGGAGCGGGGCGACGGCGCGCTCCTGGCCGCCGAGTCCCTGCGTTCCGTGGTGTCGGCCCAGCGGCGGCTCACGGAGACCGCGCTGGAGAGCGACGCCCAGGGCCTCGCCGAGCTGGGTGCCGAGCTCTTCGACGGCTCCGTGCGGATCCTCACCGACGAGTACCGCCCCGTGGGCGACGCGGGTCCCGGCGGCGGCCCGTCCGGGATCGAGGCGGCACAGTGGTCGCGGTCCGTGGAGCGTGCCCGTGAGTCCGGCACGGCGGTCCAGGACGCCTCCGGGTGCTGGGTGTCCTGGGTGGGGAGGATCCCCGGGCAGGGGGCCTGCGGGTTCGTGGTCGTGCGGCCTGGTCACGCCGCGGCGGACGGGCCCGACGCGGAGCGGCGGGACGCGCTGCTGCGGCAGTTCTCCCTGGCCGCCGCCTTCCAGATGCTGCTGTGCCGCACCTCGCGCGAAGCCGGTCACCAGGCGCGCGGCCGGCTGCTGTACGACATGGTGGCCGCCGCCACGCCCCAGGAGGAGCGGCTGCTGCGCGAACGGGCCGTGCACCTCGGGCTCGCGCCCGACGGCGACTGGCTGCTGCTCGCGGCCCGCCCCGAGGGCGACCGGGAGGGCCGCCTCGAGCGGTCGCTGATGTGGGCGGTCAGCCACACCACGCGGGCCGGGGGCATGGCCACCGTCCGGGAACAGACCCTGGTCCTCGCCATCCCCGGCTCGGAGGCGGGCAAGACGGCGCGCGAGGTGGCGCGTCGGCTGGGCCGGGCCATCGGGGCGCCGGTGACCACCGGTGCCGCCGGCCTCCGGCTGAAGGACGGGGCGGTGACCCGGAGCGGCGGCACGCGGGGCGCCTTCCGGGAGGCGGTGCGCTGCGTGGACGCGCTGACCGCGCTCGGACGGAGCGGGCAGGGCGCCTGCGCCGACGAACTCGGCTTCCTCGGCGTGCTGTTGTCCGAGGAGCGTGACGTGCCCGGCTACGTCCGTTCCGTGCTCGGTCCCGTTCTGGACCATGACGAGCGCCGCTCCGCCGGTCTGGTCGAGACCCTGGAGGCGTACTTCGCCTCCCGCTCCGAACTCAAGGGCACCGCCGAGCGGTTGCACGTCCACACCAACACCGTCGTACGACGCCTCGAACGGGTCACCTCCCTCCTCGGCACCTCCTGGCAGGAGCCCGCACGCGCCCTGGAGGTCCAACTCGCGCTCGGGCTCCGGCGCACCGCTCGGGCCCTGGGGAGCCGGGAGGAGCAGGAGGGCCGGGAGGAGCAGGAGGGCCAAGAGGGCCAGGAGGAGCAGGAGCGCTGAGGGAGTCGCGAGGGGCGGGAAGGGCGGTGGGGCGTGGAGCTGTGTGGGGCGGCCACCGTCGCGCCCCGGCTGTCGGCCCCTTCGCGTCCCGCGCGTGGTGGGCCGTCCACCATCCGCCCTCCGAGGGGTGTTCGGCCGCCCGCGCGCAGGGTCCTCAACTGTGGTGCCGGCGGCCCTTATCGGCGGCCCGTGCGTCCGGCGAGAGTCGGGGCATGACCGAACGCACGATGCTCGCGCTCTCGGGAAGCCTCCGGGCCGCGTCCCACAACACCGCCCTGCTGAGGGCGGCCCGCAAGTTCCAGCCCGACGGGATGGACGTCCAGCTCTACGAGGGGCTGCGCGACATCCCCCCGTACGACCTGGATCTGGACACCCCCGACCACCGGCCCGCCGCGGTGCGGGACCTGCGGCGCCGGATCGCCGAGGCGGACGGGCTGCTCATCGCCACACCGGAGTACAACCACTCGATCCCCGGCGTCCTGAAGAACGCCCTCGACTGGGTCAGCACCGACTGGACCGGCCGCGAGGGGCGGCCGCTGCTGCACAAGCCCGTCGCGCTCATGGGCGCGTCGCCGAGCGCGTTTGGCACGGTGCGCGCCCAGCTCGCGCTCCGCCAGACCCTGACCTCGACGCAGTGCGACCTCGTCCTCCAGCCCGAGGTACTCGTCTTCCGCTCCCACGAGCGGTTCGACGACGGGGACAACCTCGTCGACGACACGACCATCGCGCTGCTCCAGGAGCTGCTCGCCGCGCTGGACGCCAAGGCGCGCACCCGCGACTGACCGGACCGCGTCGGCCCCACCCCGCAAGTGGCCTCGTACGTGACCTCGTACGCGGCTCCGTCCGTGAAAGGAACCCGCACCCCATGCCCATCCAGCTCAACCACACCATCGTCAACGCCACCGACAAGAAGGTGTCCGCGACCCACCTGGCCGACCTGTTCGGCGTCGAGGTCCAGCCGCCGTTCGGGCCCTTCCTGCCCGTGGTCCTGAGCAACGAGGTCGCGCTCGACTACATGAACAAGGAGGACAGGACCGGCCCCGGCATCGAGGACGCGGCCACCGCGCCCATCGAGTCCCAGCACTACGCGTTCCTGGTGTCCGAGGACGAGTTCACCGCGATCTTCGGCCGGATCCAGGAAGCGGGGATCCCCTACTACGCCGACCCGTACCGGAAGGAGCCGGGGCGGATCAATCACAACGACGGCGGGCGCGGCGTCTACTGGCTCGACCCCGACGGTCACGTCATGGAGATCATCACCGTCCCTTACGGCAGCGACGCCGAGAGTCGCGCCCTCCCCGGCAAGTAGCGGGCACGTAGGGGTACTTGAACGGCCCGGTGCGCTCCTCGGAGTGTGCCGGGCCGTTTTCGCGCCCCCTGTCCGCGCTTCCGCGCTCTCCTTCCCGGGCGGCTCGGGTAGTACCCGCACCGCATATTCCGCTGCCGCATGCAAGGCCCCTTTCATTCCGGGGTCGGGTGGGGCGACCCTGCGCTAATCTCCCAGAAAGAGCCGCATTCTCAGGGGGGAGCGGCCATGGCCAAAGGCGCGTACAAGGCGTATCGAAAGGCGCTCGCGGATGTGTACGGCGGTTGGTGGTATGCCTGGCCGCTGACGCAGAAGGTGCACGTCGGAGACGTGCGCGCGCTGCACGACGGCGGTTCGGTCCCCGCGGGCACGCTCGCGGGCCGGGGCATCGTGGCCGAGTCGGGACCCACCGGCGCACCCGGCGACATCGCCTACGACGCCGAAGGCACCATCGACGTCCGCTTCAAGGCCGTGGGCGCCGCCGCCCAGGGATTTGCCTCCCTCGCCGCCGCCGATGCCGGAGCTCTGGTCGAATTCCGCGCCGGACACAGCGCGTTGGTCGTCTACACCGGCATGGAGCAGAACGGCGTCGAGAACGTCGTCCAGCTGGCGCAGGAGTTGATCCGGCGCTCCTGGCTGGGCGAGTGGGACCCGGCGCTGTTCGCCGTCACCGAAGTGATCTCCGCGCGGGCAGGCACCGTACTGACCGCGGAAAAGGCAGGCGCCAGCGCGGAGTTGAGGATCCAGGGGGAGGCGGGACCAGGGCCCGTGAACCTCGTGGACCTCGCGGGCAGGGTCGCCTTCCACGCCGCGAGCAGCGTCGGCCTGCGCTGGACGGGCACGGACCTCACGCCCTGCTACCGGGGCGTGCGGATCCGTACGTCCTGGTGGCGGGACGAGGTCGTCGCGGAGTACGGCACCACACAGCCCGGCCGGGGCCTCTCCGCCGGCCCCGTGCCCGAGCTGCTCCTGGAGCAGGCCAGGGACCAGGTCTGGTCGGTGGTCGAACGAGTTGAACAAGTCGAAGAAGTCGAAGAAGTCGGGCCGGACGACTGACGGCTCCTGGGCGGGGACCGACCGCCCAGGCGGTACAGCACGGCGCGATCCCTCGGGGGGAACCATGACCGACGTCGTCCTCAGCATCCACAAGGACCACGTTCGACTGCACAGGGACACCGGCGAGACCGAGTGGCCGTTGGGCGACGAGCTGGTCGAGATCATGCACGATGCCAGCGGCCGCAAGGCCGAGGAGTTCACCGGGGCGCTGGAGCCCGGCGTGTCCCCGCAGGAGCGGGTCAACGTCGGGCTGCGCCTGCACGAAGGGCTGCTCGGCGGGGCGCCCGACGGGCTGTGGCAGGAGCTGCAGAACGAGGCGTCCGAAGGGGCGCCGCTGCGCGTCAGGCTCGACATCGACTGCCTGCCGCTCGCGGCGCTGCCCTGGGAGTTGATGCGGGACCAGCAGCGGGCGCTGTGGCGCAACAGCCGTGTGCTGCTGCGCAGAGGGCGGCATGTGGGATCCCCCGGCAAGGAGGAGGAGACCAGCCGCATGGGTCCCCTGCGCGCCCTCCTCGTGGTGTGCAACCCGCGCGACCCGAACCTCCTCGCCGACTGCGAGCTCGCCATGATCGGCGCGGCGCTCACCGGTCTGCCGGGCCGGATCCACACCGAGGTCGTCGACGGCCCGAGCCTCACGGAACTCACCGCCGAACTCGACCACGTGCGCCCGCACGTCCTGCACTTCATCGGCCACGGCATGCGCGCCGTCCCCGGTGACATGGGCGGGCTCCACTTCAACGCCCAGCCGCCCGCGGCCGCGGCCGACGCCCCCCAGTGGAAGACGGCGCAGGAGCCCTGGACGCTCGGCCCCGACGAGATGCACCACCTCTACGACAAGTGGACGCCGCGCCTCGTCGTGCTCAACGCCTGCCGCCAGGCGCACGCCCCCGCCGCCGAGTTCACGGCGCTGGTCGACACCTGCCTGGACCGGGGCTCGGCCGCGGTCGTGGCCATGCAGGCCGACATCGAATCGCCCGCGGCCGCCCAGTTCTCCCACGCGCTCTACCAGGACCTCGCCCGCGCCAGGTCCATCGACGCCGCCCTCACCGAGGTCCGCAACCACCTGCACAAGACGGAGCCGGACGGCCCCTCCTGGGCGCTGCCGGTGCTGCAGTGCGGAGTGAACGACCCGGGCGAGGTCGTACGGATGGACTTCGGCCACACGGAGCCCGAGCTGACCCGGCTCAACGGAAGCTGGCCCTTCGGCGAGCTCGCGATGTTCCTGGGGCGGGCCAAGGAGCGCCGCACCGGCTGGTGGGAGCAGTGCGGGGCGAACCCGCCGCAGCGCCTGCTCGCCATCACCTCCGCGCAGCGCGAGTCCGGCAAGACCTGGCTGGCCAAGTGGTGCCTGCTCACCTGCATGCTGCGCGGCGAGGACGTCACGTACGCCGACCTGTCCGCCTACGCGGGCCGGGGCAACGGCGACGACCCCGTCACCCTGGACTGGCTGGCCGTCCTGCGGGCCCTGCGCAAGGCCTGCACGGACCCGCGCCAGCCCGACCCGATGCTCCCGGCGGAGTTCGCCAGGTTCAACCAGGTCCTCAACCGCGCGCTGCGGGGCGGCAAGGACTGGGCGCAGCGGCTCCCGGCGTCGTCGGAGGACCGCGGGGGCCCCTTCGTGGTGGAGAGCGACCGGCACGCCGAGGACCGCAAGCGGGAGATCTTCCAGGCCTTCCTGACCGCGCTGCGCTCCAGGGCCCAGGCCCGCAGGCGCCCGCACCTCCTCGCGATCGACCATGCGCAGGGGATCATCGAGTCCGACTTCCGTGCCGTGCTGCTGCCGCTGCTGCTCGGCCCCGTGCAGGAGCTGAAGGACGAGTTCCCGCTGCGCGTCCTCGCGGTGACGCCGCAGAGCTGGCCCGGCTTCCGCCACCTCCAGGAGTTCATGCGCGGCGACCCGGTGACCCTCACGGACTTCCAGCTGTACGACTACAAGCGGCTCGCCAGGGAGTTCTGGGAGCGACAGGTGCACAGCAGCAGGGTGCCGCGGGAGTGGACGTTCCAGGGGTTCGAGCAGGTGCTCGACGCCGCCCTCCAGGGCGGTAGCCAGCAGTCCTTCCCGGTCACCGCCTACCAGCAGATGCTGGACGTGCTGCTCGGCATGGCCGGAATGAGGGAGGCAGGATGATGACCGACTCCGACGCACGCCGCGAAGGGCCGTTCGCCGAACTCGCCGCCCGGCTCGGCCGGGGCGAGGGGCTCGACGACATCCGCCGCACCCTGCTCCCCGACGCCTGGACGGACGTCCTCAAGGCGGCGGCCGTCGCCCGGCTCTTCGACGACACGACGTACAGCTCCGTCCTCAAGGAGTTCGCCGGCGAGGACCCGCCGAGCCTCGCCGCCCTGAAGGAGCGCGGCGCGGTCGAGGAGATCGCGGGCCGTCGCCTCTTCCGGGTGCCGGACGCCTTCCGCCCCTCGTACTTCCTGTCCTGGCTGCGCGACGGGTCGAGCGCCGAACTCCCCGAATCCCTCGTGCGGTTGGAGCGCATGCTCAGCGAGCACTGGCACTCTCGCGGCAAGCCGGCCGAGCGGTTGCGGCATCTGATGCTGGCCGACCCCGACGCCACCGTCGAGCTGTTCGACGCCCTCTTCTTCGCCAGCGACGCACGGCGGGACTTCACCCGCTGCCAGGACTTCACCGACGCCCTCGCCGACCCGGACCGCGCGGCCGTGGCCAAGCGGCGGATCCTCAAGCTGGCCGAGGACAGGGCGGGTTATCTGCGGGCCCGCACCTACTGGACCGCCGACTACGCCCGCTCCGCGCAGTTCCTGGAGCAGGACGGCCTGTGGCGGCGCGCCCAGCGGCTGCTGTCCCCCGAGGGCCCCCGCGTCTGGCAGATGTACGGCAGCGGCGGCTCCGGCAAGACCATGCAGCTGCGCTGGCTGGTCTCCCGCAGGGCCGTCACCCCGGAGCAGGACATCAACTGTGCCCGCATCGACTTCGACGTCGTCGACCCGCTGAACGCCGCGCGCTGGCCCTGGCTGCTGCTCCTCGAAATAGCCGACCAGCTCGAACAGCGCCTGCCCGCCCGGGTGTTCGCGGGCCTCGACGAGTACGCGGCCTACCGCTCGCTGCTGCGCCGCCCCACCTCGCGCGCCGCGGCCGAGGCCGCCCGCGGCATCCGCACCCAGGACGAGAGCCGCATCGAGCGCGAGGTCGTCGCGGCGTTCACCAGCCGCTTCAACAAGGGCCTCGGCACCGGGCGGCCGGTGCTCGTCGTGGTCGACACGCTGGAGGAGGTCGTCGTGCGCAGCGGCTCGCGCACCGACAGCCTGCTGCGGCTCCTCGGCGAGACCGTGTCCGCCTGCCCGGCGATCCGGCTGATCCTCTCCGGCCGCCCCGACCTCAGCCTCCGGTACGGCCCCGCCCTGTCCGCCATGGGGCCCTACGAGAACGTGCCGGTGCCCGGGTTCACCCCCGAGGAGGCGGACCGCTATCTGCAGGGCATCCGCGGCATCCAGGACCAGGAGCTGCGCGAGGTCATCATCCGCCGCAGCGAGGGCATCCCGTTCCACCTCGCGCTCTTCGCCGACAACATCGACCAGAACCCCGAGGCCACCGCGGAGTCGATGAACAGTCTGCGCGACCCCCTCATCCGCTACCTCGTCAACCGTGTCATCCGCCGCATAGAGGACCCGCTCGTGCGGTGGGTGCTGCGCTACGGCGTGATCCCGCGCAGGCTGCGCCGCGAGCATCTGCACGACATCCTGCGGCTCCATCTGCGCGAGCGGATGCACGCGCAGTCCGCGGCGGACGACCCGCTGACCGACGCGCACCACCTGCGCGGCCGGGACGACGTCTTCCCCTTCGTCGAACAGGCCCTGGACAAGGAGAAGTTGGACGAGGCCTGGCGCAAGGTCCTCGACTACGCGAAGGGCTCCTCGTGGATCAGCGAGGTCGCCGAGGACGAGGAGTCGGTGGTCTTCCACGGCATGGTCCTCGGACCGATGCGCGACCTGATCTCCGACAAGCCCGTCTTCGCCCAGCTGCACAATGACTTCGCCGAGCGGTACGAGTCGCGGGCGAAGCTCGACCCCGACAACTGGTCCTGGTATCTGCGCGAGGCGCTGTACCACCGCTTCCAGATGCACGACCCGGGCGCGCCCGAGGCGTGGCGCGGCGCGATGGAACGGGCCTGGATGGCCGGCGAGACCGACCGGCTGCGGGACCTCGCCGAGGAGCTCCTCGGCGACGAGTACGTGGACCGCGGCAGCCCGCGCCGCACCTGCGGCGGCCCGATCATCACGTACGCCCTGATGGCCGAGGCCCATCTCAACATCGCGTACGCGCAGTTCAGGGACGGCATGGCCGAGGGCACGCCGTCCGACGTGCACGACCACATGTGGTCCGAGGTCGACCTGCACCTCACCCAGGCCGACGAGCTGTACGCGAAGGCGGGCGCCGGGGCCGACCGGCGGCACTCCGTGCGGGAGGAAGTGGTGCGGGCCGCGCTGCTCGGCCTGCGCGGCAGCCCGGACGACGCCGTCCGGCTCCTGGAACGGACGGTGCTCTACCGGGTGGGCCTGCCCGATCTCGAACGGCTCTGGGCGCTGAGCATCCGCGCCGCGGCGCTGCGACTGCTCGGCTCCCAGGACACCGCGACCGCCTACCACCAGATGCTGGTGTTCGCGAGCGGCATCGGCCGCCAGGACATCGCCGCGCACGCCGCGTCGGCCGAGGCGGCGCAGCGCCGTCTGATGGGGGACGTCGGACGCGCCATCCAGCTCTACGAACAGGCGGCGGGGCTGCGCAGGGCCGTCGGCGAGTCCGCGTTCCAGGCCGTCGCCCAGCGGGCGGGGCTGCTGCTGCGCTGCCGCAGGCCGAAGGCGGCCCTCGCCGTCCTCGACACGGTCACGGTCGAGTCGCCGAGGGAGCAGGCCGACAAGGCGCGGCTGCAGGCCAAGGCCCAGCTGGTGCTCGGCAGGGAGGTCGCGGCGCTCGAAGCCCTCCAGCGCGCCGACGCGGCGGCCGGGCAGGTGCACGACACCGAGCGCTACCGCCAGCTCGCGCAGAACGTCCAGCTGCGCGGCGTCGTGCTCGGCGAGCTGCACGAGATCGCGGGCGCCGACGACTGCTTCACCAACGCGACGGGGCTCTGGTCCGAACTCGGCTATCTGGCGGGCGAACCGGAGTGCCACTACCTGTACGCACGCTTCCTGGTGCGCGGCAGCATGGACTACACCGCCGCCCACCCCTTCCTCGAACCCAAGGAAGCCCCGGGCCAGGAACCGGAGTTCGCCCTGCGCCTGATGCTCCTGTCCCTGGAGTGGGCCAAGCGCACCGGGAAGGTGGCGTCGTTCGACGGCATGCCGCTGCCGTACGACGAACTGCCCGCCCTGGTCCGCCCCTTGCACGCCCTGTGCCGCATCGCCTCCCTGCCCGAGGGGGAGTCGCCCGCGGAGCCGCTGCGGCAACTGGCCGCGGCGCTGGGGGAGGTGCGGCCCGTCCAGGCGAGGCTCGCCACGCTGCGCGACCTCATCGACAATCCGGCGATGGAGGGCCGCGTGCCCTGGCCGCTGCTGCGGCCCTTCTACGAGATGGAGGACGAGGACGGCGATCCCGACGACGGGCTCGCGCAGCTCCTGATCGCGCAGGTGCGGGGCGAGGTGGCCCCGGAGCGCCTGAGCCGCACGGCCGCCACCCTCGTCGAGGGCGCGGGCGACAACCGCCTCATCGTCTGGCGGTGCGCCCGCATCGCCGCCCGGCTCGGCCACCACGAGCTCGCGGTCCGGCTGCTGCGCGGGGTGCCGTGGGAGCAGCCCCTGCGGGTGCCGAGCGGCACGCCCCGCATCCCCCATCTCCAGCTCGCCCTCGCCGCGTTGGTGCTGCAGGCCGGGGTCCACCCCCGCCAGGCGGACGCCGAGGCGGCGCTGCGCGGGGCCATGGCGCTCGCGGAGCAGTGCGAGGGGGTGCGGCGCAGCGTGCCCGTGCAGCTGTCGGACTGCGCGCGGCGCATCCAGGTGGCCGGGGTGCAGGACCGCGTGGGGGAGCTCCTGCGCGGTCTGCGACGGCCGGTCTTCTTCGACACGGACTTCCCCGACGACCTGCGGCTCTTCCAGGACTGGCCGGGGGAGCGCGGTGTCGCGCTGCGCGCCCGCCCGGACATCGACCCGGTCGGCGACAAGGCGTCGCCGCACCCCGCGAAGCTGGCCAAGTGGCACGAGGACATGTGGCCGCTGCGCACGGTCCTGAGCACACCGGGGCAGCGCCAACTGCGGTTCGTGCGCCTGGAGTCGGAGGACCCGGGCGCGCACGCGCTGCCCTGGGAGCTGACCCTGCAGTCGGCCCTCGAATGGGCGGACGAGCGGGACCGGCCGATGCTCTACCGCACGCTGCCCACCGGGGCCCGGCGGGTGGACGTGTGCTGGCTGCAGCTGGGCCTGAACCGCATGTACGGCCTCGCCCTCGACGTGGACGGCATCGTCGGCCCGCAGACCCGCCGTGCCCTGGAACGGCTCCAGCCGGGGGCGGTGACGGCCGAGTGGCCGCTGGTCGAGCCGGAGACCCGCTGGGAGCTGCAGCGGCGGATGCCGAGCGAGCCGGGGACCCGCAAGGTCCTCGTGCTCAGCGCGAAGCAGGACGAGCGCTCGGTGCCGCTGTCGTACTGGCTGCGCGGGCGGCGGCCCCTGCTCGGCCAGTTCCCGCTCTCCGCGCGGCTCCTGGTGGTGGAGTCGGAGACCGACCTGGCCAAGCGCCTGTCGTCGCCCGCGGAGGAGGCCGACATCCTGCACATCGCGGCCCCTCTGTGGCAGCGCGACGGCATGCCCCACCTCGACCTCTCGCCGGCCGGCCATGCCAGGCGCCTGGCGAGCAAGGCCCGCGGCTCGGACCTCTTCCCGGTCCAGCTGTCGCGCTGGCTCGCCGGGTTCCGGCCGGGGCGCAGGCCGCTGATCGTCCTCGACCCGCCGTGCCCGGGGTCCGAGGTGGACATCCACGTCCAGCTGACGCTGCGCAACCTGTTCGCGGCACAGCTGTTCCGGCTCGGCAACTGTCCGGCGGTGGTGTGCACGGGGCTCTTCCCGGAGGGCGGCCTGGAGCAGATGATCGGCTTCTACCAGTCGCTGTCCGAGCAGGGGCCGCTGGTGGACGCCGTGCGGACGCTGCGCACCACCGCGGCGGCGGGCGCGGCGGACCGCGGCACGACGTTCGAGAACGACGACGACGCGCGCCGGGCGACCGCGCTGTACGCGGCGGCCTCCTCGCTCCTGCAGCGGCCGATGGGGCAGACCTCGTGACGGCACGGGCCGAGCGGCGGGCGGTCCTGCTGCACTACGTCGAGGGGCTGCGCGCGGAGTTGGCCTCCTGGCGGCACCTGGCCCTGTGCGGCGAGACGCCGGAGCTGGAGAAGCACCGCAGTCAACTGGCGGCGGTGGAGGGTCTGTTGGAGGAGGGTCTGGAGGAGGCCCGGGGGCGGATCGCCGGGCTTCCCGGCGCGGGCACAGGTGCGGGCGCGGGCGCGGACGGAGAGGGGGGAGCCGGGGCGGACGGAGGGGGGATCGCCGGGGCCGGGGCGGACGGCGGGCTGCCCGTCCTCGTCCTCGATCTGCACCACGTCTGGGACTACTTCCGCTCGAAGTTCGCGCTGCGCAGGCTGGCCGAGTACCGCGACTGCCTCGCCGTCGCGGACGAGATCGCCTGGGCCTGCTACCGCGAGCCGCTGGCCGCGGCGCTCGCCGCGGGGACGGTCTCCGCCAAGGAGCCGCCGCTGGTCTCGTTCAGCAGGGCGGCGGCCCCGCGCGCCCACCGACGGGGCGGCCAGTACCGGGAGTTGCTGCCGCGCGGCGGCATCCACACCGCGGCGGGGCTCCGCCTGGTCCGCGGCCTGCCGTTCCCGGTGATCGACATCCCCTGGTACTACGGCGCGCACCTGCCGGGCCTGCTGACCGTGGCGCACGAGACGGGCCACCACATCGAGGACGACTTCGGCCTGACCCCCGAGATCGAGGCGCGCCTCGCGGCGGCCGGTCTGCCGGGCGGCGAACTGCCCGACTGGCAGCGCTGGGCCGGGGAGGTGTTCGCCGACGTATGCGCGTGTCTGGCCTGTGGCGTCGCCTATCCGGGGGTGCTCGCGGAGGTGCTCGGCGCGCTGGGGACCCCTGAGGCGGCACGGTCGCCCGACCACCCGCAGACCGGCGCCCGGCTGGCCGTCTGTCTCGCCGTCCTGGAGCGGGCCGGGCACCCGCCCGCCGAGGCCCGGCCGAAGCCGCTCGCCGACCTCCTGGCGGGGGAGGCCGCCGACACCCCCGCCGCCGACGCCGTGGCCCGCGCTCTTCTCGACGGCGGATACGGGCGCCTGGGCGGCAGGAACCTCGTGGACCTGCTCGCCCCGCGGCGCCCCGGGCCCGGCGCCCCGCGGGAGTACCCCGGCGAGACCCACGCCGGACGGCTGCTCGCGGGCATGCCCTCCCGGCACGCCCGCGTCCCCGGCGTGGTCGCCGCCGCGGCCCTCGCCTTCCTGACCGATCCGGCCGTGTACGACGACGTCCGCGTCGGTGCGCGTGCGACGGCGGAGGCCCTGGCCCTGCGTCCGGTCGGCCCCCGCGCCGACGTTCCGGGGCGCGGTCCCGGTGCGGGGCGGCGGGACGCGGAGGCCGGGCACCTGCTTCTGGGGGCGCTGCGCGGCGAGGCGTGAGGGGGGGGCTCCGCCGGTCACACGGGAGTACGCGGCGACGGCTTCCCGGACGCGGTCGCCGGTTCCCCGGATGTGGTCTCCCGCTCCCCGGACGCGGCCTCCCGCCCCCCGGCGGTGGTCCGCCGCACCTCCACGGAGGCCGCCGTGCCGCGCGGCAGCGCGAGCGCCGCGGCAAGGCCCAGCAGCATGCCCGCCGCGGCCAGCAGTACGACGAGGAACTCCCCGTCGGCGACGGCCGCGCGCAACGCCGCCCCCGCCCTGCCCTGCGTACCGGCGTCCGCGACCGCCGTGAGGACCGCGAGCCCGATGGCGTTGCCGATGTTCAGCGAGGTGGAGGCCATGCCGTTGGCGACGCCCTGCTCCTGGGGCGCGACGCCGGTCGCCGCGGCGATCCACATCGCCGTCCAGACGGCGCCCTGTCCGAGCCCGGAGAGCACCAGGCCGGGCAGGAGCGCGGCGTACGTGGCGTCGTCGTCGAAGCCGAGGGCGAGGACCGCGGTGCCCACCACGCCCACGACGAAGCCCGCGGTGAGCGTGGTGCGGGTGCCGAGGCGCGTGGCCGCCCGCTCGCCCAGCTGGGTGCCGGCCGCGATGGCGACCGAGGGGACGAGGAAGGCGAGGCCCGTCTCCAGGGCGCTGAACCCGTGCACGGTCTGCAGCAGGACGGTCAGGAAGTACGGCAGCGTGCCGAACGTCGCCATGTAGAGGAACGTGACGGTGGAGCCGACCGTGAGGCTGCGGTTGCGGAAGAGGCGGAAGGGCATGAGGGGGTCGGCGCTGCGGCTCTCGATCCGGGCGAACGCCACCAGCAGCAGCACCGCGAGGACGGCGGCGCCGACGACCACCGGCGAGCCCCAGCCCAGCTCGGGCCCCTCGACCAGCGCGAGGACGAGCAGCGTCGAGCCGCCGGTGACGGTGAGCGCGCCCGGCAGGTCGAACTTGCGCCGCTCCGCGAGGGGTTGGTCGCGCGGGATGACGACGAGCGAGGCCAGCGCGATGAGTCCGGCGAGCGGGACGTTGACGTAGAAGACGGCGGGCCAGCCGAAGCTCTCGGTGAGCAGGCCGCCGAGCAGCGCGCCCACGGTCAGCCCGCTGGCGCCCGCCCCGCCCCACACGGCGAGCGCCCGGTTGCGCCGGGGACCCTCCTCGAACGACGTGTTGAGGAGCGAGAGCGTCGAGGGCAGCAGCAGCGCGCCGCCGACGCCCTGCACCGCACGGGCCGCGATGATCGTCGCAGGGTCGGTCGCCAGGCCGCCGGCCAGCGAGGAGACGGCGTACAGGGCCAGGGCCAGGACGAAGACGCGGCGCCGTCCGAAGAGGTCGGCCGCGCGCCCGCCGAGGAGCAGGAAGCCGCCGGCCAGGACGACGTAGGCGCTGACCACCAACTGCTGGGTCTGGCCGGGGAATCCGAGGTCCTCGCCGATGTCGGGCAGGGCGACGAAGACGATGTTCAGGTCGAGCGAGAAGACGAGCTGGGCGAGGGCGAGGAGCGCGAGGACGAGACCTGGCCTGGGGTGCGAGGTCTGCGCGGTCGATTCGGGCATGCGGACGTACGTCCCTTCAGTGTCCCCGGAGGGTCGGCCGGTGTTCCCGGAGGGTCGGCCGGACAGGATGCGACTGTACGAGAACATACGTACAGTTGGACTGTACGGCAATACTCGAACAGTCATTGTTCGCCTGTCGCAGTACATTGGGTCCATGTCGCCCCGTCACCCCACCCCGGACCAGATCCGCGTCGACGAGGTCATGTCGGCGCTGGGCAACCCCCTGCGGCTGAAGATCGTGCGCGTCCTCGCCGACGGCGGCGAGCGCAACTGCGGCAGCATCCTCGACGGCGTCTCCAAGTCGACGCTGACCCACCACTGGCGGGTCCTGCGCGACAGCGGCGTCATCCGGCAGCGCCCCTCGGGCCGCGAGAATTTGCTGTCCCTGCGCCGCGACGACCTGGACGCCCGCTACCCCGGGCTCCTCGACTCGGTCCTGGACGGAGCGGAGACGGACGAGGCCTCGTAAGACCGCCGGCGCCGTGGGCAGACTCCGCGCATGGACATCTGCCTGCTGGACGCCACCGAACTCGCACGCCTCGTCCGCCGCCGCGAGCTCTCCGCCCACGAGGTCGTCACGGCCCACCTGGAGCGGATCGACCGGATCGGCCCCGCCGTCAACGCCGTCGTCACCCTCGACGCGGACGGCGCGCTCGCCGCCGCGGCGGCCGCCGACGAACGCCTCGCGCGCGGCGCCGCACCCGGGCCGCTGCACGGACTGCCCATCGCCTTCAAGGACACCCACCTCACGCGGGGCATGCGCACCACGCAAGGCTCCCCGCTCCTCGCCGACTTCGTGCCCGACCAGGACGAACTCCTGGTCCAGCGCATCGAGTCCGCGGGCGCCATCCGCATCGGCAAGACCAACGTCCCCGAATTCGGCGCCGGTTCGCACACCTTCAACCCCGTCTTCGGCGCCACCCGCAACCCCTACGACCTCGGCCGCAGCGCGGGCGGCAGCAGCGGAGGCGCGGCCGCCGCGCTCGCCGCGGGCCTCCAGCCCCTCGCCGACGGCAGCGACATGGGCGGCTCGCTGCGCAACCCCGCGTCCTTCTGCAACGTCGTGGGGCTGCGGACGACTCCGGGGCGCGTCCCCTCGTACCCCGCCGTCGACGTATGGAGCAGCCTGACCGTCGCGGGACCCATGGGGCGCACGGTCGCCGACGCCGCACTGCTGCTCTCGGTCATGGCCGGGCCCGACCCGCGCTGCCCGCTCTCGCTCGAAACCCCGGGTGAGGCCTTCCGCGCGCCGCTGGAGCGCGACCTGCGGGGGCTGCGGGTCGCCTGGGCGCCCGACCTGGGCGGGCGCGTCCCCGTCGACCCGGAGGTCCGTGCCGTCCTCGCCGAACAGCCCGCGGTCTTCGAGGGGTTGGGTTTCCGCGTCCAGGAGGACTGCCCCGACCTCGACGGCGCCGACGAGGTCTTCCGCACCCTGCGCGCCCAGGCCTTCCGGCACTCCCTCGACCCGTTCCTCGACGCGTCCCCCGATGCGCTGCGGCCCAGCATCGTCTGGAACATCGAGGAGGGGCGCCGGCTCACCGGGGCCGACCTCGCGCGCGCAGCCGCCGAGCGCACCCGCATCCACCTCGCCGCCGTCGACTTCTTCGAGCGGTACGACGTGCTGATCGCGCCGGTCAGCCAAGTCGCCCCGTTCCCTGTGGAGTCGGAGTACCCCGAGGTCGTCGAAGGGCAGCCGCAGCACACGTACATCGACTGGATGCGCTCCGCCTACCTCCTCTCCGTCCTCGGCGCGCCCGCGCTCTCCGTGCCCGCCGGGTTCACCCCCGGGGGCCTCCCGGTCGGGCTCCAGATCGTCGGGCCGCCGCGCGCCGACCGCGCCGTCCTCGAAGTGGGCGCCGCCTACGAGGCCGCGACCGGGCACGGGCGGCGCCGGCCGCGGCTCCCGAGCTGACGGGTGATCAGCGTTCGGCCGTCAACTCCCGCAGTGCGGGCGCCCGTTCGCCCTCGCCCTGCCGGACCGTGAGCCGCACATGACGGACCGGGGAGGAGTCCGCGGCGTGCCAGACGCGGCCGTCCGCCGAGGTCTCCACGCGGTAGGCGGCCGGCCGCACCCGCCACGTCGGCGTGATCGCCCCCAGCCGCTGCCGTCGCCCCAAGTCGACGGTGAGGGAGGCCTCTTGAGGGGATCTCAGGGAGGCCGGCGACCAGACCGTGACCGGGTTGCCGTCCACCGCCGCGGCCGCGTACAGGCCCGGCTCCTGAGAAGTCGCCCTCGCCGGGCGGCAGCGCGCCAGGTCCGCGGTCGGCGTCAGGTCGGGGCGGCGGGTCCCAAGGACGGCGGGGGAGCCGCGGCGGACGGTGGCCGTGCCGCCGGGTCCGCTCACGCGGAAGGCGTCGCCCGAGGTCAGCCGCACGGTCGTCGCCTCGGGCCCGATCGCGATGTCGTACGTGCGCCCCCGCCAGCGCATGCCGCGCAGCGTCACCCCCTGCGCGAGCTGCGGCGGCAGCGTCGGATCCAGGTGCAGCGCGTCGCCCTCGCGCAGCCGCAGCCCCGTCAGGCCGTGCGTGAAGACCTGGAGGAAGCCGCCCTTGCCGGTGAGGAAATCCTGCGCGGGCGCACCCGCCAGGGCGTCACCCGTGCCCGCCTTCGTGCCGCGCGCCTCCGAGAACTGCGCGAACGGGCCCCGCACGAACGGGCGTACGGACCTTTGGAGATACGTGTACGCCGAGCAGCCCGGCTCACCGATCGCGGCCGCGCCGATCGCGTGCACGGAGTCCGTCATCGCGGGCCCGTCCGGGTCGGTGCGGGCGCTGTAGTAGTCGAGGGTGGCGGCCGCGGCGCCCTTCGGCATGGGCCAGTCCAGGGGGTAGATGAGCAGGACGGTGTCGGCCTGCTTGATGGCCGATCCGGAGTAACCGGCGTACTGCAGATAGATCTTGCGCTTCGGGTCGTACGGGATGCGGATGCGGTCGGCGGTCCTCGTCCAGGCGGCGGGGGCCTTCTCGCCGAGCGTGCGGGCCGCCCTCGCCGCCGCGCGCAGGGCGGTCGCGGCGACGGCGTTGGTGTAGACGCCGTCGGTCACGCCGTTGCTGTACTCGTCGGGGCCCGCGACGTTCTGGATGGAGTGGCTCCCGTCCGCGTTACGGGTGGTGCGCGAGGCCCAGTACTCCGCGATGCCCTTCAGGAGCGGCCACCCGCGCTCGCGCAGCCAGGTGCGGTCGCCGGTGGCGAGGTAGTACTGCCAGGCGGCCAGCGCGATGTCGCCCTGGAGGTGGTTCTGCTGGACGCAGTGCGGCGGGTACCAGCTCTGGCACTCCGTCCACAGCGCGCCGCGGCTCGCGCTGGTCCACGGGTAGAAGAGGCCCCCGACAGCGGTCTTCCGGGCGTTGTCGCGGGCGGCCTCGCGCGTGAAGTGGCGGTACGCGAGGACGGGTTCGGCGAGCTCGGGCCGGGTCGCGAGCAGCGCGGGGAACATCCAGGTCTCCGCGTCCCAGAAGACCATGCCCGCGTAGTTGTCGCCGGTCAGACCGGTGGGCGCGAGGCTGTCGCGGGAGCCGCGGCGGGTCGAGGACAGCAGGCCGTACTGCGCGGAACGCACCCACAGCTGCAGGTCGGGCCGTCCGGGCACCTCGATGTCGGACGCCCAGAGCCCTCGCCAGGCGGCGGCGTGCGAGGCGAACAGCGCGTCCCAGCCGAGGGCCGCGGCACGACGGGAGGCGCGCTGCGCGTCGGCGCGGGGGGAGCGGGAGGTGAGGGCGGTGTCGACGCCGACGTACTTGCCGACGTCGTACGAGGCCCCGTCGCGCACCCGGAAGTCGGCGGACTGCTGGTTGCCCAACTCCCTGGCCGCGCCCGCCTGATGGGTGACGCCCGGGGCCTTCAGGGTGGAGGCGACGGCGCCGTCCGTGCGGGTGCCGTCGGTGCGGAAGGTGACGTCCATCGTCTTCTTGCCGCGCGGCCCGCCGCCGGTGTGCGCGACGCGCCGGGCGCCGCGGCCGTCGATGCGGTCGGTGACGGTGACCTCGCCGGTCCAGTGCGGGGTCAGGCGCAGCCGCACGGCTCCGGTGTGCGCGCGGTCGCGGGAGGTGAGGACGTCGTAGGTGAGGTCGGTGCGCCGTCCGTCGGCGGTGGTCCAGGTGAGCGAGGTCCGCACGTAGCCGCAGCGCAGGTTCAGGGTCTGCCGGTATCCGGAGACGCGACGGGAGGGGCCGTAGGTCTCACCCCCGACGGTGACGTCGAGCCCGGTCCAGTTCGGCAGGGCGGCGATGGCCTCGCGCCCGGCGGTGTGGCGGGGCCCTCGCGCGTACAGCCCGGCGGCGAACGCCCCGTCGTAGCGCGGCGTGTACAGCGGCCAGCCGGTCTTCTCGTCCGGTCGCGGAGCGGGGTAGCCGGTCCCGGCGGGCGGCACGCGCACCCCCAGGTAGCCGTTGCCGACGTAGGGGTCGTACGCGCCCTTCGAGGGCCCGCGGGTGGTGGCCGTGGGCGCCCAGGCCGGGTCGCCGGGAGGGCCGCAGTCGGCGGGCGGGCGGGGCTCGGCGGCGTGCGCGGTGGGCGCGTCGTGGGCGGGGGCGGCGAGGGCGGCGGCGGTCAGCAGGGCGGTGACGAGGCGTGGCTTCACGGCCTGACGATGCGCCGGGGAGGCCCTCCGGCACGGCATGCGCGCCGGGGCGTCCCACGGACGGGTGGGGCGGGGCCGGGCCGGTGCGGTCGGCGCGGTCAGCGTCCCGCCCCGTGCGCGAGCCCCGTCTTCGCCCCCGCGCCGCACAGCGGCACCACCGCCGTCCGGCCGCCGAGCGCTCCGTCCCGCACGGCCGCCCAGCAGGCCACGCCCGTCGACTCGACGTAGAGCCCCCGCGCCGCCAGATCCCGCTGGGCGGCGGCGATCTGATTCTCCGTCACCGTGATGAACGTGCCTCCCAACTCCCGTACGGCGCCCAGGATCTGCCGTGCGCGTGCGGGCCGCGGGATCGCGATGCCCTCCGCGGACGTCGGCGCCGTCGGGGTCTCGCCGACCAGGTCGTCCGCGCCCGCCCGCCATGCCGCGGCGAGCGGCGCGACCGCCGCGGACTGCACCGCGTACAGCGCGGGCGTCTCGGGGACGAGCCCGGCGGCGAGGAGTTCCCGCACCGCGAGCACCGCGCCGAGCAGCAGCGTTCCGTTGCCGACGGGGACGACCAGCGCCTCGGGAAGCCGTCCGCCGAGGTCCTCCCAGATCTCGTACACGTACGTCTTGGTGCCGTGCGCGAAGTAGGGGTTGTGGACGTGCGAGGCGTAGAACGTGCCGTGCGCGTCGGCCGCCGCGCGCGCCGCGCGCGCCGCCGACTCCCGGTCCCCGTCCACCACTTCGAGCCGCGCCCCGTGCGCGCCGATCTGCTCCAGCTTCTTCGGCGACGTCCCGGCGGGGACGTACACGGTGCAGGGGAGCCCGGCCCGCGCGCAGTACGCGGCGACGGCCGTGCCCGCGTTGCCGCTGCTGTCGGCGACCACCCGCTCGGGCCCGAGACGCCGGGCCAGCGCGGCCAGCACGACCGCGCCGCGGTCCTTGAAGGAGAGCGTCGGCATCAGGAAGTCCAGCTTGGCCGAAACCGGCCCCTCCAGCTCCACGAGCGGCGTCCGCCCCTCGCCGAGCGAGATCGCGGGGGCGGGCAACGGCACGCACTCCGCGTACCGCCACAGTGAGTTCACCCTCCCCACAAGGGACTCCAGAGGCGCGGGAGTGGGGAAGAAGTCCAGGTCGAGGGGCCCGCGGCAGGCCGGGCACGACCAGGCGAGCGAACCCGCGGGCACGCGCGTCCCGTCGGCCGGGCAGACGGAGTCGGGCAGGGCGGCCGTGGCGGTCGTATCTGTCATGAGCGCAGGCTAGGTGGGGCAGTTGTTGAAACTGAGACCTGAGAGGTCTGTGGCGGTTGGTGGCGATGCGTCATGGCGGGGCCGTGGCGGTCGTGTTACGTCCGGTCCTGACCCTTGTGGGATTCCTATGGATCCGCCAATCTTTCGTCCCGAAGGAGACAAGGACAGGCACACCCTCTTGACATGTACCTGCCCTATGTCCCGTGAGTGTGGGCACCACGGCACCAATCCCCCACCAACGCACCACCTATTGAGGAGGACCCCTCAGATGGCAGTGATGCGTCACAACCGCCGAAGACTTGCCGGGATCAGCGCGACAGCGGTCGCGGCCCTCGCCCTCGGCGTCGTCTCCGCCCTCCCGGCGAACGCCCGGCCGGACCGGGCGGAAGGCACGATCGAGAACGCCGGCGTCCCCGGCGCGATCAAGAACAGCTACATCGTGAGCCTCGACAAGGACGCCCCCAAGGCCCGCTCCGCCGAGGGCAGGGCCCTCGCCAAGGAGTACGGCGCCAAGATCGAGCGGACCTACGACAAGGCGCTCAACGGCTACGCGGTCGAGCTCTCCGAGGCCGAGGCGAAGAGGTTCGCCGCCGACCCGGCGGTCGACGCGGTCGTCCAGAACCGGACGTTCACTGCCTCCGCGACCCAGACGAACCCGCCGTCCTGGGGCCTGGACCGCATCGACCAGAAGAACCTCCCGCTGGACCAGAAGTACACCTACCCGGACTCCGCGGGCGAGGGCGTCACGGCGTACGTCATCGACACCGGTGTCCGCATCAGCCACACCGACTTCGGCGGCCGCGCCTCCTACGGCTACGACGCCATCGACAACGACAACACCGCGCAGGACGGCCACGGCCACGGCACGCACGTCGCCGGCACCGTCGCGGGCACCCTGCACGGCGTCGCCAAGAAGGCCAAGATCGTCGGCGTCCGCGTCCTGAACAACCAGGGCTCGGGCACCACGGCGCAGGTCGTCGCGGGCATCGACTGGGTGACCAAGAACGCCGTCAAGCCCGCCGTCGCCAACATGTCGCTCGGCGGCGGCGCCGACAGCGCGCTCGACACGGCCGTCCGCAACTCCATCGCCTCCGGCATCACCTACGCGGTGGCGGCGGGCAACGAGTCCACGGACGCCTCGACCAAGTCGCCCGCGCGCGTGGCGGAGGCCATCACCGTCGGTGCCACGACCAGCACCGACGCCAGGGCCAGCTACTCGAACTACGGCAGCATCCTCGACATCTTCGCGCCGGGCTCCTCGATCACCTCGACGTGGAACTCCGGCGACAGCGCCACCAACACCATCTCCGGTACGTCGATGGCCTCCCCGCACGTGGCGGGCGCGGCGGCGATCTACCTGGGCCAGAACCCCTCGTCGACCCCGGCGCAGGTGTCCGCGGCCCTGGTCAGCGCCTCCTCGACCGGCGTCGTCACCAGCCCCGGCTCCGGCTCGCCCAACCGCCTCCTGAACGTCACCGGCGGCACCACCCCGCCCGGCAAGTCGTTCAGCAACACCGACGACTACGCGATCAACGACAACGCCACGGCCGAGTCGCCGATCACCGTCTCGGGCGTCGAGGGCTCGGCTCCCGCGTCGCTCTCCGTGCCGGTCGTCATCCAGCACACGTACATCGGCGACCTCCGGGTCCAACTGATCGCGCCGGACGGCACCGCGTACACGCTGAAGAACTACGGCACGGGCGGCAGCTCGGACAACATCAACACCACGTACACGGTGAACGCCTCCTCGGAGACGGCCAACGGCACGTGGAAGCTGCGGGTCAGCGACAACGCGGCGCAGGACATCGGGAAGATCGACTCCTGGGGTCTGCAGTTCTGAGGCCTCCGGGGTTCTGAGGCCTCCGGGGTTCTGGGACCTCCGGGAACCTGAGCACGTGACTCAGTGACTCTCCTCCTCGTCCTCGCGGTACGGCTCCGGGTCGGTGACCCAGCCCGCCGCGAGGACGAGGCGCGTCGCGCGGTCCACGGCGAGGAATCCGAACGGGCGGTCCACGGTGACGTCCAGCTCGGTCGTCTCGTGGGCGGGCAGCCCCATCCAGTCGATGCCGACGGCCGTGACGGCGGAGGCCCGGAAGCCCGTGGCGCCGAAGGCGGCGGTCGCCGACTGGCGGGCGGAGCGCACGACGAGGGGGGCATCGGAGATCCCGGGGAAGGCTCCGGGGGCCGGGGCGGCGGATTCCAGGCCGAAGATCCCGGGCGACGCCAGCAGGTCGTGCTCCACGCCGAGCGGGAACTCCACGGTGTTCAGGCGGACACGGGGCGGTTCGGGCTCGTCGGTGCGGGCTGCGCGCAGGGCCAGGCCGGGACCCGCCGCGCCGCGCGCGAGTTCGCCGCCCGGAGTCGAGGGGATGTCGCCCCCGAGCATCCCGAGACCCGTCGCGAGCACCTCGCCCGGGGGCATGCGCGCCTCGCCCAGGAGCAGGCGCACGTCTGTGCCCGCGGTACCGCGGACCGTCACCTCGGTGACGGGGCCGGCCGGGCCCGTGCCGACCCGCACCGTGTCCAGGCCGGGGACCGACCGCTGAAGCCCCGCGAGCGCGCGCCCTTTCCACGGGCCGGTGTCCGTCCGCGTGAGGCAGCCCTCGAACGGCACTTCCCAGTCCGTACGCAGGGTGAGCGCGCTCGCAAGGACCAGTCCCGCGTCCGGCGTCAGCCGTACCGGCATCCGCTCGATCTGCCCGCCCGTGCGCTTGGACGCCCAGGCGTCGAGGGCGGCCGCGTCCGCCTCCAGGTCGCCGGTGAGGACCCCCAGTGCCTCCACCGGCACCCCCTCCCGCCACGCGTCCCGCAGTGTCAGCGTGCGCTTCGTCCACAGGCCCACCGCCGCGTCCACGCCCCGCATGGCGGCCATCCGGGCCAGCAACTCCCGTGCCGCGCCCGCCGCTTCGTCCGCGGGCAGCCCCACCGCGTCCGCCAGTCCGGTGCGCGCCGCGCCGCCCGCGCCGTCCGCGAGGAGCGCGAGGAGGGGCCAGACGCCGGGCGCGGAGATGACGGTGCCGCGGTCCGGGGCGAAAGCCGCGGTCCAGCGTGAGGTCAGGCCGTTGACGGCTTCGACGACTGTCCGAGTTGACGCGTTTTGCCGCCGCATTACCTTTTCGCTCCCGCCCCGATTACGATGCGCCAAGCTCTCCGCACCGCCTGCCCCCAGAGATCCAGGAGCACGTTACCCGTGGACATACCGCCGCCGCCCGGACCGTACGCACCCCCTCCCGGGGAGCAGGGGCAGCAGGGGCAGCCGGGGCAGCTGCCGTCGTATCCGCCGCCGGGGCAGACCCCCTACCAGCAGTGGCCCGGCCCGTACTCGCCGTTCTCCCGGCCGCCGGTGAACGGCTTCGCCATCGCCTCCCTGGTGCTCGGCGTCCTGTGCTGCATACCCGGCCTCGGCCTGATCTTCGGCCTGGTCGGGCTCGCCCAGATCAAGAAGAAGGGCGAGCGCGGCAAGGGCCTGGCGATCGCGGGAAGCATCCTCTCCGTGGTCGGCGTGCTGCTGCTCGTCCTGGCCGTCGCCACCGGCGCCGCCCGTGACTTCGCCGACGGCTTCAAGGAGGCGGCGCGCGAGTCCCGGCAGAACGCGGGGGCCTTCCCCGTCGACAAGGGCGGCTGCTTCGACGCGCCGGGCGGGAGGATCGACTCCATGAAGTACGGCTTCCAGGTCGAGAAGGTGCCGTGCTCCGGGCGCCACGACGGCGAGGTCTTCGGCTCGTTCCGCGTGAACCACACCAGCTACCCCGGCGACGACGAGCTCACCGACCTCGCCGACACCAAGTGCTCCGCGCTCACCGAGTCCTACGTCCAGGACACCTGGACCGACCTCGGCGACGCGGACATCTACTACTTCATGCCGGACCGCGACACCTGGCGCCGCGGCGACCGCCACATCACCTGCCTCTTCGGCGCCCCCGATCCGAAGGAGCCGCTGAAGGGCTCCCTGCGCAGCGACGGGTCGACGCTCGACGCCGACCAGCTCGCCTACGTGAAGGCGGAGAAGGCCTTCGAGGAGGCGCACGCGTCGGCGCCCGAGGAGGAGCGGTTCGAGGACGACCTCGAAGGCCACAAGAAGTGGGCCGCCCGCGTGGACAAGGGCATGGCCGAGCGGGTGCGGCAGCTGCGCGCGCACGACTGGCCCGCCGGGACGCAGGAGCACGTCGACGGGCTCGTCACCGAGATCGGCAAGGCCCGCAAGGAGTGGGCGAAGGCGGCCGAGGCGCCCGACGTCGACCGCTTCTACGACCACTACACGCGGGGCTTCGGGCTGCTCGACGGCAAGAGCGAGGTCGCCGCGCGCAAGTCCCTCGGCCTGGCGACGACTTCGCCGCGCGACGCGACGCCGGGGGACGGCCCGGAGTCGGGTCTCGGCGAGGACCACGACGACGGTGGGGAGGGTGCCGCGGTGTGACGCGGGCCGGGGGCGGTCCCCGCGCGGGGGCCGAACGTTTCCTCACCCGACGCGGCCCTCACTCGGCCCTCCCGACCGTTCGCCATAACCGCGGAAAGGCCCTGCGTAAAGACCTGCGGCAGAAGAAATCATCACTTCGGGTGATTCCTTGGCCTTGGGTTGCACCCAACAACCCACGGTTGCCAGGCTGTTGCTGTCTGTCAACCTGATGGGAGTGGCCAGTGACTTTCGGTGAGCAGCCGGCGTACCTGCGGGTCGCGGGTGATCTCCGCAAGAAGATCGTCGACGGTTCGCTGCCGCCGCACACCCGACTCCCCTCGCAGGCCAGGATCCGCGAGGAGTACGGGGTGTCGGACACGGTCGCCCTGGAGGCGCGCAAGGTCCTGATGGCCGAGGGCCTGGTCGAGGGACGCTCCGGATCCGGCACCTATGTGCGCGAGCGCCCCGTCCCGCGCAAGATCGCCCGCACCGGCTACCGCGCGGTGAACGGCGGCTCGACCCCCTTCCGCCAGGAGCAGGCCGCCGACGGCACGCGCGGCACCTGGGAGTCCCGCAGCGAGCAGATCGAGGCGAGCGCCGCGGTCGCCGAGCGGCTCGCCATCCGCGCGGGCGACCGCGTGATGTGCACCAAGTACGTCTTCCGGGACGCCGGCGAGGTCATGATGCTCTCCACCTCCTGGGAGCCCCTGGCCGTCACCGGGCGCACTCCCGTGATGCTCCCCGAGGAGGGCCCGCTCGGCGGCTGCGGAGTGGTGGAGCGCATGGCGGCCATCGACGTGATCGTGGACAACGTCGCGGAGGAGGTCGGCGCACGCCCCGGCCTCGCCGAGGAGCTCAACACCCTCGGCGGAGTCCCCGGCCACGTGGTCCTGGTCGTCCAGCGGACGTACTACGCCTCGGGCCGCCCCGTCGAGACGGCCGACGTCGTGGTGCCCGCCGACCGGTACCGCATCGCGTACCACCTGCCCGTGAAGTGACGTCCCGTGACGGGGAGTTAACCCACCGAGCGCCGCCGTAACGCCGGGGCAACACCGCCCCGCGCCCCCCTGTCACGCACGGCTCCTACCTTCCCCGTCCGTACCCGCAACCCGGCCGGACGACAGGAGCCCTCATGACGGACGCGACGGTCACCCATGACCCCGAGGCCCCCGCGGACCCCCCGCCACCCCGGCGCGGTTACGCCAGGATGGCGGCCGACGAGAGCCGCGAGGACTACTCCCTGCGGTACGCCCCGCACTCCTTCCGGCGCTGGTCCCCGACCATGGTGGCCTCCACCGCGCTGGGCGGCATCGCCTACCTCGCGGACTTCGCGATCGGCGCGTCCATCGTCTTCACGTACGGCTTCACCAGCGGTCTCGCCTCGATCCTGTGCGCGGCCACGATCATCTTCGTGACGGGCGTACCGATCGCGCGGGCCTGCGCCACGTACGGCCTGGACATGGACCTGGTGACGCGAGGGGCGGGATTCGGCTATTTCGGGTCGACCCTCACGTCTCTCATTTACGCGTCCTTCACCTTCATCTTCTTCGCCCTCGAAGGCTCGATCATGGCCCAGGCCATGCACCAGGCCGTCGGACTCCCGGTCCAGATCGGCTACTTGGTGACGACACTGATCGTCATCCCGATCGTCTTCCGCGGCATGGGCGCACTGGCCAAGGTGCAGGCCTGGACGCAGCCGGTCTGGCTGGTCGGCATGGTGCTGCCGTTCGTGGTGCTCGCCTTCGAGGCGCCGGACGCGTGGGGCGCCTTCGGCTCCTTCGGCGGCACGGAGGGCGCGGGCAGCGGCTTCTCCTGGATCGGCTTCGGCCTCGGCACGGGCGTCGCGCTCTCGCTCATCGCGCAGATCGGCGAACAGGCGGATTACCTGCGGTTCATGCCCGCGCGGACCGAGGCGAACAAGCGGCGCTGGAATCTGGCCGTTCTCGCGGCGGGGCCCGGCTGGGTCGTCATCGGCGCGGCCAAGCAACTGGGCGGCGCCTTCCTGGCGTTCGTCGCCCTGGAGGCCGTCGGCACGACGCACGCCCTGGAGCCGATCGCCCCGCAGATCGAGGCGCTCAGGCCGTGGCTCGGCTCCGTCGCGCTGCCCGCCGCCGCCCTGTTCGTGATCGTCTCGCAGATCAAGATCAACGTGACCAACGCCTACAGCGGTTCGCTGTCCTGGTCGAACTTCTTCTCCCGCGTCACGCACCGGCACCCGGGCCGGGTCTGGTACATCTTCCTCAACCTCGCCATCGCGCTGACGCTGATGGAGATGAACATGTTCGCCGCCCTCAACAAGCTGCTCGGCTTCTACTCGAACGTGGGCATCGCCTGGATCACGGCGGTCGCCGCCGATCTGGTCGTCAACAAGCGGATGGGTTGGAGCCCCAAGTACATCGAGTTCAAGCGGGCGTACCTGTACGCGGTGAACCCGGCGGGCTTCGGCGCGATGGTGATCGCCTCGACGGTCTCGATCCTCGCCTTCTTCGGTCTCTTCGGCCGGTACGCGCAGGCGTTCTCGACGTTCATCGCGGCCGGACTCGCCCTGCTGCTCTGCCCGTTGATCGCCCGGGCGACCAAGGGCCGGTACTACCTGGCCCGCCCCAACCCGGTGAACGGCCCGCACGTGGCGGTCGCCGACATCACGGCCACCCACACCTGCGGTGTCTGCGTGACGGCGTACGAACTGCCCGACATCGCGGACTGCCCCGTCCGGTCGGGCCCGATCTGTTCGCTGTGCTGCTCGCTGGACGCCGACTGCGGGGACGTCTGCCGCAGGTCGCCCGCGGGTGAGCCGGTGCTGATGCCGATGCCGACGGTGCGTGCCGACTGAGCGGTGGCCGATTGCGTACCTCCTCGTCACCTCCTGCGTATCTCTTTGTGCAAACTCGTATCCGCTGAGTAAAGGTCGGGCGTAGGCTCGGGCATATGCGGATTGCGGTTTCCTTACTGATCGAGGCGTGGCGCGCGCCGGGGGTGGCGAGCGGAGGGGCGCGATGAACGACGGGACGGTTCTGCTGCCCTGGCTCGTGATACGGCAGGACGACAACGGCAACCGCTATCGCGTGGGCAGGTACGCCACCAAGGCAGAGGCCCAGAAGATCGCGGACAGCCTGGACGACCGGGGCCACAAACAGCTCTACTCCATCGAAAAGCTCCACCAGAACGGCGGCGCCCACTGACGTCCAGTCGGCAGGGCTGCCGGTCGAGGGGGCGCCCCCGAAGGAGCGCGGGGAACTGCGCGACCAGCCCCAACGGTCCGCGGGCAAAGAACCGCCCTGGAACCCGCCCACCGAAGCGGAGCGCCTAGGCTCCGGCGCATGAACGAACGCATCGTGGTGGGCGCTGCCCTGTACGACGACCACGGCCGCCTGCTCGCCGCCAGACGCACCGCGCCGCCCGAGCTCGCCGGCGGCTGGGAGCTGCCCGGCGGCAAGGTCGAGCCCGGCGAGCGCTGCGAGGACGCGCTGCTGCGCGAGCTCCGCGAGGAACTGGGCGTCGAGGCGGAGCTGGCCGGACGGGTCCCGGGGCAGTGGCCGCTCGCCAAGGGGTACGCCCTGCGGGTCTGGGCCGCCCGCCTCGTCTCGGGCGAGCCCGAGCCCCTGGAGGACCACGACGAGCTGCGCTGGCTCGCCCCCGACGAGGTCTGGTCGGTGGACTGGCTGGCCGCGGACGTGCCCGCGGTCACGGCGGCGCTCGCCATGGCGCACGCCACGCACTGACCCCGCCTACGCCGTTCGTGCCACAGTGCGCCCCAGTACGCGGTAATCCCGCCGGGATATCGGGTATGTGCCCATTAACCCCATGAAACCGGACAGGTTCCCGGTGGGTTCCCGACAGGCTCCGCTTCTGGTCTGGAAGTGATCGGCGTGATCGACACCGAAGGCGACTGCGCCGAGTGGGACTTCCCCGCGGACCCCGGCGCCGTCCGTACCGCCCGCGCCGTCGTCCGCAAGCAGCTCGGCGACTGGGGTCTCGCGCCCCTCGGCGACGTCACCGTGTTGCTCGTGAGCGAGTTGGTGACCAACTCGCTGCGCCATGCCTCCGGGCCCATCGGCGTACGTCTCGTACGCCCCTCGACCCCCTCGGACACCCTCCTTGTGGAGGTGTCCGATCCGCTCCCCGACCCGCCCCTGGAGCGCGTCGCCGCCCCCGACGACGAGGGCGGCCGCGGCATCCAGCTGGTCGCGCGCTCCGCGCGGCGCTGGGGAACACGGCAGGGCCGCACGGGCAGGACGGGGAAGACGGTGTGGTTCGAGCTGGCGCTGCCGGGTTAGAAGACTGGCAGTGTGCGAGAGGCGTCCGGCACAAGGGCGGCACGGGCCAAAAAGCGTCGAGTCCGTGCTGTGATCGTGAACGCCGTGTGGTGCTGCACCGTAGTGCTGGATACTGCGGACAGCCGTATGCGGTGACCGGTGCCGGACGCGGTGAGCTGGAGGGGACGGTTCGCGTGAGCGAGATACCAGCGAAGGCGACGGAGCCCGAGGGGCCGTCGCGCGACGCGATGGCCGACGACTCGGGTGACGCCGGGTCGGACGGACCCGGCGACGCGGCGGCAGGCGGGCCCGGGGACGCCCTGGTCGACGAGACCTGGCAGAGCAACCCACCCGGTTCGATCTACGACTACATCAAGGTCGCCTCGTTCTCGATCGGCGCCGACGGCCTCGTCGACCAGTGGAGCGTCCGTGCGGAGCGCCTCTTCGGCGTCGCCGCCCACGACGCCGTGGGCAAGGACCCCATCGAGGCCTTCGTGCCGCCCGAGCTGCGGCCCGGCGGCCACCGCAAGATGGCCGAGATCCTCGACGGACGGGAGTGGACGGGTGTCGTCCCCTTCCGGGTGCCCGACGGGGAGGAGGCCGACGGGCCGGGGCGGGAAGGCCTCGCCGAGGTCTATGTGATGCCGACCGAGACGGAGGACGGCGAGCGGGCCGCGGTCTGCATCGTCGTCGACGTCCGCGCGCTCCGGCAGATCGAGACGGACCTCGCCGCCTCCCAGGCCATTTTCGGCCAATCTCCCTTCGGCTTCCTGCTGTTCGGCACGGACCTGAAGGTGCAGCGCGCCAACCGCCGCTTCGCCGACGTCTTCGGCGGCGGCGTCGAGGACCACCGCGGCCGCACCGTCCACGACTACCTGCCGCGCCACGAGGCCGACCGCATGTCCGCCGCCCTCAAGCGCGTCCTGCGGACCGGCGACTCCGTGACGGACATGCAGATAGTGGGACCCGCGCCCGGCAGCAGCGAGCGCCGGCACTGGTCGATCAACCTCTATCGCGTGCACAGCGGTTCGGGCCGCCCCATCGGCGTCGCGGGCCTCGGCACCGACGTCACCCGGCGGCACGCCGCCGCCCGCGAGGCCGCGCACGCCCGGCGCAACCTCGCGCTCCTGAACGAGGCCGGATCGCGCATCGGCAACTCCCTGGACCTGGAGACCACCGCCAGGGAACTGCTCGACGTCACTGTCCCCGGCTTCTGCGACCTCGCCTCCGTCGACCTGTACCAAGGCCTGCTCGACGGCGACGAGACCCCGCCGGGCCTGGCCGACGGCAGTGCGGAACTGCGCCGCGTGGCCTTCGCGAGCGCGGTCGCCGACGCCCCGTTCCCGGACGGCTCCGGGCCCATAGACGTCGGCGCGGTGCACCGCTTCGCGTTCTCCTCGCCGTGCGCCGACGCCCTGCGCGCCGCCAGACCCCGGCTGGTCACCGGCGCCGACAGCGCGTCCGCGAGCAGGCTCACCGGCGGACTCATCCAGTCGACGCTCGCCGTGCCGATGGTCGCCCACGACACCGTGGTCGGCCTCGCCCAGTTCTCCCGTACGAAGGGCAGCGAACCCTTCGGCGAGCGCGACCGTGCCCTCGCCGTCGAACTGGCCGCGCGGGCCGCCGTCTGCATCGACAACGCCCGCCTGTACCGCAGGGAGCACGAGCGCGCGCTGATACTGCAGCGCTCCCTGCTGCCGCCCGGCGACCCCGAGGCGTCCGGGCTCGACATCGCCTGCCGCTACCTGCCGGGCAACGCCGCCACGGAGGTCGGCGGCGACTGGTTCGACGTCATCGAACTGCCGGGCCACCGCACCGCCCTGGTCGTCGGCGACGTCATGGGCCGCGGCCTGCGCGCCGCCGTCGCCATGGGTGAACTGCGCACCGCCGTGCGTACCTTGGCGCTCCTGGACCTGGAGCCCGCCGAGGTGCTCTCCGCCCTGGACGAGGTCGCCCGCGGCCTCGGCAACCCCGCCGGACCCCAGCAGACCACCAGAGCGGCCCGCAAGGCCGCGGACGCGGACCTCAGCGAGGTCTACCTCGCCACGTGCGTCTACGCGGTCTACGACGCCGTCACCCGCCGCTGCACCTTCGCCAACGCGGGCCACCTGCCACCCGTCCTCGTCGAGCCCGGCGAATCCGCGCTCATGCTCGACGTACCCCCGGGCATGCCGCTCGGCGTCGGCGGCGAGCCCTTCGAGGACGTCGAGGTCGAACTCCCCGAGGGCGCCCTCCTCGCGCTCTACACCGACGGCCTGGTCGAATCCCGCGACCACCCGCTGGACGAGGGCCTCAACGCGTTCGTACGGGCCCTCAGCGACGCCCCGGCCGGCCTGGAGGACGTCTGCGACCACGTCCTGAACACCTTGGACACCCACCACGGAGAGGACGACATCGCGCTCCTGATGGCGCGCGTCGAGGGCCTGCCCGCCGAGCACGTCGGCGACTGGGAGCTGCCGCGCGACCCCAAGTCGGTGGGCCGCGCCCGCGAACTGGCCTGCGACCAGCTGCGCGCCTGGGACCTGGAGCGGCTCTGCGACACGGCGGAACTGCTGGTCAGCGAGCTCGTCACCAACGCCCTGCGCTATGGCGAGGGCGAGATCAGACTGCGTCTCCTGCTCGACCGCACCCTGGTGTGCGAGGTGTGGGACGGCGGCTTCGTCCAGCCGCGCCGCCGCCGTGCGCGCGACACCGACGAGGGCGGGCGCGGTCTCCAGCTGGTCGGACTGCTCAGCGCCGCGTGGGGCTCGCGCAGGACACCGCGCGGCAAGACGGTCTGGTTCGAACTCGCGCTGCCCGACGGGGAGTCCGAGCCGATGGACGCGGCGGAGGCGCTGCTCAGCCTGTTCTGAACCGCCGTTGCCCGCGGCTCAGGGGGCGTGCCGAGGGCAGCGGGCGGTCTTGCCCCGCCGCCGCGGCGCCGGCCGGGTTCGGCCGGCGCTCCGTGCGCGAGGCACGGCCGCGCCTCGTCCGAGGCCTGCCGACTGCGGCGCCTGCGCCGCTCACGTGGTCGCCTTGAGGGCGGCGAGGCGGGCCTCGACCTCCGCCGCGTCGCCCAGGGCGTCCAGCTCCTCGAACTGCGCGTCGAGCGAGGACGCGGCGAGTTCCTGCTTGCCCAGGGCCCGCGCCTCCTCGCGGCGCACCTTCTCCTCGAAGCGGCTCAGCTCGCTGGTCGGGTCGAGGACGTCGATGCTCCGGGCCGCGTCCACCATCTGGTTCTGCGCCTGCGCGGTCCTGGCGCGGGCCACCAACTGGTCGCGTCTGGACTCCAGGTCCGCCAGTTTCCCCTTCATCCGGTCGAGCCCCGACCTCAGCTTGTCCACGATCTCGGTCTGCGAGGCGATCGTCGGCTCGGCCTCCTCGGCCTCCTTCTCGGAGCGCAGCTGCCGCCCGAGCGCGACCTTGGCGAGCCGGTCGAACTTGTCGGCCTCCGTGGCGTTCCCGTCGGCGCGCAGCTCGTCGGCCTTCCTGCTCGCGGCGAGCGCCTTGGTGCCCCACTCGGCGGCCGTGTCCTGGTCGTCCCTGTGGTCCTGCTCCAGCATCCGCAGATGGCCGATGGTGGTCGCGACCGCCTCCTCGGCCTCCTTGATGTTGTCCGTGTAGTCGCGGATCAGCTGGTCGAGCATCTTCTGCGGGTCCTCGGCCTGGTCGAGGAGCGCGTTGATGTTCGCCCTGGCCAGCTGGGCGACGCGGCCGAGGATGGTCTGCTTGGTCATGAGGGCCACTTCCTTGTACGAGGGTTCGTGAGGGACGTACGAAAGTCGCTGCCGGGGAGCGCGGGCGCTCAGAATCTGCCGCCCCCGCCCCGCCGTCCCCGCGTCTCCCCGCCGCCGAAGCTGCCGGGGCTGCCGCCGCCGAAACCGCCCCCTCCGTAGCCGCCCCCTCCGTAGCCGCCCCCTCCGTAGCCACCGCCTCCGCGGCCCCTGCCTCCGAAGAGCTCGCCGAGGATGATGCCGCCGAGGACCGCGCCGCCCATGCCGCCGCCCCGGCCGCCGCCTCCGCCCAGGCCTCCGTAGGGGTTGCCGTAGCCGCGTACGTCACGCTCGGCGAGCTGCTGCGCCTGCCGGGCCAGGGAGTCCGCCTGCCGGGCCTCGGCGAGCGCGGCGGTGGCGTCGCCGTCCTGGGCGGCCTGAGCCTGCGCGAGGTGGCGCCCTGCCTCGGCGAGGCGGGTCCTTGCCTCGCTGCCGACGGCGCCGCGGTGCGTGGTGACGTAGTCCGTGGCGGCCCCGACGGCGCTGCGCGCGGTGAGCAGGGCCTGGGAGAGCAGGGCGCGGGAGCGCCGGTCGCCCGCCTCCCGCTCGCGCGCGCCCGCGAGGGCCTCGTCGAGCGCGGCGTCGGCCTCCTCGACGCGGCGCAGGGCGTCGATGGGGTCGTAGGGTCCCGCGGACGTCTGCTTGCGCACCTCGGCGACCACCGCCTCCGCGCGGGCGACACGGCCCCGCAGACCGGCCGTGGAGACGCCTTCCGCGGTGCCGTCGAGGAGGCCGTGCGCGTCGGCGAGGTCGGCCTCGGACTCGGCGAGCGCGCCCGGCAGCTTCTCGGCGGCCAGCGCGAGCTCGTCGGCGAGCCGGTCGACGGCGTCCACGAACGTGCCCGCCTGGTCGACGGCGCCCTCGGCGGCGCGCAGATGCACCGCGGCCGCGCCGCTCTCGCCGGTGTCCACGGACTGCCGGGCCCGGTTGAGGTGCGTGGTGGCGAAGACGAGCCGGTCCTTGGCCTGCTCGACATGGCCGAGCACGGCCGCCGACGCGGTGGGCGCGTAGGCCGCGCGCAGGCGGGCGAGGGTTTCTTCGGCGGCTCCGGTGCGCCCGGCGACCTGGCGGAACACCGTCTCGGCGTGCTCCAGGGCCTGCGGGGCGTTCTTCTCCAGGGCGCGCAGCTCGTCGAAGCCCGCGGTCTCCGCGTCCAGACGGCGGCCCGCCTCCGTGCAGCGCGCGACGATCTCGTCCAGCATGCGGCGTCTGGTCGCGTCGTCCTCGGGACGGGCGTCGTCGAGCTCCTGCCGCAGCCGGAACGCCGCGGTCAGCTCCGACCGCGCGTAGCCGAGCGCGTCGCTGAAGGGCTTGACCGCGTCCTCGCCGAACTGGGCGGTGGCGAAGCCGAGTTCCTCGGTGCTGGTGCGGACCGCGTCGTCGGTCTCCACGAGGATGCGGCGGGCCTGCTCGTCGAGGTCGGGGAGAGGTGTGAGGTCCCTGCCGGATGTCTGTCCCCGGCCGCCTCCCGGAGTCGTGCGGGTGGTGGCCCGCTTCCTGCGCCGCTTGTACGCGACCGTCGCGGCGACCCCTGCCGCGCCCGCCGCCAGCACGGGGAGCACCAGATCACCGGCCACGGAGTCGTCGCCGGCGCCGGGGTCGGCCGGTCCCGGGGTGATCGAGGGCGTCGGCACGGGCCGTCCCGCGAGGACCGCGCGGTAGCCGTCCGCGGCGCCGATCGCGGCCCCCGCCCAGTCGTTCTCGCGCAGGGCGGGCCTGATCGCGGTGGTGGCCACGTCCTTGAGCTGGGCCTGGGTCAGCCGCGAACCGTCGTCCACGGAGTAGGCGAACTGCCGGTCGTGGGTGGCGACGGCGAGCAGGACGTCGTCGATGCCGAGGCCGCCCCGCTCGGCGGTGGCGTCCGCCCAGCTCTGCGCGGAGCGGCCGGAGAAGTCACGTACGTAGACGACGAAGAGCTGCACGCCCCGGTCGTCGTAGAGCCGGTCGAGGGCCTTCACCACGGCGTCCTCGCGGTCCCCGAGGGCGCCCGCCTTGTCGGTGATCTGGCCGGTGCGGGAGAGCGTGACGGGGTCGTCGGCCGCGGCGGGCGGGGCGCACAGCAGCGGGAACCAGGCGAGCAGCGCGGCCACCGCGGCCGCGGCTGCCCGCGCGGCTATGTGCGAGGGCGGCGTCACATTTGGGAGCGTATGACCCTACTGGGGGTGCCGCGACCTGGAGCGGGGCCTGGTTGATCGGTTGCCCGGCAACTTCGGGCTGTGCCCACCCGTTCCGCCGTGCGGAACGCCTGCCCACAGCAGGAACGGCTTGCAGCCGCCCGCCGGCCCCAGCCGCGAACAGCCCCTCACCCCGCGAACTCCACCTCCGGGTACCGCACCGACGGGGCGTCCAGCAGCCCGCCGTCCTCCCCCTTCAACCAGCGGTCGAAGAACGCGCCCACATACGCCCGCTGCGCCGCGACCGCCCGCCCCGGATCCACCGTGCCGATGTGCTCCTCCCGCACCTTCTCGTCCACCCCCGCCTGCGGAAGCAGTACCGGCAGGTCCGTGTACGTCTGGTGCAGGGAACCCCGCAGTGTCAGGTTCCGCTTCCAGCCCGTGCTGTGGGACCAGAACGAGCGCCACGACGGCTCCGTCACCCGGTCGCTGCCCTCGCGGCCCATCAGCAGGAAGGGACGGTCGAGGCCGTGCCTCGCGACCGGCATCAGGTTCGTGCCGTTCGGCTCCGGGTTGAACTCCAGCGTGCCGTCCAGGTCGACGCCCGCCCTCACCCGCCGGTCCTCGTACATCGTCTGGGCCGCCGCGATCCCGCCCGCGGACTGCCCGAACATGCCCACGCGCCGCCGGTCGACCACCTTCGACAGACCGTGCGGCAGCGAACCGAGGCTGTCCAGGACGAACCGCGAGTCGGCGACCCTGACGTCCAGCGTCTTCTTGAGCAGCTCCGTGATCGTGCCGTTCCGCTCCGCCTCCGCCAGCGCCTCACGCAGCGGCCCGTCGTCCCTCACCGAGCCGTCGGGGAACTGCACACCGGAGGTCTCGTAGGTGTGGTCGACGGTCACCACGACGTAGCCGCGGCTCGCCATCTCCTCGACCAGGGCCGTGCCCCAGGTGCGCGGGTCGCCCGAACCCGCCGCGTACACGAGGACGGGCCGCCGCCCGCCGCGCGTGTCGGCAGGGGCCCCCTCCCGCGCGTGCGTCCGCGTGGCCGCGAAGTCGACCGCGCCCTTCGGGATGCCGTGGGGCGCGGTGGCGTCCCAGCGCTGGGCGGCGCCGGATGCCATGTAGCGGGCGAGGCGGTGCTCCTCGCCGGATCCGCCCGAGCCCTCCGCGCCACCCGCCGCCGGATACCAGATGCCGACCATCAGCTCGCGGTACGGCCGCGATGCCACCCACGGGTCGTGCCGCGACCGGTCGACGAGCCGAGCGGACACGGTGCCGATCGCGTACGGGCCCGTGGGCGCGGGCAGTTGGGCGCGGACACCGGAGGCGTGTGCCCGCGCCGTGGGATGGGCCTGCGCCGTCGCGGAGAGGGGCAGCAGGCCCGCCACGAGACCGGCGGCGGCGATCCCCAGCAACGTACGACGCCTCAAGGCGGAGGAGGCCACGGAGGGCGCCGCGGAGGAAGCCGTGCAAGAAGCCGTGGAAGAAGCCGTGGAGGAAGTCATGCCTCCATGCTGATCGTCACCGGCCCGCCGCGACCATGGAGGAAATCAGGGAAATCCCCGCTGGGGGATAACCCCCACCCCGCTAGTCCCCCCGCCGCCGGATCTTGTTCCCGAGCCACACCAGCGGGTCGTACTTCCGGTCGACCGCCCTCTCCTTCAAGGGAATCAACGCGTTGTCCGTGATCTTGATCCCCTCGGGACAGACCTCCGTACAGCACTTGGTGATGTTGCAGTAGCCGAGCCCGTGCTTGTCCTGCGCGGTCCGCTTCCTGTCGAGGCCGGACTCCGCCGCCGCGTCCAGCGGATGCATGTCCAGCTCGGCGACCCGCATCAGGAACCGGGGACCGGCGAAGGCGCCCTTGTTCTCCTCGTGGTCGCGCACCACATGGCACGTGTCCTGGCACAGGAAGCACTCGATGCACTTGCGGAACTCCTGCGAGCGGTCCACGTCCGTCTGCTGCATGCGGTACTCGCCGGGCCCGAGATCCTCGGGCGGCACGAACGCGGGGACCTCGCGCGCCTTGGTGTAGTTGAAGCCGACGTCCGTCACCAGGTCCCGCACCACGGGGAAGGCCCGCAGCGGCGTCACCGTGATGACCTCGTCGCGCCCGAAGACCGACATCCGCGTCATGCACATCAGCCGCGGCCGCCCGTTGATCTCCGCGGAGCACGAACCGCACTTGCCCGCCTTGCAGTTCCAGCGCACCGCGAGGTCGGGCGCCTGGGTGGCCTGGAGCCGGTGGATGATGTCGAGGACGACCTCGCCCTCGTTGACCTCGACCTCGAAGTCCGCCAGGTCGCCGCCGTCCACGTCCCCGCGCCAGACCTTGAATTGCGCGTCGTACGAACTCACTCGTACAGCTCCTCTTCAGCCAGGTACTTGACCAGCTCCTCCTTCTCGAAGAGGGCGAGCAGGTCCGGGCGGATGGGCTCGGTCTCCACACGTACGAGATCGATCTGGCCACGCACGGGATCCGTGGCCGCCAACCCGCCCGAGGGATCGGCCAGTTGGCACAGCAGATTGGTGCGGCGCCACGCGCGGTCCATGGCGGGATGGTCCTCGCGGGTGTGGCCGCCGCGGCTCTCCGTGCGCTCCAGGGCGGCCCGCGCGACGCACTCGCTGACCAGGAGCATGTTCCGCAGGTCGAGCGCGAGGTGCCAGCCCGGGTTGAACTGGCGGTGCCCCTCCACCCCGGCGCGCCGTGCCCGCACCCGCAGTTCGGCGAGTTTCTCCAGGGCCTGCTCCATCTCGGCCTCGCGGCGGATGATGCCGACGAGGTCGTTCATGGTCTGCTGCAGTTCCTGGTGCAGGGTGTACGGATTCTCGGGCGTCGCCCCGTCCTCGGGGCCCTCGGCGCTGAACGGCCGCAGCGCCTCGGCGGCCGCGGTGTCGATCTGCACCTCGTCCACCGTCGGCCGCACGGCGAGCCCCGCGGCGTACCGCGCGGCGTGCAGTCCGGCGCGCCGCCCGAACACCAGCAGGTCGGAGAGCGAGTTGCCGCCGAGCCGGTTGGAGCCGTGCATGCCGCCCGCGACCTCGCCCGCGGCGTAGAGCCCCGCGACGCGGCGCGCGGCCGCGGTGTCGGAGTCGACCGCGATGCCGCCCATCACGTAGTGACAGGTGGGCCCGACCTCCATCGCCTCGGCGGTGATGTCGACGTCCGCGAGCTCCTTGAACTGGTGGTACATGGAGGGGAGCCGGCGCTTGATGACCTCGGCGGGCATGCGCGTCGACACGTCGAGGAAGACGCCGCCGTGCGGCGAGCCGCGGCCCGCCTTGACCTCGGCGTTGATGGCGCGCGCGACCTCGTCACGGGGCAGCAGCTCGGGGGGCCTGCGGTTGTGGTCCGGGTCGTCGTACCAGCGGTCGCCCTCGTCCTCCGACTGCGCGTACTTCTCCTTGAAGACGTCGGGGACGTAGTCGAACATGAACCGCTTGCCCTCGGAGTTCCGCAGGACTCCGCCGTCGCCGCGCACGGACTCGGTGACGAGGATGCCCTTGACCGACGGCGGCCAGACCATGCCGGTCGGGTGGAACTGCACGAACTCCATGTTCAGCAGGGGCGCTCCGGCGAGCAGCGCGAGCGCGTGGCCGTCGCCGGTGTACTCCCAGGAGTTCGACGTCACCTTGAAGGACTTGCCGATGCCGCCGGTCGCGAGGACCACGCCGGGCGCTTCGAGTACGAAGAAGCGGCCCGACTCACGGTCGTAGCAGAAGGCCCCGCAGACCCGTCCGCCCTCGCCGAAGTCGGTGTCCTCCTCCTTCAACACCCGGGTGACGGTGCACTCCTGAAAGACCTTCAGACGCGCCTCGTAGTCCCCGAACTCCTTGAAGTCCTCCTGCTGCAGCGAGACGATCTTCTGCTGGAGCGTACGGATCAGTTCGAGCCCGGTGCGGTCGCCCACGTGCGCGAGGCGCGGGTACTCGTGCCCGCCGAAGTTGCGCTGCGAGATCCGCCCGTCCGGCGTCCGGTCGAACAGGGCGCCCCAGGTCTCCAACTCCCAGACCCGGTCGGGTGCTTCGCGCGCGTGCAGCTCGGCCATCCGCCACTGGTTGAGGAACTTCCCGCCGCGCAGCGTGTCGCGGAAGTGGACCTGCCAGTTGTCACCGGAGTTCACATTGCCCATGGAGGCCGCGATGCCGCCCTCGGCCATCACCGTGTGGGCCTTGCCGAACAGGGACTTGCAGATCACGGCCGTCCGGGCGCCCTGCTCCCGGGCCTCGATGGCGGCCCGCAGCCCGGCGCCGCCCGCCCCCACCACGACGACGTCCCACTGCTGTCGCTCCACTTGAGACATTCAGAACAACCTCGGATCGTCGAAGGCGCCGGACGCGATCAGGTACACGTAGAAGTCGGCGAGTGCCACGCTCACCAACGAGGCCCAGGCGAGCAGCATGTGACGGGCGTTCAGCTTCCCCGCCCACTGCCACATGCGGTACCGCACCGGATGCTTGGAGAAGTGCTTCAGCTTGCCCCCGACGATGTGCCGGCAGGAGTGGCAGGAGAGCGTGTACGCCCAGATCAGCACGATGTTGACGAGGAACACGAGCGTGCCGAGCCCCATGTGGCCCCACTCGTAGTGCTCGTCGCGGAAGGCCAGGACGGTGTCGTACGTGAGGATGCCCGCGACCGGCACGGCGGCGTAGAAGAAGTACCGGTGGATGTTCTGCAGGACGAGCGGGAAGCGGGTCTCGCCCGAGTACTTCTTGTGGGGCTCCGCCACCGCGCAGGCGGGAGGCGACGCCCAGAAGCCGCGGTAATACGCCTTGCGGTAGTAGTAGCAGGTCAGTCGGAAGCCGAGCGGGAAGATCAGGATGAGCAGCGCGGGGGACAGGCCCCACCAGCTCCCGAAGATCTCCCAGTTGGGTCCGGACCGCATCGGCTCGCAGTTCTCGGCCAGGCACGGCGAGTAGAACGGCGAGACGTAGGGCGCCTGGTAGTAGTCCGTGTTCGCGAAGGCCCGCCAGGTCGAGTAGACGACGAAGGCGAGCAGCCCGGCGGCGGTCGCCGCGGGCGCCAGCCACCAGCGGTCGGTCCGCAGATGGGCAGCGGTGATGGCGGCGCGTGTGCCGTCACGCACGCCGCCGGGGGCCGGTCCGCTCTTCGGTTGGGGTTCCGTGCCGGTGGCCAACGAGGCTCCACTCCTTCGTCCTCGGGCAGGGGAGGGTTTCCGGGTCGTGGCTCAGCGGGGCGCGCGCCAGGGGCGCGGTCCCCGAAGCGCGGTCAGGGCGCGTGGCGGTCGTGTGCGCCGAGGCCCTCGTCGTCGACGTCCCCGGCGCCCGCCCACAGCGCGCTGTCGTACGGCGTGTCGGGGATGGTCACGAGATCGGGCCGGTGCTCCTCGTGGGGCGCCGGTGGCGGGGCCGCCGCACGCAGCAGGGCGACGCTCTCGCGCAGGTGGTCGGTGTCGGTGCGCACCCGGCGTACGTCGACGTCGGCTATCCGGTCGCCGGCCTGCTGCTCCAGCCTTCCGACGGTGCGGACCAAGTCGTCCACGCAGCGCTGAACGGCCGTCAATTCGTCGTGCAGAGCCATGACTTGCCCTCACTTCGGGGGTGCGGTGGCAACGCTCATGCGCCTGCGAGTGTCGCGCGTCACATCCCGGCTTGTGAAGAGATCTGCACCGATTACCGGATCGAGGACGGTGAATGCGCCGGATCACGCGCCGATCGCGCCGACCTCGACCGACGGTGACCGTCCCCGACCGCCCTCGACCGCGGGCCCCGGCCGCCGCCGACCGCGGGCCCCGGCCGCCCTGGATCGCGGCGTCTGACCGCCGGCCGCGCCCGTGCGCGCCCCCTGTTGGGCCGCACGAGTGGGATATGGGCGCCCCCGCGTCGCGCCTCCACCGCGCGAGGCCTCACATCGCCTTGAGTGGGGCGATAGATGTGATCAGCTCCATATACCGCCAAACGTGATCAAACCCGGCCCGGTCCTGGCAGCGGGCGGCCGGGCGAGCCCCGGACCCCGGAGGTACCAGCCATGTCCCACCACGTCAGAGTCAGATCTGTCGTGTTCCTCGCGACGGGGGTGCTGGCTCTGCCCGCCCTCGCCGGATGCAGCTCGAACGACGAGGCCGGCCGGCCGACCGCGGGCCAGGACGTCGCGCCCGCGGCCCGGGACCTGGTCGCCGACGGCGGGACCGTGAAGTGGGCGGTCGACGCGCTGCCCGAGACCCTCAACACCTTCCAGTCCGACGCCGACGCGGGGACCGCGCGCGTCGCGGGCGCCGTCCTGCCGTCCCTGTTCCGCCTCGACGCGCAGGGCAGGACGCAGCCCGACACCGACTTCCTGGAGTCGGCGAAGGTCGTCGAGCGCGAGCCCAGGCAGGTCGTCCTGTACAAGCTCAACCAGCAGGCGGTGTGGAGCGACGGCCGGGAGATCGGCGCCGACGACTTCGCCGCGCAGTGGCGGGCCCTGTCCGGCAAGGACACCGCGTACTGGACGGCGCGGAACGCCGGCTACGACCGGATCGAGAAGATCGAGCGCGGCGCGAACAACCTGGAGGTGCGGGTCACCTTCGCCAAGCCGTACGCGGACTGGCGCTCCCTCTTCTCGCCGCTGTACCCCAAGCAGGTCATGGGCAGCCCCGACTCCTTCAACGACGGCGCCCGCCGCAGGCTGAAGGTGACCGCGGGCCCCTTCGCGCTCGCCGACGTCGACCGCACGGCGGGCGATGTGACGTTGGAGCGCAGCCCGCGCTGGTGGGGCCGGCCGGCCAAGCTCGACAAGCTCGTGCTGCACGAGGTGGCGCGCGAGGACCGGGCCGAGGCGCTCGCCGACGGCGAGGTCGACCTGGCCGAGATCGACTCGGCCGAGGCGGACCGGATCGCCCTGGCCGCCCGCGACAAGGGGGCGCGGGGGCCGCTCACCCACGGCCCCGGCTCGCAGCTCACCCCCGGCAAGGCGCTGCGCTCCTGGGCGATCGCCAACGGCTCCGACGAGGAGGCCGCCGAGGCCGAGATCGAGGCCCGCGCCGCAACGCGCAAGGCGGTCAGGAAGTACGAGAAGGAACAGTCGGGCCTGCGCGGCTACGTGGTCCGCAAGTCCCTGGAGCCCGCCTACACCCAGCTGGCACTCAACGGCTCCGAGGGCCCCCTCGCCGACGACCGGGTGCGCCGCGCGGTGGCCCGCGCCCTGAACCGCGAGGAGCTCGCGAAGACCGTCCTCGGACCCCTCGGCCTGCCCGCCGAGCCGGTCGGCAGCCATCTCGCCCTCGCCGGACAGCAGGCGTACGCGGACAACAGCGGGGCGCTCGGCGAGCAGGACACCGCCGAGGCGCGGGCGCTGCTCGCGGACGCGGGCTGGGCGCCCGGGACCGGGAAGACCGGGAAGACCGGGCAGAAGGACAAGAAGGAGAAGACGGCGGGCGGCGAGGCCGCTGCGAAGAAGGCCGGCCAGGACTCCGAGGAGGAGTCGTCGGACGACGGCACCTACATCGTCGGCGAGGACGACGGGAAGCCCGGCGGCAACGGCACCTCGGTGCTCGCCCCGGCCCCCGCGGCCGCCTACCAGCGCGCCGCGCTGACCCGCCAGGCCGACGTGCTCGGGCTGCCCGGCGAGGCCGACAAGGAGAAGAAGAAGGACCCGGGCGGCCACGCCAAGCAGCACGCCGACAAGCACGCGGGCTCCAAGGACCAGGCCAGGGGCGGCGCCCCCGGCGCGTACGCACCCAAGGGGACCGCCGCACCCGCCGCGGCCGCGGGCCCGCTCGCCAAGGACGGCAAGCCCCTCACCCTGCGCTTCGTGCTGCCCTCCGGGGACGGCTCGGAGCCGCTGCGCGCGGTGGCCGACCGCATCTCGCGGATGCTGGAGAAGATCGGGGTGCGCACGGAGACGGCGAAGGTCTCCGACGACAGCTACTTCAAGGACCACATCGCGTCCGGCCAGTACGACCTCGCGCTCTACTCCTGGCCCGCCTCGGCCTTCCCGGCCACCGACGCCCGCCCGATCTTCGCCAAGCCGGTCCCGGCCGCGGACGGCTCGCTGAACGTCGAGCAGAACTACACGCGCGTCGGCACGGACCACATCGACCAGCTCTTCGACCAGGCGGTCGGCGAGCTGGACGAGGAGACCGCGCGCTCCCTGGTCAGGAAGGCGGACGCCCGCATCTGGGCCGAGGCGGGCTCCATCCCCCTCTACCAGCGCCCCCAGCTGATGGCCGCCCGCCCGAACCTGGCCAACGCCGGAGCCTTCGGATTCCAGGCCCCGCACTACGAGGACATCGGCTTCCTGAAGCCGGACGCGAAGGCCTCCAAGGCCCCCGCGGCGGACTGACGCTCAGATCCTGCTCAACTCCCTTGCCCGTCGGCCACCCCGGCGGGCAAGCTCGTATCCACCCATTGACCTGCTGTTTCCCCAGAGTTCCCGAGGCTTTCCGCACCCCTGCGCAGCCCCCGCGGAGGCTGCCTCCGCCGCGGACACGTAGACTGGGGTGAGGCCGTGGCGTGTCCAGCCCGGCAGGGTTCGCGTACCTCAGATGTGCGCGCGACCGTCCACTCACTCCAGGAGTACGCCGCACTATGGCCACGCGCCACGACATCCGCAACGTCGCCATCGTCGCTCACGTCGACCATGGCAAGACGACCATCGTCGACGCCATGCTCAAGCAGGCCGGTTCCTTCGCCGCGCACGCCGCAGAGTCCCTCGACGACCGCATGATGGACTCGAACGACCTGGAGCGTGAGAAGGGCATCACGATCCTCGCCAAGAACACGGCGGTGAAGTATCACCCCAAGGACGGCGGGGACCCGATCACGATCAACATCATCGACACCCCCGGCCACGCCGACTTCGGTGGCGAGGTCGAGCGCGGCCTGTCGATGGTCGACGCGGTCGTGCTGCTCGTGGACGCCTCCGAGGGCCCGCTGCCGCAGACCCGCTTCGTGCTCCGCAAGGCCCTCCAGCAGCGCCTGCCCGTCATCCTGTGCATCAACAAGACGGACCGCCCGGACTCCCGCATCGACGAGGTCGTCAACGAGACGTACGACCTCTTCCTCGACCTGGACGCGGACGAGGACCAGATCGAGTTCCCGATCGTCTACGCCTGCGGCCGTGACGGCATCGCCTCGCTGACCAAGCCCGAGGACGGCACGGTCCCGGCGGACTCCACCAACCTGGAGCCGTTCTTCTCCACGATCCTGGAGCACGTCCCGGCCCCGACGTACGACGAGGCCGCGCCCCTCCAGGCCCACGTCACCAACCTCGACGCGGACAACTTCCTCGGCCGTATCGCGCTGCTCCGCGTCGAGCAGGGCGAGCTGGCCAAGGGCCAGACCGTCGCCTGGATCAAGCGTGACGGGACGATCCAGAACGTCCGCATCACCGAGCTGATGATGACCGAGGCGCTCACCCGCAAGCCCGCCGAGAAGGCGGGCCCGGGCGACATCTGCGCCGTGGCCGGTATCCCCGACATCATGATCGGCGAGACCCTCGCCGACCCGGAGAACCCGATCGCGCTGCCGCTGATCACGGTCGACGAGCCGGCCATCTCCATGACCATCGGTACGAACACCTCGCCGCTGGTCGGCCGCGGTGGCACCGGCAAGGGCGCGGACGCCAAGGCGGCCGTCAAGGACCGCAAGGTCACCGCCCGCCAGGTCAAGGACCGCCTGGACCGCGAGCTGATCGGTAACGTCTCGCTGCGCGTCCTGGACACCGAGCGCCCCGACGCCTGGGAGGTGCAGGGCCGCGGTGAGCTGGCGCTCGCCATCCTCGTCGAGCAGATGCGCCGCGAGGGCTTCGAGATGACGATCGGCAAGCCGCAGGTCGTCACCAAGGAGGTCGACGGCAAGACGCACGAGCCCGTCGAGCGCATGACCATCGACGTGCCCGAGGAGCACATGGGCGCCGTCACGCAGCTCATGGGCGTCCGCAAGGGCCGTATGGACAACATGTCCAACCACGGCTCGGGCTGGGTCCGCATGGAGTTCGTCGTGCCCTCCCGCGGCCTCATCGGCTTCCGTACGGAGTTCCTGACGAACACCCGCGGCACGGGCATCGCCCACTCCATCCACGAGGGCCACGAGCCGTGGTTCGGCACCCTGACGACCCGCAACAACGGTTCGCTGGTCGCCGACCGCTCGGGCGCCGTCACCGCCTTCGCGATGACGAACCTCCAGGAGCGCGGCGTGCTCTTCACGGAGCCCGGCACCGAGGTGTACGAGGGCATGATCGTCGGTGAGAACTCGCGCTCCGACGACATGGACGTGAACATCACCAAGGAGAAGAAGCTCACCAACATGCGCTCCTCCTCCGCCGACTCCTTCGAGGCGATCGTCCCGCCGCGCAAGCTGTCGCTGGAGCAGTCCCTGGAGTTCTGCCGCGACGACGAGTGCGTCGAGGTGACCCCGGAGGCCGTCCGCATCCGCAAGGTCGTCCTGGACCAGAAGGAGCGCGGCCGTTCCGCTTCGCGCGCCAAGCACAACTGACCCACTGATGTAGGCAGTTAGCGGCACTCCGCCGCTCACGAGGCCGATTTCCGCCGCTCCCGAGGGGGTTGCGCGGAAGTCGGCCTCTTGTGTTTCCCCTGGCGGGTACGGTGTCGCCACAGTCCTCCCAGGCGCTCCCGGCAACCGGTTTTCGAGCGCGGAGCGTCCGCTATGCGGACGTCACTGACCGTTAGATGGGTAACACGTCCGTTTCGCAACCATCTATCTCGGATCGGTTTGTCCGGATTTTGGAAGTTGTACGGGCCAGGTGTGATTGAACCGAGACCAAAAGGGTGTGGTCGACCGGTACCTCATGGCTAATAGTTGACCGCGTATAGCTCGGGTCAATGGGTCACGCGCTGTGGGGAGCGCCGACTCACGAGCACACTGGGGTACTCGATCTTCGCCGTCAGGGGTGTCGGCGCGGTTGCACGTACCCCCTCTTGTAGTGAACAAGTGGACTCATGAGGAGGAACCCCATGCGTGGTGCCAAGAGCGCCAAGTGGGTCGCGATAGCCGGTGTTGTGGCGCTGACTGCCACCGCTTGTGGCGGCAGCGACAAGGGCAGCAACGGCAGTGGCAAGGTCGACCCGAAGGGGATCGTCAGCTACGCCAACGGTGAGCCGCAGAACGCACTGCAGCCGGCCAACACCATGGAGGCGTACGGCAGCGTCGTCATCGACTCGCTCTTCACGGGCCTGGTCCACTACGACGAGCAGGGCGACATCACCTACGAGAACGCCGAGTCGGTCACTCCCGACAAGGCGAACAAGGTGTGGACGATCAAGCTGAAGGCGGGCTGGAAGTTCCACAACGGCGAGGCCGTCACCGCCAAGTCGTACGTCGACGCCTGGAACTGGGCCGCGAACCCCGCGAACGGCCAGCAGAACAGCGCCTGGTACCGCGACATCGTCGGCTACGACGACGTGCACCCGGAGAAGGGCAAGGCCAAGAAGGACACCATGTCCGGCCTGAAGGTCGTCGACGAGAACACCTTCACCATCACCCTGAAGTCCGGCATCCCGTACTACGCGTACAAGCTGGTGTACACGCCGTTCTACCCGATGCCCTCGGCCGCCCTGAAGGACCCGAAGAAGTACGGCGAGGCGCCGGTCGGCAACGGTCCCTACAAGTTCAAGAGCTGGGACCACAAGAAGTCGATCCAGGTCACCACCTGGCCCGGCTACAAGGGCGACAACAAGCCCAAGAACGGCGGCATCAACTTCAAGGCGTACACGACGCCCCAGGCCGCCTACAACGACCTGCGGTCGAACAACGTCGACACGATGCCGCAGATCCCCGACAGCGAACTCGCCAACTTCAAGCAGGACTTCGGCGACCGCGCCATCGAGTCGGACTACTCGGCGATCAACACGATCAACCCCGCCTTCTACAGCAAGACGTTCAAGGACATCGACGTCAAGGTCCTCCAGGGCCTGTCGATGGCGATCGACCGTGACACCATCGTCAAGACCACGTTCTCGGGCACCCGTGAGCCGGCCACCGGCTGGGTCGCCAAGGGCGTGAAGGGCTACCAGAAGGACGCCTGCGGCGAGTACTGCAAGTTCAACCCGAAGAAGGCCAGGCAGTTCGTCAAGGACGGCGGCGGCGTTCCGGGCAACAAGATCTCCATCCAGTACAACGCCGACCAGCCGCACAAGGGCTGGGTCACGGCCGTCTGCAACGACATCCAGAAGAACACCGGCGTGAAGTGCGTCGGCGACCCGAAGACCGACTTCCAGGCCGACACCGAGGTGCGTGACAAGCACCAGGTCAAGGCGATGTACCGGTCCGGCTGGGTGCTCGACTACCCGTTCAACGGCAACTTCCTCTCCGACCTCTACGGCACCGGCGTCGACGGCAACAAGGGCGTGTTCTCGGACAAGAAGTTCGACGAACTGACCAAGCAGGCCGACGCGGCCAAGACGATCGACGAGTCCGCCGAGCTGTACCAGAAGGCCGAGAAGGAGCTGGTCAACGGCTTCCCGGGCATCCCGCTCTGGTACAACAAGATCACCTCCGGCTACTCGACGAACGTGAAGAACATGAAGTTCGATCAGGCCGGTGACCCGGTCCTGACGGACGTCCAGGTCTTCGAGAAGTAGTCGACGGAAGTCCGCTCCCGAAGCGACGCCCGGTGATCCCGGGCGTCGCTTCGGGCGGCTCCGGATTGGACGGAGGCACCAATGGGGCGCTACGTCGCACGGCGACTGCTCCAGATGATCCCGGTCTTCATCGGGACGACACTACTGATCTTCATCATGGTCAACGTCCTCCCCGGCGACCCCGTGCGGGCGCTGTGGGGCGACAAGCCGCCGGACCCCGCGCAGGTCGCGCAGATCCGGCACGACCGTGGTCTGGATCTGCCGCTCTGGCAGCAGTACCTGCATTACATGGGTGGCCTGCTGCAGGGGGACTTCGGCAACACCATCGCCGGCAACCGGCCGGTCCTCGACGAGATCACCCAGGCGTTCCCGGTCTCGATCCGACTGGCCTCCATGGCCTGGACGTTCGAGCTCATCGTCGGCATCACCCTCGGTGTCCTCGCGGGCATCCGGCGCGGCCGGTTCGTCGACAACACGGTCACGCTCTTCACGCTTCTGGTGATCTCGGTACCGATCTTCGTGGTCGGCCTGCTCTTCCAGCTGTTCTTCGGCAACGAGCTGGGCTGGATCACACCCACGGTGCAGGACTCCGAGGACATGAGCCAGCTGGTCGTGCCCGCCCTGGTGCTCGGCATGGTCGGCCTCGCCTACGTGGCGCGCCTGACGAGAACCTCGATCGCGGAGAACCGCCAGGCCGACTACATGCGCACCGCGGTCGCCAAGGGCCTGCCGCGCCAGCGCATCGTCACCCGGCACCTGCTGCGCAACTCGCTGATCCCGGTGGTCACTTACCTGGGCACGGACATCGGCGCCCTGATGGGTGGCGCGGTCATCACCGAGGGCATCTTCAACGTGACGGGCGTCGGCAACCTGCTCTTCCAGGCGCTGGCCCGCCGTGAGGGCGCGGTCATCGTCGGTGTCGTCACCGTCCTGGTGCTCGTGTACCTCCTCGCCAGCCTGCTCGTCGACCTGCTTTACGCGGTCCTGGACCCGAGGATCCGTTATGCCTGACCTGACCAAGACCTCGACCACGGACGAGACGGCGGCGGCACAGGACGAAGTCGTGGCGGGTTCCGCGGTCTCCGCCCAGGCCTCCACGGGCAAGCCGCGCAGCCTCTGGGGCGACGCCTGGCGCGAACTGCGGCGCAATCCGCTCTTCGTGATCTCCGCGGTGCTGATCCTGGTCCTGCTTCTGGTGGCGGCCTTCCCCGGCCTGTTCACCGACGTGGACCCGGACACCGGAGACCAGGCCAACCACTTCCTGGGCAAGCCCGAGCTGAGCCACTTCTTCCAGGCCGACTGGTTCGGGTACGACAGGACGGGCCGCAGCATCTACGCGCGTGTCGTCCACGGCGCCCGCAACTCCATCATCGTCGGCGTCGGCGTGACCCTCCTGGTCACCCTCTTCGGCGGCCTGTGCGGCATGCTCGCCGGCTACTTCGGCGGCTTCTGGGACAGCCTGATCTCGCGTCTCATCGACGTGTTCTTCGGCATCCCGTTCCTGCTCGGCGCGATGGTCGTCCTGAACGCCTTCACCGACCGCAGCGTGTGGGTCGTGATGGGCGCCCTGGCCTTCCTGGGCTGGACGCAGATCGCCCGAGTGATGCGTGGCGCGGTCATCACGACCAAGCACGCCGACTACGTGGTGGCGGCGCGCGCGCTCGGCGCGGGCACCAAGCGGATCCTGTTCCGGCACGTGCTGCCGAACGCCATCGCCCCGGTGATCGTCGTGGCGACCATCTCGCTCGGCACGTACATCGTGGCGGAGTCCACGCTGTCCTACCTGGGCCTCGGCCTCGCCGACGACGCCATCTCGTGGGGCGGCGACATCTCCACGGCGACGCAGGACATCCGGAACAACCCGCACACGCTGTTCTTCCCGGCAGGAATGCTGAGCATCACGGTGTTGGCGTTCATCATGATGGGTGACGCCGTACGCGAAGCCCTCGACCCGAAGCTGCGCTGAGGGAGGCGTACGTGACCAGCATCGATCTCAAGACCGACTCGATCCCCGCCCCCCGCTCGGGTGAGGAGAAGAGCGGCCGGCTCCTGGACGTCAAGGACCTCCACGTCGAGTTCCACACCCGCGAGGGCGTGGTCAAGGCCGTCAACGGCGTCAACTACAGCGTGGACGCGGGAGAAACCCTCGCCGTCCTCGGTGAGTCGGGTTCCGGCAAGTCCGTGACCGCCCAGGCGATCATGGGCATCCTCGACATGCCGCCCGGGAAGATCCCGCAGGGCGAGATCCTCTTCCGCGGCCAGGACATGCTGACGATGTCCAACGAGGAGCGCAGGAAGATCCGCGGCCGCAAGATCGCGATGATCTTCCAGGACGCGCTGTCCTCGCTCAACCCGGTGCTCTCGGTGGGCTACCAGCTCGGCGAGATGTTCCGGGTGCACGAGGGGCTCAGCCGCAAGGAGGCCAAGGTCAAGTCCATCGAGCTGATGGACAAGGTCAAGATCCCGGCCGCCAAGGAGCGGGTGAACGACTACCCGCACCAGTTCTCCGGCGGCATGCGCCAGCGCATCATGATCGCGATGGCGCTCGCCCTGGAGCCCGACCTGATCATCGCGGACGAGCCCACCACGGCGCTCGACGTGACGGTCCAGGCCCAGGTCATGGACCTGCTCGCGGAGCTCCAGCGCGAGTACAACATGGGCCTGATCCTGATCACCCACGACCTCGGCGTCGTCGCCGACGTCGCGGACAAGATCGCGGTCATGTACGCGGGCCGGATCGTCGAGACCGCTCCGGTGCACGAGCTGTACAAGCGCCCCGCGCACCCGTACACCCGTGGCCTCCTCGACTCGATCCCGCGCCTGGACCAGAAGGGCCAGGAGCTCTACGCGATCAAGGGTCTGCCGCCCAACCTGCTCAAGATCCCCGGCGGTTGCGCGTTCAACCCGCGCTGCCCCAAGGCGCAGGACATCTGCCGCACGGAGATCCCGGCGCTGGTGCCGGTCACCGAGCAGGACGGTGCGGAGCTGCCGGGCCGCGGCAGCGCGTGCCACTTCTGGAAGGAGACGATCCATGGCTGAGCCGACGAAGGCTTCGAAGCTCTCGAAGTCCGACGAGCCCGCCGACGCGACGCCGAACGTCTCCGAGGTGGAGACGGTGGACGCCGCCACGGCCGACGAGGCCGTCGCGGCGATCGAGGCGCCGGTCGAGCGTGGCGAACCGATCCTCCAGGTCCGCAACCTGGTCAAGCACTTCCCTCTCACCCAGGGAATCCTGATCAAGAAGCAGATCGGCGCGGTCAAGGCGGTCGACGGGATCTCCTTCGACCTGTACCAGGGCGAGACGCTGGGCATCGTGGGGGAGTCCGGCTGCGGCAAGTCCACGGTCGCGAAGCTCCTCATGACGCTCGAACGCGCCACGGCGGGCGAGGTCTTCTACAAGGGCCAGGACATCACCAAGCTGTCCGGGCGGGCCCTGAAGGCGGTGCGCCGCAACATCCAGATGGTGTTCCAGGACCCGTACACGTCCCTGAACCCGCGTATGACGGTGGGCGACATCATCGGAGAGCCCTTCGAGATCCACCCCGAGGTGGCCCCGAAGGGCTCGCGGCGCCAGAAGGTGCAGGAGCTCCTGGACGTGGTCGGGCTCAACCCCGAGTACATCAACCGCTACCCGCACCAGTTCTCCGGCGGTCAGCGCCAGCGCATCGGCATCGCCCGCGGATTGGCCCTGAACCCCGAGATCATCATCTGCGACGAGCCGGTCTCGGCCCTGGACGTGTCCGTCCAGGCCCAGGTCATCAACCTGATGGAGAAGCTGCAGGACGAGTTCAACCTCTCGTACCTCTTCATCGCCCACGACCTGTCGATCGTCCGGCACATCTCGGACCGCGTGGGCGTGATGTACCTCGGCAAGATGGCGGAGATCGGCTCGGACGAGCAGATCTACGACCACCCGACGCACCCCTACACGCAGGCGCTGCTCTCCGCGGTGCCGGTCCCGGACCCGGAGGCCCGCGAGGGCCGCGAGCGGATCATCCTCGCGGGAGACGTGCCGTCGCCCGCGAACCCGCCCTCGGGCTGCCGCTTCCGCACCCGCTGCTGGAAGGCGCAGGACAAGTGCGCGACGGAGGTCCCGCTGCTCGCGATCCCGGAGCGGTTCGTGGGTCAGGACACCCCGGCCGCCCATGAGTCGGCGTGCCACTTCGCGGAGGAGAAGGCGGTGCTCGTCGGCTGACGGCGACGCGTGACGCGTGACTGAGGGGCGTCCGGGACTTCATGAGTCCCGGGCGCCCCTCAGTGTTCCGAGGTACCGGTCCCGGACGCGCGCCCCCATGGTGGAGCCATGAGAGGACGCACGGGGCGTCCTCGTCAGCACGGGGGAAGTGATCTCCATGTCCAAGGCATCCACACCCGGGAAGCGGCTCGCGAAGGCGGCGGGCGTACTGGCGGGCGTCGCGATGGTGGCGGTGCCACTGACGGCGACGACGGCATCGGCGGCGAACGCGTCGGAGACGATGGCGTCGAGCGAGTCGCCCGCGCCCCGGGTCCAGGGGATGAAGTTCTACGACGACTACTGGACCCTGAAGGAGTGCAAGACCGTCGGCAAGTGGGGCCTTGAGCGCGGCAAGTGGACGGTCTACGACTGCCAGGAGAGCCCCTGGGACTGGGACCTCTACGTCGACAAGTAAGCCGGTACGAGACAAGTAGGCCGGTACGAGCAAGCACGCCGGTACGAGCGAGCAGGAAAGGGCGGCGATGAGGGCGGACGGGCTCGACGCGGGGGACGGGCTCGTCCTCAGACCCTGGCGGCAGGGGGACGCGGCCGCCGTGCTCGCCGCCTTCTCGGCGCCGGAGATGACCCGGCAGGCCGACCTGCCGGTGGACTCCCTGGAGGCGGCGCACCGCTGGATCGAGCGGCGCGCCGTCGAGCGGGACGCGGGCACGGCGTACGCCTTCGCGGTGACGGACACCGAGGGCACGGCCCTGGGCAACGTGGCGGTGGGCGCGGTGGACCGCGTCCACGACACCGGCTGGGTGTCGTACTGGACGACCCCGCGAGCCAGGGGCAGGGGAGTGGCCGCACACGGCTGCCGGGCGCTGGCCCACTGGTCCTTCACGGAACTGGGTCTGTTCCGCCTGGAGTTGGGCCACCGCACGAACAACCCGGCCTCGTGCCGGGTGGCCCACGCGGCGGGCTTCGCGGTGGAGGGCCTGCAACGCCAGAAGCTGGCGTACGACGGCGTCCGCCACGACGTGGAGCTGCACGCGCGGCTCTCCTCCGACGGGCGCTGACGCCCCTCGGCGAGCCCTGGACGCCCGCACAGGGCGCCCCGGAGCCGGCCGGCGTCCCGCTCGGGTCAAAGGGGTGGGACGGGCCGGTTCCGGGGCGCGGGGCCGGCACGGAGGGGTGGCCGGCCCCGGCCTGGAGGTCAGGGCGTACGGAGACCGGTCAGAGGGACTTGCGGGCCGCGGGGACCGCCAACTGTGCGCTGTCCTCGGGGTGGTGGCAGGCCGTCAGGTGGCCCTCGCGGTTGCCGTCGATCTGGACCAGTGGCGGGGTGTCCGTCGCGCACTTGTCCGTGGCCTTCCAGCAGCGCGTGCGGAAGCGGCAGCCCGACGGGGGGTTCACCGGCGAGGGCACGTCTCCGGTCAGCAGGATGCGCTCGCGGCGCGGCACGTCGTCCGCCGTGGCCTCGGGGACCGCCGACAGGAGCGCCTTGGTGTAGGGGTGGCGCGGGTTGTCGTACAGGTCCTCGCGGTTCGCGATCTCCACGATGCGGCCCAGGTACATGACCGCCACGCGCTGCGAGAAGTGGCGTACCACCGCGAGGTCGTGGGCGATGAAGAGGAACGCGATCCCGAGGTCCTGCTGGAGCTTCTGGAGCAGGTTCACCACCTGCGCCTGGATCGAGACGTCCAGGGCCGACACCGGCTCGTCCGCCACGATCAGCTTGGGCTCAAGGGCCAACGCCCGTGCCACGCCGATGCGTTGGCGCTGGCCGCCCGAGAACTCGTGCGGGAAGCGGTTGAAGTGCTCGGGGTTGAGGCCGACCGTCTCCAGGAGCTCGCGCACGCGTGCCTCGCGCCCGCCGGCCGGGTTGATGCCGTTGACCTCCATCGGGCCGGAGATGATCTTTCCGACCGTCTGGCGCGGGTTCAGCGACGCGTACGGGTCCTGGAAGATCATCTGGATCTCCGAGCGGACCGGCGCCAGCTGCTTGCGCGAGGCGTGCGTGATGTCCTGACCGCGGTAGGAGATCTTGCCGCCGGTCGGCTCAAGGAGGCGCGTGATCAGGCGGCCCGTCGTCGACTTGCCGCAGCCGGACTCGCCGACCAGGCCGAGGCTCTCGCCCTCGGCCACGGTGAAGTCGAGCCCGTCCACCGCCTGCACGGCGCCGATCTTCCGCTTGAACGGGAACCCGCCCATGATCGGAAAGTGCTTGGTCAGCCCGCTGACATCCAGGAGAGGAGTGGGAGTGGTGCTGCTCATCGTCGTGAAATCCCGTCTCTTGTACGTCAGTCGGTGCGCGAGCCCGCGAAGTCCGCGAAGAACTCCGCCTTCTGCTCGGCCGTGAGGTGGCAGGCGGCGCCCCGGCCCTCGGACAGCTCGAGAAGCGGCTGCTCGCCCGAGCAGCGCCCGTCCCCCACCTGCTCGGTGAACGCGCACCGAGGGTGGAAGCGGCACCCGGAGGGCGGGTTGAGGAGGCTCGGCGGCGACCCCGGGATCGGCGAGAGCGGCACGTCCACCGGTCCGTCGAGGGACGGCATCGAGCCCAGCAGGCCCCAGGTGTAGGGGTGTTGCGGCGAGCGCAGCACCTCCTTCTTCGTGCCCCGCTCCACGCACCGACCGCCGTACATCACCAGGACGTCGTCCGCGATGTCGGCGATCACCCCGAGGTCGTGGGTGATGAAGATGATCGACGTGCCGAACTCCTGCTGGAGGTCCTTCAGGAGGTCCATGATCTGCGCCTGGACCGTCACGTCGAGCGCCGTCGTCGGCTCGTCCGCGATCAGCAGCGAGGGGTTGCAGACCAGCGACATCGCGATCATCGCGCGCTGGCGCATACCGCCGGAGAACTGGTGCGGATAGTCGTCCACGCGCAGGTCCGGCTGCGGGATGCCGACCTTCGTCAGCATCTCGATCGACCGGTCCCGCGCCTCCTTCTTGGAGGCGCCGGTGTGCTTGCGGAACGTCTCGCCGATCTGCCGGCCGATGGTGTGGTACGGCGAGAGCGAGGCGAGCGCGTCCTGGAAGATCATCGCCATCTTGTTGCCGCGCAGCCGCTCCAACTCCCGCTCGGTGGCGGTGAGGAGCTCCTGCCCGTCGAGGACGATCTCGCCGTCGATGGCGGTGCTGTCCTTGTGGTGCAGGCCGAGGATGGCGAGGTTCGTGACCGACTTGCCGGACCCGGACTCGCCCACGATGCCGAGGGTCTTGCCCTTGTCCAGGTCGAAGTCGAGCCCGTCGACGGCCTTGACGATGCCGTCCTCGGTGGAGAAGTGGACGCGCAGGTCGCGTACGGAGAGGAAGGGGGTGCTCATGGGTTCCGGCTCCCTAGGCGAGGCGCACGCGCGGGTCGATGAGGGCGTACACCGCGTCGACGATGATGTTGAAGACGACGATCGCCGTGGCGGCGACCAGGACGACGCCGAGCAGCATCGGCAGGTCGCTCGTGTTGACCGCACGGACCGAGAGGTCGCCGATGCCGTGCAGGGCGAAGGTCTTCTCGGTGATGATCGCGCCGCCGAGGAGCACACCCAGGTCGAGACCGAAGATGGTGATGATCGGCCCCATCGCTCCCCGCCAGGCGAAGCGGAAGAAGACCGAGCGGCTGGAGAGGCCCTTGGCGCGTGCCGTGCGGACGTAGTCCTCGCTGAGCGTCTCGACCATCTGGGAGCGCGTCATACGGGTGTAGTTCGCCGTGAAGATCAGGGAGAGCACGAGCCACGGGATCAGCAGTCCGGAGAACCACTCGCCGGGGTTCTCGGTGATCGGCGTGTACTGCGGCCGGTCCATCCACTGCAGCTGGTTCACGAAGAGGTAGACGGCGAAGACACCGACGACGTAGATCTGCAGCGAGGACGCGATGAGCGAGGCGGACGAGGCGATCTTGTCGACGGCCTTGCCCTGCTTGACGGCGGCCAGCATGCCGGCGCCCACACCGAAGACGACGAAGACGGCCGCGGCACCCAGCGACAGCGAGACGGTGGTCGGGAAGCGGTCCAGGATCGTGCCGAGGACCGGCTCGCGGTTGCGGAAGGAGTAACCCAGGCAGGGCGCGGGACAGTTGCCGTAACTGGCGTAGTCACGGCCCACGAACAGGCCCTCGAACCAGTGCCAGTACTGCACGGGCAGCGGATCGGCGATCCCCAAGTTGTGCCGCACCAGGTCCAGGGTCTCCGGGGAGCAGACCTTGCCGCAGGCCAGCCGTGCGGGGTCGCGCGGGGCGGCGTAGAAGAGGAGGAAGACGAGAACGCTGATGATCAGCAGGATCACCGCGCCACCGAGGACGCGGCGAATGAGGAAGCGGAGCATGGCAGTTGGGTTTCCTGACGGATGCCGTGGGTGAGGAGGGGGCGGGACGGTCCTGGTCGAGGGCCGCCCCGCCACTGGGGCCGGTCGTCAGGCCTTGACGTAGGTCTTGTAGATCAGCGTCGCCGCGAACTGCGGGTCGTACTGGGTGCCACCGACCTTGGAGCCGTGCAGGTAGAAGCGGCGCTGGTAGGTCTCCGGGATGATCGGCACGACCTCTTCCATGATCCGCTTGTCGAGCTCGGCCCAGGCCTTGCCCGCTTCCTCGACGTCCGGGATGACCGCGTTCTTCTTGATCGCCTCGTTGATCCAAGGGACGTCGGTCTGGGAGATGTTGTTCTGGCCGTCACCGATCGCCTCGCCGTCGAAGAGCGGCTGGATCAGGGTGTAGGCGGTCGGCCAGTCCGGGGACCAGCCGAACCACATGACGTCGAACTTGTTGTCGATGCGCTGCGCCTGGTCGTAGTAGTCCGTCGAGTTGAGCGGCTTGATGACCGGGTCGAAGCCCGCGGCCTTCAGCGCGTTCTCGATGACGACCTTGGTCTTGTCGTACGTGGGACGCTGCGGGAAGGCGTAGACGATCTTCTGTCCGAGCTTGCCGGCCTTCTTCAGGATGGCCTTGGCGGCCGCCGGGTCGCCCTGCGGCTTCTTCAGCTTGCCGAAGACGTCGAACTTCTCGCGGCCGATGATGTCGGGGCTGAGGATCGTCGTCGCGAGGTCACCCGCGGACTCACCGCCGTAGATCCGGCGGATCTGCTCCAGCGGCCAGGCGATGTTGAGGGCCTTGCGCACCTCGACGTCGGTGATGCGCTTGGTGTTGATGGCGTAGTAGTACGTGCCCGAGGACAGGCCGTTGAAGGTGCGCTCCTTGAGCTTCGGGTCGCTGAGGACCTTCTGCATGCGCTCGGCCGGGATGTTCTCGTAGATGGCGATCATCTGCTGGTCCTTGCCCTGGTCCGAGATGAATCGGTCGCAGGAGTCAAGGCCCGTGGGGCCGAACTCGAACTCGAAGCTGTCCGGGTAGGCGGTGCGGATCGGGTCGGTCTTCGGGTCCCAGTGCTTGTTGCGCGTCAGCGTCATCGACTTGTCGATGGAGCGGTTCTTGACGATGTACGGGCCGCAGGAGAAGGGCGCCTTGTCGTACTTCTCCTTGGTGTCGTGCTTCACCGGAGTGGCGGCGTACGAGTGCATCGCCAGCGTGAAGTTGAAGTCCGGGCGGGCTTCCTTCAGCTTGAAGGTGATCGTCTTCTTCGCCTTGTCGATGACGATCGAGTCCAGGTGGTCGCCGTCGTACGGGCCCTTGTAGCCCTCACGCCACTTGGACCCCTTGCCCGTCAGGGCCATCTGGACGTACGCGGCGCCCTCGGTGATGAACGAGGCCCAGGAGCGCTCGAAGCCGTGCCGGACGTCCTCGACCGTGAGCTCGCTGCCGTCCTGCCACTTCAGACCGTCCTTCAGCGTGAAGGTCCAGGTCTTGTTGTCCTTGGACGCCTTGCCGACGTCGGTGGCGAGGTCGCCGACCAGGGTCATCTTGCCCTTGTCGTCGATGTAGTAGCCGGTGAGGGTGCGCGCGTAGAGGTTGGCGACCGAGGAGTTGTACGCGAAGTAGATGCGCTGCGGGTCCATGTGCGACACGTCGTCCTCGGCGACGCCGTAGATCGTGCCGCCCTTCTTCGCGCCCGCGACCTCGGGGGCCGGGCCCTTCGAGTCCTCCGCGGTGCCGACCTTGACGTGGGCGCCCGTGTACTCGGTGGCGCCACCGTGGTTTCCGCCCTTGCCGCCGTTGCCGGAACCGCCGCTGCTGCACGCGGAAAGGACCATCGTGCTGCCCGCCGCGACCGATGTGGCGATGACGAAGTTTCTGCGGGAGAGAGACATGTGGCTACCAACCCTGATTGTCGAAGAAGAGGAGCGGAGAACGGCCCGGCACTGCCCCGTCGCGTGTGCCCGGCTCGGGGAGTGTCAGCGTTTGGTCTTCGGGTCCAGCGCGTCGCGTACCGAGTCGCCGAGGAGGTTGAAGGCGACGACGAAGATAACCATCGCGATGCCGGGGAAGGCCATGTACGTGATGTCCTGCTCGTACACCTCGGAGGCGCGCTGGATCATCACGCCCCAGTCGGGGGTGGGCTCCTGAAGGCCCACGCCCAGGAAGGCGAGTCCGGCCTCGGCGGTGACGAACATCGGGAGCGCGAGGGTGGCCTGGATGAGGATCGGCGTCCACAGGTTGGGGAGCAGTTCCTTGAAGATGATCCGGGCCGGCGAGGCGCCGGTCACCTTCGCCGCCTCCACGAACTCCCGTTCGCGCAGGGCCAGTACCTCACCGCGCAGCAGACGCGCGATGGAGGCCCAGCCGAAGGCTGTCATCACCGCGATGAGACTGGTGACCGTCAGCCAGGTCGGCGTCTTGTCCTCCGGGGAGACGACCACCGAGATCATCACGGGCCAGAAGGCGATGAAGAAGAGTGTCGAGGGGAAGGCCAGCAGGATGTCGATGACCCGGCCGATGAAGTAGTCGGTCTTGCCGCCGAGGTAGCCGGCCGTGACGCCGACGACGATGCCGATGAGCGTCACGAGGATCGTCGTCGCGGCCGCGATCAGCAGCGAGTTGCGCATGCCGTACAGCAGGAAGGTCAGGACGTCCCGGCCCAGTTGGGGCTCGATGCCGAACCAGAACTCGCTGTCGATGCCGCCGTTCGGTTTGATCGGATAGCTGAACTCGTTGAACAGGCTCGGGTCGTTCACGCCGTACGTCGTGTACGGATCCTTCCCGTACACCTTCGAAATCAGCGGCGCGCAGATGGCGATGACGAAGAAGAAGAGCACGACGCACGCGGCGATGACGCCGGACTTGTCCCGCTTGAAGCGGTTCCAGGCAAGCCGCCCCGGCGAACGCCCCTCACTGCCCTGCTTCTTGGGCGGCGAAGGCGTGCCATCGGTCTTGTCCGTCACTTCAAGCGTGGCGGCAGCGGCGGGAGTTGGCGAGGTCATGGCGCTCCAGGCCCGGAGGGGTCATCAGGAATCCGCAGGACAACCAGCACCTACGGGCTAGGCGCGACTTTCGCAAGGTGATTCCCACGCGGTCAATGAATCGTGGGGCGCTTTGGGCCGCTCTTGAGATCGTTGACCAGACCTTTACTCAATGATGACGTTGGCATTGCCTTGGCGTAATCAAGCGTGATGGACAACCCGGCGCCTATCAGGACGACCCCGGCATTGAGTCCGATATGCGGGCGCCGGCGTCTCGGAATGCGTACATCCGGATGGGCTCCTCCTCGTACGGGCGGGGTAAATGTGCGGTTCATACCTCCTGAGGCGATATTTGGCGGTAAGTGAGAAAGCTCACGTATCGCGGATGAGCGGGCCGGCCGGACGGCGGGACAGCTCCAGGACAGGAGGACTCCATGCGTGGAGCCACGCACGCCAGGTGGGCCGCAGGTGCGGTGGCCGTCGCCCTCGCGGCGACGGCCTGTGGTGGCGGGGGAAGCGGCGGTGGTGGCGGCGACGGCTCCGGGATCGTCAGCTCGTCCTGGGGCGACCCGCAGAACCCGCTCGAGCCCGCCAACACCAACGAGGTCCAGGGCGGCAAGATCCTCGACATGATCTTCCGGGGTCTCAAGCGGTACGACCCGAAGACCGGCGAGGCCAAGGACATGCTCGCCGAGTCGATCGACACCGACGACGCGCAGAACTTCACGGTCAAGGTCAAGGACGGCTGGACCTTCAGCAACGGCGAGAAGATCACCGCCAAGAGCTTCGTCGACGCCTGGAACTACGGCGCGAACCTCAAGAACAACCAGAAGAACGCCTACTTCTTCGGGTACATCGAGGGGTACGACAAGGTCCACCCGGAGAAGGGCGACCCGACCGCCCAGACCCTCTCCGGGCTCAAGGTCGTCGACGACAAGACGTTCACCGTCAAGCTCACCCAGAAGTTCTCCACCTGGCCCGACACCCTCGGGTACCCGGCCTTCGCGCCGCTGCCCAAGGCGTTCTACGACGACCACGACGCGTGGCTCTCCAAGCCCGTCGGCAACGGTCCCTACACCGTGGACTCGTACACCAAGGGCTCGAAGATGTCCCTGCGCAAGTGGGACGCCTACCCCGGTGACGACAAGGCGCAGAACGGCGGTGTGGACATGAAGGTCTACACCGACAACAACACCGCCTACACCGACCTGATGGCGGGCAACCTCGACCTCGTCGACGACGTGCCCGCCTCGCAGCTCAAGAACGCCAAGGCCGACCTCGGCGACCGCTACATCAACACCCCCGCGGGCATCATCCAGACCCTCGCCTTCCCCTTCTACGACAGCAAATGGAACAAGCCGGGGACGGAGAAGGTCCGCCAGGGCCTGTCCATGGCGATCAACCGCGAGCAGATCACCGACACGATCTTCCAGAAGACGCGGACGCCCGCCACCGACTGGACGTCGCCGGTGCTCGGCGAGGACGGCGGCTACAAGTCGGGGCTGTGCGGCGACCCCTGCACGTACGACGCCGACCGGGCCAAGAAGCTGGTCGAGGAGGGCGGCGGCATCCCCGGCGGCCAGCTCAAGGTCACGTACAACGGCGACACCGGCTCGCACAAGGAGTGGGTCGACGCCGTCTGCAACTCCATCAACAAGGCGCTCGGCAACGACAAGGCCTGCGTCGGCAACCCCATCGGCACCTTCGCCGACTTCCGCAGCAAGGCCTCCAAGCAGGAGCTCGACGGCGCCTGGCGCGCGGGCTGGCAGATGGACTACCCGCTGATCCAGAACTTCCTGGAGCCGAACTACTACACGGACGCTTCGTCCAACGACGGCAAGTTCTCCGACAAGGAGTTCGACAAGCTCGTCAACGAGGCCAACGGAGAGACGGACATCGCCAAGGCCGTCGGCAAGTTCCAGGACGCCGAGAAGATCCTCGCCGAGAAGATGCCCGCCATCCCGCTCTGGTACCAGAACGGCAGCGCCGGCTACTCGGACAAGATCTCCGACGTCTCGCTGAACCAGTTCAGCGTGCCCGTGTACGACCAGATCAAGGTCAACTGAGACGCCGGGAACGGCCGCCCCGCGTCAGTTCGGGGCGGCCGTTCCCCCTAATCCCGGAGCCCCCATGGGACGTTATGTGATCCGGCGTCTGCTGCAGATGATCCCGGTCTTCTTCGGCGCCACACTGCTGATCTTCCTGATGGTGAACGTGATGGGCGACCCCGTCGCGGGCCTGTGCGGCGACCGCAAGTGCGACCCCGCCACGGCCACCCAGCTGAAGAAGGAGTTCGGCCTCGATAAGCCGGTGTGGCAGCAGTACCTGACGTACATGGGCAATGTCTTCACCGGTGACTTCGGCACCGCCTTCAACGGCCAGAAGGTCACCGAGCTGATGTCGACCGCCTTCCCGGTCACCATCCGGCTCACCGTCGTCGCGATCGTCTTCGAGATCGTCATCGGGATCTCCCTGGGCGTGCTCACCGGACTGCGGCGCGGGCGCCCCGTCGACACCGTGGTGCTGCTCCTGACGCTCGTCGTGATCTCCATCCCCACCTTCGTCACCGGCCTCGTGCTGCAGCTGCTGCTCGGCGTCGAATGGGGCGTCATCAAACCCTCCGTGTCGAGCGAGGCGCCCTTCGACGAACTCCTGATCCCCGGGCTCGTCCTCGCCTCGGTCTCCCTGGCGTACGTGACCCGGCTGACCCGCACCTCCATCGCGGAGAACCGCCGCGCCGACTACGTCCGCACCGCCGTCGCCAAGGGTCTGCCCCGGCGCCGCGTCATCACCCGGCACCTGCTGCGCAACTCGCTGATCCCGGTGGTCACCTTCATCGGCACGGACGTGGGCGCCCTGATGGGCGGCGCGATCGTCACCGAGCGGATCTTCAACATCCACGGCGTCGGCTTCCAGCTCTACCAGGGGATCCTGCGCCAGAGCACGCAGACCGTCGTCGGCTTCGTGACCGTCCTGGTCCTCGTCTTCCTGGTGGCCAACCTGATCGTCGACCTCCTGTACGCCGTACTCGACCCGAGGATCCGCTATGCCTGAACCCACCGAGCCGCAGGGCGCCATCGCCGCGACCGGCGCGGGCGGCGCGATGGACCTCGCCACGAGCGAGGGCTCCTCCCTGGCCCCCGGCGGGCCCGGCGGTACCGGGCCCGCCGCCCCGGCGCGCAGCCTGTGGTCCGACGCCTGGCGGGACCTGCGGCGCAACCCGATCTTCATCGTCTCGGGGCTCGTGATCCTCTTCCTCGTGATCATCTCGATCTGGCCCTCGCTGATCGCCTCCGGCAACCCGCTCGACTGCGACCTCGCCAACGCGCAGAAGGGCTCGGCCCCCGGCCACCCCTTCGGCTACAACGAGCAGGGCTGCGACGTCTACACCCGGGTCGTGTACGGCACCCGGGTCTCGGTCACCGTCGGCGTCTGCGCCACGCTCGGCGTCGCGGTCCTCGGCAGCGTGCTCGGCGGGCTCGCCGGGTTCTTCGGCGGGATCTGGGACTCGATCCTCTCCCGCATCACCGACATCTTCTTCGCCATCCCCGTCGTCCTCGGCGGCCTGGTGCTCCTGTCCGTGGTGACCAGCTCCACCGTCTGGCCGGTGATCGGCTTCATGGTGCTGCTCGGCTGGCCGCAGATCTCCCGCATCGCGCGCGGCTCCGTCATCACCGCCAAGCAGAACGACTACGTGCAGGCGGCGCGGGCGCTCGGCGCCTCCAACTCCCGGATGCTCCTGCGCCACATCACACCGAACGCCGTCGCCCCGGTGATCGTCGTGGCGACCATCGCGCTGGGTACGTACATCGCCCTGGAGGCGACGCTCTCCTACCTCGGCGTCGGACTGAAGCCCCCGACGGTGAGCTGGGGCATCGACATCTCGGCCGCCTCCCAGTACATCCGCAACGCCCCGCACATGCTGCTCTGGCCGGCCGGAGCCCTCGCCGTCACCGTGCTCGCGTTCATCATGCTCGGCGACGCGGTGCGCGACGCCCTCGACCCCAAGCTGAGGTAGGCGTACATGGCAACCGTGGCATCCGAGACCTCCGTACCCGGGGCGCCGGGGGCGGCCAAGCTGCTCGAAGTGCGCGATCTGCACGTGGAGTTCCGCACCAGGGACGGGGTCGCCAAGGCCGTCAACGGCGTCGACTACAGCGTCGCCGCGGGCGAGACCCTCGCCGTTCTCGGCGAGTCGGGATCCGGCAAGTCCGTGACCGCCCAGGCCGTCATGGGCATCCTCGACCTGCCGCCCGGGAAGATCACCGCGGGCGAGATCCTCTTCCAGGGCAAGGACCTCCTGAAGCTGAAGGAGGAGGAGCGGCGCAAGGTGCGCGGCGCCGGGATGGCGATGATCTTCCAGGACGCGCTGTCCTCGCTGAACCCCGTGCTCAGCGTCGGCGAACAGCTCGGCGAGATGTACGTCGTCCACAAGGGCATGTCGAGGAAGGACGCGAAGGCCAAGGCCGTCGAGCTGATGGACCGGGTCCGCATCCCCGCCGCCAAGGAGCGCGTCGGGCAGTACCCGCACCAGTTCAGCGGCGGCATGCGCCAGCGCATCATGATCGCCATGGCGATGGCGCTCGAACCCTCGCTGATCATCGCCGACGAGCCGACCACCGCCCTCGACGTGACGGTCCAGGCCCAGGTCATGGACCTGCTCGCGGAGCTCCAGCGCGAGATGAACATGGGCCTGATCCTGATCACCCACGACCTGGGCGTGGTGGCGGACGTCGCCGACACCATCGCGGTCATGTACGCGGGCCGCATCGTCGAGCGCGCCCCCGTCCACGAGATCTACCGGGCGCCCGCCCACCCCTACACCCGCGGCCTGCTCGAATCCATCCCGCGCCTGGACCAGAAGGGCCAGGACCTCTACGCGATCAAGGGCCTGCCGCCGAACCTCATGAACATCCCGCCCGGCTGCGCCTTCAACCCCCGTTGCCCCATGGCCCAGGACGTCTGCCGCACCGACGAGCCGCCGCTCGCGCAGGTGACGTACGAGGGCCTCGCCGCCGACCGCAGGAGCGCCTGCCACTTCTGGAAGGAGACGCTCGATGTCGCACGGTGAGCACGTCAGCAAGAAGCGGCTCGAGGAAGAGGGCGAGACCGCGCGGCAGCTGATGCACAAGGCGCGCGCCGAGTCGGAGTTCGCCGCGCACGGCTCCGCCTCCGGCCACGAGCCGATCCTCCAGGTCCGCGGCCTGGTCAAGCACTATCCGCTGACCCAGGGGATCCTGATCAAGAAGCAGGTCGGCGCGGTCAAGGCCGTGGACGGCGTCGACTTCGACCTCACCCGGGGCGAGACGCTGGGCATCGTGGGGGAGTCCGGCTGCGGCAAGTCGACGGTCGCGAAGATGCTGGTCAACCTGGAGCGGCCGACCGCGGGCGAGATCCGCTACAAGGGCGAGGACATCACCAAGCTGTCCGGGCGGGCCCTGAAGGCGGTGCGCCGCAACATCCAGATGGTGTTCCAGGACCCGTACACGTCCCTGAACCCGCGTATGACGGTGGGCGACATCATCGGAGAGCCGTACGAGATCCACCCCGAGGTGGCCCCGAAGGGTTCGCGGCGCCAGAAGGTGCAGGAGCTCCTGGACGTGGTCGGGCTCAACCCCGAGTACATCAACCGCTACCCGCACCAGTTCTCCGGCGGTCAGCGCCAGCGCATCGGCATCGCCCGCGGCCTGGCGCTGCGGCCCGAGGTCATCGTCGCCGACGAGCCGGTCTCCGCGCTCGACGTCTCCGTCCAGGCGCAGGTCGTGAACCTCCTGGAGAAGCTGCAGGACGAGTTCGACCTGTCGTACGTCTTCATCGCCCACGACCTCTCCATCGTGCGGCACATCTCCGACCGGGTCGGCGTGATGTACCTCGGGCGGATCGTCGAGATCGGCTCGGACGAGGAGATCTACGAGCACCCGACGCACCCCTACACCCAGGCGCTGCTCTCCGCCGTGCCGGTCCCCGACCCCGCGGCGCGCGAGCACCGGGAGCGGATCATCCTCAGCGGCGACGTGCCCTCGCCCGCGAACCCGCCGTCGGGCTGCCGGTTCAGGACCCGCTGCTGGAAGGCCCAGGAGCGGTGCGCGCAGGAGGTCCCCGCGCTCGCGGTGCCGGCGGAGTTCCGGCTCGTCGACAGCCCCGCCGCGCACGACTCGGCGTGTCACTTCGCCGAGGAGAAGCAGGTCGTGCCGTGAGCAGGGGGGCCTGTGGGAGTCCGGTGACTTAACGCGCGGGTAATGCCGCCGTCGCGGCACCGATATACGGACGCGGCACGCTGGACGACGTACGGCCGTGCGGGTGCCGTGGACCGGCCGGGGCGCGCCATGTCGCCCCGGCCGGTCGCCCGTCCGCCTCCCGCTACAGGCCCAACGACCGCTTCAGGAAGTCCACTTGGAGCAGCAGGAGGTTCTCCGCGACCTGCTCCTGCGGGGTCATGTGGGTGACGCCCGACAGCGGCAGGACCTCGTGCGGGCGGCCCGCGGCGAGCAGGGCCGAGGAGAGCCGCAGCGAGTGCGCCACCACCACGTTGTCGTCGGCCAGGCCGTGCACGATCAGCATCGGGCGGTGCGGCTCCGCGGGTTCGACCAGACCGTCGTCCCAGATCAGGGAGTTGCGGCGGTACGTCTCCTGATTCGTGGCGGGGTCGCCCAGGTACCGCTCCTCGTAGTGCGTGTCGTAGAGCCGCAGGTCCGTCACCGGGGCGCCGACCACCGCCGCGTGGAAGACGTCGGGGCGGCGCAGCGCCGCCATGCCCGCGAGGTAGCCGCCGTAGGACCAGCCGCGGATCGCCACCCGGTCCAGGTCGAGCGGGTACTCGCCGGTCGCCGCGAGGGAGTGCAGCGCGTCGACCTGGTCGTCGAGGGTGAGCGTCATGTCGTTCTTGATCGACTTCTCCCACGCGGGGGAGCGGCCCGGTGTGCCGCGGCCGTCCGCGACGATCACCGCGAAGCCCTGGTCGGCGAACCACTGCGAGGTGAGGAAGATGTTGTGCGCACGCTGGACGCGCTGACCGTGCGGACCGCCGTACGGATCGAGCAGTACCGGAAGGGGCCCGTCCGTCTCCTTGTATTCCGTGGGGAGCAGGACGGCGCACGGAATCCTCCGCGTGCCCCCTTCGGTGAGCGTCACGCGCGGTGTGAGCCCCGGGCGCTGGGCGTATGAGGCGACGGTCGCCACCTGCTTGCCCTCGCGCAGCACCTGGACCCGAGCGCCGGGACGGTCCAGGGTGGCGGACGCAAGGACCGTGACACCGCCCGCGCGGACCGCCGAGTGCACTCCGGGTTCCCGCGAGAGGCGTTCCACACCCAGTTCGTTGACGCGGTAGACGTGCACCTCGCCGGTCTCCGGGTCGGCCGCCTCGGCACCCGCCGAGGCCGCGACCAGGATGTCCTCCTCGGTCACGTCCAGGACCGAGCGTACGTGCAACTGCGGTCCCGTCAAAGGGCGTTCGCCCCAGGCAAGCACCCGCGCGCCGCCCTCGTCAACGATGCGCACCAGTCTGCCGCTGGGGGACCAGCACGGCACACCGGCGAAAAGTTCCAGCCATCCTGTCGTCGGATCGTCCTCCTCGGCATGCACCATCCGCGTCGTCCCCGTGTCCGGATCCACCGCGAGATACAGCTGACTGCCCTGGTCACGGGATTGCACGAGCAGCAGGGGCGCGCCGTCCGCCGACCAGTGCACGCGCGCGAGATAGGGGAAGCGGACGCGGTCCCAGACCACCTCGGTGCGCGCCCCGTCCAGACCGACGACGAAGAGGCGCACCTCCGCGTTGGGCGTGCCCGCGGCCGGGTAGGCGACCCGGGCCGGCTCGCGGTCGGGGTGCGCGGGATCCGCGATCCACCACCGCTGGACGGGGGCGTCGTCCACCCGTGCGACCAGGATCCTGTCGGAGTCGGGCGACCACCAGAAGCCGCGGTGCCGCTTCATCTCCTCGGCCGCGACGAACTCGGCGAGGCCGTAGGTGACGGTCTTCTCCTGCCCGGCCTCGGGCTCGGCGAGCGCGCGGTCGCCCGTACCGTCCGCGCCGGTCACGCGCAGGGCACCGTGGGCGACGTACGCGACATGACGACCGTCCGGCGAGGGGTGCGGGTCGATCACGGGCCCGGGAACGGGCAGTTCGCGTGCCGTGCCCGCGCGCAGCTCCGCCGTGAAGAGCCGCCCCGACAGCGCGAACGCCGCAAGCTCCACCGCCGCGTCCGTCGCATAGCCCACGATGCCCGCGCCGCCCTCACGGCTGCGCTCGCGCCGCGCCCGCTCCGCTGCGGACAGCCGCTCCGCCGTGCCGCCGAGCAGCACCCTCGGATCCGCCGCCACGCGCTCGGCGCCGCCGTCCGCCAGGTCGAGGACCCACAGTGCCTGGACCCGGTCCGTGCCGGAGGACGAGCGCAGGAAGGCGAGGCGTGAACCGTCCGGCGCCACCGTGAAGGCACGGGGCGCACCGAGGGTGAACCGCTGCGTGCGGGCGTGCTGCCGCGGGAAGGAGAGCCGCTGTGCCGGGCTCTCTTCGGGCCTGGGATTTCCGGGGTTCTCGGTGGTCATCCCCCGAGCCTATGGCTCATGCGCCCCCCTGTGCTGCCGTGCTCCGAGTCATGCGTCCACACGGATAGTTATGATCCGTAGCGCTTGGTGGGTATGAACCTGCTGGCGTCCGCACTGGGTTACGGCAACGACTTGGAGGTGACCGCCGTGGCACTCTCGATTTCGGCGGTGGTGCTGCTGGCGATCATCGTCTTCCTGCTGGTCAAGAAGTCAGGTCTGAAGGCGGGGCACGCGGTCGTCTGCATGCTCCTCGGCTTCTACCTGGCGAGTTCGTCCGTCGCGCCGACCATCAACGAGCTGACGACGAACGTGGCGGGGATGATCGGCGACATCAAGTTCTGAGAGTCCCGAGCGGCCCGGCCGCCAGGGGCTGAGCGGCGGGGCGCCGTGTTCCGGGCGCTCCCCGCGGTGCTCGTAGGGTGGTCCCATGACGGAACTGCCCGCCCGGCGCCTGCTGCTCGTGCACGCGCACCCCGACGACGAGTCGATCACCACCGGCGCGACCATGGCCAAGTACGCGGCCGAAGGTGCCCACGTCACGTTGGTGACCTGCACGCTGGGCGAGGAGGGCGAGGTCATCCCGGCCGAGCTCGCCCATCTCGCCGCCGACCGCGAGGACTCCCTGGGTGCCCAGCGCATCGGTGAGCTGGCCGCCGCGATGAAGGAGCTGGGGGTCACCGACCACCGCTTCCTCGGCGGCACCGGGCGCTACCGCGACTCCGGGATGATGGGCGTCGAGCAGAACCGCCGCCCCGGCGCGTTCTGGTCGGCCGACCTCGACGAGGCGGCCGCGCACCTCGTCGAGGTGATCCGCGAGGTACGCCCGCAGGTCCTCGTGACCTACGACCCCGACGGGGGCTACGGCCACCCCGACCACATCCAGGCCCACCGCGTCGCCATGCGCGCCGCCGACCTCGCGGCCGAGCCCGCCTTCCGCGGCGACCTCGGCGAGCCGCACGCCATCGGCAAGATCTACTGGAACCGCGCCCCGCGCACCGTGGTCGAGGAGCGCTTCCGGTGGATGGAGGGGGCGCTGGGGGACTCGCCGTTCACCACGCCCGCCGTCGTCGCGGACGTCCCCGGCGTCACGGACGACGAGCGGATCACGACGGAGATCGACGGGCGGCCCTTCAGGGCGGCCAAGGCGGCGGCCATGCGGGCCCACGCCACCCAGATCACGGTGAGCGAGCCGCTCTTCGTCCTCTCCAACGAACTCGCGCAGCCGATCTTCGACGTGGAGTACTACGAGTTGGTCCGGGGAGAAGCGTCGACACAGGGGCCCGGCCGTGAAACCGATCTCTTCGCGGGCCTCGAAAGGGTGACTGATGTGGCTGAGGTGACCGCGCTGTGAGTACGCGATCCCGTGCGTCGTCGGGGGCGGGCTCCGAGTCGGGTGCCGGCTCCGGGGCCGCGTCGGGGGCCGGCTCCGCAGCGGCCTCCAAGAACCCTTCCGCTTCCGCCGCGGCGGGCGCCGCGCCCGCGGGCAGCTTCCTCGCACAGCCCTTGCGGGCGGGGCGAGTTGCCGCCTACGTCGGGCTCTTCGTGCTCGGCGCCGTCGTCGGCGTCGCGGGCGCGCTCGTCCAAGGCGGCTTCTTCCCCGCCGGGTTGCTGCTCGCGCTCCTCGGCGCGGCCGGTGCCTTCTACGGCGGCGCGCGGGCGATCGGCACCAGAGCGGGGGCCGTCGCGCCCGCCGCGGGCTGGCTCGTGGCGGTCATGCTGCTCACGGCCACCAGACCCGAGGGGGACTTCCTCTTCGGCGCGGGCCTCGGCTCGTACGGCTTCCTGCTCGGCGGTATGGCCGTGGCTGTGATGTGTGCCACGCTCGGGCACCGGCCGCAACCGAGCGGGTCCGCCGCCCGACTTGGCAAGTGACGTACCACTTCGGCCCGTGTCCCGCACGGGTTTGACGCCGGTCACGGGATGCGTGTCGACGGCGGCCAGTATGGTGGTGCGGCCGCCGAGCCTCCCCCAACCTCCGGCCGGGGGGACCCCGGATGAGGTAGAGACGGGCGGCGGAGTCAACCAGGAGAACCTGCCTTGAGTCGTGAAACTGACAGTTCGTCCGCCGGGCCCCAGGGGCGCGGTGGAGCCGCATACCCCTCGGGGACGCCGCCGTACGGCTCCCCGGCGCAGGGCGCTGCCGCCGACGGCGGCACGGACGGCGCGCGGCGGCAGGCCGCCGACGAGCGGCCCGACGAGCCCGAGACCCAGACCACGCTGACCACCCGCATCCGGATCAACATCCCCGGGTCGCGGCCCATCCCGCCGGTCGTCATGCGCACGCCCGTCGGTGACGAGGGCGGGCGCGAGGAGTCCGCGCGCGGGGACGACGGGGGCCGCCGTGACGGTGCCGCTTCCGGTGCGGGTGCTCCCGGCGCTCCCGGTGCCCCGGGCGCTCCCGGTGCGGGTGGCGCGGCAGGCATGGGCGGCATGGGCAGGGCCCCGGAGGCCGGTGCCCAGGGAGCTTCCGGTTCCGGTTCCGGTAGTGGTGCCGCTTCCGCCCCGGCCGAGGGCGGCGCCTCCGCCGCGGCCGAGGAGAAGACGAGCGACTGGTTCGCGCCGCGCAAGCCCGCGGGCGGCGGCTCCGCCCCGGCCGGTTCGGGGACGAACGGCACGGGGATGCCCGGCGGCGCGGGTGCGCCTGGTGCGAACGGCTCCGGCCCGAACGGCTCCGGTGCGAACGGCTCCGGCCCGAACGGCTCCGGTGCGAACGGCTCCGGTTCCTTCGACGTGTCCGGCGCCGTGGCGTCGGGCCCCCTCGGCTCGGGAGGCCCGGGAGCCCCCCAGGGCGGCGACCCGTCCCGAGGCGACCTCCCGTACTTCTCCGGCGGCCCGGAAGCAGGCCCGGCGGCAGGACCGGGATCAGGCCCCGGTGCACGGCAGGGCGCGGGGCAGGGCACCGGCGCAGGCGCCGGTGCGAGCGGCTCCCGGGGCCCCGCGGGCCCGACCGGCGGTCCGGTCACCGGCGACAGCCCGCTGACGCCGCCCACGCCTCAGGCCGGGCCATCGGGCGGCCCCGGCGCCCCCGGCGGCCCCGGCGGCCCCGCCAACTCCGCGCCCCGCACGCCCCGTTCGGGCGCCATGAGCGACGACACCGCGATCCTCACGCCGCAGAAGGCGGGCCCGGTCTCGCCGCCGCCCGGCGGCCCGCGTCCGCCCGCCGGCGGTCCCGGCGGTCCCGGCGGTCCCGGCGGCCCCGGCGGCCCCGCGGCCCCCGGCGCCAACGTCTCCGGTGAGACGCTCACCAGCGGCATCCCCGTCGTGCCGCCCGCGCAGGACAACTCCCCGTTCCCGCCCGGGCCGCAGGGCGACGGGCCGGTCCCGCACACGCCGCCGAAGCTGCCCGAGCCGGTGCGCTCGGACGTGCCCGCGGCTCCGGCGCCCGCGCCGAAGAAGAAGGGCCGCAACAAGCTGGTCCTCGTCGCGGTCGCCGTGGTCGTCGTGGCCTGCGGGGCGTACGGCGCGGGCCTGTTGATGAACCACGCCGACGTTCCCAAGGGCACCACCGTCCTCGGCGTCGACATCGGCGGCGGCACCCGTGACGAAGCCGTCAAGAAGCTCGACGCCGCGATCGACGCGCGCGTCACCAAGCCCCTGAAGCTGTCGGTGGACGGCGAGGAGGTCGCGCTCAAGCCGGACCAGGCGGGCCTGACCGTGGACAGCCAGGCCACCGTCCGTGAGGCCGCGGGCAGTGACTACAACCCCGTGTCGGTGGTCGGCTCGCTCTTCGGCGGCCAGCGGGTCGTCGAGCCCGTCATGCCCGTCGACGAGGAGAAGCTGGCGGCCGCCCTGGAGCGCGCCGCGGGCGGCTCGGGCACGGCCAAGGAGGGCACGGTCAAGTTCCTGCCCGGCAAGGCCGTCCCCGTCTACGGCAAGGTCGGCAAGGGCATCGACCCCGAGGCCTCGACGACCGCCGTCGCACAGGCGTACAAGAAGCAGGTCGAGACGGGCAGCGCGGGCACGGTCCAGGTGCCGGTCACCACGCGCAAGCCGACCGTGGCCAAGGCCGAGGTCGACAAGTTCATGACCAACTTCGCCAAGCCGGCCATGTCCGCCAACGTCACCATCAAGGCGGGCGCCAAGGAGATCCCCTTCGGTCCGGCCAAGTCGCTGCCGAAGATCCTTGAGACCAAGGCGCTGAAGGACGGCACCCTCCAGGTGCACTACAACCTGGAGGAGCTGGAGAAGCTGTACGGCAACGTCTTCGACGGCGTCCTGATCCAGCGCGGCGACGGCTCCAAGACGCCGGTCCAGCCGACCGACGTGGCCCAGGCCATGGGCAAGGCGCTGGTCGGCAAGACGCCCGCGGAGCGCATCGGCGTGATCGAGACGAACGCGAGCTGAGGCCCGCGCCTCCTCGCGCCGCGTGCGCGTACGCCCCAAAGCCCGGCAGGACAGCCTGCCGGGCTTTGGCATGACATCTGTCATCCCAGAGACACCACACTCGACACTGCCGCCGCCACCTGCGGTTTTGTCACGATGGTGGGCATGAAGACGATCACGGCACCGCCCGCCGTCACCACCGCGGTGGCCTTCGAGCGGGTGACCAAGAGCTACGGCGACGTCCGCGCCGTCGACGGCCTCACCCTCGACCTCCACGCGGGCGAGACGGTGGCACTGCTCGGACCGAACGGCGCGGGCAAGTCCTCCACCCTCGACCTGCTGCTCGGTCTGCGGCGCCCGGACAGCGGCACGGTGAGGGTCTTCGGGACGTCCCCGCGCGAGGCGATCACCGCGGGCCGGGTCGGCGCGATGCTGCAGAGCGGTGGCCTGATGGGCGAGGTGACCGTGCGCGAGATGGTCAAGCTCGCCTGCGACCTGCACCCGAGGCCCCACCGCGTGAACGACGTGCTCGCCCACGCGGGCATCACGCAGATCGCCGACCGCAAGGTCGACAAGCTCTCCGGCGGCCAGGAGCAGCGCGTCCGCTTCGCGCTCGCCACGGCCGGCGAGAACGACCTGATCGTGCTCGACGAGCCGACCACCGGCATGGACGTCACCTCCCGCCAGGCGTTCTGGGCCACCATGCGCGAGCAGGCCGACCAGGGCCGCGCGGTGCTGTTCGCCACGCACTACCTGGAGGAGGCCGACGCCATCGCCGACCGCGTCCTGGTCCTGCACCGCGGCCGCCTCCTCGCGGACGGCACCGCCGCCGAGATCAAGGCGAAGGCGGGCGCCCGCAAGGTCGCGTTCGACCTGGAGCTGATCGATCCGGAGCGCACGGAGCAGCTGCGCGCGCTGCCCTTCCTGACCACCCTCGACATCTCGGGCCACACGGTCCGCCTCCAGTCGACGGACGCCGACGCCACCGTCCACGCGCTGTACGGGCTCGGCCTCTACCCCCAGAACCTCGAAGTGGCCGGACTCGGCCTGGAGCAGGCCTTCGTGGCGATCACCGCCGCCGAAGAGGCCAGGGCCGTATGAAAGGCGTGAACGGAATGAACAGCGTGAACGGCATGAAAAGCCTCATCAAGCTGGAGATCACCCGCGCTCTGCGCAACCGCAAGTTCCTCTTCTTCTCGGTGATCTATCCGGCGGTGCTCTTCGTGATCATCGCGGGCAGCCAGGACGGCGCCGCCGAGATCCCGGGCTCGGGCGGCCTCTCCGTCCCCGCGTTCATGATGGTCTCGATGGCGTCCTTCGGCGCCCTGACCGCCGTACTCATGGGCAACAGCGAGCGCATCGCCAAGGAGCGCGAGAGCGGCTGGGTGCGGCAGCTGCGCCTGACGACCCTGCCCGGGCGCGGCTACGTCCTCGCGAAGACCGCGAGCGCGGCCGTGGTGAGCCTGCCGTCCATCGTCGTGGTGTTCGTGGTCGCCGCGGTGTTCAAGGGCATCCACTTCGAGGCCTGGCAGTGGCTGGCACTGACCGGCGCGATCTGGGCGGGCAGCCTCTGCTTCGCCGCGCTCGGCGTGGCCATCGGCTACCTCGCGTCCGGTGACGCCGTCCGCCCGATCACGATGATCATCTACTTCGGGCTCTCCATCCTGGGCGGCCTGTGGATGCCGACGGCGACGTTCCCGCAGTGGCTGCAGAGCGCCTCCTCCTGGCTGCCCACCCACGCGTACGCCGCCCTCGGGCAGGCCATCGAACTGGGCGGCGCACCGCACGCGAAGGACGTCGCGCTCCTGGTCGCCTACTTCGTCCTCTTCGCGGGCGGCGCGGCGTGGCTGTACCGGAAGGACACACTGAAGGCGTGAAAGAGACAGCTGCCGAGTGCAACGAGCTCCACCCCGTCCACACCTTCGGGCGGCCGCCGCGGGGCCGCCGCCAGTTCCTCACCAAGGCGGGCTGGATCGGTGTCTGGCTGGTCTTCCTGAGCTCCCCGATCCAGGACCTGGCCGCGGGCCGCCACACGCCCCCGGCCACGGTGCTCGGCTCGCTCGGCCTCGCGGTCTTCGTGGTCTGCTATCTGACCCTCGTCTTCCGCTACACCACCAGGATCCTCCAGTGGCGCGGTGTCATCACCTCCTTCGGGCTGCTCGTGGCCCTCGCCGTACTCCTCGCCTTCAGCTTCGGCGACCACTGGCTCGGCCTCTTCGTGTACGTCTCGGTCTCCGCGGGGGCCGTCCTGCCCATGCGGTACACGCTCTGGGTGGTCCCCGCGGTCACCGTCCTGATGGTCCTGGTCGGCCTGCGCGACGACGGCCTCGGCGACCTGATCACCAACCTCGGGGTGATCACCCTCCTGGTGGGCTTCGCGATGTCCGGCGTACGCCAGTTGATCCGTACGACGATCCAGCTGCGGCAGGCGCGCGCCACCGTCGCCCAACTCGCCGCCAACGAGGAGCGGTTGCGGCTCGCCAGGGACCTGCACGACCTGCTCGGCCACTCGCTCTCCCTGATCACGCTCAAGAGCGAGCTCGCCGGGCGGATGCTCCCCGACCACCCCGACAGGGCCGCCCAGCAGGTCGCCGACATCGAACAGGTCAGCCGCCAGGCCCTGGTGGACGTCCGCGAGGCCGTCTCCGGCTACCGCAGGCGCACCCTGGCCGGCGAGCTCGCGGGCGCCCGCACGGCCCTGACCGCCGCGGGCATCGAGGCCGACGTCCCGATGGAGGCCCCCGCCGAACTGCCGGGCGAGGAAGGGGAGGCGGCGCTGGCGTGGGCGCTGCGCGAGGCCGTGACCAATGTCGTGCGGCACAGCGGGGCCTACCGCTGCACCGTGGCCTTCACGGCCCGTCAGACGCTTGCGGGGCGGCTCATCGAGCTGTCCGTGGAGGACGACGGGGCGGGCGGTGCCGGCGCGGCCGCGGGCAACGGCCTGACGGGCCTCGCCGAGCGCGTGGCCGCCGTCGGCGGCGTCCTGGAGACGGGGCCCGGCGCCCGCCGCGGCTTCCGTCTGGCGGTCCGCGTGCCCCTGGCGGAGGCGACCGTAGGATCCCCCTCATGAGCAGCGGGAACAGCGGGAACAGCGGCAGCGGCGCGGGCGGCGTCATCAAGGTCCTCCTCGCCGAGGACCAGTCGATGGTCCGGGAGGCGCTCGCCGCCCTGCTCGGCCTGGAGCCGGACATCGAGGTCGTCGCCCAGGTGGCCCGCGGCGACGAGGTGCTCGCCGCGGCACGCGCCCAGGACGTGGACGTGGCGCTGCTCGACATCGAGATGCCCGGCATGACGGGCATCGAGGCGGCGGCCGAACTGCGCGCCGCCCTCCCCGAGTTGAAGGTGGTCGTGCTCACCACCTTCGGCCGCCCCGGCTACCTGCGCAGCGCCATGGAGGCGGGCGCCGTCGCGTTCCTGGTCAAGGACGCGCCCGCGGCCCAGCTCGCCGAAGCGGTGCGCAAGGTGCTCGCGGGGGAGCGGGTCATCGACCCCACGCTGGCCGCCGCGGCCCTCGCGGGCGGCGCGAACCCGCTCACCGACCGCGAGCGCGAGGTCCTGCGCGCGGCGGCCGACGGCGCCACCAACGCCGAGCTGGCCGCCGCCCTGCACCTCTCCCAGGGGACCGTGCGCAACTACCTCTCGACGGCGATCCAGAAGCTCGCGGTCCGCAACCGCGCGGAGGCGGTCAGGGTCGCCAGGGACAAGGGCTGGCTCTGAGCCCCGGGCAGCCCGCTGCTCCGCGACGCGCCGTCGCCGCGCGTCAGTTCAGCATCGCCCGCGCCCGCAGCGCCTGCCGCCGCGCCTGGTCGGCGGTGGCGGGTTCCTCCGCCGCGATCTGATCGGCGTAGGTGTCGAGCGCCCGCGCTCCGACGAGGAAGTCCCCGCTCTGTACGAGGAGTTGGGCACGCTCGTAGTGCAGCCGGGGCGGCGGTGACGGCAGGAGCAGGGAGAGCTCGATCGCCCAGAGCGACACGTCGGCGTGCTCGGGGCGGGGCGCGGCCCAGGCCCGGATGTTGTTGAGGATGCGCCCCACGATGTCCAGGGTCCCCGCGGGGCGCAGCATCGACGGCACGGGCGGCGCCCCCGTGGCCGCCGTGACCAGCAACTCGACGTCCGTGCCCGTCAGTACGCGGCCGCCGTCGAAGGGGTTGGCGAGCACCTGGTCGTCGAGGGGCCCGAAGCCGACCACGAAGTGGCCCGGCAGCGCCACCCCGTGGACGGTGGCCCCCGCGCGCCGCGCCACCTCCATCCAGAGCACGGAGAGCAGGATCGGCAGGCCTCTGCGGCGGCGCAGGACCTGGTGCAGGAGCGAGGACTCCAGGCGCTGGTAGTCACCGGGTCTGCCCTTGAACCCGCAGCGCCCGCCCAGGAGTTCGGCCAGGGACGACGCCCAGGCGCGGGGGTCGTCGAAGCGGCAGGAGCGGTGGCCGAGCGCGGCCTGCTCGGCGAGCCGGTCGAGCAGGCGCCGCGCCGCGCCGATGCCCGCCTCGTCCAGCGAAGGGTCCGCCTCGGTGCCGATCAGCAGGCACAGCAGCGCCAGATCGGGCCGCGAGGAACCGGCCTCGGCCGCGAAGAGCCGCCGCCAGTCGGTGGTTCCAGGGGGTCGGGGGTGCATACGTCCCTCGTGCCCCCTCGCGCCGATCGATACGTCAGTTCAGCATCGCCCGCGCGGCCCGCGCCTGGTGGCGCACCCGCTCCGCCGTGGTCGGCTCGACGGCCGTCACCACATCCGCGTACGCGTCGAGCTCCTCCGCGCCGCCGAGGAAGTCGCCCCGCTGGACGAGGAGTTGGGCCCGCTCATAGCGCAGCCGCGCCGGATGGGCGGGCAGCAGCAGCGACAGCTCCAGGGCCCACAGGGCTACGTCGGAGCGCTCGGGCCGGGCAGCCGCCCAGGCACGGATGTTGTTCAGGATGCGCTGCACGATGTTCAGCGGATCGGCGGGCGTCAGCATCGACGACTGGATGCCCGTGCCCGCCGTACCGGCGACCAGGAGCTCCGCGTCGGCCCCGGTGAGCAGCCGGCCGCCGTCGAAGGGGTCGGCGAGCACCTGGTCGTCCCGGGGGCCGAAGCCGACCACGAAGTGGCCCGGCAGCGCCACCCCGTACACCGGGGCGCCCGCGCGCCGCGCCACCTCCATCCACACCACGGAGAGCAGGATCGGCAGACCCCTGCGGCGCCGGAGCACCTGGTGCAGGAGCGAGGAGTCGAGGCGCTGGTAGTCACCCGGCGTGCCCTCGAACCCCTGCTGCTCGCCGAGGAGTTCGGCGAGCGCGGCGGCCCAGGCGCGCGGCCCGCCGGGGCGGAACGGCAGCAGCCCCGCGAGCCGGTCCAGCTCGATCTCGGCGGCGTCGATCCCCTCCTCGTCCAGGGAGGGGTCCGCCTCGGTGCCGATCAGCAGGCACAGCAGCGCGAGACCGGGCCGCTCCGACCGTGCCTCTTCGGCGAACCGCCGTCGCCATTCGCCGGACTCCGCGTGCATACGTGCCTCGTGTCTCATGCCCTCGCGGGGCGCTGTTGCCGTGCTGTTCCGTGTCGTGCTGTCGCGTCCGGTGCCGTGCCGTTCCCGCTCAGGCCGGCCCGTACCGGTAGTGGTGATAGGCGTGATGTGCCGCGAAGCCCATCCCGCCGTACAGCGCCCGCGCGCCGTCGTTGTCCGCCTCGACCTGCAGCCAGGCCGCCGAAGCGCCCTCGGACAGGGCCTGCCGTGCCAGCGCGGCCATCACCGCGGTGGCGAGCCCCTGCCGCCGCCGCTCCGGATCCACCTCGACCGCCATGAACCCCGCCCAGCGCCCGTCGACCACGCACCGCCCGATCGCGGCCGGGGAGTCACCGCTCCCGGGCACGGAAGCGAACCACACCGAGGGCCCGCTCGCCAGCACCTTGAGCACATGAGGTCCCGGAACCCCGAAGCGCTTGTACCGCCGCAGCCACGGCTCGTCGAAGGAGCGCGACAGCCGGACGCGGTCCGTGTCCACGTCCAGATCGCCGACCGGGGCGAGAGCGCCGATGTGGAGCTCCGCGGTGACCTCGCGCTCCCAGCCGCGCTCCTCCAGCGCGGCGCAGAGCAGTTCCTGGGTGCCCTCGGCGCCGGTCGCGGTCTGGATGTACGGGGGCAGCCCGCGGTCGGCGTACCATCCGCGCACGGACGAAAGTGCCTCGTCGAGCGGCCTTCCCGGATCGCCGAGCGGCAGCACGGAGTTGGCCCTCCGCGTGAACCCTGCCGCCGCCCGCAGCTCCCACTCGCCGAGCGCCCCGCCCTCCACCGGCTGCCAGGCCCGCGCCGACACCCGCGCCAGCTCCTCGTACGAGGCGGCGGGGCCCCGTCTGCGGGCCGGCGCGGCCGGTACGACCTTGCCTGCCACCAGAGTTCGCTCCGCAATGCGGACGCTCTCGCCGTCCCGTCGTGTGATGAGCACCACACCGTCGTCCCACGATGTGAGAACGCCCACCGTGTCGGTGAACTTGCCACCGGCGGTGGAGCCGCCGGTCAGCCGCCGGACCGACACTCGTTTACCCACGTCAGCAGGGGTGATACGGACCTCGAGTTGTCCGCCCGCAGTGAATTCCACAGCTCTGTACGCCCCTCCTGTTCGGATCTTGCCCGGGAACGGAGATACTAGGGGCGGGCATCGACGACGCCGCGCTCCCGCGCGCCAGGCGAGCGGAGCCTGAGGACGGCCCGCCAACGCCCGTATCGAGGAGGAACGACAGCGTGACCTACGTCATCGCGCAGCCTTGTGTCGACGTCAAGGACAAGGCGTGCATCGAGGAGTGCCCGGTCGACTGCATTTACGAGGGCTCCCGGTCCTTGTACATCCACCCGGACGAATGCGTCGACTGTGGAGCCTGCGAACCGGTCTGCCCGGTCGAGGCGATCTTCTACGAGGACGACACTCCTGAGGAGTGGAAGGACTACTACAAGGCGAACGTCGAGTTCTTCGACGAGCTCGGCTCGCCCGGCGGCGCGAGCAAGCTCGGCCTGATCGAGCGTGACCACGCCTTCATCGCCGCACTTCCGCCGCAGAACCAGTAACGGCAGACAGCGCGTCGCCCCGGTCCCGCACGGCCTCTTCGCCGTGCGGGACCGAGGCATTTGCAACGACCAGTACCAGCACGGGAGTCAGCACGTGCCAGCAGCCTCCGACCACCCACCCGTCTCCCACCGCCACCCTGCCGCCGAGTCGCCGCGCGACCGCCTTCCCGACTTTCCCTGGGACAAGCTCGAGCCGTACAAGGCCACCGCGGCCGCCCACCCCGGCGGCATCGTCGACCTGTCGGTGGGCACCCCGGTCGACCCGGTGCCCGAGCTGATCCAGAAAGCGCTGATCGCGGCCGCGGACTCGCCGGGCTATCCGACGGTGTGGGGCACCCCCGAGCTGCGCGACGCGATCACCGGCTGGTGCGAACGGCGGCTCGGAGCACGGGACTTCACGCACCGCAACGTCCTGCCGGTCGTCGGCTCCAAGGAGCTGGTGGCCTGGCTCCCGACGCAGCTGGGCCTCGGCCCGGGCGACGTGGTCGCCTACCCGCGCCTCGCCTACCCGACGTACGAAGTGGGCGCGCGCCTGGCGAAGGCCGGGTACGTGGCCTACGACGAGCCCACCGAGCTCGACCCCACGAACCTCAGGCTCCTGTGGCTCAACTCGCCCTCGAACCCGACCGGTCGGGTCCTCACGCGCGAGGAGCTCACCCGCACCGTCGCCTGGGCGCGCGAGCACGGCGTACTGCTCGTCAGCGACGAGTGCTACCTGGAGCTCGGCTGGGAGGCCGAGCCCGTCTCGGTCCTGCACCCGGACGTGTGCGGCGGTTCGTACGAGGGCGTCGTCGCCGTCCACTCGCTCTCCAAGCGGTCCAACCTGGCGGGCTACCGCGCGGCGTTCATCGCCGGCGACGCGGACGTGCTCGGCGATCTGCTGCAGATCCGCAAGCACGGCGGCATGATGACCTCCGCGCCCACCCAGGCCGCCGTCGTGGCGGCGCTCGGCGACGACGAGCACGTGCGCGAGCAGCGCGAGCGGTACGCGGCCCGGCGCACGACCCTGCGCGACGCCCTCCTGAAGCACGGCTTCCGCATCGAGCACAGCGAGGCGAGCCTGTACCTGTGGGCCACGCGCGAGGAGTCCTGCTGGGACACCGTCGCCCACCTCGCGGACCTCGGCATCCTGGTGGCGCCCGGCGACTTCTACGGCCCGGCGGGCGACCGCTTCGTACGGGTGGCGCTGACCGCGTCGGACGAGCGGGTCGCGGCGGCGGTCGAGCGTCTCGCCTGAGGGACAACGCGAAGGGCCCGGAGCCAGTGGCTCCGGGCCCTTCGCGTGCCCATCGGGGGATCAGCCGAGGGGCAGGCCCTTGACCGGCAGCTGGTCGGCGGCCGGCAGGCCACCGGTGGGCAGTCCGCCCTTGGTCAGGCCGTCGGTGGGCAGGCCGCCCTTGGTCAGCGCGTCCGTGGGCAGACCGCCCTCGGTGGCCGCGCCCGCGGTCTCGCCGAGCACCTCGCCCGCGCTGCCCGCGACGTCACCGGCGGCCTTCTGGGCGGCGGGGGTCGCGGTCTTGGCACCCTTGCCGACGGCCTTGCCCGCGGTCGGGACGGCCTTCTTCACGGCCTTGCTGCCCGCGTCGCCCGCGAGGCCGCTGACGTTCTGAGCCGCACCGTCGACGGTGTTGCCGAGGCCCGCTCCGTCCAGGGCGGTCAGGCCGCCCAGGTCGGGGGCGGCCGGAAGGTCAACGGCGCTCGCGGAGCCGGCCGCACCGACCACGGAAGCTGCACCCGCTGCGCTGAGCAGCGCGGCACGGGCGATCCGGCGGGTCAGGGGGAGGGACATGATGCTCCTTCAGACGGGAGAGAACGTTGGTGTGTCCGGCCGGATCGGCTCCGGCGTCCCACCGGATGGGTTCCGGCGATCGGACGCAGTGACTACCGCTCGAAGCCCGCGAAGGTTGCGGTGGGCCAACGTAAAGAGTTGGCAATGCGTCGCATTATCGGCTGCGGATAAAAACGGGCAAACGGCCCCCGCGTCGAATGCCCGCGGAATCCTTAATCCCCTTTGCTCTCAAGGGATTTGAGGGTTGCGGGGGAGGGGTGCGGGAAAGCCCCGCGGGGCGTCGAGCCGACGCGATCTCCGTGCCCCTATCGAGTGATCCGCCGCACTACTGCCCAGTGACGATTCGGACCTCGTCGGTGCTCCCGTCGGGCCCCGCGGCCCCGTTCGACTTCGCATCCCGCCACTTGCCCGAACCGTCGGCCCGCCATTCGCGGCCGCCGTACGCGACCCGCTCGATGTGCAGGGCCGAGGACTGCGCCACGGCCCAGTGCGCCAGCTCCCAGCCGCGCTGCGGAGGCTTCCCCTCGGCCATCGGGGCGGGCACGGGGACCGTCACCGCGCGTCCGCGGGCGGCGTCGGGGCGCACCTCGCGGCCGAAGTCGCGGACGAGCGCGGCCCGGACCTTCGCCGGGCCGCCGGGGTCGGTGCCGGGTCGGCCCTCGCAGCTGAAGGTGGCGGGGGAGCGGCCGGTGAGCGCGGCGGCGAGCAGCGCGGCGTCCGGCTCGTGCTTGGCGTAGGCCTGCGGGAAGCCGCTGCGCTGCACGCGCTGCGCGGCGACGGTCAGCGGCAGCCGCGAATAGCCGGGCACCTCGGCCAGGTGCTCGTAGAAACGGCCCGCCGAGTACGCCGGGTCCATGATCTGCCGCTCGTCGCCCCAGCCCTGCGAGGGCCGCTGCTGGAAGAGGCCGAGCGAATCCCGGTCGCCGTGCCTGATGTTGCGCAGGCCCGACTCCTGGAGAGCGGTGGCGAGCGCGATGGTCACCGCGCGCTCGGGCATGCCGCGCGAGGTGCCGACCGCGGCGACCGTCGCGGCGTTCTCCGCCTGTTCGGCCGTGAACTCGTAACGGGCGCCGTCGCCGTCGCCCGAGACGACCGTGCAGCGGGGGGCGGGCTTGCCCCCGTACACGTACTGGACCGCCACATAGCCCGCGACGGCGAGCAGCACGGCGACCGCGGCCCCGATACGGAGGAGACGGCCGCGCCGGAGGAGGGTGGGGGGCTCAGGCACGCGTCCAAGGTACTGGAGTCCACTGACAGCCCGGCGCGGCGTCTGGCGTTAGGGTCGTCGGCATGCCTCACACACCGCTTGACCTCACGCTCGACGCCGCGGAGCTGACCGCGCGGCTGGTCGACTTCCCGTCCCCGAGCGGCGAGGAGAAGGCGCTCGCCGACGCCGTCGAGGCGGCCCTGCGCGCCCTGCCGCACCTCACGGTCGACCGGCACGGCAACAACGTGGTGGCGCGCACGAACCTGGGCCGCGCCGAGCGGGTCGTCCTCGCCGGACACATCGACACGGTGCCGATCGCGGACAACGTGCCCTCCCGCCTCGACGAGGACGGCATCCTGTGGGGCTGCGGCACCTGCGACATGAAGTCGGGCGTCGCCGTCCAGCTGCGCATCGCGCAGACGGTGACCGAGCCCAACCGCGACCTCACCTTCGTCTTCTACGACAACGAAGAAGTGGCCGCGCACCTCAACGGCCTCGGGCACGTCGCCGAGGCCCACCCCGACTGGCTCGCGGGCGACTTCGCGATCCTCCTGGAGCCGACCGACGGCCTCGTCGAGGGCGGCTGCCAGGGCACGCTGCGGGTCCACCTGAAGACCAAGGGCGTGCGGGCGCACTCCGCGCGCGCGTGGATGGGCTCCAACGCGATCCACGCGGCCGCCCCGATCCTGGCCAAGCTCGCCGCGTACGAGCCGCGCAAGCCGGTGGTCGAGGGCCTCCAGTTCCACGAGGGCCTCAACGCCGTCCGTATCGAGGGCGGCGTCGCCACCAACGTCATCCCCGACGAGTGCACCGTCGTCGTCAACTTCCGCTACGCGCCCGACCGCAGCGAGGAGGAGGCCCTCGCCTTCGTACGCGACTACTTCGCGGACTGCGGCGTCGACGAGTTCATCGTGGACGACCACACGGGCCCGGCCCGCCCCGGCCTCACCCACCCGGCGGCCGCGGCCTTCGTGGCGGCCGTCGGCGGCGAGCCCCGCGCCAAGTTCGGCTGGACGGACGTCTCCCGCTTCAGCGCGCTCGGGGTGCCCGCGGTCAACTTCAGCCCCGGCAACCCGCTGCTCGCGCACAAGGTCGACGAGCGTGTCGAGGCGGCGCGGATCCCCGAGGCGGAGGAGACGCTGCGGGCCTGGCTCACCTCCTGACACTCCGAGGTCCCTCTGTGGTAACCCGCGTAGACCTACGCTGTGAGTCACGTACGCATGGAGGGAGCAGACGATGAGCAACCCCGATGAGGTCACCGCCGGGAAGCGTCCGGAGGAGCAGCGGCTCGGTCCGGTGCTGCGGCGGCGCGACCAGGTCCAGCCCGGCACCACCGACCAGCGTCTCCTCGACTCCGACGGACCCTCCGAGTGGGTGCACACCGACCCCTGGAGGGTCCTGCGCATCCAGTCCGAGTTCATCGAGGGGTTCGGCACGCTCGCCGAACTCCCGCCCGCGATCAGCGTGTTCGGCTCGGCGCGCACCCCCGAGGACGCGCCGGAGTACGAGGCCGGGGTCGCGATCGGCAAGGCGCTCGTGGAGGCCGGCTTCGCGGTGATCACGGGCGGCGGGCCCGGCGCGATGCAGGCCGCCAACCAGGGCGCCGTCGAGGCGAAGGGCACCTCGGTCGGCCTCGGCATCGAGCTGCCCTTCGAGCAGGGCCTGAACCCCTACGTCGACATCGGCGTGAACTTCCGCTACTTCTTCGTCCGCAAGACGATGTTCGTGAAGTACGCGCAGGGCTTCGTGGTCCTGCCCGGCGGCCTCGGCACCCTGGACGAACTCTTCGAGGCGCTCACCCTCGTCCAGACCCGCAAGGTCACCCGCTTCCCGATCGTCCTCTTCGGCTCGGAGTACTGGGGCGGCCTGATCGACTGGCTGAAGAACACGGTCATCGCCCAGGGCAAGGCCTCGGAGGCCGACCTGCTCCTGTTCCACGTCACGGACGACGTGGACGAGGCGATCTCCCTGGTGACGAAGGAAGTCGGCAAGTAGAACTCCCCGAAGGGGAGTTCGGGTGGGCCCCGGCGGACGACCGCCGGGGCCCACCCGCGCCCGCGGGAACACGCCCCGCTCAGGCCAGTCCGCGCCGGGCCACGGCGGGCACCCGGTGGCCCGCGATGGTCGCCACCATGTCCAGGACCTGCCTCGACCGTTCTTTCGTGCCGCGCTCGCGCCGTTCGGCGCCGGGGCGCCTCGCGGGCTTCGTGCGGCTGTGCCGGACTCCGTCCGGCCGTGGTGGGTCGCGGAGCGCTCAGGCCAGTCCGCGCCGGGCCACGGCGGGCACCCGGTGGCCCGCGATGGTCGCCACCATGTCCAGGACCTGCCTTGTTTCCGCGACCTCGTGGACCCGGTAGACCTGCGCGCCCAGCCACGCCGAGACCGCCGTCGTCGCCAGGGTGCCGATCACTCGCTCCTTGACCGGCTTGTCCAGGGTCTCGCCGACGAAGTCCTTGTTGGACAGGGAGACCAGGACCGGCCAGCCCGTGTCCACCATCTCGCCGAGCCTGCGGGTGGCCTCCAGGCTGTGCCGGGTGTTCTTGCCGAAGTCGTGCCCCGGGTCGATCATCACGGACTCCCGGGGGACGCCGAGCTCGACCGCGCGCTCGGCCAGGCCGACCGTCACGCGCAGGATGTCGGTCATCACGTCCTCGTACGTGACGCGGTGCGGCCTCGTCCGCGGCTCGGCACCACCCGCGTGCGTGCACACCAGGCCCACCTTGTACCGCGCCGCGACCTCCGCGAGCTTCGGGTCGACGCCGCCCCAGGCGTCGTTGAGAAGGTCGGCGCCCGCCTCGCACACCGCCTCGCCCACGTCGTGCCGCCAGGTGTCGACGCTGATCACCACGTCCGGGAACCGCTTGCGCACCTCCGCGACGAAGCCGACCGTGCGCCGCGCCTCCTCCCGCGCGGTCACCTCCTCGCCGGGGCCCGCCTTGACCCCGCCGATGTCGATGATGGCGGCGCCCTCGGCGACCGCCTGCTCCACGCGGGCGAGCGCGGGCTCGTCGCGGAACGTGGCGCCCTGGTCGTAGAACGAGTCCGGGGTCCGGTTGACGATCGCCATGATCACCGGTTCGTGCACGTCGAACTCGCGCCTGCCAAGCCTGAGCATCCCCTGTGGCCCTCCTGGGTCCTTGTCGCGGTTCGGCCGCCTGCGACCTTAACTGTCGGTGCCGCATGGCACGATCGGACCCTGACAGTTTGAGCACGGGCAGTCGAGCGTGGGGGCCTGAAGATGGTCTTGTTCTTGTTCCTGGTCATCGCCCTCGTCGTGGTGGTCGGCGCGGTGACCCTCGCCGTCGTCGGCGGCGGCGAGAGCGGAGCCCTGCCCGACGCCGCGCCCGAGCAGTTCACCGACCCCCTGCCCCCGGACCGCCCGCTGCGCCGCGCCGACGTCGAGGAGGTCCGCTTCCCGATGACCCTGCGCGGCTACCGCATGGCGGACGTGGACGACGTGCTCGGCCGACTCGGCGCCGAGCTGGCCGAGCGGGACTCCCGCATCGCCGAGCTGGAGGCGGCCCTGGCCGGCGCCCAGGCCACGGCGGTCGCGGGCCCCGCCCTCTTCGAGGGGTACGAACCACGCAAGGCTCCCGAGGACAAGAAGGGCGACGACCAGTGAGCACCGAGAACGGCGCGGTCCCGGGCCCGGACGGCGCCCTGCGCTGCCCGTGGGGCCTGTCCACCGAGGACTACGTGGCGTACCACGACGAGGAGTGGGGCCGCCCGGTCCACGGCGACGACGCGCTGTACGAGAGGCTCTGCCTGGAGGCCTTCCAGTCCGGCCTCTCCTGGATCACGATCCTGCGCCGCCGCGAGGGCTTCCGTGCCGCCTTCGCCGACTTCGAGATCGCCTCGGTCGCCCGCTTCACCGACGAGGACCGCGAGCGCCTCCTCGCCGACCCCGGCATCATCCGCAACCGCGCCAAGATCGACGCGACCCTCGCCAACGCGCGCGTGCTCGCCGACTGGTCCGAGGGCGAACTGGACTCGCTGATCTGGTCGTTCGCTCCGGACCCCGCGACCCGCAAGGTCCCGAGGACCCTCGCCGACGTCCCCGCGATCACCGACGAGTCCACGGCCCTGTCCAAGGAGCTCAAGAAGCGCGGCATCCGCTTCGTCGGCCCCACCACGGCGTACGCCTTGATGCAGGCCTGCGGCCTGGTCGACGACCACCTCGCGGACTGCGTGGCCCGCGAGGCGTCGCGCGCCGCCTAACGGCCGAGGTACTTCGGCTTCTCCTTGGCGATGAAGGCCTGCACGGCGATGGTGTGGTCCTCGGACGCGCCCGCCTTGCCCTGCAGCTCGTCCTCCTTGTCCAGCGCCTCGTCCAGGGAGTGGCCCGCCGCGTAGGCGAGGGACTCCTTGAGCGCCGCGTAGGCGAGGGTCGGCCCCTCGGCCAGGGCACGGGCCACCTGCGCGGCCTCCGCGGCGAGGTCCGCCGCGGGCACGATCCTGTTGGCGATCCCCAGGTCGTACGCCTCCTGCGCGTCGATGTTGCGCGGGAAGAGCAGCAGATCGGCGGCCCGGCCGGGGCCGATCACGCGCGGCAGCGTCCAGGAGACGCCGGAGTCGGCGGTCAGGGCGACCCCGGCGAAGGAGGTGTTGAACTTGGCGGTGTCCGCCACCACGCGGTAGTCGGCGGCGAGCGCGAAGCCGAGGCCGGCCCCCGCCGCGACGCCGTTGACGCCCGCCACGACCGGCTTCGGCATGCTCGTGAGCGCCCGCACGATGGGGTTGTAGTGCTCCTTGACCGTGCTCATCGTCTGCCCGGTGCCCGCCTCGCGGTCGGCGGCGAGCAGCCCGATGTGCTCCTTGAGGTCCTGGCCCACGCAGAAGGCGCGCCCGTTCGCGGTGAGCAGCACCGCGCGCACGGCCGGGTCCGCGGCGGCCGACCGCGCGGCCTCCCGCAGGGCGACCTTGGCCTCGGTGTTCATGGCGTTCATCGCCTCGGGACGGTTGATCGTGATCGTCGCGAGTCCGTCGCTCACCTCGTAGAGCACGCTGTCGGCCATGGTGGCCCCCTCCGCTGGTCCAGTACGTAGGAGCTCAGCATGACGGAGATCATCGAGGTCGGGCACGAGGGCGGATATGTGACCTGCGTCAAAGAATTCCGGGCCTGTGGGGCGTATGGGGCGGCGCAGTATCGCAGCCACATCGCCGAATTGAGTGGTTTTGCGGGCGCGCGTTGCGCAAGCGATGCCGACCGATGTTGGTCATCGGGTCCTGCCATGCGGGATAATGGCCTGGAAGCAATGTGTTCGATGCCGGTGACACCTGGGTTGTCGGCTGCGATGAGCTGGTTTCAGGAAGGGGAACGAGCATGGCGGCCATGAAGCCGCGGACGGGCGACGGCCCGCTCGAGGTGACCAAGGAGGGGCGGGGCATCGTCATGCGCGTTCCGCTCGAAGGCGGCGGACGACTTGTCGTCGAACTGACTCCGGACGAGGCCGACGCGCTCGGCGACGCCCTGAAGAAGGTCGTCGGCTGACGCGGAAGCGCCCACACTTTTCCACTGCCCCGGCATCGTACGACGAGCCGGGGCAGTGCTGTTTTCCCGGGCCCCGAAGGGGCGCGGGGTGCGGGAGGTGCCAAGGGGGGACTGCCGCAGGGCGCCGCGCTACCGCTTGACGGCGCAGAGCAGCCCGTCCCCCACAGGCAGGAGCGACGGCACGAGATCCGGGCTCTCGCGCACCGTTCGCAGCAGATCCCGCAGGTGCAGCACCTCGACCGGCTGCGGACCGGAGTCCACGGTCCTGCCGTCCGCGAAGACGCCCTCGAAGCAGACGAGCCCGCCGGGCCGCAGCAGGCGCAACGATTCAGCGAGATATTCGAGGGACTCCATGCGGTCGCCGTCGCAGAACACGAGGTCGTAGCCGCCGTCGGCGAGACGGGGCAGGACGTCGAGGGCGCGACCGGGGATGAACCGCGCGCGGTTGCCCGCGAAGCCGGCGGCGCGGAAGGCCTGGCGGGCGAACTGCTGGCGGTCCGGCTCGGGGTCGACCGTGGTGAGCACGCCGTCGGGCCGCATGCCGTGCAGCAGATGGATCCCCGACACCCCGGTGCCCGTACCGATTTCGGCCACCGCTTTCGCGTCAGCCGTGGCGGCGAGCATGCGCAGCGCGGCGCCGGTGCCGGGCGACACCGAGGGCAGCCCTGCCTCCCGGGCCCGGTCCCGGGCCCAGCGCAGCGCCTCGTCCTCGGCGACAAAGGCGTCGGCGAACGCCCAGCTCGTCTGCCGGTTGCCGGTAATGGCCCTCTCCTGTCCCCGTGGTTGCCTGGCCGTGACTGTATCCGTTGGGGGCGGGAACCCGCAGATGGGACCGGGCGTTATGAGGGGGTGGGAGCGCAACGGGGGTAACGGATGGATCAAGACCGGAAGCGGGCGCGTCGAAGGGACAGGACACCTGCGCGGAAGCCCGTACCAAATTCACGTAAAAACGCTTATCCGGAGCTAACGGGCGAGGTGGTTATGGTAGGGGCTCCACTGGACACCACCAGAGCCGACAGGGGAGGTGCGGCTGCGTCCGCGGATCGGGGAGGAGCGCTCCGGCGTTTTCTCAGGTTGGCGGGTGAGCCGAAATCCGTGACCGACACCGCTGACCGCATCCGTGCCAACGACTCCGCTCAGACCGCGACCTTTGCCGCTGACGCGGAATCGCAGGTGTGGACTCCGCCCACCTGGGAGGAGATCGTCAGCACGCACAGCGGCCGCGTGTACCGCCTGGCGTACCGCCTGACCGGCAATCAGCACGACGCCGAGGACCTCACCCAAGAGGTCTTCGTCCGTGTCTTCCGGTCCCTTTCGACGTACACCCCCGGCACCTTCGAGGGCTGGCTGCACCGCATCACCACGAACCTCTTCCTGGACATGGTGCGCCGCAAGCAGCGCATCCGCTTCGACGCCCTCGGGGACGACGCCGCCGAGCGGCTGCCGAGCCGTGAGCCGTCGCCGCAGCAGGTGTTCAACGACACGCACTTCGACGCGGACGTCCAGCAGGCGCTCGACACCCTCGCGCCCGAATTCCGGGCCGCCGTGGTCCTCTGCGACATCGAGGGCCTTTCGTACGAGGAGATCGCCGCGACCCTCGGCGTCAAGCTCGGTACGGTCCGCAGCCGTATCCACCGGGGCCGCTCGCAGCTGCGCAAGGCTCTCCAGCACCGGTCTCCCGAGGCCCGCGCGGAGCGTCGTTCGCTCGCGGTCACCGGAGCCGTGGCGCTGGGAGGAGGGGGCGCGACCGCGTGAGTGGATCACGGTCGAATCCTGCCGATCGGCAACTGGCCGAGGCCGAGCAGCATCTGGGGGACCGGCTCGCAGCCCTGGTGGACGGCGAGCTGGGACATGACGCGCGCGAGCGCGTCCTCGCACATCTGGCGACGTGTCCGATGTGCAAGACCGAGGCGGACGCCCAGCGTCGCCTGAAGAGCGTCTTCGCGCAGGCGGCCCCGCCGCCGCCGTCCGAGAGCTTCCTCGCCCGCCTCCAAGGTCTTCCAGGGGGCGGCATCGAGCCGCCCGGAGGGCCTGGGGACGGAGAGGGGTTCGCCACCGGAGCAACCGGTTCCGCCGGACTGCCGCGGACCGGCCTCTTCGGCGTGAGCACCGAGTCCTTCGTGGGGTACGTCCCCTCCGGCGCCCATGCCGCGGTGCTCCCCAGCGAGCAGCGGGGCTTCCGCATCCATGACGTCGGCAAGTCCGAGCCGGAGCGTCCCTCCTGGCGAGGGCGCCGCTTCGCGTTCGCGGCGGCGGGCGCGGTGTCGCTGGCCGCCATAGCGCTCGGCGGCGTCACGGCCGGCGTCCCCGTCGACACGAGCGACTCCCGCGCGGGCGGCTCCGGCAGCAATGTGACGCCGCAGCGCACCCAGGGCTCGGGCACCGCCGCGACCTCCGACTCCGCGCGGCGTCGCGGCGGCGGCAATCCGCTGTCGGTGCAGGGTCAGCGTCCCGGCGTCCTCTCGGCGCCCGTCGCGCCGACCGAGGTGACGGGACCGCTGCTGCCGGGCGCCCCCACGCAGCCGCGCTCACGCGATGCGGTCTCCGAGCTGACGGCACCGCTGCTGGCGGGCGCCGCCGTGATGTCCCCGCTGATACGTCCGGTGTCGCCCGGCCACCGCGCCGCCGCTCCACCCGGCATCGAAGCGCCTCCGGTGCAGCCCCCCGCGGTGGCGGGCGGCAGGAATCCGGTGGGCACGGCCTCGGCACCGCCGGGCGCGGGCCCGCTGCAGGGCTCGTCGCAGATTCACTGAGGCGACGCTGCCCTGCGCTTCGGCGGGGGAACCTGGTTGAATCCTCGGTGGGCCGCGCCCGCCGGGGACTTCGGCGAGCGCGGGGTTGAGCATCCAATCGGCGTCCGCCGCGGGCCAGTTGTGGGGAGAACATGGACGAGGGGAAGCCCGCGAAGGCGAAGTGGTGGAGCCGCCCCCGGCACGAGACGCCGGGCGCCGCCACCGATCAGCAGCCCGCCGCACCCTCCGAGCCGGCACCCGCGCCGGGCCAGACCGAGGCGACACCCGCGGCTCCCGCCCCCGCCTCGTACGGCACGCCGGGCGACTCCGCACCGGCCGCTGGGGCACCGGCCGCTGGGGCACCGGCCGCTGGGGCGCCAGCCACCGGAGCGCCGACCGCTGGAGCATCGGCCCCCGCTGCCCCCGCCTCGTACGGCACGCCGGGTGACTCCGCACCGGCCACCGCAGCGTCGGGCGACTCCGCAGCGCCGACCACCGCAGCACCCGCCGCTGGAGCGTCGGCCGCAGCACCGCCCGCCGGCGCCCCGCACGGCACCCCCGCCGGAGGCGTCCCCGTACAGGGGGCGACGCAAGGTGCCGGGAGCAGCGGGTCGGGAGGAGCCGCGTCCGCGGATCGTCCCCGTCCCCTGCACGACCCGGATCCGTACGGCACCCCGCCCTACGGCGAGCCGGGCCCCTGGGCGCCCGCGCCCCCGGTGCAGCACCCCGCGGCGACCCCGGCGCACGGCACCACGCTCCCCGGCCCCGCCCACAGCGGCACGCCCGCCCACGGCACCCCCGCCCCGGCCCCGCAGCCGCACCACGGCGCCACGCCCCCGCACGGCACGCTCCACGGAGCCCCCGGCCCCACGCCGCCCCCGTACAACGGCGCGTCCCACCACCAGGCGCCCCCGCCGCAGCCCCAGCCCCAGACGCTCGCCCAGCCGCTGCCCCCGCAGGCGGCCCCCCGCCAGCCGTACGACCCGTGGAACGCGCCCCTCCAGCAGACCGGCTCCCTGCCTCCGGAGACCGAGGAGAAGCGGCGCAGGCGGGGGAAGCGGATCATCCTGATCGGCGTCGCCGTGATCGCCCTGGTGTCCGGACTCCTCGGCGGCGCCCTCGGCTCGTACCTGGAGCGCAACGGCACCGGCGACATCGAACTCCCGCAGGCGGGCGCCGAGTCCAGCGACCGCCCCAAGGGCAGCGTGGCGGGCATCGCCGCGGCCGCCCTGCCCGGCGTCGTGACGCTGCACGTCAGCGGCGACTCCGCGCAGGGCACGGGCACCGGCTTCGTCCTCGACGGCAAGGGCCACATCCTCACCAACAACCACGTCGTGGAGCCCGCGGGCACCGGCGGCGAGATATCGGTGACCTTCAGCGGCGGCGAGACCGCCAAGGCCGAGGTCATCGGCCGCGACTCGGGGTACGACCTCGCGGTCGTCAAGGTCTCCGGCGTACGCGGCCTGAAGCCCCTGCGCCTGGGCAACTCCGAGAACGTGCAGGTCGGTGACCCCGTCGTCGCCATCGGCGCCCCCTTCGACCTCGCGAACACCGTGACCTCGGGGATCATCAGCGCCAAGGAGCGGCCCATCACCGCGGGCGGCGAGAAGGGCGACGGCAGCGACATCTCGTACGTGGACGCCCTCCAGACCGACGCACCGATCAACCCCGGCAACTCGGGCGGCCCGCTGGTCGACTCCAAGGCGCGGGTGATCGGCATCAACAGCGCCATACGCTCCGCGGACGACGGCTCCGAGGAGGGCGGCGGCCAGGCGGGCTCCATCGGCCTCGGCTTCGCCATCCCCATCAACCAGGGCAAGCGCGTCGCCGAGGAGCTGATCAACTTCGGCAAGGCGACGCACCCCGTGATCGGCGTCACCCTCGACACGGAGTTCACCGGCGACGGCGCACGCATCGCGGACAAGGGCAGGGACGGCGGCCCCGCGGTCAACAAGAACGGCCCCGGCGACAAGGCGGGCCTCAAGCCGGGCGACGTCATCACCGAGGTGGACGGCCGCCCCGTGCACTCCAGCGACGAACTGATCGTCAAGGTCCGCGCGCACCGCCCGAAGGACCGCCTGGAGCTGACGGTCGAGCGTGACGGCGGCGACCGCGAGGTGACCCTGGTGCTCGGCTCGGCCGACGGGAGCTGAGTAAAGGACTGGCCAGGTCTGTTCCGGGTTGTCGTGCAGCGGCTACCGGACAGACATGAGCGCCGGGTACCGTGGTCACGGTCCAGACCTCGGACGACGACCTGTTGCGGGCTGAGGACATCGCAAGGGGACATCGCAAGGAGCTCAAGGTGTTCAATGACATTGGCGCACTGGAGATAGTGACGCTGGTCGTCCTCGCCGTGCTCATTTTCGGCCCCGACAAGCTGCCGAAGGTCATCCAGGACGTCTCCCGCACGATCCGCAAGATCCGCGAGTTCTCCGACAGCGCGAAGGCGGACATACGGGAGGAGCTGGGCCCGGAGTTCAAGGACTTCGAGTTCGAGGACCTGAACCCGAAGAAGTTCATCCGAAAGCAGCTCGACAACGACGAGCTGGGGCTCAAGGAAATCCGCAACGGCTTCGACCTGAAGAAGGAGATGAACGAGGTCGCGGACGCCGTGCACGGCCGCGACAGCGACTCCTCCGACTCCGGTTCCGGGGCCGCCGCGGCCTCCTCCGGAGGGGCCCGCGTCGACATGCGGAAGCAGTCCGCGGAGCCCAAGAAGCTCGACGCCGGCGACCGTCCGCCGTTCGACGCGGACGCCACCTGAGGCATCGCCTGATCCGTCGCCGCCAACAGGTGTGGCTATCCTGCCTTGTTGTCCGGCGTGAGGACGCCCGAGGGGGGCGGGCCGCTCCGGACCGACGAGAGCGAGGAGGCGGCCGGGTACATGGAGACGACAAGTCGGGTGGGCGCGCAGGCGTCGGCCGCGGACGGCACCGCACAAGCGGTGCCCTCCGCCCGGCGCACGGTCGACGGCTACCTGCTGGCGCCCTTCCCCTGGTACGGCCTCGACGAGGCCTTCACGGGACAGCGCTGGCTGATGCAGGTCGGCGCGGCGGCGGACGGTGCCGTGGAGCACGGTTCGATCGGACACGGCGACGAGCCGTCCGTCCGCGCCGAGGGCACCCTCGGCAACAGCGACAAGGAGCGGTTCGCGGTCGTGGTGACCGTCGCGGCCAACCCGGTGCGGCGCAGCGCGGACGGCACGGGCGTCCTGGAGGCCACCTCGGTCTCCTCGGCGGCCTGGCTCGCCGGCGTCGGCCTGCTTTCCTTCACCTGGCCCGGCCAGATGGACCACACCCTGCGCGACGACTGGCTGGACCAGCAGACGGAGACGGCCTGGGTCCTCGCGGACGACCTGGAGGGCGCGGACTGGTCGACCCTGTCGCTGCCGGTGGACGGCGTGCCGACGCCGTTCCACTACCGCGAGTCCGAGTTCGGCTGGGTGCTCGCCGGTTCCACGAAGGAGGGCGTGCACCTCGGCGCCTACGGGCGCGGCATGAGCGCGTACGGTCTCGGCTTCTCGGTGATCAAGGACATCGGGGCGTACGCGTAGCGCTCCGCGGAGCTGGGGTTCCTCTGGGGGCGCGTGGATCTGTGCGGGTCCGTTGTGGCTTGTCGCGCAGTTCCCCGCGCCCCTTGCGGGGCGTTCCTCTCGTGAGGTCGCGCCCACGCGGCGGAGCCGCAGATTGATACGGCCCCGCGCCCCTTGCGGGGCGCTCCTCAGCGGGCGATCAGGAGAACGGGTCAGAACTTGTTGCGCGGGGTGATCCCCAGCGACATGCCCGACAGGCCCCGCTGGCGGCCGCCCAGCTTGCCCGCGATCGTGCGCAGGGCCGCGCCCGCCGGGGAGTCCGGGTCGGTCAGGACGACCGGCTTGCCCTCGTCGCCGCCCTCGCGCAGGCGGACGTCGATCGGGATGGAGCCGAGCACCGGCACCGTCGCACCCGTCGTCTTCGTGAGGCCCTCGGCGACCTTCTGGCCGCCGCCCGTGCCGAACACGTCGACCATCTCGCCGCAGTGCGGGCAGGGAAGCCCGGACATGTTCTCGACGACGCCCACGATCTTCTGGTGCGTCTGTACGGCGATGGAGCCCGCACGCTCGGCGACCTCGGCCGCGGCCTGCTGAGGCGTCGTCACGACCAGGATCTCCGCGTTCGGGACGAGCTGCGCGACCGAGATCGCGATGTCGCCCGTGCCCGGCGGCAGGTCGAGGAGCAGGACGTCCAGGTCGCCCCAGAAGACGTCCGCGAGGAACTGCTGGAGCGCGCGGTGCAGCATCGGGCCGCGCCACACCACCGGCGCGTTGCCGGGCGTGAACATGCCGATGGAGATGACCTTCACGCCGTTCGCGGACGGCGGCATGATCATGTTCTCGACCTGGGTCGGCTTGCCCTCGGCGCCCAGCATGCGCGGCACGGAGTGGCCGTAGATGTCCGCGTCGACGACGCCGACCTTCAGGCCGTCCGCCGCCATCGCGGCGGCGAGGTTCACCGTCACCGAGGACTTGCCGACGCCGCCCTTGCCGGACGCGACGGCGTAGACACGGGTCAGGGAGCCCGGCTTGGCGAAGGGGACCTCGCGCTCGGCGGTGCCGCCGCGCAGGGCGGCGGCCAGTTCCTTGCGCTGGTCGTCGCTCATCACGTCCAGGGTGACGTCGACGCGCGTGACGCCGTCGAGGGCGGCGACCGCGTCGGTCACGTTCTTCGTGATGGTGTCGCGCATCGGGCACCCGGAGACCGTCAAGTACACGGTGACCGCTACCGCCCCATCAGCGGAGATGTCCACCGATTTGACCATCCCCAACTCGGTGATGGGTCGCTGGATCTCGGGGTCGTTCACCGTCGCCAGTGCTTCAAGCACCGCGTCTTCCGTAGCCATACGACCGATAGTACGGCGCGGTAACCCTGCCCAGGAAAGGGCCGTCAGCGGTCGCCTACATCACTTCCGCGCGAGCCCTCGGACGGGAATACCACGCGGTTCTCGGAGTGGTGCCCGATCCGCTGCTCCTCCAGTTCCTTGACCAGGTCCTGGAGCTCGGAGCGGATCCAGTCGCGGGTCGCCACCTCGCCGAGGCCCATGCGCAGCGAGGCGATCTCGCGCGTGAGGTACTCGGTGTCCGCGATGGACCGCTCGTTCTGCTTGCGGTCCTGTTCGAGGTTGACCCGGTCGCGGTCGTCCTGGCGGTTCTGCGCGAGGAGGATCAGCGGAGCGGCGTACGACGCCTGGAGCGACAGCATCAGCGTGAGGAAGATGAACGGGTACTCGTCGAAGCGCAGATGGTCGGGCGCCGCGATGTTCCACACCACCCACAGGATGATGACGACGGTCATCCAGACGATGAACCTGCCCGTGCCCAGGAACCGCGCGATGCGCTCGGAGAGCCGCCCGAAGGCCTCCGGGTCGTAGTCCGGCAGGAGCTTGGTGCGCGGGACGCGCGGCTGGTCGAGGCGGAATCGGGGGGCCCTGGGCTCGGCGCGGTTCTCGCGCTCACGGTCAGCCGCCGCCATGGCCTGCTCCCTCTTCCAGGTGGAACTCTGTCTCGCGCCAGTCGTCGGGCAGCATGTGGTCGAGCACGTCGTCCACGGTGACCGCCCCGAGCAGCGAGCCGCCCTCGTCGACGACGGGCGCCGCCACCATGTCGTACGTCGCGAAGAACCCGGCGACGGCGGGCAGCGTGGCGCCCGGCGCGAGCGGCTGCAGGTCGTCGTCGAGGATCGAGCCGACCAGCGTGTACGGGGGATCGCGGAGCAGCCGCTGGAAGTGCACGGTGCCCAGGTACTTGCCGGTCGGCGTCTCGTCCGGCGGGCGGCACACGTACACCTGCGCGGCGAGCGCGGGGGAGAGGTCCTCCATGCGCACCCGCGCGAGGGCGTCGGCGACGGTGGCGTCGGGCCGCAGCACGATCGGCTCGGTCGTCATCATGCCGCCGGCCGTGCGCTCCTCGTACGCCATCAGACGCCGCACGTCGGCCGCGTCGTCCGGCTGCATCAGGGTGAGCAGGCGCTCCTTGTCCTCCTCGGGCAGTTCGGCGAGGAGGTCGGCGGCGTCGTCGGGGTCCATGGCCTCCAGGACGTCGGCCGCGCGCTCCTCCTTGAGCTTGCCGAGGATCTCGATCTGGTCGTCCTCGGGGAGCTCCTCGAGGACGTCCGCGAGCCGGTCGTCGTCGAGCGCGGCCGCGACCTCGGCCCGGCGCTTCGGCGACAGGTGGTGCAGGACGTTGGCGAGGTCGGCGGGGCGCAGCTGCTCGAAGGTGGCGAGGAGGTTCTCGGCGCCCTGCCCGTGCTCCTCCAGGGAGAAGCCGTCGACCGCCGACCAGTCGACGGTGAGCGTCTCGCCCTTGCGGCGGAACGTTCCGCCTTTCCCCTTGCGTACGAAGACCCGGTCGATCTCCCAGTCGCGGCGGGCGGGAAGCTGCTGGACCGACACGTCGAGGACGGTCACCTCCTCGCCCGTCTCGACGAGCCGCACCCGCCGGTCGAGCAGCTCGCCGAGCACGAGCCGCTCGGTGGGCCGCTGCTCGAAGCGCCGCACGTTCAGCACGCCGGTGGTGATGACCTGGCCGGACTCGATGCCGGTGACGCGCGTCATCGGCAGGAAGATCCGCCGCCGGGTCGCGAGCTCCACGACGAGGCCGAGGAGGCGGGGCGGGCGCTTGCCGACCCTGAGCATCGCCACCAGGTCGCGCACCCGGCCCACCTGGTCGCCGTTCGGGTCGAAGACGGCGGTGCCGGAGAGGTGCGAGACGAAGACCCTGGGGGCGCCTGCCGCCATGCGTGCGCCTCCTTCTCCCGAGACCTTCGGCGATTCCCGCCGTTTCGTTTCATGACGTTTCATCCGGCAATACGGGCTTCAGGCTAGCCCGTCCCGGTCGGATACGCCCCGGCGGAGGGTCCGGACGGACTGACTCCGTCCGCATCGGTCGGCACAGGTACGCTGCCGTACTGCCGAAGCCGTAGAGGTCGTCCGCACGAGAGGCAGCGCCACCTGTGACCGCTCTTCCCCTGGCCAGCCGCGCCCGCAGGGCAGCGTTCGTGAGCGCGATGTGCGCGGGTCTGGTCGCGGGGGCCACGAGTCTGACGGGGTGCAGCAGCGAGGATCCCGACGCGGGCACGAACGGGGTCGGCAAGCTCTCCGCGCCCAGGATCCAGAGCAAGGCGGGCAGGGCGGCCGAGGGGGCCTCGGCGGTACGGCTCTCCGGCACGGTGGTGAGCAAGGACCACACGTACAGCCTCGACATGCGCCTCAAGGGCGAGGGCGGCACCGGCTCGGTCACGTCCAAGGGGCAGACCTTCCGGCTCCTGCGCATCGGCGAGGACCTCTATCTGAAGGCCGACTCGGAGTTCTGGACGCACGACAACGGCAAGGCCGACGGCAAGTCCAAGAAGGCGGACGAGACCGCCGCGGCCAAGCTGGACGGCAAGTACGTCAAGGTCCCGCAGGGCGACCCGTCCTACGAGCAGCTGAGCGGCTTCACGGACAAGGACGTACTCCTGGACGGCATGCTCACCCTCCACGGCGAGCTGGCCAAGGGAGACCGCGGCAAGACGGGCGCCGTACGCACCATCAAGATCACCGGCGACGACGGCGCGGGCGGCACTCTGGACGTCTCCCTGGACGGCAAGCCCTACCCCCTGCGCCTGGAACGCGGCGGCGACGCGGGCACGCTCAAACTCACGGACTGGAACAAGGACTTCCCGCTCCAGGAGCCGGCCAAGGACGAGATGGTCGACTACGGCAAGCAGCTGCCGACGTCATAAGTGCCCCGAAGGGGCGCGGGGAACTGCGCGAGCAACCAGGAATCACCCGCAGCCGAAAGACGGCCCGGACCTCAACGGCGCTTCTTGCCCTTGAACAACAACCGAGGCAGCCCCGCAGGGACCGGCTGACGCGTCGTCGCACCGGACGGCAACGGCGCGGCAGCCAAAGACCCATCAGGAAGATCGGTCACCGCCTCCCGCGGAGCGAGCCGCACGACCCGACACTGCTCGGCCCACCGCGAGGTGACCCGCTCGGCATCGGGCGCGTTCAACCGCTTCCCCTTGAGCTCCGCGACAGCCGCCTCCCACGCCTCTGACCGCGGCGCGAGCTCGCTCACGGTCGCCGTCCAGCCGACCACCCGCCCGCCCTTGTCCTTGCTCCGCACGGTGACCTCGGCGAGCCCTCCGTCCACGAGCCCCGGCAGCGGCTGCTCGCCGGGACCGTCGCCGACGAGGCAGGCGGCGCCCTCGTGCCAGACGTGCCACAGCGCCCGTGCGGGGGAGTCCTCGCCCCGCACCCAGATGAGGCCGGACTTCTTGGTGGCCTCCTCGACGAGGGCGCGGCCGAGCAGCGGGTCAGCAGTCATGGCGGCAGCCTATCGAGTGACGCGGGCCCTGCGAGGGGCGCTCAGAGCCAGCCGTTGCGCTTCAGGGTCCGGTGGATCGCGAAGCAGACGCCGCCGATCAGGGCGAGCACCATCGGGTAGCCGAACCGCCAGTGCAGCTCGGGCATGTGGTCGAAGTTCATGCCGTACACCCCGCAGACGGCGGTCGGCACGGCGATGATCGCCGCCCACGAGGTGATCTTGCGCATGTCCTCGTTCTGCGCGACGGCGGCCTGCGCGAGGTTGGCCTGCAGGATCGAGTTGAGCAGTTCGTCGAAGCCGACGACCTGTTCCTGGACGCGCGTGAGGTGGTCGGCCACATCACGGAAGTACTTCTGGATGTCGGGGTCGACCAGGCGCATCGGCCGCTCGCTGAGCAGCAGCATCGGGCGCAGCAGCGGCGAGACGGCCCGCTTGAACTCCAGGACCTCGCGCTTGAGCTGGTAGATCCGCCCGGCGTCGACGCCGCGCGCGGAGCCCTTGCCCTTGCTCGGTGCGGAGAACACCTCGCTCTCCACGTCGTCGATGTCGTCCTGCATGGCGTCGGCGACCGCGAGATAGCCGTCGACGACGTGGTCGGCGATGGTGTGCAGGACGGCCGAGGGCCCCTTGGCGAGCAGCTCGGGGTCCTCCTGGAGCCGGCGCCGCAGGGCGCGCAGCGAGCCGTGTCCGCCGTGCCGCACGGTGATGAAGAAGTCCCGCCCGGTGAAGCACATCACCTCGCCGGTCTCCACGACCTCGCTGGTGGCGGTGAGTTCGGCGTGCTCGACGTAGTGAATGGTCTTGAAGACGGTGAAGAGCGTGTCGTCGTAGCGCTCCAGCTTGGGCCGCTGGTGGGCGTGGACCGCGTCCTCGACGGCGAGCGGGTGCAGCCCGAACTCGGCGGCGATACCGGCGAATTCGGCCTCGGTCGGCTCGTGCAGGCCGATCCAGGCGAAGCCGCCCTTGCCGCGCACCTCGAGCATCGCCTCGTGCGGGGTGAGGGCGTCGGCGCACTCGACGCGGCGGCCGTCCTGGTAGACGGCGCAGTCGACGACGGCGGACGCGGCGTCGCGGGTCGCGTCGTACGACGAGGAGGAGGATGAGGAGTAGGGGGCGCCGTCCTTGCGGAGCGAGGGACGGACGGCGGCACGAAGGTCACGGATCATCGACATGGGCAGGCTCCTTCGCGGGCGTGAAGCCACCGACGGCCGACAGGATTCGGCACTGCCCGGAATGAGGACGTCCTGACTGCGGGACCTCTGCACGTCCACAAAGCGGGGAGCACCGCACCGTCGCGGGGCGACTTCACTGCTGATACAGATCAGTCAGATCAGGCGGAAATGAAGCGCTCTTCCGTCGTACGCGTACGCGGGAAGCCAGGGAATCGGGCTCAGCGGCCGGAAGAGCGGGTGGTACTGCACGATCGACTTCGATCCATTGCAGCCCCACCTCCTCCGGCCGGTCCCCCGTGAGGGACGTCTCATCCCCCGTGGGGACGTATCGCGGTCAGGGGCTCGAAAGCGACGCTTGGCGTGCTGCCCCGACCAGCGGCCAAGACTATCAGCCGAACTGAAGAAGCGACCTCACCCTTTACCCGTTCCATGCGGGTTCTATGCTCGCGCCATGGGAGATGTTCTTGCTCTGGTAGAGGCCCGACTCCGCACTGGCCTGGGAGAACCGGACGCGCGCGCCGCGGTGACCTTCCTCGGCACCGACCGCTTCGAAGTGTTGCGGTTCACTGACGGGGACATCGTGCGGTACGCCACGCTCGGCATGTCCGCCCAGCCGATGACCGATCCGACCGCCGCACTCGCCGATCCGGTCAAGGGCCCTCGCGCGGAACTGGTGTTGTCGGTACGAGGGGGTCTCGCCGACACGGACAAGGCGCTGCGCCCGCTCGCGGTGCTCGCCGCCTCCCCGCAGGTCGAGGGCCTGATCGTGGCGCCGGGCGCCTCGCTCGACGTGGGCGAACCCCTGTGGCCCGGGGCGCCGTTCACCTCGGTCCTGGTCGCGGAGCCCGGTGGCCTGGTCGAGGACCTCGACCTGGACGAGTCCATGGATCCCGTACGTTTCCTGCCCCTGCTCCCCATGACGCCGAACGAGGCGGCGTGGAAGCGTGTGCACGGCGCGGCGGCCCTGCAGGAGCGCTGGCTGAACAGCGGCACGGACCTGCGCGATCCGCTGCGCAAGTCCGTGCCCCTGGACTGAAGTCCCTTACCGGACGGCTCAGTTGGCGAAGACCGTGACGCCGTCCTCGGTGGCGTGCCTCGGCTCCAGCTCCTCTGCCTCGTGGGTGAGCGCGGCCCTGCGCACCCAGACCACGCCCGCGCCGATCACTGCCGTGACGGCCGCGACCACGAACGGGACGTGGATGTTGCTCCACTCCTCGATCTTCGGCGCGAAGAACGGCGCGGCGGCCGCGGCGAACCACCGCACGAAGTTGTAGCCGGCGCTGGCCACCGGGCGCGGCGCGTCGGAGACCCCGAGGGCGAGCTCGGTGTAGACGGTGTTGTTCACGCCGATGAAGGCACCGGACAGGATCGTGCAGACGACGGCCGTGGTGTGGTCGCCGTACCCGAGCACCAGTACGTCCACGGCGAGCAGCACCAGCGAGCCGCCGAGCACCTTCAGCGACCCGAACCGCGCCTGCAGCCGCGGCGCGACGAGCACCGAGAAGACGGCGAGCAGCACACCCCAGGCGAAGAAGACCGCGCCCGACGCGTACGGCGTCATGTTCAGCACGAACGGCGTGAAGGCCAGGACGGTGAAGAACGTGTAGTTGTAGAAGAACGCGGAGGCCGCCGCGGAGGCGAGGCCGCCGTGGCCGAGCGCCTTGATCGGGTCGAGCAGGGACGTCTTCCTCGCGGGCCTCGGCTGCTCCTTGAGGAACGCCGTGATGCACAGGAAGCCGACCGCCATCAGCGCGGCGGTGCCGAAGAACGGGTAACGCCAGCTGGCGTCGCCGAGCAGCGCGCCGACCAGGGGCCCGCAGGCCATGCCGAGCCCGAGCGCCGACTCGTAGAGCAGGATGGCGGCCGCGCTGCCCCCGGCGGCGGCGCCGACGATGACGGCGAGGGCGGTCGACACGAAGAGCGCGTTGCCGAGCCCCCAGCCGGCCCGGAACCCGACGAGCTCACCGACCGATCCCGAGGTCCCGGAGAGTCCCGCGAAGACGACCACGAGCGCGAGTCCGAGAAGCAGCGTCTTCTTGCCGCCGACGCGGCTGGAGACGAACCCGGTCACCAGCATCGCGACGGCGGTGATCAGGAAGTACGAGGTGAAGAGGAGGGAGACCTGGCTGGCGCTCGCGTCCAGGCCCTCGGCGATCGAGGGCAGGATCGGGTCGACGAGTCCGATGCCCATGAAGGCGACGACGGACGCGCCCGCCGTGGCCCACACGGCCTTGGGCTGACGCAGGACGCTGCCCGCTCCCGCGTCGAATGGGTCCCCTTCGGAGGGGCCTCCTGTGCTGCTGTTCATACAGCCGCTCCTTCACTGCTTCCACAGGGGTCGTTGATGTATACACATATTAAGTTAGAGAGGCTAAATGATGCAAGCTACATCTAGTTTTGCCTGGTGACAGGGCCACCGGACGGGTGATCGTCCTTGACGGGGCGGCGACCGGGGAGGACCGTTGGGCGCTATGAGGGGCGAACCCAGTTGCCCGAAGTGTGGTGGCCGGGTCAGGGCTCCCGGTCTCTTTGCCGACTCCTGGCAGTGCGACGTGCACGGCACCGTGCACCCGCTGCAGCCCGTGATCCCGCCCAGCGTCGAGGCCCTCCAGGTCGTGGTGCACCGCGCGCATGTTCCGGTGTGGATGCCGTGGCCCCTGCCGGTCGGCTGGCTGTTCACGGGCGTGGCCTGCGCGGGCGACGACAGAAGCGGCGGGCGCGCGACCGCGGTGGCCTGCTCGGGGCCCGCGCCGCTCGGCGGCGTCGGCGAGCTGGTGCTCGTCGCCGAGGAGCTGGGCGTCGGCCTCGGCGCGCGGTACGCGGGCATCGACGGGCCCGACCCGGGTCCCCGCATGAGCGTGGAGAAGCCGCCGCAGGCCAAGGTGCTCGCCGCCGGGCGGCCGACTCCGATGTGGCATGTGTCCGGGGCGCCGGACGACCGGGCGGTCTTCGCGGGCGAGGCGCGCGGCCTGTGGCTGTGGGCCATCGCGTGGCCGGAGCAGTCGGGGCTCCTCATGTACGACGAGCTGGTGCTCACGGACCTGCGGGACGCGGGGGCGGAGGTGGACCTGCTGCCGTGCGGGGCGCTGTCGCCGCGGTTGCTGACGCCGTGACCGGGGGCGCGCCTCTTCGGGGCTCGCCTCCTCCGTGAGCGACGCCTCGTCCGGCGAGGCCGGGGGAGCGTTCGATTCCCGTTATCCTTGACCGTCCCCTTATGCCGCCCCGTCAGAGCCTGGAGTACGCAGCGTGCGCATCGATCTGCACACCCACTCCACCGCCTCCGACGGCACGGACACCCCGGCCGAGCTGGTCCTTGCCGCCGCCGCTGCCGGTCTCGACGTCGTCGCGCTGACCGACCACGACACCACGCGCGGGTACGCGGAGGCGATCGCCGCGCTCCCCTCGGGGCTGACCCTCGTCACCGGTGCCGAGCTCTCCTGCCGCCTCGACGGCGTGGGCCTGCACATGCTGGCGTACCTCTTCGACCCCGAGGAGCCCGAGCTCGCCCGCGAGCGCGAGCTGGTCCGCGACGACCGCGTGCCGCGGGCCAAGACGATGATCGGCAAGCTCCAGGAGCTGGGCGTGCCGGTGACCTGGGAGCAGGTCGCGCGCATCGCGGGCGACGGCTCGGTCGGCCGCCCGCACATCGCCGAGGCCCTCGTCGAACTGGGCGTCGTGCCCACCGTCTCCGACGCCTTCACGCCCCAGTGGCTCGCCGACGGCGGCCGTGCGTACGCCGAGAAGCACGAGCTCGACCCCTTCGACGCCATCCGCCTGGTCAAGGCGGCCGGCGGCGTCACCGTCTTCGCGCACCCCGCCGCCGTCAAGCGCGGCCAGGTCGTGCCCGAGGCCGCGATAGCCGAGCTCGCCGCGGCGGGCCTCGACGGCATCGAGGCCGACCACATGGACCACGCGCCCGAGACCCGCGCCCGGCTGCGCGGACTCGCGGCGGACCTCGGCCTGCTCGCCACCGGGTCCAGCGACTACCACGGCAGTCGCAAGACGTGCGTGCTCGGGGAGTTCACCACCGACCCCGAGATCTACGGCGAGATCACGCGCCGGGCGACGGGGGCGTTCCCCGTGCCGGGGGCGGGCGGAAACCCGGCCGCGTAACGGCCCCCGGCCGTACCGCACTTCACCTTCCTCACCACTCCACTGGTCCGTGGCGGTGGCAGCCGTGCCCTGCGCCCGGAGCCGCCCGCCACGGCTCCTTCGTACGACTCTCTGCAAGGCCATCACTGTGTTCGACGTCGCCGTCTTCGGATCCCTCTTTCTCACGCTATTTGTGATCATGGACCCCCCGGGGATCACCCCGATCTTCCTCGGGCTCACCGCGGGCCGCCCCGCCAAGGTGCAGCAGCGGATGGCCTTCCAGGCCGTCTGCGTCGCCTTCGGCGTCATCTCGGTCTTCGGTCTCGTGGGCCATCAGATCCTCAACTACCTGCATGTGTCCGTGCCCGCGCTGATGATCGCGGGCGGGCTCCTGCTGCTGCTCATCGCGCTCGACCTGCTCACCGGCAAGACGGACGAACCGAAGCAGACCAAGGACGTCAACGTCGCGCTCGTGCCGCTCGGCATGCCGCTGCTGGCCGGGCCCGGCGCGATCGTCTCGGTCATCCTGGCCGTCCAGGACGCCGACAGCGTCGGCACGCAGATCTCCGTCTGGTCGGCGATCGTGGCGATGCACGTGGTGCTGTGGCTGGTGATGCGCTATTCGCTGCTGATCATCCGGGTCATCAAGGACGGCGGCGTGGTGCTCGTGACGCGGCTCGCGGGCATGATGCTGTCCGCGATCGCCGTGCAGCAGATCATCAACGGCGTGACCCAGGTGATCAAGGGCGGCTGAGCGGGGCCCACGCGGGCCGCACGCACGAAGGGCCCCCGTACGGTCTCGTACGGGGGCCCTTCGACGTCTGCGTTACGAAGCCGAGGATTCGGCCGGGCGGATGTAGATGCGCTGGCCGATCGCGGCGGCCTGCTGCACGATCCGGTTGACGGAGGCGGCGTCCACGACGGTGCTGTCCACGGCCGCGCCGTCGACGTCGTCGAGTCGCATGATTTCGAAGCGCATAGGGCTTCTCCCTTCGTCTGGTCATCCTCCTGAAGGAGAACTGCTGTGTTCCTGACGGGTACAACGAGTTGCTCCCAGCAAACATTCCCTACGCTAAGGAAATTTTTCGAGAAGCTAATTACTCCTGAGTAGCGACACCGGTTGTGTTCGCTGTGTGACCGGCGGGAGACTGGGACGCATATGAATGACGCCGACATCAGTGCTCAGCTGGAGCGTGCCAACGGGCTGCTCGAGCGGATGCTCGCCGAGGTGGCGAAGACGCCGTCCACGCACGCGATCTTCGTCGACGCCGGGTATCTCTACGCGGCCGCGGGCCGGCTCGCCGCCGGGACCGAGGACCGGCGCGCCTTCGACCTCGACGCCGAGGGGCTGATCGAGGCGCTCATCGACAAGGCGCGCACGATCTTCGCGGACAGCCGTCTGCTGCGCGTGTACTGGTACGACGGGGCGCGGCGGCGCATCCACACCACCGAGCAGCAGTCGATCGCGGAGCTGCCCGACGTCAAGGTCAGGCTCGGCAACCTCAACGCCAACAACCAGCAGAAGGGCGTCGACTCGCTGATCCGCAGCGACCTGGAGTCACTGGCCAGGCACCGCGCCATCAGCGACGCGGCGCTCATCGGCGGCGACGAGGACCTGGTCTCCGCGGTCGAGGCCGCGCAGGGGTACGGCGCGCGGGTCCACCTGTGGGGCATCGAGGCGCCCGAGGGCCGCAACCAGGCGGAGCCGCTGCTGTGGGAGGTCGACAGCCAGCGCACGTTCGACCTGGAGTTCTTCAAGCCGTACGTCACCCGGCGCGCCGTCACGACGTTGGAGCCCGGCGCGTCCACGCACCGCCCCTCCCGCGAGGACGTCCGCTTCGTCGGCGCGCAGATCGCCGCGAAGTGGCTCGCGGCGAAGGGGCGCGAGGCGCTGGTGGGGCTGCTGCCGGGGCACCCCTATCTGCCCGGCTCCGTGGACCAGGAACTCCTCGTGGAGGCGGAGCGGCTGCTGCAGTACTCGCTGCGGGGGCAGTCCGATCTGCGCAGGGCGCTGCGGGACGGGTTCTGGGACCACTTGCAGGCGCAGTACTGAGCGTCCGCCGGGGGCGGGCGCCGGGTCAGGAGCGGTCCCAGAAGTCGATGAGGGCGGCCGCGGTCTCCTTGGGCCGGTCGGTGTTGGGGGAGTGCCCGGCGCCCGGGATCACCGTGCGGTGGGCCGCCAGGCGGAGCGCCATGTCGTCCATCTGCGGCACGGGCCAGGTGTCGTCGCTCTCACCCGAGATGACGTGCTTGGGCAGCGGCAGCGCGGCGAGCTCGGCCACGCGGTCCGGCTCCGTGGACAGCTGCCTGCCGGTGGCGATGAGCTGGGCCGCGCTGTGCCGCAGCCAACGGGCGCGCAGGGCCTCGCTGTCGTCGCCGCCCGTGCCGGTCTCGGCCTCCTGCGGGGGCGGCGGCTCCATGGCCTGCATCGCCTGCCACACCTCGTCCATCGACAGCACGGCGAGCGCGTCCGCCAGCATCTTGGCGCGGGCCTGCTGGGTGGGGACGATCGCGGCGGGCCCCGAGGACATCAGGGTGAGGGTGGCGAAGGCGCGGGGGTCGATCAGGAGGGCGGCACGGGCGATCTGCCCGCCGAGGGAGTGACCGAGGAGGTGCAGGCGGGGCGGGGTCTGCGCTTCTGCCGCCTCTGCCGCTTCTGCCAGGGCTTCGGCCTGCGCGAGGACGTCGCGGGCCAACTCCTCCTGGGCGTACGCCGATTCGTGGTCCGGGCCCGCGGTCTCGTACTGGCCGCGGCCGTCCACGGAGACGACGCGGTAGCCCGCGCGGGTCAGCGGCTCCAGGAGGGCGATGAAGTCCTCCTTGCTGCCGGTGAAGCCGGGCAGCATGAGGACGTCTCCTCTGCGCCGGATGCCTTCGGCCGGGACCGCGTCGAGAACGGCGAAGTCGCCGCGTGCGGTGCGGAGGGTGCGCGCGGTGGCGCACGGGGGCGGGACGAAGGTCGGCGGCCTGCTCATGAGCCGAGGCTAACCGGTCGGCTGCCCGGCGCGGTGATCGGCGGGGGTCTTCTGAGCGCCTTGAGCTGGGCGGGGTGGTGTCTGCCGTGGGGCGGTGGTCGTGCGGCGGGTGGGAGGGCGCGTGAGGTGTGCCGGTTCCGCTGTGCGGGGCGGTGAGGGGCGGAGGGCTTTCGGCTGTGCCGGTCTCGCGTGGGTCGGTGGTGTGAGCGGGGCTTCGGGCCGTTCCGGCCTGGGGGCGCGGCGTTTGCGGCGGGACCGGGTGGCCTGTACGCGCGAAGGCCCGCCCCCGAGTGGGGGCGGGCCTTCGACGGGGCCGGGTGGGCCGGAGGGTCAGCTCTCCGGGGTCTCCGCGGGCTCCGCCTTCTTGCGCGTGCGGCGGCGCGGGGCCGGGGTCTCGGCCTCGGGGGCGTCCGCCGGGGCTGTCGCGGCCTTGCGCGTACGACGGCGGGGCTTGGGCTCCTCCGTCGCCTGCGCCGGGATGCCGCCCTCGGCGGTCTCGACGGCCTTCGCCGCGGTCTTGCGGGTGCGGCGCTTGGGCTTCTCGGCCTCCGCGTCGGCCTCGGGGACGGCGGCCTCGGCCACCTTCTCGGCAGCCTTGCGGGTGCGGCGCTTCGGCTTCTCCTCCTCGGCCTCCGGCGCGGTGGTCTCGACGGCCTTCGCCGCGGTCTTGCGGGTGCGGCGCTTGGGCTTCTCGGCCTCCGCGTCGGCCTCGGGGACGGCGGCCTCGGCCACCGTCTCCGCCGCCTTGCGGGTACGGCGCTTGGGCTTCTCGGCTTCCGTCGCCTCCGGCACGGCCGCCTCGGCCACCGTCTCGGCGGCCTTGCGGGTACGGCGCTTCGGCTTCTCCGGCTCCGCCACCTCGGTCGCGTCCGCCGGGGCGGCAGCGGTCTTGCGGGTGCGACGCTTGGGCTTCTCGGCCTCCGCGTCGGCCTCGGGCACGGCCGCCTCGGCCACCGTCTCCGCCGCCTTCCGCGTACGACGCTTCGGCTTCTCGGGGGCCTCGGTCGGCTCCGGGGTGCCCTCGGCCGTGGCGACGGCGGCCTCCGCGGCCTTGCGGGTGCGGCGGCGCGGCTTGGCGGCCGGGGCCTCGGCCTCGGGCTCCGCCACCGCGGTGACCTCGGGAGCGGCGGCCTCGGCCACCTTCTCTGCGGCCTTGCGGGTGCGGGTGCGGCGCTTCGGCTTCTCCGCCGGGGCCTCGGCCTCGGGAGCGGCGGCCGGAGCGGCAGCCGGAGCAGTGGCCGGCGCGGGAGCCTCGGTCTCGACGACCGTGCCCTCGGCCGTGGCCAGGGCCTCCGGCGCCGATCCGCCACGGGTGCGACGGCGGCGGCGCGGGGTGCGCGGCTCCGAAGCCGCGGTGGCCTCGGCTTCCGGGGCAGCCGGAGCGGCGGCCTCGGTCGAGGTGACGGCGTTCGTCGCGGCGGCGTCCAGCGGGCTGCCGGCGCGCGTACGACGGCGACGGCGCGGCGTACGCGCGGGGCGCTCACGCTCGCGCTCGGCGGGTGCGGAACCCGCGCGGCCCGAGCGGTCGCGGTCCTGCCCGCGTCCGCCGGAGCGGCCACCGCGGCCGCGGCCACCGGTCTCGCCGAGGTCCTCGATCTCCTCCGCGCCCAGACCCGCACGGGTCCGCTCGGCGCGCGGCAGGACACCCTTGGTGCCCGCCGGGATGTCCAGGTCCTCGAAGAGGTGCGGCGAGCTGGAGTACGTCTCGACCGGGTCGTTGAAGCCCAGGTCCAGCGCCTTGTTGATCAGCTGCCAGCGCGGGATGTCGTCCCAGTCGACCAGCGTGATCGCCGTACCGGACGCGCCCGCGCGGCCCGTGCGGCCGATGCGGTGCAGGTACGTCTTCTCGTCCTCGGGGGACTGGTAGTTGATGACGTGCGTGACGCCGCCGACGTCGATGCCGCGCGCGGCGACGTCCGTGCAGACGAGCACGTCGACCTTGCCGTTGCGGAACGCGCGCAGGGCCTGCTCGCGGGCGCCCTGGCCGAGGTCGCCGTGCACGGCGCCCGAGGCGAAGCCCCGGCGCTCCAGCTGCTCGGCGATGTCGGCGGCGGTCCGCTTCGTACGGCAGAAGATCATCGCGAGTCCGCGGCCCTCGGCCTGCAGGATGCGCGAGACCATCTCGGGCTTGTCCATGCTGTGCGCGCGGTACACGAACTGCTTCGTGTTCGCGACGGTCTGGCCCTCGTCGTCCGGCGCGGTGGCGCGGATGTGCGTCGGCTGCGACATGTAGCGGCGCGCGAGGCCGATGACCGCGCCCGGCATGGTCGCCGAGAACAGCATCGTCTGGCGCTTCGCCGGAAGCATGTTGATGATCCGCTCGACGTCCGGCAGGAAGCCCAGGTCGAGCATCTCGTCGGCCTCGTCGAGGACCAGGCACTTGACGTGCTTGAGGTCGAGCTTGCGCTGGCCCGCGAGGTCGAGCAGTCGGCCCGGGGTGCCGACGACCACGTCGACGCCCTTCTTGAGGGCCTCGACCTGCGGCTCGTACGCACGGCCGCCGTATATGGCGAGGACGCGGACGTTGCGCGCCTTGCCGGCGGTCAGGAGGTCGTTCGTCACCTGCTGGCAGAGCTCGCGCGTGGGAACGACGACGAGGGCCTGCGGCGCCTCGGTCAGCTGCTCGGGCTGCGCGCGGCCCGCCTCGACGTCGGCGGGGACGGTGACGCGCTCGAGGATCGGGAGTCCGAAGCCGAGGGTCTTGCCGGTGCCGGTCTTGGCCTGGCCGATGACGTCCGTGCCGGAAAGGGCGACGGGGAGCGTCATCTCCTGGATGGGGAAGGGGTTGATGATGCCGACGGCCTCAAGGGCCTCGGCCGTCTCGGAAAGGATCCCGAGCTCTCGGAAAGTCGTAGTCAGGGCAGTGCCTCTTCTGTGAGACGCGGTGCGAGGCGAACGCTGGGGGTCGTGACCGTGCCGGTACCGCCGGCCGCTTGTGGGGCGGGCCGGGGGCGCGGGACCACTGCCGGCGCTCGAGCGCTCATACCGCTTGAGGTTCCCTCCTCATGCCGTGCGCACCTGTGCGCACCGCCTGGAGGGCTGTCGGGTCGGAGCCGATCGGGCCACCGACCGGGCATCCTCATTCGTACGGCCCGTCGAATATTCGGCGGGCGCATTACCACTGTACCCCGGAATCTCGCATGCGTGTCCGGCGAATTGGTCACATGGTCGTCGTCACAGTGACTGACCAGGGACTTACGCCTTACGGCAGGCGGGCTATTGTGCGCTTCATGGAGACGCCTGACACTGCCGCTGAATCCGCCCCCGAGCCCACCGGAGTCGCCGCCCAGGACTGGGCGAAAGCTTCCGCCGAGCCCCACTACCGCGCCGCGGTCGTGGACCTCCTCGGGGCGCTCGCCTACGGGGAGCTCGCGGCGTTCGAGCGGCTCGCGGAGGACGCGAAGCTGGCGCCCACGCTCGGTGACAAGGCGGAGCTGGCGAAGATGGCGTCGGCGGAGTTCCACCACTTCGAGCAGCTCAGGGACCGGCTCTCGGCGATCGGGGCGGACCCGACCGAGGCCATGGAGCCGTTCGTCGCCGCGCTGGACGGCTTCCACCGCCAGACCGCGCCGTCCGACTGGCTGGAGGGCCTGGTCAAGGCGTACGTGGGCGACTCGATCGCCAGTGACTTCTACCGCGAGGTGGCGGCCAGGCTCGACGCCGATACGCGCGAACTCGTGCTCGGCGTCCTCGACGACACGGGGCACGCCAGCTTCGCCGTGGAGAAGGTGCGGGCCGCGATCGAGGCGGACCCGCGCGTGGGCGGGCGGCTCGCGCTGTGGGCCAGGCGGCTGATGGGCGAGGCGCTCTCGCAGTCGCAGCGGGTGGTCGCGGACCGGGACGCCCTGTCGACCATGCTGGTCGGGGGCGTGGCCGACGGGTTCGACCTCGCCGAGGTCGGGCGGATGTTCTCGCGGATCACCGAGGCGCACACGAAGCGGATGGCCGCGCTGGGCTTGGCGGCGTAGACCGTCTTCGTGACGGTGCCTTGTCGGGTGCGGGTCGTTCTGGGCTGAGCGCGCAGTTCCCCGCGCCCCTGACGGGGCGCCTCGTGCGGGGCGGCTCCTACGCCGTTGCCGAGTGGCGGACCCTGCCTCGGGTCGGGCGGATCAGGAGCGACAGCAGGGCCACTGAGACCGCCAGCGCGCCTGCGAGGGTGGCCGGGGTGTGGCCGGGGCCCAGAGTCATGTGGGTGATGAAGGCGCCGATCAGGGCGCCCGCGGGGCCCGTCGACAGGACCAGGCTGCGGGCGGGCAGGCGGTGGCCCAGGCGGTGTGCGGTGGCCCATGCCACCGCGAGGCCGAGCAGTGTGGCGCCGAGTGCTTCCAGAATCACGGTGGTGCCCTCCTTCGCGGCCAGGTGCAAATCGGTCGTAGCCGGTCTACCCCGGGCGGTCGGAACGCAACCCTCCATGATCGGCCGACCGCGGCCGTACCTCGTACAACACACAGGAACGGCCCGGCGGTTGAGACCGCCGGGCCGTTCCATCAAGATCCACCAAGAGTGCCCTACAGGGCGCTGAAGCCCACCTTGCGCGCGGTCGGCTCGCCCAGCTCCACGTACGCGAGGCGCTCTGCCGGAACCAGGACCTTGCGGCCGTGGTCGTCGACCAGGCTCAGCAGCGGTGCCTTGCCGGACAGGGCCTCGGACACGGCGCGCTCGACTTCCTCGGCGCTCTGGCCGCTCTCCAGCACGATCTCGCGGGGCGCGTGCTGCACGCCGATCTTGACCTCCACGGCTTTGTCCCTCCGACGGTCAGTCTGTGCGCGGCCGTCCGCGCCGTACCCAGCACACATTAGCCCGGTGAGGGGACGGGAAAGACCGCGGCCGTGCACGCCGGTAGCGAACACCGGACGGGAACAAAAGCGCGAGGGCTCAGTGCCCTTCCGTGCCGTGCAGCGGGAAGCCCGCGATGCCGCGCCAGGCGAGCGACGTGAGGAGCTGCACCGCCTTCTCCCGCGGGACCGTGCTGCCGCTGGAGAGCCAGTACCGGGCGACGACCTGCGAGTACCCGCCGAGGCCCACGGCGAGGAGCATCGCCTCGTCCCTGGGCAGGCCGGTGTCCTCGGCGATGACCTCGCAGATCGCCTCCGCGCACTGGAGCGTGACGCGCTCCACGCGCTCGCGGACCGCGGGCTCGTTGGTCAGGTCGGACTCGAAGACCAGGCGGAAGGCGCCGCCCTCGTCCTCGACGTACGCGAAGTAGGCGTCCATCGTCGCGGCGACGCGGAGCTTGTTGTCGGAGGTGGACGCCAGCGCCTTGCGGATCGACTGCAGCAGGGACTCGCAGTGCTGGTCGAGCAGGGCCAGGTAGAGGTCGAGCTTGCCCGGGAAGTGCTGGTACAGCACGGGCTTGCTGACGCCGGCGCGCTCGGCGATGTCGTCCATCGCGGCCGCGTGGTACCCCTGCGCGACGAACACTTCCTGGGCCGCTCCGAGGAGCTGGTTCCTTCGGGCACGGCGCGGCAGGCGTGTGCCCCGCGGGCGTGCCGCCTCTGTCTGCTCGATGGCTGTCACGCCGCCTCCCAAATCGTCCGATGTGCGGTGTGCGCCGCGCCGCCATCGTACTTTTCGGTAACAGTGATGTGCGCGGTGCGAGCGCAGAATTTCACGGACTGGACCGCCGCAGAAGGGCTCCGCCGCGGTGCGTAGCAGGGCAAATACGGTCAGGCCCGGGTCCGGGCCCCTGCTTTCTCGCCGCCTCTCAGCGGTAGTCGTCCTCGTCGATGCTGACGACGCGGGCCTGCTCGGCGAGGTCGCCCTCGTCGGCGGCGTCCCGGTCGGCGTCCTTCAGGGAGTCGTCCCGGCGGGGCGTGAGGTCGGTGTGCTGCTCCGCGGCGTCCGCCTCCGGGGACTCGACGTCGGTCTGGGTCGCGGGCTCTTCCGTCTCGAAGGTGTCGGGATCGGTCGGGTCGACGGTCATGTGCGGCTCTCTTCCCTTGCGGTACCTGGTGGCCCTGGTGGTCACGAGTGCCCTCTCGGCCCGCTTTCCATCGCTTTCCATGAGCGTTTTCGCGAACATCTTCGAGCGTAGGAGACACCCGGACGGGGCGCTACGCGGTCCCGGGGCGATCTGTGACGGCGAACACGTGAACTACCGCGTGATCGTCTCGTAACATTGCCGCATGTCTTCGACCGAGCTGCCGAACCTGCTGGCCACCGCCGCCGCGCCCAAGCCGGGTGCCGTGGCGGTCGCGGAGGGGGAGCGGCTCGACTCGGTCGGCCTGCCCGGACTCACGTTGAACGTGCGGTCCCGGCCCTCGACGCGCGCCGGCCTCGCCCCCGCCCTGTTCGTGCACGGGCTCGGCGGGTCCTCGCAGAACTGGTCGGCGCTGATGCCGCTCCTTGCGGACGTCGTCGACTGCGAGGCCGTCGACCTGCCCGGCTTCGGGGACTCCCCGCCGCCGGACGACGGCGACTACTCCGTCACCGGGCACGCCCGCGCGGTCATCCGCTACCTCGACGCCCGCGCCCGCGGGCCCGTCCATCTCTTCGGGAACTCGCTGGGCGGCGCCGTCACCACACGCGTCGCGGCGGCCCGCCCCGACCTCGTGCGCACGTTGACGCTGGTCTCGCCCGCGCTGCCCGAGCTGCGGGTGCAGCGCACGGCGGTGCCGACCGGGCTGCTCGCGGTGCCGGGCGTCGCCGGTCTCTTCACACGCCTCACCAGGGAGTGGACGGCCGAGCAGCGGGTGCGCGGCGTCATGGGGCTCTGTTACGGCGACCCGGGCCGGGTGACGCCGGAAGGATTCAGCGCCGCGGTGCGGGAGATGGAGCGCAGGCTCCAGCTCCCTTACTTCTGGGACGCGATGGCCCGCTCGGCGCGCGGCATCGTGAACGCGTACACGCTGGGCGGCCAGCACGGTCTGTGGCGGCAGGCCGAGCGGGTGCTCGCGCCGACCCTCCTTGTCTACGGCGGGCGCGATCTGCTCGTCTCGTACCGCATGGCGCGCAAGGCGGCCGCCGCGTTCCGCGAGTCGCGGCTCCTCACGCTGCCGGACGCGGGGCACGTGGCGATGATGGAGTACCCGGAGACCGTGGCCACCGCCTTTCGTGAACTGCTCGTCGACACGGGCGAGTCGAGTGCCACCAAGGAGGGCGCCGCCGAGGCGGCCCCCTCCGAAGTGAGCGCCTCGCGCGCGGGTTCGGGGAGCTGAGTCGGGGCGTGGGACGTCACAGCCGTCGCGGTCCGGCAGACACGACTGACAACACCAGCACCTCGGGCATACCGCTTTCGCACGGTGTGGGCCCCCAGCCGGGACCCGGCACGGGCCGCCGCAGGCGCACCTCAGAGGCGGACGGGACTCCTGCGCACGGGACGCCCGTGCAGGGGGTCCCTGCGCATGGGACACCCGCACACGGGACACCCGCACACGGGACGCCCGCACACGGGACGCCCGCACACGGGACGCCCGCACACGGGACACCCGCACACGGGACACCCGCACACGGGACACCCGCGCACGGCGTGCCGCGTCCCCCGGCCCCGCCCCGCGGCGTTCCCCACGTCCGCGGCGGGCACCCCGAGCAGCGTGAGGCCGGCGGTGGCTGGGGTGACGTCGCCGGTACCGGCGGCGGCCCTCGCGTCGGTGAAGGGCCCCGCGTTCCCGGGCCCCGCAAGGACTACATGGCGGCCTTCCCCGACGAGGGGCAGTCGCCGCCAGGACCCGGCGATCCGTACGCCTCCGTCACCGACTGGGACGACGCCGCCGAGCTCGAACTCGACGCCAGGAGCGGCGACTTCTTCGACGGCGGCGACGGGCGGCCCCCGGTCGACGCCGACGGCGAGGGCAAGAAGGGCGGCAAGGGACGCGCCTTCACCGGCATCGCGGCCGCCGCCGTGACCACCGTGCTCGCGGTCGTCGTGGCCGGGCAGGTCGCCGACGGGCCGAAGGGCTCGGACACCGGGACCAAGGCCGCCCCCGACGGCGGCGCGCGCGACACCGACGACCCCGCGTCGCGCTCGGACCGCCGCCCGGCGCCCGCCGACCAGCAGGAGTCGGCCGCGGTGACGTACGAGCACCAGATGGGCAGAAGATTCCCGCTGGACGCCAAACTCAAGGCGTCCGGCGACTTCGAGGCGATATCCGGATTCGACAGGGCACCGGGCAAGGGGCGGAAGTTCCGCTATCGCGTCGACGTGGAGAAGGGGCTCGGTCTGGACGGTGAACTCTTCGCGCATGCCGTGCAGAAGACCCTGAACGACGACCGGAGTTGGGCCCACGGGGGCGCCCGCACTTTCGAGCGGATATCCTCCGGCCACCCCGATTTCGTCATTACGCTCGCGAGTCCGGGAACGACCGCGGTGTGGTGTGCGAAATCCGGTCTCGACACGACCCAGGACAACGTCAGTTGCGATTCCGCGGCGACGGAACGCGTGATGATCAACGCCTACCGGTGGGCGCAGGGCGCGAAGACCTACGGCGATGCCGTCGAGAAGGAGTTCGGCAACGCCATCCACCCCTACCGCCAGATGTTGATCAACCACGAGGTCGGGCACCGGCTCGGCTTCAACCACACGGACTGCCAGAAGGACGGGGACCTCGCGCCCGTCATGCAGCAGCAGACCAAGTTCCTCGATCACGACGGCATCACGTGCAAGGCCAACCCCTGGGTCTTCCCCAAGAGTTGATACGGCGGCCCGCGGACCGCCGACGGACGCCGCGGACGCCGCTTTGACATCCGTCGGAAGTTCGTTCATATTTCTCCGCATGTCGAACCGTCACGCCCCTACGAGCGCCGCCATCGAGCTGGCGCTGTTCGGCGTGACCGCGCTCTGCGTGGCCGACATCCACTGTTGCTGACGCCCGCCCCGGCGAGTGCGTCGCTTTTCTCAGGCTCCTGGCTGCTTACCGCAGCCTCCTGCCGTTTTCTCCCACGCCTTTCCCGGGGTGAGCTCTGTCGCTCCCTTTTTCACCCGAACCCCGAGAGGTCTCTTTCCGATGCGTCGATCGTCCGTCATAGCCCGCCGCGTGGCAGCGGCATCCGTCAGCCTGGTCCTGGCCTCGGGCGCCGCCGCCTGCGCGGGCCCGAAGGACAACGACGCCAGGAGCGGTGACGGCGGCAAGCCGGCCAAGGGCGGCACGCTCACCGTCCTCAACCGCGACCCGCAGACCGACTTCGATCCCGCGCGGCTCTACACCTCCGGCGGCGGCAACGTGCCGAGCCTGGTCTTCCGCACGCTGACCACCCGCAACCGCGAGGACGGCGCCAAGGGCACGGAGGTCGTCCCCGACCTCGCCACGGGTCTGGGCAAGCCGAGCAAGAACGCCACCGTGTGGACGTACACCCTGAAGAAGGGGCTCAAGTACGAGGACGGCTCGCCGATCACGACCGCCGACATCAAGTACGGCATCGAGCGGTCCTTCGCGGCCGAACTGTCCGGTGGCGCACCCTTCTTGAGGGACTGGCTGATCGGGGGCGCCGACTACGAAGGGCCGTACAAGAGCAAGGGCGGCCTGGACTCGGTCGAGACGCCGGACGAGCGGACGATCGTCTTCCATCTGAACAAGCCCGTGGGCGACTTCGACTACGTGGCCACACAGACGTCGTTCGCGCCCGTGCCGAAGGCCAAGGACAAGGGCACCAAGTACGAGGAGCACCCGGTCTCCTCGGGCCCGTACAAGGTCGTCGAGAACGAGAACGACGGCGAGCGGCTGCGCCTGGAGCGCAACCCGCACTGGTCCGCCGAGAACGACGCGGAGCGCAAGGCCTACCCGGACCACATCGACGTGCGCTCCGGGCTCGACTCGTCCGTCATCAACCAGCGGCTCTCCGCGGGCCAGGGCGCGGACGCCGCCGCCGTCACCACCGACACCAACCTCGGCCCGGCCGAACTCGCCAAGGTCACCGGCGACAAGGAGCTGGCCTCGCACGTCGGCACCGGGCACTTCGGGTACACGAATTACCTCGCCTTCAACCCGAAGGTGAAGCCCTTCGACGACCCGAAGGTGCGGCAGGCCATCTCGTACGCCGTGGACCGCTCCTCGGTGATCAACGCCGCCGGCGGCTCCGCGCTCGCCGAGCCCGCCACCACCTTCCTGCCGAACCAGAAGTCCTTCGGCCACACGGAGTACGACCACTTCCCCGCGGGCAGGTCCGGCAACCCGGAGAAGGCCAAGGAGCTGCTGAAGGAGGCCGGTCACAAGGACGGGCTCACCATCACGCTCACGCATTCCAACGCCAAGGACTTCGAGACCAGCCCCGAGATCGCCACCGCCGTCCAGGACGCGCTCAAGAAGGCCGGTATCACCGTCAAGCTCCAGGGCCTGGAGGAGAACGACTACTCGGACAAGGTGCACAGCGCCAAGGACGAGCCCGGTCTCTTCCTCGGTCACTGGGGCGCCGACTGGCCCTCCGGCGGCCCCTTCCTCGCCCCGATCTTCGACGGGCGGCAGATCGTGAAGGGCGGCGCCAACTTCAACTCCGGCTTCCTGGACGACAAGTCCGTCAACGACGAGATCGACGAGATCAACGAGCTGACCGACCTCAAGGCCGCCGCCGAGCGCTGGGGCGCCCTCGACAAGAAGATCGGCGAGAAGGCGCTGACCGTGCCGCTCTTCCACCCCGTCTACAAGCGCCTGTACGGCAAGGACGTCAAGAACGTCGTCATCAGTGACTGGACCGGTGTGCTCGACGTCTCCCAGGTCGCGGTGAAGTAGCCGTGAGGATCTTCTGGCAGCGGCTGCGCGAGCAGCGCGCCGCCCTCGTCGCGGCGGGCGTCGTCGCGCTGCTCGTCCTCGTGGCGCTCGCGGCGCCGCTGCTCACCGCCATCGAGGGGCAGGACCCCACCACGTACCACCCGGATCTCATCGACTCGGCGCGCGGCGGCGTGCCGGTCGGCCCGTTCGGCGGGATCAGCGGCGAGCACTGGCTCGGCGTCGAGCCGCAGACCGGGCGCGATCTCTTCGCGCGCCTCGTGTACGGGGCGCGGGTCTCGCTCGGCGTCGCGCTCGCCGCGACCGTCGTGCAGGTGTTCATCGGTGTCGCGGTCGGCATCGCGGCCGGGCTCGGCAACCGCTGGGTGGACCAGGCGCTCAGCCGCGCCACCGACGTCATCGTGGCCCTGCCGCTGATGGTCCTCGCGCTCGCGCTGATGGCGATCGTGCCCGCCGCCTTCCCGCGTCCTGCGCTCGTCGCCCTGGTCATCGGGCTCGTCGCCTGGGGCAACATGGCCAAGATCGTGCGTGCGCAGACGGTCACGCTCAAGGAGCTCGACCACGTCGCCGCCGCGCGGCTCAGCGGCTGGAGCACCCTGCGGATCGCCCGGCGCGAGCTGCTGCCCGCGCTCGGCGCGCCCGTCATCACGTACGCCGCGCTGCTCGTCCCCGTGAACATCACGGTCGAGGCCGCGCTGTCCTTCCTCGGCGTGGGCGTGAAGCCGCCCACCGCCTCGTGGGGACAGATGCTCACGGCCGCGGACGTCTGGTACCAGGCGGCGCCGCAGTACCTGCTGCTGCCCGCGGGCGCGCTGTTCGTGACCGTGTTCGCCCTCACCGTCCTCGGTGACGGCGTGCGCACGGCGCTCGATCCGCGGGCCGCCTCGCGGCTGAGGGTCGGGACGGGGCACAAGCGGGAGGCCCGCGCATGACCGGCTTCCTCCTGCGGCGCTTCGTCGGCGCCGTCGTCACGCTCCTCGCCATCTCCGTGATCATTTACGTGGTGTTCTACGCGGCGCCCGGCAACGTCGCCCAGATCACCTGCGGCCCGCGCTGCTCGCCCGCCCAGGTCCAGCAGGTCGCCGAGCAGTTGCGGCTCGACGACCCGCTCTACGTCCGGTACTGGGACTTCCTGCAGGGCGTCGTCGTCGGCCAGGACTACTCGACCGGCACGGGCACCGAGCACTGCGCCGCGCCCTGCCTCGGGATCTCCTACCAGAGCGACCAGCAGGTCACCGCGCTGATCATGGCGAAGCTGCCGGTCACGGCGTCGCTGGCGCTCGGCGCGATGGTCATGTGGCTGATCCTCGGCGTGGGCACCGGCGTGCTCTCCGCCTGGCGGCGCGGCAGGCTCAGCGAGCGCGTGCTCACCGCCGTCACGCTCGTGGGCACCGCCACGCCGGTCTTCGTGATCGGCCTGCTGCTGATGATCGTGGTCTGCGGACAGTTGCAGTGGCTGCCCTTCCCGCAGTACGTCGACTTCGCGGACGACCCGACGCAGTGGGCGTGGAACCTGCTCCTGCCCTGGCTCTCGCTGGCCCTGATCGAGGCCGCCAAGTACACGCGCCTGACCCGCTCCTCGATGCTGGAGACGCTCGCCGACGACCATGTGCGGACCTTCCGCGCATACGGCGTGGGGGAGCGGTCCATCATCGGGAAGCACGCGCTGCGGGGCGCCGTCGCGCCCGTCATCGCGCTGACCGCCAACGACTTCGGTTCGATGTTCGGGGGCGCCGTGCTCAGCGAGACGCTGTTCGGGCTTCCCGGCATCGGGCGCGAGCTCGTGCACGCGGTCAAGGTCGTCGACCTGCCGGTGGTCGTCGGGATGGTCATGGTCACCGGCTTCTTCGTGGTGCTCGCCAATGCCGTCGCGGACGTGCTGTACGCGGTGGCCGACCGACGGGTGGTCCTGACGTGAGTCTCGTGCAAGTCACCGATCTCTCCGTGGAGTTCGGCTCCGGAGCGCGCGCCGTCGACGGGCTCTCCTTCACGCTGGAGGCGGGCGGCGCGCTCGCCCTCGTCGGCGAGTCGGGCTCCGGCAAGTCGACCGTGGCCTCCGCGCTGCTCGGGCTCCACCGGGGCACGGGCGCGCGCGTCGACGGGACGGTGCTGGTCGACGGCGTCGACGTACAACAGGCGTCCGACGCCGAACTGCGGCGGCTGCGGGGCGGGAAGGCCGCGATGGTCTTCCAGGACCCGCTGTCCTCCCTCGACCCCTACTACGCGGTGGGCGACCAGATCGCCGAGGTGTACCGCGTGCACACGGGGGCGTCGCGGCGCGCGGCACGCGCGCGTGCCGCGGAGGTGCTCGACCGGGTCGGCATCCCCGACGCCGCGCGTCGCTCCCGCTCACGCCCGCACGAGTTCAGCGGCGGCATGCGCCAACGCACGCTCATCGCCATGGCGTTGGCCTGCGAGCCCGCGCTGCTGATCGCCGACGAGCCGACCACCGCGCTCGACGTCACCGTCCAGGCCCAGATCCTCGACCTGCTGCACACGCTGCGGGACGAGAGCGGCATGGGGCTGCTCCTGGTCACGCACGACGTGGGAGTCGCCGCGGAGAGCGTCGAGGACGTCCTGGTCATGCGGGGCGGTCGCGCGGTGGAGCGGGGCCCGGTCCGGGACGTCCTCGGGGCGCCCCGGGAGGCGTACACCCAGGAGCTGCTGAAGGCCGTGCCGCGGGTGGACGCGCCGCGGGACGCCTCCCGCGCGCGGGAGAGCGACGGCGAGGGCGACGGCGGGGGCGGGAGCCTCGGCGGGGGCGGTGGCGAGGTCGTGCTCGAAGCCGTCGGCCTGCGGCGGGAGTTCGGCCGCGGCAAGCGCGCCGTCGCCGCCGTCGACGACGTCTCGCTCACCGTCCGCTGCGGGGAGACCCTCGGCGTCGTGGGCGAGAGCGGCAGCGGCAAGACCACGCTCGGGCGCATGCTCGTGGGCCTCCTGGAGCCGACCGCCGGGCAACTCCGCCACGGGGGTGTGGAGATGCCCGGCGGTCGCGTGGTCCCCGGGGTGCAGATGGTGTTCCAGGACCCCGTCGCCTCCCTCAACCCGCGGCGCTCCGTCGGCGAGTCCATCGCCGACCCGCTGCGCGCGCGGGGCGAGAGCGGCCCCTTCGTACGCGAGCGCGTCCACGAGCTCCTGGAGCGCGTCGGACTCGAACCGGCGCACTACGACCGCTATCCGCACGAGTTCAGCGGCGGCCAGCGCCAGCGTGTCGGCATCGCCCGGGCCCTCGCCGCCGATCCGCGGCTCATCGTCTGCGACGAACCGGTGTCGGCGCTCGACGTGACGACCCAGGCCCAAGTGACGGCGCTGCTCGCCGAGTTGCAGCGGGAGCTGGGGCTCGCGCTGGTCTTCGTCGCGCACGACCTCGCGGTGGTGCGCCAGGTCAGCGACCGGGTCGCGGTGATGCGGCAGGGGCGGGTCGTCGAGTACGGAACCGTCGACGAGGTCTATGGGTCACCGCGCGACCCGTACACGCGACGGCTGCTCGCGGCGGTGCCCGCGCTCGACCCGGAGGCGGCGGCGCGGCGGCGGGAGGCCCGCAAGGAGCTGGCCGCAGCCTGACTCTCCGTATGCGAAAGGGGCTCCTGGGGCGCTATAGCGCGACGGAACGCTACCGGCGCGGGAAAGTTACGACCGTTCACCCCTTTTGGTGGCGCGATGGACAACCGTCCATCGCGCCACCGGCATGACCGCTTACGTTCGTCCCGCTGCGAGCCGCCGGTCCAACGGCGGCTCCCCAAACGGGAGATCGGGGGTGCGCTCGTGCGCGTCGGACTGCTTACGGAGGGTGGCTATCCGTATGTGAGCGGTGAGGCCCGGCTCTGGTGCGACCGGCTCGTGCGCGGGCTCGGGCAGCACGAGTTCGACGTCTACGCCCTCAGCCGCAGCGCGCGGCAGGAGGCGCGGGGCTGGGTCGAACTGCCGCCCCAGGTCGGCCGGGTGCGCACGGCGCCGCTGTGGACCGTCGACGACGAGGCGCTCTGCGGAGCCGGGCCCCGCGGCGGGCGCGGACGGCGGGCGCGGCGGCGGTTCGCGGAGTGCTTCGGGGAGCTGGCGGATGTGGTGTGCCGGGGCGGCGACTTCGCCGGTTCCGGCGGCTCGACCGTTGATCCGGAGGCGGCTCACGGCACGGTGGCGGACCGTTTCGGCAGTGCGCTCTACGGGCTCGCCGAACTCGCCCGCGACGAGGGCGGACTGGTCGGCGCGCTGCGCTCCGAGTCCGCCGTCCGCGCCCTGGAGCGCGCCTGCCGTGCGCCCGGCGCGCTGCGGGCCGCCCGTGGCGCTCGCGTCCCCGACCTGCTCGCCGCCGCGGCGCACATGGAACGGGCCCTGCGGCCGCTCTCCCTCGACTGGTACGAGGACGACGAACTCGGCGCGGTCGACCTCTGCCACGCCACCGCGGGCGGCCCCGCGGCGCTGCCCGGGCTGCTCGCCAGGCACTTCGCCGGGGTGCCGCTGCTCGTGACCGAGTACGGCGTGCAGCTGCGGGCGCACTACCTCGCCGCGGGCGACATGGACCTGAGTGCGCCGGCGCGTGCGCTGCTCGCCTCCTTCCACGGCCTCCTCGCCGCCGAGGTGTACGACAAGGCTGCGGTCATCACCCCCGGCAACACCCACGCCAGGCGCTGGCAGGAGCGGTGCGGCGCCGACCGGGCCAAGCTGCGCACGGTCTACCCCGGCATGGAGTCGGGACGCTTCTCGGAGATCGGCGAGGGGGGTTACGACGCCTTCGCCACCGACTCCGACACGCTGCTCTGGGTCGGCCGCATCGAGCCCGCCAAGGACCTGGTCTCGCTGCTCCACGCCTTCGCGGAGATCCGCAAGGAGGAGCCGAAGGCGCGGCTGCGGATCGTCGGGGCGCCCGCCGAAGGGCCGGAGGCCGCGGCGTATCTCGCGCACTGCAGGGCGCTGGCCGCGCAGCTCTTCCCCGACGAGGCGGAGGGAGCCCACGCCGTCGGCGACAACCCCGTCTCCTTCGAGGAGATCGGCGGGCCCGAGGTGCCCGACCTCGCGGACGCGTACGCGTCGTGCGGCGTGGTGGTGCTCTCCAGCGTCGTCGAGGGCTTTCCGATCAGCCTGGTCGAGGCGATGTTCTGCGGCAGGGCGACCGTCTCGACGGACGTCGGCGCGGTGGTGGAGGTCATCGGCGGCACGGGGCTCGTGGTGCCGCCGCGCAATCCGCGGGCGCTCGCGGAGGCGTGCGTGGCGCTGCTGCGCGACCCGGAGCGGTCCGAGCGCCTGGGGGCGGCGGCGCGGGCGCGAGCCCTGGAACTCTTCACCGTCGAGCAGAACGTCGAGGCGTTTAGGGGCATTTACCTGGAGATCGTCTCGCACTGTCCGGTGCGCAGGGACGCGGTGGACGAGGCGGGCGAGCCGGTGCCGTTCGCGCATCCGGCGGAGGCGTATCTGCCGGGGCGGTGGGCGGTCGCGGTGGGACCCGCGTCCGGCGCGTCGGAGGGCGGCGGGACGTCCCCCGGGGTGCCCAGCTGGGCGGTGTCCCAAGAAGCCGATGAGCAGGACGAGTTGAAGGGGGCGGCGGTATGAGACGGCAGCAGGGCGCGGTGGACGTCGTCGGGACTGAGGATCTGGTCGGGACTGCGGATGTTGTCGGGACTGCGGATCTGGTCGGGGCTGTGGATGTGGTCGGGGCCGCGGACGTCGTACGAACGGTGGACGCGCCGCGGACTCCGGAGGGAGCCACCGGCTGGGACTCCCGTTCGGAGGAACTGCTGGCGGAGGCGGCGCTGACGCCGGGGCCTGGTGTGGCGGTGCGTGATGTGGCGGTGTCTGGTGCGGTGGTGCCCGATGTGGCGGTGCCTGGTGCGGTGGTGCCTGATCTTCCGGGGCCGCGGGGCGTCGAGGGCGAGGGCGAGGGCGAGGGTGAGGGGGATGACGGGGACAGCGGGTGGAACTGGCTCGACCAGGGGGGGAGTGAGGGCGCAGGCCAAGGTCAAGAGGGCCTGGGCCGAGGCCAAGAGGGCCCGGGCCAAGGCGATCAAGGTCTGAGCCGAGGCCACGAGTGCCTGGGGCAAGGCCTGGGGCAAGGCCACGACGGCCTGGGGCAAGGTCAGCAAGGCCTGGGTCAAGCCCAAGTCGGCCCCGGGCGGTTGAGCCGCGGCGTCAGCGCGCGGCTGGCCCGGGCCCGCGTCGACCGGGGCAAGGCCGCGCGGCGCGGCGCCGCCGACCCCGTCAAGGCCCTGATGCACCGTCACCGCGAACTGTGCGAGCGCGCCGTCGACCCGTTGGAGATCGCGGCGGGGCTCGAAGCGCACGGCGTGACCGACCGGACGGCCGCCCGCTTCCGCCACCGGGACGTGTTCGCCCTCGCCGAGGAGATGTACGCGCGCGTGCCCCGCGGCGACGACGCCGTAGGGGCCACCGCCTCCCGCCGGGCGAGCGGTGAACGCGTACGGGATCTGCCCGAAGTGCCCCCCGGATGGGCCCTGTTCGCCCTGCTCCCCGGCGTCGTGTGCGCGGCGGTCGTGGCGGGACTCGCCCTCGCCACCGGCGGCACACGCGTCGCGGTCGCGCTCGGCGGCACACTCGCCGTGGCCGTGGCCCTGCGGATCGCCCTGCGGTACGGCCCGTTGCGCGCCCACACCCACCCGACGCCGGCCACGCGCGCGTGGGTCTGCTGGCTCCTCGCGTACGCCCTGCTCGGCGACGGCCTGTTGAGGGGGGTCGTCGAGGGCGGCCCCGACGGGCTCGGCGACCTCTGGGAACCGGCCGTCGCCCCCGTCCTCGTGCTCGCCCTCGCCGTCGCGCCCGCGACCTGGTGCGCCCGACTCTTCGCCGTACGGGCCAAGGGGCGGCTCGGCGCCAGCCGCGGCCTCGACGAATTCGCGTCCTCCGTAAGGCCGTTGCTGCTCGGCGTGGTCACCCTCTTCCTCGTGGCGCTCACCGCCTTGCTCGTGGTGGTGGACACGGCCCTCGGCGCCCCGGGCGGCGGCGCCTCCGCGCTCGTCGGAGCCGGTGCGCTCGGCACGCTGCTGCTGCTCGCCCGACTGCTCGGCGTGTACGGCTTCACCCGGTCCCCGGTGCTGCTCCTCGGCGCCGCCGGAGCGGCCGAACTCGCCGCGCTCGCCCTCCTGTTCGCCGGTCGCCTGCCCGGCTGCGACGCGCTGGCCGCGCCTGTCACCGCGGCCGTCGAGGCCTGGGGCCCCGGCGCCGTACCGGCCGTCGCGTGCGGTGCCGCCGCGCTCACCCTCCTGGTCCACGCGGCCAGGACCCTGACCCTGGCCTCGGCCCACGCGGGACCCGGCGAGTCGCCGTGAGCCGCGGGTCCGCCGACCGGCAAGACCACTCCCCCGCGGGGCCGACACCGCGGGCCTTATCCCGTGACCCACGGCAACACCCCTAAGGAGAAAACCAGATGACCACCCGCAGCCGACTCCGCCTCCGAGCGGCCACCCCGGGAGGCGCCCGATGAGGGTGCTGCTGATCGGAGCCAACGGATACCTCGGCCGGTTCGTGGCCGACCGGCTGCTCGCCGACCCGGCGGTGCAGCTCACCGCGCTCGGCCGCGGCGACGACTCGGACGTGCGGTTCGACCTCGCCAGCGGCAGCCCCGGCGCGCTCACCCGCTTCCTCGACGCCGTGCACCCGGGCGTCGTCATCAACTGCGCGGGCGCCACGCGGGGCGGAGCCCGCGAGCTGACCCGGCACAACACCGTCGCCGTCGCCACCATCTGCGAGGCACTGCGCCGCAGCGGCTGCGGGGCACGGCTCGTGCAGCTGGGCTGCGGCGCCGAGTACGGGCCGAGCCAGCCGGGTTCCTCGACCGCCGAGGACGCCGTGCCGCGGCCCGGCGGGCCCTACGGCGTCAGCAAGCTGGCCGCCACCGAGCTGGTCCTCGGCTCCGGGCTCGACGCCGTCGTGCTGCGGGTCTTCTCGCCCGCGGGCCCCGGCACGCCCGCGGGATCGCCGCTCGGCCGGCTCGCCGAGGCCATGCGGCGCGCGATGCAGGCCGGTGACGGCGAGCTCAAGCTCGGGGGACTCGGCGTGCAACGGGACTTCGTCGACGTACGCGATGTGGCGCGCGCCGTGCACGCCGCCTCGCTCTCGGCGGCCCAGGGCATCGTGAACATCGGCGCGGGCCGTGCCGTACGCCTGCGGGACGCGGCCGCGGTCCTGGCCCGCGTCGCGGGGTACGGCGGCGCGCTGCACGAACTGGACCAGGTGCCCGTGCGGCCATCCATCGGCCACCCCCGCTCCGAATCAGACCACGGGGCCCCGGCCGCGTACCCCTACCCGGACGGCTGCGGCAGCTGGCAGCAGGCCGACGTGCGCACCGCGCGCGACCGCCTCGGCTGGCGGCCCCGCATCAACCTCGAAGAGTCACTGGCCGATATCTGGATGGAGGCCGCATGCCGCATCTGACCAGGACCACCAGGGGCGTCGCGAGCACCGACGTACGCATCGGCTTCGGCATCCCGGGCTTCGCCCACCCGCTCGTCGCCCCCGCCGAATGGTCCGAACTCACCCGCCCGGGAACCCCTTTGAAGTGGGTTGTCCTGAATGTCGCGAACGGCCCGGGGGAGCGGCCCGACCCGCACTGCCTGGAAGCGGCGGGCCGCCTGCGCAACGCGGGCGTCCGTGTGCTGGGCCACCTCGACATGACGTACGGCGCACGCTCCTTCGGTGAGCTGGTCTCGGACGCGCACCGCTACCTCGACTGGTACCAGGTCGACGGCTTCTCCCTGGACCGCTGCCCGACGGGGCGCGCCTCGCTCCCGGAGGTGCGCAGGACCGTCACGACGCTGCGCGCGCTCATCGGCGACGCACACATCGTGCTGGGTCACGGCACCCACCCGTACCCCGGATATGCCGAAACGGCGGACCAGTTGGTGACCTTCGCGGGCCCCTGGAGCGACTACCGCTGGTCGCAGGTGGCCGAGTGGACCGCCGACTATCCGCCCGAGCGTTTCTGCCACTTCGTGCACGGCATGCCGCGCGGCCACCTGGAGGAGGCGCTGCGCATCGCACGCTGGCAGGGCGCCTCGACGATCTACTTCACGGACCGCGTGGACGGGGGCGGTCACGGCGAGCCCTGGGAGTCCGTGCCCGGTTACTGGGACGAAATCGTCTCGCGTATCGGAACAGGTGTCTCGGAATGAAGAAGGGCGTGGCAGTGTTACGGAAAGAACAACCGTACGTAGGAACCGACCAACGGAGTCCCCGTGTCGCTGCCACCCCTGGTCGAGCCCGCATCTGAGCTCACCGTCGACGAGGTCCGCAGGTACTCCCGCCACCTGATCATCCCGGATGTCGGGATGGACGGGCAGAAGCGGCTGAAGAACGCCAAGGTGCTCTGTGTGGGCGCCGGCGGCCTCGGGTCACCGGCGCTGATGTACCTGGCCGCGGCCGGTGTCGGCACCCTCGGCATCGTCGAGTTCGACGAGGTCGACGAGTCCAACCTGCAGCGCCAGATCATCCACAGCCAGGCGGACATCGGCCGCTCCAAGGCGGAGTCCGCGAAGGACTCGGTCCTCGGCATCAACCCGTACGTGAACGTGATCCTGCACGAAGAGCGGCTCGAGGCCGACAACGTGATGGACATCTTCAGCCAGTACGACCTGATCGTCGACGGCACGGACAACTTCGCGACCCGCTACCTGGTCAACGACGCGTGCGTGCTCCTCAACAAGCCGTACGTCTGGGGCTCGATCTACCGCTTCGACGGCCAGGCCTCCGTCTTCTGGAGCGAGCACGGCCCGTGCTACCGCTGCCTCTACCCGGAGCCCCCGCCGCCCGGCATGGTCCCCTCCTGCGCCGAGGGCGGCGTGCTCGGTGTGCTGTGCGCGTCGATCGGCTCCATCCAGGTGACCGAGGCGATCAAGGTCCTCACGGGCACGGGTGAGCCCCTGGTCGGCCGCCTGATGATCTACGACGCCCTGGAGATGCAGTACCGCCAGGTCAAGGTCCGCAAGGACCCCGACTGCGCGGTCTGCGGTGAGAACCCCACCGTCACCGAACTCATCGATTACGAGGCCTTCTGCGGCGTCGTCTCCGAGGAGGCCCAGGAGGCGGCCGCCGGTTCGACGATCACTCCCAAGCAGCTCAAGGAGTGGATCGACGACGGCGAGAACATCGAGATCATCGACGTCCGCGAGGTCAACGAGTACGAGATCGTCTCGATCCCCGGCGCCAAGCTGATCCCGAAGAACGAGTTCCTCATGGGCACCGCCCTCCAGGACCTCCCGCAGGACAAGAAGATCGTCCTGCACTGCAAGACGGGTGTCCGCAGTGCGGAGGTCCTCGCGGTGCTGAAGTCCGCCGGGTTCGCCGACGCGGTGCACGTGGGCGGCGGCGTGATCGGCTGGGTGAACCAGATCGAGCCCGACAAGCCGGTCTACTAGGCGTAGTGCCTGAACGGATACGGGGCCCGCACCTTTTGAAGGTGCGGGCCCCATCGCCTTGAGGGCTCGTCCTCAAACGCCGGACGGGCTGGATTGCCTCACGACGAGCAGACCTTGCCGTCCTTCGGCACCTTGCCGTCGAGCAGGTAGTCGTTGATCGTGCCGTCGACACACGCGCTGCCGTTGCCGTACGCCCCGTGGCCCTCGCCCTTCCAGGTCACGTGGATGCCGACGTCCTTGCCGAGCTCGTCCGCCATCTTGCGGGCGCCCTCGTACGGCGTGGCCGGGTCGCCCGTGTTGCCGACGACGAGGATCGGGGCGGCGCCCGGCGCGCTCACCTCGGGGGAGTCGTGCTGTCCTGCCACCGGCCAGTCGTAGCACCAGCCGGCCGTGTCCCAGCCCAGGAAGCCGCCGAAGACCGGCGAGATCTCACGGAAGCGGTCCAGGCGCTTCTTCGCCTCCTCCGGGGTCGACCGCCCCTTGGAGTCCAGGCAGGAGATGGCCCGCTGCGCGTGGCTCTGCGTGCTGTAGTGCCCGGAGGGGTCGCGTTCGTTGTAGGCGTCGGCGAGCTGGAGCAGCGACGATCCGTCGCCCTTCTCGGCGTCCTCCAGGGCGCGCGTCAGGACCGGCCAGGACTGCTTGCTGTAGAGCGTGACCAGGATGCCCGTGCTCGCGAGGGACTCGGTCAGCTTCCTCTCGCCCGAGGCGCGCATCGGCTCGGCGTCCAGGCGCTTCAGGAGCTTCGCGATCTTCGCGGAGCCGGCCTTCGGGTCCTGGCCGCGGGACGTGAAGTAGTTGTCGAGGGCGCGCTGGAAGCCCCGCGCCTGGTTCTCCGCGTGGCCGATGGAGTCCGCGCTCGGGTCGACGACCGCGTCGAACATGAGGCGGCCGACGCGCCCCGGGAACAAGTGGGCGTACGTGCCGCCGAGTTCGGTGCCGTACGAGACGCCGAAGTAGTGCAGCTTGTCGTCGCCGAGGACCTGGCGCAGGAGGTCCAGGTCGCGGGCGGCCTCGACCGTCGAGATGTGCCCGATGAGCTTCTTCGAGCCCTTCGCGCAGCCCGCGCCGAAGTCCGCGGCGTCCTTGAAGTACGCCTTCTCCTCGGCCGGGGTGTCCGGGGTGAGGTCGACCTTCTGCTCGGCGGCCTGTGTCGTCTTGTCGTCGCGGCAGCGCACGCCTTCGCTGCCCGCGACCCCGCGCGGGTCGAAGCTCACCAGGTCGTACCGCTCGCGCAGCTTGTCGTAGGAGTCGGCGAAGGTGGGGAGCCCGGAGACGCCCGAGCCGCCGGGGCCGCCGAAGTTGAAGACGAGGGAGCCGATGCGGTCGCCCTTGCCGGTGCTCCTGGCGCGGATCAGGGCGACGCCGATGGTCTCGCCGTCCGGCTTCGCGTGGTCCAGCGGGACCTTCAGCGTCGAGCACTGCCAGTCGGCGCCCGGCGCGGGAGACCCCTCGGACGCCTTGCAGCGGCCCCAGTCCAGCTTCTGGGAGGCCAGGCCCTTGCCCGCGCCGTCCTTGCCGCCGCCCTTGCCGTCCTCCCCGCCGTCGTCGGACGAGCCGCCGCAACCGGTGGCGAGACCCGCCACCAGAACTCCCGCGGCGGCCAGGGCCGCGGACCGTACGAAACGCTGCATGGAGACGCTTCCCCCCTTGGAAGACAGTCAGGCCATAGTAGGCGGGACCACTGACAGCGACTTGGGCGGGTTTGGCAGTTTGGGTTATTTCGGCTGGTTTGGTGTGGTCAGCCGCAGACCGTCCCCGCCTTCGGGACCGTCCCCTCCAGCAGGTAGTCGTCCACGTTCCGCCGCACGCACGTGTCCTTGCTGTCGTACGCCCCGTGCCCCTCGCCCTTGTACGTCAGCTCGACGCCGACGCCCTTGCCGAGCGCCTGTGCCATCTTGCGCGCGCCCTCGTACGGCGTGGCCGGGTCGCCGGTGTTGCCGATGACGAGGATGGGCGGCGCGCCCTCGGCGCCGACGTCGGGGTGGTCGGCCTGGCCCTCGACGGCCCAGTCGGTGCAGCCGACCATGCCCCACGCCAGGTAGTCGCCGAACAGCGGTGACGCCTCGCGGAACTCGGGGAGCTTCTCCTCGACGTACTGCGTGGTGTAACGCGCCTTGTCGTCGGCGCAGTTGATGGAGACGTTGGCGGCCTGGACGTTGCTGTACTCGCCGTCCTCGCTGCGCCCGTTCATCGAGTCGGAGAGCAGCATCAGGATCTTGCCGTCGCCGTCGTAGGCCTCTTCGAGGCCCTGGGTGAGGTACGGCCAGAAGTCCTTGGAGTACAGGGACTGCGCGATGCCGTTGGTGGCGGCGGTCTGGGTCAGCTCCCGGGGCGGGAGGCCGGTGATCGGCTTCTCGTCCAGGTCCTTCAGGAGCTTGGCGATCCGGTCCTTGACGTCCTGCGCGGTGTCGCCGACCGGGCAGTCCTCCGCCTTGGACGTGCAGTCCTTCGCGAAGTTGTCGAGCGCGCGCTGGAAGCCCTTGGCCTGGCCGAGGGAGCCCTGTTCGGCGGTCTGGGTGGGGTCGACGACCGCGTCGAAGACGGCCCGGCCCACCTTCTTCGGGAACAAGTGTGCGTAGACGCCGCCGAGTTCGGTGCCGTAGGAGATGCCGAAGTAGTGCAGCTTGTCGTCGCCGAGGACCTGGCGCATCAGGTCCATGTCGCGGGCCGCGTCGGTGGTGCGGACGTGCGGCAGCGTCGTGCCGGAGTTCTTCTCGCAGGCGCCGTTGAAGGCCTTCACGTTGTCGACGAGCTTCGTCTTCTCGGCGTCGTCGTCGGGCGTGGAGTCCTGCTGGAAGTACTCGTCCAGCTGTTCGTCGTCCTCGCACGTGATGCCCGCGCTGCGGCCGACGCCCCGCGGGTCGAAGCTCACCAGGTCGTAGCGGGTGCGCAGCTTGGCGTAGTCCTCCCCGAAGGCGGGCAGCGTGGTGATGCCCGAGCCGCCGGGGCCGCCGAAGTTGAAGACGAGGGAGCCGATGCGCTTGTCCTTGTCGCCGCTCGCGGCCGCCTTGATCAGCGCGATGTCGATCGTGTCGCCCTTCGGCCGCGACCAGTCCAGGGGCGCCTTCATGGAGGCGCACTGCCACTCGGCGCCGCCGGGCAGCGGGGAGGGGGCGCCGCCGCCTCCTTCGGCGGCGGACGGTGCCGGACAGTCCTCCCACGTCAGCTTCTGGGCCGTCAGGTCCGCGTCTTCGGTGTCCTTGGTGTCGCTGCCGCCGCACGCGGCGAGGGCGGAGGCGAGCAGGACGGCGGTGGCGGCCGCGGCCGTGGCGCGCGACTGGGACTTTTTGGGCATGTGCCCATCCTGCGGGGGGTCCTGACGGCGCGCTCGGGGCACGGGCCGTGTGGGTGAGCCGGCCGGCCTCAGCCCTCGCTGATCCGGCGGGCCGCGGCCGTCCCCGTCGCCACGCACGCGGCGACGCCCACCCCCTCGTACGCGGCGCCGCACAGCGCGATCCCCGGCAGTTCGTCCACGGCCTCACGCACGCGTGCCACGCGGTCGGTGTGGCCGACGCCGTACTGCGGAAGGCCCCGCTCCCATCGGGTGACGCGGGCGGCCACGGGCTCGCCGACGGAGCCCACGGCGTGGTGCAGCTCCTGGACCGAGGCGCGGATCAGATGGCGGTCGGGGACGGCGAGCAGATGCTCCTCGGCGACCCGGCCGATCGAGGTGCGCAGCAGGAAGAGATCGGGCGCGGCCTCGCTCTGCCAGTGCCACTTGTTGGTGAGGAACGTGGCGGCCTTCAGGGTGCGCCCTTCGACGGCGGGCACCAGGAAGCCGTTGCCCTGGGGGAGTGCCTTGTGGAGAGGTGTCTTCGTACGGGGGAACGCCAGGGTCACCACCGCGGTGCTGGCGTGCTGGATCGACCCGAGGTCGGCGTCGACCAGCGGCGCGTGCGGGCGCAGCAGCTCCGCCGCCTCGTACGCGGGTACGGCGAGGACCACCGCGTCCCCCTCCAGGATCAGCGGACCGTCGCCGGTCACGGCGATCACCCGCCACCGTCCGGCGGGGGTGCGCTGCAGCTCACGCGCGCGCGTGCCGGTGAGTACGCGGGCGCCGCTCGCCTCGGCGACGGCGAGGGGGAGGCGTCCGGTGCCGCCGCGCAGGCCCTGGACGGGGACGGGCCTGGCCTGCGGTGCCGCTCGGGGGGATCCCTGAGGCGTACGCGTCTGCCGCAGCGCCGCCAGGAGCGGCTCGCCCCGTTCCGCGACCGCCGCCATGCGCGGCAGCGCGGCCCGCAGCGAGAGCCGGTCGGGGCGGCCCGCGTAGACGCCGCCGAGCAGCGGCTCCACGAGCCTGTCCACGGCCTCCTGGCCGAGCCGCCCGCCGAGGTACTCGGCCACGGACAGGTCCTCGGTCCGCGGCTCGGCGGGCAGCGTCTCCTCGTGGCACAGCCGGGCCACGCCCTCCTCGGACAGCAGCCCGGTGCCCGCGAGCGCGGCGGGGTCGGTGGGGATGCCCATGACGTGGCCCGGCGGCAGCGGGCGCAGCGCGCCGTTCGACCACAGGGTGGTGGGCGCCGGCGCCGGGTCGCACAGGTCGTCCCCGAGGCCCACGTCCTGGGCGAGGCGCACGGCTTCGGGGCGCAGCGCCATCAGCGACTCGGCGCCCTCGTCGACGGGGACGCCCGCGAGGGTGCCGGTGCGCAGCTTGCCGCCGATGCGGGGGGCGCCCTCCAGGACGGTCACTTCCGCGTCGTCGCGCAGCCGCCAGGCGGCGGTCAGACCGCTGATGCCGCCGCCGACGACGATCACTGAACGCGTCATGCCGTGCTTCTTTCTGTGGGGGCCGCTGCTGTGTGAGCTGCCGCTGTGTGAGCTGCTTCCGTGCGGGGCGCTTCCGTACGGGGTGCTTCCGTACGGGGTGCTTCCGTACGGGGCGCTTCCGTACGGGGCGTCGACTCTGTGAGCAGCTGTCGCAGCTCGTCCTGGTACGGGAAGCTGCCGGGCTCGTACGCGCACCAGGGGTCGGCGGCGAGCACCCGTCCCGTCGCCCCGTACGCGCGTGAACGGGAGCCCCCGCACACGGTGTTGAACTCGCAGCGCCCGCACGCCCCGCCGAGCAGGGACGGCTCGCGCAACGTCGTGAACAGCGCGGAGCCCCGGTAGATGTCGACGAGAGGGTGGTACTTCACATTGCCCGCCGACAGGGGCAGGAAGCCGCTGGGATGGACCTCGCCGGTGTGCGACACGAAGACGAAGCCGCGCCCCGAGCCGACGTCCATGGGCGGCCTGCGCACCGCGCGCCGCTCCCCGTCCCACAGACCGAGCACACGCGCGCGTGCCGTCAGGCGCCTGTACAGGGGCCCCAACTCGGGCTGTTCGCCGTGCCGTTCCAGGAGGGTCCTCTGGAGGGCGACACGGCGGAAGTGGTGGCCCTCCGTGGTCTTCGTGGCGAGCACCGCCCCCGTGTCGTACAGGAAGTGCAGCACGTCCTCGACCTCGTCCGGGGTGAGCGCGGAGAGCTGCTCGCCGCGGCCGGTCGGCACGAGCACGAAGCCGCTCCACAGCATCGCGCCCTCGCGCCGCACCAGGGCGGCGATGTCAGCGAGGTCCTCCAGGCTGTGGCGTGTGACGGTGGTGTTGACCTGTACCTTCAGGCCGAGCTCGCGGGCGGTGCGCCAGCCCTCGATGGTCCAGTCGAAGACGCCGGGCACGCCGCGGAACGCGTCGTGGCGCTCGGCCGTGGAGCCGTCGACGCTCAGCGAGAGGGCGACGGCGCCCGCGTCGCGCACCGCCGTCAGGTTCGCCCGGTCCAGCGTGGGGGTCCCCGAGGGGGAGACGGCGACGCGGAGCCCGCGCTCCGTGCCGTAGGCGACGAGGTCGGTGAGGTCGGGGCGCTGGAAGGGATCGCCGCCCGTGATCACGAAGAGCGGGCTCGGCCGTCCGAAGGCGGCGATCTGGTCCATGAGACGACGGGCGTCCGCGCCGTCCAGCTCGCCGGGGTCCCGCTCGGGCTGTGCCTCGGCCCTGCAGTGCAGACAGGCCAGCGGGCACGCGCGCGTGGCCTCCCAGATGACGATGAAGGGGCGCTCGCCGACGTCGTGCCGGGGGCGCCGCACGACGCGGCTCACGACACCCGCTCCCAGCCCCGCTTCTCCGGCCTGTTCGCGAGCTGCTCCGGGTCCCTGCGCCGGTAGACCACGTACGGCCTGAAGAGGTACTTGAAGGGCGCGCTGACGACGTGCGCGAGCCGCGAGAACGGGATCAGCGCGAACAGCGCGAAGCCGAAGACGACGTGCAGCTTGAAGGCGAGCGGCGCCGCGCCCATCAGGTGGTAGTCGGGCTGCAGCGTGAACAGGCCGCGGAACCACACGGAGATGCCCTCGCGGTAGTTGTAGTCGACCGCTCCGGAGGAGTTGAGGACGGTCGCGACCAGGCCGAGCAGCATCGCGCCGAGCAGCACCGTGTACATCACGTGGTCGCTGCGGAGCGTGGCCTTGCGGACAGCGGGCACCTTCAGGCGCCGGTACACGAGGATGCCGATGCCGGCGGCCGCCGCGAGGCCCGCGACGGCGCCTGTGGAGACGGCCACCAGGTGGTACGTGTGGTCGCTGACGCCGACCGCGTCGGTCCAGCTGTCCGGGATCAGCAGGCCCACGACGTGGCCGAGCACCACGAACGCCATCCCGAAGTGGAAGAGCGGCGACCCGATGCGCAGCAGGCGCGACTCCTGAAGCTGCGAGGAGTGCGTGGTCCAGCCGAACCGGTCGTACCTGGCCCGCCAGACCAGGCCCGCGATCAGGAGGGTGGCGGCGACGTAGGGCATGACGCCCCACAGGAGGAGGTCCATTACGCCGGGGTCCTTTCCGGGACGGTTGGCCAGGGGAGTTCGACCGGAGTGCCGAAGGGTTCGATGCCGGGGCCGAAGGGTTCGAGCCCGGGGCCGAAGGGTTCGAGCCCGACGGTCTCCCGCGGCGGCCCGCTGCGGGCGAGCGCCTTGGCCTCGGCCCGCGTCTTCGGAGAGGGCCCGGGGAGCGTCCCGCAGACCGCTTCGAGCACGCGCGCGTAGGGGGTACCCACGTCGGTGACGGCGAGCCGCAGCAGTTCGAGCCCGGCCCGGTGCTCCTCCAACAGGGCCGTGCCCGCCGCCTCTTCGCGCGCGGCGAACTCCAGGAGCACCGGCAGGAAGTCGGGCAGTTCCTCGGAGGCGAACTCCAGGCCGTGCTCGCGGTACACCTGCTTGACGCGCACCAGGGAGAGCCCGCGGTTGCGGGTGTCGCCGTCCGACCACCACGTCAGGTACAGGCAGCGGCGGTTGCGGGTGTCGAAGCAGTCCGTGTAGTGCGCGGCGAGGTCCAGGGGGCGCCGCACGCGCGCGTGGGCGATGAACTCGCGCAGCAGCGGGTGGTCGGTCGCCTCGTACAGGCTCTCCAGGTCCGCGTACAGACGCTCGTCGGGGTACTGCAGGAGCCGTCCGGCGACCAGCCTGACGAGGGCGTCGGGGCTCATGCGCTCCTCCGGGTGGGGCTGAGGTTGAGCAGGACGCGCTCTCCGGAGGCGCTGCCCGGGGCATCGGCCACCGGGCAGCAGTCGGTGGCGTCCTCGAAGGGATGTGTGTCGGCGAGGGCGTCCGCGTCGGCGCGGGCGGCGGTCGGAATCACGTACCTGTCCTCGTACTTGGCGATGGCCAGGAGCCGGAACATGTCCTCCATCTCCTCGCCGGTCAGGCCGACCGCCGCGGCGATGGACTCCTCGCGCTCCTGGCCGAGGTTGACGCGGCGCATGTACGCGCGCATGGCGGCCATCCGGCGCAGCACCGCCTCCACGGCGTAGGTGTCGCCCGCGGTGAGCAACGCGGCGAGGTACTCCACCGGGATCCTCAGCGCGTCGATCGCCCCGAAGAGGTTGCCCGCGTCCTCCCCGTCGCGGCCCGCGGCGGCGACCGCCTCGACCACGGGGGACAGCGGCGGCACGTACCAGACCATCGGCATCGTGCGGTACTCCGGGTGGAGCGGCAGGGCCACCTGGTAGGTGCGGATCAGGTCGAAGACGGGGGAGCGGCGGGCCGCGTCGAGCCACTCCTCGGTGATGCCGCACGCGCGCGCGGCCGCGGCGACCGCCGGGTCGCGGGGGTCGAGGAAGCACTCCAACTGCGCCGGATAGAGGTCGTGTTCGTCCTCCACGGAGGCGGCCTCGGCGACCTTGTCGGCGTCGTACAGCATCACGCCCAGATAGCGCATGCGCCCCACACAGGTCTCCGAGCAGATGGTCGGCAGCCCGGCCTCCACGCGCGGGAAGCAGAAGGTGCACTTCTCCGCCTTCCCCGTGGCGTGGTTGAAGTAGACCTTCTTGTAGGGGCAGCCGGTCACGCACATCCGCCAGCCGCGGCACTGGTCCTGGTCCACGAGGACGATGCCGTCCTCCTCGCGCTTGTACATCGCTCCGGAGGGGCACGACGAGACGCAGGCGGGGTTGAGGCAGTGCTCGCAGATCCGCGGCAGGTAGAACATGAAGCTCTGCTCGAACTCGAAGCGGATCCTCTCGCCGACCTCGTCGCGGACCTTCTCCACGAGGGGGTCCTTGGGGGCGTGCTCCGGGGCGCCGCCGAGGTTGTCGTCCCAGTTGGGGCCCCACTCGATGGCGCCGATGGGCTCGCCGGTGACCTGCGAGACGGGCTTGGCGACGGGCATGTCGTCGCCCGCGGGGGCGTCGGTGAGGTTGCGGTACTCGTACGTCCAGGGCTGGTAGTAGTCCGTGAGCTCCGGCAGCTCGGGGTTGGCGAAGATCTGGCCGAGCCGCTTGAGGCGCCCTCCCGCCCTCAGCCGGAGCCGTCCGGACCTGGTCCGCTCCCAGCCGCCCTTCCACCGCTCCTGGTCCTCCCAGCGGCGCGGATAGCCCTGTCCGGGGAGCGTCTCGACGTTGTTGAACCAGACGTACTCGGTGCCCTTGCGGTTGGTCCACGCCTGCTTGCAGGTGACCGAACAGGTGTGGCAGCCGATGCACTTGTCGAGGTTCATGACCATGGCTACTTGGGCCATCACGCGCATCAGTAGGTGACCTCCTGGTTGCGGCGGCGGATGACCGTCACCTCGTCGCGCTGGTTGCCGGTCGGCCCCAGGTAGTTGAAGGCCCAGGTCAACTGGGCGTAGCCGCCCACCAGATGCGTGGGCTTGAGCATGATCCGGGTCAGCGAGTTGTGGATGCCGCCGCGCCGCCCCGTCTTCTCCGTCTTCGGGACGCCGACCGTCCGCTCCTGGGCGTGGTTCATGTAGACCGTGCCGGACGGCATCTTGTGGGACACGATCGCGCGGGCCGTGATCACGCCGTTGCGGTTGACGGCCTCGATCCAGTCGTTGTCCGCGACCCCGATGGCGTCGGCGTCCTGCGGGGACATCCACACGGTCTGTCCGCCGCGGCCGAGCGTCATCATGTAGAGGTTGTCCTGGTACTGGGAGTGGATGGCCCACTTGTTGTGCGGGGTCAGGAACCGCACGGCCACTTCCTTGCCGCCCGCCCCGGATCCGTCGGTTCGGGAACCCAACTCGGGCTCTCCGTAGAGGCGGTGCATGTTCAGCGGCGGCTTGTAGACGGGCAGTGCCTCGCCGACCTCGTGGATCCAGTCGTGGTCGAGGAAGAAGTGCTGGCGCCCGGTGAGCGTGTGCCAGGGCTTCAGGTGCTCGGTGTTGACGGTGAACGCGGTGTACCTGCGCCCTCCGGACTCGCTGCCCGACCACTCCGGAGAGGTGATGACGGGCACCGGGCGCGCCTGGGTGTCCGCGAACGTGATCCGCTTGCCCTCGGCCTCGGCCGCCAGGTGCGCGAGCTCCGTGCCGACCCGCTTCTCCAGCGTCTCGAAGCCTTGGGTCGCCAGACGGCCGTTGGAGGTCCCGGAGAGCGACAGGATCGCCTCACAGGCCCGCTGGGCGGTGTCCAGGCGGGGCCTGCCCTCGGCGACTCCGCCGCGCACCGTGCCGTTCTTCTCCTTCAGGTACGCGATCTCCTCGCCGACGTCGAACGTGACCGCCTTCGTGGTGACCCCGAGCTCGTCGACCAGCGGGCCGAGCGCCGCGAACTTCTCCCCGACCGCTCCGTAGTCACGCTCCACGACCGCGAGGTTGTACATCGTGCGCCCGGGGACGGGCTCGCACTCGCCCTTCGACCAGTCGAGCGCGACGCCGCCCGGCTGGGCCATCTCGCCGCCGGGGGTGTCGTGCTGGAGCGCGGTGGCCACCAAGTCGCGCCGTACGCCCAGGTGTTCGCCCGCGAGCTCGCCGAACCGCCGCGCGACGGCGAGGAACGTGTCGTAATCGGTGCGCGCCTGCCAGGGCGGGTCCACCGCGGGCGTGAACGCGTGCAGGAAGGGGTGCATGTCGGTGGACGACAGGTCGTGCTTCTCGTACCAGGTGGCGGCCGGCAGGACGACGTCGGAGAGCAGCGTCGTGGACGTCATCCGGAAGTCGAGGCAGAGCAGCAGGTCGAGCTTCCCCTCGACGTCCTCGGGGCGCCACTTCACGTCGCGCGGCGCGCAACGCGGCCTGTCGTCGGGCAGGTTGGAGTGCGTGCCGAGCAGGTGCTTGAGGAAGTACTCGTTGCCCTTGGAGGACGAGCCGAGCAGGTTCGCCCGCCATACGTTGAGCACGCGCGGCCAGTTCCGGGGCGCGTCGGGGTCCTCGCCGGCGAAGCCCAGGGTGCCGTCCTTGAGCTCCTCGACGGCGCTCGCGACGGGATCGTCCGCGTCCGCGAGGTCCAGGGGGTTGCGGTCGAAGGTCGGGTACGACGGCATCCAGCCCATACGGGCGGACGCGGCCAGGCAGTCGGCCCCCGTCATCCCCTCGAACCGCCCGTCGCCCAAGGGGGACGCGAGGGACTCGGCGGGCAGCGTGTCGTAGCGCCACTGGTCGGTGTGCAGATAGAACCAGCCCGCGCCGATCATGTGCCGGGGCGGACGGCCCCAGTCGGACGCGCTCGCGAGCGTGGCCCAGCCGGTCACCGGGCGGCACTTCTCCTGGCCTACGTAGTGCCCCCATCCGCCGCCGTTGCGCCCCTGGCAGCCGGTGAGCGTGAGCAGCGCCAGGAACGCACGGTAAATGGTCTCCGAGTGGAACCAGTGGTTGGTGCCCGCGCCCATGAGGATCATGCAGCGCCCCTGGGAGGCCTCCGCCGTCTCGGCGAACTCCCGCGCCACGCGCGTGGCTTGCGCCGCGGGAACCGAGGTGAGGGTCTCCTGCCAGGCGGGGGTGCCGGGCTGGGAGGCGTCTTCGTAGGAGGCGGGCCACTCGCCGGGCAGCCCCGCGCGCGGGACGCCGTACTGGGCCAGCATCAGGTCGTGGACGGTGGTGACGAGCCGGTCGCCGACGCGCCGGACGGGCACTCCTCGGCGTACGACACCGTTGTCGCGGTCGCTGTTCGTGCCGTCGCCGTGCTCCTCGTCCTCGAAGCGCGGCAGGACGATCTCCGCGGTGTCCTCGCCGTACAGCGTGAGCCGGGGCACGGTGTCGCCGAGGTCGAGGTTCCAGTCGGGCTTCTCCGAAGTGCCCCACCGGTGGCCGAGCGTGCCGTTGGGGACCGTCGGCTCGCCCGTGGCGTCGTCGATGAGGACGGTCTTCCACCGCGCGTTCTCGCTCTTCGCGCGCTCGTCCCCGAGGTCGGCCGCGGTGAGGAACTTGTGCGGCACGAGGCCCTTTTCGGTCTCTGCGAGGGTGACCAGGAAAGGCAGATCCGTGTAGCGGCGCACGTAATCCTGGAAGAACGGCGTCTGCCGTTCGACGAAGAACTCCCGGAGAATGACGTGCCCCATCGCGAGGGCGAGCGCGCCGTCCGTTCCGGGGTGCGGGTGCATCCACTCGTCGGCGAACTTGGTGTTGTCCGCGTAATCCGGGGATACGGTGACGACTTTCTGCCCGCGATAACGCGCCTCCGCCATCCAGTGCGCGTCCGGCGTCCGCGTCACCGGAACATTGGAGCCCCACATCATCAAGTAGGCGGCATCCCACCAGTCGCCCGATTCCGGTACGTCGGTCTGGTCGCCGAACACCTGCGGAGAGGCGACCGGAAGATCCGCGTACCAGTCGTAGAACGAGAGCATCGGGGCGCCGATGAGGGAATGGAAACGCGCGCCCGCCGCGTGCGAAGCCATCGACATCGCGGGAATGGGGGAGAATCCCGCGACCCGGTCAGGACCGTGCTCCTTGATGGTGTGCACGTGCGCGGCCGCCACGATCTCGACGGCCTCGTCCCAACTGGCCCGCACCAGGCCTCCCTTGCCCCGCGCCCGCTGGTAGCGCCGGCGGCGCTCGGGGTCGCCCTGGATGTCGGCCCAGGCGAGGACCGGGTCCTTCAGCCGGGACTTGGCCTCGCGGTACATCTCCAGGAGGGCGCCGCGCACATGCGGATACCGGACGCGAGTGGGCGAATACGTGTACCAGGAGAAAGAAGCCCCACGCGGGCATCCGCGGGGTTCGTATTCGGGCCTGTCGGGTCCCACCGAGGGATAGTCCGTGGCCTGCGTCTCCCACGTGATGATGCCGTCCTTGACGTACACCTTCCAGCGGCACGAGCCCGTGCAATTCACGCCGTGCGTGGAATGGACGACCTTGTCGTGACTCCACCGGTCACGATAGAACGCCTCTCCGTCGCGGCCTCCGACGCGCTGCACCCGGTGCAGGTCGTCGGATGTCTCGGCGGCCCGGGTGAAGAAACTCCCGGCCTTCACGAGCGTCTCAGCGATGTCTTTCCTCTGCTGCAACGTCACATCTCCCGGCCGTCACGAAGAAAAGGCGCACGGCACGTGCTCCTGCAACGACCCTAAGCCTGGCGGTGGTTGGGACCCCGGGGACTTAGGTCCCGTGAGGGGGTGACCTCTTTCCGGAATATTCAGGGCCCTGTGCTGCCATGCTGAACGTATGGGCAGGAAGAAGAAGAGCGCGCTGCGTTCCTGGCTGCCGAACCAGCACGGCGCCTGGGCGATGCTCGCGGTGCCCTTCGCGGCGGGCGTGTTCCTCGGCGGCGCGGGCGCCGGTCCCCGCTGGGCCCATCTGCCGCTGTTCGTCGCGTGGTTGGCGGGGTACGTCGCCGCCTTCCACGCCCAGCAGTGGCTCCGCCTGCGCCGCCTGTCCCGGAACCCGAAGGCCCCGCGCCGCCATGTGCGCCCCGCTCTGGTGTCGGCGGCGGTCTGCGCGGCCTGCGGGGTGCCGCTGCTGTTCGCGTACCCCTGGCTGCCGCTCGCCGCCGCCTGCGCCACGCCCTTCGTGGCCGTCAACACGTACTACGCGTGGCGGAACAGGGAACGGGCCCTGGCAAACGGCCTGGCGGCGGTGGTCCCGGCCTGCGGCATGCTCCTGGTCACCCTGAAGGCGGGCGGGGGCGACCTCGCCGACGGGTGGCGCCCCGCGCTGGCCTGCCTGCTGTTCTTCGCGGGCACCGTGCCGTACGTGAAGACGATGATCCGCGAGCGCGGCTCACGGTCCCACTACTGGGCGTCGGTGACGTACCACGCGCTCGCCGTGCCCGCCGCGTACGCACTCAGCCCCTGGCTCGCGGCCCTCTTCGGGGCCTACCTCGCGCGGGCGGCGCTGCTGCCGGGCAAGGGCGTGAAGGTGGCGGTGGTCGGCGCGGTGGAGGTCGTCGGGGCGGCGCTGCTTCTGGCGGCGGTTCTGCTGCTGTTCTGACGCGCGGGGTCGCAGGAAAGCGGCCTCTACGGAGAGGCCGCTTTCACAGGAGCCCTCCCTTGGTCAGAGGAGCCCCTTCCGTGTGAGGTGGTTGAAGAACAGCCACCCCGGAAGCACCGGAAGCCACAGCGTCAGAAGCCGGTAGAGCAGCACCGCGGGCGCCGCCACGTCCTTGGGCACACCGACCGCGATCAGACCGAAGGTCAGCGTCGCCTCGACCGCGCCCACACCACCGGGCGTCGGCGCCGCCGACCCCAGGGCGTTGCCCGCGAGGAAGACCACCGCGACGCTCGCGAGGCTCAGCGACGACAGCTGGCCGTTGCCGAAGGCCCGTACGGAGGCGTCCAGGCAGAGCACGAACATCAGGGTGAGCAGCAGCATGCCGCCGATGCCGGTGAGCAGCTTCTGCGGTCGCTGCAGCACGTCCAGCATGCGCGGCACGACACCCGCGAAAAGCGACCGCACGCGCGTGACGACGAACTTCCGCAGGAACGGGATGGCGGTCACCACGAGGACGAGCACCGCCACCGACAGCAGACCGGCGATGACCGTGCGGGACGGCGTGAACGACGGCGTCTTCTCCGTCCCCGTCAGATAGCCGAAGACGAGCAGCAGCATGATGTGCGAGCCGAGCCCGAAGAGCTGCGAGGCGCCGACACTGGCCACCGCGAGCCCGGAGCGCACTCCGGAGCGCTGCAGGAACCGCGTGTTGAGCGCGACACCGCCGACCGCCGCGGGCGCCACGATCTTCACGAACGACCCGGCGACCTGCGCGGCCACCGTCCGCAGGAACGGCACCCGCTCCGGCACGAAGCCGAGCAGGCTCATTGCGGCGGCGAAGTAGCTCAGCGCGGAGAAGCCCACGGCGGCGGCCACCCAGCCCCACTGGGCCTCCTGGAAGAGCGTGCCGAACTCGACGTGCGTGAGCTGCGACAGCAGGAAGTACGCGCCGATGGCACCGGCGATGAAACTGATCAGCGTGCGCGGCCTGATCCGCTCCAGCTGCGCCGGCTCGACCGGCGCCGTCGGACGGATCAGCAGCACCTGGTGGCGGATCTGCGTGAGCAGGTCCTCCTCGCGTGCCTGCTCCAGGGCGTCGTCTATGGCCTGCTTCTCGGCCTGCCGCTCCTGCTTGGCCGCCTGCTTCTCCTGCTTCTGGGCCTGCTTGTCCGCGCGCGTGTCGACGCGTACGTCCACACGCCCGCCCTCGGGGGGCGCGGAGGCGGCGACGGCGGACGCCTCCTCGTTGCGGGCCTGCTTGGCCCTGCGGGAGGCCTCCAGGACGGCCTCACGCTCGCGCTGGGAGCGTTCGCGCGCCAGCTTGCGCAGCGTGCCGCGGGTGGAGCGGGTCAGGGCGATGGGCTGGAGCAGCGGCAGACAGTCGGCCACCGCGTCGGGGCCGAGGACCTCGACGGCCGACGCGACCGCCCGCTCGGCGCCCACCCGCAGGCCGAGGGCGGTCAGGAGCTGGGCGATGTCCATGCGCAGGACCAGGTCGCCCGCGGCGATCTCGCCGCCGCGCAGATCCGTGAGGATCACGGTGCCGGAACGATCCACCAGAATCGCGTCGCCCGCGAGCCTGCGGTGCGCGATGCGGCGCGACTGCAGCGCCTGTACCTGCCGCCAGGTCTCGCACAGCAGCTCGTCGGTGATGGCCTCGTCCGGCAGTGAGTCCAGGGAGCGGCCGCCCATGTGTTCGTAGACGAGCATCACGGCGTCCGGGCCGAGCTCGGAGGTGGCGATCAGCTTGGGCGCGTTCGCCCCGGCCGCGATGGCCGCGTACGCGAGCAGGGCCTCCTGCTCCAGGGCCTGCCGCAGTGACTGCAGGCTGCGCCGCTGGGTGATGCCCCGCAGGGTGAGCCTGCGCCAGACGCGGTAGAAGAAACCCTGCGCCTGCTGTTCGCGGTCGATGACCGTGACGTCGAGGGGCGGGCCGTCCTCCAGAGTGACGAAATACCGGCGTCCGCGGTCGCCGTGCTCGCTGTCCGGGGACTCCTCACGGGCGGCGCTCACGGGGTGGAAGCCGACGTGCCGCAGGCCCACGAGGAGCGTCTGCCCGGTGGGCCGCACGTTCGGCGAGCCGACCGCGTAGAGCGTTCCGTACGCCACGGCCCAGCCGATGAGCACCGTCAGGATGATCGAGAACGGCGTCGTGTAGCCGGTGACGAGCATGGTGAACGCGTCGAGCAGCAGCACCACGAACAGCACCAGGCGCCAGCGCGGTCTGCGGGACATGCCGACGGCGGTCATGTACGCGATGACGGGCGCCAGGTAGCCGTGCACCGGATCGGTGAACGCGTGCAGGTCGGCCGGGTTCGGCTTGGTGAGCGCGTCCTGGATGGAGTCGGGGGCGGCCTTCGCGACCCACAGGTCGGTGGCCAGTGTCACGCCGTGCGCGAGGACGGCGGCCAGGACGCCGTCGGCGATGCGCAGCCCGTCCCGTTTGATCAGCCGCTCGATCGCGAACGCCACGGGGACGAGCAGCACGCCGATGCTGGCGACCAGGCCGGCCACCTTGATCAGCAGGTCGGGTGCCTGCTCCGTGCCCTTGTCGATGTCCTGTTCGAGCCCGGACGTCGTGCCGTGGGCGAACGCGGCGATGGCGAGGAGCACGGCGATGGCGAGGATGCCGACGAGCAGCCGCATGAGGTCGGAGGGACGGTGCACGCGCGCGGCGAGCAGCGGTTCGTCGCGCTCGACGCGGTCCGTGTGCGCCGCGTCGCCGTCGGCGCAGCCGTGGGGGCCGGGGCCCTTCGCGCCGGCGTCGCCGCTCTGGTCGGCCCTGCCGTGCTTGTCGGTCGCACCGGCCTCACTGGCCTCACCGGCCGCACTGTTCTCGCCGGTCTGGCCGGTCTTTTCGGTCTTCAGGGCGTGCTCACCGGTGTCCAGGTGTGACTCGGACGCAGAGGTGCCCGCCTTCTCATCGGGATGCACGCCCTGTCTCTCCGTCGTCTCTTCTTGATCTCGTATCACCAGTCACCGCCCGCACGATGGTGGCATGTCCTGCTCGCAGAGGGGGGCAGCAGGGGGCAACGCAAGGATGCGAAGTGGTCACGAAACGACACTTTGCGCCGTGCCGCCCGCCCCGGGGCACGCTCTGTGCCAGGCCGGTCACGGTGTCGGTGGGGTGCGGCAGGATGGATCGGATGAGCGAGGAGAGTCGACAGGGGAGCCGACAGGAGAGCCGCATGGGACAGATCCCGCCCGACGACGCGGCACAGGCGCTTCCGGAGTACGCGGAACGGGTCCTCGACGTCGCGGAACTGATCCCTCCGGGTCGGGTGATGACGTACGGAGACATCGCCGAGTGGCTGGAGGAGGGCGGCCCCCGGCAGGTCGGACGCGTGATGGCCCTCTACGGAGGAGGGGTGCCGTGGTGGCGTGTCGTGCGCTCGGACGGCGTGCTGCTGCCGGGCCACGAACTGCGGGCCCTGGAGCGCTACCGCGAGGAGGGCACTCCGTTGCGCCAGGCCTCGCGCGCCGCCCAGGGGCATGTGCCGAAGCTCGACATGCGGCGGGCGCGCTGGGACGGGGGCGCACTGGCGGACGGCGGCGCACCGGTCGACGGCGGCGCACCGGCTGACGGCGGCGCGGGAGGCGACGCCGCGGGTGACGCTCGCCCGCAGGCTCCGGAGGCTCACACCTGACAGCTTCCGCCATCGGGCGGCCCGGCGGGGGACCGGTGGCCCGTACGGGGGAAGCCACGCGTCCTCCACGCCCACTGGCGTAGCGTCGACAGCACGCATCCCCCTCACCCCGCGGCCACCGCGCAGCCGCGTTTCGACCAGCAGACCCACCAGGACCGGCGACCCACGTGAGCTCCCCTTCTTCCGCCCGGCACCTCCGGCACCCGTCGCACCACCAGGTACGACAGGCGACACCGGGTGCCTACCGACTGGTGCGTACCCCGCGGGATCCGTCGGATCCCCCTCGCTTGGACGCAGGTCAGCGGGCGGTGGTTGACCACAAGGGAGGGCCGATGCTGGTCCTGGCGGGTCCCGGCACGGGCAAGACCACCACCCTCGTGGAGGCCGTCGCCGCGCGTGTCGCCCAGGGCGGTGACCCCGCGCGGGTCCTGGTGCTGACCTTCAGCCGCAAGGCCGCGGTGGAGCTGCGCGACCGCATGGCGCTGCGCATAGGGGCGGCGCGCGCCCCGCAGGCCACGACCTTCCACTCCTTCTGCTACGCCCTCGTCCGCGCCCACCAGGACGCCGACCTGTTCGTGGAGCCCCTGCGGCTCCTGTCGGGACCCGAACAGGACGTGGCGGTACGTGAGCTGCTCGCGGGCCAGATCGACCTCGCGCAGGAGGGCCGCGGCCACGTCCGCTGGCCGGACGAACTGCGTGCCTGCCTCACCACCCGCGGCTTCGCCGACGAGGTGCGCGCGGTGCTCGCCCGCAGCCGCGAGCTGGGCCTCGGACCGGACGCCCTGGACGCCTTCGCCCGCCGCAGCGGCCGGCCCGACTGGGGCGCGGCCGCGGCCTTCCTCGCCGAGTACCTCGACGTACTCGACCTCCAAGGCGTCCTCGACTACGCGGAACTGGTGCACCGCGCCGTGCTGCTCACCCGCCGCCCCGAGGTCGCGCGGGAGCTCGGCGCGCAGTACGACGCCGTCTTCGTGGACGAGTACCAGGACACCGACCCGGCGCAGGTGCGGCTGCTGCACGCGCTCGCGGGCGGAGGGCGGACTCTGGTCGCCTTCGGCGACCCCGACCAGTCGATCTACACCTTCCGGGGCGCCGACGTGAACGGCATCCTGGAGTTCCCGCACGCCTTCCCGCGCGTGGACGGCACCCCGGCGCCGGTCGAGGTCCTCACGACCTCCCGCAGGTCGGGCGCGCAGCTCCTCGCCGCCACCCGGCTCCTCACCCGGCGCATGCCGCTGACCAGGCTGCCGGCGGAGAAGGTGCGGGCCCACCGCGAGCTGACGCCGGTCAGGGACGGCGGCCGGGTCGAGGTGTACACGTACCCGACGGCAGGCACGGAACTCGACAACATCGCGGACATCCTGCGCCGCGCACACCTGGAGGACGGCGTCCCCTGGGGCGACATGGCGGTCCTGGTCCGCGCGGGCGCCCGCACGATCCCGGCGGTCCGCCGCAGCCTCAGCGCGGCGGGCGTCCCCCTGGAGATCGACGGCGACGACATCGCCCTGCGCCACGAGCCCGCGGTGACGCCGTTGTTGACGGCGCTGCGGGTGGTGGCGACGGCGGTGGTTTCGGAGGCGGGGACTGCCGGGACGGCGGCTCCTGAGGGGGGTTCGAAGGCGGAGGGTTCGAAGGTGGGGGGTTCCGGGGCCGAGGCCTCTGCCGGCGGTTCTGAAGGGGACGGTTCTGAGGGAAGTGGCCCTGAAGGGGACGCCGATGGAAGGGACGTCTCTGGAAGGGACGTCTCTGGACGCGACGCCTCTGGAAGGGGCGCTGCGGAAACCGTTGCCTCCGAAGGCGATGCTTCCGACGAGGACGTGTCCGCAGCCGACGGACATGAGGCCGACGTCTCGGCGGTCGGTGCGTCTGCGGGCGGCGCCTCCACATCCACCTCATCCGCCGTCTCCGAAGGCGACGCGTCCGAAAGCGACGCTCCCGAAGAAGCCACCCCCCACGACGAGCCCACCGCCTCCACGACCACCCCCACGACCGCCCCCGCCTGGCTCGACACCGAGACCGCGCTCACCCTCCTCACCTCGCCCCTGGCCGGGATGGACGCCGCCGACCTGCGGCGGCTCGGGCGTGCCCTGCGCGAGGAGGAGCGCGCGGCGGGCAACCACCTGCCGCCGCCCTCGGACGAGTTGCTGGCCCGCGCCCTCGCCGAGCCGGAGCGCCTGGTCGCCCACGACCCCACGTACGCCCGAGGCGCCCAACGGCTCGGCACGCTGCTGCGCAAGGCCCGTGAGCGCCTCGCGGGTGGCGGCACCGCCGAGGAGGCGCTGTGGGAGTTGTGGGACGGCACACCCTGGCCCAAGCGCCTGGAACGCACCGCGCGGCGCGGCGGCGCGGCCGGGCGCAACGCCGACCGCGACCTCGACGCGGTGTGCGCCCTGTTCGCCACCGCGGCCCGCGCGGAGGAGCGCACGGGCGGCCGTGGCGCCCTCAACTTCCTTGAGGAGACCGAGGCGCAGGACATCGCTGCGGACACGCTCACGCGCAGGTCGGCACGCCCCGACGCCGTCCGCCTGATGACGGCGCACCGCTCCAAGGGCCTGGAGTGGCGCCTCGTCGTGGTCGCGGGCGTCCAGGAAGGCCTCTGGCCCGACCTGCGCAGGCGCGGCTCGCTCCTGGAGGCCGACCGCATCGGCCGCGACGGTCTCGCCGAACCGCTCACCCCCGGAGCGCTCCTCTCCGAAGAACGCCGCTTGTTCTACGTCGCCGCCACGCGCGCGCGTGAACGTCTCGTCGTGACCGCGGTGAAGGCCCCCGCGGACGACGGCGACCAGCCCTCCCGCTTCCTCACCGAACTCGGCGTCGAGCCCAAGGACATAACGGGCCGCCCGCGCCGCCCGCTGTCCGTGGCCGCGCTCGTCGCCGAACTACGGGCCACCACCGTCGACCCGCGCGTCTCCGACACCCTGCGCGAGGCCGCGGCCCAGCGTCTGGCCCGCCTCGCCGCGCTCAGCGACACCGACGGCCGCCCCCTCGTGCCGTCCGCGCACCCCTACCGCTGGTGGGGCATGTACGAGCCGACGGCGAGCGAGGTCCCCTTGAGGGACCGCGACAAGCCCGTCGTGCTCTCCGGAAGCGCCCTCGACCAGCTCGCCAACACCTGTGCCCTGCAGTGGTTCCTGGGCCGCGAGGTGAAGGCCGACGCCCTCGCGACGGCCGCCCAGGGCTTCGGCAATGTGGTGCATGTCCTGGCCGACGAGGTCGCCTCTGGACGCACCCCGGCCGACCTCGCCGTCCTCATGGAGCGCCTCGACTCCGTGTGGGACGCCCTGGCTTTCGACGCCCCCTGGAAGTCGGCCCAGGAGAAGGAGCACGCGCGCGTGGCGCTCGAACGCTTCCTCCAGTGGCATGTGATGGACCGCGCGACCCGCACCCCGGTCGCCAGCGAGCACGGCTTCGACGTGACGCTGGAAGCGGGTCCCTACGAAGTACGCGTACGAGGCTCCATGGACCGCGTCGAACAAGATGCGGAAAACCGTGCCTACGTAGTCGACTTCAAGACCGGCAAACAGTCGCCGACCGCCGCCGAGGTGGCCCGCCACCCGCAGCTCGCCGTCTACCAGTTGGCGGTCCGCGAAGGCGCCGCGGACGAGCTCTTCGGAGGCGTACGTCCCGAACCGGGCGGCGCGGAACTGGTGCAGCTGCGTCAGGGCGCCGCCAAGAAGAACGGCGGCGACGCCTTCCCCAAGGTGCAGGCCCAGGAGCCCCTCTCCGGGGAGTGGGTCGGCGACCTCCTCGCGACGGCCGCGGGCAAGGTCCTCGACGAACGCTTCACGCCGACCGTGGGCCAGCACTGCACGCACTGCGCCTTCCGCGCCTCCTGCAGCGCGCGTCCGGAGGGCCGCCATGTCGTGGAGTGATCCGACGCGCCCCCACCCGTGTCGATTGTCACGTCGTGTCACTCGGGTGGCATAGCACCCTCTGAAGCAATCTAAAGTCTCCGTAAAGACATGGAGTGCACCGGCGGGTGGTGCACATTTCTGAGGAGATGCGCGTATATGGCAGCCAACCGGAAGCTCCTGGCAGTGGCCGCGGCCTGCGCCGCCGCCGTCATCGGCGTCACCGGCTGCAGCAGCGACAGCGGTGACAAGGACCCCTTCGACGGCATGAGCGCCGACAAGATCGCTGACAAGGCGTCGAAGGCTTCCAAGGACGCCGGTTCCTTCGCGATGAAGGGCCAGATGAAGAAGAACGGCGAGACGAACAACATCGAGTTCGCCGTCGCCGAGTCCGGCGACTGCAAGGGCACGATGGGCTCGCAGAAGACCGGCACCGCCCAGTTCCTGTCCATCGGCAAGACCTCGTACGTCAAGGCCGACGACAAGTTCTGGGAGGGCCAGGGCGGCGGCGCGGCCGAGCTCGTCAAGGGCCGTTGGGTGAAGTCGGACACCGAGAAGGACGGCGTCTGCAACCGCGACGACATGTTCAAGTCCGACAAGCTCAAGAACCTGAAGCGTGGGGACGACGCCGAGGTCGACGGCAAGAAGGCAGCGGTCCTGACCCAGAAGAAGGGCAAGGAGACCACCACCTTCTACGTCGCGATGGAGGGCAAGCCCTACTTCCTGAAGGTCGAGAACAAGAGCAGCGACGAGCCGGGTTCGGTGACCTTCAGCGACTACGGCAAGCCCGTCGACGTGAAGGCGCCGCCGGCCGGCGAGGTCATCGACCCGAAGAAGATCGCCGCCGGTAACTGACCCCGGGCGCTCCACGAAGCGGCGGTGGCCGCCGGCGTCCGGGTCCGCCCCGGTTGTCAGTGGCCACCGCTAGCCTCTCTCACGTGTCACCTCGCCTCACCGATCCCGAGCAGCTCAAGGAGCTCCTCGGTATCCCGTTCACCCCGGAGCAGACGGCCTGCATCACCGCGCCGCCCGCGCCGCAGGTGATCGTGGCCGGAGCGGGGTCGGGCAAGACGACGGTGATGGCGGCCCGCGTGGTGTGGCTCGTCGGCACCGGCCAGGTCGCCCCCGAGCAGGTCCTCGGCCTGACGTTCACGAACAAGGCGGCGGGCGAACTCGCCGAGCGCGTGCGCCAGGCGCTCATCAAGGCGGGCGTCACCGACCCCGAGGCGGTCGACCCCGACAACCCTCCGGGCGAACCGGTCATCTCCACGTACCACGCCTTCGCGGGCCGCCTCCTGACCGACCACGGCCTGCGCATCGGCCTGGAGCCGACCTCCCGCCTCCTCGCCGACGCCACCCGCTTCCAGCTCGCCGCGCGCGTGCTGCGCGAGGCGCCGGGCCCCTATCCCGCGCTGACCCGGTCCTTCCCCGACCTCGTCAGCGACCTCCTCGCCCTCGACAGCGAGCTCGCCGAGCACCTGGTGCGGCCCGAGCGGCTCCGCGCGTACGACACCGAGCTGCTGCGCGCCCTGGACGGCGCGAAGCTCGGCAACGCCGACCTGCGCAAGGTCCCCGAGACGGCCGCGGCCCGTCTCGAACTGGCCGATCTCGTGGGGCACTACCGCGCGGCCAAGCGCTCCCGCGACCTCCTCGACTTCGGCGACCAGATCGCCCTGTCCGCCACGCTCGCCCGCACCCGCGCCGAGGTCGGCGAGATCCTGCGCGAGGAATTCCGCGTCGTGCTCCTGGACGAGTACCAGGACACCTCGGTGGCCCAGCGCATCCTCCTGTCCGGCCTGTTCGGCGGCGGCACCGGTCACCCGGTGACCGCGGTCGGCGACCCCTGCCAGGCCATCTACGGCTGGCGCGGCGCCTCGGTGGCCAACCTCGACGACTTCCCCGAGCACTTCGCGTACGCCGACGGCCGCCCCGCCACCCGCCACGCGCTCAGCGAGAACCGCCGCAGCGGCGGCCGCCTCCTGGACCTCGCCAACGGCCTGGCGGAGCCCCTGCGCGCCATGCACGCGGGCGTGGAGGCCCTGCGGGCCGCCCCCGGCGCCGAGCGCGACGGCGTGGTGCGCTGCGCCCTGCTGCGCACGCACGCCGAGGAGATCGACTGGCTCGGCGACTCCATCGCCCACCTCGTCCGCACCGGCAAGGCACCCGGCGAGATCGCCGTCCTGTGCCGCACGGCCACGGACTTCGCCGAGATCCAGGCCGCGCTCGTCGCCCGCGACATCCCCGTGGAGGTCGTCGGCCTCTCCGGACTCCTCCACCTGCCGGAGGTCGCCGACCTCGTCGCCGTCTGCGAGGTCCTCCAGGACCCGGGCGCGAACGCCTCCCTGGTGCGGCTGCTGACCGGCCCGCGCTGGCGCATCGGCGCCCGCGACCTCGCCCTCCTGGGCCGCCGCGCCCGCCTTCTCGTACGTCCCGGGCACACCGCGCCCGACGACCCGGACCGGCGCCTCGCCGAGGCCGTCGAGGGGGTCGACCCGGCCGAGGTGATATCGCTCGCGGACGCCCTGGACACCTTCCTGGAGTCACCGCTCGACCCGGACGACGTCTCCGGAGCGGACGACGGGCTGCCCTTCTCCGCGGAGGCCAGGGTCCGCTTCGCCCGGCTCGCCACCGAACTGCGTGAACTGCGCCGCTCGCTGTCCGACCCGCTGATGGACGTGCTGCACCGCGTGCTCGCCGTGACCGGCCTGGAGGTCGAGCTCTCCGCGTCCCCGGGCGCCCTCGCGGCCCGCCGCCGCGAGACCCTGTCCAACTTCCTGGACGTCGCCGCCTCCTTCGCCGCGAACGACAACGGCGCGACGCTGCTGGCCTTCCTCGGATTCCTGCGCACCGCCGCCCAGTACGAGAAGGGCCTCGACAACGCCCTGCCGGGCGGCGAGAACACCGTCAAGGTGCTCACCGCCCACAGGTCCAAGGGCCTGGAGTGGGACGTCGTCGCCGTGCCGGGCCTGGTCAACGGCACCTTCCCGAGCGCGCAGGGCCGCGAGAAGTGGACGGCCCAGGCCAAGGTCGTCCCGCACGAGCTGCGCGGTGACGCGGCCACGCTGCCCGACGTCGAGGCGTGGGACGCCAAGGGCATGAAGGCCTTCCACGAGGCCATGAAGGACCACCAGCGCACCGAGGAACTCCGCCTCGGGTACGTCACGTTCACCCGCCCCCGCTCCCTGCTCCTGGGGTCGGGCCACTGGTGGGGCCCCTCGCAGAAGAAGCCGCGCGGCCCCTCGGACTTCCTCCAGGCCCTGTACGACCACTGCGTCGCGGGCCACGGCGAGATCGAGGCATGGGCGGACGAGCCGGCGGAGGACGAGGAGAACCCCGCGCTGCACGAGGCGACCGCCGACCAGGCGTGGCCGCTCCCGCTGGACGACGCCTCCCTGGCCCGCCGTCGCGCCGCCGCGCAGACGGTCCTCGCCCACCTGGACCGCCTGACCGGCGAGAGCGCACCGGAGCCCGCCCGCTCTCACGAGGAGACCCACCCCTCGGCATACGACGACGTGCCCCCGGCCGACGACCCGGAGTGGCCGCCCCCGCCGGACGACGAGGAGGGGCTCTACGGAGACGGTGCGTACGAGGACGGCCTCTACGAAGACGCCCTCTACGAAGACGCCGACTTCCCCGAGAACGACCCGGCCGACTGGGACTCCCTGGCGACGGAGCGCCCGACGGTCCCGCACCCCGCGGACGCCCCGGGAGCCGAATCCACGCACCCCGGCTCCACCGGCGAGGGCGCCCACGCGCGCGTGCCGGTGCCCGCGCCCGCCCCCGACGCCCGCCCGCACCCCGCCGACCGCACCCCGGACCCCCGCCCACCGGAGCGGCCCGCCCGCCTCACCCCGGAGGAGGCCCGCACCCTGGCCTCCTGGGACCGCGACCTGGACGCCCTCACCGGAGAGCTCCTGCGCGCCCGTGAGACCGTCAGGGACGTCCCCGTGCCGCCGTCGCTCACCGCGTCCGAGCTGATGCGCCTGGCCGCCGACCCCGACGGCTTCGCGCAGGACCTTGCCCGGCCCATGCCGCGCCCGCCGCAGCCCGCCGCGCGCCGCGGCACCCGCTTCCACGCCTGGATCGAGTCCCGCTTCGAGGAACTCCCGCTGCCGATGCTCGCCCCGGAGGACCTGCCGGGCGGCGGCCCGGACGAGGCCGAGATCGCCGACGAGCGCGACCTGGAAGCCCTCAAGGAGGCCTTCGAACGCACCGAGTACGCCCGCCGCTCGCCCTACCGCGTGGAGGTCCCCTTCCAGTTCGTCCTCGCGGGCCGCGTCATCAGGGGACGCATCGACGCCGTCTACAAGGAAGGCGACGGCGCCGACGCGACGTACGAGATCGTCGACTGGAAGACCAGCCGCACCCGCACCGCGGACCCCCTGCAGCTCGCCGTCTACCGCCTCGCCTGGGCCGAGCAGCAGGGCGTCCCTCCGGAGTCGGTGAAGGCCGCCTTCCTCTACGTGCGCAGCGGGGAGACCGCCCGCCCCAGGAACCTCCCCGGCCGCGCCGAGCTCGAACGGCTCCTGCGCGAGGATCCGGCAGGTGCGCCGGGCACCGAACCGCGGGACGAGCCGACCCCGGATGGCGGATAGGCTCGTGACCATGAGCGAGACACCGGACAGCGCCGTCCGCACGTACATCGACAACCACCGCGCCGCCTTCCTCGACGACCTCGCCGAGTGGCTGCGCATCCCGTCCGTGTCGGCCCAGCCCGACCACGCCGGGGACGTGCGCCGCAGCGCGGACTGGCTCGCCGCCGCCCTCAAGGAGACCGGCTTCCCGACCACCGAGGTCTGGGAGACGCCCGGGGCGCCCGCCGTCTTCGCCGAGTGGCCCTCCGACGACCCGCAGGCCCCCACGGTCCTCGTCTACGGCCACCACGACGTCCAGCCCGCCGCCCGCGAGGACGGCTGGCACACCGAGCCCTTCGAGCCCGTCGTCCAGGGAAACCGCCTCCACGCGCGCGGGGCGGCCGACGACAAGGGCCAGGTCTTCTTCCACACCCTCGGCGTCCGCGCCCACCTCGCCGCCACGGGGCGCACCGCTCCCGCGGTGAACCTGAAGCTGCTCGTCGAGGGCGAGGAGGAGTCAGGCTCCCCGCACTTCCGCGCGCTCATCGAGGCACACAGGGACCGCATCGCCGCCGACGCGGTGATCGTCTCGGACACCGGCATGTGGTCGGAGGACACCCCGACCGTCTGCACGGGCATGCGCGGCCTCGCCGAGTGCGAGATCGAACTGCACGGCCCCGACCAGGACATCCACTCCGGCTCCTTCGGCGGCGCCGTGCCGAATCCCGCCACCGAGGTCGCCCGCCTCGTCGCAGGGCTCCACGACGAGCACGCACGCGTGGCGATCCCCGGCTTCTACGAAGGCATCACGGAACTCACCGACCGCGAGCGCGAACTCTTCGCCGAGCTGCCCTTCGACGAGGAGCGCTGGCTGCGTACGGCGAAGTCGCACGGCACCCACGGCGAGGCGGGGCACACCACCCTGGAGCGCATCTGGGCCCGCCCCACCGCCGAGGTCAACGGCATCGGCGGCGGCTACCAGGGAGCGGGCAGCAAGACGATCATCCCGTCGTCCGCCATGGTGAAACTGTCCTTCCGGCTCGTCGCGGGCCAGGACCCCGACCACATCGAGAAGGTCGTGCGTGCCTGGGCCGCCGACCGCGTCCCGGCCGGGATCCGCCACACGGTCACCTTCAGCGCCGCCACGCGCCCGTGCCTGACGCCGCTGGACCACCCGGCGCTGCAGTCCGTCGCGCGCGCCATGGGCCGTGCCTTCGAGCAGAAGATCCGCTTCACGCGCGAGGGCGGCTCGGGTCCCGCAGCCGACCTCCAGGACGTCCTCGAGGCGCCCGTGCTCTTCCTGGGCATCTCCGTCCCGTCCGACGGCTGGCACGCGCCGAACGAGAAGGTCGAGATCGATCTGCTGCTCAAGGGCGTCGAGACGACCGCCTACCTGTGGGGCGATCTCGCGGAGAACTGGCGCGATGCCCACTGAGAGCCGCCCGGCCGCCGGGCACGTCCTGCCGCACGCCCTGCTGAACCACCCATTCCATCGGGGGAGTTGGAAGCACCTGTGACCACCTGGACCGACCGCACCGCAGACCGTCCCGTCTCGCTGACCGCGCCGAGCGGCATCGACCGAGCGGCCCACCACCGCATGGACGAGGCGTGGCTCGCCGCCGCCTGGAGCCACCCGAGCACCCGGGTCTTCGTGGTCTCCGGCGGCCAGGTGCTCATCGACGAGACGCCCGAGGGCCGCACCGAACTGGTGATGACGCCCTCCTTCGAAGCACCGCTCACCGAGGAGCACCGCTACTTCCTCGGCAGGGACGACGACGGCGTCAGCTACTTCGCGCTCCAGAAGGACACGCTGCCGGGCCGCATGGACCAGTCGGCGCGCCCCGCGGGACTGCGCGAGGCCGGACTCCTGCTCTCCCCGCGCGACGCGGGCCTGATGGTGCACGCCGTCGCCCTGGAGAACTGGCAGCGCCTGCACCGCTTCTGCTCGCGCTGCGGAGAGCGCACCGTCATCGCGGCGGCGGGCCACATCCGCCGCTGCCAGGCGTGCGGCGCCGAGCACTACCCGCGCACCGACCCGGCCGTGATCATGGCGGTCAGGGACAGCGAGGACCGCCTCCTCCTGGGCCGCCAGGTGCACTGGCCCGAGGGCCGCTTCTCCACCCTCGCGGGTTTCGTCGAGCCGGGGGAGTCCATCGAGCAGTCGGTGCGGCGCGAGGTCTTCGAGGAGGCGGGCGTCACGGTCGGCGAGGTCGAGTACGTCGCGAGCCAGCCCTGGCCGTTCCCCTCCAGCCTCATGCTGGGCTTCATGGCCGACGCCACCTCTTCGGAGATCAACGTCGACGGCGAGGAGATCGAGGAGGCCCGCTGGTTCTCCCGGGAAGACCTGCGGGCCGCATTCGAGTCCGGAGAGGTCCTGCCTCCCTACGGAATCTCGATTGCGGCCCGGCTGATCGAGCTCTGGTACGGAAAGCCCCTGCCGAAGCCGGGGTCCGTGGGCTGAGCCCCGCGCTCGCGCGCAGGCTGGTCGCTCAGGCGGCCAGCTTCTGCTTGACCTGCGCCAGCGAGGGATTCGTGAGCGTGGAACCGTCCGGGAAGAGAACGGTGGGGACCGTCTGGTTTCCGCCGTTCGCCTTCTCGACGAAGGCCGCCGAGTCCGGGTCCTGCTCGATGTTGATCTCGGTGTACGCGATGCCCTCGCGGTCCATCTGGCCCTTGAGGCGGCGGCAGTAGCCGCACCACGTGGTGCTGTACATCGTCACAGTGCCCGGCATGTCCTCTGTGCTCCTTCGTTGCTCGGGGTGCGTCATCGCAATGAATCGAACGTACGCGACCCGGCCACCATTCCCGCATGAGTACGACCGGCTTCGCCTCCCTGTGGACAACCGGCTCATCCGCCCCTGGCGACCTGGCAGCATGGCGGGGTGACATCAGCAACGCACTCCACCCTCTTCCCGCAGGTCCCGGACTCTGCCGACGCGGTGCTCGCCGGGCTCGACCCGGAGCAGCGCGAGGTGGCCACCGCCCTGCACGGGCCGGTGTGCGTCCTGGCGGGCGCTGGCACGGGCAAGACCCGCGCGATCACGCACCGGATCGCCTATGGGGTGCGCGCCGGGATCCTCCAGCCCGCCAGCGTCCTGGCCGTCACATTCACCAACCGCGCCGCGGGCGAGATGCGCGGCCGGCTGCGCCAGCTCGGCGCCTCCGGCGTCCAGGCCCGCACCTTCCACTCCGCGGCCCTGCGCCAGCTCCAGTTCTTCTGGCCGAAGGCGGTCGGCGGGCCCCTGCCCCGCATCGTCGACCGCAAGATCAAGCTCGTCGCGGACGCGGCCGCCGCCTGCCGCATCCGCCTCGACCGCAATGAGCTGCGGGACCTGACCAGCGAGATCGAGTGGTCCAAGGTCACCCAGACCGTCCCCGCGGACTATGCGGCGGCCGCGGCCAAGTCCGGCCGCGACGTCCCGCGCGACCCCGCCGAGATCGCCCAGCTCTACGCCGCGTACGAGGACCTCAAGCGCGACCGCGCCGTCATCGACTTCGAGGACGTCCTGCTGCTCGCCGTCGGCATCCTCCAGGACCGGCACGACATCGCCGAGCAGGTCCGCGCCCAGTACCAGCACTTCGTGGTGGACGAGTACCAGGACGTGAGCCCCCTCCAGCAGCGCCTCCTGGAGCTGTGGCTCGGCGACCGCGACAGCCTCTGCGTCGTCGGCGACGCCAGCCAGACGATCTACTCCTTCACCGGCGCGACCCCCGATCACCTGCTGAACTTCCGCACCCGCCACCCGGGGGCGACGGTCGTCAAGCTCGTCCGTGACTACCGCTCCACCCCCCAGGTCGTCCACCTCGCCAACGGCCTGCTCTCCCAGGCCCGCGGACGCGCCGCCGATCACCGCCTCGAGCTGATCTCCCAGCGCGAGCCCGGAGCCGAGCCGGTCTACACCGAGTACGCGGACGAGCCGGCCGAGGCGGAAGGCGCCGCCCGCCGCATCCGCGCCCTCCTTGCCGACGGGATCCCCGCCAGCGAGATCGCGGTCCTCTTCCGCACGAACTCCCAGTCCGAGATCTACGAACAGGCCCTCGCCGACGCGGGCGTGCCCTACCAGCTCCGCGGTGCCGAGCGGTTCTTCGAGCGCACCGAGGTGCGGGAGGCGGGCGCTGCCCTGCGCGGCGCGGCGCGCTTCGGGGGCAACGACTCCCTGCTGGACGACGTGGTCGACCTGCCCTCCCAGGTCCGGGCCGTCCTCTCCACCAAGGGCTGGACGACCGAGCCCCCCGCGGGCTCCGGCGCCGTCCGCGACCGCTGGGAGTCCCTGGCCGCCCTGGTGCGGCTCGCCGAGGACTTCGCGCGTGCCAAACCGGAGGCGACCCTGGCCGACCTCGTGGCCGAGCTGGACGAGCGGGCGAACGCCCAGCACGCCCCCACCGTGGAAGGCGTCACGCTGGCCTCACTGCACGCGGCCAAGGGCCTGGAGTGGGACGCCGTGTTCGTCGTCGGCCTCGCCGAGGGCATGATGCCGATCACCTACGCCAAGACGGACGAGCAGATCGAGGAGGAGCGCCGTCTCCTCTACGTGGGCGTGACCCGAGCCCGCGCCCACCTCTCCCTCTCCTGGGCCCTCTCGCGCTCGCCGGGAGGGCGTCCGGGCCGTCGGCCCACCCGCTTCCTGGACGGCCTGCGTCCGGGCTCAGGAGCGGGCTCGGCGGCGCGCGCCGCGGGTGGTGGCCCCGGCGGCGTCGAGCGCGGCAGCGGCAGCGGTGGCGGTGGCGAGGGCGCGGGGAGCGCGGCAGGCCGCCGCCAGCGGAAGAACCGCACCCCGGCCCGCTGCCGGGTCTGCGGCCGCACTCTGACCGACGCGGGCGAGATGAAGCTCATGCGGTGCGAGGACTGCCCGTCCGACATGGACGAAGGACTCTACGAGCGGTTGCGGGAGTGGCGATCCGGCCAGGCGAGGCAGCTGGGACAGCCCGCGTACTGCGTATTCACGGACAAAACCTTGATCGCCATCGCGGAGGCCGTGCCCGACGACGAGGGCGAGCTGGCGCGGATCCCCGGGGTCGGCGTCCGTAAGTTTCATCGCTTCGGCGCCGACGTCCTCGCTATTTGTGCAGGTCAGGAGCCTGTAAGGGGCGCCGAGGAAGAATGATTCAAACTCGTCGAAAAAATAGTTTGCGCATGCGCAAGGAAGACCCATAGGTTCTTAAGCACGGGAACGGCGGCTTCTCAGAAGCCCTGGTCCCGTGCTGTACTTGACAGTCCGCAGGATCGGTTCCGGTCGATCCCCTAGACGCCGAGAGGAGGCGAATTCCAGTGATCAGCATCAACGAGAGCTTCATCAGCACCGCCAAAATGACCGATCGCTCGGTCGTCGCTTCCTGCCTGCTCGGCTTCTCGAACCAGGGCACCGGTCTGTCCGGCGGCATTCCTGCCGGCCGTCCGATGTCCGCCTCCCTGCCTCTCGCCGGTCTTCCCGTCCGCGAGGCCAATGGGGGCAATGAGCGACCGACCAAGGCACCGGAGGCAGCAGTAGCGGAGGCGCAGGCCCAGGCCTATGCCTTTGCGGCGGCCGGTGCCGGATTCCGGAAGCAGACGACGCAGCACCACACGATGTGGGCCTTCCGTGGGCTCGAACCCTGGAGTGATCCAGTCTGATCTCGATCAGACCGGCGCCTTCAGGGCCGCGGAACCCCACCCGGGATCCGCGGCCCTTCTGTTTTCCCCAGAACAGGGAGAACAGAGCGAAGGGGCCGACAGCAAGACCCGGTACCAGCCGCCAACCGGCCGACCCCGGCCGGCACGACCAGACGAGGAAAACACCACCGTGCAACTCGAAGCGCACGCCCCGTCCGTACCGCCTTCACAGACGCTCCCCCCGCCCGCACCCACGGAGGACCCGACCTTGACTCCCCTCACCGCGCTCACCGCGCTCGACGACGCCATCGAGAACCTCGGCGTACCCGTTCCCTGCCGTGCCTACGACCCGGAGGTCTTCTTCGCGGAGTCCCCGGCCGACGTCGAGTACGCCAAGTCCCTCTGCCGGACCTGCCCCCTCATGGAGGCCTGCCTCGCCGGCGCCAAGGAGCGGCGTGAGCCGTGGGGCGTCTGGGGCGGCGAGCTGTTCGTCCAGGGTGTCGTCGTTGCCCGCAAGCGGCCGCGTGGTCGCCCGCGCAAGAACCCGGTCGTCGCATGAGCACCGCCGGCACCATCGACCGTCCCCTGACGCACGACCCCCAGAAGCAGGCCCCGATGAAGGCAGCCACCAGCGAGCCCACCGCAGGCTCCGCGACCCCAGACTTCACCACCACCGGCGCGCACGTCTCGCGCCAGAACAGGACCCGTGAGATGCAACTCATCCCAGAAGCCATGGCTCGTGCGCATATGCACGAACGAATGCTGGAGGCCGAGGCTCAGCGCCCGGCCCTGCGGCTGATGGCGGCCCGCCGTATGCAGCGTCGCGCGGAGCGCGCCTCGCTGCGTGCCCGGCGCGCGCTCGCCATGGCCGTCATGCAGTAATGGCCGTCATGCAGTAAAGGACACATGGCCAAGTGCCATTGATCCTCGCGGGGGTTGGTCCGAACGGACCGGCCCCCGCGGTGCGTTGTGCCCACCGATCCTCCCGGCACGGCGATATGGTCGCCGGGTGGACCAGCACAATTCCCGGCCCGCGGAGCCAGAGAATCTCGTGTGCTCCCGCTGCGGCACGGTCGCCGAAGGCGCGCCACCGACCTGGACCTGCTCCGTGGAGAACGGCACCCGCCACTACTTCTGCGAGGCCTGTGCGCGGGAGAACCTCAGGGCCATCGAAGGGCGACTCGACTCCTCCTGGTGGTGAGCCGAGCCCGAGGGCGAACCCCTCCGCGGCCCAGGCCTCCCGTCTGCCGGGTCTTCCCTCTCAGGCCTCCGCCGCCGCGTCCTCCTCGGTCTCCTCCACCTCGGGCTCCTCGACGAAGCCGGGCAGCCACGCCTCCAGCTCGTCCCGCATCCGCACCGTCGCGCCCATCTGGCACAGCACCCCGATCGTGCTCAGCGTCACACGGTGTATCAGCAGATACGACGGGGGCAGGTTCAGTCGCTTGCCCAACTGGTAGGCGGGAGAGCGGGGGTCGGCCACCCGGGCCGCCTGGCTGCGCATCCAGCCGCGCGTGAACGTGAACTCGTCCACCAGCATCGGCTCGATGATCGGCAGCAGATAGTCGAGCACCGCGTCCGGTTCGAGATCGACGGACTCCTTGACGAAGCCCTCCTCGCAGAGCATGTCGTAGACCGCGTCGGCCTCGCCGTCCAGCGTCATGCGCAGGGCCGTCCCGATGGTCGGGGGCAGCCCGCCGGGCAGCCGGTCCACCGTGCCGAAGTCGAGGACACCGAGGCGGTAGCCGTCCTTCTCGTCGGGCAGCAGACGGAAGTTGCCGGGGTGCGGGTCGGCGTGCAGCAGTCCGGTGCGCGTCGGGCCCGAGAAGAGGAAGCGGGCCAGGAGCTGGCCCGCCCGGTCGCGCTGCTCCTGCGTGCCGTCCGCGATCACTTCCGACAGGGGCGTTCCCTCGATCCACTCGGTGACCAGGACCTGCTCGCTCTGGTGCACCACCTCGGGCACCACCACGTCCGGGTCGTCCGTGAACTCCTCGGCATGTGCCTGCTGGGCCTGTGCCTCCAGGGCGTAGTCGAGCTCTTCCGAGACGCGGTCGCGCAGTTCCGCTATCAGCGGCTTGATGTCCATCCCCGGAATCAGCGGCCCAAGGAGGCGGGCAAAACGGCTGAGTTGGTTCAGGTCGGACAGCAGCGCCTCGCCCGCTCCGGGGTACTGGACCTTGACCGCGACCTCGCGGCCGTCCGCCCAGACGGCCCGGTGCACCTGGCCGATCGACGCGGCGGCCGCGGGCTTGTCCTCGAACTCCAGGAAATGATCGCGCCAGTCCTCGCCGAGGCGCTCCTCGAGCACCGAGTGCACGGTCTTGGTCGGCATCGGCGGCGCCGCTTCCTGCAGCTTCGTCAGCGCCGCGCGATAGGGCCCCGCGACCTCCTCCGGCAGCGCCGACTCGAAGACGGACAGCGCCTGCCCGAACTTCATGGCGCCGCCCTTCAGTTCACCGAGGACCTTGAACAGTTGCTCCGCCGTGCGCTGCTGCAGCTCACGTCCGACGATCTCCGCCGACTTGCCCCCAATCCGCTTGCCGAGTCCCCAAGTCGCGCGCCCCGCGAAGCCGAGCGGCAGCGCGGCAAGTTTGGCGGTACGGGTGACCGCCTTCCGGGGAAGATCAGACATGCGCCCCTCCAAGTCCCAGACAGCCACGCCTTGTCAGGCGGTTACCCGGCCATTGTTGCGTGTGGCTCCGCGGCGGTGGTGGCCTGATCCCCCTTAACGGGCGCACCTGCACCGCATGGGCACGAGGGATGCGGCCAAACCGGGCGTGCGTGCCAGTCGAATCCCGGGACGGACGCCTCCCAACGAGCCCCCGCGCTGGGCGAGGCCACCCCGTCCAGAAAGGCGAGGGCATGCCCCGCGGCCAGCCCGGCGACCGAGGTCGACAGGGCCAGGTCGCACGCGGGTGCGGGGCGCGCGTGTCCGGAACGCCACTGGGCCAGCATCCGCGGCCAGGTGGGATCGCGGTCCGCGCGCTGACGAAAGAGGCAGCCCGCGCACGCGGTCGTCCCCGGCAGGACCAAGGGGCCCACCACGCCCGTCCCTTCGATCACTCCGGCGTAGAGATGAGGGATGCCCGAGGCGAGGAGCTCCTCGGCCGCGGCGGGGGCGGGAGCGTATGCGTCCAGGCCGTCCCGCGGGGCGATGATCAGGAGGGAGAGCCCCGCTTCGCCCTCCGGCTCCGCGGGGCGGCGCGGCGGGCGGCCGGGCGCGGACTGCCGCACGATCCGGCGCGCGGTGGTGTCCCTGCGCTCCCCGATGGACTCGGCAGGCAGCCCGCCCGGCGCGACGTCCCACGGCTCCACATGCCCGCCGTCCAGCACGTCCACCCGGCCCACGCCCGCGCCCGCGAGAACCGAGGCCACGACGGCGCCCACCCGCCCGGCGCCCTGCACCCGCACCCGCATCGCGCGCCGCGCCGCCACCTTCGCGAGCGCACCGGCCGGTTCGGGGGAGAGCAGCGACAGCGAGGCGAGGTCGGCCCGCAGCCGGTCCATGAGGTCGCTCCGCCCGCGCAGCGCATCGGCCGCGGGCCCGCCTCCCGTCGAGTCGTCGAGCAGGCCGGCCCGTGAGAGCTCGCCCATCAGCTTGTCCACATGCCCCTCGGGCAGACCCATCCGCCGGGCCTCCTCGCGCAGGAGCGGCAGCCCGCGGGTGCCGTCGAGCAGGGTCAGGAAGCTGCTCGTCGCCGTGTCCATCGGACCGAGTACCAAGGCGTGAGCGGGAGCCACCCCGAACTGCACGGTGCTCAGGTCCCGCCAGCCGCGCCGCAGCGCGGGCTTCACGATCGGATGCATGGTTCGTCCCCCGTCGGCCGGTCGGCGCGGCCCCGTCCGCCGCCCCGATCGACTGCCAGAATGCCCGCCTCTCGCGACCCCCGCGTCGCGTTGTCCACAGGCGGTGGGTGTTCGTCGTACTAATCAAGCGGACGGGGAGCGGAACAGCGCCGAACCGTCCCGGAGGCGGGACTTCCCCCATGCCCAGCGGGTAACGTCGGGGCGTGCCCGCCGACCCGTCTCCTCGCGTCGCTGGGGAGACCTCAGCGCATCGCGCCGGAACTCCACAGCGCAGCACGACCAGTCCGCCGCCGTCCGGCGCCCGGGCCAGCGCGGTCGAGGTCAGACGGAGCGCCCGCCGCCGCAGAACGGTCTCCGCGTACCGGGAGGGCGACCGCACCGTCGTCCTCATCCCCGCCCGCATGTCCGAGGCGGAGGAGCAGCGCTGGGTCAACGTGATGCTCGACAAGCTCGCGGCCCAGGAGAGCAAGCGCCTCCTCGGTGACGCGGAGCTCGCCGAGCGCGCCGGGCAGCTGTCCGAGCAGTACTTCGAGGGCCGGGCCAGACCCGCCTCCGTTCGCTGGGTCACGAACCAGAACACCCGCTGGGGTTCCTGCACCCCGTCGGAGGGCAGCATCCGTCTTTCGCACCGGCTGCAGGGCATGCCGGAGTACGTCGTGGACTACGTCCTCTGCCACGAACTGGCCCACCTTCTCGTGCCCGGCCACGGGCCCCGCTTCTGGCGTCTCCTGGAGGCCTACCCCCGTACGGAGCGGGCCAGGGGGTACCTCGAAGGGGTGGTCGCGGCCGACCGGTTGCCCCACCTCCCCGCCGCGCGCGAGGAGTGAACGTCCGCCGGATCCCGCGGTTGTGTAGCGGGTCTGTACCGGCTTCGCTCGCCGTCGGACTTTGCGGTTAGCCTGACGCGACGCATTCACATTCGGGATGGGGGACGGTCGTTACGTATGGCCAGGGAATTCCAACGCGGCCACAAGGCCAAGATCAGTGACCTCACCGCGGGGACCGATCTGTACGTAGGTGTACAGATTTCCGCCCCCGGGCTGACCTTCGACATCAGCTGCTTCGGCCTGGACGCGAGCGAACGGCTCTCGGACGACCGGTACTTCATCTTCTTCAACCAGCCCAAGTCGCCCGAGGAGTCGATCCAGCTCCTGGGCGCGCAGGCGGGCGACACCGAGTCCTTCCGTGTCACGCTCGACCGCATCCCGCAGCAGATCCAGCGCCTGTCGTTCACGGCGACGATCGACGGCGCCGGCCAGATGTCGCAGGTCGCCTCCGGGTACATCCGCATCGTCGCGGGCGGCGAGGAAGTGGCGCGCTACGCCTTCAACGGCGCGGAGTTCTCCACGGAGCGCGCCGTCATGCTGGGCGACTTCTACCTGAAGGACGTCTGGCGGTTCGCCGCGATCGGACAGGGCTTCGACGGCGGGCTCGAAGCCCTGCTGAGGAACTTCGGCGGCGAGGTCGCCGAGGAGGAGCCCGCCGCTCCCGAGCCGCAGGCCGCGCCGTCCTTCGCGCCGCCCGCACAGGCCTCGGCGCCGCCCGCGTTCGGCGCCCCGGCCGCCGCCGCTCCTGCCCAGGCACCCGCTCCGGCGCCGACCCCGGCGCCCGCCCCGCAGGCTCCCACTCCGCAGGCCCCCGCCCCGGCGCCCGCGCAGAGCTTCGCCCCGCCCCAGGGCGCGACCCCGCCCCCGGCGCCCGTCGACCCCTCGGTGCACGCCGCGCAGACCATCGCCGCCCCGATGGACCAGCCGCAGTTCGGCCAGGTGCCCGGCCAGCAGCAGGCCCCCGGCCAGACCGCTCCGCTGCCGCCCGGCTACGCCCAGCAGCCCCAGGCCGCGGCGCCTCCGGGCTACGGCCAGCAGCCCCCCGCGCCGGTGCCTCCCGGCTACGGCCAGCAGCCCCCCGCCGGCCAGTTCCCCGGCCAGCCCCAGGCTCCGCAAGGCGTCCCGCAGGGCGCACCGCAGGGGATGCCGCACGGCGTGCCGCAGGGCGCCGCTCCCCAAGGCGCCGGTGTGGCCGCGGCCCTCCAGAAGTACCGCGAGGCCCCCACGGGACAGCGCTGGACGCAGCAGAACGAGAAGCTCGTCCGTGTCGACCTGGGCGTCGCCGACCAGCCGATCCTCGCCCGCCAGGGCAGCATGGTGCTCTACCAGGGCAAGGTCGAGTTCAGCTACAAGGGCGCGGGCTTCGCGGGCCGCATCGTGGGCAACGCCACCGGCCAGGAGATGCAGCTGATGCGCTGCTCCGGCCGCGGCCAGGTCTTCCTCGCCGAGGAGGGTACCCACCTGCACCCCATCGAGCTCCAGGGCGACGCGATCTGCGTCTCCGCGGAGAACGTCCTCGCCTTCGACGAGACGCTGCAGCACGAGGTGCGCAGGATCGAGGGCCACGGCATCCCCGGTGGCGCGCTGTTCGTCATGCAGTTCCAGGGCACCGGCACCGTCGTCGTGAAGACCCACGGTCTGCCCGTCGTCCTGCCCGTCACGCCGACGACGTTCGCCGACTGCCACGCCGTGGTCGCCTGGTCGGCCGCCGCGCAGGCGATCGTTTCCAGCCAGGTTCGGCTGCGCAGCAACGCGTACGCCGGTTCCACGGGCGAGAGCGTGAACCTCCAGTTCCGTGGTGCGCCCGGAAACTTCATCGTCGTCCAGCCGTACGAGGTCTGAGGGAGCCCGTCATGAATCAGCAGCTCGCGGGCTTTGCCCCCGCACCCGTCGCCGCCCGCATGGAGAACCACGGGCACCACATGGTCAAGGTGGCCATGCAGACCGGCAACGACCTCCTCGCGCGCGTGGGTTCGATGGTCGCTTACGAAGGGTTCGTGCAGTACGAGCCGAATCCGCCCGCCGTCCGCCAGGTCGCGCGCGAGTGGATGACCGGCGAGGGCGCGCCCCTGATGAAGTGCTCCGGAGACGGCCTGCTCTACCTCGCCGACTACGGAGCGGATGTCGTCGTCATCAACCTGGCGGGCGACTCCCTCTCCGTGAACGGCACCAACCTGCTCGCCTTCGACGCGTCCCTCCAGTGGGGCGTCGAGCGCGTCAAGGGCATGGCCAAGTTCGCGGGCCAGGGCCTGTGGAACATCAAGATCTCCGGCCAGGGATGGGTCGCGCTGACCTCCCGCGGCACCCCGATCGTCGTCGACTGCGGCCGTGGCGACGACGAGACGTACGTCGACCCGGACGCCCTGATCGCCTGGTCCCCGAACCTCAAGGTGAAGGGCAAGCGCAGCTTCAAGGCCGGCTCCCTCATCGGGCGCGGCAGCGGTGAGGCCTACCAGATGGGCTTCTCCGGAGAGGGCATCGTCGTCGTACAGCCCAGCGAGGACAGCACCGACCGTCTCCGAGCACGGGGCTGAGGGGGAGCAACACACCATGCAGAGCTCACTTTTCGCACACGCCGAGCAGCAGACCCAGGAGCGCTACTCCGTCCAGAACCCGCAGCTGCTGCGGGTCGCCCTGGACGGGCACGACGACGTACTGGCCCGCAAGGGCGCGATGGTCGCCTACCAGGGGCTGATCGAGTTCGATGCCGAGTACCAGAGCCGGGGCAACCAGCGGGCCCGCGCCCACACCGGTGAGGGCCTGGACCTGATGCGCTGTCACGGCCAGGGCACGGTCTACTTCGCCAACCTCGCCCAGTACATCCACGTGGTGGACGTGGACCAGGACGGTCTGACCGTGGACAGCAGCTACGTCCTCGCGATGGACTCGTCGCTGACCCACCAGGTCATCGCCGTGGACAGTCAGTACGGGATCTCCGGCTCCGGCAAGTACCAGCTCAACATCAACGGCCGCGGCAAGGTCGCCCTGATGACGTCGGGCCAGCCGCTGATGCTCCAGGTCACCCCCGACCGGTACGTCAACGCGGACGCCGACGCGATCGTCGCCTGGTCCAACGGCCTGCGCGTGCAGATGCAGGCCCAGACCCACTCCTCGGGCGTCTGGCGGCGCCGCGGCAACACCGGTGAGGGCTGGGAGCTCAGCTTCATGGGCCAGGGCTACGCGCTCGTCCAGCCCAGCGAGATGCTGCCGCCGCAGAACGCGAACATCGGGCAGGGCGCCAGGGCCCAGTTCGGGATGGGGCAGCAGGGTGCCAGGGGCCAGAACCAGGGCAACGTCTGGAGCTGAGCCCTTCTCCCGGTGACGGGAAGAGGACCAGGCCGCGGGGAACTGCGGGCCGGCTGCGGCTGGTCGCGCAGTTCCCCGCGCCCCTTTCCGGGGCGCGCCTCCAGCTGCAGGAGCTACAGGCGTGCCCTGGTTGCCTCTACAAGGCGTACGACCGAGTCGTCGGCCACCCCCGCCACCTCGTCGTACGCGAACCAGCGCAGGTCCAGCGACTCGTCGCTGATCGCCTCGACCGCGTCGGCGGGGGCGAGCGCGGCGTACTGGACGTCGAGGTGCTGAGTGCACGGGCCCGGGATCGGGTGCCGGTCCAGGCGGACGGGGCCGCCCGGGAGCAGCGTCAGGCCCGGCACGCCGGACTCCTCGGTGGCCTCACGCAGCGCGGCCGCGGCCAGCGTCGTGTCACCCGGCTCGCAGTGGCCGCCCATCTGGAGCCACATCCGCAGCTTCTTGTGCAGGGTCAGCAGCACGCGCCCGCGTGACGGGTCGACGACCAGGGCGCTCGCCGTCACGTGGCCCGCGGTGCAGGGCTTCCACATGCCGGCCTCGCCGTGCTCGGACAGGTGGTCCAAGTAGGCCTGGCGCAGCTCGGTCTGGTCGTCGTACCCCTTCAGGACGAGTACGGCGTCGTCGTACAGGCTCACTTACCGCCGTCCTCGGTGCCCTTGTCGCCCTTGTCGCCGTCGTCGTCGCTCTTGGTCTCGCCGCCCTTGGCCGCCTCGCCGAGCATCTTGTCCAGCTCGGAGAAGTCCAGCTGCTCGCGGTGGACGAAGCCGTCGGGGTCGTCCAGGTCGGAGGCCGTCGGCAGCATGTCCGGGTGCTCCCACAGGCCGTCGCGGCCGTCGACACCGCGCGCGTCCGTGAGCGAGGCCCACAGGCGCGAGGCGTCCCGCAGACGGCGCGGACGCAGCTCCAGGCCGATGAGGGTGGCGAACGTCTGCTCCGCGGGGCCGCCCGTCGCACGGCGGCGGCGCAGGGTCTCCCGGAGGGCGTCGGCCGACGACAGACGCGGCTTGGCGGCGGCGTGCACCACGGCGTCCACCCAGCCCTCGACGAGCGCGAGAGCCGTCTCCAGGCGGGCCAGGGCGGCCTTCTGGGCCGGGGTGTCCTCCGGCTGGAACATGCCCTGCTGCAGCGCTTCCTGCAGCTGCTCGGGGTTCTGCGGGTCGAGCTGGCCGACGACGTCCTCCAGCTTGGCCGTGTCGACCTTGATCCCGCGGGCGTACCCCTCGACGGCGCCGAACAGGTGCGAGCGCAGCCACGGGACGTGGGCGAAGAGCCGCTGGTGGGCGGCCTCGCGCAGCGCCAGGTAGAGCCGCACCTCGTTCTTGTCGATGCCCAGGTCCTTGCCGAAGGTCTCGACGTTCACCGGCAGGAGCGCGGCCTTGCCGGAGGGGCCCAGCGGCAGGCCGATGTCGGTGGAGCCGACGACCTCGCCCGCGAGCACGCCCACGGCCTGGCCGATCTGCTGGCCGAACATGGCGCCGCCCATGGAGCGCATCATGCCGATCAGCGGGCCCGCCATGGCCTGCATCTCCTCGGGCAGCACGTCGCCCATGGCCAGGCCGACGCGCTCGGCGACCGGGTCGACGAGCTCCTTCCACACCGGCAGGGTCGCCTCGACCCACTCGGCGCGGCTCCAGGCCACGGCCGTGCCGGACCCGGAGGGCAGCGACGTCGCGTCGTCGAGCCACAGGTCGGCCAGGCGCACGGCCTCCTCGACCGCCGAGCGCTCGGCGGGGCCGACGCTGGTGTCCTTGACGCCGTCCGCCGTGCCCTGGGAGACGGTCTGGCGGGCGATGTCCTTGGCCATGTCCCAGTTCACCGGGCCGCCCTCGTACGAGAGCATCTGGCCGAGCTGCTGGAAGGCCGCGCCCAGGTCGTTCGGGTTCATCGAACCGAACATCGCGGCGAACGGATTGTCACCGCCGCCGGGGCCGCCCGCTCCGGGGAATCCCCCGAAACCGAACGGGTTGGCAGGTCCACCGGACCCCTGCCCTCCCCCTCCGGGGGTGTCCTTCTTCTTGCCCTCGTCGCCGTCTTCCGGCTCCTCCGGCGGAAGGCCGAATCCGAATGGGGTGTCACTCACGGGATTCCTCGGCTCGTCAGGCCGCCGGTATCGTTCCGGCGGCGGCGCTACAACACCACCCAGCGTAGACACCGTGACGGGATCGGGCCTCGGTGCTTCGCCGACTCATGGCCTGCGGCAGGATGGATGCCACCTGGTACGTACGCGTCATTCGCGTTCGTACTGAAGACAACCGCTGGAGACGCCCGGTGAGTTCCCCAGATCCACAGGTTCGCGCAGCGCGAAACCCCTCAACCCCGGCGCCCGTCCGTGGGCCCGTAGTCGCCGTCACCGGCGCCGCCTCAGGCGTGGGCGCGCTGCTGACCGAGCGCCTTGCCGCGTCGGAGGAGATCAAGCAGGTCATCGCCATCGACGAGCGCCGGGGCGAGTGCTCCCAGGCCCAGTGGCACATCCTGGACGTGCGGGACCCGGCCATCGCCGAGAAGCTGCGCGGCGCGGACGTCGTGGTGCACCTGGCGCTCGATCTCGACCTGGAGACCGACGGCGCCGCCCGCACCGCGTACAACGTGCGCGGCACCCAGACCGTCCTGACCGCTGCCGCCGCCGCGGGCGTGCACCGCGTCGTGCTGTGCACCTCGGCGATGGTCTACGGAGCGCTGTCCGACAACGAACTGCCCCTCTCCGAAGACGCCGAACTGCGCGCGACCGCCGAGGCCACCGGCGTCGGCGACCTCCTGGAGGTCGAGCGGCTCGCCCGCCGAGCCCCCCGCGCGCACCCCGGCCTCAACGTCACCGTCGTGCGGCCCGCGACCCTGGTGGGCGGCACGGACACGGCCCTGACCCGTTACTTCGAGTCGCCGCGCCTCCTCGTGGTGGCCGGCTCGCGCCCCGCATGGCAGTTCTGCCACGTCGAGGACCTGTGCAGCGCTCTGGAGTACGCCGTCCTGGAGAAGGTCGACGGCGAGCTGGCCGTCGGCTGCGACGGCTGGCTGGAGCAGGAGGAGGTCGAGGAGCTGAGCGGCATCCGCCGCATGGAGCTGCCCTCGACGGTCGCGCTCGGCGCCGCCGCACGGCTGCACCGCATCGGTCTCACCCCGTCGCCGGCCGGTGACCTCGCGTACACGATGTACCCCTGGGTGGTCAGCGTCAGCAGGCTGCACGATGCCGGGTGGCGGCCGCAGTGGACCAACGAGGAGGTCCTCGCGGAGCTGCTCGAAGAGGTCTCGGGCCGGCGGACCGTGGCCGGACGCCGGCTCGGGCGCAAGGACGCGACGGCCGCGGGCGCCGCGGGCGCGACGGTCGCGCTGCTCGGCGCGGCGGCCGTGGTGCGCAGGGCACGCAAGGCGAGGCGGCGGATCTGAGGCCTCCGGAGAACGCGGATCCGAGGCGCCCGGAAAACGCGCCCCTGTAGGGAACTCCAAGACCCCACGCGCGCGTGCCGGGCGAAAGGTCTATTCCGCGATGTCCGTGCCGTGCGGCACCATGGCCGCATGGCACGCACCACGATGGACCACCCCGGCGAGCAGGCCGCCCAGGACCCGATCCGCCTCCTCGCGATCCGCGAGACCCCGCTCTCCCTGGACGAGGTCTTCCGGGCCGTCGGCGACGACGCGGCCGGTGGCACGGCGCTCTTCGTGGGGACCGTGCGCAACCACGACGGCGGCGCGGACGTCGACGAGCTCGGGTACTCGACGCACCCCACCGCCGAGGCCGAGATGCGCCGGGTGGCCGAGAAGGTCGTCGCGGAGTATCCCGTGCGCGCGCTGGCCGCCGTGCACCGCGTCGGGGACCTCGCCGTGGGCGATCTCGCGGTGGTCGTCGCCGTCTCCTGCCCGCACCGCGCCGAGGCCTTCGCCGCCTGCCGCAAGCTGATCGACGACCTCAAGCACGAGGTGCCGATCTGGAAGCACCAGAGGTTCTCCGACGGCAAGGAGGAGTGGGTCGGCGCCTGTTGAGGCGTGGCTCGGCCACTGGGGCCTGATTGACCCGTGTGGCTCCGGTTGCGTAACCCGACCCCTGCCGTGAGCGTTGACCATGCGGATGGTTAATCTGCTGATCAGTCAGTTGCGGTGGCTCATGGGGTCGGGAGGTCGACATGGCATCACTTGCCTGGTTGCTGATTCCGCTGCTGACTGCCGTCGGGGCGGGTCTGTGGGGCAGCTGGGCCGCCCGCAACCGCAAGTCGGGCAGGACGGGCGACGTCTCGGAGCTCAACGGGTACGCCGCGTTCCGCGAGGCGATGGAGAAGTCCCACTCCGTGACGCTGGAGAAGGCGATGGAGAAGTCGCACTCCGGTACGTGAGTTCCCCGTAGGACGGTCGGGGGTTCCCCGTACGGACCGGCCCCACAGGTGCGTTCACAGGCTGGTCCCGTACTGTCGTTCCATGCCACGCCGTACCGGGACGATGCTCGCCTCCACCTTGATCCTGATCGCGCTGCTCTGTGCCGGCGTGCTCATCAAAGTGCCGTACTCGGAGATGTCGCCCGGACCCACGGTGAACACCCTCGGCGACCACGACGGCGAGCCCGTGCTGCAGATCTCCGGGCACAAGACCTATCCCACGACCGGCAACCTCAACATGACGACGGTCAGGGTCACCAGCGCCGACTACAACATGAACCTCGCGGAGGCCGTGTACGGCTGGCTGGCCCACGACAACATCGTGGTGCCGCACGACACGCTCTACCCGGACGGCAAGACCGAGCAGCAGTCCACCCAGGAGAACGCCGAGGAGTTCAGCCAGTCCCAGGAGGCCGCCAAGGTCGCGGCGCTCAGGGAGCTTGACCTCCCGGTGAAGTCCCAGGTCATCGTCTCCACCGTCATCAAGGGCGACCCGGCCGAGGGCAAGCTGCACGCGGGCGACGTCATCAAGGAGGTCGACGGGACGCCCGTCAAGGAGATGACCGACGTCGCGAAGCTCGTCACCCGGCACAAGCCCGGCGAGACGGTCACGTTCACGGTCGTCCCGGTCAAGGAGGCGGCCGCCGCCGAGAAGGCGGGCAAGGAAGCGACCGCGACCGAGGACATCAAGATCAGGACGAAGGCGGCGGAGGACGACAAGGACCGCGCGATCGTCGGCATCCAGGCCGGAACGGACCACACCTTCCCGTTCACGATCGACATCAAGCTGGCCGACGTGGGCGGGCCCAGCGCCGGTCTGATGTTCGCGCTCGGCATCGTCGACAAGCTGACCCCGGAGGACCTCACCGGCGGCAAGTTCATCGCCGGCACCGGCACCATCACCGACGACGGCAAGGTCGGCCCGATCGGCGGCATCGAGATGAAGACCGTCGGCGCGCGCGAGAAGGGCGCCGAGTACTTCCTCACGCCGAAGGCCAACTGCGCGGCCGCCGCGAGCGACGTCCCCGACGGGCTCACGCTCGTGAAGGTGAACACCATCGACGACGCCGTGAAGTCCCTGGCGAAGATCCGCAAGGGCGACACCGACGACCTGCCGAAGTGCACGGCGAGCTGACGGACGACCCCACGGACGGACGTACGCGGGTGAGGAGGACCCCACCCGCGTACGAAAGGAAGAACGGACCCGGCGAACCGCTAGGCGAACGTCGCCGCCAGCGCGTCGGCGAGGCCGGGCACCAGGTCCGAACCGGTGAGGACCTCGGTCGGCGAGTCCTTCTCACGCAGCCGCAGTGCCGACTCGCGCGCACCGTCACGGAGCACCGCGACCGTCATGCGGACCTCCTGGCGGTCCGGGTGCTTGGCCACCCACTTCGCGAGCTGCGCGTCGTTCAGGCCCTCGGGGACGGACGTCTCCGCGGACGGCGGCAGCATCAGACGCTCCACGGTGAGGGCGCAGCCCGCCACCGCGTCCGGCCAGGCGATGGTGCCGAGGAACTCGTCCAGCGGCTTGTCCGCGGGGATCTCCTCCTGCTCGATGGGGGTGAGGCCGGCGTGCTCCACGCCGTCGTCGAGGCCGAGCTGGGAGGCGAGGCCGGGTTCTTGGGTACGCAGTCGCGCCGTGTCGACCAGCGCGAAGAGGCGGGCGGGCCGGTCCCAGCCGAGGCCGGATGCGTACTCGTCGATCTCGAGCACGGCCCGGGTGAGGGGACTCGCTGCCATGGGAGTGTTGGACATGGTCACAATCCTGCCTCGTTCGTCCCGAGAAACGGGAACCGAGTAAAGCGTAGGTAAGTTGCATAGGTGTGGGTCCGCGATCTCGGGGGCCTGACGGACCAACAGCGAATCAACAGCGAACTTCGAGGTGCGCACCTTGGCTTTCCAGATGCCGGACCGCGGCGGAGGCCCGACGGGGCCACGGATCAGAGTGGGCCGACCCTCCCGGCGCGTCCGGACCCTGCTCATGACACTGGGGGTGCTGGCCGTCCTGGCCATGGCCTTCGTCATGTTCTCCGGGTTCTGGACGGACTGGCTGTGGTACCGCTCGGTCCATTACTCATCGGTCTTCACGACCACCCTGTGGACCAAGATCGGCCTGTTCTTCGTCTTCGGCCTCCTGATGGCGGCCGCGGTCGGCGTGAACATCTGGCTGGCGCACCGGCTGCGCCCGCCGCTGAGCGCCATGTCGATGGAGCAGCAGAGCCTCGACCGGTACCGCATGGGCATCGCCCCGTACAAGAAGTGGCTGCTGATCGGGATCACCGCCCTGGTGGGACTGATCGCGGGCGCCTCCGCCGCGGGACAGTGGCGTACGTGGCTGATGTGGATCAACGGCGTGTCCTTCGGCCAGAAGGACCCCCAGTTCCACTTGGACGTGTCCTTCTTCGCGTTCGACCTGCCCTGGTACCGCTTCCTGCTCGGCTTCGGCTTCGCGGCCACGGTGCTCTCCCTGGTCGCCGCCGCCCTGACGCACTACCTGTACGGCGGGCTGCGGATCACCAGCCCGGGCGCGCGCGCGACCGCCGCGGCCACCGGCCACCTCTCGGTGCTGCTCGGTGTCTTCGTGTCGCTCAAGGCCATCGCGTACTGGCTCGACCGGTACGGCCTCGCGGTGAAGTCCAGTGACTTCAAGGCGACGGACAACTGGACCGGCCTGAAGTACGTCGACGCGAACGCCTACCTTCCGGCGAAGACGATCCTGTTCTGCATCGCCGTCATCTGCGCCGTCCTCTTCTTCGCGACGCTGTGGCGGCGCACCTGGCAGCTGCCGGTCATCGGCTTCGGCCTGATGGTGCTCTCGGCGATCCTCATCGGCGGGCTCTACCCCGCGATCGTCCAGAAGTTCCAGGTCCAGCCGAACGAGCAGGCCAAGGAAGCGCCGTACATCGAGAAGAACATCGAGGCCACCCGCGACGCGTACGGCATCAGCGATGTGAAGGCCGAGGCCTACAAGGGCGCCGGCAAGGTCGACGAGGACCCGAAGAAGAAGCGCGAGGACGCGGACACGGCGGCCAACTACCGGCTGAACGACCCGAACATCGTCTCGCCCACGTTCCAGCAGCTGGAGCAGGAGCGCAGTTACTACCAGTTCCCGAAGACGCTGGACGTGGACCGCTACAACGGCCAGGACACCATCGTCGGCCTGCGCGAGATCGACGTGAACAAGCTCGACAAGCGCAACTGGATCAACGACCACTTCGCCTACACCCACGGCTACGGCATGGTCGCGGCCAAGGGCACGGAGACCAAGAAGGGCTCCAAGGGCGCCCCGGCGTTCACCGAGTCCGGCCTGCCCACCACCGGCGACCTCGGTGAGTACGAGCAGCGGATCTACTACGGCGAGAAGACGACCCAGTACTCGATCGTGGGCGGGCCCCAGAAGGAGCTCGACTACGAGGAGTCCGGCGGCGGCCAGAAGACCTACAGCTACAAGGGCGACAGCGGGGTCAACCTCTCCAACCCGATCAACCGCGCCGCGTACGCGGTCTCCTTCGGGGAGCCGCAGATCCTGTACTCGGGCGCCATCGGCGAGGGCTCGCGGATCCTCTACAACCGCACCCCCAAGGAGCGCGTCGAGGCGGTGGCCCCCTGGCTGACGATCGACGGCGACGTCTACCCGACGGTGGTCGACGGCCGCATCCAGTGGGTGGTGGACGCCTACACGACGTCCAACGGCTATCCCTACGCCTCGCGGACCACGCTCGGCGACACCACGGCCGACTCGCTGTCGCAGGCCGACAGCCAGCGCACGGTGATCGCCCAGCAGAACCAGGTCAACTACATCCGCAACTCGGTGAAGGCGACCGTCGACGCGTACACCGGTGACGTCAAGCTCTACACCTGGGACGACAAGGACCCGGTCCTGAAGACCTGGAAGAAGGCGTTCCCGGGCACGGTCAAGGACAAGAGCGACATCCCGCCGAAGCTGATGGACCACCTGCGCTACCCGCAGGACATGTTCAAGGTGCAGCGCGAACTGCTCACGAAGTACCACGTCACGGACGCCGGCCAGTTCTACAACGCGAGTGACGCCTGGCAGGTGCCGAACGACCCGACGAAGAAGGACGACAGCGCGGTCCCGCCGTACTACCTGTCCATGAAGTCGCCGGGCCAGACGCAGCAGCAGTTCTCGCTGACGACGACGTTCACCCCCAGTGAGCGGCCCAACCTGAGGGCCTTCATGTCGGTCGACGCCGATGCCAGAAGCAAGAACTACGGCAAGATGCAGCTCCTGAGAGTGAGCGGCGACGTCGACGGCCCGGAGCAGGTGCAGAACAAGCTGAACTCCATGACGGAGGTCGGCAACTTCGTCCGGGACATGAAGGGCGCCGACTCCGACGTCCTCTACGGCAATCTGCTGACCGTGCCACTGGACGACGGCTTCCTGTACGTCGAACCCGTCTACGTACAGGGACGCAAGTCGGCGTATCCGCTGCTGAAGAAGGTCGCGGTGTCGTACGGCACGGAGACCGCCTTCGCGGACACCCTGAGCGAGGGCCTCAACCAGGTCTTCGGGGCCGACGGCGCTACCGAGCCGCCGGACGAGGATCCGGGCGGCGACGAGCCGACCAAGCCGCCGAAGACGAACGACCCGACGGTCCAGGCCGCGCTCGACGACGCCCAGAAGGCGTTCGAGGACGGCGAGAAGGCCATGAAGGACGGCGACTGGAAGGCGTACGGCGAGGCGCAGGAACGCCTCCAGAAGGCGCTGGAGAAGGCCGAGGAGGCCTCGAACAAGGCCGCCGAGAAGGACGACAAGGGCGGCGACAAGAACGCCGACAAGGAGAAGCAGGGGGACCAGGGCAGCTGACCGAGTGGTCAAGCGGCCACCCCGCGCCGTGGTACGGTTTCGTCACAACGGCGCGGGGTGGAGCAGCTCGGTAGCTCGCTGGGCTCATAACCCAGAGGTCGCAGGTTCAAATCCTGTCCCCGCTACTGCAAGGTGAAGGCCCGGATCCTTACGGATCCGGGCCTTCGTCGTGCGTGATGGTTCACGTCGTGTGCGGGTGTCCTATGCCAACCGATGCGAACGGTGCGCGGTCGGGGGAGAGTTGGGGGATCTGTGTTTCACTTATCTCTCTGTGGGCATGTCGACAAAACGCTGAAGTGACCTCACTGGCTGCGGTATACCAGATGTACCCAGGTTGCAGGTGGTGCGACGATGGACGTTATGGGGGACAAGGCAACTCTGTTGGAGACAGGGCGGTTTGTGCAGCCGGCCGACCGGGAGGATCCCGGGGCGGCCGCCGAGGAGATGCGCCACCGGCTGGCCGCCGAGGCCGGCGACGTGGACGCGATGAGTGTGCTCGGCAGCCTCCTGCTGCGCCGCGGTGATCTCGACGGGGCCGAATCCCTGCTGCGCGCGGCGACCGCCGAGGGCGACCGCGCCGCGGCCAACAACCTGGGCGTCCTCCTCCACCAGCGCGGGTACGCGGACGAGGCGGCCGGCTGGTGGCGGGTCGCCGCCGTCGCCGGTTCCGCCGCGGCCGCGCACGCCCTCGGGCGCCACCACCGCGAGCGCGGCGACGAGCCCGCCGCCGAGTACTGGCTGCGGCAGTCCGCCGAGCAGGGGCACACCCTGGGGGCGTACGCACTCGCCGACCTCCTGGAGCACCGCGGTGACGTCGGCGCCGAGCGCTGGATGCGCACCGCCGCAGAGCGCGGCCACCGCGAGGCCGCCTACCGCCTGGCGCGCGCGCTCGACCGGCGGGCGACCACGGAGCGCGGCGAGCGCCCCGCGCGCCCCGCACCCGGCGAGGACGAGGGGACGCGTTCCCCCGCCGACGAGGCCGAGCAGTGGTACCGCCAGGCGGCCGCGCGCGGGCACCGGCGGGCCGCGCTGCACCTCGGCGCGATCCTGGAGCGCCGCGGCGAGCTGAAGGAGGCGGGCCGCTGGTACCTCAACTCCGCCAAGGACGGCGAGGCCAGGGCCGCCTGCGCCCTTGGCTTCCTGCTGCGCGACGCGGGCGACGAGGAGAGCGCCGCCGCGTGGTGGCTCAAGGCCGCCCAGGACGGCGACGGGAACGCCGCGAACGCGCTGGGCGCCCTGCACGCCGAGCGCGGCGAGACCCAGACCGCCGAGCGCTGGTACCGCGCCGCGATGGACGCGGGCGACGTGAACGGCGCGTACAACCTCGGGCTGCTCTGCGCCGAGCAGGACCGCACCGCGCAGGCCGACCAGTGGTACCGCCGTGCCGCGTACGCCGGACACCGCGAGGCGGCGAACGCGCTCGCCGTGCTGCTGCTCCAGGGCGGCGACGCGGCCGGGGCCGAGCCGTGGTTCTCCAAGGCCGCGGAGGCGGGCAGCGTGGACGCCGCGTTCAACCTCGGGATCCTGTACGCAAGCCGGGACGACGAGGCCGCCGCCCTGCGGTGGTACGAGCGCGCGGCCGCCGCCGGGCACACCGACGCCGCGCTCCAGGTCGGCACGGCGCGGCTGCGCGAGGGCGACGACCAGGCGGCCGAGCGGTATCTGCGGTGCGCGGCGGGGGGCGGCAGCGCGGAGGCGGCGTACCGGCTCGGGACCGTGCTCGACGCGCGGCGCCCGTCGGCGGGGCCGCCGGTGCTCGGTGAGCCCGCCGCGGAGAAGACGGAGTGCGAGGAGTGGTACGAGCGGGCCGCCGAGCAGGGGCATCGGCGGGCCCAGGTCCGGGTCGGCATGCTGGCCGCCGGGCGGGGCGACGTCGTCGAGGCCGCGCGGTGGTACCGCCAGGCCGCGGAGGCCGGGAGCCGGAACGGCGCGTTCAATCTCGGGCTGCTGCTCGCGCGGGAGGGGAGCGAGCCGGAGGCCGCGCTGTGGTGGACGCGGGCGGCCGATGCGGGGCACGGGCGGGCGGCGCTGCGGCTTGCGCTGCTCTACGCTCGGCGCGGGCAGCTGGCTCAGGGGCAGCGGTGGGCTTCGCGGGCGGTTGATCTTGGGCCTGCGGAGGTTTCCGAGCGGGCGGCGAGGCTTCGCGAAGCGTTGCAGCAGGAACTGTCTGCGTGAGGCACGCCTCCGCTGGGGGGTTCTTGTGGTCGTCGGGCGGGTGCAGGTCGTGGGTGGTCTGTGACCACCCTTCCCCAAGCTCTCGGTTTCGCTCGAGCAGGGGAGACCCCACTCGCCGTGCGGAACGCCTGCCCCCAGACGGTGCGGCCAGCTCGCCGGAACGGATTTGCGCTGGTCGTGGCGTTGACGTAGTGTTGGGTTCACCGACGCGGGGTGGAGCAGCTCGGTAGCTCGCTGGGCTCATAACCCAGAGGTCGCAGGTTCAAATCCTGTCCCCGCTACTGACGGTCGAGGGCCGGAAGCCGATTGGCTTCCGGCCCTCGATTCATTTGTGGCCCACCGCTTCCTCGTACAGCTCGCGGTCCACCGCCCTGCTCTCCGGGACCTGGTCGCCCTTCGTGACGCCCGCCGCGCGGTACGCGTCCTGCAGGCGGTCCGTCGTGCCCGCGCGGATCTCCCAGTCCATGCGGAGGGACGGGGTGGAGAGCAGCACCTCCTCGTCCGTCTTGAGCAGCCTGGCGAGGTCTCTCGCGAAGGCCTTGTCGGCCTTGTAGTCGCCCGCGAAGTACGTGTTCACCGTCCTGATGTACGCCCGCAGCAGCGCCACGCCCGCGTCCGGGTCCTTCCGCAGGAGGTTCGGGCCGAAGAGCAGGCCGCCCAGCGGTTCGGCCCGTGGCTGGCCGCCGAGGAACGCGTACCGCTTGTCGCCGTCGACCTTGCGCCAGACCGGGTCGAGCAGCCAGGCCGAGTCGGTGCCGCCGTTCTGCAGGGCGGTGAGGACGTCCGCCGAGCCCAGCTGCTGGAACTGGATCTCGTCGAGGCCGCCGCCGTGCTTCTTCAGTGCCTTGTTCATGGGGTACGCGATGACGGACCCCTTGCCGATCATCGTGCCGAGTTTGCGGCCCGCCATGGGGACGTGGGCCGCGGTCTCGTTCTCGCGCAGCTTCACCCACAGGCCGCTCTTGGACCTGGGGTCGGGGGAGAAGTTGCCGGCCGTCCACTTGATGTCGAAGCCGCTGGTGATGCCGTTCATCACGGCGGCCTCGGGGGCCGCCCACTGGGCGTCGACGTCGCCCTTGGCCAGGAGGGGCAGGGCCTCGGGGGTGGGGAGGACCTTCAGCTGGACGTCCAGACCCTCCTTCGCGAACTCGCCCTTGTCCACCGCCATCTGGAGCGGCGCGACGTACTCGGCGCTCAGGGTGCCGGTCGCGATCGTCAGGCGGCGCTTGTCGGGGAGCGGCTCGGGGGCGGGGGTGTTCGGGGCGCAGCGGGCCGGCTCGCGGTCGGGGGACAGGTCGGCGGGATCGGTCCAACTGCCCTTGCCGCAACCGGAGACCGCGGTGACGGCGCGGGGTTTCGCGGGGGCGGGTGGAGGCTTGTCGTCCTCCTTCGCGCAGCCCGAAGCCGCGAGCAGCGTGCCCGCGACGAGCAGCGTGAGTGCGGTGGTGCGGGTGCGCATGGTGCCTCCGAGCACTCTTCCGCGTACGGATCGCGCCGTACGTACGGGATTCGATGTCATGACTGGCTTCGGCCGCGGTCGCGCGGGGCCCAGGGAGTGAGCAACCGGCCCGCGATCCGCACCAGTTCGGAGAAGACGACGCCGAGCACGGCGACGCAGACGATGCCGACGAACATCACGTCGTTCTGGAAGAGCGCGCGCGAGTCGAAGATGAGATGGCCGAGGCCGTCCGCCGCCGCGATCTGCTCGGAGGCGACGATCACCAGGACCGCGACCCCGGCCGCGATCCGCGCGCCCACCAGGACGGCGGGGAGCGAGGCGGGCAGCAGCACGTGGCGGAACATCTGCCAGGGCGACGCGCCGAAGACCCGGCCCGCGTCGCGGTGTCCGGACGGGACGGCGAGGACCGCCGCCATCGTCGAGATCCAGACGAAGAAGAAGACCGTGGTGGCGACGAGCGCGATCTGCGGGCCCTCGCCGAGGCCGAACATGTTGAGGAAGACGGGCAGGAGCGCCAGCTTCGGGACGACGTACAGCGCGTCGAGCGTGGGCTCAAGTGCCGCTCGTACGAAAGAGAGCGATCCCATCAGCAGGCCGAGCGCGTACCCGGCGACGGTGCCGATCGCGTACCCGGCGAGGACGCGCTGGAGCGTGGCTCGCACATCCGGCCACAGGTCGCCGTCCGCCGCGCGCTGCCAGCCGTCCTCGATGATGGTCTGGGGCGCGGGGTAGACGCGGTCGTCGATCCAGCCGCTCACCGCCGCGAGCTGCCACAGCAGGATCAGGGCGGCCGGTACGCCCATGGCCAGCGAGAGTTCCAGGGCGCGGCGCCTGCGGTGGGTGCGGGTGGGGTGGAGTTCCTGGGGTCCCGGGCTTCTGATCAGGAGGTCTTCCCCGTGCTCTGCGGGGGTACGGCTCTTGTCCGTGACTGTGCTCATGCCGCCGCCTCCGTGCCGACCTCGCCGCGCAGCAGGTCCCACAACTCGCTCTTCAGCGCGGTGAATTCGGGGGTGTCGCGGACCTCGCCGGTGCGGGGGCGGGGGAACGGGGGGCGGCGTTCGGCGATGATGCGGCCCGGCCGTGCCGACATCACCAGGACGCGGTCGCCGAGGACGATCGCCTCTTCGAGGCTGTGCGTGATGAAGAGGGTCGTGGTGCGGGTCGTCTGGGTGAGGGCGAGGAGTTCGTCCTGCAGGATCGTGCGGAGCTGGGCGTCGAGGGCCGCGAAGGGCTCGTCCATCAGGAGGATCTCGGGCTCGACGGCCAGCGCGCGGGCGATGGCGACGCGTTGGCGCATGCCGCCGGAGAGGGTGGCGGGGTAGGCGTCGGCGAAGTCCGCGAGGCCCATGCGGGTGAGCCAGTCCGTGGCCCTGGTGTTCGCCTCGCGGCGGGGGACCTTCTGGATGTCCAGGCCGAATCTGACGTTGGCCCGGACGGTCTTCCAGTCGTAGATGCCGTAGTCCTGGAAGATCATCGCGGCGGGGCGCGTGGCCGCGGTGCGGATCGTCAACTCGCCCCTGCTCGGGCGGAGGAGGCCTGCGGCTATGCGGAGGAAGGTTGATTTTCCGCAGCCCGAGGGGCCGACGATGCAGGTGAATTCGCCGGGGGCGACGGTCAGGTCCACGGGGCCCAGGGCGTGGACCGCCCCGGCTCCCCGGCCGAAGGTTCTTTTCACTGCGTGGGCTTGGATCTTGGGGCGGGTGGGGTGCGGATCTTCCACGGGGTCTCCTTGCGGAGGGCAGGTGGATTCTGGCGTCGCCGAGAATATGACGCACCGTCAGGTCTTGGAAGGGGTGTGACCTCGCTCAAGCGGGGGAGGCCCCACTCGCCGTGCGGAACGCCTGCCCGCAGAGCGAGCGGGCTGTCGCCCGGAAACCGCAAAGCCCCCGGCTGCTGGTGTGCCGGGGGCCTTCAGGTGCGTACGTAAAAGGCTTACGTCGCGGCGCAGTTCGGGCAGGTGCCCCGGTACGTGACCTCCACTGCCTCGACCGTGAAGCCGAAGCGTTCCGAGTCGGGGAGGCTGGTCAGGGGGTTGCCCGTGGGGTGGACGTCTCGGATGGCGCCGCACTGGGCGCAGACCAGGTGGTGGTGGGGGCGGTGGGCGTTCGGGTCGTACCGCTTCGCGCGGCGGTCCGTCGAGACTTCGAGGATCTCGCCGAGGGAGACCAGCTCGCCCAGGGTGTTGTAGACGGTCGCCCGGGAGATCTCGGGCAGCTTGTCCACGGCGCGCGCGTGCACCTCGTCGGCCGTGAGGTGGACGTGGTCCCCGTCGAGGACCTCGGCCACCACGCGGCGCTGTGCGGTCATGCGCCAGCCGCGTCCGCGCAGTCGTTCCAACAGGTCACTCATAAAGACCAGCCTAACAGGCGAGGGACCTAAGTCCCGACCGGGTGTGACTTTAGATGTTTACTTGACTTAGACAAAGTCCATCGTAGGATCGAGTACGGCAAACGCCAAGGGACAGGACTTGCAGGAAATGACGCAGGAGGCGCACGTGACGCAGGGACCGCTCACCACGGAGGCCGGCGCGCCGGTCGCCGACAACCAGAACAGCGAGACGGCGGGCGTCGGCGGGCCGATGCTCATCCAGGACCAGCTGCTCCTCGAGAAGCTCGCGCACTTCAACCGCGAGCGCATCCCGGAGCGCATCGTGCACGCGCGTGGTGCGGGCGCGTACGGCACCTTCACCCTGACCCGGGACGTCTCGCAGTGGACGCGCGCGAAGTTCCTCTCCGAGGTCGGCAAGCAGACCGAGACGTTCCTGCGCTTCTCCACCGTGGCCGGAAACCTCGGCGCGGCCGACGCGGTGCGCGACCCGCGCGGCTTCTCGCTGAAGTTCTACACGGAGGAGGGGAACTACGACCTCGTCGGCAACAACACCCCGGTCTTCTTCATCAGGGACGCCATCAAGTTCCCGGACTTCATCCACACGCAGAAGCGCGACCCGTACACGGGCTCGCAGGAGGCCGACAACGTGTGGGACTTCTGGGGCCTGAGCCCGGAGGCCACCCACCAGGTGACCTGGCTCTTCGGTGACCGCGGCATCCCGGCGTCGTACCGGCACATGGACGGGTTCGGCTCGCACACGTTCCAGTGGAACAACGAGGCGGGCGAGGTCTTCTGGGTCAAGTACCACTTCAAGACCGACCAGGGGATCAAGAACCTCACCGCCGCCGAGGCCGAGGTGCTCGCGGGCAAGGACCCCGACTCGCACCAGCGCGACCTGCGCGAGGCCATCGAGCGCGGGGACTTCCCGACCTGGACCGTGCAGGTGCAGATCATGCCGGCGGCCGACGCGGCGAACTACCGCTTCAACCCGTTCGACCTCACCAAGGTGTGGCCGCACGCGGACTACCCGCCGATCGAGATCGGCAAGCTGGAGCTCAACCGCAACCCGGAGAACATCTTCGCCGAGGTGGAGCAGGCGATCTTCAGCCCCGCCCACTTCGTGCCGGGCATCGGCCCCTCCCCGGACAAGATGCTCCAGGGCCGCCTCTTCGCGTACGGCGACGCCCACCGCTACCGCGTCGGCATCAACGCCGACCACCTGCCGGTGAACCGCCCGCACGCCACCGAGGCGCGTTCGCACGGCCGTGACGGCTTCCTGTACGACGGCCGCCACAAGGGCGCGAAGAACTACGAGCCCAACTCCTTCGGCGGCCCGCACCAGACGGACCGTCCGCTCTGGGTGACCACCGCCGTCTCCGGCGGCACGGGCAACCACGCGACGCCCTCGCACGCCGAGGACGACGACTTCGTGCAGGCGGGCGACCTCTACCGGCTGATGTCCGAGGACGAGAAGGCGCGTCTGATCGAGAACCTGGCGGGCAGCATCGCGGGCGTCTCGCGCGACGACATCGCCGAGCGCGCGATCGACAACTTCCGCAAGGCGGACGGTGACTTCGGCAAGCGGCTGGAGGCCGCGGTCCAGGCCCTGCGCGGCTGACCAGTACCCCTTGTCGTTGAGTGCGGCGGGCCGGTCCCCTCGCGGGGCCGGCCCGCCGCCGTGTGTCAGCCCGCCATCGTGGCGGTGGTGGCCGCGCGCCGCACCGGCGCCCAGCAGCGGATGATGTCGCGGACCGAGACGATCCCGGCCGGTTCGTTGCCGTCCATGACGACCAGGTGACGGAAGCCGCCGTGCGACATGGCGTCCGCGGCGTCCTCCAGGGTCCAGGCGGGGGTCGCGAAGACGACGTCGGTGGTGGTGTGGGTCCCCGCGGTCTCCAGGTCGGGGTTCTGGCCGAGTCCCAGGGAGACGAGGATGTCGCGCTCGGTGAGGATGCCGAGTCCACAGGTGTCGGGGTCGAGGACGACGGCCGCGCCGACGCGGCGGGCCGACATCAGCCGGGCGGCCTGGCGGAGTGTGTGGGCGGGGCCGATGGTGAGGACCACCGTGCTCATGGCGTCGCGGACGAGCATGGGCGTGAGCCACCTCCTTGGTGAAGCCGAGGTCTCCCGGTGGGCGAAGGATTGCCTCCGCTACCTGCTGGAGAAAGGATTCACAAGTTCACAAGTGGGGGGACTCTCAGAGTCGCAGCCATGCAGGGTGCCAACAAGGGGGCGCGCGCGGTCAGTTCAGGGCGTACGCGCGCGTGGCGTACATCGGCGGGCGCGCCTCTCGGCGCGCGCTCAGTAGCGCTGGTTGAGGTAGCCGAGCAGCTCGTCGTGGAGCAGGCCGTTCGACGCCGCCGCGTTGCCGCTGTGCGGGCCCGGCCTGCCGTCGAGGCCGGTGAAGCTGCCGCCCGCCTCCGTCACCACGATCGCGTTCGCCGCCATGTCCCAGAGCGAGAGCTCCGGCTCCGCGCAGATGTCGACCGAGCCCTCGGCCACCATCATGTACGGCCAGAAGTCGCCGTAACCGCGGGTGCGCCAGACCGAGCGTGTGAGGTCCATGAAGCCGTCGAGGCGGCCCTGCTCCTCCCAGCCGCTCAACGACGAGTACGCGAAGGACGCGTCCGCGAGCCGCGAGACCTTGGAGACCTGCAGCCGGCTCGCCGAGGTGAGGCTGCGTCCGGTGTACGCGCCGCCGCCCTTCGCCGCCCACCAGCGGCGGCCGAGCGCGGGCGCGGAGACGACGCCGACCACCGGCTGGTAGCCGCCCTCGCCCGCCTCCATCAGGGAGATCAGCGTGGCCCAGACAGGGACACCGCGTACGTAGTTCTTGGTGCCGTCGATCGGGTCGACCACCCATCGGCGCGGGCCCGTCCCCTCGATGCCGTACTCCTCGCCGAGGATCGCGTCGCGGGGCCTCGCGCGCTGCAGCTGGGAGCGGATCAGCTCCTCGGCCGCCTTGTCGGCCTCGCTCACCGGCGTCATGTCCGGCTTGGTCTCGACCTTCAGGTCGAGCGCCTTGAACCGGTCCATGGTCTGGGCGTCGGCGGCGTCCGCGAGGACATGGGCGAGACGCAGATCATCGTGGTAGTCGGGCATGAGTGAACAGTATCGATCTCGAAGTGGCCGGGCCACAGCACCCATGTGCGAGGCATCGACCGTGCTCTCGCGGGACCCCTTGACAGTGCCGCCGAGCGCGTCAACTCTGGCACCGGAGCCGCTTCGGCCCCGGGGAGGCGACGATGCCTGCAGCACGGGAATCCTTACTGGACGCGGCCTACACGGCGCTCGCCCGGCGACCGTGGCCCGGCGTCCGCATGGTCGATGTCGCGGCCGTGGCCGGGGTGTCCCGGCAGACCCTGTACAACGAGTTCGGCAGCAAGGACGGGCTCGCCCGCGCCCTGCTGCGGCGCGAGACCGACGGCTATCTGCACGGCGTCGAGCGGGCCCTCGCCGAGGAGCGCGAGCCGGCCGACCGGCTCGCCGCCGTGGCCGCGTGGACGGTCGGCTCCGCGCGCGGCAACGCGCTCGTGCGGGCCGCGCTCACCGGCTGCTGGAGCGAGCGGCTGCCCGCGCCGAGCAGGGGAGCGGGGTCCACCTCGTCGGTGCCCGCGCAGCGCAGGGCGGACGCCGGGGTGCCCTCGTCGGCGGAGCTCCTCGCGCTCGTGCGGGACCGGGCGGTGCTCGCGCTCGGCGGCCGGGCGCGGGGCAGGGACCCCGAGCTCGCCCTCGCCTGCGAGAGCGCGGTGCGCCTCGCCCTGTCGTACGTCGTCGCCCCCGCGGGGAACGACGACGACCCCGCGGAGCTGGTCCGCGGGGCCATCGGGCGCTGGGTGGGCGCGAAGTAGGCGTATGCCGCGAAGTAGGCATACGGCGTGAAGTGGGCGTACGGGGCGGCTACTTGAGCCAGCCCACCTTCAGGTAGTCCCGGTCCGCCAGGCCCTCCGCGCCGAAGTTGGCGAGGCCCGAGCGGACGGCGTAGATCTGCGGGCGCTGGTAGAGCATGAAGGAGTGGCCGAGCTTCCAGATCTCGTTGTCCGCCTCGTTGTAGAGCTTGACGGACTCGGCGCGGTCCGTGGTCTGCGCGGCCTTGGTGAGCAGCTCGTCGATCTTGGGTGAGCCGACCGAGCCGAAGTTCTGGAAGAGGTTCTTGCCCTGGGGCTGCCGGTAGGTGCCGTAGGCCATCGAGAGGTAGACCTGGTCGACGTTGCGGAAGCTCACGAGGTCGAAGTTGCCGGTGTTGACGTACTTGTTGAAGTAGTCGTTCGACGGGACGCGCTTGATGTCGACCTTCACGCCGACCGCGCCGAGCTGCTGCTGCACGATCTGCGCCTGGTCGACCGAGGCGGACACCGCGTCCGCGTCGATGACGTACTCGAGCTTCAGCTGCTTGCCGCCGCGGGTACGGGTCTCGCCCTCGCCGCCCTTCCAGCCCGCCTCGTCGAGCAGCCTCTTCGCCTTCTCGGGGTCGTACGTCGCGTACTCGCCCGAGTTCTTCTGATAGCCCTCCTGGTTGGGCATGAAGAAGTGGTTGTCCAGGGTCCTCAGCTCGAAGCCCAGGTCCTTGGAGAAGGAGGCGTTGATGCCCTTGCGGTCGATCGCGGCCTGCAGGGCGTTGCGCACCTTCACGTCCTTCAGGGCGCCGTGCGCGCCGTTGAAGGTGATGTGCACCTCGTCCCAGCGCGCGCCCCGGCGGATGTCGGTGTTCTCCGCCTTGTGCAGGCGCTTGTAGTCCTCGGGCAGGATCGCGTTGGTGTAGTCGATCTCGTTGTTCAGGTACGCGTCGGTCTTGGCCCGGGTGTCCATGACGCGGAAGACGATCGAGTCCAGCTTGGGCCCCCGGCCCCACCACTTGGGGTCGGCGACGGCCGTGATGGACTGCGCCGTCTTGTCGTACTTGCCGATCCTGAAGGCGTTGCCGGTGATCGGGGCCTTCTCCGCCCAGCCGCCGTTGAACTTCTTCGGGGAGTCGATGTAGTCCGCCGGGTACAGCGGGTCGAACAGGCGCTGCCAGTCCGCGTACGGCTTGTCGAAGGTGACCCTGACGCCCTGTGCGTCCTTGCCCTTCTCGACCTCGGAGATCTGGTCGTAGCCGGAGGTGTCGACCGCCTCGTAGGCCTTGTCCGAGCCGTTCAGGGCCTTCCACTGCGCCTCGAAGTCCCGCCAGGACAGCGGCTTTCCGTCCGACCACCTGGCCTTCGGGTTGAGCTGGTACTCGACGACCTGCGGGCTCGTGGACACCACCTTCGCCGAGGTGAGGAAGTCCTTGTTGATGTGGTGGGCGCCCTTGGCGTCCGAGAAGAAGAGGTCCGGCAGGACCAGGCTGATGATCGACTGGGCGTCGCCCTGCTGGCCGTCGACCTGGTTGATGTTGTACTGCGTGATCCACTGCTCGATGCCGATGCGCAGCGAGCCGCCCTGCTTGATGTCGCTCAGCGGGCGGGGGTTGATGTCCTGCCCGTCCGCCGCGGGGCCCGCCTTCTTCTCGGGCGCCTCGTCCTCGGAAGAGCCGCAGCCCGCCACCACCAGGGTGGCCGAGAGGGCGGCGGCTATCGCGGTTGCGGTGGATCTGCGCATGGGTCTGGTCTTCCTTCGGACTGCGGTGCTGAGCGGGCGAGTTCAGGGCCGACCGTAAGCCCGCGCGATCACGATCGGACCGCTGTCGATATGACTGACATGCGCTCTTCACGCTGCCGCAACAGTTGCTGATCATGATGGCTTCCGTACGCCGATGACCTGCACGTCCGGTGCTTGGCCCGGCCCCAGAGACCCTGACTGGAGGGCGAGTACCGTGTCGGCCTACTTGGCCAGACGGCTGGGCTACTACGTGGTTCTGCTGCTGGCCGCCGTCTGCCTGTCCTATCTGCTCGCCTCGTACGCGCTCGATCCGCGCGCGTACTACGAGGGCAGGCAGCCGCCGCTCTCGCCCACCGCGGTCGACCACCACCTCACCGCGATCGGTGTCAACGACGAGGAGCCGCTGCTCGGCAGGTTCGCGACCTGGGCCGGCCACGCGATCCGTGGCGACCTGGGCCGGACCATCGACGGGCAGTCGGTGGGCGAGGAGTTCGGGCGGCGGCTCGGCGTGAGCCTGCGACTGCTGGTCGTGGGGACGATCGGCGGGACCGTGCTCGGCGTGCTCATCGGCGCGTGGACGGCGGTGCGGCAGTACACGTTCTCCGACCGGGCTGTCACGCTCGCCTCCTTCGCGCTGCTCTCGACTCCCGTGTTCCTGCTGGCCGTTCTGCTGAAGACCGGGGCGATCTGGTTCAACCAGGCCACCGGCACGGACGTCATCCAGTTCACCGGCGAGAAGAGCCCCGGCGTCGACAGCGGCTTCCTCGCCGTCCTGAAGGACCGCTCGGTCCATCTGCTCCTGCCGACGATCTCCGTGGCGCTCGGCGCCATCGCCGGCTACAGCCGCTACCAGCGCAGCGCCATGCTCGACGTCCTCGGCTCCGACTATCTGCGCACCGCGCGCGCCAAGGGGCTGACCCGGCGGGCCGCGTTCCTCAGGCACGGCCTGCGCACCGCCCTCATCCCGATGTCCGCCTTCTTCTCCTACGGCTTCCTCGGCCTCTTCACCGGTGCCACCTTCACCGAGACGATCTTCGGGTGGCACGGCATGGGCGAGTGGTTCATCGGCTCCATCAACAAGAACGACATCAACTCCGTCGTCGCCGTCAACATCTTCGCCGCCGTGGTCGTGCTGCTCTCCGGCTTCCTCGCCGATCTGCTGCACGCCGCGCTCGACCCGCGCGTGCGCCACGCGTGAGTGGGGGTAACGACCTGATGGGAACGGTCCGATGACCGCCGTCCGCACGCGCCGCTTCCTGCGCGCCCCCGGGGTGCTCGCGGGAACCGCGGTGCTCGCGCTGCTCTTCCTGTTCGCCTTCGTCGGCCCTCACGTCTGCGGCTGGTCGTACAGCGAGATCGACTACACCGCCCTGCGCTCGGGGCCCTCCGCCGAGCACTGGTGGGGCACCAACCGCATCGGCCAGGACGTCTTCGCGCAGACCGCGCGCGGCCTCCAGAAGTCGCTGCTCATCGGCCTGCTGGTGGCCTTCTTCGCCACAGGGGTGGCCGCGCTCGTCGGGGCCTGCGCCGGGTACTTCGGGGGCTGGGTCGACCGGAGCCTGATGTTCCTGGTCGATCTGCTCCTGGTCTTCCCTGCCTTCCTGATCATCGCGATCGTCTCGCCGCGCCTGAAGAGCGGCGGCTGGCTCGCCTTCGTCGGGCTGCTCGCCGTCTTCGGCTGGATGATCACGGCGCGCGTCGTGCGGTCGATGACGCTCTCCCTCAAGGAGCGCGAGTTCGTGCGCGCCGCCGTGTACATGGGGGTGGGGCCCTTCCGGATCATCTGGCGGCACGTCGTGCCGAACATCGCGTCCTTCCTCATCATCGACGCGACCATCGCGGTCGGCGGCGCCGTGATGAGCGAGACCGCGCTCTCGTACTTCGGCTTCGGGGTGCAGCCGCCGGACATCTCGCTGGGCACGCTGATCGCCAACAACACGGCGGCGGCGATCAGTTACCCCTGGATGTTCTTCTTCGCCGCGGGCCTGCTGGTGCTGTTCGTGCTCGCGGTGAACCTGGTGGGGGACGGGCTGCGGGACGCGCTCGATCCGACGTCACGCACGAAGCGGGCCAAGCGTGCCGTGCCCGAGAAGCGCGCCGAGCGCGAGAAGGAGATGCGATGACGAGCGCGCCCGTGCTCCAAGTACGCGATCTGACCGTCGACTTCGGGGGAGGTCCCGCGGTCCGCGGCGTCAGCTTCGACCTGCGTCGCGGCGAAGTCCTCGGCCTGGTGGGCGAGTCGGGCTCGGGCAAGTCCGCGTCCGCGCTCGCCGTCCTCGGCCTGCTGCCCGACCAGGCGGCGGTCGGCGGCTCCGTGCGCCTGGACGGCACGGAACTGCTCGGCGCCTCCGACCGCGAACTGTCGCGCGTACGGGGCGGACGCATCGGGATGGTCTTCCAGGACCCCCTGTCCGCGTTCACGCCCGTGCACCGCATCGGCGACCAGATAGCCGAGGCGGTCCGCGCCCACCAGGACGTGTCGAAGGAGAAGGCGCGCGAGCGGGCCGTCGACCTGCTCGACCTGGTCGGGATCCCCGAACCCCGGGCGCGGGCCCGCTCCTTCCCGCACGAGTTCTCCGGCGGCATGCGCCAGCGCGCGATGATCGCCATGGCGGTCGCCAACGACCCCGACGTGATCCTCGCCGACGAGCCGACCACCGCCCTCGACGTCACCATCCAGGCCCAGGTCCTGGACGTCCTGGACACCGCACGGCGCGAGACGGGCGCCGCCCTGCTCCTGGTCAGCCACGACCTCGGGGTGATCGCGGGCGCCGCGGACCGGGTCGCCGTGATGTACGCGGGGCGGATCGTGGAGACCGCGCCCGTCGACGAGCTCTTCCGGCGGCCCCGGATGCCGTACACGCTCGGCCTGTTGGGCGCCGTCCCGCGCGTGGACGGGGCGGGCCCGGACGTCCTGGTGCCGGTGCCCGGCGCGCCGCCCGCCCCCGCCGAGCACCCCGAGGGCTGTGCCTTCGCGCCGCGCTGCCCGCTGGCGGAGGAGCGGTGCGGCAAGGGCGGGCCGCCCTCGCTCGACGAGGCGGGGCGGGACCATCTGGCGGCGTGCCTGCGGGCCGACGAGGTCGCGGAGCGGCGGCTCGGGCCGCTGGACGTCTTTCCGGTGCCGGAGCTTCCGGAGCCCGCCCCCGTGGAGAGCGACCGCGCCCCCGTGCTGCGGGTGCGCGGCCTCACCAAGACGTTCCCCGTGCTCAAGGGCGCGGCCTTCAAGCGCCGCGTCGGCAGCGTGTACGCCGTCGACGGCGTCGACCTCGACGTGCGGCGCGGCGAGACCCTCGCGCTGGTCGGGGAGTCGGGATCGGGCAAGTCGACGACGCTCTTCGAGCTCCTGGACCTCGCGGCGCCGCAGGGCGGTGACATCGAGCTCTTCGGGCGCCCCGTGGGGGAGTTGGGCAGGGCGGAGCGGCAGGCCCTGCGCGGAAGGGTGCAGATCGTCTTCCAGGACCCGCTCGCGAGCCTCGATCCGCGGATGACGGTGGGCGACATCGTCGCCGAGCCGCTGCGCGCCCAGGGGGCCGCGAAGCGGGACATCGCCGCCCGGATCCCCGGGCTCCTCGAACAGGTCGGCCTCGACCCCGGCCACGCCTCCCGCTTCCCCCACGAGTTCTCCGGCGGTCAGCGCCAGCGCGTCGGCATCGCGCGGGCCCTCTCCGTCGAGCCCGACCTGCTGGTCCTCGACGAGCCGGTGTCGGCCCTCGACGTCTCCGTGCAGGCGGGGGTGCTCAATCTGCTGCGCAGGCTCAAGGCCGAGCTCGGCCTCGCGTTCCTCTTCGTCTCGCACGACCTGTCGGTGGTCCGCCACATCGCCGACCGCGTGAGCGTGATGTACCTGGGGCGCACGGTGGAGACGGGAGCGGTCGAGGACGTCTTCGAGCGGCCCCGCCATCCGTACACCCAGGCGCTGCTCTCCGCCGTGCCCGTGCCCGATCCCGTACGCGAACGGGCGCGCGCCCGGATCCTGTTGGCGGGCGACCCGCCGAGCCCGACGCGGCGCCACGAGGGCTGCCGGTTCCGGGCCCGCTGCCCCGTCCACGCGGCCCTCGGCACGGACGCGGAACGGGCCCGCTGCGAGACGGAGGTGCCGGTGGCCGCGGAGGGCGAGGGGCATGCGGCCGCGTGCCACTTCCCGAAGGCGCGGGAAGTGGTGTGAACCGCCGGGCCGGGTGTGCCGGTCTCAGTGCGCGGAGCCGGACAGCTGCAGACCGATCACGCCGATGATGACGAAGGAGATCGAGACGATCTTGAGCGTGGAGACCAGGTCGCCGAGGAAGATCATTCCGTAGATCGCGGTGCCCGCGGCGCCGATGCCCGTCCAGACGGCGTACGCGGGCCCGACGTCCAGCTTCTTCAGGGCGAGGGTGAGCAGACCGAAGCTGCCGAGCGCGAAGGCGGCGAACGCGATCGTCGGCCAGAGCCGGGTGAAGCCGTGCGAGAGCTTCAGACAGACCGCGAAGCCGGTCTCAAGAATGCCCGCCACGATGACCAGCAGCCACGCCATGCTGTCCCTGCCTCCCGCAGTAGTCCACGATCCGCGACCGCTTCGTCTGGCTTGAATCCGGCTTGGTGCGATTATGCATTTACCTTTGCCGTCAGGGCGTAAACAACGGGCAGGTCAGTCGCCGTCGCGCCGCTCCCGGGTCGCGAGCAGCCTGCGCAGGGAGTAGAGGCGGGCCGGGTCCGCGTGCCCGTCGGCCACCCAGGCGTCCAGGGCGCAGTCCTTCTCGTCGTGGCTGCAGCCGCGCGGGCAGTCCACCGTGCCCGGCTCCAGGTCGGGGAAGGCGAGGATGACGCGCGACGGGTCGACGTGGTTGAGCCCGAAGGACCGCACGCCCGGGGTGTCGATCACCCATCCCTCCGCGCCCGTCAGGGGGAGCGCGAGGGCGGAGGTGGTGGTGTGCCTGCCGCGGCCCGTGACCGCGTTGACGTGCCCGGTGGTGCGCCGCCGCTCCTCCGGCACGAGCGCGTTGACCAGCGTCGTCTTGCCGACACCGGAGTGCCCGACGAACGCGGTGACCTTGCCGTCGAGCAGTTCGTGCACCCGCGCGAGCTCCGCGCCGTCGGTGAACTCCTCGCGGCTGGTGACCACGTAGGGGATGTCGAGCGCGGCGTACGTCTCCAGGAGCTTGTCGGCCGGGGCCAGGTCCGACTTGGTCAGGACGAGGATGGGCTCCAGGCCGCCGTCGTACGCCGCCACGACGCACCGGTCGATCAGGCGCGGGCGGGGCTCGGGGTCGGCGAGCGCGGTGACGATGGCGAGCTGGTCGGCGTTGGCGACGACCACGCGCTCGTACGGGTCGTCGTCGTCGGCGGTGCGCCGCAGGACGGAGGAGCGCTCCTCGATCCGCACGATGCGGGCGAGGGTGTCCTTCTTGCCGGACAGGTCCCCGACGACCGCGACCCTGTCGCCCACCACGGCGGCCTTGCGGCCCAGCTCGCGGGCCTTCATGGCCATCACGACCCGGTCCTCGACCAGGACGGTCAGGCGGCCCCGGTCGACGGTGAGGACCATGCCCTCGGCCGCGTCCTCGTGCTTGGGCCTGATGTGGGTGCGGGGGCGGTTGCCCTTGCGGTTGGGGCGGACGCGGATGTCGTCCTCGTCGGGGTTCTTGCCGTAGCGGCGCATGGTTCTCGATCCGCCCGTCAGTTCCCGAGCATCCCGGTCCAGAGGTCGGGGAAGTCCGGGAGCGTCTTCGCCGTCGTCGCGACGTTCTCGATCTGTACGTCCTTCACCGCCAGGCCGATGACCGCGCCCGCGGTCGCCATGCGGTGGTCGTCGTACGTGTGGAAGATGCCGCCGTGCAGCCGGCGCGGGCGGATGTGCAGCCCGTCGGCCGTCTCGGTGACGTCACCGCCCAGTTCGTTGATCTCCTTGGTGAGCGCGGCGAGCCGGTCCGTCTCGTGCAGGCGCAGGTGCGCGACGCCGCGCAGCGTCGAGGGGGAGTCCGCGAGGGCCGCGACCGCCGCGATGCCGGGGGTGAGCTCGCCGACCTCGCTCAGGTCCGCGTCGATGCCGTGGATCGAGCCGGAGCCGGTGAACACCAGGCCCTGCTCGGTCAGCTCGCAGGAGCCGCCCATCTCCGTGAAGATCTGGCGCAGCGCGTCGCCGGGCTGGGTGGTGCGGGTCGGCCAGTCGGGGATCGTGACCGTGCCACCGGTGACCAGGGCGGCGGCGAGGAACGGCTGGGCGTTCGACAGGTCGGGCTCGATGGTCAGGTCGCGGCCGAGCAGGGCACCGGGGGTGACCCGCCACACGTTCGGCTCGCCGCCCGACTCCGGCTCGTCGACCTGGGCGCCGACCGAGCGCAGCATGTCGACGGTCATCCGGATGTGCGGCATGGACGGCAGGGCGCCGCCCACGTGACGTACCTCGACGCCCTGGTTGTAGCGCGGGCCCGAGAGCAGCAGGGCGCTCACGAACTGCGAGGAGGACGAGGCGTCGATCTCGACCCGGCCGCCCTCCAGGGCACCGCCGCCGTGCACGGTCAGGGGGAGCGCGCCGGGGCTGCCGACGGAGGTGTCGTCGATGCGGGCGCCGAGCACGCGCAGGGCGTCGATCACGCCGTGCAGGGGGCGCTCGTACGAACGGGGGTCGCCGTCGAAGCGGATCGGGCCGTCGGCGAGGGCGGCGACCGGGGGCAGGAAGCGCATGACCGTGCCGGCGTTGCCGACGTCGACCGTGGCGGGGCCGTGCAGGCCCGAGGGGATCACGCGCCAGGCCTCGCCGGAGCCGTCGGGGCCCACGCCCTCCTCGATGCCGACGCCCATCGTGCGCAGGGCGCCCGCCATCAGCAGGGTGTCGCGGGAGCGCAGCGGGCGGCGCAGCCAGCCGGGCTCGGCGGCCAGCGCGGCCAGGACCAGCGCGCGGTTGGTGACCGATTTCGAACCGGGGACGTGAACCGTCGCGGTGACGGCTCCGCTCGCGTGCGGGGCGGGCCAGAGGGCGGTGTTCGCCGGGGTTTCGGTCATGCCTTCACTTTAGTGGCTGCCGGTGGCCCGGAATCTTGATCAAAAGTGGTGAAACCCAGGCGAAACAGAGAACTGGTAGAGACCTCGTCCCGGAGGTGGCGGCCGCTCACACGTCTCACACGTCGAGCAGCCAGCGCCCGCCGCCCATCAGGGAGCACAGCGAGACCGCGTGGAAGAGGAAGAGCCACATCCCCGCGGGGACGTGCGTGAGCCGCGACAGCTGGTCCGCGTCCGAGTCTCCCGCGCCCCCGCGCCTGCGCTTGGACTGCAGCTCGAAGGCGGGACGTACACCACCGAGGAGCAGGAACCACACCACCGCGTACGCGAACGCGGCCTGGACGTCCGTGCCCGCAAGCCAGGAGACCACCAGGAACGTGCCGCCGGTCAGGACCACGGTCAGGGCGCCGTACGCGTTGCGGATCATCACCAGCATCGCCACGAGCAGCGCGGTCGCGATCCACAGGAACGCCGTGATGCGCCCGGAGGCGAGCAGGGCCGCGCCGCCGAGGCCGAGCAGCGGCGGCGCCGTGTAGCCGGCGGCCGCGGTGAGGATCATGCCGAGGCCCGTGGGCTTGCCGCGCGAGACGGTCAGGCCGGAGGTGTCGGAGTGCAGCCGGATGCCGTCGAGGCGGCGCCCGGTGAGCAGCGCGACCAGGCCGTGGCCGCCCTCGTGCGCGATGGTGATGGCGTTGCGGGCGAGGCGCCAGATGCCGTGCGGGACGACGACGGCGAGGGCGGCGACGCCGGCCGCGATCACCAGCCACTGCTCCGGCGCGGCCTGCGTACCGAACACACGGTCCCAGAGGTCGGCCAGGCTGGCGTTGGCGGTGCTTTCCATTGCTCGGACGGCTCCCTCGGGTCGTACGCGGTCTGGCAGTCTGGCACGTATGTGCGGACGGTATGCATCCAGTCGTAGGCCCGAGGATCTCGCGGGGATCTTTGAGATCGAGAAGTGGGAGCCGGAGGAGGCCCTGGCACCCGACTTCAACGTGGCGCCCACCAAAGAGGTCTACGCGGTACTGGACCGTCCCCTGAAAGACGCCGAGGACCCCCGTCCGGTTCGCCAGCTGCGCACGCTCAAGTGGGGCCTCGTGCCCTCCTGGTCCAAGACGCCCGAGGGCGGCGCCCGGATGATCAACGCCCGCGCCGAGACCGTCCACGAGAAGCCGTCCTACCGCCGCGCCTTCGCCACCCGGCGCTGCGTCCTGCCCGCCGACGGCTATTACGAGTGGGTGACCGCGCCCGACGAGCGGCAGCTGGAGGTCGAGGGCAAGAAGAAGCGGCCCCGCAAGCAGCCCTACTTCGTGACGCCCGCCGACGGCTCGGTCTTCGCCATGGCCGGGCTCTACGAGTTCTGGCGGGACAGGACCCTGCCCGACGAGCACCCCCTGGCCTGGTGGGTGACGTGCACGGTGATCACCACCGAGGCGGAGACCGCGCCCCTCGCGGTCGGCCCCGAGGAGGGCCCGCGCTCGCTGGCCGACATCCACCCGCGGATGCCGCTGATGCTGACGCCGGACCGCTGGGACGCCTGGCTCGACCCGTCCCGCACGGACGTCGAGGACCTGCGCACGCTCCTGGAGCCGCCGGCGCACGGGCTGATGCGGGCGTACCCGGTCTCCACGGCCGTCAGCAACGTACGCAACAACGGTCCGGAGCTGCTGAAGGAGCTGGAGGGCCCCGAAGAGGGCACACTCTTCTGACGTGACCAAGAGCGAGATCATCCAGACCGACGCCGGTGAGGCGAGGATCACCTGGCACGCGGCGAAGAAGGCCCGCCTCGTCCTCGCCGTCAGCCACGGCGCGGGCGGCGGCATCGAGGCCCGTGACCTCCAGGGCATCGCCGCCGCGCTGCCCGCCCACGGCGTGACCGTCGCCCTCGTCGAGCAGCCCTGGCGGGTCGCGGGCAAGAAGGTGGCGCCCGCGCCGAAGACGCTGGACGTGGGGTGGCGGGGCGTCTGGCCCGCGCTGGCGAGGAAGGGGCTCCCGGTGATCTCGGGCGGCCGCAGCGCGGGGGCCCGCGTCGCCTGCCGCACCGCCACCGAGCTGGGCGCGGCGGCCGTGCTCGCCCTCAGCTTCCCGCTGCACCCGCCGGGCAAGCCGGAGAAGTCCCGCGCGGACGAGCTGCTCGGCGCGGGGGCGCCGATGCTCGTCGTGCAGGGCGGCAACGACCCCTTCGGGAAGCCCGCGGAATTCCCCGACGGGCCCTACGAGCTGGTGGAAATCCCGTACGGAGATCACGGTTTCGCTGTGCCGAAACGGGCGGAGATCTCGCAGGAGGAGGCAGTGAAGCGCATCACGGACGCCGTGACGCGCTGGGCGGGAATGTTGAGCGGGTGACCTCTGTTGTGGCGAACAGATGGCAAACGCCGTCGCCAGCTGTTCGTACGAGAGGGAGTCCGCCGCATGGGTTCGACCATCTGCCCGAACCGCTCCACGTCGTCTGACCTGGAGTGGACGGTGCTGAGCGCACCCAAAACCGCATCTATTCGGGCGGCGCGGGGCACGGGTCGTCGTCTATCCTCCGATTCGAGTGGGGCTGGTTTCGGCCTCACCCCGTCGTTGGAGGAGGTGGGTCCGGTCACTGGGACCGACGCAGGGACCGAGCACGGTCAGGCGGAGCAGCCCCGAGAGAGTGCGGAGAAGTCCGAGACGGCCGCGGAGCGCACGGCCCGCTTCGAGCGGGACGCCCTGGGCTTCCTCGACCAGATGTACTCGGCGGCGCTGCGCATGACGCGCAACCCGGCTGACGCGGAGGACCTGGTGCAGGAGACCTACGCGAAGGCGTACGCGTCGTTCCACCAGTTCCGCGAGGGCACCAACCTCAAGGCGTGGCTGTACCGCATCCTCACGAACACGTTCATCAACTCGTACCGCAAGAAGCAGCGCGAGCCCCAGCGCAGTGCCGCCGAGGAGATCGAGGACTGGCAGCTGGCGCGCGCCGAGTCGCACATGTCCACAGGTCTGCGCTCCGCCGAGTCGCAGGCGCTTGACCACCTGCCCGACTCGGACGTGAAGCAGGCGCTGCAGGCGATCCCCGAGGAATTCCGCATCGCCGTCTATTTGGCGGACGTAGAGGGCTTTGCGTACAAGGAGATCGCGGACATTATGGGGACACCCATCGGTACGGTGATGTCCCGACTGCACCGGGGCCGACGCCAACTGCGCGGCATGCTGGAGGACTACGCCCGTGAGCGCGGGCTGGTCCCGGCGGGTGCCGGGGAGTCGAACGGAACGAAAGGCTCGGGCTCATGAGCTGCGGAGAGCCGCACGAGACTGACTGCAGTGAAGTCCTGGACCATCTCTATGAGTTCCTGGACCACGAGATGCCGGACAGCGACTGCACCAAGTTCGAGACGCACTTCGAGGAGTGCTCTCCGTGCCTGGAGAAGTACGGTCTCGAGCAGGCGGTCAAGAAGCTGGTGAAGCGCTGCTGCGGCCAGGACGACGTGCCCGTCGACCTGCGGGCCAAGGTCATGGGGCGCATCGACCTCATCCGCTCCGGGCAGGCCGTGCCGGACCAGGACGTCACGCAGGACGTGACGGCTTCCGAGGCCTGAACCAGCCGGAACACGCCGTGAGAAGCCTCAACTCCCGGGCGCTGCCCGATGGTTGAGCACCCGAACAGACCGCGTCACCGCAGTGCAGTGTGAGCGGTCTGTTCTTCTTTTTCTCCCCGCTCTCCTCTCCCGTCACTCGAACGTGCTAATTCGCGACGGGCGGGCGCTGGCCCGACAGGCCGCCGTTCTAGTCTCCGGACCTGAACGGGGAGGAGAACTCCATGCGGTCGCTTCCGGCGTGGGCCCGCGTCTACATCCTGTGCGTCGCCCTGGCCGGCGCCTCCTGTTGCGCGCCCGCCCTCGTGGCGCGCACGCCGTGGCCCGCGGTGGCGCTGCTCGCCGTGCTCTACGCCGCGTGCGAGCAGGTCACCCGGTGCCGCTTCGTCGGCCGCCGAGCCCCGCGCGGCCTCGGCACCTTCTTCCCCGTGCTGCTCGCCGGGGTGTTCCTGCTGCCGCCGTCGGCCGCCGCCCTCGTCGCGGTGCCGGGCGCGCTGCTCGCCCGCGTCGACCGGCATCCCCGCTGGGTGCGCAGGCTCTGGCGCGCGGCCCAACTCGCCCTGGCCGCCTGGGTGTCGGCGCGGGTGTACGCCGCGCTCGGCGGGCCCGCGGCCTGTGCCGCGCCCGACTTCCCGTACGTCCTCGGGCCCGCCGGAGCCGCCGTGCTCGCGTTCTCCTGCGTCCTCACCGTCCTGGACGGCGGTGTCCTCGCGACCGCCGAGCGGCTGCCGGTGCGCTCCGCCTGGCGGGGCCTCTTCGCGCGCTCCCTCGCGTCCGTCGCCGTGCACGGGCTCGCCGGGCTGATGATGGCGGTGCTCTGGACCAGCCCGTACGGGCCCGCGGCCGCGCTGCTCGTGCTGCTCCCGATGGGCGTCTCCTGCTGGCTCTTCGCGCAGTACCACCGCGAGCGCGCCGCCCACCAGGCCACCATCCGGGCGCTCGTCCAAGCCGTCGACATCAAGGACAGGTACACCCGCGGGCACAGCGAGCGGGTCGGCCGCGCGTCCGTGATGATCGCGCGCGAGCTGGGCATGGACGACGAGCGGGTCGAGGTCCTCCGGTTCGCCGGGATCCTGCACGACGTGGGCAAACTCGGCGTACCGACACGGCTGTTGAGGAAGGAAGGACCCCTGACGCCGGAGGAGCGGCGCGTCATCGAACTGCACCCGGAGTACGGGCACGAGATCGTGCGCGGCATCGGATTCCTGGGGGAGGCGCGGGCGGCGATCCTGCACCATCACGAGCGGATCGACGGCAGCGGGTACCCGTACGGGCTCGCGGGGCGGCAGATCCCCGAGTGCGCGCGGGTGGTGGCGGTGGCGGACGCGTTCGACGCGATGACGTCCACGCGCTCCTACCGGCGGGCGCGGCCGGTGCGGGCGGCGCTGGAGGAGCTGGACCGGTGCGCGGGAGCGCAGTTCGATCCGGCGATGGTCTCGGCGCTGGCGCGGGCGCTGGCTTCGCAGGGGTGGCATCCGGGAGTGACGTCGGATGTGCCGGAGCAGGGGGACGCGGGGGCCGGCGGGGTCGTGCCCGTCCCCGCGGCGCGGGGCTCGGCGGCGCGGTGAGCGACTCCGTACCGGCGTTCCCGTGCCGCTCCCCGGCGGGCGCACGCACCACGGTGGTCACCTACGGCATCGCAGGCCTGCTCGCTCTGCTCTCCCTCTTCTGGACCCTCTGGCACGGCGTCACCGAAGGGCGGGTCGCGCTGGCCTTCGGGGTGCTGGTCGCGCTGGGAGAGCTCGCCCGGTGGGGGAGCGGGCGGGAGCGGGAGCCCGCGCCGCTCGGGGCCGCGGGGGCGCTCGCGTACGCCCTGCTGGGGGAGAACGCGGGGCGCGCCACGCACCACGGCGTCCTGCAGGTGATCGCCGTGGTCGTCGCGGCCGCCCTGGTCGGCGCCGTGCCGCACGTGGCGCTCGGCCGCGGGCCCGCCCTGGAGCACATGGCGCGGCGCGTGCTGACCGTCGGCTTCGCGGCGGCCTGCTTCCAACCCCTCTACAACTCGGGGAAGTTGGCCGAGTGGGTAGGGCACGGCCCCTGCTTCGCGCTCGTCATCGTCGCCGTCCTCGTCCTGACCGCGCTCTGCGACGCCGTCCTCGCCGCGGCGACGGCCCGCGCCCGCACCCGGTGGCCGTTCGGGCCGCTGCTGCGGGACGAGCTGCGGGCCATGCTCGGCATCGGCTCCGCCGTGTGCGCGACGGGCGCCGTGATGGCGCTCTCCGTGGCCGTCGCGGGGCTGTGGGCGCTGCCGGTGTTCAGCCTCCCGCTGCTCCTCACCCAGCTCTCCTTCGGGCGGTACGCGGCGGTGCGGGCGACCTACCGGCAGACCATCGCGTCGCTGGCCAGGGCCACCGAGATCGCCGGGTACACCCCGCAGGGCCACGCCCACCGCGTGGCGGGCCTGAGCCGGGCCGTGGGGCGCGACCTCGGGCTCTCCGAGCCGGACCTCACCGTTCTGGAGCACGCGGCGCTGATGCACGACATCGGTCAGCTGTCCCTCGTCGACCCCGTCCCCGCGGGCGCCACCGCCGCGCTCCCCGAGGCGGAACAGCGCCGGATAGCACTGCTCGGCGGCGCCGTCGTACGGCAGACCGGGGTGGACTCCGCGGTCGCCGTCGTCGTGGAGCGTCAAGCCGACCCGTACCGCGATCAGCCGCTCACCGCACGTATTGTGCGCACCGCGAACGCGTACGACGAGATGGCGCGGGGAGAAGGTCCTTCGGCGGCGCTCGGAGGCCCGCTCAAGGCCTTGGAGAGGCTGCGGCTGGCCACCGGCAGGGACTATCAGCCCGAGGTCGTGGAGTCGCTGGCGCGGGTGGTCGGCAGGGACGGCCATACCTCGCCTGTCGCTGGGTAACCCATGGGTAATGAGCGGCCGTCCGACCGTACGTGGTTGGATGCGAAGAAGAGGGTGCACGGGGGCACGGACCCGACGGCGCGCCTTCTCGACAAATGGCTTCCGAGAAACTTTCCGAAAACGTGCAGGCGGGAATCAGGCGGGAATCGTGAGGATCTTCGGCAAGGGACGGCACCGGCCCTCCGCCTCATGGCGGCAGGCGACCGACCGCGCGTTCACGCTGATCGGCGACGGCCGGTACGAGGACGCGGGGGCACTGCTCACGCGCGCGGCGGATCTGGAACCCTGGCTGTCCGAGTCCTGGTTCAACCTCGCGCTGCTGCACAAGTTCCGGCACGACTGGGAGCAGGCGCGGGCCGCGGGGCTGCGCGCCGTGGCGCTCCTTGACCGCTCGGCCGGCGCCCCCGACTGGTGGAACGTGGGCATCGCGGCGACCGCCCTGCAGGACTGGCCGCTGGCCCGCCGCGCCTGGCAGGCGTACGGCCTGCGGGTGCCCGGCGGTGTGGCCGCGTCCGGCGAGCCCACGGGCATGGAGCTCGGCAGCGCCGCCGTGCGGCTCTCCCCGGAGGGCGAGGCGGAGGTCGTGTGGGGCCGTCGGCTCGACCCGGCCCGCATCGAGGTCCTGTCCATCCCGCTGCCCTCCTCCGGGCGCCGCTGGGGCGAGGTCGTGCTGCACGACGGCGTCCCGCACGGCGAGCGGACGACGGCGGCCGGGCACTCGTACCCCGTGTTCGACGAGATCGAGCTCTGGGCGCCCTCGCCCGTGCCGACCTGGGTGGTCCTCCTGGAGGCCGCCACCGAGGCCGACCGGGACGCCCTGGAGCAGCTCGCGGCGGATGCGGGCTTCGCCGCCGAGGACTGGTCGTCCTCCGTGCGGCTGCTCTGCCGGATGTGCTCCGAGTCGCGGATGCCCAGCGACGAGGGCGACGGCGAGCACCTCGACCCGCACGACCACAGCGAGCCGGGCCACCCGGGCCCGCTCGGCCACCGCAGCCCCGGAGCGCTCTGGGTACCGGAGCGCGAGTGCGGCATCGCCGCGCCCGCGGGCCTTGTGCGCGGTCTGCTGGACGGCTGGGTCGCGGACAGCCCGGACTCCCGTGACTGGCGGGACCTGGAAGAGGTCTGCTGACCCGAGGAGACCCGCGGGCACTTCGCCGTAGGCTGTACCGGCACAAACTCTTGAGGGTTCCAAGGAAGGCGTACGGCGGACATGGCGCAGGACACTGAGCAGCAGGCCTCCGGCGGGGTGCTCCCCGTCGACGACGAGGGCTTCGTCATCGACACGGAGGACTGCGAGGAGCGGGAGACGGCCCACCGCGAGCGCGGCACGTCCCGGCCGATCACGGTCGTCGGCAACCCGGTGCTGCACAAGGAGTGCAAGGACGTCACCGCCTTCGACGACGAGCTCGCGAAGCTGGTCGACGACATGTTCGCCAGCCAGCGGACCGCGCAGGGCGTGGGCCTCGCCGCCAACCAGATCGGCGTCGACCTGAAGGTCTTCGTCTACGACTGCATGGACGACGAGGGCGTGCGCCACGTCGGCGTGGTCTGCAACCCGGTCCTGCGGGAGCTGCCCGCCGAGCGCCGCCGCCTCGACGACTCGAACGAGGGCTGCCTCTCCGTCCCCACCGCCTACGCCGAACTGGCCCGCCCCGACTACGCCGAGGTGACCGGTCAGGACGAGAAGGGCAACCCCATCAAGGTGCGTGGCACGGGCTACTTCTCGCGCTGTCTGCAGCACGAGACGGACCACCTGTACGGCTACCTCTACATCGACCGCCTCTCCAAGAGGGAGCGCAAGGACGCACTGCGCCAGATGGAAGAGGGAACCCCGCGCTACCCCGTGGTGGCGAATGACTGACCCACGCGACGCCTGAGCGGCGTGGGCACCGCGTGACGCGAGCGGCCCCTGGTCGGGAACTCCTTCCCGACCAGGGGCCGTTGGCGTGAGCCGCTCGCGTGTGCGAGCAGAATCGGCTGCTGGTGATCCATATTCAGTCACGTAAGGGGAGGTTCTCGGCACTGGGGGGTAGTGAATGGCGCAAATCTGTTCCCTGAACGGTCAGTTGTGGTGCTGAATGGAAAGCGCGGGGATACGCAACGGCGCGCGCCCGGCACGGCGGGAGGGGCGTGTGTCATCACGCGGCTGAAAGGGGTTTGTTCGTGCCTGCATATTCCGGGAGCACTTCACCGACACAACCACACACGCAGCCACGCACACCGGCGGTATCGGTTCCACCGGCGCTGGCCGTTCCGGTGATCGAGGCAGCGTTTCCTCGCCGTCTGCATCCGTATTGGCCAAAGCTTCAGGAGAAGTCGAGGACCTGGCTGCGCGAAATGCGGCTCATGCCCCCGGACAAGGTCGAGCGGTACGCGGACAGCCTCTGCTACACCGATCTGGTCGCGGGCTACTACATTGGCGCCCCGGACGAGTTGCTCACCGCGATAGCGGACCTCAGCAGCTGGTTCTTCGCCTGGGACGACCGGCACGACAGGGACTCCGTGCACGGCAGGGCGGCACAGTGGCGGCGGCTGTGCCGGGGCCTGCACGGCACCCTCGTCGACCCCCGGCAGTACCTGCACCACAGGGATCCGTTGGTCGCGGGCTTCGCGGACTGCGTCCTGCGCCTGTACTCCTTCCTGGGCCCCAGCTGGAACGCCCGCTTCGCCCGGCACTTCCACCCGGTGATCGAGGCGTACGACCAGGAGTTCAGGAACCGGCGCTGCGGCACGGTGCCCACCGTCGAGGCGTACGTCGAGCTGCGCCGCCTCACGTTCGCGCACTGGGCGTGGATCGACCTGCTCGAACCCACCGCGCGGCGCGAACTGCCGCGCGCCATAAGGAAACACCCCGCGTACCGGAGGGCGGCACTGGCGACCCAGGACTTCTCGGCCTGGTACAACGACCTGTGCTCGCTCCCGAAAGAACTCGCGGGAGACGAACTGCACAATCTCGGGATCAGCCTCATTCACCACGAGGGAATGCGGCTCGAAGAAGCAGTGCGCGAAGTGCACCGGCGCGTCACGGGCTGCGTCACGGATTTCCTGGCGGCGGAGCCGGAAGTGCTGTTGCTCGCCGAGGAATTGGCGGACGGAAGTCTGCGGGGCAGGCAACTCTCGGACGCGGTGAAATCATGCGTCTTCAACATGCGGAATTGGTTCTCTTCCGTGTACTGGTTCCATCATGAATCCGGCCGATATCGGGTGGACAGCTGGGACGACAGGTCCCTTCCCCCGTATGTGTCGGAAGACGTCCTGGCGGAAAACGAACTGGTAGGTGAGGAATGAGCGTCGAATCCGCGATACCCGCGCCCGCCGCACAAGGACCGGGCCCGCTGCGCACCCCGCCCCTCGTGGGCGGTGGTGTGCCCTTGCTCGGCCACGCCTGGAACCTCGTGCGCGACCCGCTCGGGTTCCTCGCCGACCTGCGGGACCATGGAGATCTCGTACGGATCAGGTTGGGGCCCAAGACGGCGTACGCGGTCTGCGACCCCTCGCTCGTCGGCGCCATGCTCAAGAGCCCCGAGTACATCGTCGGCGGACCGCTGTGGGACACCCTCGAAGTGCTCCTCGGCAAGGGCGTCGCGACCAGCAACGGCAGGCTGCACCGGCGTCAACGGCGCATGATGCAGCCCGCGTTCAGGCCCGAGCGGATCGCGGACTACGCGAAGGTCATGGAGCAGGAGGCACGCGCCACGGCGGAGCGCTGGCGCCCCGGCAGCACGGTGGACGTCAGCGCGGAGATGTTCCGCACGGCCGTGCGCATCGTCTCGCGCTCGCTCCTCGAGGTCGACTCGATCGGCGAGAAGGCGGACCGCATCGCCGACTCGCTGCACACGGTCTTCGAGGGGCTCTACCGCCGGATGGTGCTCTCGGTCGGACCGCTGTACCGGGTGCCGACCCCGGCCAACCGGCGCTTCGAGAACGCGCTCGCCGATCTGCACGCGCTGGTCGACGAGATCATCGCGGAGCGCCGCGCGGCCGGCCCCGGCGGCCCGGACGACCTGCTCGCGGAATTGCTGCGGGCCAGGGACGAATCGGGGGAGCCCATAGCCGACCAGGAGATCCACGACCACGTGGTTTCCCTCGTCGTGGCCGGTGCGGAGAATGTGGCGTCCACGCTGGCGTGGACGTTCCATCTGCTCACCGAACACCCGGAGCAGGAAAGGCGGTTGGTTGAAGAGGTAAATGCTGTGGCCCCGGATCGCGCGATCACATTCGCCGACCTCAAGGAGCTGCGGCACCTCCGCAATGTCATCACCGAGGCCATGCGTATACGACCCGCGGCTTGGATATTCACGCGCAGGTCCGTGGCCGAAACCGATCTGGGCGGCTATCGCATTCCGGCGGACGCCGACATCGTCTACAGCGTCTACGCGATGCAGCGCGACCCGCGTTCCTTCGAGCGGCACCTGGAGTTCGACCCGGACCGCTGGAATCCGGAACGCGCCGCCGACGTACCGGAGTTCGCGATGATGCCGTTCAGTGTCGGCAACCGAAAGTGCCCGGGCGACCACTTCAGCCTGGCAGAACTCGCCCTGATCCTCGGCACGGTGGTCCCCAGGTGGCGCCTCACGCCCGTCGGGGAGACGGACACCGGAACCCGGATCGGCATCACCCTGCACCCCAAGCGGCTCGCCCTGCGGGCCGAACCGCGCTGAGCGGACGGTGTGCCCGCCCCGCCCCCGTTCAACGGGGCGGGCACACCGAGACAGTGCTGCGCCAGGGCTAGAACTCGTCGTCGAAGGAGACCGAGCCCTCGACGGCGACCTGGTACGCGGAGGGCCGCCGCTCGAAGAAGTTGGTCAGCTCCTGCACGCCCTGCAGCTCCATGAAGGAGAAGGGGTTCGACGAGCCGTAGACCGGCGCGAAGCCGAGGCGCTGCAGGCGCTGGTCGGCGACGCACTGCAGGTACTCGCGCATCGAGTCCGTGTTCATGCCCGGCAGGCCGTCGCCGCACAGGTCGCGGCCGAACTGGAGCTCCGCCTCGACGGCCTCCTTGATCATGTCCGTGACCTGGACCTGGAGCGCGTCGTCGAAGAGCTCGGGCTCCTCCTTGCGGACGGTGTCCACGACCTCGAAGGCGAAGTTCATGTGCATCGTCTCGTCGCGGAACACCCAGTTGGTGCCGGTCGCGAGGCCGTGCAGCAGACCGCGCGAGCGGAACCAGTAGACGTACGCAAAGGCACCGTAGAAGAACAGGCCCTCGATGCACGCCGCGAAGCAGATCAGGTTCAGCAGGAAGCGACGGCGGTCGGCCTGCGTCTGGAGCTGGTCGATCTCCTCGACGTGGTCCATCCACTTGAAGCAGAACTGCGCCTTCTCACGGATGGAGGGGATGTTCTCCACGGCGGCGAAGGCGGCCGCGCGGTCCTCCGGGTCGGGCAGATAGGTGTCGAGCAGCGTCAGATAGAACTGGACGTGCACGGCCTCCTCGAAGAGCTGACGGCTCAGGTACAGCCGCGCCTCGGGGGAGTTGATGTGCTTGTACAGCGTCAGCACGAGGTTGTTCGCCACGATCGAGTCGCCCGTCGCGAAGAACGCGACCAGACGGCCGATCATGTGCTGCTCGCCCGGCGACAGCTTCGCGAGGTCGGCGACGTCCGAGTGGAGGTCGACCTCCTCGACGGTCCAGGTGTTCTTGATGGCGTCCCGGTAGCGCTCGTAGAAGTCCGGGTACCGCATGGGGCGCAGGGTCAGCTCGAAGCCCGGGTCGAGCAGGTTCTTCTCGGCGTTGGTGGTGCTGGACATTACTGGCAGGCCTCGCAGGACTCGGGGTTTTCCAGGGAGCAGGCGACGGCGTCGGGGTCGGCCACCTGCTGGGGGACGGGGGCGGCGGCGGTGGCGGACGTGCCGCCGGCCGCGCGGGCGATGCGCGTCGCCGGGCGCGAGCGCAGGTAGTACGTGGTCTTCAGGCCCTGCTGCCAGGCGTAGGCGTACATCGAGGAGAGCTTGCCGATGGTCGGCGTCTCCAGGAACAGGTTCAGGGACTGCGCCTGGTCGAGGAACGGCGTGCGCGCGGCGGCCATGTCGATCAGGCCGCGCTGCGGGATCTCCCAGGCCGTGCGGTACAGCGCGCGGACCTCCTCGGGCACCCAGCCGAAGCCCTGCACCGAGCCGTTGGACTCGCGCAGCGCCTCACGGGTCTGCGCGTCCCACACGCCGAGCCGCTTGAGCTCCTCCACCAGGTAGGAGTTGACCTGGAGGAACTCGCCGGACAGCGTCTCGCGCTTGAAGAGGTTGGAGACCTGCGGCTCGATGCACTCGTAGACACCCGCGATGGACGCGATGGTGGCGGTCGGCGCGATGGCGAGGAGCAGGGAGTTGCGCATGCCGGTGGTGGCGATGCGCTCCCGCAGGGCCGCCCAGCGCTCCGGCCAGGTCAGCTCGACGCCGTAGTGGTCGGGGTGCAGGACGCCGCGCGCGGTGCGGGTCTTCTCCCAGGCCGGCAGCGGGCCGTTGCGCTCGGCGAGGTCCGCGGACGCCTCGTACGACGCGAGCATGATGCGCTCGGCGATGCGCGTCGAGAGGGCGCGGGCCTCGGGGGAGTCGAAGGGCAGCTTCAGCTGGAAGAAGACGTCCTGCAGACCCATGGCGCCCAGGCCCACCGGACGCCACTTGGCGTTGGAGCGCCCGGCCTGCTCGGTCGGGTAGAAGTTGATGTCCACGACGCGGTCGAGGAAGGTCACCGCGGTGCGGACGGTCTCGTCGAGCCGCTCCCAGTCGATGTCCCCGTCGACCACGAAGGCGCCGAGGTTGACCGAGCCGAGGTTGCAGACGGCCGTCTCCCCGTCGTCCGTCACCTCCAGGATCTCCGTGCAGAGGTTGGAGGAGTGGACGGTGTGGCCGGGCTCCGCGGTCTGGTTGGCGGTGCGGTTGGCGGCGTCCTTGAAGGTCATCCAGCCGTTGCCGGTCTGCGCGAGGGTGCGCATCATGCGGCCGTACAGGTCGCGGGCCGGCATGGACTTCTTGGCGAGCCCGGCGGCCTCGGCCCTGCGGTAGGCGGCGTCGAACTCCTCGCCCCACAGGTCGACGAGCTCGGGCACGTCGGCCGGCGAGAACAGCGACCAGTCCTGGTCGGCGGCGACCCGGCGCATGAACTCGTCGGGGATCCAGTGCGCCAGGTTGAGGTTGTGGGTGCGGCGCGCGTCCTCACCGGTGTTGTCGCGCAGCTCCAGGAACTCCTCGATGTCGGAGTGCCAGGTCTCCAGGTAGACCGCGGCGGCGCCCTTGCGGCGCCCGCCCTGGTTCACGGCGGCGACCGAGGCGTCCAGGGTCTTCAGGAACGGCACGATGCCGTTGGAGTGCCCGTTCGTGCCGCGGATCAGCGAGCCTCTGGAACGGATGCGGGAGTACGAGAGCCCGATGCCGCCCGCGTGCTTGGACAGGCGTGCGACCTGGTGGTAGCGGTCGTAGATCGAGTCGAGCTCGTCCAGCGGGGAGTCGAGGAGGTAGCAGGAGGACATCTGCGGGTGCCGGGTGCCGGAGTTGAACAGCGTCGGCGAGGACGGCAGGTAGTCCAGGCGGCTCATCAGGCCGTACAGCGCGGCGACTTCGTCCACGGCGCGGGCGCTCCCGTCCTCCGCGAGGCCGCTCGCCACGCGCAGCATGAAGTGCTGCGGGGTCTCGATGACCTGCCGGGTGATCGGGTGGCGCAGGAGGTAGCGGCTGTGCAGGGTGCGCAGGCCGAAGTAGCCGAAGCGGAAGTCGGCGCCGTCCGCGAGCGCGTTGTCCACCAGGGCGTCGAGGCGGGCCGCGTGCTCGGTCACGAAGGACGCGGTGCGGTCGGCGATCAGGCCCTCGCGGTGGCCGACCGCGATGGAGTCGGTGAAGGAGCGCACGCCCTGCGTGGCCGCCTCCTCGCGGATGCCGATCGACAGGAGCCTCGCGGCGAGCTTCGAGTACGCCGGGTCCTCGGAGATGAGCCCCGCGGCCGCCTCGGTGGCGAGCTCCCGCAGCTCCGCCTCGTCGGCGTTCGCCGACCGGCCGCGCAGCGCGGCGGCGGCGACCCGTCCCGGGTCGGCGTCGGGGAGGTCGGCGGTGAGGTCGGTCAGGGTGCGCAGCAGCGCGGTCCCTGGCCCGTCGGTACCCTCGTCGGTCGGCGCGGTCTTCGCTGACGCAGGTTCGGCAGGCGCGATGGTCACGTGGCTCTCCCTCGCTCGGCTCTGGGCCTGGGGAGGGGGACGGCACACACGGGCGCACCCGGGCAGGGCGGCTCACCGCGTCCACCGGCCCATTCCACGAGGCCCGGACGGTCGGCGCCCGGGCCGGGCGGCTCGGGCGCACTGTCGGCAGGTCCTCGGACTTGCGGGTACGACAAAGACGTACACATACACCGTTGCGGGACAGTTCCGGACTTGCACCGGATTCCCCTGCGACGACAGCGAGCACGAGCATACATCTTGTGCCGGGTTTCTGAAGCAGGCCCACATCTTGTGTCGGTCGCGAGGGGCCGCCCGCCCGGTGCGGGCCACGGAACGTCAACTCCCGTACACACGGCGAAGGGCCGCCGGATCCTCCCGGCGGCCCTTCGGCGGTGGTGCGAGGTCAGTGGCCGGAGCCCGCGCCCACCGTGGGGAGCTCGACCGAGACGCCCTTGTCGCCCGCGTCCGCGGTGTAGTCCTCGGGGGAGGTCTCGTCGACGCCCTCGGGGGCCTTCAGCGCCTTCAGGACGAAGGTGAGGACCACCGTCACGATCACGTTCAGGACGAACGCGGTCAGGCCGATGTAGCCGATCTCACCGATGCCGGGGATGGTGTCGGAGGAGCCGCCGAAGTGCTTCTGCGTGGGCGAGGCGACGCCGTACGCGGCCAGTGTGCCGTAGACCATGCCGACCGCCCATCCGGCGAGCAGCGCCCAGCGGTGGAACCACCGGGTGAACAGGCCGCCGACCAGCGCGGGCATCGTCTGCAGGATCCAGATGCCGCCCAGGAGCTGGAAGTTGATCGCGACCGTCTTGTCCATGCCGAGGACGAAGACGAGGGCGCCCACCTTCACCATCAGCGAGACCAGCTTGGAGATCTTGGTCTCCTGCTCGGGCGTCGCGTCGGGCTTGATGAAGTCCTTGTAAATGTTGCGGGTGAACAGGTTCGCGGCCGCGATGGACATGATGGCGGCGGGCACGAGCGCGCCGATGCCGATCGCGGCGAAGGCCACGCCCGTGAACCAGTCGGGGAACATGTCCTCGAAGAGCTGCGGGATCGCCAGCTGGCCGTTGTCGACCTTGACCCCGGCCGCGATCGCCATGAAGCCGAGCAGCGCGAGCAGGCCCAGCATCAGCGAGTACAGCGGCAGGATCGTGGTGTTGCGGCGGATCACGTTGCGGTTCTTCGAGGAGAGCGTCGCGGTGATCGAGTGCGGGTACATGAACAGCGCGAGGGCCGAGCCGAGCGCGAGCGTCGCGTACGTCCACTGCCCGGCCTCGGGCGGCGCGAGGGCGCCGCGCGGCTTGCCGGTGTCCTCGTTGACCACGCCGAACGCCTCGCCCGCCTTGGCGAAGATGTCGTCGAAGCCGCCCAGCTTGATCGGGATGTAGATGATCGCGACGGCGATGACGAGATAGATCAGGCCGTCCTTCACGAACGCGATCAGGGCGGGCGCGCGCAGGCCCGACGAGTACGTGTACGCGGCAAGCACGGCGAACGCGATCAGCAGCGGCAGGTCCTTGATGAACCAGTTGGTGTCGGGGCCGCCGCCGATGCCCATGACGTCCAGGACGGCCTGGATGCCGACCAGTTGGAGCGCGATGTAGGGCATCGTGGCGAGGATGCCGGTGACCGCGACCGCGAGGGAGAGCCCCTTGGAGCCGAAGCGCCCGCGCACGAAGTCGGAGGTGGTCACGTAGCCGTGCTTGTGCGAGACCGACCACAGGCGCGGCAGGAAGGTGAAGATCAGCGGGTAGACGAGGATCGTGTACGGCACGGCGAAGAAGCCGGCCGCGCCCGCCGCGTAGATGGCCGCGGGGACGGCCACGAAGGTGTACGCGGTGTAGAGGTCGCCGCCGAGCAGGAACCAGGTGACCCAGGTGCCGAACGACCGTCCGCCCAGGCCCCATTCGTCCAGGCTCTGGTCGTTCTCGGCCTTGCGCCAGCGGGCGGCGAGGAAGCCCATGACGGTGACCGCGACGAAGAAGAATATGAAGACGCCGAGCGCGACGCCGTTGACCCCGTCGTTCATGACCGCGCACCTTCCTTGCGGGCGCGCTGGTCACGCTGCCACAGCTTGTAGGCGGTCATCGTGAGCGCCGTCGAGATGAGCACCCACAGCATCTGGTACCAGTAGAAGAACGGGATGCCTATGAAGGTCGGTTCGATCTTCGCGTACGAACTCACCCAGAGCATTGCCACGAAGGGTGCGACAAGGCAGGCTGCGATGACCACACGGACCGGCGTGACCACCGGTCTGTTCACTTCAGGCGCATCTGACATATCGCGGCTCCGTTCCCTCACTCATCCCATGCTTAACGTGCGGGAAATCTAAGCCACGGTCTCGCGGTTTGGAACCCCTGTCCGGATAACGGACAGGGGTGGGCAGGGCGAGTTGCCTGCTCAGCAGCAGCGGAAGCCCTGCCTCGGGTCCGACTCCGCCTGTTCCGTCCGCATCCGTTCAAATACGCGGCGGCTGGGGACAGTTGCCGCCGGATGCTCCCTGCGAATATGCGCCACATAGCGGTCGTACGCCGACTCGTCGGTCAGCTCGCGGACGTACCACCGCATCCAGCGCAGCCCCCGCAGCAGCCAGGTCATGGCGCGAGCTCCCGCTTCTTCCGGTCCTCCCGCTCCTTGCGGGCCTCCTGCTTCTCCTCCTCGGTCGGGAAGAGCCCGGCGGGCGCCGTCAACTTCGACTCCACGTACGGTGCTTCGCTCAGCCGCGAGGCCCCGGGGTTGCGGATGTGCCTGACGCAGATCCGCCCGGCGTCCAGAATCACGACGACGACGAGCAGGGCGAGCGCCGCCGAAAGGACGCCGTCCACCGTGGAGTTGGTGACGACGGTGTGCATGTCGTCCATGGTCTTGGCGGGCGGCAGGACCTTGCCCTCGTCGATGGCGTCCTGGTAGTTCGAGCGCTGCTGGAAGAAGCCGACGCGCGGATCGCTGGAGAACACCTTCTGCCAGCTCGCGGTGAGCGTCACCGTGGCGTCCCAGGCGAGCGGAATACCGGTGATCCAGGCCCACTTGAGGCGCCCGGACTTCACGAGCAACGTCGTGCAGACGGCGAGGGCGACGGCCGCGAGGAGCTGGTTGGCGATGCCGAAGATCGGGAAGAGCTGGTTGATCCCGCCGAGCGGCTCGTGCACGCCGACCCAGAGGAAGTAGCCCCACAGGCCGGTGACGGCGGCGCTGGTCAGCACGAGTCCGGGCTTCCAACTCACCTTCCTGAACGGCTTGTACACGTTCCCGAGCATGTCCTGCAGCATGAAGCGGCCCACGCGCGTGCCCGCGTCGAGCGCGGTCAGGATGAACAGCGCCTCGAACATGATCGCGAAGTGGTACCAGAACGCCCGCATCGAGCCGCCGGTGACCTTCGAGAAGATCTCCGAGACGCCGACCGCGAGCGTGGGCGCGCCGCCGGTGCGCGAGAGCAGCGAGGACTCCTCCACGTTCTTGGCCGCCTGCGCCAGGTCGGCGGGGGAGATGGAGTATCCGAAGTTCGCGACGGCCTTCGAGGCCTCCTGCACGGTGTCGCCGACGACACCCGCCGGCGCGTTCATCGCGAAGTACAGGCCGGGGTCGATGATCGACGCGGCGACGAGCGCCATGATCGCGACGGACGACTCCATCAGCATGGAGCCGTAGCCGATCATCCGGACCTGCGTCTCCTTCTGGATCATCTTCGGCGTCGTGCCCGAGGAGATCAGCGCGTGGAAGCCGGACAGCGCCCCGCACGCGATGGTGATGAAGACGAAGGGGAAGAGGGAGCCCGCGAAGACGGGCCCGTCGCCGCGCGAGGCGAAGTCGGTCACCGGATCCATCTTCAGCGTGGGCAGCGCGATCACGACACCGAGCGCGAGCAGCACGATGGTGCCGATCTTCATGAACGTCGACAGGTAGTCGCGCGGCGCGAGCAGCATCCACACCGGCAGGATCGACGCGATGAAGCCGTACGCCACGAGCCAGACGACCAGCGTCGAGGGCGCGAGGGTGAAGGTGTCCGCGAGGGACGACTCGGCGACCCAGCGCCCCGAGACGAGCGCGAGCAGCAGCAGCGCGATGCCGATGAGCGAGACCTCGCTGACCCGTCCTGGCCGCAGGACCCGCAGGTAGAAGCCCATGAGGAGCGCGATCGGGATGGTCATCGCGATGGAGAAGGTGCCCCACGGCGACTCGGCGAGCGCGTTGACGATGACCAGCGCGAGCACCCCGAGCAGGATGATCATGATGGCGAAGGTGGCGAGCAGCGCGGCCGCGCCGCCGAAGGGGCCGATCTCCTCGCGCGCCATCTGCCCGAGCGACCTGCCGTCGCGCCGCGTCGAGAAGAACAGCACGACCATGTCCTGCACGGCGCCCGCGAAGATCACGCCGACGATGATCCAGATGGTGCCCGGCAGATACCCCATCTGTGCGGCGAGCACGGGCCCCACCAGCGGTCCCGCGCCCGCGATGGCCGCGAAGTGGTGGCCGAGCAGCACCCGCCGGTCGGTCGGGTGGAAGTCGATGCCGTTGTCGAGCCGCTCCGCCGGAGTGGCCCGCGACTTGTCGACCTTGAGGACCTTGTACGCGATGAACTTGGAGTAAAAGCGGTACGCGATGGCATACGAGCCAAGGGCCGCCGCCACCATCCAGGCGGCCGACACCTCCTCGTCGCGCGCGAGTGCCAGGACGGTCCAGCTCGCGGCGCCGATCAGCGCGACGAGGGACCAGATGACGATGGATCGAGGAGTTGCTCTGCGCACCGGGTCGTCCTCCCGCTCATCATGCGATGACGGGAGGAACGTAGAACAGCGCGGTGATCCGCGCCAGACCCCGGGCCGTGCGGGGAGGATCTCGGGTCCTTGCGGGAGGATCTCGGGTCCTCGCGGGAGGATCCCGGTCGGGCTCAGTCCGTGGGGCGCTTGAGGCGGGCGACGAACTTGTACCGGTCGCCGCGGTAGACGGAGCGCACCCACTCCACCGGCTGGCCGTCCCCGTCCAGCGAGTGGCGGGACAGGAGCAGCATCGGCAGGCCGACGTCGGTGCCGAGCAGGCCGGCCTCGCGCGGGGTGGCGAGGGAGGTCTCGATGGTCTCCTCGGCCTCGGCGAGGTGCACGTCGTACACCTCGGCGAGTGCGGTGTAGAGCGAGGTGTACTTGACCAGGGAGCGGCGCAGCGCCGGGAAGCGCTTTGCCGACAAATGGGTCGTCTCGATCGCCATGGCCTCGCCGTTGGCGAGCCGGAGGCGCTCGATGCGGAGCACCCGGCCGCCCGCGCTGATGTCCAGCAGGCCCGCGAGGGTGTCGTCCGCGGTGATGTAGCCGATGTCCAGGAGCTGCGAGGTCGGCTCCAGGCCCTGGGCCCTCATGTCCTCGGTGTACGAGGTGAGTTGGAGGGCCTGCGACACCTTCGGCTTGGCGACGAACGTGCCCTTGCCCTGGATGCGTTCGAGGCGCCCCTCGACGACCAGCTCCTGCAGGGCCTGGCGCACCGTCGTGCGGGAGGTGTCGAACTCCGCGGCGAGCGTGCGCTCCGGGGGGACGGGGGTGCCGGGCGGCAGCGTCTCCGTCATGTCGAGCAAGTGCCGCTTCAGGCGGTAGTACTTGGGCACGCGCGCGGTGCGGCCGACGCTCGGACCCTCCGGAGGCGTGCCCACATCGGTCCCCGTGCCACCCGTTTCGGTGCCCATGGTCCGCCTTCCCGGCTCCTGTGCTGCTGCCGTCACCGGCTCCTCCGTCTGTCGCGGCTCACATCGTGGCACGGTACGGGCCGAGCAGACTCTGCCTGCTCAGGTGTCGGTCCGATAACGGACGTGACTGCCCTTCTTATACACCCTTGACACCCCTAAAGGTCTAGGCCAAGCTCCCCGTACTGGTCTACACCATTAAAGACCAGGTTCCAGTCCCACGGGCAGATCTCGGTCCATTCGGTCGCTGCGGGTGGGGGGTTGACTGGCATCCCTTGAGGAGGGTGACGTGAAGCGCAAGCTCATAGCGGCCATCGGTGTCGCGGGCATGCTGATCTCGGTCGCGGCCTGTGGCAGCGACGACGACAAGAAGTCCGGCGGAGCCGACGGCTTCAAGGGCGAGACGCTGACGCTCTGGGCGATGGACGGCTCGACGCCGGACAAGTGGCAGAAGGACGTCACCGCGGCCTTCGAGAAGAAGACCGGCGCGAAGCTGAAGTTCGAAGTCCAGCAGTGGAACGGCATCCAGCAGAAGCTGACCACCGCTCTCTCCGAGGAGAACCCCCCGGACGTCTTCGAGATCGGCAACACCCAGACCGCCGCGTACGCCAAGACCGGCGGCCTCGCCGAGCTCGGCGACCTCAAGGAGACGATCGGCGCCGACTGGACCGAGTCGATGAACAAGGCCTCGGTCGTCGACGGCAAGCAGTACGCCGCCCCGTGGTTCGTCCTCAACCGCGTCGTGATCTACAACAAGAAGATCTGGGCCGAAGCCGGCATCAAGGACACCCCCAAGACGCGCGACGAGTTCCTCAAGGACCTCAAGCAGATCGGCGAGAAGACCGACGCCGAGCCGATCTACATGCCCGGCCAGTTCTGGTACCACTTCGTCGGCCTGACCATCGGTGAGGGCGCCGAGCTGGTCAAGAAGGACGGCGACAAGTACGTCTCCAACCTGGACGACCCGAAGGTCGTCAAGGCCATGAAGACGTACCAGGAGTTCCAGAAGCTCTCCAAGGCCCCCAAGAACAAGGACGAGGCCACGCCGCAGCAGGGCGAGGTCTTCGGCAAGGGCAAGACCGCCACGATGATCGCCATGCCGTGGGAGGCCGCCCTGGCGATCAAGGCCGACAAGAAGATCGAGAAGGACATCGGCTACTTCACGATCCCGGGCGCCACGGCGGACAAGCCCGAGGGCGTCTTCCTCGGCGGCTCCAACCTCGCCATCGCCGCGACCAGCAAGAAGCAGGAGCTCGCCAAGGAGTTCCTGAAGATCGCGCTGAGCGACAAGTTCGAGAGCCAGTTCGCCAAGGAAGGCGGCGTCATCCCGAACAAGAAGTCCCTGGAGTCCGCCCTCGAGGGCAACCCGGCCGCCAAGGCCATGTCGCCGGCCACCCCCGGCGGCGGCATCACCCCGCTGATCCCGGAGTGGGGCGCGGTCGAGAACCCGCCGAACCCGATCAAGAACTACATGACCGCGGTGCTCAACGGTAAGTCGCCTGCCGCCGCCGCCGAGCAGGTCGAGGGCGAGCTCAACAAGCGCCTGGCGCAGAAGCAGTAAAGGACGCGTCCTCTTGCCGGGGGTGGCGGGTGACGTGACCCCGCTGCCCCCGGCGTACCCATGAGTTCTCCGCGCGCCCCGCTGAGTTCTCCGCGTTCTCCGCGCTGACCACAGCGTTCTTCCGCGCTGGACACAGCGCTTCGCGTTGCCCACGAAAGAGATGGCGAGCATGACCGTGCAGAAGACCGAACGGCCGCCCTCCGGCCCGACGGAGGTGCAGACACCGGACGGCGGGTCACGACCAGCAGGACCGCGCAGAACCCCAGGACGTCTCGCCGGCCTGACGCCCTATCTGCTCCTTGCCCCCGCGATCATCGCCACCCTGCTGCTGCTCGGCTGGCCGCTGGTCAACAACGGGATCCTGTCGTTCCAGAACCTCAACATGCGGCAGTTCATTCTGCACTTGACCGAGTGGAACGGATTCGACAACTACAAGGAGATCCTCACCGGCGAGGACTTCTGGCGGGTCACCGGCCGCTCGGTCGCCTTCACCGCCGTCAACGTCGTGCTGATCATGATCCTCGGCACGCTGGTCGGACTGCTCCTCGCGCGCCTCGGCCGGAAGATGCGCACGTTCCTCATGATCGGACTCGTCCTCGCCTGGGCGATGCCGGTCGTCGCGTCGACCACCGTCTACCAGTGGCTGTTCGCGCAGCGCTACGGCGTCATCAACTGGGTGCTCGCCAAGATCGGCTTCGAGTCGATGGCCGACCACGACTGGCTGGCCTCGCAGTACTCGACCTTCTTCGTGGTCCTGCTGCTGATCGTCTGGCAGTCCATCCCCTTCGTGGCGATCAACCTGTACGCCGCCACGACGACCATCCCCAAGGAGCTGTACGAGGCGGCCTCCCTGGACGGCGCCGGTGCCTGGAAGCAGTTCACCTCGGTGACGATGCCGTATCTGCGGCCCTTCCTCTACGCCACGACGTTCCTGGAGATCATCTGGGTCTTCAAGGCGTTCGTGCAGGTCTTCACCCTCAACGAGGGCGGCCCTGAGCGGCTCACCGAGATCCTGCCCGTCTACGCCTACATCGAGGGCATGGGCAACCAGCACTTCGGCATGGGCGCCGCGATCGCGATGCTCACGATCGTCATCCTGCTGGCCATCACCTCGTACTACCTGCGGATCGTGCTCAAGCAAGAGGAGGACGAGCTGTGAAGCGCTCGCTGTTCGGCCGCATCTGGCCCAACCTGACCGCCGTCGTTCTCTTCGTCCTGTCGGTCTTCCCCGTGTACTGGATGTTCGCGACGGCCTTCAAGCCGACCGGCGACATCATCAGCGAGAACCCGGTCTGGTTCCCGACGGACGCCACGATCGAGCACTTCAAGACGGCGATGAGCGTGGACCACTTCTGGACCATGGTCGGCAACTCGATCACCGTCACGGTCCTCGCGGTGCTCTTCTCGCTCATCATCGGCGTGACCGCGGCGTTCGCGCTGGCCCGCATGCGCTTCAAGGGGCGGCGCGGCTTCATCATCGGCTTCATGCTGGCGCAGATGGCGCCGTGGGAAGTCATGGTCATCGCGATCTACATCATCGTGCGCGACGCGGACATGCTGAACAGCCTGATCCCGCTGACCCTCTTCTACATGGTGATGATCCTGCCCTTCACGCTCCTCACGCTGCGCGGCTTCGTCGCCGCCGTGCCCAGGGAGCTGGAGGAGTCCGCCATGGTCGACGGCTGCACCCGCATGCAGGCCTTCCGCCGGGTGATCCTGCCGCTGCTCGCGCCGGGCCTGATGTCGACCTCGCTCTTCGGCTTCATCACCGCCTGGAACGAGTTCCCGATGGTCCTCGTGCTCAACAAGGAGGCGGACGCCAAGACCCTGCCGGTGTGGCTGTCCAGCTTCCAGACCGCCTTCGGCGACGACTGGGGCGCCACGATGGCGGCGGCCTCGCTCTTCGCCATCCCGATCCTGATCCTCTTCGTCTTCCTGCAGCGCAGGGCCGTCAGCGGCCTGACCGACGGCGCAGTGAAGGGATAACACACGATGACGAACTCGCCGACGCTCACGCACGCGGGCGACACGCTCACCCGCAACGCCCTGGCCGTCCTCCAGCCCGGCTTCGACGGCACGACCACCGCACCGGACTGGCTGCGCCGCCGGATCGGCGAAGGCCTCGCCTCCGTCAGTCTGTTCGGCCGCAACGTGCGGACCGCCGAGCAGGTCGCCGCCCTCACCGCGCAGCTGCGTGCCGAGCGCGACGACCTCCTGATCGCCATCGACGAGGAGAGCGGCGACGTCACCCGCCTCGAGGTGCGCACCGGCTCCTCCTACCCGGGCAACCACGCGCTGGGTGCCGTCGACGACACGGCGCTCACCCGTGACGTGGCCGCCGACCTCGGCCGCCGCCTCGCCTCCTGCGGCATCAACCTGAACTGGGCGCCGTCGGCCGACGTCAACGCCAACCCCGACAACCCCGTCATCGGCGTACGCTCCTTCGGCTCGGACCCGCTCCTGGTGGCCCGGCACACCGCCGCGTACGTGGAGGGCATGCAGTCCTCCGGCGTCGCCACCTCCGCCAAGCACTTCCCGGGGCACGGCGACACCGCGGTCGACTCGCACCACTCCGTGCCGGTCATCGACGTCGACCGGGACGTTCTCAACTCCCGTGACCTGGCGCCGTTCCGCGCGGCGATCGCGGCCGGCACGCGCGCCGTGATGAGCGCCCACGTCCTGGCCCCGGCCCTGGACCCGGACAACCCGGGGACGATCTCCCGCCGCATCCTCACCGGCCTGCTCCGCGAGGAGTTCGGCTACGACGGCCTGATCGTCACCGACGGAATGGACATGCAGGCCATCGCCGGGACGTACGGCTTCGAGCGCGGCTGCGTGCTCGCCATCGCCGCGGGCGCCGACGCGATCTGCACGGGCGGCGGCCCCTCGGACGAGGGCACCGTGCTGCGGCTGCGGGACGCCTTCGTCGCGGCGGTGCGGTCGGGCGAACTGCCCGAGGAGCGGCTCGCCGACGCCGCCGAGCGCGTGCGGTCCCTGGCGAACTGGGCAGCGGTGTCGAGGGGTTCGGGCGCGGTCGGTCCTTCGGGGGGCGCGCCCGACACCGGGATCGGCCTGGTCGCGGCCCGCCGCGCGCTGACGGTCACCCGTGGCGACACGTACGCGGCCCCGGTCACCGAGGCTCCCTACGTCGCCACCTTCTCGCCGCTCCCGAACATCGCGGTCGGCGACGAGACCCCCTGGGGCGTCACCGCCGAGCTGAGCCGTCGCTTCCCCGGCACGGAGTCGGGCACGTTCTCCGGCGAGGGCGCGGGCACGCAGGCCCTCGCGGCGGCGGGGGAGCGCCGCATCGTGGCCGTGGTCCGCGACGCCCACCGCCACGGCTGGATGGCGGACGCCCTGCACACCTTGGTGACGGCCCGCCCGGACACGATCGTGGTCGAAATGGGCGTCCCCCAGTCCACCCCGACGGGCGCCCTCCACATCGCCACACGCGGCGCGGCAAGGGTCTGCGGCGAGGCGGCGGCGGAGGCCGTCGTCGCGGGGTAACGCAGCGGGGCAACGCAGACGACAAGGCGGAGGGGCGCCCCCACCAGGGGGCGCCCCTCCGCCTTGCGTACAGCCCGACTGCCCTACAGGCCCTGCCAGTCCGGCTTGTTGACGTAGGTGTGCCGGAAGTAGTCCGCAAGCTTCAGCTTCGAGGCCGCGGCCTCGTCCACGACGACCGTGGCGTGCGGGTGCAACTGCAGCGCGGAAGCCGGCACCACGGAGGCGACAGGCCCCTCCACGGTCGCGGCCACGGCATCCGCCTTGCCCTCACCCGTGGCGAGCAGCACGAGATGCCGCGCCTCGAGGATCGTCCCGATCCCCTGGGTGATGACGTGGTGCGGCACCTGCTCGATGTCCCCGTCGAAGAAGCGCGCGTTGTCCACCCGCGTCTGCTCCGTCAGTGTCTTGATCCGCGTACGCGAGGCCAGCGACGAGCACGGCTCGTTGAACCCGATGTGCCCGTCGGTCCCGATGCCGAGCAGCTGGAGGTCGACGCCCCCGGCCTCGGCGAGCGCCTTGTCGTACGCCTCGCAGGCGGCCTGCACGTCGTCCGCGCTGCCGTCGGGCCCCATGAAGGCCGCCTCGCTCAGACCGAGCGGCTCGACGACCTCACGCAGGACCACGGAGCGGTACGACTCGGGGTGCCCGACCGGCAGCCCCACGTACTCGTCGAGCTGGCAGATGCGGGCGCGCGAGGCATCCACGGCACCGGCCGAGACCTTGGCGGCCAGCGCCTCGTAGATGGGCAGCGGGGTGGAGCCGGTGGCGACACCGAGCAGGGCGTCAGGCTTACGGCGCACCAGGGCGGCCATGGCCTCCGCGATGAGCTCGCCGCCTGCCTTGGCGTCCGGGACGATGACAACTTCCACGCTGGGCCTGCCGATCTGGAGAGGGGCTCAAGAGGACTGGTGGTATAGACCAATCTAGCAGAGCTGTGCCGCCAGAACAGTCGATTCCCGCCGTCCCTTCCTGCTGTCCGTTCCTGCCGTCCATGCTCGGCGCTCCGCCCACTCCGCGCCCGTCGAGCCCCCCCGCCGCCCATCGCCCGCAGAGGCGCCCTGCGCCCGGAGCGGGGAGAGTGGAAGGCATGACCGCGATGACTCCTCAGGGCGCGCAGGACCCCGAGGACCCGCAGAGCGAGCGGCCGGGCCGCATCATGGCCCGCGAGATGGCCGAGCAGCCCGAGGTCCTCCGCCGCATCCTCGACGAGGGCGCCCCGCAGATCCGCGAGACCGCCCGGAAGGTCGCCGAGCGCGGGCCCCGCTTCGTCCTGCTCACCGCCCGCGGCACCTCCGACCACGCCGCGCTCTACGCCAAGTACCTCCTCGAAGTACGCCTCGGCCTGCCCTGCGGCCTGACCTCCATGTCCACCATCACGGCGTACGGCGCCAAGCCCGACCTCAAGGACGTCCTCGCCGTCACCGTGAGCCAGTCCGGTGGTTCGCCCGACCTGGTGGCCTCCACCCAGGCCGCCCGCGAGGCCGGCGCGATCACCCTCGCGGTGACCAACAATCCGGACTCACCGCTGGCCGCCGTCTCCGAGCACCACATCGACGTCCTCGCGGGACCGGAGAAGGCGCTCCCCGCGACGAAGACGTACACCGCCGCTCTGCTCGCCCTCCATCTCTTCGTCGAGTCACTGGGCGGCGCGGGCGACTCCGCCGGCGCGGCCGCCGCCTCGCTGCCCGACCTCGCGGCAGGACTCCTCGCCCGCCAGGACGAGATCAAGACCCTCGCCGCCCGCTACCGCTTCGCGGAACGCATGGTGATCACCTCCCGTGGCTACGGCTACCCGACCGCGAAGGAGGCGGCGCTGAAACTCATGGAGACCAGCTACATTCCGGCGCTCGCCTACTCCGGCGCCGACCTGCTGCACGGCCCCCTCGCGATGGTCGACAACATCTCCCCGGTCATCGCGGTCGTGACGGACGGCAGGGGCGGCGAGGCGCTCCAGCCCGTCCTGGACCGGCTGCGCGGCCGCGGTGCGGACCTGGTGGTCATCGGCCCCAAGGCCCAGGTCGAGCAGGCCTCGGCGGGCTTCGTCCTGCCCACGGACACCGTGGCCGAGGAGCTCCAGCCGATCCTGGAGATCATCCCCCTCCAGCTGCTCGCCTACGAGGTCACGATCGCCCGCGGCCAGGACCCGGACGCGCCCAGGGCGCTCGCCAAGGTCACCGAGACGCGCTGAGGCGGGGCGGGGCGAGACGACCGATGTGACGTGGCGACGGGCGTCGGGGCGGGGGAGCGGGCCCCGTCGCTCCGGAGCGTCACATCAGCGACCCGCCCGTCGCGTCTATCCAGTCCCCGGTCACCCACCGGCCGTCGTCCGACGCGAGGAAGGACACCACGGCGGCGATGTCCGACGGGTGGCCGACCCTGCCGAGCGCCGACATCTTGGCCGAGCTCTCCCACGCGGCCTTGTTCGCCTCGCCCCGCAGCCAGGCCGCGTTGTTGTCGGTGTCGATGATTCCCGGCGCCACCGAGTTGACCGTGATCCCGCGCGGGCCGAGCTCCTTGGAGAGGTTGCGCGTGAACACGTCCAGGGCGCCCTTGGTCATGGCGTACGCCATGATCTCCGGCATCGCCGCGGCGCGGGAGAGACCGGACGAGACGTTGATGATCCGGCCGCCGTCCCGCAGTCGCTCCGCGCCGAGCTGCGTGATGAAGTACGGAGCCTTCACGTTCACGGAGAACAGGCGGTCGTACTCCTCCTCGTCCGTCTCGGTGAACGAACTCGACGTACCGACCCCGGCGTTGTTCACCAGGATGTCCAGGCCGTCCGCATGTGCGTCGAACGCCGACCACAGTGCCCGAGCGTCCCCCTCGGTGCCCAGCTCCACGCCGATCGCGAAGGCCTCCCCGCCCGCCGCCTGGATCGCGGCGACCGTCTCCTTCGCCGCGGCCTCATTGCTGCCGTAGTGCACGGCGACCCGTGCCCCGTCCTGCCCGAGCCGCTCGGCGATGCCGCGCCCGATGCCCCGGCTGCCGCCCGTGACCAGTGCGGTCTTTCCCGCGAGCTTCCCCTGCTGATTCCAGGCCGATGCACCCATGTCAGGCGCCCCCTCTTTCTCTAGTGGTCGCTACAGAAATGACCGTACCCGATCCCCGCCTCATTTGCTAGCGCTCGCTATACAATTCACTCCATGGCGACGAAACAGCGCGGCCGCCCCCGCTCCTTCGACCGCGACACGGCGTTGGAGCAGGCGATCCGAACCTTCTGGGAGCACGGGTACGAGGGGACGTCGGTCTCCGACCTCACGCGCGTCATGGGGATCGGCGCGCCCAGCCTGTACGCGGCCTTCGGCGACAAGAAGAAGCTCTTCGACGAGGTCGTCGTGCGGTATGGAGTCACCCACGGAGCCTTCAGCGGCCGCGCCTTCGACGAGGAGCCGACGGTGCGCGACGCCGTGTCCCGGATGCTGCACGAAGCCGCGGCCGAGTTCACCGACCCCACCCGCCCCCGCGGCTGCCTGGTCGTCTCGGCGGCCACCAACTGCACGACGCCGGAGGTGGAAGAGGCCCTGCGGGAGCGGCGGAACGCCAACGTGACGGACATCGAGTCCCGCATCCGCGCGGCCGTCGCGGCGGGGGAGCTGCCGGAGGGCACCGACCCCACCGCCCTCGCCCGTTACACGGCAGCGGTCTTCCAGGGGATGTCGCAACAGGCCAGGGACGGCGCCACCAGGGACGATCTGGAGGCGGTCGCCGATCTCGCCATGCAGGTGTGGCCGCGGAGCCGGCGGGCGGCGAACGACGCCTGACCGCCGGAGGAAGAGACGACAACAAACATCTGCCGACGCATAGACATGGGAGAATGGTCTAGTCCACAATGCGTGGGTAAAGCCTCCGCTCTTCCCGCACAGGAGAGCGGACCGAGGACCCGGCGCTCTCTGCCCTGACCGCGTCGGATCCTCCCGATCGGCCGACCAGTACCGCACATTCTGGCGGCCGATGCACCTGAAGGGCTGCGGTGCCGTGGGCGGGTTGAGGGTCCCGCCCTGGCGCCGCGGCTCGTCGGGAGGCCCCGGAGCCCCTCGGGCGGCGCCGGTCTCCCGGCGGGGAACTCGGGCAGCGGGCCCGCCGGACGCGACAGGTACGCTCGCACACGTGCCCTCCATGAACGACCTCGTACGCCAGCACACCGCCCTCGGTGACTCCGACCTCGAGTGGCTGCATCTGCTGGTCTCGGAGTGGCAGCTGCTCTCCGACCTCTCCTTCGCCGACCTCGTGCTCTGGGTCCCCACGCGCGACGGCACCCGCTACGTCTCCGTGGCGCAGATGCGGCCCAACACCGGCCCCACCTCCTACCAGGACGACATGGTCGGCCACCTCGTCCCGCGCGGTCGCCGCCCCCTGCTCGACGCCGCCCTGGACGAGGGCCGCATCGTGCGCGAGGGCGACCCGGAGTGGCGCGAAGAGGTCCCGGTGCGCGTCGAGTCCATCCCCGTACGCAGGGAAGGGCGCGTCCTCGGTGTCATCGCCCGCAACACCAACCTGCTGACGGTGCGCACCCCTTCGCGCCTTGAGCTGACCTACCTCCAGTCGGCGTCCGACCTCGCGCAGATGATCGCCGCCGGGTCGTTCCCCTTCCCCGGGCAGCAGGTCGACATGGACGCGTCCCCGCGCGTGGGCGACGGTCTGCTGCGGCTCGACGCCGATGGCATCGTGCAGTACGCGTCGCCGAACGCCCTGTCCGCGTACCACCGTCTCGGTCTCGCGTCCGACCTCGTCGGCCATCACCTCGGCACGGCGACGGCCGAACTCGCCCCGTCCCGGGGCCCGGTGGACGAGGCCCTGGCCAAGCTCGCGAGCGGCTGGGCGCCGCGTGAGTTCGAGATCGAGGGCGGCGACGGCGTGATCCAGCTGCGCGCGATCCCGCTCAAGCCCAAGGGCCCTCGCATCGGTTCACTCGTACTCCTGCGCGACGTCACCGAACTCCGCCGCCGCGAGCGGGAGTTGATCACCAAGGACGCGACCATCCGGGAGATCCACCACCGGGTGAAGAACAACCTCCAGACGGTCGCCGCGCTGCTGCGCCTTCAGGCCCGCCGCATCGACTCCGCCAAGGGCCGCGAGGCGCTCGAGGAGGCCGTGCGCCGCGTGGGCTCCATCGCCATCGTCCACGAGACGCTCTCCCAGAACCTCGACGAGCGCGTGGAGTTCGACGAGATCGCCGACCGGGTCCTCGCGATGGTCGCCGAGATCTCGCCCGGCAAGGTCACGGGCCGGCGCACCGGCCGCTTCGGCATCCTCGACGCGGAGGTCGCCACCCCGCTGTCGATGGTGCTCACGGAGATCCTGCAGAACGCCCTGGAGCACGGCTTCCGCGACGGGGACACCGGCACGGTCGAGGTCTCCGCGGTGCGCGGCGGCACCACCAAGGACGCGCGGCTGCTGATCACCGTCCAGGACGACGGCGTCGGCCTGCCCGACGACTTCGATCCGCACCGCTCGGGCAACCTCGGCCTGCAGATCGTCCGGACCCTGGTCGAGGGGGAGTTGGGCGGCACCTTCGACATGGTGCGCGCCCCCGAGCGCGGCACGCAGGTCATCCTCGACGTCCCGGTGCGCGGCGACAAGTAGGGGCTGTCCGTAGCGGCGGCAAACAGTCATGACACAGCAGTGAGCCCCGGACCGAAGGGTCCGGGGCTCACTGCTCACGTTGCGATGCGCATCGGGGGTACTGCGCGGCTGCGGCTCGGGGGCGGGAGTTGCGTACTCGCTGTACGCGCCGCCGGGCTCAGGCTCGTATGGGGCGTGGGCGTCAGGCGCTGGCCTGGCGTGCACGGTTGCGAGCGGCGCGGCGCTTCATCGCGCGGCGCTCGTCCTCGCTGAGGCCACCCCAGACGCCGGAGTCCTGGCCGGACTCGAGCGCCCACTGCAGGCACTGCTCCATGACGGGGCAGCGGCGGCAGACGGCCTTGGCTTCCTCGATCTGCAGCAGCGCAGGACCGGTGTTGCCGATGGGGAAGAAGAGCTCGGGGTCTTCCTCGCGGCAAACGGCGTTGTGACGCCAGTCCATGGCTGCTACCTCTCCTTGGTATTACATGCAGGTTGCTTGTGAATGTGAACGCTTTCACGAATCCCCCCGCACGGGAAGGGCCGACGCCCAGTTGCCTGGTTGCGGACCTGTGGTGGAGGAGGGGTTCTGGCTCTCTGTGGGGCCGATGTTGCGGGCCGTCCCGATCGCCATGTAGAGATTCGCAAACCTCGGCGGCGGATACAACCCCTTCCGGAAAGTTTTTTTTGATTCCTCAGTGTCGGCTGGGTCACAGCCGTACTTCCATGGGGTGGATCCTGGCCTAAACGTTCGAGTGAAAGGACTTTAGGCCCTTCCACTCACACAATCACACGCAGTGCACGGCGTACGCCTGTGAACGTCACGCTCGTCCGCAGCCCCAGGTGGTCACCGTCCATCTGGAGGGGCAGGGGCACCTTCGAATGCAAGGTGAAGTCCGTGAGGTCGTGGAGCGTGACCGCGTGCTTACCGTGCGGTCCGCGCTCCGGTGTCGACGTCAGGAGCTGGGTGCCGTACCTGGCCACCGCGGCCGTGGAGAGCTTCTTCAGACCGAGCACGTCCAGACCCGTGTCGAAGGAGGCCTGCGGGGACGCGTACAGGGGGCGATTGCCCAGGTAGGAGTACGGGGAGGTGTTGCAGACTATCGACATCACCAGGTCGGTCACCGGGTCCTCGCCGGGCCGCTCCAGCGTGATCATTCCGTGCCTGCGGTGGGGCTCGTCGATGAACTGACGGAGTACTTGGCGCACGTAGAGGGCGTGTGTCGAGCGCCGCCCGAGCTCGCGCTGCTGTTCGACCCTGCCGACCACGCCGCCGTCGAAGCCGAGGCCCGCGCAGAACGTGAACCAGCGCGACGGCACGGCCTCGTCCTCCGTGCCCGGGGTGCCGCCCGCGATGCCCAGGCCCACCGTGCGCTCGCTGCCCTCGCGCAGGGCGTCGAGCAGGGCGCCGGTGGCCTCCACGGCGTCGTTCGGCAGGCCGAGGGCGCGCGCGAAGACGTTGGTGGAGCCGCCGGGGACGACGGCGAGGCGGGGGAGGCGGTCCGGATCGGGGCCGTGGTGCAGCAGGCCGTTGACGACTTCGTTGACGGTGCCGTCGCCGCCGAGGGCGACGACCAGCTCGATGTCCTTGCTCTCCGCGGCCTGCCGGCCGAGGTCCCTGGCGTGCCCGCGGTACTCCGTGGTGACCGCCTCGAGCTTCATCTCGCTCGCCAGCGCGTGGACCAGGACGTCACGCGTACGCGCACTGGTGGTGGTTGCCGCCGGGTTGACCACGAGAAGTGCACGCATGCGCAGCAGACTACCTAGCGGTCTTTACCTGGCCCAGACCGAGGTGCCTGGCCGCGCACACGCAGAGCTACCCTGCTGGAGTGAGCACTGAGCGGAAACCCACCCCCAAAGCCCCGGAGACGCCCGAGACGGGGCCGCGTCCCGCACGGCTGACCGCCGCCGCGGCACTCGCCGGTCTCGAAGGGCTCGCCCTCCTCGGCGGTGGTGTCTACATGCTCGTGATGGGCCTCGCGGGCTCGCCCGACAATCCGCGGCAGGCCGAGACCGGCGGCATCACGCTGATCGTGCTCGCGCTGCTCCCGCTCCTTGCCGCGCGCGGGCTCATGAAGCTGCGCCGCTGGAGCCGCGGGCCCGCGATCATCACGCAGATCATGGCGCTTCCGGTGGCCTGGCAGCTGCTGCAGGCCGACAGCGCGGCGATCCCGGCCGGCATCGTCCTCGCGGTCGTCGCGGTCACCTCGCTCGTCCTCCTGGTCAATCCGGCGACGACCGAGGCCCTCGGCATCCGGGGCCCCGGCGACGTACAGGATCAGAAGTGATCAGAAGTAACGACCTCAGTATCGACCTCGAGCGGAAGTGACGGCCGGGGTCGGGCGTAGCGACTACGGAGAGTGGCTACGGGGAGTGACTACTCCTCGACGAGGAGCTTCTCCCGCAGCTGCGCGAGCGTGCGGGCGAGCAGTCGGGAGACGTGCATCTGGGAGATGCCGACCTCCTGCGCGATCTGCGACTGGGTCATGTTGCCGAAGAACCGCAGGAGCAGGATGCGCTTCTCGCGCGGAGGCAGGTCCTCGAGGAGGGGCTTGAGGGACTCGCGGTACTCCACGCCCTCCAGGGCCTCGTCCTCGGCGCCCAGGGTGTCGGCGACGGCCGGGGACTCGTCGTCCGTGTCGGGGACGTCCAGGGACAGCGTGGAGTAGGCGTTGGCCGACTCCAGGCCCTCCAGGACCTCCTCTTCGGAGATGGCCAGTTTCTCGGCGAGCTCGTGCACCGTGGGGGAGCGGCCGTGCAGCTGGGACAGCTCGGCCGTCGCCGTCGTCAGCGCGAGGCGCAGCTCCTGCAGGCGCCGCGGGACGCGGACCGCCCACCCCTTGTCGCGGAAGTGCCGCTTGATCTCGCCGACGACCGTCGGTGTCGCGTACGTGGAGAACTCCACGCCGCGCTCCGGGTCGAAGCGGTCGACGGACTTGATCAGGCCGATCGTGGCGACCTGGGTGAGGTCGTCGAGGGGCTCGCCGCGGTTGCGGAAGCGGCGGGCCAGGTGCTCGACGAGCGGCAGGTGCATGCGGACCAGCTGGTTGCGCAGCTCCGCGTACTCCGGACTGCCGTCCTTCAGGGTGCGCAGCTCGATGAACATCGCGCGTGCGCCGCTGCGGTCCTGGGGATCGTGCCGGCCGTGCTCGTGCTCGCTCATGTTTCCCGCCCGTCGCCCGCCGCCCCGGCCGGAGAGCTGCTTGAGCTCTTCCTTGGCGGTCGGCTCTGCCTGCTCCGACACATCGGCCACCGTCAGCGGACCCGACTGCTCCGGGTCCTCCGGGTGCGGTTTGGCCTGCTGCTCGGGGATTCCGGTGGTCATACGGCGCATCCCCTCCCTGCCGCCGGCGGGCAGACCTCGTGTGCCGCGCTCTTCGTCCCGCACCGGCCCGTCCCCGTTCCTCACGCCGGCCCGGGTCCCGCGCCGCGCTTCTTGTAGAGGCTGATCGAGACGGTGTTGTCCTCGGCGACGGCGGAGTCGACCTGGCCCGCGAGGGCCGACAGCACAGTCCAGGCGAAGGTGTCCCGCTCCGGGGCCCGGCCGTCGGTCGTGGGCGCCGAGACCGTCACCTCCAACGAGTCGTCGACGAGCCGGAAGACGCAGCTGAGCACGGAGCCGGGCACGGCCTGCTGGAGCAGGATCGCGCAGGCCTCGTCGACCGCGATGCGGAGGTCCTCGATCTCGTCGAGGGTGAAGTCCAAACGCGCCGCGAGGCCGGCCGTCGCCGTCCGCAGCACCGACAGGTAGGCACCCGCAGCCGGAAGGCGGACCTCCACGAAGTCCTGATTCCCGGGCTCGCCTGCGATCTGGGACACCCTCACCTCCAAGGTGGTACAAGCACTTTCGGGGCTCCGGGACCGCCGGGCAGCGGCGGTCCGGACTGCGTCACACGGGTAACGCACCACGTCGTTCTGCGGTGACGCTACCGCGCTCCCCAGTTCCGTGTCCCGGGGAGTCCCGTGGACCCCGCCCCGATGCTGTCACTCATAGTAAGCCTATGAGTACGGACAGTGGCTAGGGGTCTCGCAGGCCCAATTGAAAAGAACGGGCGGTCACTTCAACAGGGGGGTGACGTACCCAGACGTCAGACGATCGAACCGTCCACGAAGCACCAGCGCCAGCTCTCGCCGGGCTCGAAGGTCCTCATCACCGGGTGTCCCGTGTCCTTGAAGTGCGCCGTCGCGTGCCGGAAGGGCGAGGAGTCGCAGCAGCCCACGTGGCCGCACGTCAGGCAGAGCCGCAACTGGACGGGGTGGCTGCCGACGGCCAGGCACTCGGGGCACGTTTCACCGAGCGGGGTCACCTCGGGGTGCGGCAGCGCTGCGACGTGCGGGCACTCGTTCATGATTGCCAGGTTACGACGGGAACACGGAGGGCGGAGGGGTCTGCCGATGGATGTATTGCCGCTGGTGGCGCTGGTCGCGGCGAGCGCCGCGGTGGCGGGGGCGGCGCGCAGGACCCCCGTACCGGCGCCGCTGCTCCTGGTCGGCGCGGGGCTCGTCGCCTCCTACCTCCCCGGAGTGCCGGACTACCACCTCGATCCGCACGTCGTGCTGCCGCTGATCCTGCCTCCGCTGCTGCACACGGCCGCTCTGGAGAGCTCCTATCTGGACCTGCGCGCCAACGTCAGGCCCGTCGCGCTGCTCTCCGTCGGGTACGTCCTGTTCGCCACGGTCGCCGTCGGCTGGCTCGCCTATCTGCTCATCCCCGATCTGCCGCTGACCGCCGCGCTCGTCCTCGGCGCCGTGGTCGCGCCCCCGGACGCGGTCGCGGCGACCGCGATCGCGCGCAGGGTGGGGCTGCCCTCGCGGATCACCACGATCCTCCAGGGCGAGTCCCTGGTGAACGACGCGACCGCGATCACCGCCTACAAGGTGGCCCTCGCGGCGGCCATCGGCGAGGGCGCGAGCTGGGCGGGCGGCGTCCGGGAGTTCCTGGTGGCCGCGGTCGGCGGCGTCGGCGTCGGGCTGCTCCTCATGGTGCCGATCCACTGGCTGCGCACCCACCTGAAGGAGGCGATGCTGCAGAACACGCTGTCGCTGCTCATCCCCTTCGTCGCGTACGCGGCCGCCGAACAGGTCGGTGCCTCCGGAGTGCTCGCCGTGGTCGTCGTCGCCCTCTATCTGGGGCACCGCTCCTGGCAGGTCGACTTCGAGACGCGGCTCCAGGAGGCCGCGGTGTGGAAGGTCGTCGCGTTCATCCTGGAGTCGGCGGTCTTCGCGCTCATCGGACTGCAGCTGCGCGTCGTGCTCAAGGGGCTCGGGGAGTACAGCGTCGCGCAGGCGGTCTGGTACGCGGTCGGGGTCTTCGTGGTCGTGGTCGTGGCGCGCTTCGTGTGGTCGTACCCGGCGACCTATCTGCCGCGCCGCCTGTCGGCGCGGATCAGGGAGCGCGAGGACGACATGGACTGGCGCCGGCCGCTGATCGTCAGCTGGGCGGGGATGCGGGGCGTGGTCTCGCTGGCCATCGCCTTCTCGATCCCGCTCGTCATGGACGACGGCGAGCCCTTCCCGGCGCGCAACCTTGTCCTGTTTCTTACCTTCACCACGGTGATCGGCACGCTCGTCGTGCAGGGGCTCTCGCTGCCGTGGCTGATCCGTGTCCTGAAACTGCCGGGGCGCGACGCGCAGACCCGGACGCTCGCCGAGGCGCAGGCGCAGAACGCCGCCTCGCAGGCCGCGGAGGCGCGGGTGGAGGAACTCATGGAGGACGACCGCAACCGCCTTCCACAGCCCCTCCAGGACCGTCTGCACACCGTCCTGGAACGGCGCCGCAACTCCGTGTGGGAGCGGCTCGGCCAGCCCAACCCGGTGACGGGGGAGTCCGCGGACGACACCTACCGGCGGCTCGCGCGGGAGGCGATCGCCGCCGAGCGCGAGGTGTTCGTGAAGATGCGGGACGAGCGGCGCATCGACGACGAGATGATGCGCACGCTGCTGCGCAAGCTGGACCTGGAGGAGGCGGCCGCCTACCGGGAGGTCGAGGACTGAGCGGGGCCGGGGTCCGGGGCCTCGCGGGTGCCGGTGATCACCGCGGTGAGGCGGGTGCCCGGCGGGAAGGCGCCCTCTTCGCAGAGGGCGGTCAGCGCGTACAGCAGCTTGGCGACGTAGAGGCGCTCTACGGAGAGGCCGGTCGCGGGGCCGTGGCGGGCCTCGAAGTCCTCGGCGAAGGCGATGAGTTCGGGGGGTGTGCGGGCGTAGCCGCCGCAGTGGAAGCGGTCGTCCAGGTGCCAGTTGCCGGTCGGCTCGCCGAAGGCGCGCCGCTGCAGGGCCCGTATCTCGGGGCCCAGGAAGCCGCCCTTGAGGACCGGTATGCCAAGGGCCCGCCGGTCCGGGCCGAGTCCTGCGGCCAGGCCCGCGAGGGTGCCGCCGGTGCCGCAGGCCACGGCCGCCACGTCGGTGTGCCCGCGCAGTTCCTCGCCGAGGGCCGTACACCCCTGTACGGCAAGGGTGTTGCTGCCGCCCTCGGGGATCACGTACGCGTCCTGGGAATCCGTCTCGCGCAGGAGCGCGGCCAGCGTCTCGGGCTCGCCCTTGCTGCGGTACGTCGACCGGTCCACGAAGTGCAGGCGCATGCCGTCGGCGGCGCAGCGGGCCAGGGACGGGTTCAGGGGGCGCCCCGCGAGTTCGTCGCCGCGGACGACGCCGACCGTGGCGAGGCCCAGGAGGCGGCCCGCGGCGGCGGTGGCGCGCAGGTGGTTGGAGTAGGCCCCGCCGAAGGTGAGCAGGGTGTCGTGACCCGCGTCCGACGCGGCCCGCAGGTTCAGGACGAGCTTGCGGTACTTGTTGCCCGGCAGGTCGGGGTGGATCAGGTCGTCCCGCTTGAGCAGCAGCTCCACGCCACGCGGGCCGAAACGGTCGTCCTCTATGCGCTGCAGGGGCGACGGCAGCCGCGGGGGCGGCGCGAGCGGGGCGGGCGGGGTGTGGTGCACCCCGCCATTGTCACTTGAGGCGCTCCGCGATGCGCTCCCGCATCGAGTCCATCGTGAAGCCGAGCGGGTCGATCTTGCCCGGCTGCCACTCCAGGTGGCCGATCACCGAGCGCTCCGTCCAGCCGTGGACGCGGCAGACCGCCGCGGACGCCCTCTCGATGGCGTCCAGCTGGGCCTCGGGCCAGGGGTCCTCGCCGTCGCCGAGGTTCTCGCACTCGAAGCCGTAGAAGTGGCGGTTGCCGTCGGTGTTCGCCTCGTTGTCCGGGGGCAGGCGCTTCTCGGCGATGACGGCGCGCAGTACGTCGTCGTCGCCCAGGCCCGCGTGGTTGGCGCGGCCGTACCCGACGAGGTGGACGCGGCCGTCCTTGGTGATGACGCCGTGGCAGAGCGGTCCCGGCAGCGAGGCGAAGCCGTCGCGGCAGATCTCCACCGTGCGCTGGCTGCCCGATGTCACGGTGTGGTGGATCACCACGCCGTGCACAGGGCCCCAGGGGCCTTTGTGGTTGCGGTTGTGATGCTCCCAGTCGCCGACCTCGACGACGGTCACGCCTTCGTCCCGCAGGGCTTGAAGGAAGCTGCCCGCGGACATGGGTGGGGCCATGACCGCCTCCTTTGCAGGGCGCGACGGCCGCCGGTCGCGGACCGCCTCGTATGCCCTGCTTGTACCGGAGCTCCGGTGCCCGGACCAGTTGTTCGGAAATAAACCGCGGCCTGTTCGGGCGCCGTGCGAGCCGATCCGGTCAGGTGCCGTGCAGGAAGCCGTCGCCATGCGTCGCGACGTGGGACTCCAGGGCCTGCAGCGCCTGCTGGGTGGCCTGCGGGGAGCCGGTGCCCCGCCGCTCGGCGTAGTACGCGGCGCCGAGCTTCTTCAGGAGGGCGTCGCCCGCGCGCTTCTCCTGGACCTCGTCGACCTTCTGCTTGCCCTGGGCGAGGGCGCTCTGCGCCTGTTCCTTGGCGCGGTCCAGGAAGCCTGCCATTGCTGTCTCCTGCCGGTTGGTGCGAAGGGTGCGGGCGGTACGGATGCCCCGCGTGGGGTTCAACGGGTGCGTAGATCTTGGAGTTCCCGGGGCCCTTGTCCGCGGCCCGCCGCCTCGCCTACGCGGTGAGCTTGCGCATCAGGCGTACGCCCTGGGACGGCTTCATGTGCGGCAGGTACGCCTTGCCGATCGCCCGCGTCATGTTGGGCAGGGCGGCGGGGTCGGGGTAGCACATGTACATGGGCCGGTACTGGGGCTGGAACTTCGCCTTGAAGTTGAGCAGGGAACGGAAGCCGTAGACGGGCTCCAGGGTGCGGCCCGCGTAGTCGAGGAGGCGCTGCAGGGCCGCGGGCGGCTCACCGGTCTCGGAGCGGGCCAGCGGTGCTCCGGAGAGGCTGAGGAACTGTGCGCCCTCCTCCTTGAAGCCGAGCGCGGCGGACGCGATCAGGAACTCCATCGAGCCGCGGAACCCGTCGGAGCGGCGGCGCATGAAGTCCAGTGTCCAGCCCACGGGTTCGGCGGAGCCGCCTTCGGAGGAGTCCCCGTACACCGGCATCCAGCTCGTGATGCCGTGCACCGTGCGGTCCTCGTCGACCGCGAGGAGACACCGCACATGCGGGTCGTCGAGCTCGTCGAGGCCGCCGAGCGTGAAGCCCATCTCCGGCAGGCCCTTGTCGGCGACCCACTCCTCGGAGATGGAACGGATCTGGTCGGTGAGCGCGATGGGCGCCTCGGGGAAGGTGTGCCACTCCGCGGTGATGCCCTGCTTCTTGGCCTTGTTGAGGGCCGTGCGGACGTCCTGCCACTTCTTGCCGGTGAACGCCAGCTCCGGGAGCGGCACCACGGTGTCCTCGGCGACCTGCACCGAGCTCCAGCCGAGCGCGTCCGTACGGGACTTGGCGTCCGCCGTCACGCTGTAGAAGCACGGCGTCCAGCCGCGCTCGTCGCAGTACTCGGCGAAACCGTCGATCGCGTCCGCGCGCGCGGCGGGCACCCCGAAGGGATCGCCGGTGGTCAGCGCGACCGTGGAGTGCACGCGGTAGGCGACCGCCGCCCTGCCGTCCGCCGAGAACCAGTAGTGGTTGCCGGGCCAGGTCGTCAGATACGAGAGCGTGGAACCGCCGTGCGCGGAGAGCAGGGCACGCGCGCGCGTGGCCGCGTCCGGGTCGGCGTGCATCAGAGGGCGCCGGAACGCCACGAAGAGGGCGATCAGAGTGACCACCCAGAAGAGCATCCCGCAGTACTCGTACAGGGACAGGGCGGTGCCGCCCACCGGGACCGGTGCCTGGCCCCGGAAGAAGAACGGCTCGTAACTGGGCGGGAAGAACTGCGTGGGCAGGCCCGACACCAGCTTCGAGAACGTCGCGTCCGGGGTGAACTGGTCGCGCACCGCGTAACCGATGCCCACGTACGCGACGCACGCGAGCAGCAGCGTGCCCCCGACGGTTCCGGCGAGCCACGTCACGGTGGCGCGCGAGACCCGCTGGTCGAAGAGGCGGCGGGTGAGGAAGAGCAGCACCAGGACGAGCAGCGGCAGCATCATCTGCTCGACCACCGCCTGGATCATCGCGGCCTTCTGGTCGGACAGGTCGCTGCCCTCCAGGACGTACCGGTCCGGGTGCGAGGCGATGTCGCTCAGCAGGAACGCCATGAGCCCGAGCCACACCAGCTGCGCGGCCACCGTGATCCGCCAGGACAGCCGCAGACCGCGCCGCAGCCCCTCGGCGAGCACGAGCAGCAGCGCGGGGATGGCGATCCCCATGAGCATCGCCGGCGAGCCGTAGAAGTGGTCCTGGGCGTGGACGCGGGCGCAGTCGGCACTGGCCGCCCGCACGCACGCGTCCGCGATGTCCTGGGCGCCGGGCCCCCCGGAGACGTACAGGTCGAGGACGTTGAAGGGGCCGAGCGCGTCCTTGTAGAGCGTGGCGATCAGCGGGCCGATCGCGGAGGCGGCCACCACCAGGGCGACCAGGACCCGGCCCTCGGAGTGCGAGGCGTGCGGCATCCGCAGGCGGTGCGTGTGCCGGTGCGCGAGGGCGCCCAGCCCCAGGCCCACGACCGTGCCGGCCAGGCGCAGCACTCCCTGGAGGTGGCCGACGTACAGCGCGAGCATCAGCGGGAACACGATCAGGCACAGCTGCAGCCTGCGCCGCCACAGGGCGTTGAGCCGGAAGCTGAGGAAGGCGCCGACGGCGCAGGCCCCGATGCCGGGCGTCGCCGTCAGGTCCTGCGAGAGGTCGTTCAGCCAGTCCTCGCCGGCCAGCGCGCCCAGCTTGACGACGCCGGTGCCGAGGAGCGCGCCGAGCACCTGTCCGAGGACCAGGACGACGGCGGTGCGCACCGAGCCCATGCGCTGCTCGGCCGCCGAGCCGAGGAGCAGCAACAGCAGCGTGGAACCGATGTAGTTGCCGATCCCCGAGCACCACAGGACCGAGGTCAGCGGGGTCCACCAGCGGCCGTCGGCGAGCGCGGGGACGCCCACGCCGATGTCGTTCAGGAGGGCGAGGGGCGGGCCGCCGCCGAGGCTGCCGGTGAAGGCGCCCACGGCCCACAGCGCCACGACGACGAACACGGTCACGGGCGCGCGGCGGACCGGCTCGAAGGCCCGGCCCGCGGCGCGCAGCCAGCGCACCGGACCGCGCTCGCCCGGCGGCGCGAGCGGAGCCGCCGGGCCCGGCTCCTGCGCGGCGGCGTCGGCAGAGGCCTCGGAGGTGTTCATTTCCCGAGCCCACCAGCCCGACCCGTCCGGCACATCCCGAGTTGGGCCGAACGAGTGGAAACGCCCCTCCTGCCCAGCCGGAGCGTGATCCATTCCCGCTCTTTTGTGTAATGGCGCCGGCACGTTCCGTGCTGGAAGGGTTCTGCGTGCAGATCACCGCAGGCACTCGGGAGGCACAGTCCATGTCGGTAGGCGAAGAGATCCGTACGGAGTCCGAGAAGCCGCAGCAGAGTCTCGGTACGTCGGCCGCGCGGAATCTGGCCACGACCACCAAGTCGGCCCCGCAGATGCAGGAGATCAGCTCCCGCTGGCTGCTGCGGATGCTGCCCTGGGTGCAGGTGCAGGGCGGCACGTACCGGGTGAACCGAAGGCTGAGTTACTCGGTCGGCGACGGCCGGGTGACCTTCGTGAAGACCGGCGACCAGGTCCAGGTGATCCCCGCCGAGCTCGGAGAGCTGCCGGTGCTGCGGGACTTCGAGGACCAGGACGTCCTCGCGGAGCTCGCCCAGCGCTGTCAGCAGCGGGAGTTCGTCGCGGGCGAGGTCCTGACCTCCTTCGGCAGCCCGGCGGACGAGGTGTTCCTGCTCGCGCACGGCCGCGTCGAGAAGATCGGCACCGGCCCGTACGGCGACGACACGGTGCTCGGCACCCTCGCCGACGGCGCCTACTTCGGAGAGCAGGCGCTCGTCGACTCCGAGTCCATCTGGGAGTACACCGCGCGCGCGGTGACCTCCGGCACGGTCCTCACGCTGCCCCGCCAGGACCTCGAACAGGTCGCGGAGCGCAGCGAGTCGCTGCGCGCCCACCTCCAGCAGCTGCGCTCCATCCCGGCCCAGCGCACCAACACGTTCGGCGAGGCACCCATCGACCTCTCGTCGGGCCACGTCGGCGAGGCCGTGCTCCCGGGCACCTTCGTGGACTACGAAGCCTCGCCGCGCGAGTACGAGCTGAGCGTCGCCCAGACAGTGCTGCGCATCCACACGCGCGTGGCCGACCTGTACAACCAGCCGATGAACCAGACCGAGCAGCAGCTGCGGCTGACCGTCGAGGCGCTCAAGGAGCGCCAGGAGCACGAGCTCATCAACAACCGCGAGTTCGGCCTCCTGAACAACTGCGAGTACGACCAGCGGATCCAGCCGCACGACGGCGTGCCCAGCCCGGACGACCTGGACGAACTGCTCAGCCGCAGGCGCGGGTCCAAGCTCTTCCTCGCCCACCCGCGCGCCATCGCCGCGTTCGGCCGCGAGCTCAACAAGCGCGGTCTCGTCCCCGAGACCATCGACGTGGGCGGCAACCGGATCCCGACCTGGCGGGGCGTCCCGATCTACCCGTGCAACAAGATCCCGGTCACCGAGGCCCGTACGACGTCCATCATCTGCATGCGTACGGGCGAGGAGGAGCAGGGCGTCGTCGGCCTGCGCCAGAGCGGCATCCCGGACGAGATCGAACCGAGCCTGTCCGTACGGTTCATGGGCATCAGCGAGCAGGCGATCATCTCGTACCTGGTGTCGACCTACTACTCCGCGGCGGTGCTCGTGCCCGACGCGCTCGGCGTCCTGGAGAACGTCGAGATCGGCCGCTGGAGGTGAGCCCTGGCCCGTGTCCGTGCCCCTGGCACGGGGTACACCCCCTGCGTACGCGCCCACAGGTCGAGGAACCGCCACCGTTCGCATCCTTCCCGGGGTGAGTCCATGACGGACACGACGACGGACACGACGACGGACACGGCCCACGAGGCCGCGGAGATCCTGGCCTCCACGCGTGCGTACGTCGATCCGGAGCTGCGCAGGGCGATCGAGTCGCTGCCCGGATCGATGCGCCGGATCGCGCTCTACCACTTCGGGTGGGAGCACGCGGACGGCACACCGTCGGCGGGGAACGCGGGCAAGGCCATCCGGCCGGCGCTCGTCCTCGCCGCGGTGCGGGCGCTCGGCGGGGAACCCGCCACGGCCGTGCGGGCGGCAGCCGCCGTGGAGTTGATCCACAACTTCACGCTCCTGCACGACGACGTGATGGACCGCGACACCACCCGCAGGCACCGGCCCACCGCCTGGACCGTGTTCGGCGACGCCGACGCGATCCTCGCCGGTGACGCCCTGCAGGCCCTGGCGCAGCGGCTGCTCGCCGAGGACCCCCACCCGGGGGCCCCGGCGGCGGCCGCCCGCCTCGCCGCCTGCGTCGTGGAGCTCTGCGCCGGCCAGCACGCGGACTGCGCCCTGGAGCGGCGCGGCCCGGACGAGGTCACGCTCGACGAGTGCCTCGCCATGGCCGAGGCCAAGACGGGGGCGCTGCTCGGCTGCGCCTGCGCGCTCGGCGCGCTCTACGCGGGCGCGGGCCGCGACGAGGTCGACGCGCTGGACGGGTTCGGCCGCCAAGCCGGGCTCGCCTTCCAGCTCATCGATGACGTCATCGGCATCTGGGGCGACCCGGGGCACACCGGCAAGCCCGCGGGCGCCGACCTCGCGGCCCGCAAGAAGTCCCTGCCGGTGGTCGCGGCCCTGGCCTCGGGCACACCGGCCGCGGCCGAACTCGCCGAGCTCTACGCGCGGCCGCCCGGCGGGACAGGCGGCCTGGAGTACGCCGCGCGGGCGGCGGGCGCCGTGGAGCGCGCGGGCGGTCGCGACTGGGCGCAGGTGCACGCCGCCGACCGGATGTCCCTGGCGATCGGCCAGCTCGCCACGGCGGTTCCGGACCCGGAGTCGGCGGGCGGCCTGCTGGCACTCGCCGAGTTCGTGACACGGCGCACGCAATGAGGAGACGTACGCGGTGGGGTGGGCGCAGTGGGGTGTACGTGGTGAGACGTGTGCATGGGGCGTACGTGGTGAGGCGTACGTGGTGAGACATGTGTGGTGAGACATGTGTGGTGAGGCGTATGTGGCGAGACGCGTGCGGTGAGGCGTACGCGCTGAGGAGAAGAGGAGCCGATAGCGGTACGAGATGATGACGGGGAAGTGCGCATGGCGCGCCCACGGGAGGCCCATCCGGGGATACGGGGGGCCGGGGACGGCTAGAACAGCCGCGTTCACCCCCCGTCCGGATTTCCGGACCCCCTGGTCCGGAACCCCGGACCTCCCCAGTGAGGACATGCCATGCCATCTGCCCGCAGAGCGCTCGGAGCCGTCGCCTCCGCCACCCTGGCCGTGCTCGCCGCCCCCGCCGTGGCGCATGCCGACGGCGAGGAGCTGACCACGGCCTATGTCCCGGCTGTTGCGAAAGTGAACAAGCCAATCGACGCGGCCCAGTTGGAGTCCGTGCCCGAGGCCGTGCACAAGGCCCTCGACAAGCTGGCCACGCACCGCAACGACAAGCTCAGTCAGAGTGCTCTCGGCGGCTGACCCCGCACGGTCCGAAGGGCCCCGCACGCCACCGCGATCCGGCCAGGCTGCGGGGCCCTTCCCTGCGCGTGGACACGATCACTTAGGCTGCAACCGGCGGGCCCGGGAGCCGAGTTGGACAGCGGGTGCGCGCCGTCGAACGTGAGCGATCGGTAAGGGGCGGGCTGTGGGTGTGGCGATCCGGAGAGCCGGGGAGGGCGACCGCGACCACGTGGTCGGGCTGCTCGACGCGGCGTTCATGCAGGACCCGGTGAGCAGCTGGGTCCTGCCCGGCGACGCGTACCGCCTGCGGACGCACGGTGCGTTGATGGGAGCCTTCTTCGACATCGCGCTCGACGAGGGGTACGTCGACGTCACCGAGGACGGCGCCGCCGTGGCGATGTGGTGGTCGGTGCCCGCCGGTGCGCACGGAGACGAACGCGGGCAGAGAGACGAAGGCGTGCGCGAAGGCGAAGAAGGGGAGGGCGCGGCGGACGGTCCCGCGCTGCTGCGCCAGGCCGTCGACCCGGACAACGAACGGGTCGAGATGATCGGCCGGTTGACGGACGCGATCCACCCCACCGACCGGGCGCACCAGTATCTGCACCTGGTCGCCGTGCACCCCGACCGGCAGGGCGAAGGGCTCGGCACGGCGCTGGTCTCCGCCGTGCTCGACCGCTGCGACCGCGAGGGTCTGCACGCGTATCTGGAGGCGAGCAACGCGCGTAGCCGTGACCTGTACACGCGCCTGGGCTTCGCCTTCATGGGGACGGCGCTCGACCTGCCCGACGGGCCGCGCATGTGGCCCATGTGGCGTGAGCCGCGCGCGGTGGGGGCGGCCCGCTGACCCCGCTGTCGCCCCCCCCCCGCGAACCGAAGTGTCGTACTCACTCAGGATCGGAGGGTGGCATGGAGTTCCTGCAGGACCTGACAGTTCGCTGTGTGGGCCTGCTCGGGGTCTCGGGGGCGGTGGTGCTGCTCATGTGTGATCCGGGCGGTGTCGTCGAGGCGTCGGACGAGCGGACGCGGGCGCTCGAAATGTCCGCGCTGCGCCAGGGCGAGGGCCCCTGTCTGGAGAGCTGCCGCTCCGGTGCGGCGCTGACGGACGTGGACCTCGGCGGGGCGGAGGCGGCCGCGCGATGGCCGCGGTACGCGGCGCGGGCGCGGGCCGCGGGCTTCACCGCGATGCAGGCCCTGCCGTTGCGGCACGAGGCGGCGGGCGATGAGCGGGTCGTGGGCGCGCTCGGCCTGTTCCATGGGGAGGGTGCGCTCGACCCGTTCCGTGAGGAGGGCGGGCTCGGCCCGGTCCATGGGGAGCGCGGGCCCGGCCCTTTCCATGGGGAGCGCGGGTCCGGCGCGGACCGGTTCGCGTTCGCGCAGACCCTCGCCGATCTCGCGGCGGCCGTGGTCCTGCGGCAGCGGTCCCTGGAGCAGAGCGACGTGCAGCGCGGGCAGCTGCAGGCGGCGCTCACCAGCAGGGTCGTGATCGAGCAGGCCAAGGGCGTGCTCGCCGAGCGGTGGCAGTGCTCGGTCGACGAGGCGTTCGCGGTGCTGCGGGAGTACGCGCGGTCCCGGCGGTTGCGGCTCACGGAGGTCGCCCGGCAGGTGGTGGCGCGGGAGCGGGACGTCGCGGAGCTGCGGCCGCGCTGAGGAAGCTGCGGTCGCGCTGAGGAAGCTGCGGTCGCGGGACTGCCCAGCCGGGCCGAACCGGAATAACCTGGAGGTATGGGCAACGAAGGGCCTCGGTCCGGCCCCGGCCCGCAGAATGAGCCTGTGTGCGCACTCTGTGGACGACCGGTGGGCACGACGATCCGGAGGCGCAAGGTGCTCGGGGTGTTCGTCCCTGTGTGGGGCCCCGGGCCGTGCCGCAACGCGCAGTGCGAGGCGTGCGTCGAGGAGACGGCCAAGGCCGAGGGGCGCGCGGTCGCGAGGCGTTCACGTTCCCGGTACGGCAGGAGGCACGCGGCGCCGGGTGGCGCCACCGGCAGGAGCGGCGGTGACGGGGTCGATGCCGGTGCCGACGTCAGCGGCGACGAGGGAAGTGACGACGCGAGCGGCGAAGGCGAGAGCGGCGACGACAAGAGCGGCGAAGCCGTCAAGTAGGCGCCCCGGCCGCTGACTTGGTATGCCCCGGCCGACCCTCCGTGCGTACACACCGCACCCACGGCGTAAGGTCCGACGGATCCGTGGATCCGCCTGGGGAGGGGTGCGATGAAGGTGCGGTGGGCTGTACTGGCGCTGGTGGGTGCGGTGTTGGCGGGGTGCGGTGCCGGATCCGGTGCCGGATCCGGTTCAGGGACCGGCCAGGGCTCTGCGCACGGGCCCGGGGTGCCGAGAGTGAAGAGCAAAGAGGACGTCCCCGAATTCCCTCTGGACCGCTATGAGTTCAGCGCAAAGGACAACAAGCGGATGGGGGAAGCGCAGTCGCGTCTCGCGCAGCGGTGCATGCGCTCCTTCGGGTACGCCGACTTCCCGCTCCATCCCAGGCGGCGCGGCGAGGCGAGCAGGGGCGGCGGCGAGGGGAGCGGCGGCGGCAGCGCTTTCCTGGCGATCTCCACGGTGTCCCCCTACGGCATGCTCGACCTCGGCCACGTCCGCCGCTGGGGCTACGGCTTCGACCCGGACGGCCTGCGGACCTGGCGGTCGGACGCGGCGCCGAGGGGACGGGCCCTGCGGCAGGGCGAGTTCGAGGTGCTGTACGGCACCTTCGGCGCGGGGGAGGACGGCGCCACCGCTGTCGTGCGCGGCCGCAAGGTCCCCAAGGGCGGCTGCTCCGGAGAGGCCGCGCGGAAGGTCATGGGGGACGTCACGAAGACGGCGCGCCTATGGGCGTACGTCGCCGAGCGCACCCGGAAGCTCGACAAGGAGGTCGCCAAGGACGCGCGCGTCCGCAAGGCCTTCCGCGACTGGTCGCTCTGCGTCGAGGGCAAGGGCTTCAAGCGGTACGAGAGCCCGGCCCACGCCTTTCGCGACAAGGCGTGGCGCAAGGGTGTGAACGGCGGCAACACCTCTCGTACGACAAGGGAGTTGGGTACGGCCGTCGCCGACGTGGAATGCAACCGGGAGCTGAACACCGCCGGGGTGTGGTGGGTCGTCGCCGACGAGAAGCAGCGCGCCGACCTGCGCCGCCACAAGGACCGGTACGACGCCGTGCGCGAGGACCAGGACCGGGTGCGGGCCACGGTGCGCGAGGTGCTCGGCGAGGAGTGAGGCCGAGGCTCAGGAGGCGGCCTCGGCTCCGGCCGCTCCCGTGACCGCTCTAACCGCTCCCGTGACTGCTCCGGTCGGCCCCGTGGCCGCGCCCCCGGCTCCGGTGCCGCGCCACCGCGTCGTTGTTGGCGCACCGCACCGAGCAGTACGCGCGCCGGCCGTTGCGGGACGTGTCGACGAAGGCGAGGCCGCAGCCCGCGCGGGCGCAGCGGCCCAGGCGGTGGGCGTCGGCGAAACAGACGACGTAGGCGAGTCCCGCCGCCGTCAGGGCGCGGACGTGGGCGGCCGGATCGGCGGCGGGGGCGCTGTAGTGGAAGTGCGGGCGGCCGTCGTGCAGGGAGATGCGGGGGCTGCTGGAGGCCTGGGCGAGCAGGGAGTTGACGGTGTCGCAGCGCCGCCGGAGCTCCTGCGGGCCGAAGCACTCCGCGAGGAGCGCGGCCCAGTCGCGCAGGTCGCTCTCCTGGGCATCGGTCAGGGCGTGGTCCACGACGCCGTGCGCGGCGAGCAGCGGTGACAGCGGCGGCGCCTGTGGCAGCGAGTTGACCAGCGCGGCGGCGAGCAGGGCGGCCTCGCCTCCGTAATGGTTGAAATGCATAAGGGCATGACATCACGGTGTGGGCGTGAGACATGCGGAGGGGGAGAGCGGGCGGAGCGGGCGGGTCGCCGCCGGGCTCGTGCTCGCGCAGATCGTCAGCCTGCAGCTGGGGTCCGCGGTCGCCAAGGGCGCGTACGGGCAGGTCGGGCCCACCGCTCTGGCCGGGATGCGGCTCGGCTTCGCGGCGCTCGTCCTGTGGGCGGTGGTCCGGCCGCGGCTCACGGCCCTCACGGCGGCGCAGTGGCGGGCCGCGGCCGGGCTCGGCGTGGTCTTCGCGGGCATGAACGCGGCGTACTTCCAGGCGATACGGCACCTTCCCCTGGGCCTCGCCGCCACCCTCGAACTGCTCGGTCCGCTCACCCTCGCGCTCGCCCTGTCCCGCAGGGCGGCGCACCTCCTGTGCGGGCTGCTCGCCCTCGCCGGGGTGCTGCTGCTCGCCGTGCCCGGCAGCGAGTCGGCGGGCGCGGGCATCGTGGCGGGCGCGGCGGCCGCGCTGTGCCGCGCCGGCTACGTGGTCCTCAACCAGCGCGTGGGCCGCCTCTTCCCCGGCTGGGACGGGCTCACCGCGGCCCTGGGGATCGGGGCCTGCCTGCTGGTGCCGGTGGCGGCGGTGGCCGAGGGGCGGTCCGTCGCGGCGCATCCGGCGGTTCTGGGCATCGGGCTCCTCGTCGCGCTGCTGTCGTCCCTGATCCCGTACTCCCTGGACATGCTGGCCCTGCGCCGCATCGGCGCACGCGGCTTCGGCGTACTGCTGGCGCTCGGGCCCGCGGTGGGGGCCGGGGTGGGGTTCACGGTGCTGGGGGAACGGCTCGGGCCGCGCGAGTGCGTGGCGGTCGCCCTGGTGGTCGCGGCGGGGGTGTGGTCGGTGCGGGCGGGGGAGTGAGGGGGCGGGAAGCCGTGGCGGGGCGGTGCCGTGGTTCTTGCCGGGCAAGGTTGTGGCTTCTGCCCGGCAAGAGCGGCGGCTTCTGCGGGGCAGCGGCGTGGCTTCTGCCGGGCGGTGTCGTGGCTCTTGCCGGGCTTCGCCGACCAGGCCCTGCTGTGGCGCGGCTCCGGCGAGGCCGCGTGTCCGTACTTGCTTGGTTGTGCTGGCCGGTCTTCCGCAGTGGCGTGGCCTTTGTCCGGCCGCGCGGGCCCTGCCGTGGCGCGGCTCCGGCGCGGTCGCGTGCCAGTACGTGCTTGGCCGTGCTGGCCGGACTCCCGCCGCGTGGCAGTTTCCGACCGGCCCGCGATCAGGCCCCGCCGCGTCGTCGGCTCAGGCCTCGGCCCCAGCCCCGGACGTTGCTGTCCTCTCCGCCTCCCCCTCCAGCAGCGCATCGCGCAGTGCTCCGACGAACTGGTCGTCCACTCCCAGGAGTTCCTCCGCGTATGCGCGAACCGACCCGTGCCGTCTGGTCAGTTCGGCGAGGAACAGGGTCATCACCTCGGCGGGGGCCCTGCCGTAGCCCGGCCAGATGTCGCCCGCGTCGGGGTGGGCGGCGCGCCAGTCGGTGAGGAGGCGTTCCGAGGCCAGCTCGGTGAGTGCGAAGTCCGCCACGATGTCGTCCTCGGAGACGCCCAGCAGCGCCAGGACGAGGGCCGCGATCAGGCCCGTGCGGTCCTTGCCCGAAGCGCAGTGGAAGACCAGGGGAGCGTCCTCGGCGCCCGCCGCCGCGATGACGTCGAGCGCGCCGCGGATCTCCTTGACGCCGTCGTACGCCACCTCCACGTACCGCTCGGCGAGGTAGGGACCCGGCGCGACGTCCGGGCCGAGGGCGGGCTGGTCGTAGGGCCGGTGCTCGATGCTCAGGTGGTGGTACGCGAGCCCGGGCACCTCCGGTACGCGGCCCTTGGCGCCGATCTCCCAGTCGTAGCGCAGATCGACGACGGCGCGGACGCCGAGTCCGAGGAAGCGGTCCCAGTCCGCGCGCTCGGCCTCGGAGGCCCCCTCGTCGGCGCGCAGCTTGCCGAGCGAGTCGGCGCGGTACAGGACGCCCCACCGCACCGTGCGGCCGTCGTCGGCCCGATGGCCGCCCAGGTCGCGGAAGTTGTGCAGGCGGGCGAACGGTATGTGTCTGTCTCCGGTGCTCACACCGCCGGACCCTACGGGAGGCCCCGGGGCCGGGCCACGGATATCCGTGCAGGATCCGCGTGATAGACACATGCGATGACGATCTCCGGCCGAGCGTTCGACGCCGTACTGAGTGACCTCGACGGCGTGATCCGCTTCTACGACATGGCGGAACTGGAGCAGGCGGAGCGCGACGCGGGACTGCCGCGTGGCGCCACCGCCGAGGTCGCCTTCGCGCCCGAGACCGATCTGCCGCTGATGCGGGGCGAGATCACCAAGGAGCAGTGGATCGAGTCGATCGCCCGCGGACTCGCGGACCGGGTGCCGCCGGTGCGCGGTCGCGCGCTCGGGGCGACACTGGCCGAGGCCAAGTTCCGGGCCGACGAGACGGTGGTGGGCCTGCTGCGGCAGGTCCGCGCGGCCGGCCTGCCCGTCCTGCTCGTCACGAACGCGACGCCGTGGCTCGCCGACGACCTGGCCCTCCTCGGCCTCACCGGACCGGACGGGCTCGTGGACGACGTGATCAGCAGCGCGGACCTGGGCGTCGTGAAGCCGGACCGGGACATCTACGAGACGGCGGCGCGCCGGGCCGGGGTCGCCCCCGACCGCTGCCTCTTCGTGGACGACCGCGAGGAGAACGTGGACGCGGCGAGGGCGCTCGGCATGACGGGGCTTCTGTACCGCGAACCGGAGGATCTGCGGGCGGTGTTGGAGCCGCTGCTCCTCCTGTCCTAGCCGCCGCTCCTGTCCTGCCGCTGTTCGCGCCTTGGCCGTTGTCCCCGTCCTGGCCGCTGTTCGCGCCTTGGCCGCTGCTCCCATCCTCGCCGCTGCTCCCGTCCCAGCTGTTGTTCCCGTCCCAACCGCTGTTCGCGTCCCAGCCGCTCTTCCGGCCGTGCCCGCCCAGGCCTCAGCAGCCCCCGTGCTCCGCGAAGTCGTCCAGTACCGCGTTCAGATGGCGCAGCGCCGCCGTCACCCGTGCCGGGATCGCGAAGAACGGGTCGTCCGGCACCGGCAGCGATCCCGCGAGGGCGATGCCGCGGGCCCGTGCCCAGGTAGCGTCGTCCATCGCGACCGCCTCACGGAAGGTCTCCCTGGCCTGCGCGGGCAGGAACATCCACGTGGGGATGAGGTCGCAGGCGGGGTCGCCCACGGCCAGCGTCCCGAAGTCGATGACGGCGCTCAACCGCCCGTTCACCGCAAGGAGGTTGCCGGTCGCCAGGTCGCCGTGCAGCCAGACCGGGGCGCGGTCCCAGGCCGGTGCCGCGAGCGCCGCGTCCCACACCGCCGTCACGGCGTCCGTGTCGACGACGCCGTCCAGCTTCGCGATCTTGGCACGGACCAGCGAGTCGGCGGCCAGTGAGTCGCACTCGGTGCCCACGCGCTCGCCGCGGAAGGCGTTGCTCTCGTCCGGCGCCGGGCCACCCGTCGCGTCGATCTTCTGCAAGGCGCCGATGAACTCCGCGAGTTCGGCCGCCGTGCGCACCGGGTCGGCGAGCCCCTCGGTGGTCGCGGCCTCGCCCTCCAGCCAGCGGTAGACCGACCAGGGGAAGGGGTAGCCCTGGCCGGGCCGCCCCTTGGCGATCGGCGTGGAGACGGTGAGCGGCAGCTGCGGGGCGAGCCACGGCAACCACCGCTGCTCCCGTTCCACCTGCCCGATCCACCGGGGGTGGCGCGGCAGGCGTACGGACATGTCGTCGCCGAGCCGGAACGTCGCGTTGTCCATGCCGGGCAGCGGTACCGGCGCGACGGGCAGGTCCGCCCACTGCGGGAACTGCTCGGCGAGCAGACGGCGTACGAGGTCGGCTTCGATCTTCACGGGCAACTCCTGCTCGGCGGGGGCGGGTTCTGGTCGGCGGGGGCGGTTTCCGGACATGGGAGAATGCGACAGATGAACGACAGTGGATCGGCGCAGGCCGCGCTCGCGGCCCGGTTCGAGGAGCACAGGCCCCGCCTGAACGCGGTCGCGTACCGCATGCTCGGCTCGCTGAGCGAGTCCGAGGACGCGGTGCAGGAGGCGTGGTTGCGCCTGAGCCGCACGGAACGGGGCTCGGCCTCGGGGGCGAACTCGGCTTCGGGCTCGGCCGCGGACTTGGGCTCAGCCTCGGATTCGGGCTCGGGCTCAGCCTCGGATTCGGCCTCGGCCTCGGACTCGGACTCGTACTCGGACTCGTACTCGGGCTCGGGCTCGGCCCCGGGCGAGGTGCGGAACCTGGGCGGTTGGCTGACCACCGTCGTCGGCCGGATCTGCCTCGATCTGCTGCGCTCGCGGCAGTCCCGGCGCGAGGACTTCCTGGACACCACGGCACAGGCCGCGTGGGAGTCACACGTGCCGGATCCGGTCGTGAGCCGGGTGGACGTGGTCGACCCCGAGCAGGAGGCGCTGCTCGCCGACTCGGTCGGCCTCGCGCTGCTCGTCGTCCTGGACACCCTCGCGCCCGCCGAACGCCTCGCGTTCGTGCTGCACGACATGTTCGCCGTGCCCTTCGACGAGATCGCGCCCGTCGTGGAGCGCTCGGCGGCCGCGACGCGCCAGCTGGCCAGCCGGGCCCGCCGCCGTGTGCAGGGCTCCGCCCCCGCGCCGGAGACCGACGTCGCCAAGCAGCGCGAGGTCGTCGAGGCCTGGATGGCCGCGACGCGCGCCGGTGACTTCGAGGCGCTCCTCGAACTCCTCGACCCGGACGTCGTGTTGCGCGCGGACACCGGCGAGCTGTCCTCGGGCCTGTCGAAGCTGGTGCGGGGTGCGGCGACGGTGGCCGGGCAGGCCGCGATGTTCGCGCAGCTCGCCGAGCACCAGTACGTGGTGCTCGTCAACGGCCTGCCGGGCCTGGCCGCGGCGCCGGGCGGCGAGGTGGTCTCGCTCGGCTCCTTCACGGTCGTGGACGGCAGGATCGTGGAGATCGACATCATCGCGGACCGCGAGCGGCTGCGGAGCCTGGGCGTTCCGACGGCGGGGGCCTGAGCGCAGGCATCGGAGGCCTGGGCCCGGGTAACGGGGGCTTGGGCGCAGGCATCGGAGGCCGGGGCCCAGGTGACGCCGGTCTGGGCCCCGGTGTGCGCGAGGGCGCTGTCAGGCATGGACGGCACCCTCCCGCCCCTTGCCTCTCCCGCTTCCCCCGCCGTCCGTCCTGCGCACCACCCGCAGCAGATAGTCCTTGCGGTGGAGCGGGTCGTTGTCCGTCCGCTCGCGCGTCGGGACCGTGCCGCCGCGCACGGGCTCGTAGTGGTCGAAGGCGGTCTCCAACTCGCCCTCGCCACGCGTGAGTCCGGGCAGCATCTGCTCCAGCGCGTGCACCTGCTTCGCCGGGATGTCCCCTTCCAGCAGGTACGACGCTCCGCTCGTCGTCGGCGTGTGCGGCACGGCCCGCAGCCGTGTGAGGACGGGCAGCACCGCCCCGAACGTGTCGGCGGGGACGTCGAGCCGGAAGCGGTGCATCGGCTCGTGCACCGCCGTGCCCGCCCGGCGCAGCGCGTCCATCAGGACCAGCGGCGTCAGATTGCGGAAGTCGCCGGCCGTGCTCGACATGCTCTTGTCGAACGTGCCGTGCGCGTGGCTCTGCCGCGGCCAGTACCCGGCGTGCGTCATCGTGACGACGCAGTCGGGGACGCGCCAGCCGTGAAGGCCCTGCCGCAGCGTCTCCCTGACGGTCTCCTCGACCGCGCGGAAGAACGCGTACGGCATCGAACCGAGCTCGACGCCGAGCCGGAACTCCACACCCGCGCCGACCGGCGCGGGCTCCACCCGCAGGCCGACCGTGGCGAGGAACGGATTGGGGTCCTTGTCGATGATCTCGAACGCCGAGCCCGTGCACACGACCCGCTCCACGCAGATCGTCGTGGTCTCCCTGAAGGAGACGTCGAGCCCGAAGTCCTCGGCGAGCGTGGCCTGGATGACCTCCTTCTGCACCTCGCCGTAGAGCGAGACCGACACCTCCTGGCGGATCTCGTCCTGCCGCAGGTCGATCAGCGGGTCCTGCTCGGCGAGCTGGGTGAGCGCGACGTGCAGCGCGCCGCGGTCGGCGGGGCGCAGCGGGGTGACGACGGTCTCCAGGGTCGGTGGCGCGAAGAAGTGCTCACCGGGATCAACTCCCTTGCGGGGTACGCCGATCACGTCGCCGATCCGGACGTCGCCGAGCCCCCACAGCTTGCCGATCTGTCCCGCGCGGACCTCCGTGCGGCGCGCGTCCGTGCCGCGGTCGAAGACGCCGACGGAGGTGACCTTGCCCTCGCGGGCGGCCCCGCCTTCGCCGTCGTGTCCGGTGCCGATGTCCACGCGGTCGCGTGTGCGGACCGTGCCCGAGAACATGCGTACGTACGCGATCTTCTCCCCGGCGGTGCCGCGCTCGACCTTGAACACGCTGCCGGAGACCGGCGCTTCGGCGTCCCCGGCGGACGACGGCAGCAACTCCCGGATGCCGTCGGTCAGTTCGCGGACGCCCACGCCCGTCATCGCCGAGCCGAAGAACACCGGGTGCACCAGCGCGCGGTGGGTCTGCTCGGCCAGTCCGGCGCGGAGACGGTCGTACGAGAGGGACGCCGCGTCCTCGACGTACGCGGAGAGGATCGCGTCGTCGTGCCCGGCGAGCAGCTCGGTGAGGGGGGTGACGAAGCGGTCGTCGTCGGCGGTGAACGGGGTGAAGCGCGCGTCGCGCGTGCCGATGCCGGGGACCGTGCCCATCGGGACGATGTCCGGGGTCAGCCGCTCGGCGATGTGCCGCAGGACGCCCTCGTACCGCGCGCCGCCGCGGTCGGCCTTGTTCACGAAGATCAGCGTCGGGATGCGCAGACGGCGCAGCGTGCGCAGCAGGACGCGGGTCTGTGCCTGGACGCCCTCCACGGCGGAGACCACGAGCACGGCGCCGTCGAGCACGCCGATCACCCGCTCCACCTCGGCGATGAAGTCCGGGTGGCCGGGGGTGTCGATGAGATTGACCGTGACGCCTCCGCCGTCACCTCCGCCTTCGTCCGCGCCCTCGGGGGCGTCGATGACGAAGGAGACGACCGCGGACTTGATGGTGATGCCGCGCTGTCGTTCCAGGGCGAGCGAGTCGGTCTGCGTGCTGCCGTCGTCGACGCGGCCGACCTCGTCGATGACACCGGCGGCGTGCAGGAGCCGCTCGGTCAGGCTGGTCTTACCGGCGTCGATGTGGGCCAGAATGCCCAGGTTCAGGGTGTGCGGAGCAGATGAATGCACGTACGGTCATGTCCTTTGAAGAGGTGGGGATTTCTTCGGGGCGGGACATGCACGAACGCCGCATTTCCTTCTCCTTCGTCGACTCCGCCGGGCGTGTGCCGGCTGCCGCCAGTGCAGCAGCCGGGGCGCGGGCGCCGCAAGTGATTAAGGCCGGGGGCGGGCCTCCCCGCCGGTGCGGCGGGACTCCGTGTGCCGCACCCACAGGCCGAGGCCCGCGGCGACCGCGAGGACCGGTCCGATCAGGGCGGGCGCGGGTACGCCGTTGCCGAGGGCGGCCTCGGGGCGTACGGCGACGACCGTCACGATCGCCGCCGCCGCGACGGCCGCCGCCGCGGTGGCCACGCGTCGTGACCGGCGGTCCGCGCGACCGCGCAGGAAGCCGGCCGCGGCGACCCACACCGCGATCGCGGTGAGCGCGGACAGCGTGGTCCTCGCGTTCACCGGAACCTCGTTCCAGCCGCGCAGCAGCCACTTGTAGAGCAGCCACACGCCGTGGGCGAGCAGCATCTCCGCGACACCGCGCCGCACCAGGGAGCGCGTGGCCCGCTCCTCCGCCCCGGCGCGGACGCGCGCCGCCTCCAGGGCGCTCATCGCCCGGCTCCCGCGTCGGCGCAGCCGCCTGAGCCGCCTGCCGGGGGGCTTGCACCGTCGCTCGTGCTGTCACCTGCCGCGAGGCCCGCGCCGCCGCGGGGCGCACCGCCCCCGCTTCCCGCGCCTGGCGTGCGCGCCCCGTCCATGGTGCCGGGCGCCGTGTCCCGGCGGGGTGTGCTGCTTTCGGTGGGGGAGCCGTCTCGTCGGGGCGTGCTGCCTCCGGCGTGCGGGCCGTCCCGGCCGGGCGTGCCGTTTTCGATCGGGGAGCCGCCCCGGCTGGGCATGCCGTTTCGGGTCGGGGAGCCGTCCCGGCCGGACATGCTGTCCCCGGCGTGCAAGCCGCCCCAGCCGGGCGCACCGTCGGCTCGCCCGGGCGTACCCGCGCCCCGCCCCGGCACACCGCCTCCACCCGAGGCGGCACCCCCGCCAGGCACCCCGCCCTCGCTCACCGACGCGATCCGGTGCCGTCCCGCCAGGCGCAGCACCACGGCCGCGTACGCGCAGACCACCGTCACGTCGACGCCCACCGCCATCCAGTTCATGTCGGCGGCCGTCTCGTCGGAGGACAGGGCGCCGGCTATCGCGGACGACGCGCCCAGCGCCAGCAGGTTGTTGAGGACGTGGAGGCCGATCGCGGCCTCAAGGCCACCGGTGCGGATCGTCAGGAAGCCCGTGACCAGGCCGAACACCACCAGGTCGGCGAAGCCCCACGCCGTGCCCCACCCGTGGGCCGAGGCGAACAGCAGGGCCTGCGGCACGATCGCCACCCACGGCGAGCGGCACCAGGCGCCGACCGCCTGTGTGAGCCAGCCCCGGAACACGTACTCCTCGGCCGACGCCTGGAACGGCACGAGCACGCACACCATCGCGAGGCCGAGCAGGAAGTCGGGGAGCCCGGCCCATTCCATGCTCTCCCCGGCGCCGTCCCCCGTCTCGGGCAGCAGCATGATCCCCAGGGACGCGACGACCAGCGGAAGCCCCACCGCCATGCACCGCCCCAGCCAACGCCACCGAAGCCGTCCGGTCACCGCTGAAACGGAACCCGCGGGACGTCGCTGCGCCCACCGCGCGGCCAGGGACACCACGGGTGTGACCAGGGCGAGCGACAGCAGGGCTTGTCCCGTCTCCGCGATGCCGCCCCAGATACGGAACCCGTCCTTGTCCACGGGGCGGTCCAGGAACGCGCCCGCTGTCTCCGCGGCGCACAGCACGGCCAGCGTCACGACGAGAGCACCGGCGAGCACCAGGCCGGTCCCGGCCAGGGGGCGCCACCAGCGGTGCGTTCCGGTGGACAGGGCGAGGCGGTGGTAGGGGAGGGGCGGTGCGGTGTACGGGGGCTCGGGGGTGTGCGGCGGGTGGGGCGCGTACGTGTATGCGTACGGGTCGGGGGCCGGGTGTGCTGGGTGTGGCGGATGGGAGCCGTGGGGCTTCGTGGTCATGGGAACAAGCATTCCGGCGGCCGGACGCCGGGGCGTCGGCCGTCCGTACGATCGCGCACTCCAACCAGAGATAGAGGCGTGCCCTCAGCCGTGCCCGCAGCCATGCCCCCGGTCGTGCTCCCGGTTCAGGGCGCGGCCCGGGTCTCGCCCCGGGTCTCGCCCCGGGGACACAGCCGTGCCCCTCCGTATCATCGAGGCCGATATGGAGCGGATACGGAACTGGCTGCTGCCCCTGCTGCTGACGATGGCGCAGCTGGCCTACTGGCCGGGGCGCGCGCTGCGGGAGGGCGAGCCGATCGGCGCGGCCCAGCTGACGGCGGGGCTCGCCGTCGCGGTCGTGCTCACGGTCGGGCTGGCCCTGCGCCGCGGCCGTCCCGTCGCCGCCGCGCTCACCGTCGAGGCCGCCCTGCTCGCCGGTCTTCTGCTCCCGGAGGACGCGACGCTGGTGCACGCCCTGGGCGAGCTGGTCGCGCTGTACTCGGTGGCGGTGCGCCGCCCGGGGCGGACGGCCGCGCTCATCGGCTCCGTCATGGTGCTGTGCGGGACGGTCCGTTCGGCGGTGCTGATCGACTCCGTGGTCGAGGCGGGCAGCGAGGCGCTGGTGAACGCCGCGATCTGCCTGACCGTCGTCGGCCTCGGCCGCAGCCGCCGCCGCTGGCTCGACGGACGCCTGGCCGCCGCGCGCGACCTGGCGCGGGCGGAGTCCGACCGCGGGCGGGCCGCCACCACGGAACGCCGGCGGCTCGCGCGCGAACTGCACGACGTCAGCGCCCACCACCTCACCTCGGTGGTGGTCACCGCGGACATGGCCCTGCGGCTCGCCGACCGCAAGCCCGAACTGACCCCTCAGGCGCTCCGATTCGCGGCGGACAGCGGCCGCGAGACCCTGGCGGCACTCGACCGCCTGGTGGCGATGATGCGGACGTCCGTGGCGGACGAGGAGAGCGCCCTGGAGGAACGCGTCGACGAACTGGCCGCGGGCTTCGCGCGCCTGGGCCTGCGCCCCGCCGTGGACGTGGCACCGGACCTCGTGGCGCTCACGGGCCCGGTGGCCGACGCGGCGTTCGGCATCGTGCGCGAGGCCCTCACGAACGCGCTGCGGTACGCCCCCGGGGCCTCGGTCCGTGTCCGTCTGCGCTCCGTCGCCCCGGACGGCACGGTGCGTCTGACGGTCGAGGACGACGGGGCGGCGGCCGCGGACGCCGGTACGGGCGGCCAGGCTTCGGGCACCGCCGCCCGGCAGCGGCTCGGCTCGGGGCGCGGCACCGCCGGCATGCGGGAGCGGGCGACGGCGCTCGGCGGCAGCCTGGACGCGGGGCCGCGCGGCGACGGCCCCGGCTGGTCCGTGCGCGCACGGCTGCCGCGCGCCGCCACGACGACCCTGCGCCACCGTGCCGCGCGCCACCGGGCCCTGCGCTCGCTCGACCTGTCCGACGGGGCGGTCGCCCTGGCCGTCGCCGTGCTCCCGGTCTTCGCGATCCTCGTCGAGCGCCCCGCCGAGACCGCCCTGGCCTGTGTGCCCGCCGCCGCGCACGCGCTGCCGCTGCTGTGGCGGCGCCGGGCGCCCTGGGCCGTCCTGTGCGCGGTCCTCACGTCGGCCTGGCTCGGCCCCCTCGGTCTCGCCTTCGGGCTGCTGTCACCGGACGTGGCGCTCGGCCTCGTGGCGGCGGGCGGCGTCGCGGAGTGCGTGGCGGTGTACGCGGTGGCGGCGTTCGCGGGTCCGGCGGGCGTTACGTGGCCGGCGATGGGCGCGGGCGCCCTCGGCCTCACCCTGACCTCGCTCGCCCTCGCGGCGGCGGACGGCATGGCGGACCTGAAGGACGACGGAGGCTTCGCCCTCCTGCTCTTCCTGGCCGTCGTCCTGGGCATGGCGTGCATGCTGCCGATGTCCGCGGTCTGGGGCCTGGGCGCGGCGCTGCGGGCACGGCGCGAGCGCATCAGGGCGATGGAGGGCCACGCGCTCACGGCGACGGTGTGGGCGGCGGTCGCGGAGGCGTACGAGGAGCGCCGCCGGATCGCCGTGGAACTGCGCGGCGAGGTCCTGCGGCACGCGGGCGCGGTGGTCACCCGGGCCGAGGCGGGCGACCTGAAGGGGGTCGCGGACGAGGCGAGGGCGGCCCTGTCGGCGATGCGGGACCTCCTGGCCGCCCTGAGAGAGGCAACGTCCGCGCCTGACGCCCACGAGCCGCATCCACGGATGAACGAGACCGTGGCATCCGGTGAGGCTTCGAGGTCTGGCGAGACCTTGGCGTCCGGTGAGGCTTCGGGATCTGGCGAGGTCTCCGGGTCCGGTGAGGCTTCGAGGTCTGGCGAGACCTTGGCGCCCGGTGAGGCTTCGGGGTCCGGCGAGGTCTCCGGGTCCGGTGAGGCCTTGGCATCCCGCAAGCCCTCGGCGCCCCGCAAGATCTCAGCACCCCGCGAGGCCCTGGCGCCCCGCGAACCCCGGCCCCGTCACAAGGGCCCGACCCCCCACGAGAGCCCGAAGGAGGCACCCCCATCACTACCGAGCCCGAGCCCGAGCCCGAGTCCGAGCCCGAGCCCAAGTCCGAGCCCACGCCCGAGCCCGAGCCCAAGTCCGAGCCCATCCCCGCCTCCGCCCCGCAAAGCGCTGGAACCATCCGAGTGATGGTCGTCGACGACCAAGCCGTCGTCCGTGCCGGATTCGCGGCGATCGTCGACGCGGAGCCGGACCTCCAGGTGGTGGCCGAGGCGGAGGACGGCGCGCGTGCCGTCCAGCTGGGGGCCCAACTCGCCCCGGACGTCGTCCTGATGGACATCCGCATGCCCGGCATGGACGGCCTGACGGCGACCCGCCTGCTGACCGCGGCCCCGGGGTCGGCCCCGCGCGTCCTCGTCCTGACCACCTTCGACCAGGACGCCTACGTACACGACGCCCTGCGCGCGGGCGCCTCCGGCTTCCTGCTCAAGGACGCGCAGCCCGAGGAGCTCCTCGCCGGCATCCGCATCGTGGCCTCGGGCGAGGCCATGCTCGCCCCCACCGTCACACGCCGCCTGATCGACGCCTTCGCCGGCACGGCCCCCGCGCCGGACCCCGCGCTCCTGGACTCCCTCACGCCCCGCGAACGCGAGGTCCTGACCCTGGTCGCCGCAGGCCACACGAACGCGGAGATCGCCGAGGCGCTCGGCGTCACGACCGGCACGGTGAAGTCCCATGTCAACGCCCTGCTGGGCAAGTTGGGCCTACGCGACCGGGTCCAGGCCACCATCCTCGCCTACGATCTGGGCCTGGCCAGGCCCAGGAAACGCTGACGTCCGGTTCCCGGTCGCGTCCATGGCCGCGACCTTGGCCCTCAGGTCGTGCACTTCCCGCCGCAGGGTCCGCAACTGCTGGTAGGTGCTGTGGAGGTAGCGCACCTTGGTGCACAGGGGAAGGGGGTCGATCGGCTTCATGATGACGTCGGCCACGCCGAGCTGGAAGGCGGCGACGGACACCTCGCGGCTCACCCCGAAGCCGGTCAGCAGGATGATCGGGATGGACTGCGTCTGTTCGAGGCGGCGGGTGTAGCGCACCACGTCGAGACCGCTGACGTCGGGCATGCGCAGGTCGAGCAGCATCAGCCCGACATCGCCGCGCAGGACCTCTTTGAGCGCCTGCTCGCCGCTGGTCGCGCGGAGCACCTCGCAGTGGAGCGGGGCCAGCGCGCTCTCCAGGGCGAACAACGTGTCCTCATGGTCGTCGACGACGAGGATCTTCGAGTTCTCCGGCATTGCTGTGAGCCCTCCCTCGCAGCCTGACCACCCGTACTCCTGTGCGTAGTTGAGAGAACCATTCTGCTCCAGGAGCGCGGTGCGTTCACCGCCGCGGATGGCGACTTCTCCCAGAAGATCTTGTCGATCTGTCACGACGCGTCAAAGATCGCTGATCACGCGCCTGCGCTCCAGGTCAGGCGCGTGATGTCCGGTTCTTCGGGCGCACGGAAACGTAGACGAGAGCGGCAGACCCGAGCGGCCCCTCTGGGCGCCGACATACTCCCGCGCCGTCGGCGCCCAGGGGCGGGGCGGACCCGGCCGCGGGAGGGGAGCAGACCGCGGTCGGAGTCTGCCCGTGCCACGAGGGTCCTCCTGAATCGGCGGGGAGGTGGCCTAAACGCCGGATTTCGAGTCGGGAGTTCGCCGTGTGGCGGCCGTGGGCTGCACCGGCACGCGGGCTTCCGACGGCTCCGGCACCGGGCCGTTGCCGCTGCTGGGCGCGGGGGTGTGCGTGGCGTCCACCCGGGCCTGGAGGTCGCGCACCTGGTGGCGCAGCGCCTGGAGCTCGGTGGAGGTGGCGTAGAGATAGCGCACCTTGGTGCGCAGGGTGAGAGGGTCGATCGGCTTCATGATGACGTCGGCCACGCCGAGTTGGTAGGCGGCGACGGACACCTCGCGGGTCAGTCCGAAGCCGGTCAGCAGGAGGACGGGGATGGACTGCGTCTGTTCGAGGCGGCGGGTGTAGCGCACCACGTCGAGACCGCTGACGCCGGGCATGCGCAGGTCGAGCAGCATCAGCCCGACATCGCCGCGGAGGATCTCCTTCAGCGCCTGTTCGCCGCCGGTCGCGCGGACCAGCTCACAGTCGAGCGAGGCCAGCGCGCTCTCCAGGGCGAACAACGTGTCCTCATGGTCGTCGACGATGAGGACCTTCGATTTCTCCGGCATATCCATGTCCCCTCTCACGCATAACCCACCGTATTCCCATGCACAGTTGGGCAAACCTTTCGCCTCCGGGAGCGGATCCCCTTCTCGGCCTCCGGCGGATGGTGCGGGTGACGCCTGCCATGCCGAAGGGGCCCGGCCGAGTGAACGGCCGGGCCCCTTCGAAAAGCCCGCTGACCTGCGGAGGTGCACCACCCGCCGGTCAGGCGGACCCCGTGCTCATGAAGCCCTGGATCAGGCCTTCTTGGTCTCCCAGAAGATCTTGTCGATCTGGGCGATGTAGTCGAGCGCCTTCTGGCCCGTGGCCGGGTCGGTCGACGCCTTCGCGGCCGAGAGGGCCTTGAGGGTGTCGTTGACCAGCTGGTGCAGCTCCGGGTACTTCTCGAAGTGCGGGGGCTTGAAGTAGTCGCTCCACAGCACCGAGACGTGGTGCTTGGCGAGCTCGGCGCGCTGCTCCTTGATGACCACGGCGCGCGCCTGGAAGTGCGCGTCGTCGTTGGCGGCCATCTTCTCCTGCACGGCCTTGACCGACTCCGCCTCGATGCGGGCCTGGGCCGGGTCGTACACACCGCAGGGCAGGTCGCAGTGGGCGCTGACCTTCACCTTGGGGGCAAACAGGCGGGAAAGCATGTAGCTGTCCTCCTCGTGATCGTCTTCTCAGGTGGGACATTACTCCGTGAGAGACGTGATTTCGCGAGTGCCCCCATGGGCTTAGGACAAAAGTCCAGGGTCAGACTGGGACTCGTGGAGGATAGGACCGGGGAGGTGCCGGTGATGCCGGAGCTGTCGCAGGAGTCCGAGCGAGGAAGGGCCATCGTGCCGTGGGGCGCGGCGGAGGTGACCGGCCCTTCGATGGTGCCCACGCTGTTCCACGGGGACCGGTTGCTCGTCCGGTGGGGCGCGCGGGTGCGCCCGGGTGACGTGGTGGTCCTGCGCCATCCGTTCCAGCAGGACCTGTTGGTCGTCAAGCGGGCCAAGGAGCGCCGCGACGGTGGCTGGTGGGTGCTCGGCGACAACGCGTTCGCGGGCGGGGACAGCACGGACTACGGCGTCGTCCCCGAGGAACTGGTCCTCGGGAAGGTCAGGTTCCGCTACCGGCCGCCCGCGCCCGACCGGCGCTCGCCGTTCGCGCTGGCGCGCTGGGCGCTGGGGGCCGTGCGGCCGGTGCTCGCCGAGCGCTCCGTCTCCTGGCGCTTCCGGGCGCGGTAGGCGGCGACGTTGGCGCGGGTCGCGCAGCGGTCCGAGCAGTAGCGCCGGGAGCGGTTCGTGGACGTGTCGAGGTAGGCGTTGCGGCACGGCGCCGCCTCGCACAGGCCGAGGCGGTCCACGCCGTGCTCGGTGAGGTGGAAGGCGAGGCCCATCGCGGCGATCGCGGCGTACCCGGCGGTGGCGTTCGAGGAGTGGTCCGCCAGGTGCATGTGCCACAGCGGGCGGCCGTCGTCGTCGCGGTGGTCGTGGCCGGAGATCTGTGGGCTGACCGGGAACTCCAGGAGCAGTGAGTTCAGCAGGTCGACCGCGAGTGTCTCGTCGCCGCCGTCGGCCGCCTCGAAGACGGCCCTGAGCCTGGCCCGCACCGAACGGAAGCGCGTGAGGTCGGAGTCCGTGGCGCGGCGGGCCATCTGCGTGCTCGGCCCGAACAGCTCACGGACCACCTCGACCGACGTCAGCGTGTCCTTGTTGCGCCCCGGCTCCTCCGTGTTGACCAGGCGCACGGCGAAGTCCGAGTAATGGGCCAGTTCCACTTGTAGTCCTTACGGGTGCGGGTTATGGTCATCTCGTCGGCCGGTAATAGCCGATTGCGGTACCAGGGTATTACGGAGTGGAGGGGTTCTGATGACGGAAACGGGGACCGGAGCCGAGACCGCGGCGAAGCTCGGCACCGACTGGCGTGCCTGGCAGGACAGTTGGGACCGCCAGCAGCAGTGGTACCTGCCCGACCGCGAGGAGCGGTTCCGGATCATGCTCGACATGGTCGAGGCCGTGGTCGGCCCCGCGCCGCGCGTGCTCGATCTGGCGTGCGGTACGGGAAGTATTACGGACCGCCTCCTCAAGAGGTTCCCGGACGCCACCAGCGTCGGCGTGGACCTCGACCCCGCGCTGCTCACCATCGCCGAGGGCACGTTCGCCGGCGACGACCGGGTCGCCTTCGTCACCGCCGACCTGAAGGACCCCGAGTGGACCGCGGCGCTCCCGCACGACTCGTACGACGCGGTGCTCACGGCCACCGCCCTGCACTGGCTGCACAGCGGCCCGCTCGCCACGCTCTACGGCCAGGTCGCGGGACTCGTCCGTGACGGCGGCGTCTTCATGAACGCCGACCACATGCCCGACCCGTCCACCCCGCGCCTGAACGCCGCCGAGAGCGCCCTTCGGCACAGCCGGATGGACCGCGCCAAGGCCGAGGGCGTCCTCGACTGGAGGGAGTGGTGGCAGCTGGCCGCCGCCGATCCGGTCCTCGCCGCGCCCACGGCCAAGCGGTTCGAGATCTACGGGGAGCATGCGGACGGGGACATGCCGTCGGTCGAGTGGCACGCGAAGGCTCTGCGCGAGGCGGGATTCGGCGAGGCCCGGGCCGTCTGGGCGTCGCCGTCGGACTCACTGGTCCTTGGCCTGAAGTAGCGCGTTCCCTTTGGCTGCGGGTGCGTGGGGGCTGAGCGCGCGGTCCCCGCGCCCCTTACGGGGCACGGGGACCGCCAGGGGCGCGGGGAACCGCGCGACGAGCCACGAGGCACCCGCACCCGAAATGCGCGCCGAAGGCTGTCGAAGGCTAGAGAACCTTCGACAGGAACGACTGCGTCCGCTCGTGCTGCGGGTTCGACAGGACCTCACGCGGGTGGCCCGACTCGACGACCACACCCCCGTCCATGAAGACGAGGCTGTCGCCGACCTCGCGCGCGAAGCCCATCTCGTGCGTGACGACGATCATCGTCATGCCGGACTCCGCGAGGTCACGCATCACGTCGAGGACGTCGCCCACCAGCTCGGGGTCGAGCGCCGACGTCGGCTCGTCGAACAGCATCAGCTTCGGGTCCATCGCCAGCGCGCGGGCGATCGCCACGCGCTGCTGCTGGCCGCCGGAGAGCTGCGAGGGGTAGTTGCCCGCCTTGTCGGCGAGGCCCACCCGCTCCAGGAGCTGGCCGGCGCGCTCGCGGGCCTGGGCCTTGGGGATGCCCTTGACCTGGACCGGCGCCTCCATGACGTTCTCCAGCGCCGTCATGTGGGGGAAGAGGTTGAAGCGCTGGAAGACCATGCCGATGTCCCGGCGCTTCATGGCGACTTCGCTGTCCTTGAGCTCGTAGAGCTTGTCGCCCTTCTGCCGGTAGCCGACCAGGTCGCCGTCGACGTACAGCCGGCCGGCGTTGATCTTCTCCAGGTGGTTGATGCAGCGCAGGAACGTCGACTTGCCGGAGCCGGACGGGCCGATCAGGCAGAAGACCTCACCGCTCGCCACCTCCAGGTCGATGCCCTTGAGGACCTCTACGTTGCCGAAGGACTTGTGGACGCCTTCGGACTTCACCATGGCGGTCATCAGCGCACACCTCCCGCGCGGTTGCTCAGCGACAACATGTTGGCCTTGATCTTCTGGAAGGGGGTGTCCGGCAGGGAGCGGGACGAGCCGCGTGCGTAGTACCGCTCCAGGTAGAACTGGCCGACGCTGAGGATCGACGTCATGATCAGGTACCAGCAGGCGGCGAGCAGCAGCGTCTCCACCGTCGCGCCCGACGAGGTGCCGATGTCCTGGGCGTACTTGAGGAGCTCGTAGTACTGGACGGCCGCGACGAGCGAGGTCGTCTTGAGCATGTTGATGACCTCGTTGCCCGTCGGCGGCACGATCACGCGCATCGCCTGCGGGAGCACCACGCGGCGCAGCGTCTTGTTGTGGCTCATGCCGAGCGCGTGCGACGCCTCGGTCTGGCCCTCGTCGACCGAGAGGAGACCGGCGCGGCAGATCTCCGCCATGTACGCCGCCTCGTTGAGGCCGAGGCCGAGCAGCGCCGTCAGGAACGGCGTCATGAAGTCCGACCACTCGTCCTTGTAGATCGGACCGAGGTTGATGTAGTCGAAGACGAAGCCGAGGTTGAACCAGACGAAGAGCTGGACCAGGACCGGCGTACCGCGGAAGAACCAGATGTAGAACCAGGCGATCGACGACGTCACCGGGTTCTTCGACAGGCGCATCACGGACAGGATCACACCGCCGACGACACCGATGAGCATCGAGAGGAAGGTGAGGATCAGTGTCTCGCGGACACCCTTGAGGATGCGCTCGTCGAAGAAGTTGTCGGGGATCGCGCCCCAGTTGATGTCACCCTGCGAGAAGGCGTACACGATCGAGCCGAGCACGCCGATCGCGAGGACGGCGGCCACGTAGCGGCCGAAGTGGCGGACCGGAATGGCCTTGATGGCCTCCGCGGGGCGGGCCGTCGGGACGTCGTCCGCGGGGTCCTTCTTGGAGATGTCTGGGGTCACGGGAGTGCCCTTTCAGCGACTAGGAGGGACGCGGTCACTTGCCGCCGTTGATCTTGGCTTCCTCGACCGCGCCGTCCTCGACGCCCCACTTCTTGATGATCTTCTCGTACTCGCCGTTCTTGATGATCGCGTCGAGCGCGGCCTTGATCGCGTCGCGCAGCTCGGGGTTGTTCTTGGAGACCGCGATGCCGTACGGGGCCGCCTCGACCTGCTCGCCGACCAGCTCGAAGTCCTTGCCGCCGCCCGAGGTCTTCACCGCGTACGCGGCGACGGGGAAGTCGGACGAGCCCGCGTCCGCGCCGCCGGAGCGCAGCCGGGTCTGGGCCTGCTGGTCGTTGTCGAACTGCTCGATCGCGATCTTCTTGCCGTCCTTGCACTTCTTCGACTCGGACTTGGCCAAGTCGTGCGAGACGGTGCCGCGCTGGACGACGATCTTCTTGCCGCAGAGGTCGGCCCAGGTCTTGATGCCCTGGTCGTCGCCCTTCTTGGTGTAGATCGAGACGCCCGCCGTGAAGTAGTCGATGAAGTCGACGCCGGTACCGACCTTCTTGCCGGTCTCCTCGTCGATGCCCTCCTGGCGGTTCTTGGTGTCGGTCATGGCCGACATGGCGACCTGGTAGCGCTTGGAGCGCAGACCGCCGAGGAGGGTGTCGAAGGTGCCGTTCTCGAACTCGAACTCCACGCCGAGCTGCTTGCCGAGTGCCGCGCCCAGGTCCGGGTCGATGCCGACGGTCTTGCCGTCCTTGTCCTTGAACTCGACCGGCGGGTAGGCGATGTCGGACCCGACCTTGATGACGCCCTTGTCGCGGATGTCCTTGGGCAGCTTGTCGGCGAGCGGCGCGTTGCCGACCGAGTTGCTCCCCTTGTCCTTGGTCTGGTCGCCGCAGCCGGTCAGCAGCAGCGAGCCGGCGACCGCGATCGCGCCGACCGCGACAATCCGGGACCTTGCGGACTTGGCGGCGGTCTTACGACAAAGGGAGCTGGCGGTCATGGTGGGTCCTCCGGCGGATGAGGGAGTTGCCGATGAGTCGTGCACACACCTTCGGGTGTCGCGACCTCGTGTGATGACGGCATCTTGCCATTCGGACCGTCCGATTCTGGGTGCTCGCGATGTCAAAATCGGATAACGGGAGTGCCTCGAAACCCAACACCCCGGTACGGCAAGGACATCCGGGTGTGCGAGCGAATCGGTGTCAACCGATCGATATCCAGTGAATCTCGCGATGTGGACCGCTGAAGTGCCCTATCCGGAGAATTCGGACATCGGTTGGTTGGGGCGGCGCCCGGTCGAGCCCAGGGGCCTTCGGCCCGGCCTCGGGGGACGTCTGCCGGGGACGCTGCAACCAATGTCACTCGCCCGTGCCCGCCGCCTTCCGGTAGAAAGGCTCTTTACACCCCTCATCCGGGGCCCAGGGCGCGTGTGCGGCGCGCTCGCGTGTCCGTACCTCCCTCCGCCGACAGGCGGAGAACGGACGCGGTGCCCGCCCACTTCTCAACCGGGAGTGGACACCCTCAACGAATGAATAAGACTTAAGGGGTCAGACAAGTGGCAGCGGAGATCGTCAATCCTCGCAGCGACAGCAGTACGGATCACGAAGGCGCGGAGGAGCCCTTCGATCCGGCGTTTGCGCTGCACCGCGGCGGCAAGATGGCCGTGCAGGCCACCGTGCCGGTCCGCGACAAGGACGACCTGTCCCTGGCGTACACGCCCGGCGTCGCGAAAGTGTGCAGCGCGATCGCCGAGCAGCCGGAACTCGTCCACGACTACACGTGGAAATCCAATGTCGTCGCCGTGGTGACCGACGGGACCGCCGTGCTCGGTCTCGGGGACATCGGCGCCGAGGCCTCCCTCCCCGTCATGGAGGGCAAGGCGATTCTGTTCAAGCAGTTCGGCGGCGTGGACGCGGTGCCGATCGCGCTCGCGACGACGGACGCCGACGAGATCGTCGACACCGTGGTGCGGCTCGCCCCGTCCTTCGGCGGCGTGAACCTCGAGGACATCTCGGCGCCCCGGTGCTTCGAGATCGAGCGCAAGCTCCAGGAGCGGCTCGACATCCCCGTCTTCCACGACGACCAGCACGGCACGGCCGTCGTGACGCTGGCGGCGCTGCGGAACGCGGCGAAGCTGACCGGGCGCACGCTCGGCGACCTGCGGGCCGTCATCTCCGGGGCGGGCGCGGCCGGTGTCGCCATCGCCAAGTTCCTGCTCGAGGCGGGCCTCGGCGATGTGGCGGTCGCGGACCGCAAGGGCGTCGTGAGCCGTGACCGGGACGACCTCACCCCGGTCAAGCGCGAGCTCGCGGAGATCACCAACAAGGCCGGGATCAGCGGCTCGCTGGAGGCCGCGCTGGCCGGAGCCGACGTGTTCATCGGCGTCTCGGGCGGCACCGTTCCCGAGCCCGCGGTCGCCTCCATGGCGCCGAACTCCTTCGTGTTCGCCATGGCCAACCCGAACCCCGAGGTCCACCCGGACGTCGCGCACAAGTACGCGGCCGTGGTGGCGACCGGTCGTTCGGACTTCCCGAACCAGATCAACAACGTGCTCGCGTTCCCCGGCATCTTCGCGGGCGCGCTGCAGGTGCGGGCCTCCCGGATCACCGAGGGCATGAAGATCGCGGCGGCCAACGCGCTCGCGGACGTCGTCGGGGACGAGCTCTCCGCCGACTACGTGATCCCCTCGCCGTTCGACGAGCGGGTCGCCCCGGCCGTGACGGCGGCGGTCGCCGCTGCCGCCCGCGCGGAGGGTGTCGCCCGCCGCTGACGCCGTCCGGTTGGTGCCCACGTCTGGTGTGTGCCGCGCCCCCTGTCGTGCCTCGTCGGCGCGGCAGGGGGCGCGGTGCGTTCGGGGTCGCCCGGCGGTGCTGCGTACGGAGGTGTCCGGTGGCGCCGCGTACGGCGGCGTCCGCAGCGGCGCGTGTCACAGGCGTACGTGGTTCCGCGCGGGCCCGCATCGCGCCTAGGGTCGGCTCATGTTCGCTGCCTACGCCGCCCGTATCGACCGTGACCAGCCGCTCAACGGCCTCGAGTTGGGGGAGCGACCCGCTCCCGAGGCCCGCCCGGGCTGGTCGACCGTGAAGGTCAGGGCCGCCTCCCTCAACCACCACGATCTGTGGTCGCTGCGCGGGGTCGGCCTGGCCGAGGACAAGCTGCCGATGATCCTCGGCTGTGACGCCGCAGGGATCGACGAGGACGGGAACGAGGTGGTCCTCCACTCCGTCATCGGGCAGTCGGGGCACGGCGTCGGGCCCCGTGAGGGGCGCTCCATCCTGACGGAGAAGTACCAGGGCACGTTCGCCGAGAGTGTCGCGGTCCCCACCTGGAACGTGCTGCCCAAGCCGAAGGAGCTGTCCTTCGCTGAGGCGGCCTGTCTGCCGACCGCGTGGCTGACCGCGTACCGCATGCTCTTCACCAACGCCGGTGTGCGGCCCGGGGATTCGGTCCTCGTGCAGGGTGCGGGCGGCGGCGTCGCCACGGCCGCGATCGTGCTCGGCAAGGCGGCGGGCCTGCGGGTCTTCGCCACGAGCCGGGACGGGGCCAAGCGCAAGCGGGCCCTCGAACTGGGCGCGGTGGAGGCGGTGGAGGCGGGCGCGCGGCTCCCGCAGCGCGTGGACGCCGTCATCGAGACGGTGGGCGCGGCGACCTGGTCGCACTCGGTCAAGTCGCTGAAGCCGGGCGGCACTCTGGTGATCTCGGGGGCGACCAGCGGTGACCGTCCCTCGCACGCCGAGCTCACCCGGATCTTCTTCCTGGAGCTGAAGGTCGTCGGCTCGACCATGGGCACCAAGGACGAGCTGGAGGACCTGCTCGCCTTCTGCGCGGCCACGGGTGTGCGACCGGTGGTCGACGAGGTGCTGCCCCTGGACCGGGCGCGCGAGGGCTTCGAGCGCCTGGAGTCCGGCGAGCAGTTCGGCAAGATCGTGCTGGAGGTCTGAGGGGCTTCGTGCGGGACGGAGTGGAGGGGCGGCGGCCGAAGGGGCCGCCGCCCCTCTTGCGTGTTCGCTTCCCACTTCACGTCAACCATGGTTGACATCCCCGCTCTGTCAACCTAAGTTGACACCATGACCGAAGCAACGGATCTCGCCGAGCGCGCGGGTGATCGCGACCCCCGGGTCGGGCTGCGAGCCGTGACCGCGCTGCGGAAGCTGGTGGAGCAGCTGGAGGCCGTGCAGGTGCGCAGTGCGCGCCGGCAGGGCTGGTCGTGGCAGGAGATCGCCGCGGAGCTCGGAGTGAGCAGGCAGGCCGTGCACAAGAAGTACGGGAGGCAGTGATGTTCGAACGGTTCACCGAGGACGCCCGCGCCGTGGTCGAGGGCGCGGTCGGGCAGGCGGAGCGGGCGGGTGCCGCGTCGGTCGACGACGGCCATCTGCTGCTCTCCCTGCTGGCGCAGCTCGACCAGGGGACCGGCAGTCGTGCCGCCTTCGCGCTGACGGCCCTGGGGGCCGCGGACCGCCGCGCGTCGATCGAGCGGGCCCTCGCCGAGGCGCGGCGCAGGGGCGGCCTCTCCCAGGCCGAGTCCGATGCTCTGGCCGGCCTCGGCATCGACGTCGACGAGATCGTCTCCCGGGTCGAAGAGGCGCACGGGGCCGGGGTGTTGGCCGGTTCGGGCGCCGCCGGGGGAGGCGGTGCGGGCCGGGGGCGCAGGGGTCTGTTGGCCCGGGCCGGCCATCTGCCCTTCACGCGGGACGCCAAGCAGGTCCTGACGAAGTCCCTGCGCATCGCGACAGCGCGCCGCGACCGGACGATCGGCGGCCAGCACATGCTCCTGGCCCTCACCGTCCGCCCCGGCGTGGTCTCCGAGGTCCTCGCGGACCACGGGGTGACCTACGCGGAACTGGAACGGACTCTCTTCACGAAGGCACCCTGAGGCACGGCGCACGCGACCGGGCGCGCCGCCCGGAGCGCCACCTCACAGCACGGCGAGCGCGCGCCCCCCGGCTGGGCAGGGGGCGCGTTGGCCGCGTCGCGTGGGTGTTCAGGCCTTGGTGTGTGCTGGGTGGTGCCCATGGGTGTTGTGGCGCGGGTGTGCCTCGGGTGAGTGGGGGGGGCTGTGCCTTGTGGGTGTCAGGGTCCCGGCGTGCGCAGTGCGGCGCCGATGTGTGCCGCTGCCTGGGACAAGTGGCGGCGGGCGTCGCGCAGTTGGTCCTCCGTCACGCCGTGGTCGCGGGCCGCGTCGCGGATGTCGTCCCGGAAGCGGTCCAGGAGGCGGTCCAGGTCGCGGGCGGGGTTACCCGTCGAGTCCTCGTGGGCCCACTCGGGGGTGTGTTCCACGGGGAGATCCTCGGGGGCGGCGCTGAACTGGGGCCCGGCGCCTGCCGCTTGCGTGGATTCCGGGGTCGATGCGGCCCCCGCGGCTGCGGTGCGCGGCGCCTCGGATCCCGCGTCCTTGGAGGTCGGGGCGCTCTTCGCGCCCGCCGGGCCGCAGTCCGCGCGCCCGGATGCCGAGTCCCGTCCGGCTCCGCTTCCCGCCTCGGGCCACGAGCCGAACGCCTTGCCGAAGTCCTTGCCGAACTCGCCGAACTCCTTGGCCAGTTCGGTGAGTCCCTCCCGCACGCCCGTCGGCCAGTCACCCCGCGTGAAGTGGTCCTGGACCTGCTCCTGCACGCGCCGCGCGATGCGCTGGACCTCTTCCTGGGCTTGGGCCCGCGCCTGCTCCTGGGCGTCCTTGGCCATGCGGCGGGCCCGCTGGGCCTCCTCGCGGGCCCGGCGGCTCTCGTCCTTCGCGCGCCGCGCCTGCTCCTTCCACTCCTGCTTGGCCCGCTTGAACTCCTCCTTCGCCTGGCGCCAGCCCTCCTTGTCGCCCCAGGCGCCCTCGAAGAAGTCGGCCGGGTCGGGGAAGGACTTGCCCGTGCCCGCCCCGCCCGAGGCGCGCGCCTCTCGGACCGCCGCCCGCATCTCGCGGCGCAGCTCACCCGCCGCGCCCTGGACGCCGTCACGGATCTCGGCGGCCAGCTCGGCGACCGACTCGCGGATCTCCAGCTCCAGGTCGGCCAGCTCGCCGCTGCGGTCGGCCAGTTCGGCGCGGCCGGCGTCCGTGATGGCGTACACCTTCCGGCCGCCCTCGGTGGTGTGCGTGACCAGGCCCTCGGCCTCCAGCTTCGCGAGGCGGGGGTAGACCGTGCCCGCCGATGGCGCGTACAGGCCCTGGAAGCGCTCTTCGAGGAGGCGGATCACTTCATAGCCGTGGCGCGGGGCCTCGTCCAGCAGCTTGAGCAGGTACAGGCGCAGGCGGCCGTGGGCGAACACCGGGGGCATCTCAGAGCACCTTCTTGTCGGTCGGGCCGTCGGTCGGCGCGGGGGCGTCGGTCGGGGCGGTGGCGGCGCCGGCGGACTCGGCGTCCGCCGGTGGGGTGTCCGTCGGAGGGGCGCTCGCGGCGGGCTCGGCGGTGTCCGCCGGGGCGACGTCCAAGGGGACGTCGTCGTATGGATCTTCCTCCATCGGTGGCCTGCGCAGGAGCGCGATGGACCCCGTGACCGTCGTCGCCCTGAGCTTTCCCGTGCCCGAGCCCAGCCTGCCCGTGATCCGCTTGGCCCCCCACTGCCCGCCCACCCGCAGGTCCTCGAAGGCGTTCGACACGGCGCCGCTCGCGGTGTCCACCTCGACCTCCGCGTCCGCGGGGTGCGGCAGTCGGATCGCTATCTCGCCGGAGACGCTCGTCAGGGCGACGTCGGCCGTGCGGCCCGCCGGGTCGAGGTCCACGATCATCGCGCCGCTCACCGACTCGGCCCGGACGGAGGAGCCCGCGGCCTCGACGACGGTGAGGTTGCCCGACACCGAGTTGAACTTCAGGTCGCCGGTGACGCCCTGCGCCTCCACGTTCCCCGAGACGGTGTCCGCGCGGACCGGGCCCGCGAGGCCGAGCAGGGTCGTGTCGCCGGTGACGCCCTTGACCGCCGCGCGCCCCTGCGTGCCGGAGACCACGGCGCCGGCGCCGACCACGCCGACCTCGACGTCCGTCCCCGCGGGCACCGCCAGGGAGACCACCGCGCTGCGGCGCCAGCCCTTGCGGTCGAGCCACTTCAGGAAGCCCTTCCAGGGCAGGTCGTCATAGGCGACGGTGAGGGTGCCGTCCTCGTGGGTGACCGTCAGGGGAGGGCCCTCGATCTCGGAGACCTCCAGGCGGGCGGAACTTTCGTCCGTGCCCACCACGTTCACCCTGCCGCTGACGATCCGTACGTGGAGTGCTGTCACGGGGGTGTCGAACGTGAGCTTCCGAGGCGCGGTGACGGACCACTCTGACATGACCTGACCTCCTTGACGGGCCGGACGCGACGCGCCATATCGCGTCTCTGACATTCACGATATATCGCGGATCGCGGAAGTCAAGACAGTTGCGGGACGAACCCCTCGTACGGGCTGCCGTACGTCGGGGTTTATGCGCCGAATGCTGCGATCTGTCCTAGCGTGGGGCCATGTCGTCCGATGCTTCTTCGCCTGACGTGCCTCCCGGCGCGCTGCTGCTCTGCCGCGCCGAGTCCGATTCCGTCGAGCCCGTGGCCCAGCTGCTCCGCGAGCGGATGCTGCTCGCGGAGGCCGGGCCCGGCTGGAGCGTGCTGGTGCCCGAGGGGAAGCCCTGGCTGCACGGCGAGGAGCCGGTGGACCGGGTGCTCACCGGGTGGGCGACCGCGCTGGCCGTCGGCTCCGGCTGGCCCGTGCTCGCCCTGTGGTGGGACGCCGACCGGTCCGGCTACACCCTCGCGGCGGGCTTCCGGCGCACCGTCGGCTACGTATGGCTGGCGAACGGGACACCCGTCGGCGAGGACGAGGCGATGCGGACGTTCGCGGCGCGCCTGGGCCTCGACCCCGTTCTGGACATGCAGTCCCTGGAGGCGCTCGCCCGGCCCGACACGGAGGCCGACGCGCGGGCGAGGATGCGGGGTCTCCTCGCGGTCCTGACGCGTACGGGCCTCGCCCTGCCGCCGGGCCTCGCCCCCGGCGAACCGGCCGACCGGCTGCGCGAGGTGGCCCGGGTCCAGCGGGGTGTGCGACAGGTCGAGTGGTCCGGGTGGCGGGACGCCGTGCGCGCGGAGTTCGACGTGGTCGAGAAGGGGCCGCTCGGCCCCTGGGTGCGCGGACCCAAGGCGCGGGCGCTGGCCGCCGCGCAGGTGGCGGCGGGGCTGCCGCTCGCGGTGTGGGCGGTGCGCAGGCGCAGCGGGGGATGGGCCGCGGCGGCCGCGCTGCTCCTCGTGCAGGGGGCGGTGGGCCTCGCGTACGACCGCATGAGGGCGCGCGACTGAGTCGGCGACGCCCTTCCCGCGGCTCAGCGCCGGCGCACGGCGTCCAGGACCAGGGCGAGGAGGCGGTCCGGCTGGTCCGGGTCCGCCGTCGCGTGTGCCGTCGACAGGGCGATGCCGACCACCAGCTGGACCAGGTCGGCGGCGGTGAGGTCGGGGCGGGCCGAGCCGGAGCGCTGGGCGCGGGTCAGGAGGAGCCGGGCCGTTTCCTCGATGCGCTGATGGCAGTCGAAGCCGAGGGCGTCGGGCCGCTCCAGCTCCTCGATCAGCAGGGCGCCGCCGAGGCCCTGGTTCACGCGCGCGTGGGCGAGGAGGGCGCGCAGCCACTCGGCCAGCGCGTCGTCGGGTGAGTCGGCCCCGAGCAGCTCGTCCGTGCGGCCGCACAGCGTGTCGATGCGGTCCCGGAGCACCGCGGTCAGGAGCGCGGGCCGACTGGGAAAGTGCCGGTAGAGCGTGCCGGGCCCGACGCCCGCACGTCGGGCGATCTCGTTGAGCGACGCCTCGGGCCCCGCCTCCGCGAACGCCTCACGCGCCGCGTCGACGATGCGCTCCCGATTGCGCCGGGCGTCCGCACGGGGCTGCCGGGGGGCGACCGCCTCGTCGGCGCCGGTCCGGCGCCCGGCGGACGCGTCGCGCGCGCCACGACGGCACCCGGCGGACGCCTCGTTGGTACGGGTCTGGTGGTCCGTGGGTGCCTCGTCGGTGCGGGCCCGATGGCCCGCGGATGCCTCGTTGGTACGGGCCCCGTGGCCCGCGGACGCCTCGCCGGTGCGGGCCCCGTGGTCCGCGGACGTCTCGCCGGTGCGGGCCCCGTGGTCCGCGGACGTCTCGCCGCCGCCGGGGCGGCGGTCGGCGCTCGCCGTGGCCGGGCGGGTCCGGTCGGCGGGGGCCCGGTCGGCGTGGCCCGCCTCGCCCGTGCCCGTCGGGCTCTCTCCGTCTCCGCCGCGCTCCTGGGATGTCGTCACCGGGTCATCCTCGCCTCCCCCGGGCGCCGGGGGCTAGCTATGCGGAGAGGTTCTCCGTATCGTGTCTCCGCCAGGTAAGCGGAGAGGTTCTCCGGAAAGTGGAAGGGGTGGCGGCATGCGTGGAGTGCCGGAGAAGGGTGCGCTCGGCGACGTCGGAGTCTGGACCTTCGCCTTTGAGGGGCACCCCGCGGGGGCGGTGCGGGAAGCTGCGGCCGAGATCGAGGAGTTGGGGTACGGGGCCCTCTGGTACGGGGAGGCCTACGGGCGCGATGCCGTCGGGCAGGCCTGGTTGTTGCTGTCCGCCACGCGCCGCATGGTCGTCGCGTCCGGCATCGCCAACATCGCCTTCCGCGAGCCCCTGACGCTCGCCGCAGCCGAGCGCACGCTCGGCGATGCCTTCCCCGGGCGCTATCTGCTCGGCCTCGGCGGGCACCGCGTCGACGACACCGTCTCCGAGGTCGACGGGTACGCCGTTCCCACGCGCGGGAAGGCGCTTTCGACCATGCGCCGCTATCTGGACTCCATGGACGCCGCCCCGGCGCACGGGCCCGCCCCCGACCCCGCCCCGCGCCGCGTCCTGGCCGCGCTCGGCCCGAAGATGCTGGAGCTGGCAGCCGAGCGCACCTGGGGCGCCCACCCGTACTTCGTCTCCGTCGAGCACACCGCGCGGGCACGGAAGATCATGGGGCCGGACGCGTTCCTCGGCGTCGAGCAGGCCGTCGTCCTCGACACGGACGTCGACCGCGCCCGCGAGGTGGCCGCCCGGCACGTCGGCTTCTACGTCACGGGCGCACCCCATCAGGCGGCGAACGTACGTCGCCTGGGGTTCGGCGACGAGGACATCGCGGGCGGACGGCCCAGCCGCCGCCTCGTCGACGCGATCGTCGCCTACGGAGACGTGGACGCCCTCCACGCGCGCGTGCGCGAACACCTCGACGCGGGCGCCGACCACGTCTGCGTACAGGTGCTCACCGGTGATCCGGCCGCCCTGCCGCTGCCGCAGTGGCGGGAGCTGGCCCCCGCCCTGCTCGACGGGTGACTACTCGTCCTCGTCCTCGTCGTCGAGGCGCGCCAGCCAGGTCGCCAGGCGCTCCACCGGGACCTCGAAGTCCGGGTTGAGATCCACGAAGGTGCGGAGCTGCTCGGCGAGCCACTCGAAGGTGACCTCCTCCTCGCCGCGCCGCTTCTCCAGCTCCTCGATGCCACGGTCGGTGAAGTACAACTCATGCTCCTGATGCGGACGGTTCGTTCCGCCTCATGGTAGGCGCAGGTCGGGTCCCGATACGCCGGTGGGCCCGGCCCCGAGTCAAGACTCGGGGCCGGGCCCACCGCACGTGGGGCCGTCGAGGACTACGCCTCGAAGACCTCGCTGATCAGCTGGTCCTGCTCGGCCTGGTGACGCTTGGCCGAACCGACCGCCGGGGACGAGCTGTGCGGGCGCGAGATGCGGCGCAGGCGCTCGTCGTGCGGGATGTCCGCGCCGACCGCCAGGTCCAGGTGGTCGATGAGGTTGAGGGCGATGAAGGGCCACGCGCCCTGGTTCGCCGGCTCCTCCTGCGCCCACAGGTACTTCTCGGCGTTCGGGAACTTGGCGATCTCCGCCTGGAGCTCGGCACCCGGCAGCGGGTACAGGCGCTCGATGCGGATGATCGCGGTGTCCGTGGCGCCGCGCTTCTGACGCTCGGCCTCCAGGTCGTAGTACAGCTTGCCCGCGCAGAAGACGACCTTGCGGACCGCCGACGGGTCGACGTGGCTGTCACCGATGACCGGACGGAAGCCGCCCGTCGTGAACTCCTCCGTCTTCGAGGCCGCCGCCTTGAGGCGCAGCATCGACTTCGGGGTGAAGACCACCAGCGGCTTGTGGTGCGGGTTGTGCACCTGCCACCGCAGGAGGTGGAAGTAGTTCGACGGCAGGGTCGGCATGGCGACCGTCATGTTGTTCTGCGCGCACAGCTGCAGGAACCGCTCGATGCGGGCCGAGGAGTGGTCCGGGCCCTGGCCCTCGTAACCGTGCGGCAGGAGCAGCGTGACACCGGAGTGCTGGTTCCACTTCTGCTCGGCGGCGGAGATGTACTCGTCCACCACCGTCTGCGCGCCGTTGACGAAGTCACCGAACTGCGCTTCCCACATGACGAGGGACTCGGGACGGGCCAGCGAGTAGCCGTACTCGAAGCCCATGACCGCGTACTCCGACAGGAGCGAGTCGTAGACGTTGTAGCGCGCCTGGTCCTCGGAGAGGTACATCAGCGGCGTGTAGTCCTCGCCCGTCGCGCGGTCGATGAGGACCGCGTGGCGCTGGCCGAACGTGCCGCGGCGGGAGTCCTGGCCCGACAGGCGGACCGGGGTGCCCTCCAGGAGCAGCGAGCCGATGGCGAGGGTCTCGCCCATGCCCCAGTCGATCGTGCCCTCTTCGACCATCGTCGCGCGGCGCTGCAGCTGCGGCAGCAGACGCGGGTGGACGGTGACCCGGTCGGGGATGTTGACCTGGGACTCGGCGATCCGCTTGACGACCTCCTGGGAGATCGCGGTGTCCACGTGCACCGGGAACTCGGCCTGCGGCGAGGGCACTTCGGCCTGCGCGGGCTGCGAGACGGCCTCGCGGACCTCGGTGAAGACCTTCTCCAGCTGGCCCTGGAAGTCCTGCAGCGCCTGCTCGGCCTCTTCCAGGGTGATGTCGCCGCGACCGATGAGGGACTCGGTGTAGAGCTTGCGCACCGAGCGCTTCTTGTCGATCAGGTCGTACATCAGCGGCTGCGTGAACGCCGGGTTGTCCGACTCGTTGTGCCCGCGGCGGCGGTAGCAGATGAGGTCGATGACCACATCCTTGTTGAACGCCTGGCGGAACTCGAAGGCGAGGCGGGCGACGCGGACGACGGCCTCGGGGTCGTCGCCGTTCACGTGGAAGATCGGCGCCTCGATCATGCGGGCCACGTCGGTGGCGTACATGGAGGAGCGCGACGACTCCGGGGCGGCGGTGAAGCCGACCTGGTTGTTGATGACGATGTGGACCGTGCCGCCCGTGCGGTAGCCGCGCAGCTGCGACATGTTGAGCGTCTCGGCGACCACACCCTGGCCCGCGAAGGCCGCGTCACCGTGCAGGGCGACGGGCAGGACCGTGAAGTCCGTGCCGCCCTTGTTGATGATGTCCTGCTTGGCGCGGACGATGCCCTCGATGACCGGGTCGACCGTCTCCAGGTGGGAGGGGTTGGCGGCCAGCGAGACCTTGATCTGCTCGCCGTCCAGGCCGGTGAAGGTGCCCTCGGCGCCCAGGTGGTACTTCACGTCGCCGGAGCCGTGCATGGACTTGGGGTCCATGTTGCCCTCGAACTCGCGGAAGATCTGGGCGTACGACTTGCCGACGATGTTGGCGAGGACGTTCAGGCGGCCGCGGTGGGCCATGCCGATGACGACCTCGTCCAGGCGCGACTCGGCGGCGCTGTCGAGCACGGCGTCGAGCAGCGGGATGACGGACTCGCCGCCCTCCAGGGAGAAGCGCTTCTGGCCGACGTACTTCGTCTGGAGGAAGGTCTCGAAGGCCTCCGCGGAGTTCAGCCGGCGCAGGATGCGCAGCTGCTCCTCGCGCTCGGGCTTGGTGGCGTGGGTCCGCTCGATGCGGTCCTGCAGCCACTTGCGCTGCTTCGGGTCCTGGATGTGCATGAACTCGACGCCGGTGGTGCGGCAGTACGAGTCGCGCAGCACGCCGAGGACGTCGCGCAGCTTCATCATCGACTTGCCGGCGAAGCCGCCGACCGCGAACTCCCGCTCCAGGTCCCACAGGGTGAGGCCGTGCTCGGTGATGTCCAGGTCGGGGTGCTTGCGCTGCTTGTACTCCAGCGGGTCCGTGTCGGCCATGACGTGGCCGCGGACGCGGTAGGAGTGGATCAGCTCGAAGACGCGGGCGGCCTTCGTGACGTCGTCGTCGTGCGAGGCGTCGATGTCCTTGAGCCAGCGGACCGGCTCGTAGGGGATCCGGAGCGCCTTGAAGATCTCGTCGTAGAACTCGTTCTCGCCGAGGAGGAGGTTCGCGACGATCCGCAGGAACTCGCCGGAGGCGGCGCCCTGGATGACCCGGTGGTCGTAGGTCGACGTGAGCGTCATGACCTTCGAGATGCCGAGCTTGTTCAGGGTGTCCTGGGAGGTGCCCTGGAACTCCGCGGGGTAGTCCATGGAGCCGACGCCCATGATGACCGACTGGCCGGGCATCAGGCGCGGGACCGAGTGGACGGTGCCGAGGCCGCCGGGGTTGGTCAGGGAGACCGTCACGCCGGTGAAGTCGTCCATGCCCAGCTTGCCGTCGCGGGCGCGGCGGACGATGTCCTCGTAGGCCTGCCAGAACTCGAAGAAGTTCAGGGTCTCGGCCTTCTTGATGCCCGCGACGACCAGCTGGCGGTCGCCGTTGGGCTTCACCAGGTCGATGGCGAGGCCGAAGTTGATGTGCTCCGGCTTGACCAGGGTGGGCTTGCCGTCCTTCTCCTGGAAGGAGTAGTTCATCGACGGCATGGCCTTGATGGCCTGCACCATCGCGTACCCGATGAGGTGCGTGAAGGAGATCTTCCCGCCGCGGGCGCGCTTGAGGTGGTTGTTGATGACGATGCGGTTGTCGAAGAGCAGCTTCACCGGGACCGCGCGGACCGACGTGGCCGTCGGGACCTCGATCGAGGCGTTCATGTTCTTCGCGACCGCGGCGGCGGGGCCGCGCAGCGTCACGTACTCGGGACCGGCCGGGGCTGCCTCAGCCGGGGCCGCCGGCTCCGCCTTGGCGGCGGGCTTGGCGGCGGCGGGCTTCGCGGCGGGGGCCGGAGCGGCGGCCGCGGGCTTCGCGGCGGGCTTGGCGGCGGCCGGAGCTGCCGGGGCGGCGGGCGCGGGAGCCTTGGCGGCGGGCGCGGCAGGCGCGGCGGGAGCACTGGTGGACGCGGCCCCCGCGGCCGCGTCACCCGCCGGCTTCGCCGGGGCGGCGGCTACGGAAGCGCCCACCCCCGGCTTGTAGTCGGCGAAGAAGTCCCACCAGGCTCGGTCGACCGAATTCGGGTCCTGGAGGTACTGCTGATAGATCTCGTCGACGAGCCACTCATTGGGACCGAAGGCAGCAGCAGGGTCCTTGCCCTGCCCGTCTTGGTCGGTCGAGATGCTCGAGTTACTGGGGGACTGTGGCGACACGGCGGTAACCGCCCTCTTCCGCTTCACAAGGTGATGGACAGCGGAAATAAAGGCTACGCCTCCTCAGGCGCGAGGTGCAGACCGGGCCCGGCATCCGTCGCGTAAGTCACACTGGATACGGGGTTTCGGCGCTGTAAATGGCGGGAAACAAGCGAGGTTCCGCAACGCCAGATGGCCGCGCGGGTACCCCGATGAGGCGTCTCCACGCGGCGGCGGGCCCCGGGCGCGCTGGGGAGGCGCCCGTGCATCGCTTCCGCTTCGAACCCTACGTCAACCTCAGGATTCGGGCAGGCCCGGAAGGGTGACCTGGATCCGGCAGCCGCGAGGGGATTCGGCCACCCCGATGTGACCGCCGTGCAGATCGACCGCCCAGCGCGCGATGGCGAGGCCGAGACCCGTGCCGCCGTCGTTGCCCGGGCCGTGCGCGGGGGCGCCCGCGTGGCTGCCGCGGTTGAAGCGCTCGAAGACGCGGTGCCGCTCCGACTCCGGGATGCCGGGGCCCTCGTCGAGCACCTCCAGGTCCAGGGACTCGGGGTAGAGGCCGCGCCGGGCCCGCACCGTCACGCGCCCGTGCGGCGGGCTGTGCTTGACCGCGTTGTCGATGAGGTTCGCCACCACCTGGTGCAGGCGCTCCGCGTCCGCGTGTGCCGTCAGCTCCGGCGGCGAGACGTCGAGGTGCAGATGGACGTCCGTACGCGTGTGGCTGCCGGAGCCCGACGCGATGCCCGCGCGCGCGGAGGCCACCATGTTGGCCTCCTTCAGGACGCCCGAGAGATAGGGCCAGACCTCGAAGCGGCGGGCCTTGAGCGGGACGACACCGTTGTCGAGGCGGGAGAGGTCGAGGAGCGTCTCGACGAGGCGGCCCAGGCGCTCGGTCTGCTTCAGGGCCGTGCGCATCGTCTCGGGGTCGGCGGCCGATACGCCGTCGACGACGTTCTCCAGGACGGCGCGCAGGGCGGCGATGGGGGTGCGCAGCTCGTGCGAGACGTTGGCGACGAGCTCCTTGCGCTGGGTGTCCTGGGCCTCCAGGTCGTCCGCCATCGCGTTGATCGTGGAGGCCACGTCGCCCAGCTCGTCGCGCCGGTCGGCGCCGCGCGCCCGCCGTGTGTAGTCGCCGTGGGAGACGGCGCGGGCCACCGCGTTCATCTCGTCGAGCGGCGCGGTGAGGCTGTGCGCCACGAACTGGGTGATGAGGAGCGTGGCGATCACCGAGAAGACGGTGATGAAGCGCAGCTCGGTCTCGGTCTTCATCGCCACCAGGAGCAGGCCCGTGGTGATGAACACCGAGACGACCACGAGGGCGCCCAGCTTGGTCTTGATGGAGAACGGCCGCAGTCCTCCGAAGGGTCCGCTCATCACGCGACCCGCCTCACGGCGCGGGGGTCTCCAGCGCGTACCCCACGCCGTGCACCGTGCGGATCCGCTCGGCACCGATCTTCCGGCGCAGCGCCTTGATGTGGCTGTCGACGGTGCGGGTGCCGGACGCGTCGGCCCAGTCCCACACCTCCGCCAGCAGCTGCTCGCGGGAGAGCACGGCGCGCGGGGTGTTGGCCAGACAGACCAGGAGGTCGAACTCCGTGGGCGTCAGATGGACGTCCTCGCTGCGCACTCGCACACGCCGCTGCGCGTGGTCGATCTCCAGCTCGCCCAGGCGCAGGATGCCGCTGCGGGGCGTGGTCGCGGCGAGCGCGGCGCGTTCGACGCGGCGCAGCAGGACGTGCACCCGGGCCGCGAGCTCCCGCATGGAGAACGGCTTGGTCATGTAGTCGTCCGCGCCGACCCCGAGCCCGACCAGCATGTCCGTCTCGTCGTCGCGCGCGGTGAGCATGAGGACGGGCACCGGACGCTGCGCCTGAACCCGACGGCAGACCTCCAGGCCGTCGAAGCCCGGCAGCATGATGTCGAGGATCAGCAGGTCGGGCTGCCAGGCCTGCGCGGTGTCGACCGCCGAGGGGCCGTCTCCCGCCGTTTGCACGACAAAACCCTCGGCACGCAGCCGGGCGGCGATGGCGTCGACGATCGTCGGGTCGTCCTCGACCACCAGCACCCGGCGCTGCGCGCCCGGCATCGCCGCCGTCGCGCCGTTGTGGGAGGTGTGTGTCTGCTCCATCGCCCGCCCCTGACACTGATCGCTTGTGTTCGGTCAGCAGAGTACGGGTCGCGAAGGCACCTCGGCTACGCAGCCCTGACGCCGAGGTGGACCACGTCCGGGACGCCTCGGGCAACGGGGATCTCTTCGGTTCGTACCCCCTGGAATCCGGCATTCCGTAGAGCGTCGTCGAAAGCGGACGAGGGCTGGGCCGACCACACGGCGAGCACACCGCCGGGGTTCAGGCGGTCTTTGCAGGCGGCCAGACCGGCAGGCGAGTAAAGGGAGTTGTTGTCCTCCGTCACCGTCCAGTCGGGGCCGTTGTCGATGTCCAGGCAGAGCGCGTCGTAGGTCTGTGCGGTGCCGAAGAGATGTGCGACGAGGTCCGTGTGAAGAATTTGCGCACGTGGATCGGCGAGTGCGGCGCCGGACAGTTCGGCGAGGGGGCCCTCGCGGTGCCAGTCGATGATCGCCTGCTCGCGCTCGACGATGGTGACGCGTCCCCAGCGGGGGTCCGCCGCGGCGTGCGCGAGGGAGAAGCCGACGCCGAGGCCGCCGATCAGGACGGTGGGCTCGGGGCGTTCGTCGAGGGCGTCGCGCGCCGCGTCGACGAGCAGCCGCTCGGAGCGGCCGTCGGAGGTGTCCATCAGGAAGCAGCCGTTGGCGATGATCTGCAGCAGCTCACCGTGGCGCCGCAGTACGACCTCTCCGTACGGCCCCTCACGCCGGTCGATGACGACGGGGGCGGTGGTGTGGGTGTGCATGGCGACCAGGGTAGGAGAGGGCGCGGGCGGGGCCGGGCGTCGGCGGCGAGGGGCACGGCGACGCAGGAATCGCCTCAAGGGTTGCTGTGAATCGGACCTCACGTGGCGCCGGTCATAGACAACGCCGGAAAAAAGGGCAAAGGGTGGGCGGGGACGGAAGGAGCGCCTCACCCGTGAACCAGAGCGTGCGGCCCGCCGGGGCCGTGCCCGACGCCATGACGCCGGGCACCCTGAACGGAATACCGCGTCAGCCCTCGCCGGAGGGGAGCCGCGGGCGAGAGGGCGCCGCGCCCGCGAGCGCAAGCGGCACGCGCCGGCGCTCCCGGTTCCGGCCCCGGCATCTGGTGCCCTCGCCCAAGGGGACTCCCTTCACCTTCGGGTACGCGCTCGTGCTCGCCGCCACCTCCGTCCTCACCGAGTACGCCGACCCGGGCCTCGTCTCCACCCTGCTGGAGGGGTCGAGCACCGACGTGGCGCACCTCGCGCACAGCCCCGTCCTCGTCCTGATCGCCAGTGCCCTGTGGATCGCGGGCGGCATCACCTCTCCGTACGCGATCGTCTTCCTGCTGGTGCTCACCGCGCTGGAGCGCCGCATCGGCGGCCTGCGCACCGCCGGTGTCTTCCTGCTCGGCCACGTCGTCGCCACGCTCGCGACGGAGGTCCCGGTCGGCTTCTCCGTGCTCGTGGGCCATCTGCCGGACAGCTCCCTGCACCGTCTCGACTACGGGATCAGCTTCGGCGTCGCCGCCAGCGTCGGCGCGCTCGCGGGGCTCCTGACGCCGTGGCTGCGCTGGGCCGTCCTCGGCGGCTTCGGCTGGATGCTGGTCGACGACCTGATCGCGTTCACCGACCCGATGACGAACTGGGGCCATCTCCTGGCGCTGCTGGTCGGCGTCTCCACCTGGCCCCTGCTGCGGCGTTGGCGCGGCCCGCGGTCCGCGTCCGTCTCCTAGCGGGGCTCCTCACGGCAGTACGGCGGCGTACCCGCCGAGTGCCGCCAGGGCGTTTGCCGTGCCGTGGAAGCGGAGCCTGCCGTCCGCGAGGACGAGTACGTCGTCGCAGGCGCCGGTGATGTCCTCCATGAGGTGGGTGGAGACGACGACGGTCGCGGACTCGCCGATGGCGCGCAGGAGCGCGTGCAGGCGCTCGCGCTGGGCCGGGTCGAGGCCCGTCGTCGGCTCGTCGAGGAGGAGCAGGTCGGGTTCGTTCACGATGGCCTGCGCGATGCCGACGCGCTGCTTCATGCCGCCGCTGAGCGCGCGCAGCTTCGTGTCGAGGCGGTCGGTGAGGCCCACGCGGTGCGCGGCGTGCTCGACGGCGGCGGGGACGTCGCGGGCGGGGACGTCCTTGAGCCAGGCCGTGTAGCCGAGGAACTCACGGGTCGTGAAGTGCCGGTACACGCCGAACTCCTGGGGCAGATAGCCGAGGCGGCGGCGTACGGCGAGCAGGCCCGCGTAGTGCGAGGGGTCCTCGCCGAGCAGGGTGAGCCGGCCCGCGGAGGGCTCCGCGGCGGTGGCGAGGACCCGGATCAGGGACGTCTTGCCCGCGCCGTTCGGACCGAGCAGGCCGTGCACGCCGGTGGGCAGCCGCAGATCGATGCCGTCGACGGCGGTACGGCGCCGGTGCCGGACGGTCAGGCCGCGGGCGGTGATCACGGGGTGGGCTCCTTGGGGGAGGGGGACGGGTCCCCGGGCTCGACGGCCGGGGGGACGGCGGCCGGCCGGGCCGGTCGCGGGGGTGGCGGGGCCGCTTCGCCGGACAGCATGAAGACCGGCAGGAGCGCCGCGAGGAGGAAGCCGCCCACGGCCAGCGCGGGGGCGACCAGGCGGAAGGGGAACCAGCGGCCCAGGACGAAGGCGGCCAGGCCCGCCAGTGCCGCGAGGTTCGCGAAGCTTGCCGTGGTGAACAGGGCGTCGACGGTCTCGTCCCGCGAGAGGGTGGGGATCAGGCCGGGGCCGTAGTCGTTCCGGAGCAGGGGCAGCGCGGCCGCGCAGGGCCAGAACACGGCGGGCAGGGCGCCGAGCAGGACGCGGTGGACGGATGAGCGGACCGAGGTGTGCCGCAACCACGCGGTGCGGCACCGCCGTTCCCGGGACCCGTGCCATCCGGCGCACAGGGCGAACACCGACAGGGCGGGCGCCACGGCGGACGCGGACACCTCGCCGTGCTCGGCGCCGAGCGCGTGGACGGCGCAGGACCACAGGACGGCGACGCAGAACAGCTTCGCGGCGGGGCCGCGCCGCAGCTCCGTCACCAGAGGACTGACCCGTGCGCGGCGGCGGAGCCCCGCGGCCTTCGCGCCGACCGTGCGGGCGTGGCGCGAGGCCGCCCTCACCGCCGCGCCCCTTGCTCGCGGGACTCCGTCGGCTGGGCGAGGGTGATGTCCGCCGTGCAGACGGCGAGCAGCGTGCCCGCCGATGACCAGTCCGGCGCGGGGGCGGCCCGCAGGGGGCGACGGGGCGAGGCCGCGCTCACCGCCGTGCCCCCGCCCCGTCGAACGACCGCCGTCGCGCGTAGAGGACCCCGCAGCACGCCAGGGCCCCCGCGGCCCAACCGCCCTGCGCCAGCGTGTCCATGAGGGGGCGCAGGGCGTCCTGGGCCGCCTCTCCGAAGGGAGGGCGCAGTTCCTCGCGCACGGCCAGGCGGCCGGTCAGCGGTACGCCCACCGCGAGCAGCCAGGCGCCGCCCGTCGCCAGTGCCGCGGGCCCGCAGCCCATCCAGGAGCCCAGGGCCAGCGTCGCCAGAGACATCCCGAGGGCGGGCAGCAGCCAGGCCGCGGCGTTCAGCGCGCCGTCGCCGCTGGGCAGCAGGAGGCCGGTGAGCGTCAGCAGCGGCAGGCAGACCGCGAGGACCTGGCCCGACCGCCACAGGAGCAGCTTCAGACCGCCCGACGGCGTCACCGCCGCCACTTCGTGGAAGGGGTCGGCCTGCGGGCCGTAGCTCATCGCGACGCCGAGGAGCGGCAGGAGCGGGGCGCACATCAGGAGCAGCGGGAGCAGGCCGTCGGTGCCGAGCTCGCGGGACTCCGCCAGCTGGGCGAGGGTGACGCCCGCCGCACAGACGGCGAGCAGCGCGCCCGCCCACGACCAGCGCAGCGCGGGGGCGGCCCGCAGGGCGGCGAGGGCGCGGCCGCCGGGGAACGGGCTGCCGAGAGAGCGGCTGCCGGGGAAGCGGCCGTCGAGGGAGGGTCTCGCCCGCTCGTCGGCGACCGTCGCGAGCACGCGCGCGTGCACCCCGTCCAGCCGCGCCCCGTTCGGGCCCTGGCGTACGTCGTGCACGACGAGGCCGGTGCAGCGGTCGCAGTCGTCCAGGTGTTCCTCGGCGGCGTACAGGGCCGCGTCGGGGAGGGTGCCGAGCGCGTAGCGGGACAGCCAGCTGCGCGGCAGGCAGGGGGCCTGTGGCGGTGGCGGGGCGGCGGGGGGTGAGGTCATCGCGGTTCCCGGTTCCTTCGGTTCCGTGTCAGGGCTATCGGCCGAGGCCGCGGATCGGTTCCGCATCGTCACCCCCACAAGCGCGTGCGGCGTCCGATACGCCGAGCCTGACGCGGAGTTCCTCGCGGCCGCGGCTCGCCCTGCTCTTGACGGTGCCTTCGGACACGCCGAGCCGCGTGGCCGTCTCGCGCACGCTGAAGCCGTCGATGTACCGCAGCGTCAGGACCTGGCGGGCCTCGTCCGACAGCATCGCGAGGGCGTCGCCGACGGACGTGCCGACGAGCGTGGAGGCGAGCGCGGTGTCCTCGGCGGACGGCACGACGAGCGGCCGCTCCTGCCCGGCCCGCGCCTTCTCGCGCTCCGTGAGGGCGTCCTGCCGCCCCCTGCACCGGAGTTGGTCGACGAGCTTGCGCTGCGCGATCGTCCACAGCCAGCCGCGGGCGTTGGCGTCCCGGAAGGTGTGCGCGCCGTGGTGCACGGCGATGAAGGTCTCCTGCAGCACGTCGTCGACGATGTGCAGGGCGACGCGCCGGTTGAGCAGCCGGGCCTGGAGCCAGGGGCTGTTGCGCGCCATCAGCTCCCGCAGCGCGTGGGTGTCGCCCGCGCCGAGGGCCTGGATGAGCCGTGCGTCGTACGAGGATCGGCCTGCCGCGCCGGCCGGATGTCCCGCCTCATGGGCCGGAGTTGACGTCATGGTGCCCCGATTGCTTGGTTCGCGGTCCACGGCCTCCCGGCCGCGGTGACGCTCCGCTATCGGTTGCATGCTCTGGGTTGGTTCCGTGGGGCTGGAAGGCGCAGGTGGGGGGCGTGTGGGGGCGCGGGGGTCCGGCTCCGGCGGGGGTGGGGGCCGCTGCGGGTTCGTCGTGGCTGATCGCGCGGCTCCCCGAGCCCCTTACGGGACTTGCCCCACGGGACGTGCCTCGGGGCCCCGGAGGGGGGGGCGGGGAACGGCGCGATCGGCCACAGTCGACCGGCGGATCAGGCCGACCAGGTCTTCGCCGTCGCCGTCGTCGCCGTCGCCTCCATGATTGAGGGGAACGAAGCCGTCGGGAGGGTTCGGGCCAGGGTCAGGCCGGACTCCGCGAGCAGGGACCTGAACTCCCGCTCGGTCCGCTCGCGGCCGTCGATCACCGCCGCCATCGCCACCGCCAGGGTCTTGCCGGGGTGCGGGTCGTTGCCCGCGGGGAGGACGGACTCCACGATCAGGAGCCGCGCCTCCGGCCGCATCACCGCGCGGACGTTGCGCAGAATCCGTACGCACGCAGGGTCGGGCCAGTCGTGCAGGACGTGTTTGAGGATGTACACGTCGCCGCCCTCCGGGACCTCCTCGAAGAAGTCGCCGGACTCCGCCCGCCACCTGCCCCGCACCTCGTCGTCCCCGGCCAGGACGTGCGTACTGACCGCGGGAGTCTGGTCGAAGAGCAGGCCCGTCAGGCCGGGACGCCCCCGCAGCACCGCGCGCAGCAGCCCGCCCCGGCCGCCGCCGACGTCCACCACGGTGCCCTTCTCCGGGAAGGGGTACGTGCCCGCGACCACCGCGTCGACCGGCCCCGACAGCGACGTCATCCCGCTGTCGAACAGCTCCCGCAGCTCCGGGTCGTCGGCCAGGTGCGCGAAGAAGGGACGGCCGAAGAGCCGCTCGAAGGACGGCCCCGCCTTGCGCACCGTCTCCTCCAGGGCCTGCGAGGTCCGCAGGAACGTGGGGTCGGTCAGCATCAGGACCGCCGCGTGCTGCGAGTGCGGCACGTCCGTGCGCAGCGCGTCCCCGAGCGGCGTGAGCCGGAACGCGCCCGCACCGTCCTCGCGGAAGACGCCGCGCGTGGCGAGGTAGCGCAGGACGCGGCGCAGATGCCCGGCGTCCGTGTCGGTGAGGTCGGCCAACTCCTCGGCGGTGCGCGGGCCCGACGCCAGATGGTCGGCCATCCGGCAGCGCGCGGCCGTGCGCAGCGCCGCCGAGAGGAGGTGCCCCAGCGCGAGCTCGATGAGCGGGCCCGTCACGTCCTGGCCGCCCGCGCCGCCGTACTCGGGTGTGTCCACCATGGAATCCCCTCCGTGGAAGCTCCGTGGAACGCGGAGCCTCCACCGTCCCAAGGGAACGCCCGCCGGGGAACGGGTCGTCGGCGGGCCGGGGTCAGCGGAAGGCCGTGTCCGAGCCGAGCTCCTCCACCGCGTCCAACTCCTCGATGCGCGACTGGAAGTGGGACCGGATCCAGCCGAACGCCTCGGCCCCCAGCGGCAGTCGAAGCGGCGGCTTGTCGAGACCGGCCACGGCGACGATCGCCTCGGCGGCGCGGTCCGGGTCGCCGGGCTGCCGGCCGTGCGTGGCCTCCATGGCCCGGCGCGCGGGGGCGATGATCTCGGCGTAGTCCTCCATGGGCGTGCCCCAGCGCAGCGAACGCCCGCCGAAGTCCGTGCGGAACGGGCCGGGTTCCACGATCGTGACGTGGATGCCGAGGTGGCCGACCTCGGCGGCCAGGGCCGCGGAGATCCCCTCCAGGGCGTACTTCGTGCCGACGTACGCGGTGCCTCCGGGGCCCGGCACCACACCGTTCACCGAGGACATCTGGACGATGTGACCCGAGCGCCGCCGCCGCATCAGCGGCAGCACGGCACGGGTGACCGTCATGACGCCGAAGACGTTGGTCTCGAAGTTGTCGCGCAGCTGCTCCTCGCTCAGCTCCTCGAAGGCGCCGAGGAGCCCGTACGCGGCGTTGTTCACGAGGACGTCGACGCGCCCGAAGTCCTGCTCGGCCGCGTCGACCGCGGCCCGCACCGACTCCGCGTCGGTCACGTCCAGGCGCAGGCCCCTGACCCGGTCGGGCGCGAGCGCCACCAGGTCCTCGACGGCCTTCGCGTCCCGGGCGGTGGCCACCACCCGGTCCCCGTGCGCGACCGCGGCGCGCGCCAGCGCCCGCCCCAGGCCGGAGCTGGTCCCGGTGATGAACCAGACCCTGCCGCCCGCGCCGCCGGCCGCCCCGTCGCGCTGCTCGGTCATCATGCTCCCCACCTGCGATGTCTTCGTGATTGCCGCCAGGAACCCTAGGGGTCCCGCCCGCCGGCCGGACAGCGATTTTCCGTGATCGCTCACAGCGAACACGCTGTGGGGAACATTGCGGCACTCATAAGCATTGAGTCGGTACAGCTCAACTTGAATGCCGAAGGGGAGATCATGGCTGCTGAGTCCACCTCGCACACCGCGCTCACGCTGCCCGTGCTGCCGCTCGACGACGAGGTCGTCCTGCCCGGCATGGTGGTGCCGTTCGACCTGTCCGACGCCGACGTACGAGCGGCGGTGGAGGCCGCACAGGCCGCCGCGCGGTCCAGTGGCGACAGCAAGCCGAAGGTGCTGCTTGTTCCGCGCATCGACGGGACGTACGCCGCGACCGGCGTCCTCGGCACCGTCGAGCAGGTCGGACGCCTCTCCGACGGCGACCCGGGCGCCCTCATCCGCGGCCGGGGCCGGGTGCGCATCGGCGCCGGCACCACCGGGCCCGGCGCGGCCCTCTGGGTCGAGGGCCTGAGGATCGACGACTCCGTGCCGGACCCGCTGCCGGGCGCCGTCACCGAGCTCGTCAAGGAGTACAAGGCGCTCGCCACCAGCTGGCTGAAGAAGCGCGGCGCCTGGCAGGTCGTCGACCGTGTCACGCAGATCGACGACGTCTCCGCGCTCGCCGACAACTCCGGTTACTCGCCGTTCCTCACCACCCAGCAGAAGATCGAGCTCCTGGAGACCGAGGACGCGGTCGCCCGGCTCAAGCTCGCCACCGCCCAGCTGCGCGAGCACCTCGCCGAGCAGGACGTCGCCGAGACCATCGCCAAGGACGTCCAGGAGGGCGTCGACAAGCAGCAGCGCGAGTTCCTGCTGCGGCGCCAGCTGGACGCCGTACGCAAGGAGCTGCGCGAGCTCAACGGCGACGGCAAGGACGCAGCCGAGGAGTCCGACGACTACCGCGCCCGCGTCGAGGCCGCCGACCTGCCCGAGAAGGTCCGCGAGGCCGCCCTCAAGGAGGTCGACAAGCTGGAGCGGTCGAGCGACCAGTCGCCCGAGGGGTCCTGGATCAGGACCTGGCTGGACACCGTCCTCGAACTGCCCTGGAACGAGCGCACCGAGGACGAGTACGACATCAAGGGCGCCCAGGAGATCCTCGACGCCGAGCACTCCGGGCTGCAGGACGTCAAGGAGCGCATCACCGAGTACCTCGCGGTGCGCAAGCGCCGCTCCGACCGCGGTCTCGGCGTCGTCGGCGGCCGCCGCGGCGGCGCGGTCCTCGCCCTGGTGGGCCCTCCCGGCGTCGGCAAGACCTCGCTCGGCGAGTCCGTCGCGCACGCCATGGGCCGCAAGTTCGTCCGCGTCGCGCTCGGCGGCGTACGCGACGAGGCGGAGATCCGCGGACACCGCCGTACGTACGTGGGGGCGCTGCCCGGACGGATCGTGCGGGCCGTCAAGGAGGCCGGGTCGATGAACCCGGTCGTGCTCCTGGACGAGATCGACAAGGTGGGCTCCGACTTCCGGGGCGACCCGGCCGCCGCCCTCCTCGAAGTCCTCGACCCGGCGCAGAACCACACCTTCCGCGACCACTACCTGGAAGTCGAACTCGACCTGAGCGACGTGGTGTTCCTCGCCACGGCGAACGTCCTGGAGGCCATCCCCGAGGCCCTGCTCGACCGCATGGAGCTCGTCCGCCTCGACGGCTACACCGAGGACGAGAAGGTCGTCATCGCCCGCGACCACCTGCTCCCGCGCCAGCTGGAGCGGGCGGGCCTGGACAAGGACGAGGTGGTCCTCGACGAGAGCGCGCTGCGCAAGCTCGCCGGCGAGTACACGCGCGAAGCGGGCGTACGCAACCTGGAGCGCTCCGTGGCGCGACTGCTCCGCAAGGTCGCGGCCCAGCACGAACTGGGCGAGCGGGAGCTGCCGTTCACCGTGACGGACGAGGACCTGCGCGGGCTCATCGGGCGGCCGCACCACGTGCCCGAGTCCGCCCAGGACCCGGCCGAGCGGCGCACCGCGGTGCCGGGCGTGGCCACCGGGCTCGCGGTCACCGGGGCGGGCGGTGACGTCCTGTTCGTGGAGGCGTCGCTCGCCGACCCGGAGACGGGGGCCTCGGGGCTCACGCTCACCGGTCAGCTCGGTGACGTGATGAAGGAGTCGGCGCAGATCGCGCTGAGCTTCCTGCGCTCGCACGGCGCCGAACTGGAGCTGCCGGTCGGCGACCTGAAGGACCGGGGCGTGCACATCCACTTCCCGGCGGGCGCGGTGCCCAAGGACGGGCCGAGCGCGGGCGTCACGCTGACGACCGCCCTCGCGTCGCTGCTCAGCGGGCGTCTGGTCCGCACGGACGTGGCGATGACCGGTGAGATCTCGCTGACCGGCCGCGTCCTGCCGATCGGCGGCGTCAAGCAGAAGCTGCTCGCCGCGCACCGCGCGGGGATCACCACGGTGATCATCCCGAAGCGGAACGAGGCGGACCTCGACGACGTCCCGGCCGAGATCCTGCAGAAGCTCCAGGTGCACCCGGTCACGGACGTGCGCCAGGTGCTCGAACTGGCCCTCACGGAGGCCGAGGTGAAGGTCATGGCCGCCGCGTAGCGGCCCTCATGGGAACGGCGGCCGCCCCGGCACGGGGGCGGCCGCCGTTCGTGTGCTCAGGCGCCGGCTCAGCCGTTGGCGAGCGCCTGCACCCTGTCGAGGGCGCCGTTGAACTTGTTGTGGTCACCGACCGTCGGCCCCGAGGAGGTGTACTGCCACATCGTGTGGAAGCCCCAGCCGGCCGGGAGTTCGCCCGGGGAGGTGTTGTACCGGGCGATCCACAGCGGGTTGCTGGCGCCGAAGCCGCTGTAATTGCCGGTGCACTGCTTCCACCAGCTGGTGGCGGTGTAGATGACCGCGTCGCGCCCGGTGCGGGCCTTGTAGGTGTTCAGGAAGTCACGGATCCAGCTGACCATCGCGGACGGGGACTTGCCGAAGCAGGCCGCCCCGTACGGGTTCCACTCGATGTCCAGCGCGCCCGGCAGCGTCTTGCCGTCGCGCGACCAGCCGCCGCCGTTGTCCACGAAGTAGTTCGCCTGCGCGGCGCCGCTCGTGGTGTCCGGCGTCGCGAAGTGGTACGCGCCGCGGATCATGCCCACGTTGTACGAGCCGTTGTACTGCTGGGCGAAGTAGGGGTTCTTGTAGTACGTGCCCTCGGTGGCCTTGACGTAGGCCCACTTCACGCCGCTGTTCCACAGCGTCGACCAGGCGACGTTGCCCTGGTGGCTGCTGACGTCGACGCCCTCGGTCTGGGTGGCTTCGCCACCGGCGGGCTTCCCGCCCTGGCCGTCGTGTTCGATGACGCCCTGGCCGAGGCGGGCGGAGCCGCGCTGCGGGACGTCGTCCGCCCGGGCCGCCGTGGGGAGCGTCAGGAGGAGGGAGAGGGCGGACAGTACTGCGAGGAGAACCCCCGCCGGCGACAAGCGCGAGCGGCGGGCCGGTCCGGGTCTGTGCACGGGCATGTGCGTGCCTCCGAAGGCCTCGGTGGTGCTCGGTGGGGACCTGTCGACATGTCATGGTGTGAACATGTCACTTGAAAAGCTACGCACGTAGACCCGCACTGGGGAAGAGGGCCAGAGTTCTGCCGTTGGTCCACTCCTGTGGCGGTGCCGTACGAGGGGCACCGCCCCCACCTTGCGAAATACTGGTCAGGCCGCTGTCACGACGGCCGCGGCACGAGGGCCATCCGGCGATAACTTTCAGAATCGGGAAAGCGGGACATGGGTGCTGCAGAAGAGGGCGGGAAGCGCGCCGCGCAGGGCGACGTGGAGCAGGGGAAGGACCGTGAGTTCCTCGCCCTCGAAAGGGAGTTGTCGCTCCTGATGCGCCGCGCGCGGGCCTCGTCCGGCGAGATGGCGCGCCAGGTCCACCCCGACCTGGAGCCCGCCGCGTACGGCCTGCTCGTCCGCCTGGACGACTCGGGGCCCCAGCGGGCCACCGACCTCGCCGCGTTCATCGGCGTCGGCAAGGCGACGATGAGCCGCCAGCTGCGGGCCATGGAGCAACTCGGCCTGGTCGCCCGCGAACCCGACCCGGCCGACGGGCGCGCGTGGCTCATCACGCTCACGCCCGAGGGCAGCACCCGCTTCCGCACGGTGCGCGCCGCGCGGCGCGCCCAGTACGTGCGCCGCCTCGCGGCCTGGGACCGGACGGAGGTCGCCGAACTCGCCCGGCTGCTCGGGCGCCTGAACGACAGCGCGGACACCTGAGCCCCTCCCCAGGACCCGGGCGCCCGCGCGTCCCCCCCGTCTCGTACGCCCCCGCGCGCCCTACTTCGCGCCGAAGACGACCGCCAGCGGCTGCTTCTCCTTGTAGACCTCGGAGGGCTCGCTGACGTGGTCGGCGCCCAGATAGAGCCGCTCACCGGCGAAGAGCACGCGCCGGTCCGTCTCGAAGCGCGCCTCCATCTCGTAGCTCCTGCCCGGGTTCTGCATGACCTTCGTCTTCTTGTACGTGGCCGGGTCGATCCGCCAGACCGCGCCGCCGGCCTCGCCGACGATGTTCGCCTCCTGGTACGCGACGACCTTGCCGCCCTCGTCCATGCCGACCGGGATCAGCGGACCCTCGTCGGTGCCCCGGGTCGTGCCCTTCCTCTTTCCGGTCCTCAGGTCGAAGGCCACGACGTCGTTGTCGCCCTCGGAGCCCGCGCCGGCCTCCCGGGTGCCGAGGAAGAGCGTGCCGGACTTCTTGTCGACCGCGAGCTGTGTGCAGTCCGTGACGTTCGTGCTCGCGCACTCGGCGTCGTACTTGCCGTACTTGCCGCCCTTCGTGCCGATCGTGGCGAGCAGCTCGCCCCGCGCGCCGGAGTCGTCGATCGACAGGAAGTCGGTGATGCCGGAGCCACCGGGGGAGTCGCCGTCGTCCACGGCGACGAGCAGCGGGTCGACGGAGACGACGTGCGCGTACTCGACGCCCTGCTCGAACGCGTACGAGGACTTCGCCGTGCGCGTGGCGGGGTCGACGGTCTGCACCGTGAGCTCCGGGTGGTCGGTGTCGCCGCAGTCGCGCACGGCGACCAGCTTCTCGCCCTCGCCCGCGAAGCCCTTCGCGGGGCACTTCTCGTCCTCGGTGGTGGCGGGCGACCACAGGGGCCTGCCGCCCGTCGTCCAGCCCGCGCTCGCGCTGGTGCCGGCCGCCGCGACCGTGCCGCCGCCGATGGTCACCTCGTCGAACATCTGACGGTTGCCGTACCCGTCGAGGCCCTGCTTCCGCCACAGCAGCTTGCCCTTGTTCAGATCGACGAGGCCGACCTCGGTGCAGACCGCGGGGTCGTCCTTGTCGTTCTGGAAGAGGACGGCGACCAAGCCGTCCTTCGTGGCCTGCGGGGACGACCAGCAGACCTCGCCGCCGAGCGGTATCTGCCACTCTGCTTTTCCGCCGGCGAGGGGATAGCCGGATATCTTCTTCAACTCGGCCTTCACGAAGTTCTTTTCCGTGGTCCACATCCCCATCGCGCCCGCCATCTCGCTCACCTTCGGCGTGGGCACCTGGCCGAGTAATGCCGCGTCGACGGCCGAGGACTGTGAACCGGCTTCTCCACCACCGCCGTTGTCGTCCTCATCGCCGGCACCGCAGCCGCTGATGACCAGCGCGGCCGCGAGCGCGGCGCCGATGATGGCCGCTCTGCGCGACATCCCGTTCTCCTCTTGTGCGTGGATGCACGGCCGGGCATGGCCGTGCGTTCTCCTCGCATTCGATCCTTCCCTTTCCGGGAACGGAATTTCAACTCCGAATTCCTTATCTCTGCTTCAGTTGAAATGTTCCGGAGATTATTGAGGGAGGGTGTGTGAATGGGTTCGCGTTGTTCCTTGTCCTGGAATGGTGGCGGCGAAACGCGCCGTGACGGCGGTGCGCTCACGGCTCCGCGCGCACAGCTCCGCTCACAGCTCCGCGTACACGACCGCCGCGTCGTCGTGCCGCTTGCCGCGCGGGAAGGCCAGGCGGTCCGGGTCCGCGCGCTCCAACTCCCGTACCCGGTCCACCAGATGCTGCGGCCCCTGCTTGCGCAGCAGCGCCAGGCAGTCGGCCCAGTCGCCCTCGCGGAAGGTCTCGACCCACCGGCCCGCGCCGTCGGTGAGCGCCGCGACCGCCGTGACGTCCGCGCGCGAGCTCTCGCCGGTGACCGCGCGGTCCGCCGCCGAGGGGTCGGCGGCCGCCGTGAAGAAGCCGTCCTCCGCGTTGCGCAGGGCCTCGACCGCGGCTGCGTACGCCCGTCCCGCCACGTCCCGTTCGGCCGAGCCGCGGGGCAGGGCGCGCACCTGGTCGCGCAGGGCCCGCACGGCGGGCGGCAGTTCGGCCAGGCGCCGGTCGAGGACGGCGGTCACCTCGCGGCCGGGGCCCGCCATGAGGAGTGCGGAATCGGACAGGACCAGATGCTCGACGCGCTCGGCGTCCCACCGCACGAGCACCACCGTCGCCTGAGGCGTACGGGGGTGAGAAAGGTCACAGGTTGAACGATGGGCGTCGGCGGTACGCGAGATGGCGGCCGCCAGGACCTCAGGGAGCGTCATATCCCGTCGTGAAACGGACAGTTCTCCCAGTGCGCCGCCGAGCCGCGCGGTGAACCAAGGGACGGAATGCAGACAGCCGACCGCCCCCTCGGGCGGGGTCACGCCGTCCAGGAGGACGAGCGATCCGCCCTGTCCGGACGCGGGAAGCGCGACCGACGCGTAGTCCTCGTTGGGGCGTGCGGGGTCTCCGGGTTCGGTGGCGAGTTCGATACGCATCCGGCCAGTCTGCACGAGCCCTTCACAAGATCGGCCAGAAGCCGCAAAGGGGCGGAGGGTTGGCGCGTACCTGTCGTCCGGGCGCCGGAATTGGACCGGAATGATCACCTCCGGCGGGGTGTGGCGGCGCATCCTGCCAAAGCCGGTGGGCGACGTCCAACCGGCGCACCGCATATGCCACGCCCCTTTCGCGCCGGGACTTGCCCGCCAACTCCCCGCCGATGTTCACTCCTTCGGGTGGCCGGGCAGGCGATGCGCGACCGCCACTCACCGGCACTGGAAGGGTCAGGAGCCGTACCGGGGGAGCGCTCGCGTTGACAGATCGTCACCCGGGCCCAAGGGCAGACGAAAACAAGAATGCGAGCACCGGTGCAGAACATGCCGCCTCGGCGCAAAGGCAAGCGGTCGGCTCCGCAGGGGACCGCACCGGGCGGACCCACCCCGAGCGGCGCCTTCCCCGGAGGGCCGGGCGAGGGCGGGGCGGACGGAGCCGCGGAGGCCGGCGGAATGGCTGGATCCGCCACACGAAGCGCTTCCGGCGTGCCGAGCGTTTCCGGCATGCCGAGTGCTTCCGGTATGCCGACTGCTTCCGGCGTGCCGGGTTCTCCCGCCGGGGCGGGTTCTCCGGCCGTGCCGAGTGCCTCCGCCGTCCCGAGTGCCTCCGCCGGGGCGGGTTCTCCCGCCGTGCCGAGTGCCTCCGCCAGGGCGAGTTCCTCCGGCGGCGCGGAGACCGCGGACCCGGCGCGCCCCCTCGCCGGTGAAGGCGCGGCCGCCGCCGAACCCGCCGCCACGCAGCCCGCGGTGCCCCCGCCCGGCGGCGCTTCGCCGTCCGCCGCCGTCGTCAACAAGAAGCCCACCAAGCGGGTGCGCAGCCGCCTGATCCTCGCGGTCGCGGTCGTGGCCGCCGCCGTCGCCGGAGCGGGCGCGCCCGCCGTCATCGCCGCTTCGGACGAGCTGAGCGACGCCCAGAGCCTGGTGACCCTCGCCGGACAGACCCAGCAGGCGGTCTCGCTCGGCCACTCCCTCGCCGACGAGCGCGACGAGGTCACGTCCTTCATCGCCTCCGGCCGCCCCCAGGGCAAGGGGCTCTCCGAGAGCCGCAGCGCCCGCGTGGACCGGCAGATCGACGAACTCCGCGGCGCCGACGCGCCCAGCGGACTGCGCGACGACCTCGCCGACATCGCCGCCGTCCGCAGAGCGGCGCTCACCGGCAAGAGCACCGCTCTCGAAGCTCATGAGGCGTACTCGAAGGTCATCGCCGAACTCCACGGCCTCACCCGCGACCTGGCCGGAAAGCTGCCGCCCGAGGCCAACAAGGGCGCCCTCGCCCTCGCCGACCTCGACCACGCCGTCGAGCAGGCCGCCGCCACCCGCGGCCTCCTCCTCGCCGCCCTCGCCGTCCAGGGCTCGGCGTCCACCTCCACGCGCACCGCCGTCGACCCGGTCACCGGCCTGCCGACCACCGTCACCGACGCGTCCCCGGCCGACGCCAAGCGCCGCGACGAACTCAGCGCCGCCGCCCAGCAGGCCCACATCCGCGAACTCGCCGCCCTCGCCGACTTCCGGGACGCGGCGAGCGACCCCGCCCGCGCCACGTACGAGTCGACCGTCACCGGCTCCGAGGTCACCACCGCGGACAAGTACCTCGCCCGGCTCACCGACGACCCCACGTTCTCCGCCGCCGAGCTGCGCTACGACCGCAAGAAGGTCGACTCCGCGCTCTCCGCCCGCATCGAGACCATGCGCGGCGCCGAGTCCGCGCTCGGCGTCGAGCGCACCAAGCGGCTCGCCCAGCTGCGCGACGACGACGTCACGGCCCTGGAGATCCGCATCGCCCTCGTCGGCGTCTGCCTGCTCGTCGCGGTCGGCGTCGCCATGGGCGCGGCCCGCTCCCTGACCCGCCCGCTCGCCGTCCTGCGCCTCGGCTCGGCACGCCTGGCCACCGAGCCCGCGCCCCAGGACCCCATCCGCTTCACGGGCCGCGACGACGAGTTCGCCCAGGTCGTCCGCTCCGTCAACGCCCTGCACGGCCACGCGGTGGCCCTCGCCGATCGCCTCGGCACCCTGGAGTCGGACCGCAAGCACCTCATCGGGCAGCGGCAGTCCATGGCCGACGAGCGCGCCGCGCTGCGCGAGGAGCTCGCCGAGGCCTCCGCGCACCTGGAGCGGGTACGCCAGTCCATCCACGGCACCTTCGTCAACCTGGCCCTGCGCACCCTCGGTCTGGTGGAGCGCCAGCTCGCGGTCATCGAGAACCTGGAGGACCGGGAGCAGGACCCCGACCGGCTCGCCACGCTCTTCAAGCTCGACCACCTCGCCACGGTCATGCGCCGCCACAGCGAGAACCTCCTGGTCCTCGCCGGGGCCGAGCACGGCCACCAGCACCCCGGCGCGGTCCCGCTCGTCGACGTCGTGCGGGCCGCCGTCTCCGAGATCGAGCGGTACGAGCGCGTCCGCATCGCCACCCTGCCGCCGCACGCGCACGTGGCGGGTTTCGCCGCGGACGACATCAGCCACCTCACCGCCGAGCTCCTGGAGAACGCCACCTCCTTCTCGCCGCCGGACGCCTCCGTCGAGGTCTCCGGATGGCTCCTGGAGAACGGCGAGGTGATGCTCTCCGTCCAGGACGAGGGCATCGGCGTCACGCAGGACCGGATGCGGGAGCTCAACTCCCGTCTCGCGGACTTCGATCCCGACGACGCGTACGACCAGGAGAGCGGGGACGGGCTCGGGCTCGGCCTCTATGTCGTCGCGCGGCTCGCGGCCCGGCACGGGGCGCGGGTGCGGCTGCGGGAGCAGAAGCAGGGCGGGGTCGCGGCGGTCGTGGTGCTGCCGACCGCGATCCTCGCGCAGGCGCCCGCGCCGGCCGCGGTCGTCACGCCGCCGCGGGGCGCGGAGCCGGTGGTCCATCTGCCCGGCTCCGAGGCCGAGGCCAACTCGAACGTTCTCCCGGCGCGTCTGACCAGCGGGCCCGGAGAGGACCCGGATCCTCTGATCGCCGCGGCCGAGCGGACCATGGAACTTGCGGCGCCGACGCAGGAACCGCAGTCCCCGGAGCCGAGGCCGGAGCCGGAGCCGGAGCGGGACCCCGAACCCGAGCCCGAGCACGGTTCCGCCGAGGAGCCCGAGGCCGCCCCCCAGTCCGACCCCGCGCCCCCCAAGTGGGAGCGCGTCACGGACAAGGGGCTGCCCAAGCGGACGCCGAAGATCACCGCGCCCGCGGCCACCGCGCCGAAGCCGCGCACCGGTTCCGTGGACGCCGAGGCGCTCCGGCGCCGCCTCGGCGGCTTCCACCAGGGCGCACAGAGCGGCCGACGGGACGTGGAGGCCGAGCTGGCCTCCGAGGCCGACCCGCAGGGTCCGACAGACCCGGCGGAACCCACGCAAGGTAACGAAAAGAACGCAAAAGTCGCAGACGTAATGGGGGACTCAGTCGAGGAGGCAAGCAGTTGACTGCGCCCATGCGCACGCCCAGTTCTTCCGCCGCACCCGCCCAAGACGCCGCACCCCTCACGTACGGCCTGAGCAGCGAAGCCCGCAACCTGCACTGGCTGTTGACGAACCTCGTGGAGGAGGTGCCCGGCCTCCTCTCCGTCGCGGTGGTCTCCTCCGACGGACTCCTCCTGCTCTCCTCCGACCCCGGCAGGAACGCCGAGCGCCCCGCGGCGAACCCCACGGGCCCCAAGGGCTCCAGCGCCGACCTGGCCACCATCGTGTCCGGGCTCGGCTCCCTGACCATCGGCGCCGCCAAGCTGATGGACGGCGGAGGCGTCAAGCAGACCGTGGTCGCGATGGAGGAGGGCAGCCTCTTCGTCATGTCGATCAGCGACGGCTCGCTCCTCGGCGTGCACGCCACCCCGGACTGCGACATGACCGTCGTCGCGTACCACATGGCGCTCTTCGTGGGCCGCGCGGGACACGTCCTCACCCCCGAACTCCGCAGCGAGCTGCGCAAGTCGATGGAGAGCGCCCGATGAGCAGCAGCACCCGTACGACGCCGAAGCTGCCGCAGCGGGGCGGGGACCGAAAACCGGCCCGCGTGCGCCCCTACTCGCTGACCGGCGGCCGGACCAGGTTCGGTCACGTCCTGCTCGTCGAGACGTTCGTGGCGAGCAACGCCGCGCTGGAGGCGCCCGAGGAGCGGCGCGAACTGCCCAAGGGCTCCCTCGCGAAGGTCATGCCCGAGATGCGGGCGATCGTCGAGATCTGTCGCCGCATGCGTACGGTCGCCGAGATCGCCGCGCTCCTCAAGATGCCGCTCGGCGTGGTCCGCGTACTCCTCAGCGACCTCGCCGACCAGGGAAAGATCCGCGTGTACGGAACGGGCCACGGCCCGGGACAGCCCGACCGCGCACTGCTGGAAAGGGTGCTGAGTGGACTCCGCCGTCTCTGAACTCCTCGAGGACGAGGGTCAGTTGCAGGCCTGGCAGACGGACAGGTCGCGCGCCCCGATCGCCACGAAGATCGTGGTGGCGGGCGGCTTCGGCGTCGGCAAGACGACGCTGGTGACCGCCGTCTCCGAGATCACGCCCCTCCAGACGGAGGCGCTGATGACGCAGGCGAGCGCCGACACCGACGACCTGAGCGGGACCCCGGACAAGACGACCACGACGGTCGCCATGGACTTCGGCCGCATCACGCTCGACGACGACCTGGTGCTCTACCTCTTCGGTACGCCGGGCCAGCAGCGCTTCTGGTTCATGTGGGACGACCTCGTGCGCGGCGCGATCGGCGCCGTCGTGCTCGCCGACACCCGTCGGCTCTCCGACTGCTTCCCCGCGCTCGACTACTTCGAGAGCTGCGGCCTGCCGTACATCGTGGCCGTCAACCACTTCGACGGCAGCGAGGAGTTCGAGGTCGCCGACGTGCGCGAGGCCCTGACGGTGCCGCCGCACATACCCGTCCTGATCATGGACGCGCGGCAGCGGATCTCGGCGATCGAGTCGCTGCTCGCCCTGGTCGGCCACGCGCTGGACGTCACCCCCGAGTAAGAGTTCCGAGGAAGAAGAAGGACCCCCATGCGGAAGATACTTGTCGTCGGAGCCGGTCAGTCCGGGCTCCAGATCGCCCTCGGACTCCAGGCGCAGGGGTACGAGGTCACCCTGATGTCCAACCGCACCGCGGACGAGATCCGGTCGGGACGGGTCATGTCGACGCAGTGCATGTTCCACACGGCGCTGCAGAACGAGCGCGACATCCAGGCCAACTTCTGGGAGTCGCAGGCCCCGAGGATCGAGGGCGTCGGCGTCTCGGTCGCGGGCCCCGACGGTTCTCGCGTCATCGACTGGGTCGGCAGGCTCGACGGGTACGCCCAGTCCGTCGACCAGCGCGTGAAGATGGCCGGCTGGATGGAGACCTTCGCGCAGCGCGGCGGCCAGCTGGTCATCCACGGCGCCGCGGTCGGCGACCTCGACTACTTCTCCCGCACCTACGACCTGGTGCTCGTCTCGGCGGGCAAGGGCGAGCTGGTCTCGATGTTCGAGCGCGACGCGTCCCGCTCGCCGTACGCCGAGCCGCAGCGCGCGCTCTCCGTCGCGTACGTGCACGGTCTCGGCCCGCGCCCCGAGCACCCCGAATTCGACGCGGTGCGCTGCAACCTGGTGCCCGGCGTGGGCGAGCTCTTCGTCATGCCGACGCTCACCACCTCGGGCCGCGCGGACATCCTCTTCTGGGAGGGCGTCCCCGGCGGCCCCCTCGACGTCTTCCAGGGCATCAAGGACCCGAGCGAGCACCTGGCGCTGACCCTCGAACTCCTGGAGAAGTTCCTCCCCTGGGAGTACGCGCGCGCCACGAAGGTCGAACTGACCGACGCGGGCGGCACGTTGGCCGGGCGCTACGCCCCCACCGTGCGCAAGCCCGTCGGCCGGCTGCCCGGCGGCGGCCTGGTCCTCGGCGTCGCCGACGTGGTCGTCGCGAACGACCCGATCACCGGACAGGGCTCCAACTCCGCCTCCAAGTGCGCCGCTTCGTACATCTCCTCGATCGTCGAGCACGGCGACAAGCCGTTCGACGAGGCGTGGATGCAGTCGGCCTTCGACCGCTACTGGGACACCGCGCAGTGGGTCACCAAGTGGACGAACGCGATGCTGGGCGCCCCGCCGGAGCACGTCCTGAACATCCTCGGCGCGGCGGGGCAGCTGCAGCCGGTGGCGGACCGTTTCGCCAACGGCTTCAACGACCCCGCCGACTTCGAGAACTACTTCTACGACCCGCAGAAGGCCGCCGCCTACCTGGAGTCGGTCGCGCCCGGCGCCTGATCGCCGCTGAACCCGAGGTCGCTGCCGTCGGTGGCGCCCTCGGGCAGCTTCGGCGGCACGTACCCCGGCACGGCCCGGCCCCCGGGGTCGGGCCGCACCGCGCCGAGCACCGGGTTCGCCGCGATGGGGGAGACCTTGACGCGGGACCCGGGCCGCGGCGCCTGGACGACCATGCCGTCGCCCAGGTACATCGCCACGTGCGTGGCCTTGGGGAAGTAGACGACGAGGTCGCCGGGGCGCAGCTCGGAGAGCGGGATGCGGGGCAGCCCGGCCCACTGCTCCTGGCTGGTGCGGGGGATCTCGCGCCCCGCGCGCGCCCAGGCCTCGGAGGTGAGACCCGAGCAGTCGTACGCGTCCGGGCCCTCGGCACCCCACACGTACGGACGCCCGATCTGCCGCACCGCGAAGTCGAGCGCCGTGCCGCCCTGCCGTGACGGCGCCCGCGAGGCCGGGCCGCCGCTGAGCGCGCCGGACGCCATGAACTGCCGCTGGGCCTCGGCCGTGCCCGCCTCCTCCGCCTGCCGCAGCGCGGCCAGCTGGTCCGCGCTCAGCGACGAGAGCAGCTCCTCGACCTCCTTGAGCTGCCCGTCCACCTCGTCCCGCTGCTTCTTCTGCCGCGCGGCGAGGGCGACTTGGGCATCCAGCGCCTTCTTCGCCGCCCCGGCGAGATCGTCGGCCTTCTTCTCGCCGCCGACGAGCCGCCGCACGGTGGCGGCGCGCCCCGCGGCCACCCGCCGGATCACATGGCCCTGGTCGGCGGCGTGCTGCGGGTCGCGCGCGAGCAGCAGGCGTACGTAGGGGGAGAGCCCGGAGGCGCCCTGGTACTGCTGCCGGGCGAACCGGCCCGCCTCGCCGCGGCTGTCCCGTACCGAGGCGCGGGCCTTCGCCAGTCTCCTGCCGAGCTCCGCCGCCTTCGCGCGCTGCTTCTTCAGTTTCTCCTCGGTCGCGTTGTAGGTCTCCGTGGCCTCCTCCGCCGACTGGTAGAGGCGTTGGAGGTCGGTGAGGAGTTCGGAGACGGGGCGCTCACCGGGGCCGGGGACGGCTCCCGCCGGGGGAGCGGTGCCGAGCAGTGAACCGAGTGCGGCCCCCGTGCACACCCACCGCAGCAGCCTTCCTGACACCTCGTCATCACCTCCGGTGCGGGGCGGACCCTCCGCCGCGCACCGCGAGCATCCGGCCGGTGCGCGGGGTTCGCCTCCGGGCGGTGGGCGGTTGGCGCAATGAGGTCACTCGTCCTGGGGCGTCGCGGCGAGGGGTGTTGCGTCTGCCTTGTTGGGGTGTGTGGTGCGGTGCGGGTGATGTGTGGCTGATCGCGCCCACGCGGCGGAGCCGCAGATTCACACAGCCCCGCGCCCCTTATGGGGCGGACTTCGACCACGGCCACTTCAAGCCGCCGCCGTTGTCCCCCTCCGCGTCGAACTCGTACCGCCACTTCGCGCTCAGCGCGACCCGCCTGCCGGTCTCCGCGGCCACCCGGCGGTAGACCAGGACGGTCGGCGGGCCGCCCGCGTCGTCGGGCACGGGCACGCGGTACACCTTCGGCGGGTGCCCGGTCGGCCCGAGCAGGACCGGGAGGACCCGGCCGTCCAGGGGGCCGCCGACAAAGGGGGTGTCTTCGCTCTTCACGCCCCCAGTGTCACAGCAGGTGCGCGGCGTCGCTCACCACGGGCAGCACCCGCCGCGCCAGGTCGCCCACGGGCCCGTCCGGCGCCTCCAGCGCCAGCGCGCTCCGTACGACCCGCGCCGTCTGCGGATCGCGGCCCGCCGTCGCCGTGAGCACGGCCATGAACTGCTCCACGAGCATGTCCCGCAGCTCGTCCAGCGGCGGCTGCTTGTCCTCGTCGAGCCAGATCAGCGAGGCCGCCTCGACGGCCGTGATCCACATCCGCACGGTCATCCGCAGCCGGGGCCCCGGCACGGCGGCGTCCAGATGGCTGAGGATGTGCTCGGCGGCGGCCCGCCGCACCTCGTCCACGATGGCGGTCGTCCGCGAGGTCTCCACCACGCTGCCGCCCTGGAGCAGCGCGCTGAACCCGGTGTCGTGCTCGTCGACGAAGGCCAGGTACCGGTCGAGCGCCCGCGAGAGCCGCCGGGTCAGCGGCCCCTCGGGAGGCTCGGCGAAGCACTGCTCCAGCTCGTCGGCGGCGGAGCGCAGGGCGGCCTCGTACAGCTGCTGCTTCCCGCCGGGGAAGTAGCGGTACACGAGGGGCCGCGAGACCCCGGCGGCCTCCGCCACGTCGTCGAGGTTCACTTCCTCGGGCGCGCGGTGCGCGAAGAGGGTCAGCGCGGAGTCGAGCAACTGCCGTCGCCGCGCCTCGACGCTGAGGCGGCGGTAGGCGCGGGTGGTGGCAGGCGAGGTCATGCCTCGCAGCGTAACGCGGGGTGTGCCCCGTCAGGGGCGCGAGGCTGTGACATATGCGGCTCCGCCGCGTGGGCGCGATCAACCACACACAACCCGCGGCCGAAGAACTCAGGCCAACAACCCCGAAGACCGCCAAAGCCGTCGCCCGACCCCCCGCATCACACCGATGTCGTCCAGGAAGTCCGTCAACCGCTTCGCCCCCGTCTGCATGACCTCCCTGCGGTGCCCGCTCGCCTTCACCTGCGCGACCGCCTCCCGACGGTCGAGCCCGACGTTCGTGTAGACCTCGGGGTTCACGAAGGCGATGGAGAAGACGCGGGCCGCCTCACCGCAGCTGAGGCGGGTCAACTGGCGTTCCCAGGCAGGCGCGGTGACCATCTGGCGCCGCAACTCCTCGCGGGCGTACCGGACATGGCGTGCCTCCTCGACGACATGGATGCGGGTCACGCCCCGCACCAGCGTCTGGACGCGCTCGTCCGGGAACGTCAGCCGCTGCATCCAGTCGAGGATCTCCTCGCCGAGCAGCGTGCAGGCGAAGGAGCCGGGGGTCGTGGAGACCGTCTTCAGGACGCGCGCGAGGTTGTGGTTGAGGCGCGTGACGGGGTACGTGGGGGCCCCGCCCTTCTGGATCATCCGCCCGAACATCATCGAGTGCCGGCACTCGTCGGCGATCTCGGTGAGTGCGTACCGCACATGGGCGCTGGTCACGGACTTGTCGTAGATGTGGCGCACGAGGAGCTGCATCAGGATGATCTCGAACCAGATGCCGAGCGAGGCGAGGGAGGCCGCTTCGTGCCGGGCGAGGTCGAGCCTGTGCTCCTGCGACATCCGCTTCCACATCGGGGTGTCGTAGAGGGAGACGAGCTCCGGCGGCCAGAACCACTTGCCCTCCTCGACCGGGGCGTCCCAGTCGAGCTCCTTGTCGGGGTCGAAGGAGTGCTTGGCGGAGGACTCCAGAAGCCGCAGGGCGACCTGCTCCCGGTCCTTGAGCAGTCCGAGCGCGTCCCGCAGGCCTTCGGTCGAGAGGTCTTCCGTCACGGTCGTCATGACTGTCCCTGCCTTGTCGCGGGTTACCGGCGGTCACTTCTTATGAGACTGCCTGTCAGCAAGGCCGTCAATCCCTTGCGCACGACTTGTTGACCGCCTGTCCAGTAACGTGTGAGCCTGCCGTCATGTCGACGTATGAGCTTTACACCAGGCCCCCTGGTGAGCCCAACTGGCAAGTTCCGTCGGCCGGTTCGGCCCGCCTCGGCTGGGAGTACGACGAAGGGCGCGACCGTCTCCTCGCCCTGTACCAGAAGGGCAAGGACAAGCAGTGGGACGGCGCCAAGCGCATCGACTGGGACCTGGAGGTCGACCCGCTCGACCCCCTCGGCACCCCCGACGAGTCGCTGTCGCTCCACGGCACGCCCCACTGGGCGAAGATGACCGAGAAGGACAAGGGCGAGCTGCGCAAGCACTACGCCTCCTGGCAGTTCAGCCAGTTCCTGCACGGCGAGCAGGGCGCGATGGTGTGCGCGGCGCGCATCGTCGAGTCCGCCCCCGACCTGGACGCGAAGTTCTACTCCGCGACCCAGACGATGGACGAGGCGCGGCACGCGGAGATCTACGGCCGCTTTCTGCACGAGAAGATCGGGATGCTCTACCCGATCAACGACAACCTCCAGTCCCTGCTGGGCGACACGCTGCGCGACTCCCGCTGGGACATGCCCTACCTCGGCATGCAGGTCCTGATCGAGGGCCTCGCGCTCGCGGCCTTCGGCATGATCCGCGACACCACGGACAAGCCGCTGCCCCAACAGATCCTGGCGTACGTCATGCAGGACGAGGCCCGGCACGTGGCCTTCGGTCGGATGGCCCTGCGCGACCACTACAAGCAGCTCACGGACGCGGAGCTGCGCGAGCGCGAGGAATTCGTCATCGAGGGCTGCTACTTGATGCGCGACCGGCTGCGCGGCGTCGAGGTCCTGGAGAACTTCGGCATCCCCAAGGCGCAGGCGGAGGAGTACAGCGAGCAGTCCGAGTTCCTCGCGCTCTTCAGGCGGTTGCTGTTCTCCCGCATCGTCCCGTGCGTCAAGGACATCGGCCTGTGGGGCAAGCGCCTGCAGCAGGCCTACGTCGACATGGGCGTCTTCGCGATGGGCGACGCCAGTCTCGACCAGCTCATGGCGCAGGACGAGGAGATCGCCGAGAAGCTGGACGCCGAGCGCTTCGCGGCCGAGGAGCGCGAGCGCGTCGCGGAGGTGCGGGACGCCATCGCGTCCGGCGGGGCGGGCTGAGCGGGGTCAGGGCCGCGTGGTCCGACCGGCGCTGATGGCCGCCTCCATCACGGACTTCGCGATCGGTGCCGCGCTGCCGCCGCCGCTGATGTCGCCCCGGTCGGCCGAGGCGTCCTCGACCACCACCGCGACCGCCACCGAGGGCTCCGGGTCGCCGTCGGCCTGCGCCCAGGAGATGAACCAGGCGTACGGCGTACCGGAGTTGTCGATGCCGTGCTGGGCGGTGCCCGTCTTGCCGCCCACCGTCACGCCGGGGATCGCCGCGTTCGTCCCCGTGCCCTCCTCGACGACGTCCGTCATCATCTCGCGCAGCTGCACCGCCGTGCCCGGATTCATCGCCTGGTGCAGGGACTTGGATCCGGTGGTGTCGACCACGTCGCCGTCGTCCGTGGTCGTCCTGTCCACCAGGTAGGGCGACTTGACCGAGCCGCCGTTCGCGACGGCCGCCGAGACCATCGCCATCTGCAGCGGGGTCGTCCGGGTGTCGTACTGCCCGATGGAGGAGAGCGCGAGCTGCGCGTCGTCCATGGACGTGTCGAAGTTGCTGGCGGAGACGGACGAGGGGATCCTCAGGCCGTCGTCGTTGAAGCCGAAGTTCTTCGCCGTGCCCGCCATCGAGCCGAGCCCCGTGTCGACGCCGAGCTTGGCGAAGACCGTGTTGCAGGACCACTCGAAGGCGTAGCGCAGGGTCGCGTCGGTGCAGCCGTCCACCTCGTTGGTCAGCTGCGTGGTGGTGCCGGGGAGCGTGTACGGATTGGGGGATCTGGTCGCCGCGTCGATGTCCGTCACCACGCCTTTGTCGAGCGCCGCGGCGGCCGTGACCACCTTGAACGTCGACCCGGGCGGATACGTCTGGCGGATCGCGCGGTTCAGCATCGGCTTGTCGGCGCTGTCGTTGAGCTCCGCCCAGGCGTCCGCGACGGACCGGCCGGTGCCGGAGAGCCGCTCGGGGTCGTACGAGGGCGTGCTGACCAGCGCGAGGATCTTGCCCGTCGACGGCTCGACGGCGGCGACCGCGCCCTTCTTGCCGCCGAGTCCCGTGTACGCGGCCTGCTGCACCGCCGCCTTGATGGTGGTCTCGACCTTGCCGCCGGGGTTCTGGGCGCGTGTGATGTCGTTCCACAAGGGGAGCGGGGCGAGCATCGGGTCGGTGCCGGAGAGGATGTCGTCCTCGGCGTTCTCCAGGAAGGTCGTGCCGTACACCTGCGAGGCGAAGCCGGTCACCGGCGCGTACAACGGCCCGTTCGTGTACGTCCGTTCGTAGCGGAGCTGCTCGCCGGTGTCCTTGGACCCGGTGACCGCGCGGCCGTCGACCATGATGTCGCCGCGCGGCTGGCCGAAGCGGACGATGGCGTTGCGCCGGTTGGCGGGGTTGTCGTCGAGGGACTCGGACTCGACGACCTGGACGCGGGTGGCGTTGACGAGCAGGGCGATGAGCAGCAGCGCGCAGAACGCGGCGGCGTGCCGGATGTACCTGGTCACGTGGCCTCCTCACCGACGGGCTGGCTGCGCGCCGAGTCGCTGACCCGGATCAGCAGCGCCACGATGATCCAGTTGGTGACGACGGACGAGCCGCCCTGCGCGAGGAACGGCATCGCCATGCCGGTGAGCGGGATGAGACCCATGACGCCACCGGCGATCACGAAGACCTGCAGGGCGACGATCGAGGCGAGCCCGACCGCGAGCAGCCGCCCGAAGGGGTCGCGCAGGGCGAGCCCCGCGCGGTAGCCGCGCTCCACGAGCAGGGCGTAGAGCAGGAAGATCGCGCAGAGCCCGGTGAGGCCCAGCTCCTCGCCCGCCGTCGCCAGGATGAAGTCGGACTTCGCGGCGAAGCCGATGAGGACGGAGTGCCCGAGCCCGAGCCCGGTGCCGAGCATCCCGCCGGCCGCGAACGCGAAGAGGGACTGGGCGAGTTGGTTGGGTCCCTGCCCCGCGTCGATGGACGCGAACGGATGCAGCCAGTCCTCGACCCGGCTGTGCACGTGCGGTTCGAGGGAGCCGACCGCGAACGCGCCGAGCCCGGCGAGCAGCAGGCCGACCGCGATCCATCCGATGCGGCCCGTGGCGACGTACAGCAGGATCACGAAGAGCCCGAAGAAGAGCAGCGAGGTGCCGAGATCGCGCTCCAGGACGAGCACCCCCACGCTCAGCAGCCAGATGGCGACGATGGGCCCGAGCACGCGCCCGGTGGGCAGCTGCAGCCGCCTGAACCTCCACAGGGTGCGGCCGGTGAAGGCGAGGGCGTTGCGGTTGGCCGCGAGATAGCTGGCGAAGAAGACCGCGAGCAGGATCTTGGCGAACTCGCCGGGCTGGATGGAGAATCCGCCGATCCTGATCCAGATGCGGGCGCCGTTCACCGCGGGGAAGAAGATCGGCACGATCATCAGGATCAGCGCGGTGACGACGGAGAGGTAGGCGTAGCGCTGGAGCACGCGGTGGTCGCGCAGGAAGAGGACGACGGCGATGAACAGGGCCACGCCGATGGTCGACCAGATCAGCTGGGTGGGCGCGGCCTCGTCGTGCGGGGTCTCCAGGTCGAGCCGGTAGATGAGCACGAGCCCGAGGCCGTTGAGGAGTACCGCGATGGGCAGCAGCAGCGGATCGGCGTACGGGGCGCGGAAGCGGACGACGAGGTGCGCGACGAGGGCGAGCACACCGAGCCCGGCGCCGTAACCGGCGGCGCCGGGCGGGACGGTGCCGTTCCTGGCGAGGCCGACGTCGCAGTAGCCGTACACGGAGAGGAGGACGGCGACGACGAGCAGGGCGAGCTCGGTGCCACGGCGCTTGGGGACGCGGACGGCGGGGACCGCGGGAGGTGCGGAGCCCGTGCTTGTTCCGGTCATGCCGGGAACGTAGCAAGCAACCGGCCCTAAAGTCCGCTTATGTCGACTATGTCGGCCATGCGGGGCGATGAGGTCGTCAGCACCAGCGCGGCGCCTGCCCGATGTTGGCGATGTAGTGCGCGGCGCCCCAGGCCCAGGTGCCGTCGGTGAGCAGGTACCAGAGGTTGTTGCGGCCCACGTGGTCGCCGGTCGTCTTGCAGAAGATGGTGACGACCTTGCCGTGGGGCTCGCTGCGGATCACCTTGCTGCCGCGGGTGGGGGCGTCGCGGAGCAGGAGTCCGGTCTTGGCGGTGACGCGGCCCTTGTAGACGGGCGGGTGGTTGTTGGCGTCGTCCAGGGCGAGGGCGGGACCGGCGGCGGCGAGAGCGGTGAGGGCGCCGCCGGCGGCGACTATGCCGAGCCGGGTGGTGGCGGTCCGCAGGGACATGGGGCCTCCTCGGGGAAGGGGTGCGGCGGTAGGAAAGCCGCGATTCACCCTAAAAGGGGCACGGTGCGCACGCAAAGGCACACGTTCCGTTCTCAGCGGTCCGGACTGGAGTCTGCGGGTCAGTCGTGGCTGGTCGCGCGGCTCCCCGCGCCCCTTACGGGGCTTCACCCTCTGGCGGTTCCTCGTACGGCAGCCGCAACGTGGCCACCGCCCCACCGTCCTCCGCGTTGGCAAAGCTGAGCCGCGCCCCGAGAACCGCCGCCTGCCCGAGCGCGATCGTCAGCCCAAGGCCATGCCCCTTGGTCGTCCCCTCGGTACGGAACCGCTGAGGACCGTGCTCCACCAGATACTCCGGATACCCGTCACCGTGATCCCGCACGGTGACCACGGGCCCGTCGACGGTCACGAGCACCGGCGCCCGCCCGTGCTTCTGGGCATTGGCCACGAGATTCCCGAGCACCCGCTCCAGTCGCCGCCGGTCGGTCTCCACGCAGACGTCACGCACGACGACCAGCTCCGTGCCCTCCCCGGAAGAACGTACGACCCGCTCCGCCAGTGGAGCGAGGTGATGGGCGTCCAGGTCCACCCGCTCGCTCTTCGCGTCGAGCCGGGAGATCTCCAGGAGGTCCTCGGTGAGCGTGCGCAGCGCGGCGACGCGGTCCCGCACCAGCTCGGTCGGCCGCCCCGGCGGCAGCAGCTCGGCCGCCGCGTGCAGACCGGTCAGCGGGGTGCGCAGCTCGTGCGCCACGTCCGCGGTGAACCGCTGCTCGCTCAGGAGCTTGCCCTGCAGCGAGGACGCCATCGTGTCCAGGGCGCCCGCGACCGCCGCGACCTCGTCCTGGTGCCGGACCGGTCCCTCGGCCTGCGGCCCGGAGTGCGGGTCGTTGACGCGCGCGTCCAGGTCGCCCGCGCTGATCCGCCGCGCGACCTGCGCCGTCTGGTGGAGGCGCCGGGTCACGCGCGTCACCGCGAACGCGCCGACGAGCAGCGTCGCGCCGATCGCGAGCACCGACGAGCCGAGGATCGCGCGGTCGAGCCCGTCGATGGTGCGGGCGCCCTGGGCGTAGTCGACCTGGACGGCGATGGCCCGGCCCCCGTCGGCGGGCCCGGCGGCCCACATCGTCGGCCGGGACTCGTGCGCGGCGACCATCGTGGCGCGCTGCCCGCTCACCGCGAGGTCGCGCAGGCTGTCGGGCAGGCCCGGCGGGTCGACGCCCGCGCCGGGGCCGAGCCGGTCGCCCGCCTCGTACCGCTCGGTGACCTCCTCGAGGTGGGAGAGGGCGCGCTCGCGGGCCTGGCCCACGGTCTGGTTGGTCACCGAGACGTGCACGAGCGCGCCGAGCAGCGCGGCGAGCGCGCAGCACATGACGGTGATGAAGACGGCGGCCTTCCAGGTGAGCGTCGCCGTCCAGGCGGGAAGCCGCGGCCTGCGCGGCTGCCGGTGGCTCATCGGGCACCGCCCGTCGCGCTCTCCGAGGGCCTCGCGGGGGAGGGCCGCGGCGACTTGGGGCGGGGCGCGTTCTTGGAGCGGACGATCTCGTCGCTGGTGGGCAGCATCGCCTTCTGGTGCGCGTCCCAGGACCACACCGTGTGGTACTCGTACCCCGGCAGGCTGGAGACGGCGCGGATGATCAGGTCACGGCCTGCGAGCTCGACGCCGAGGACGGCGTCGCTCATCTCCATGATCTGCGTCAGCTGCCGCCCCTCCTCGGCGTAGACGCGGATGTCGAGGTTGTCGTCCGGGGTGGAGACGCCGACGATCAGGTCGTCCTTGCCGTCGCCGGTCAGATCGCGGTAGTACGCCTCGAGGACCGGGCACTTCTCCTTCGTGCCGGAGTCCTCGGCGGCGCAGTTCTCCAGCCGTGCCAGGGTCTCCTGGTAGGCGGAGTCGGAGGGTTCGTACGTCCCCGGGTTCTCGTCGAAGTCCGCGCGGACCACGTCGACCGGGTTCACCTTGTGCAGATCACCGCCGGGCACCCGCACGCCCGTGACCTTCACGCTCTCTATGGCGCCGTAGTCCTCGGCGGGCGCGGACGGCGGCGGCAGGTCGGGCCAGAGGCGGGTCGGCCCCTCGGCGGTCGGTGTCGCACCGGCGCTCCGCAGCCCGCCGGGATCGCCGCAGCCGCCCGCCAGGAGCGCGGCGGTCACGGTGAAGGCGGCGGCGAGCGCGAGCCGGCTGCGGTTCACTGCACTCCTGCCTGCCGCGGGGTGCGGCCTGTCGTGTCACCAGGCCTGTTGTCACGACACCAGGTCGGCGTAGAGAATGATGTTGTCCGAGCGGTGACCGCCCACGATCGGCCCGCCGCAGGTCAGCAGGCGCAGTTCGGGTCGGTCGGTCGCCCCGTACACCTTATTGGTGGGGAAGTCCTTCTTGTCGACCTGCTGGATCTCCCGGACCCTGAACGTCGCCGTGCTGCCGTCCGCGCGCGGGACCTCGACGGCGTCGCCGACCTTGACCTTCGCGACGTTCCTCATCAGCGCGGGACCGTTCGCGGTGTCGTAGTGCGCGACGATCACGGCGGGGCCCTTCTCGCCGGGTGTGACCCCGCCGGTCCACCAGCCGGGCTCGTCCGCCTTGTCGACCGGCGGCACCTGGAGCTCGTGGTCCGCGCCCACGCTCAGGTCGAGCATCGACGTGGCGTTCACGTCCGCCGAGGGGATCCGCAGGCCGGTCGGCTTGGACGCCTTGAGCGGGGCGACGGCCTGCTTGGCCTGCGTGGTGGCGGCGTTGTGCACCTTCACGTCGGGCGCGGGGTCGCCGCTCCTGCCGCCCTGGCCGCAGGCGATCAGGCCGATGCCGAGAGTCGCGACCAGGGCCGCGGAGGCCGCGAGGCGCGTGGTGTGGCGACGCTGCCCGGCGGGGGTCTCGGCGGGGGCGGGCTCGAAGTCGGTGGGGGTGCGCACAGGGACTCCTGAGGGGAGAGGGGGGCCGAACATCAGCCCCTCCGGCGTTTGAGGAGCGGGGTCTGGGGCGGAGCCCCAGGAACATCAGGCGTCCGTGCGGCCGCGGCGCAGCATCGCGAAGCCGAGACCCGCGGCACCGGCCGCAGCCATGCCGCCGCCGGCCACCAGGAACGCCGGGTCGCCCGCGGTGCGCACGCCCTCGGCGCCCGCCTTGACGCCGCCCTTGGGGGTGACGGTCTTGTCGCCGGTGCGGTGCTGCTGCTTCTGGTCGTTCTTCGGCTGCGGGGTGACCTTCTGGTCCTTGCCGTCCTTGCCCTTCAGGTACGTGATGCCGATGTGCCCGTTGGAGGGGTACAGCTCGTAGCGCACGCCGCCCGAGGTGACCGTCGAGTGGGTGGAGGAGAGGGTGGCGATCTGCTTGCCGTTCACGGTGATCGTCGCGACGTACGAGCCGCCGCGGTTCTGGATCTTCGCCTTCGCGCCGTTGCCGAGGGTGACCTCGTAGACCTCCGCCCCGGGCTTCTGCGTCGGCTTCTCCGTGGGCTTCTGGCCCGTGGCCGGGCTCTGGCTCTGCGACGCCGTGGGCTCGGGCGCGGGCGAGTCCGACGCGAAGGCGCCCGCGGCCGGGACGAGCAGCGCCCCGCCGACGAGGGCGGAGACGGCGGCGGTACGGAGGACGGTGTGGCGGCTGTTGGTGCTCACGGGAGGTTCCTTACGGTCGGGCGGCTGGTCGCTCCGGTGCGATCGGGGGGACAGCTACGAAGTTAGATGTCCGCTATTGCGGCGATTCGGCGGCTATGTAACAGCGCGCCATAGCTGTGCAGGCAGTGCCGTTACGGGATCGGAGGGACTTCACTCCTGGACCGGTGGAACCGGCGCAAAGACGCCCCAACTTCCTTCCGCCGCGACCGGGTTCTTGCCCCGGGAGCGCGAGGGCTGTTCCCATGGTCGGGGGGTGATGCGGCATGAGTGGACTGCGCGTCGTACCGACCTGGCGGCACGGGCAGGAGCGGTTGTACGTGTGCCTCACGGACGGCAGGAACGTGGCGTGGTACGACCGCGACGCGTCCCGCGTCAATCTGCTCAGCGAGGAGCGCGAGGCGGACGTCCTCGACGCCCTCGCGCCCTTCCTCACCGGCCAGGTCACGGTGGGCCCGCCGCCGGTCCCCACCCCCGTCGAACTGGCCCGCATGGCGCTCCACCCGGACGACGACCTCGCCCCGAACCGCCCCGGCGAGGCCCTCAGGATCGCCCTCGAACGCGACCCCGTCCCCGCCCGCAGGCTGCGCGCCGACCCCCGGCACCGGGCGCTCGCCGCCGAGGAGACGGTCGGTGACGCCCTGGACGGGCTCGAGGGCGCGGGCTGGCGCGTGCTGCACTCCCTGCCGCTGCCCGGCGGCGCCCGCATCCACCATCTGCTGATCGGCCCCGGTGGCCTGTTCTGCGTGGGCACCCTCGCCGTCCGCAAGCAGCGGGTGCGCATCGCCGACCCGATGGTCACGGTCGGCCGCGGCGAGCCCGTGCCCCTGCTGCGCACGATCCGCTCGGACGCGGGCCGTGCCTCCTTCGCGCTCACGGCGGAGGTCCGCCCCGTCCTCGCGCTGGCCGGGACGGGGGTCGCGGACCTGGACGTGGCGGCGCCCCCGCGCGACGTGAGAGTGCTGCGCGAGGGCGACCTGCCGGCTCTGGCCCGCCTCGGCGGGGTACTGAAACCGGCCGATGTGGAGGCCCTGCACGCACTGGCCAGGGACCGCCACACCTGGCGGCGGGTCTGAGCGGGGGTCCGGCTACAGGTTGTCGCCCCAGCCGCCTTGGATCATGGTCTGGAAGGCCCAGGACCCGCCGCGCCTGATCAGGATGTCGGCGTAGCGCAGCTGCTGCGTCTCGCCGTTCGCCGTCATCACCGAGTCGGTGAAGACGACGGCCATCGCGGGGGAGAGGAAGACGGGCGTGCGTGTGGACTCGAAGGTGATGTCCGCGCTCCCGTCGCCCATCACGTGCGTCATCGTCGCCACGAACTGCTCGCGGTCCCACTGCGCCGCCCGCCCGTCGCCCGTGGAGTCGTCGCTGACCAGGTTGAGCGGGAAGACGGCCAGGTCGGCCATGCGCTCGACGTCGCGCTTCGCGCTGTGCGCGTCGTACTCGGCGAACCAGGCGTCCAGGCTCGCGCGGTCCTCGGCGGTCGGGACGTATCCGGTCTCGGGAAGGAAGGTCAACGCGCTCTCCTCGTCGTTCGGGGGCTTCGGTGATTCATCAAGTTTGACTACTGACAGGGAAGGTATGCCGAAAAACTCGGCTAGTCAAACTTGATTAATGGTGATGCCGGTCACAGCGCGTACGGCCGGCGGGTTCCTACCGGAAACGCACCACGACCGCCGTCGCGTGCCGCGTCGTGTTCTGCCGCACCTCGACGAGGACCACCGGCTCCGCGGGCAGCGCCGCGTAGGTGACCTCGCCGATGCCGATCGCCGTCGCGACGCCCTCGCCCGCAGGCGGCGGCAGCGCCCCCGCCGCGGCCGACCGCATCGCGGGGGACAGCGGTGACGACACCACCGGGGTGCCGTCCCCGGGCAGCACGAGGACCAGGGCCTGGGGCCGCGCCGGGTTCCCCGTGCAGCCGACCACCACCGCGTCCCGGGTGTCGCTGTGCCGCAGCTTCAGCCACGCGCGCGTGCCGCCCCGGTACGCCCCGTCGAGCCGCTTGATCACCAGGCCCTCGACGCCGGTCGCCGGCAGCGTCTCGTACCAGGTCAGGGCGGTGTCGCGGTCGGTCGTCGACGGGACCGCCTGGAGGGGAGGCCCGAGCGGTCCGAGGAGTCGTACGAGGCGGGCCCGCCGCTCCTCGTAGGGCAAGCCGCGGATGTCGTCGCCGGCCTCGGCGAGCAGGTCGAAGGCGGCGTACGAAGCGGGCAGGGTCCGCGCGAGGGCGGCGGCCCGCGCGCGGGTGGCCGCGGCCCGCCGCTGCACGGCCGCGAAGTCGACGCGCCCGCCCGTCCACACCACGACCTCGCCGTCCAGGGTCGTGCCCGCGGGCAGCAGGGCCGCCGCGTCGGCGAGGTCGGGGAACGCGGTCGTGACCAGGCGCCCGGACCGCGCCTGCAGCGTCACCCGGCCGTCCGCCGCCCGGTGGACGACCAGCCGGTGCCCGTCGAACTTGGGCTCGTAGGCCCAGCCGTCCCCCTCCGGCAGCGCGCTCACGGCCTCGGCGAGGGCGACCCGCACCGGCCGGGGCGGGCTCACCGCGCGGCTCCGGAGGGCAGCGGCCGTGCCAGGCCGGCGTCGAAGAGGGGGGAGAGCAGATCGCCGTGGCGCCGCAGCCGGGGCGCGATGTCGCCGGCGGTGAACACCAGCTGCCCGGGGTCGGCGCAGCCCTCGACCTCCTCCCACGTCACCGGGGTGGAGACGGTCGGCTCGGGGCGGGCCCGCAGCGTGTAGGGCGTCGCGGTGGTCTTCGCGGCCGCGTTCTGGCTGAAGTCGACGAAGACCTTGCCGGGGCGCAGGCTGCGCGTCATGCGGTGTACGACGAGGGCGGGCAGCTCCCGCTCGGCCTCGACGGCCAGCTCCCTGGCGTACGCGGTGACCCGTTCGGAGGGCGTCGGCTCCAGCGGGACGAGCAGGTGCAGCCCCTTGCTCCCCGATGTCTTGGCGTACACGTGGAGCCCGTCGGCCGCCATCCGTTCCCGCAGGTGGAGCGCCGCCCGGCAGCACTCCACGACGGTGGCCGGGGGGCCGGGGTCCAGGTCGAGCACCAGCCGGTCGGCCTGCCTCGGGGCGTCCGCCCGCCACTGCGGCGTATGGAACTCGGTGACCAGATTGGCCGCCCACATCAGGCTGGGCAGGTCCTGTACGAGGACCTGGCGCGCGATCTTGTCGGAGCGCGGCACCTCGGCGGTCCGCACCCAGTCGGGGGTTCCCGGCGGCACGTTCTTGGTGAAGAACCGCTGGCCGTCGGGGCCGTCGGGGTAGCGCAGGAAGGAGACGGGCCGGTCGCGGAGGTGTGGGAGCAGCGCGTCGGCCGTGCTCGCGTAGTAGTGCAGCAGCTCGCCCTTGGTGAAGCCGCTCGCGGGATACAGGACCTTCTCCAGATTGCTGAGCGCGAGCCGCCGCCCCTCCACCTCTGTGATCGGCGTCATACGATGAGAGTCCCATAAAACGGTACAAACCGACCGCCCCCATTCCCGCCCCCATCCCAGCGAGAGGTGCCGGACGTGCGATCCATATGGAACGGTGCGATCTCCTTCGGCCTGGTCAGCATCCCGATCAAGCTCGTGAACGCCACCGAGAACCACTCGATCTCCTTCCGCCAGATCCACACGGAGGACGGCGGCCGCATCCGCTACCGCAAGGTGTGCGAGCTGGAGGACCGCGAGGTGACGTCGGCGGAGATCGGCAAGGGGTACGAGGACGCGGACGGCTCGATCATCCCGATCACGGACGAGGACCTGGCCGCGCTGCCGATCCCGACCGCGAGGACGATCGAGATCGTCTCCTTCGTGCCCGCGGACCGCATCGACCCGCTGCAGATGGACACCGCGTACTACCTCTCGGCGAACGGCGTCCCCGCCGCCAAGCCCTACACCCTGCTGCGCGAGGCGCTCAAGCGGAGCAAGAAGGTGGCCATCGCCAAGTTCGCGCTCCGGGGCAAGGAGCGGCTCGGCATGCTGCGGGTGGTCGACGACGTGATCGCCATGCACGGGCTGCTGTGGCCGGACGAGATCCGCGAGCCCGAGGGTGTGGCCCCGGACTCCCACGTCACCGTGCGCGACGCCGAACTCGACCTGGCGGACGCCCTGATGGACACCCTCGGTGAGGTCGACATCTCCACGCTCCACGACGACTACCGCGAGGCGGTCGAGGAGCTCGTCGCCGCCAAGGCCGAGGGCACGGCCCCCGAGGAGAAGTCCCCTGCGGCCGAGTCGGGCGGCGGCAAGGTCATCGACCTGATGGCCGCCCTGGAGAACAGCGTCCGCGCGGCCCGCACGGCGCGCGGCGAGAACGCGGAGGGCGATGCGGGCGGCGCGGGCGGCGACGTGGCCGAAGTGACCCCCCTCAAGGGCCGTGGCGGGCGCACCAGGAAGACGTCGGCGCCCGCGGCGCCCAAGCAGGTGGGTGGCAAGAAGTCGACGTCGGCCTCGGCCTCGGCGAAGAAGGAGAGCGCCTCCGCCAAGAAGTCGACCGCGAAGTCGACCGCGAAGCCGACCGCCAAGTCGACCGCCAAGAAGGCGGCGACGCGGAAGAAGACCGCCACCACGAAGAAGACCGCAGCCGCGAAGAAGACCACGGCCAAGCGGCGCGCTTCGGCGTAGACGCGGGAAAACCGCTTGACGCCTGTCGGCAAATTGCAAAGCGCGGTGCCGGTGGCGTGGAGTGCGGTCAAGAGCGCCTCTCACAAGTGGCTTGATTCGGCCCCGACAGAATTCGGTCATATCGCACTGTCTTGGCCTTTTACGTCTTGTGATCCATGTCACAATTGCTTGATGGAATTAGACCCTCCGGGCAATGATCCCTGCGGACGCAATGGGATTCTTTAGGATTTCTGGAGGGTTTAAGGTAAATGGCCAGCAATCCCTTTGAAGATGATGGTGCGCAATATGTTGTCCTCGTGAACGCAGAGAATCAGCACTCGATCTGGCCCGCGGGGCTTGATGTGCCCCCTGGCTGGACCGTCGTGCAAGAGGCGAGTTCACGGGCGGATTGCCTGGCCCATGTCGAAGGGAACTGGACGGATATGCGTCCCGCGAGCCTGATATCAGGCTCCTGACGTGAACGGCCGCGAAAGAAGAGAAGGAAAAGCGGAATCGCGAGGCGTGGCCGGGGCCGGGAGCGGTGAAAGCGGGCGGCCGGGGCGCTTTGCGGGCGCCGGTCCCTTGCTGCTCGTCTGGTCGGGACAGGCCGTCTCACTGGTCGGAAGCGCCGTTCTCAGATTCGCTTTCATCATCGAGGTCTGGTCCACCGGTGAGCAGGCGACCGCCGTCACGGCTCTGTCACTCTGCGCCCTGCTTCCGCAGGCCCTGTTCAGCCCCTTCGCGGGCGCGATAATCGACCGCATCCGCAAACGGTCCGCGCTGCAGATCGCGGACGTGGGCGGATTCGTCACCGTCGGCCTGCTCACCCTCGTGCACTTCTTCGGCGGCGGCCTGGAGCCGTGGCAGGTCTACCCGGCGACCGTCCTGCTCGGCATCTGTGCCGCCTTCCAGCTGCCCGCGCTCACCGCCGCCGTGCCCCTCCTGGTGCGCAAGGACCAACTGGGCCGCGCCAACGGCCTGTTGGCGGGCGCCCGCAGCGCCGCGGGGATCTGCGGCCCCGCGCTCGGCGGCATCATGGTCGCCCTGTCGGGCATCGGCGCCGTCCTCGTGATCGATCTGCTGAGCTACGCCTTCGCGCTCATCGGCATCCGCGTCGTACGGATGAAGGGCGACAAGGTCCCCGAGGGCGGCGGCGCGCCGCGTACGAAGATCGTCGCGGAGGCCGTCGAGGGGCTGCGCTATCTCTTCACGTACGCGAGCCTGCGCGACATGACCGTGAACTTCTGCACGGTCAACCTCGTCATGGTGTTCGGCTTCGCCGTCATCCAGCCCATGGTCCTGCTCAAGTCCGGCAACGGCGCGCTCGCCGCGGTGAACAGCGCGATCGGCGTCGGCGGAGTCGTCGGCGGTCTGCTGATGGCCGCCTGGGGCGGGCCGCGGAACCGCGGCCGGGGCATGATGCTCGGCATCGTCGGCATGTGCCTGTCCGCCCAGATCGGCATGGCCCTGGTCGGCGGCGTCGTCGGCTGGTGCGCGGCCATGCTGGTCGGCTCGCTGCTCATGACCGTCGTCAACGCCTCGATGCAGGGCATCGTGCAGACCAAGGTGCCCCAGGAGTGGCAGGGCCGGGTCTTCGGCGCGGTGATGTTCCTCTCGCAGATCTCCGTGCCGCTCGCCACGGCCGTGTCGGGTCCGCTCGCCGACGGCGTCTTCGAGCCGCAGGCCGCCGACGGGGCCGGCGCCTTCGCGCTGCTCGGCCCGGTCTTCGGCGACGAACCGGGCAGCGGCATGGCCGGAATGCTCTTCCTCGCCGGTGTCGCGGGCCTCGCGGTCGCGCTCTGGGGCCTGGCGAGCCGCTCCATCAGGCAGATCGACGTACTCCTCCCGGACATCGACGCCGACGGCGAGTCCGAGCGCAAGGGCGGTGAGAAGGATGACGCGGTGCGTGCATGAGCTGTTCGAGGCGCAGGCGGCGCGGACGCCCGACGCGACGGCCCTCGTGTACGAGGACGAACGGCTGACCTACGCCGAACTCGACGCCCGCGCCGACCGGTTGGCGGGCCTGCTCGCCGCGCGCGGAGTGGTGCGCGGCGACATCGTCGGGGTGTACCTGGAGCGCTCCGTCGAGATGGCCGTGGCGCTCCTCGGCACGCTCAAGGCGGGCGCCGGGTACGCGATGCTCGACCCCGGCTTCCCCGCCGGGCGGCTGCGCGGGATGGCGGCCGACGCGGGGATCGCGGCGGTGCTCTCCCGCAGGGGCGCCGAGCCGGAGCCGCTGGGCTCCTCGCTGTACGTCGAAGACGCCGTCCACGCACGGCCGTTCGCGCGCGGAGCGGTGCGGGCGGAGCCCGGTGACGTCGCGTGCGTGATGTTCACGTCCGGATCGACCGGGCGCCCCAAGGGCATCGTCGCCCCGCACCACGCCGTCACCGCCACGCTGACCGGCCAGGACTTCGCCTCCTTCGGGCCCGGCGCGGTGTGGCTGCAGTGCGCGCCCGTGTCCTGGGACGCGTTCGCGATGGAGCTGTGGGGGCCGCTGGTGAACGGCGGGACCTGCGTGCTGCACCCCGGGCGGCGGCCCGACCCCGTGGTGATCGCGCGGCTCGTCGCCGCGCACGGCGTCACGTCCCTGTACCTGTCCGGCTCCCTCTTCAACGTGATCGTCGACGAGTACCCGCGCGCCATCGATGGCCTGCGCGAACTGATCGTCGGCGGCGAGGCGTTGTCGCCCCCGCACGTGGCGCGCGCCCTGGAGCGCCGGCCCGAGCTGCGGCTCGGCAACGGCTACGGACCCGTCGAGTGCATGGTCTTCCTCACCGTCCACCCGATCACGCCGGACGACGTGCGCGAGGGGCGTCCCGTCCCGGTCGGCCGTCCGCTCGCGGGCAAGCGGCTGTACGTCCTCGACGAGCAGCTCGCCCGGGTCGCCGACGGCGAGACGGGCGAACTGTACGCCGCGGGGGCGGGCGTGGCGCGCGGCTACTGCGCGGCGCCGCTCACGGCGGAACGGTTCGTCGCCGATCCGTACGGCGCGCCGGGCTCCCGCATGTACCGCACCGGCGACCTGGCGCTGCGGCGCCCCGACGGCACCTTCGAGTACCGGGGCCGCGCCGACGACCAGGTGAAGATCCGCGGCTTCCGGGTGGAGCCGGGCGAGGTCGAGAACGTCCTGACCCGCCACCCCGGAGTCGACCGCGCCGCCGTCCTGGTCACTCCCGAGGGCCCGGACGGCGAGCGGCAGCTCATCGCGTACGTCGTACCGGGCGCGGGCGGCGAACAGCCGCCGTCGGAGGGCGAGCTGCGCTCCCACGCCGAAAGCCTCCTCCCCGACTTCCTGGTCCCGGCGGCCTTCGTGCCGCTGGACGCGCTGCCCCTGACGGCGAGCGGCAAGCTGGACAGGCGGGCGCTGCCTGCGGCTCCGGTACTGGCCGGGATCACTGCCGCGACAGGGCATCGGTCGGCTGCCGCGCCGTCGTGGCCGGTCGCGCCGTTCCCCGTGCCCCTTCGGGGCGCGGGCGGTGCCGCCGAAGGCGATCCGCGGAGCGAGACCGTGCGTGTGCTGTGTGAGCTGTTCGCCCAGGTTCTCGGGGTGCCCGGTGTCGGCGCCCACGACGACTTCTTCGCGCTCGGCGGGCACTCCCTGCTGGCCGCGCGTGTGCTCGGGCGCGTGCACGCGAGGCTCGGCGCCGAGGTCGATCTGCGGACGTTCTTCGAGGCGGCCACGCCGGCCCGGCTCGCGCCGCACGTCGACGGTGCCGCCAAGTCCCCCGCGCCCGCCGCCGACCCGCCGAACGGCGACGCCCCGGCGCCGCTCCCCGTCTCGCACGCCCAGCACCGGCTGTGGTTCCTCGACCGGCTCGGCTCCGGCGCCGCGTACAACCTGCCCATGCTGGTGCGGCTGCGGGGCGCGGTCGACCCGGACGCGCTCGCCGACGCCCTCGGGGACGTCGTCGCCCGGCACGAGGTGCTCCGCACCGTCTTCGACGAGGCCGACGGCGCCCCGGTGCGGCGTGTGCTGCACGGGATCGACGCACGGCCCCCGTTCCGCCACCTCACTCTCCCCGAGGGCGAGGTGCCCGCCGCGATCGACGAGGCCGCCCGGCACGGCTTCGACCTGAGGAACGAACTCCCCGTGCGCGGCGCGCTGTTCAGCGTGCGGGAGCGCCCCGGGGAGCACGCGCTGCTCGTCCTGGTCCACCACATCGCCGGAGACGGCTGGTCGCTCGCGCCGCTCTTCCGCGACCTGTCACGCGCCTACGCCGCCAGAGTCGCGCGGGGTGGCGTGGCGGGTGGCGTGGCGGGCGCCGCGGCGGACGGCCTCGTGCTGCCGCCCCTGGACATCTCGTACGCCGAACACGCCCGCCGCCAGGCCGCACGGCTCGGCTCGCCCGCCGACCCCGGGTCGCTCATGTCCCGCCAAGTCGCCTACTGGCGCGAGGCGTTGGCGGGCCTCGACGCCGCAGGGCCCCCGCTGCCCAGGCGCAGGGAGCGGCCCGCCGTGCCGGGGCAGGCGGCCGCCACCCTCGTACGCCGTCTCGACGCCGCGTCGCACCGCCGCGTCGTCGACGCCGCCCGCGCCCAGGGCGCCACCCTCTTCATGGCCCTGCACGCCGCGCTCGCCGCGACCCTCGTGCGGGCGGGCGCGGGCGAGGACCTCGCGATCGGCGCGCCGGTCGCCGGGCGCGCGGCCGACGGCGGCGTCGAGGACGTCGTCGGGTTCTTCGTGAACATGCTCGTGCTGCGCACCGACGTCTCCGGCGACCCGAGCGCGCGGCAGCTCCTGGCCCGGGTCCGCGACACCGACCTCGGCGCCTTCGCCCACCAGGACGTGCCGTTCGAGCACGTCGTGGGCGAGCTGGCCCCCGCGCGTGCGCGCGGCAGGCAGCCGTTCACCGACGTCGTCCTCGCCCTGCAGAACAACGCCCGCGCCGAGGTCGAACTGCCCGGCGCCGACGGGGGAGTCGAGGTCGTGCGCACCGGCGCGGCCCGCTTCGAACTGCTCGTCGACGTCACCGACACGACGGGGCCCGGCGGCGAGCCGGAGGGGCTGACCCTCACCTTCGAGTACCGCGCCGACTCCCTGGAGGAGCGCTTCGTGGCGTGGCTCGCGGACGCGCTGCCCCAGGCGCTGGAGGCCGCGGCCGCCGCGCCGGACACCCCGCTGACGCGGCTCGTCGGCACGGCGCCGCCGCGCCGCGCGGACGAGAGTGACAGGGTCGCGCTTCCGGCCTCGGCCGTCCCGGCCTCCCGGGCCGCCGGGCCGCTCCCGGTCACTCCGCTGGAGCGCGAGGTCGCGGCCGTCTGGCGCGACGTGCTCGGCGGGCCCGAGGCCGTCCCCGAAGTCGGCCGTGACGACGACTTCTTCGCCCTCGGCGGGAACTCGCTGCGCGCGGTGCGGGTCGCCGCCCGCCTCACCACCGACGCGCGGCCCGTGACGGCGGCCCAGCTCTTCGAGACGCCCACCGTCGCCGCCCTCGCCTCCGCGATGGAGCGGACACCCGCCCCGGCCGGGCCCGCCCTGGCCCCCATCAGACGGCGGCCACGCGTGCCCCGCCAGCAGGACCAGCAGAGCCGCATCGGCACGAAGAAGCCGAGCAGCGAAGAACCGAGCGGCACAGAACCGAGCGGCACGACACAGAAGGAGAGGCCGTGGACCTCAGCGTGATGTTCTTCGGCGCGGACGGCAGCACCGCCGCGCCGGGAACAGGTGCCCGGCACTCGGACACGTACGACGACATCCTGACCGTCGCCCGCACCGCCGACCGCCTCGGCTTCCACGCCGTGTGGACGCCCGAGCGCCACTTCCAGCAGGTGGGCCAGGTCTTCCCCAGCCCGCCCGTGCTCAGCGCCGCGCTCGCCGTCGCCACCGAGCGCATCGGCATCCGCGCGGGCAGCGTCGTGCTGCCCCTGCACCACCCGCTGAAGGTCGCGGAGGACTGGGCGGTCGTCGACAACCTCTCGCACGGCCGCGTCGGCCTCTCCGTCGCCACCGGCTGGCACTCCGCCGACTTCACCCTGGCCCCCGCCAACTACGAGGGCCGCAGGGAGCGGACCCTGCAGACCGTCCCCGAACTGCGCAGGCTGTGGGCGGGCGAGGCGGTGGAGTACCCCGACGGCACCGGGCAGCCCGTCGCCGTCGTGCCCCAACCACGGCCCGTCCAGGCCGAGTTGCCGCTGTGGATCACCACCTCCGGCAACCCGGAGACCTGGGAGGCGGCAGGTAGCCTGCGCGCCGGAGTGCTCGGCGCGACCGTCGGGCAGAGCAGGGACGAGCTCGCCGAGAAGATCGCCCGCTACCGCGCGGCCTGCGCCGCCGCCCCCGAGCAGGGCGGCACCGACGCGCACGGCCGCGTGACACTCATGGCGCACACCTACGTCGGCGAGGACGACGCGCAGGTGCGCCGCCTGGCCGCCGCGCCCCTGAAGACGTACCTCGCCTCGTATCTGCGCCAGACCGCGGCCAACCGTGCGGCACAGGGCCGCGAGGGCGAGCCGCTGAGCGACGAACAGACGGCCATGCTCACCGAGTTCGCCTTCCAGCGCTACCTGAACTGGGGCAGCCTGCTCGGCTCGCCGGGCACCTGCGCCAAGATGCTCGCCGACCTGCGCGACCTGGGCTGCGACGAGGTGGCCTGCTTCATCGACTTCGGCATCGGCCGGGACGAGGTCCTCGCGGGGCTGCACCGCCTCGCCGAACTGAGAGAGGCCGCGCAGTGAGCACGAACACCCCTTCCATGGCCGACCGGTTCAGCGCGCTCAGCGGTGAGCAGCGGATCCGGCTGATGCGCCGCCTCGTCGAGGCGGGCCGCGCCCACGAGATCCCCGCGGTCGTGCCGCCCCGCGACGCCGAGGGCCCGGTCCCGCTCAGCCCCGCCCAGCGTGACCTGTGGGTGTACGAGTCGCTGTATCCCGGCACCCCGGACCTCAACCTCTGCTGCGCCTACCACTTCGACGGGCAGGACGGGCCCGTCGATCCGGCCCATCTGGAGGCCGCGCTCACCCTCGTCCAGCGCCACCACGACATCCTGCGCACCCGAATCTCCGGCACCGCGGACGACCCGCGCGTCGACTTCCCCGACGAGGGCCCCTTCGTCCTGGAGCGCGAGGACCTGCGCGGTACCGGCACGACCATCGAGGAGGCCTTCCGCGCCTTCCGCCGCCGCCCGTTCGACCTCGCGGGCGGGAGCGGCGAGGGCGGCGAGCGGCTGATCCGCGGCCGCTTCGTACGCGTCGACGACACCCGTACGACGCTGATGCTGAGCGTCCATCACATCATCGCCGACTGGTGGTCCTTCGACGTCCTGCAGAGCGAGTTCGCCGAGGCGTACCGCGCCGTGCGCGAGGGCACCGAGCCGAAGCTGACCCGGCCCGCGATCCAGTACGCCGACTTCGCCTCCTGGCAGGCCGAGTTGGCGGATTCCGGGGTCTTCGGCCGGCGCCTGGACTTCTGGCGCCGCTACCTGGCCGAGCCGCCGGGCCCGCTGACGGTCCCCGGCCACGGCAGCCCGGACGCCGGCGAGGACGGCATCGTCCAGATCCGCTTCCGCGTGGACGCGCCCACCGCGCGGGCCGTCCGCACGCTGGCCCGCGAGCGCGGCGCCTCCGTGTACGTCGTCCTCATGACGGCCTTCGCGATCCTCGCGCACCGTGTGTCCGGCGCCGACGACCTGGTGCTCGGCACGCCCGTCGCCAACCGCTCGACCAAGGGCCTCGACCAGGTCATCGGGTACGTGATGAACGCCGTGCCGACCCGCTGGCGCATCGCCGACGAGGACTCCTTCGCGGACGTCCTGGCCCGCTTCGGCACGGACTTCCCCGCGCTGATGGCGGCCGCCGACCTGCCGGTGGGCCGCATCGTCTCGGCCGTCGCGCCGGAGCGCAGCGCGGGCCGCTCCCCGCTGTTCCAGTGGGTGTTCATGCATCTGACGGAGCAGCCGAGCGTCTCCGCCGTACGGGAGTTCGCCGAGCCCGAGCGCATCCACACCGGCGGCGAGCACGACCTCGTCGGCGTCGTGCGGGACAGCGGCGACGGCATGGACGGCAGCTTCGAGATCCGCACCGAGCTGTTCACCCCCGAGGCCGTGACCCGCTGGGCGGACAGCTATCTCACACTCCTGAAGCGGGTCACCGCCGCCCCGACCGCGCTCCTGCGGGACCTCGACGTACTGCCCGCCGACGAGCGCCGCCGCGTCCTCGCCCTGGCGGCGGGGCCCGCGGCGCCGGAGCCCGGGACGCTGCCGGACACCGTGGCCCGGCACGCCGCCCGTACCCCCGAAGCGCTCGCCGTCGAGGGGGACGGCACCACCTTGACGTACGCCCAACTGGCCGACCGCGTCGACCGGTTGGCGGGGCTCCTCGCGCGGCACGGCGCGGGGCCCGAGCGGACCGTCGCGCTCGCCCTCGGCCGTGGCGCGGACCTGCCGGTGGCCGCGCTCGCCGTGCAGCGGGCGGGCGCCGCCTATCTGCCCATCGACCCCGACTACCCGGCGGAGCGCATCCGCCGCACCCTCGACGACGCCGCGCCGGTGCTGCTCGTCACCGACGCGCGCACCGCCGAAGCGGGCGTGCTGCCCGAGACGGAGCTGCCGGTGCTCCTCCTGGACGAGCACGTGTACGACGGCGAGGCCCTGCCCGCCACCGCCCTGGAACCCGCACGGCCCGCCTACGTCATCCACACCTCGGGTTCCACCGGCACACCCAAGGGCGTCGTGGTCACCCACGCCGGCGTCGCCGCGCTCACCCGCAGCCTCGTGGACCGCTTCGCGCTGGACGCGAACTCCCGTGTGCTGCAGCTCGGTTCACCGGCGTTCGACATCTCCGTCGCCGAGATGTGCATGGCCTTCGGGCCCGGCGGCACCCTCGTCGTACCGCCGCGGGGGCCGCTCGCGGGCGACGCGCTCGGCGCCGTCATCGCCGAGCGGCGCATCACCTGCGCGATGGTGCCGCCCTCGGTCCTCGCGACGGTGCCCGAAGCGCCCTACCCGCACCTGCGGGCCCTCGCGGTCGGCGCGGAGGCCTGCCCGCCCGCCCTGGTCGCGCGCTGGGCCGTCGGCGGCCGCCGCTTCCACAACGCGTACGGCCCCACCGAGGCCACCGTCGCCGCCACCCTCTCCGGCCCGCTGACCGGCGACGGCACGGCCCCGCCCATCGGCACCCCGGTCGCGGGCACCGCCGTCCACGTCCTGGACGCCCGGCTGCGCCCGGTGCCCACCGGAGTCGCGGGCGAGCTGTACCTGTCGTCGGCGGGCCTGGCTCGCGGCTACCTGGGCCGCCCCGCCGCGACCGCCGAACGCTTCGTCGCCGACCCGTACGGCGCGCCGGGCTCCCGCATGTACCGCACGGGCGACCTGGCGTACCGCGACGACGACGGCACCCTCCACTACCTGGGCCGCACCGACGAACAGGTCAAGCTGCGCGGCCTGCGCATCGAGCCCGGCGAGGTCGCGGCCGTCCTGGCCGACCACCCCGAGGTGGCCCGGGCCGCCGCTGTCGTCCGCGACGACACCGCGGGCAGGCCGCAGCTCATCGGCTACGCGGTGCCCGCCCCCGGCCGCGCCGTCGACCCGAACGCCCTCCTCGCGTACGCCGCCACCCGGCTGCCCGCGCACATGGTGCCCGCGGACGTCGTGGAGCTGCCCGAACTGCCCCTGACCCGCAGCGGAAAGCTCGACCGCGCCGCCCTGCCCGCGCCCCGCGCCGCCACCGCGACGCGGGCGCCCGCCTCCGCCCGCGAGAAGGAGCTGTGCGACCTCTTCGCGCGGATCCTCGGCGTCGACGAGGCCGGTGCCGACGACGACTTCTTCCGGCTCGGCGGCGACAGCATCATGGCCATCCAGCTGGCGGGCCAGGCCTCGGCGGCCGGGATCGTCCTCGCCCCGCGCGACCTGTTCACCCTCCGCACGCCCGCCCAACTGGCGCTGCACGCACGGTCGTCGGCCGATGACGTGGACGGGGCGGAGGTGCCCGAGGCGGGCCGCTTCCCGCTCACCCCGGTGATGCGGTGGTGGCTCGACCAGGGCGGCGACCCCTGGGCGTTCACCCAGTCGATGGTGTTCCCCGTGCCGCCCGGCACGGACGGGCGGCGCGTCGAGGCCGCCGTACGCGGACTCGCCGAGCGGCACGGAGCGCTGCGGATGCGGCTGCTGCGGGAGGAGCTGTCGGCCGAGGTCGCCGAGGAGGTTCCGGCAGGGGCCGCGGTGGTGCGCGTCGGCGTCGACGGTGAGCCCGAAGCCCTGGCGCGCGCCCGGCGGTTGGCGGCCTCCACGCGCCTTGCCCCGGAGGACGGCGAGATGCTGCGTGCCGTCTGGCTCGACGCCGGTCCGGGGCGGCGGGGCCTGCTGCTCCTGACCCTGCACCACCTGGCGGTCGACGGCGTCTCGTGGCGGGTGATCGGGCCGGAGCTCGCGGCCGCCCTCGCGGGGGACACCGGCACGCCGCCGCGCCCGGGAGCCTCCTTCCGCCGGTGGGCCGTGCTGCTCGCCGAGGAAGCCGGCAGGGCCGAGCTGGTCGAGTCCGAACTGCCCTGGTGGCGGAGCCAGCTCAAGGACGCGGCCAACGCCCGTGTCGCCGCGGGGAAGGGCGCGGGTGCCCGCCGCGCGACCCTCACCGTCGACCTGCCCGCCGACCTCACCAAGGCCGCGCTCGGCACGCTGCCCGCGGCCTTCAACTGCGGTCCCGACGCGGTCCTGCTCAGCGCGCTGACCGTCGCGGCCGTACGCCAGAGGGGCTCCGGCACCGGCCTCCTCGTCCACCTGGAGGGCCACGGCAGGGAGGCGCTGTCCCGCCCCGCGGACGTGTCCCGCACCGTCGGCTGGTTCACGACGCAGTACCCCGTGCTGCTCGACATCGGGCGGCAGGACCACGGCGGGGCGACGGACGGCGGTGCGGGCGACGGCGGTGCGGGCGAGGCGCTCAAGGCCGTCAAGGAGCGGCTGCGCACGGTGCCGGGCGGCGGCATCGGCTGGGGCCTCCTGCGCCACCTCAACCCGCACACGGCCCGGGAACTCGCCGAACTGCCCGTGCCGGACGTCCGGTTCAACTACCTGGGCCGGCTCACCTCCGACGACGCCGCGGGCGGCGAACTGCTCGACGCGGGCCCCGGCGCCGTGCCGCTCGGCCACGCCGTCGAGATCGACGCCCTCGCCAGGGAGGGCGCCGACGGACTGGTCCTGGAGGCGACCTTCTCGTACGCGCAAGGGGTCGTCGCCAAGGACGAGGTGCGCGAGCTCGCCCGGCTGTGGCGCGAGGCGCTCGCCGCCCTCGCGGACGAGACGGCGAAGGGCGGACCGGTCGGCGCGACCCCGTCCGACTTCCCGCTGGTGGACCTGTCCCCCGACCAACTGGCCATGCTGGAGGGCGACATGGACTTCCTCGACGCCGGCCCCGGCGCGGGGGACGGCCGGTGAGCGCGCGCATCGCGGACGTCCTGCCGCTCACCCCCGGCCAGGAAGGCATGCTCTTCCACGCCGTGCGCGACACCGAGGGACCCGACCCCTATCTGGTCCAGATCCGCCTCGCCATCGGCCCCGCGGTCACCGCGGACACGGTGCGCGGGGCGCTCGCCGCCCTCATGGAGCGCCACCCCAACCTGCGCGCCTGCTTCCGGTACGAGCGGCTGGACCGCCCCGTGCAGGTGATCCCGACCGCGGTCCAGGTGCCGTGGACGGAGGTCGACCTGACGGGGCGCGCTCCGGACCACGTGCGCGCGGGAGCCGCGGAGTTCCTCGCCGGGGACCGCGGGCGTCGCTTCGACACGGCGCGCCCGCCGCTGGTCCGCGCCGCGCTCCTGCGGCACGACACCGGGCAGGAACTCGTCCTGTCCTGCCACCACATCCTGATCGACGGCTGGTCGGTGCCGATCCTGGAGCGCGACCTGGCGGCGCTCGTGATCGGTGCGCCCCTGCCGCCCGCCGTGCCCTACCGGCAGTACGCGCTGTGGCTGAGCCGCCAGGACCAGGGCCTCGCGCGGGAGGCCTGGCGCGAAGCCCTCGCGGGGCTCGAACGCCCCGCGCCGCTCGTGCCCGCCCGCGCCGCGGACGGCACGGCGGAGCCCGACACGCTCCGGCTGCACCTGACCGCCGGGCTGACCGCCGCCCTGGTGCGCCGCGCCGCGGAGGCCGGTGTCACCCTCAACACCCTGACCCAGGCCGCGTGGGCCCTGGTGCTCTCCCGGATGACCGGCGCGCGCGACGTGGTGTACGGCGGGGTCGTGGCGGGCCGCCCGCACGACCTGCCCGGGGTCGGCGAGATGGTCGGCATGTTCATCAACTCGCTGCCCGTGCGGGTCACGCTGCGCGACGAGGAGAGCGTCGCGGAGCTGCTCGCCCGCATCCAGGACGAGCAGTCCCGCCTCGGCGCGTACCACCACGCGCGCCTCGCCGAGGTGCAGCGGGCCGCGGGGGCCGGGACGGGTGAACTCTTCGACTCCCTCCTCGCGTTCGAGAACTTCCCGCGCGGCGCCGACGAGGACCGGGACGGGCCGGACACGGTGCGCGTCCTCGACGTGCGGGACGCGACCCACTACCCCGTGACGCTCGCCGTCGTCGCGGGCGAGCGGATGCTCCTCGCCGTGGGCTGCCGCCACGGCATCCGTGCCGACGCGGTCGCCGCCCGCATGGTGCGGGCCCTCGAGCGGCTGACGGGCGACCTCGAGACGCCGGTCGGTGAGATCGACGTGCTTCCCGAAGCGGAGCACCGCGCCCTGCTCGCGCGGTCCGCCGGCGCGTCGCCGGGCCGCGCGGCCGAACCGGCCACCATGACCGGCCGGTTCGCCGCGCAGGCGGCCCGCACACCGGACGCCCCCGCCGTCGAGGCCGACGGCCAGACCCTCACGTACGCGCGCCTCGACGCGGAGTCCGACCGCCTGGCCCGCCGCCTCGCCGGGGCGGGAGCGGTCCCCGGCGCCACGGTGGGCCTGCTGCTGCGCCGCTCGGCCTCCCTGGTCGTCGCCCAGCTCGCGGTGGTCAAGGCCGGGGCGTGCTGGCTGCCGCTGGACGCGTCCCAGCCGCCGGAGCGACTGGCCCGACTGATCGGCGGGGCGTCGGCGGATCTGGTCCTGACGGACGGCGAACCCCTCGTGCAACTGCCGTCCGGTACACGCTCTTTGGACGTACGAGGCGTGTCGCCGGAGGCGCCCTTCGGTGACCCCTCGCACCCCGAGTCCGCCGCCTGCGTGCTTTACACCTCCGGATCGAGCGGCGAGCCGAAGGGCGTCGTCGTCCCGCAGCGGGCCGTCGTCGAACTCGCCGCCGACCACCGCTTCGAGGGCGCGGCGCACCGCCGCGTGCTGCTGCACAGCCCGCACACCTTCGACGCCGCCACCTACGAGGTGTGGGCACCGCTCCTGACCGGCGGCACGGTCGTGGTCTGCCCCGACGAGCGCGTCACGCCCGCCCTGCTGGCGCGGGTCCTGCCGGAGCGGCGCGTCACCGCGCTGTGGCTCACCGCCGAACTGTTCCGTACGGTCGCGGAGTTGGCGCCCGGCGCGCTGCGCGGTCCCGACGAGGTGTGGACCGGCGGCGACGTCGTGGACCCCGAGGCGGTGCGCCGCGTGCGCGAGCACTGCGCGGGCACGACCGTCGTGAACGGCTACGGGCCGACCGAGACGACGGTGTTCGCCACGGCCCACCGCGTCACGGAGCCCCTCGCCGCGGGGCCGGTGCCGACCGGTGCGCCGGTGCCGATCGGCACGCCCCTCGACGGCACCCGCGTCCAGGTCCTCGACGCCCGGCTGCGGCCCGTCCCCGACGGCGGCGTGGGCGAGGTGTACGTCGCGGGGGCGGGGCTCGCCCACGGCTACCTGGGCCGCCCCGGCGCCACCGCGGAACGCTTCGTCGCCGACCCGTACGGCGCGCCGGGCTCCCGCATGTACCGCACGGGCGACCTGGCCCGCCGGACCGCCGACGGCGCCCTGGAGTTCGCGGGCCGCGCCGACGCCCAGCTGAAGATCCGCGGCTTCCGCGTCGAACCGTCCGAGGTCGAGGCGGCCCTCGCGACCTGCCCCGGGGTGGCCCGAGCGGTGGTCGCCGCGCGGCCCGCCCCGGACGGGGGCAGGCGGCTGGTGGCGTGGGTGGTGGCGGGGGAGGGCCACTCCGCGCCGCCGGAGCGTGACGCGGCTCCGCGGGAGCCCGACCCCCTGGCCCCCGTCCGCGAGGCCGCCGCCCGCATCCTGCCCGCGCACCTCCTCCCCACCGCCTGGGCCCGTATCGACGCCGTGCCGCTCACCCCGCACGGCAAGGTCGACACGGCCGCCCTGCCCGAACCCTCCGCCGGCGCGGTGTCCTCCCGGGCGCCGCGCACCGTGCGCGAGAAGGAGCTGTGCGCGCTGTTCGGCGAGGTGCTCGGCCTCGCGGACGTCGGGCCCGACACCGACTTCTTCGCCGCCGGCGGGCACTCGCTGACCGCGCTGCGCCTCGTCGGGGCGATCGAGAAGGCCTGGGGCGAGAAGGTCCCCGTGGCATCGGTCTTCGCCGCGCCCACGCCCGCCGCCCTCATCGCCCGCATCGACGCGCCGCTGCCGGACACCGCCGACGGCCTCGCCCCGCTGATCACCCTGCGCGCGGAGGGCGACGCCACGCCGCTGTTCTGCGTGCACCCGGGGCTCGGCGTCGGCTGGGCCTTCGCCGCGCTGCTGCCCCACCTCGCCCCGGGACGCCCGGTCCACGCCCTGCAGACACCGGCCCTGACCGAGGAGGACCCCCGACTCCACGCCGGATTGCGGGAGATGGCGGCGGAGTACGTCGAGCGCGTCCGTGCCGTCCGGCCGCACGGCCCCTACCTCCTGCTCGGCAGGTCCTTCGGAGGCCTCGTCGCCCACGAGATGGCGGTCCTGCTGCGCGCGGCGGGCGAGGAGGTCGCGCTGCTCGCCGTGGTGGACGCCATGCCCAAGCCGCCCGAGACCGCCCGCACCCCGCTGGACCCCGCCGTCGCCGGCGACGTGGCCCGGCAGATCCTCCGCGAGGAGGGCGGCGTCCTGGACGGCGTCGGCGAACACCGCATCGCCGCCCTGACCCGGGCCGTCGCCCACCACGTGGTCCTCGGCCGGAAGTGGATCCCCTCCCGCCGCTACGACGGCACCGTGACCCTCTTCGCCGCCACCCGCGACCCGGAAGCCATCCCCACCGAGACCAAGGCGGAGGCCTGGCGGCGCGCCGCCGAAGCCGTCGACGCGCACGAACTGCCCTGTGCGCACGTCGAGGTGCTCGACCCGGAACCGGCGGCCCGCATCGGCGCGGTTCTCGAACAGATCCTCCAGGGAGAGTGAACCAGTGGACGACACGCTGGACCCGGCGGCCCAGGCGGCCGTCGAGGAGTACGAGTTCCCCGTCTCCGACGCCCAGAGCCGGCTCCTGGTCCTCGACCGGTTGAACCCCGGCACCGCCCAGTACAACGTGCCCGCCGCCTTCGCCGTGCACGGCCCCTTCGACCTCGGCGCGTTCACGCGCGCGCTCGACGCCCTCGTGGCCCGCCACGAGTCGCTGCGCACCGTCTTCCGCACCGCGCCCGACGGCACGCAGACGCAGATCGTCGCCGCGTCCGGCCGCGCGCACCTCGTCGTGGAGAAGGACGTACCGGCGCGGGAGGCGGAGGCGCGGCTGCGCGCCGACGCCGCCGTCCCCTTCGACCCGGCGTCGGGACCGCTGCTGCGGTGCGCGGTGTACGCCGTGGACGACGGCAGTCACCGTGTGCTGCTCGTCGCCCACCACCTGATCTGCGACGGCTGGTCCCTCGGCATCATCCTGCGCGACCTGTCCGCCGCGTACGCCGCCGAGTCCAGGGGAGTGGCCCACGAAGCCCCGGAACTCCCGCTCCAGTACCCCGACTTCGCGGTCTGGCAGCGCGAGCGCCAGGCCGAGGGCGGCTATGCCGAACACGTCGCGCACTGGGTCGGACAGCTGCGCGGGGCGCCCGAGGTCCTCTCGCCGCCCCTGGACCGGCCGCGCCCCGCGGTGCGCACGGCCGCGGGCGGCAGCGAGCGGTTCCTGCTGCGCGGCGGCGTCCGCGCACGCCTGGCCGAGGCCGCCCGCGCGCGGGCCGGGACACCGTTCATGGCGCTGTTCGCCGCGTACGCCGCGTTCCTCGGACGCCTCAGCGGCCGCGACGACCTGGTCGTCGGCTACCCGGTGTCCGGGCGCGACAGGCCCGAGCTCCAGGAGATGGTCGGCATGCTGACCAACACCCTGGCGCTGCGCGTCGACCTCTCCGGCGACCCCTCCTACGGCGAGCTGATCGGCCGGATCCGCTCCGCCCTGCTCGCCGGACAGCCGTACCAGGACGCCCCGTTCGAGGCCGTCGTGGACGCGCTGGCCCCGTCCCGGGAGACCAGCCACGACCCGGTGGTCCAGGTGATCTTCGCGTACGACGACGACACGGAGCTGACGCTCGGGCTCGCGGACGCCCGCGTCGAGCGCGTCGAACTCGCCCTGGACACCGCCAAGTTCGACTTCCATCTGCACGTCGAGCGCTGGGGGCCGACCGAAGGGGTCCGCGAAGGCGGCCCGGGCGCGGGCGGCTCGGGTGAAGGCGGCTCGGGCGCGGGCCGGTCGGGCGAAAGCCGGGCGGGCGCGGGCCACTTGGGCGAAGGCGGCCCGGCCGACGGCGGCCTCGGCGACGGCGGAGACCTCGCCGCGCAGTTCATCTACCGCAGCGACCTCTTCGAGGCGGCCACCGTCCGCGCCTGGGTGCGCTCCTTCGAGACGTTCCTCGACGCGGCACTCGCCCGCCCCGACGCCCCGCTCTCGACCCTGGACGCCGTCCCGGCCGCCGACCGCGCCCGCGCCGTCGCGGCCGCCGACCGCACCGCGGAGGCCGCGCCCACGGACCGTCTGGTGCCCGACATCATCGCGGACGTCGCCGCCGCACGGCCCGACGCCACCGCCCTCGTCTGCGGCGACGTGCGCTACACCTACCGCGAACTCCTCGCCGCCGCCGACCGGTTGGCGGCCCGGCTGCGGGCCCGCGGAGTGCGTCCCGGCGTCCGGGTCGGCCTGCTGCTGCCCCGCTCGGCCGAGATGGGCGTCGCGGCCCTCGCGGTGCTCCGCGCGGGCGGCGCGTACGTCCCCCTGGACCAGGCCCACCCGCACGCCCGCCTCGCGCACATGGTCGAGGCCTCCGGTACGCGGCTGCTCCTGACGGCTGCGGAGACCGCGGCGCAGGGGGCGGCGCTGGACCTGCCGTGCCTGCGCGCGGACGAGCCGGCGGGCGGCCCGGAGGAGCCGGGGGAGCACCCGGCCGCCGAGCCGGGCCCGGCCCCCGCGCCGTCCCCCGAGGACCTCGCGTACGTCCTGTTCACCTCGGGCTCCACCGGTGTGCCCAAGGGCGTCGCCGTCGAGCACCGCGCGCTGGCCAACCTGACCATGGCCGTGCGTCCCGCGTTCCCCGTCACCGCCGACGACCGCGTGCTGCAGTTCGTGTCGTTCGGCTTCGACGTCGCCGTCTCCGACCTGTTCTTCCCCTGGGTCGCGGGCGCCGAGCTGCACGTCGCGGGGGACGACGAACGGCTCGGCGACGCGCTGTTCGCCCGGCTGCGGGACTCGCGCATCACGTACGTGTTCCTGCCGCCGTCCGCCGCGATGCTGCTGCCCGACGTGACCGGGCGCCTGCCCGAACTGCGCACGCTCGCGGTCGGCGGCGAGGCCTGCCCGGCCGAACTGGTCGAGCGCCTCGGCGAGCCGGGCCGCAGGATCGTCGACGCGTACGGCCCCAGCGAGGCCACCGTCTACGCCACCACCGCCGACCTCGAACCCGGCGAGCCCGTGGTCATCGGCAGGCCGGTGCCCGGCTCGCGCGTACACGTCCTCGACGACCGCCTGCGCACCGTCCCGACCGGCGTCACCGGCGAGATCTACATCGCGGGCGCCTCGCTGGCCCGCGGCTACATCGGCCGCCCCGGCATGACCGCCGAACGCTTCGTCGCCGACCCGTACGGCCCGCCGGGCGCCCGGATGTACCGCACCGGCGACCTCGCCCGCATCGACGCGCACGGCCGCATCCACTACCTCGGCCGCTCCGACTCCCAGGTCAAGCTGCGCGGCGTCCGCATCGAACTCGGCGAGATCGAGGCCCTGTTGGCGGGCGTCCCGGACGTGGCGGTCGCCGCGGCCGCCGTGCGCGGCACGGGCGCCGAGCAGCGCCTCGTCGCGTACGTCGTGCCCCGCGAGGGAGCGACCCTCTCGGACGAGGCCCTGCGCGCCCACCTCGCCGAGCGGCTGCCCGGCTACATGCTGCCGGAGCTCTACGTCCACCTCGACGAGCTGCCGCTCAACCGCTCGGGCAAGATCGACCGGGCGCGGCTTCCCGAACCGGCCGCCGAGCGGGGCGAGTCGACGCGTACGTACGTCGCCGCGCGCACCGCCACCGAAGCGCGCGTCGCCGAGGTCTGGGCCCGCGCCCTGACCCTGGACCGGGTGGGCGTCCACGACAACTTCTTCGACCTGGGCGGCAATTCGGTGCGCCTGCTGGGGGTCCTCGCCGCGCTCCGCGAAACGGCGGACGGCACGGAACTCTCCCTCGTCGACCTGTTCCGCCACCCCACCGTCGCCTCGGTCGCGGCCCACCTCGACCGGGCGTCCGACGCGGCCACCGACGCCACCGCCACCGCCACCGCGGCCCGGCGCAGGGGCGACGACCGCCGCGCACGCCAGACCGCCGCCGCTGGGCGGCTCCGCTCCAGGAAGGGCACGCCACGATGATCGACCCCACCCTCGACCCGGCCCTCGAATCCGCCATCGCCGTCGTCGGGATGAGCGGGCGGTTCCCCGGCGCCCCAGACCTGGACGCGTACTGGGCGAACCTGCGCGACGGCGTCTGCTCCATCGCCGACTTCACCGAGGACGAACTCCTCGCCGACGGCGCCGACCCGGCGGAGATCGGCCGCCCCGACCACGTGCCCGCCAAGGGGCACCTCGCCGACGCCGACCGCTTCGACGCCGAACTCTTCGGCTTCAACCGCACCGAGGCGGCCGCCCTCGACCCCCAGCACCGGCTCCTCCTGGAGACCGCCTGGGCCGCCCTGGAGGACGCGGGCCGCGACCCGCTCGCCGCCCCCGACCGCACCGGCGTCTACGTGGGCGGCAGCCCGACCGAGCACATGCTGGCCGCCCACACCGACCGGCGCCTGGCCGCGTCGATCGGCGCGATGCAGATCCGCATCCTCACCGACCGGGAGTTCCTCGCCCCCTGGATCTCCTACCGCCTCGGCCTGGAGGGCCCGAGCCTGACCGTGCAGACGGCCTGCTCGACCTCGCTGACGGCGGTGCACCTCGCCGCCCAGGCGCTGCTCCTCGGCGAGTGCGACACCGCGCTCGCGGGCGGCGTCAGCGTCGACACCGTCCGCAGGCAGGGATACGTCCACTACGAGGGCGGCATCTTCTCCGCCGACGGCCGCTGCCGTCCCTTCGACGAGCGGGCGGGCGGCACCGTGCCCGGCAGCGGCGTGGGCGTCGTCGTGCTGCGCCGCCTGTCCGACGCGCTCGCCGACGGCGACCCCATCCGCGCGGTCGTGCGGGGCAGCGCCCTGACCAACGACGGCGCCACGAAGGTCGGTTTCACCGCCCCCGGCGTCGAGCAGCAGACCGCGGCCGTCGTCGAGGCCTGGTCGGCGGCGGGCCTCGCCCCCTCCGCCGCCCAGTACGTGGAGGCGCACGGCACGGCCACGGAGCTCGGCGACCGCATCGAACTGGCGGCGGCCACCGCGGCGTTCACGTCCGAGGCCCCCGGGCCCGGTGGCGGCCCGGCCATCGGCATCGGTTCCGTGAAGTCGAACATCGGCCACCTGGACGCGGCCGCGGGCGTCGCCTCGCTCATCAAGGCGGTGCTCATGCTGGAGCACGCCACGCTGGCGCCGACCGTCAACGTCACCCGCCCCCACCCCGAACTGCGCCTGGACGCGACGCCGTTCCGCGTCGTGGACCGCGCGGCCCCCTGGCCGGGCACGGACGAGGGACCGCGCCGCGCCGGAGTGAGCTCGCTCGGCATCGGCGGCACGAACGTCCACGTCGTCCTGGAGCAGGCACCGGACCGCCCCGCGCCCTGCGGCGTCGCGAAGTCACAGGACCGCACCGAGCTCCTCGCCCTCTCCGCCCGCACGGAGAAGGACCTCACCGCGCTCGCGGCCCGGCTCGCGACCGCCCTGCGCGCACCCGGCGCGCCCTCCCTCGCCGATGCCGCCCACACGCTGCGCACCGGCCGCACCCCCATGGACGTACGCGCGTACGTCCTGGCCTCGGACCCGGCGCAGGCGGCCGAGCGGCTGACGGCGCTCGCGGAGGGCGGCCGCCCCGGCCCCGGCGACGACGCGGACGGCGGCCCCGACCCCGACGGGCTGCGCGGGCTCGGCGAACTGTGGCTGAAGGGCGGCACGGTCCCCTGGCCGGAGGAGGCGGGCGGGGGCCGCAGGGTGAGCCTGCCCACGTACCCGTTCGCGGGGGAGCGCTTCGGCGCGCTCACGAGGGCGCGCCGGACGGAGGCAGCGGCGGCCGCCCCGGACGGCGAAGCGCCGTCCGACCTGACGAAGGCGGTGTCGGCGCTCCTCGCCGAGGCCCTGGGCCTGGAGGGCCCGGTCGCCCCGGAGACGACCTACTTCGCGGCGGGCGGCGACTCGCTGACCGCCGTGCACCTGGTCGGCAGGCTCCGGGACGACTTCGGCATCGACGTGCCCATCACCCTGTTCCTGGAGGAGCTGACCCTCCCCGAACTCGCGGACCGCGTCGTCGGCTCGAAGGAGCAGGACGGGGCGGAGGACTCCCTGGACGCGCTCCTGTCGGAGTTCGAGGCGGAGTAGCCCGCGGGCTCACGGCGTCGTCGCGCTCCGGTCGGGGAGCGCGGCGGCGATGACGTCGGTGACGTACGGCAGGTGGTCGTCGAGGAAGAAGTGCCCGCCGGTCAGTACGTGGCAGGAGAAGGCGCCCCGGGTCTCGCGCTCCCAGACGCGCGCGCCCTCGACCGTGACGCGCGGGTCGACGTCCCCGGTCAGGACGGCGAGCGGACAGTCGAGCGGGGGAGCCTCGCGGTAGGCGTAGTCGTCCACGATCTGGTAGTCGGCGCGGACCGGCGGCAGGAAGAGCGGCCGCAGCTCGGGCGAGGACAGGACCTCGCTCTCGGTGCCGGACAACGTCCGCATGTCGGCGACGAGTTCGTCGTCGGACATCTCCCGCACCGGCCGCGCTCCCGCGGGCCGCCAGGGCAGCGAGGGCGCCCGCCGCCCGGACACGATCAGGGCGCTGGGGGTACGCCCCTCGGCGGCCATGCGCCGCGCGGTCTCGAACGCGAGGAGCGCGCCCATGCTGTGCCCGAACAGGGCGAGCGGCCTGCCGTCGTCCCAGGCGGGCAGCGCGGCGAGCACGGCGTCGACGATCTCGTCCGTCCCCTCGGCGAACGGCTCCCCGTACCGGTCCTGGCGGCCCGGGTACTGCACGAGCACCGGATCGACGACGCCCGACACGGCCGCCGACAGCGCGTGATAGGCGCTGACCGAACCGCCCGCGTGCGGGAAGCAGAGCAGACGGGTCCCGGCGGTGGGTGCGGGGTGGAAGCAACGTATCCAGTCGCCCACGAGCGCCTTCCTTTCGTGTCACGCGTTCACGTGTTACGTGGTCCTCGAACCCGGCCAGCATGCCGCAGAAGAACCGACCGCGCCGAACCTTTCCGCGGACAGCGGCGCAGGTCACTACGGCCACCGGACGCCGACCTAGACTGACCCGGCACGGCGGAAGGCGACAGCGAGCGGAGAGGGAGGCCGGCGGATGGCGAAGGAAGCCGGCGGCTGCCCCGATCCCCCAGCCGAACTGCTCGCGGAGGCGGCGTCCGCCTTCGGCCTGCTCGCCTCGTCCGCGCGCCTGCACATCGTGTGGGCCCTCGCGCAGGGCGAGAGCGACGTGAGCGGCCTCGCGGAACGGGTGGGCGGCGCGCTCCCCGCCGTCAGCCAGCACCTGACGAAGCTGAAGCTGGCGGGCCTGGTGGGCTCGCGCAGAGAGGGCCGCAGGATGGTGTACTTCGCCGCGGACCCGGATGTGGTGAGCGTCGTGCGGCTGCTGGTCACCCAGCTGGCATCCCGAGCGGAGACGCCGACCGGCGCCGGGGCCCGGGGGCTTCGCGGAGCCGGGGCCTGAGGGTTTGGCGGCGCGACCCACCACGCTCACGGTCCTGCGTTCGCTGGAGTCCGGGCCGCGTGGTCTCACCGAGGAGGAGGCCGACGCCCGGCTTGCCCGGCACGGCCCGAACGCCCTGCCGGCCCGGCGGACCGTGCCGTGGCCCGGCCGGTTCGTACGCGCGCTCCGCGACCCCTTCACCGCCGTCCTGCTCTGCCTCGGCCTGGTCTGCGCCGCCGTCGCCGCCTGGGGCACGGCCTGCGTGATCACCGTGCTGGTGGCGGTCAGCTGCGCGCTCCGGTCCACGGGCGAGCATCGCGCCGACCGCGCGGTGAGCGCCCTGCGCGACCTGGTGCCCACCACGGCGACGGTGCTGCGCCGCCCCCGCGAGGACGCACCACCGGTATCCCGCGAACTCCCCGTCGACGAGCTCGCCCCCGGCGACGTCGTCCGGCTCGCCCCGGGAGACCTGATCCCGGCGGACGTCCACCTGCTCAAGTCGACCGGCCTGTACGTGAACCAGGCCGCGCTGACGGGCGAGTCGGCACCGGCCCCCAAGCGTGCCGCGGACGCGCCGGCGGACGGCGGGACCGCCACCCCCGCACCCCTCGACTCCCCGCACCTCTGCTTCCAGGGCAGCAGCGTCACGTCCGGCAGCGGCACGGCGGTGGTGGTGGCGACGGGCACCGGGACGCGCTTCGCCGCGGAGCACGGGGTGGCCGGTGGGCGGTGGTGGCGCCGCGGCCGTCCCCGTGCCGCAGGCCTCCACCGCCCGCCCAGCGCCTTCGACCGTTCCGTACGGGGCGTCTCCTGGATCCTCGTACGCTTCATGCTGCTCACCCCGCCGCTGGTGCTCGTGGCGGACGCGGCCCTGCGCGGACGCGGCCTGGAGACGCTGCCGTTCGCCGTCGCGGTGGCGGTCGGGCTGACCCCGGAGATGCTGCCGGTGGTCGTCACCACCTGCCTGGCGCGGGGCGCGGCCGACCTGGCCCGCACCCACCGCGTGACCGTGAAACGGCTGCCCGCGCTGCACGACCTCGGCGCCATGGACGTCCTGTGCGTGGACAAGACCGGCACGCTGACGCGGGACCGCCCGGTCGTGGAGCGGGGCACGGACACCGGGCCGGCGGCCGAAGCGGCGTTGCACTGGGCGGCGGTGAACGCCTGGTGGACCCTCCAACTCGCCGACCTGCCCGCCCCGGACGCCCTGGACGAGGCGATCCTGGACGCGGCCGACGAGGACGCCCTCACCCGCTACGAGGGCATCGCCGCCCTCCCCTTCGACCCCGTACGCCGCCTGGCCACCGCCGTGGTCACACGCCCCGGCGCCGGCCTGGGCGTCCACACGCTCGTGGTCAAGGGAGCGGTGGAGGACGTACTGGAACGCTGCGCGCTGCCCGACGAGGAGCGCGCCCGCCTCCACGCCCGCGCCGCACACCACACGGAGCGCGGCCTGCGCCTCCTGGCGGTCGCCACCGCCGACCGCCCCGCACGGCACCGCGACTGGACACCGGCAGACGTACGAGGCCTGACGTTCCGGGGCTTCGTCGCGCTGCGCGACGCGCTGACCCCGGCCGCGGGACCGGCCCTGCGGGCGCTCGCCGACCGGGGCGTCACGGTCAGGATCCTGACCGGCGACCAGCCGGGCACGGCGGCACGGGCCTGCGCCGACCTGGGCCTGCCCGCGCCCATCGGCCCGGACGACATCCGCACGGCCGAGGACATCGAGGGCCTCACCCTGCCCGAGCTCGCCGAACTGGCCGACCGCACCACGGTCTTCGCCCGCTGCACCCCCGACCACAAGGCCCGCGTCGTCACGGCCCTGCGCGCCCGCGGCCACACCACGGGCTTCCTGGGAGACGGCGTCAACGACCTCCCGGCGCTGAGGGCGGCCGACGTGGGCGTGGCACCGTACGACGCGACGCCGGTGGCGAGGGAGATGGCGGACGTGATCCTCCCGGAACAGATCCCGTCCCCCACGGAGGCATCCGGCCTGACGGCGCTGGACCGAGCCATCACCACGGGCCGCTCCAGCGCGACACGGGTGACCGCATACCTCCACATCGCCCTCTCCTCGAACCTCGGCAACGTCATGGCCATGCTCACGGCGGCCCTGCTGCTCCCCTTCCTGCCGATGCTCCCGGCACAGGTGCTGGCCCAGAATCTCTGCTTCGACGCGGCCCAACTGGCCTTCGCCCACGAACGCCCGTCTCCCGCCGCCCTGCGCCGCCCCACACCCCTGCGCCCCCGCCCCCTGCTCCGCTTCGTCACCCGCTTCGGCGCACTCAACGCCCTGGCGGACCTGGCCACGTTCGCGATCCTCGCCGTGGCGGTACCGGGCCCGACGGGCGCGGACGACGAGGCGCTGTTCCACACGGGCTGGTTCACGGAGAACCTCGTCACCCAGTCCCTCGCGATGCTGCTCCTGCGCACGACCCGTGCGCGGTCCACACCGCTGACCTGGGCGGCGGGTGCCCTGGCGGCGGCGGGCCTGCTGCTCCCGGTCACCCCCGTGGGCCGGGCCCTCGGCATGACACCGCTGCCGCCCCTCTACTACGTCCTCCTGTGCGCGGTGGCGGCGCTGTACGCGACGGCACTGCGCGCCCTGAGGCGATAGTTGTACAGTTGCGCAATAAGGCAACTGTTGAGGAAGGCGAGCCCCCGATGATCCGCAACGCCCTGGAACCCTGGCACCTACTGATCGTCGCGATAGTGGTCCTGGCCCTGTTCGGCTCGAAACGCCTCCCGGACACGGCCCGCTCCCTGGGCAAGTCGCTCCGCATCCTCAAGAGCGAGACTCGGGCGCTGAAGGAGGACGACGCGGACCGGAAGTAGCTGCTCTACGCCGTGCTCCGGACGGCCGAGACGTCGAACTGCAGCCGCACCTTCTCGCTCACCATGGTGCCGCCCGCGGCGAGCCGCTGGTTGTAGACGAGCCCCCACTCGGTGCGGTCGATGGTGGTGGTGCCGTCGAAGCCGCAGCGCTCGTACCCGAACGGATCGAGGACCGAGCCGAGATAGTCGAGTTGCAGCTCGACGGGCCGGGTGACATCACGAATGGTCAGGTCCCCGGTCATCCGAAAGCTCTCCCCGCCCTCGTGCCGCGCGGCGGTGCTCCGGAACACCATCTCGGGAAAGCGCCGGGCATCGAAGAAGTCGGCCCCGACGAGATGGGCGTCCCGCTGCTCCACGCCGGTGTCGACGCTGCCGACCCGGATGACGATCTCGGCCCGCGAGGCGGAGGGCCGCTCCCCGTCGAAGTACAGCGAACTCTCGTAGTCGGCGAAAGCCCCTCGCACCGTCGTGACCATGGCGTGCCGCACGGAGAACCCGATGCGGCTGTGCGGCCGGTCGATGGTCCACTGCCCGGTGAGCCCCCGCAACGCAGGATCAAGCGCGACACCACCACCCTCCCCCCGAGGGGAAGGCACACCGGCAAGACCGAACGACGACGCCTCGACGGCGGCACCCTGACGACGACTGAAGATGCCCAACGGTCGTACCCTCCTCCGGAATTGATCACTCCGTGCTATCACGGCACGCACGACCACTCCCCGGCAAGATGGCCCCCCTCGTCCGTCTTCCATGGCCCCGACGGCAAAGTTGCACAGGATCGACAAAGTGTGGATGCACATTGGGCCGCGGAAAAACCACACACGGTGACACCAAGACCAGCCACGCCGCGCTGGCCCCGGCCAGGCCGGGGGGAGGGGCTGCAGGCCGACCGAATCCACCAACTCGATCGGCCGACCAATCCGCCAACTCGATCGACCGGCGGCAGCCTGGGCTTCTCGGCGCCGAGAAGCCGATCGAGACGGTCCCTCTCCCTGGCGAGCGCGGCGAGGCCTGAGCGCAGGTCTGCTCGAAGTGGGGGTCGATCTCCACTCCGAGGTCGTGCCGCAACGTGACCCGCAGCAGATACACGCCATCGGACAGTGGCCCACTGAATCATGCCTTCGCCCGCCGGTACGCGGCATCGCGGGCGGCGACCCGCATACGCGCGAGCCGCGGTGTTCAGTTCTGCGTAGGGGCCACGCTTGGCCTCCAACGCCTGTTCTTGGCGCTCCTGCTCCCGCTCGCGATCAGCACGCCGATTCTGCTCGACCGCTTCGGCCCGACCGGCCCGCTGACTGAGCACGGCCCCCCAGAGCGCCCCATCGTTCCGCCGACGCCGACACGCGACGGCTCCGGACGGCACACGCCCGCACATACGCAAAGACCCCGCACTCAGCGAACTCGCTGACGGCGGCGTCTTCAGGCACCTCATTCAAGGTGCCACGGGCAGGATTCGAACCTGCTCGCGCGGCTCCGGAGTTCGGTTGGGTCTTGTGTGTCTCCCGTGGGCAGGGCGGTGCTCACGCGCCACGGCCTTGTGACATCCCGCAGATACGCCGCGTGCTAGGGGAGGGCTGGTTCTTGTCGGCGTCGGCCAGTGGCCTCAAGTCGGTCTTCGGCACCGGCGTGTTCTGGGTACAGAACGACCTTGGTGGCCAGGCCGCCAACGTCGTCGTCCTGCCTCGGCGCGCGGCCATTGACCCAGCCCCCAAAGGGAAGTTGGTCCTGTCGGCGGGGTGATCGTCAATTGCACAGGGTGGGGAACGTGTGTTTGAATGCTTGCCGCGCTGTATCCCAAGATCCCGGCTTCGGCCGTCAACTCCCCCTAACGCAGCGCTGAAGGGCACAGCTATGCCTAAGGCTCGATACACGTTCGAGCTCCCTGAGCATCGTGTGGACTATGGCGTTGAGGTGTCGATCAAGAACCTCAACATCGATCCGCAGGCGCAGAGGACCCTCAACGAGAAGCGCGCACAGAACATCTCGAGCAAGATGGTGCGTGAGGCGCTCGGCTCGATAATCGTGTCGAAGCGTCCCGATGGTGACCTCTACATAGTCGACGGGCAGCACCGGTGGCGCGCATGCGCGCTTGCGGGTATCCCCACCATCATGGCCGAAGTTCATCACGGCCTGACACAGGCTCAGGAAGCCATCCTCTTCCTGATCAAGAACCGGGAATCGCACAAGCCGCGCCCCATCGATGAGTACCACGTGGGTCTCACCGGCGGTGTCCCGCTCTTCGTGGACACGGACAGGATCCTGGAGAAGCACGGCCTCGCGCTGGGTTCGACTTCGACGAACGGTGTGGGCGCAGTCTCTGGAGTGCTCCAGATTGTCGACCGGTACGGTGCGTCTGTCTTCGATCGCACGCTCTCGGTGGCGGAAGACGCGTGGGACCGTTCGGCGGAGACGTGGGATGGCATGCTGCTGGGGGGCATCGGTGCGTTCCTCGGCCGGTGGGGCGACCTCGTCGACGACAAAGAGCTTGCCCGGAAGATGCAGAGCATGGGTACGGCCGCCAAGTGGCGCTCCGAGATTCTCAGCCAGTCGTCTCGGGGTGGATTCAACAACAGTGGTACGGGCTCCCGTGTGACGACTGCGTACCGGCTCGTCGCGACCGCCTGGAACAAGGGCCGCAAGGCCGAGAACCGCATCGAGGCGTAACTCGACGCTTAGCCGGCGCCTCCTCATATGCGGAGAAGGCGATCGTCCACCGGCTTGACCTGAGCGCGCGCTGTCCCCCTTGCGTGCCCGCTTAGTCCAACGGGTGTCGTGATCTATGCCAGCGTCCTCCGGAGATGGGCGTTCAAGCCGTCGCACTTCAGGCGACCGACGTCGCATCTTTGTCAGGCGCGAGCCATTTCGCACTTGTATGCGAAGCGGATAGCCGATGTTGCTTGTGTCTCGCCGACCTCTTCGAAAAGGTCCGCAGTCGTGTTCTTTCAGTTGTTTGATGGTGCGTCCGTGGGGACCATCGTCGTTGCCGCCGTTGCCTGCGCGATGCTCGCCGCGGCCAGGATGGTCAGGAACCTCCCTAAGGATTCGATCAGTAAGTTCTTCGAGCACCGCACGACCAAGTATCAGATCATTGCCGGAGACTCCAAGGGGCGTGTCGCCGAGGTACAGAAGCAACGCCTTGTGTTTCTGGGCTTTGTGTGCGTGTGTGTGGCCGTCGTAGTGCTCGTCATAGTGAGCGCAACGGACGACAGGGGTCAGGCTCCTGCATCTCCGTCAGCGCCGGCGACAGTTGCCCCCTCGCCTTCGGCTCAATAGGCGGGGTCTAGTTGATGAAGGCCCCTCGGTGTTGGCTGAGGGGCCTTCTGATCAGTAGCTCTACACAGAACGGCCATTGACGGTCGTATGGGTTGAACTGTCGACCTGAGAGGACTCTACCGGCCTCATCGAGTTGAGGAAGTTGGTGTACTCCGTTGTTGTACGGCAATGCTCCGGAGAGCGTTTCGGCCTCGGCACGTGCGCAGGTACCCCGGTCCTCACCAGGTGTTTAGGGGTCACTTTTCCAGTCCCCGATCCACCATCTGGGGTGTAACTGCCGATGCTGAACGCCCCGCTCGGCTGGACTACTTGCCAGAGCGTTTCGGGTTTCTCTGCTGTTGGCAGGAGTCCGAGGGCGTGCTGATCGAGCCATTGGTGCTGCGGGCGTGGGCTGACGGCTGACCACCTGACGGACTCTTCCATGAAGGCGCAGATTCGTGTGTGGCACCTTCCTCGGGCGACGTGTGTCGAAGGGGTGTGAGCGCGGCCTCCTGGTGCTCCAGGGGGGCTGCTCGTCGTTGGTGATGCGCTCGGTCCTTGCCCTTGTGAAGCTCAAGCTCGATGGCGCAGCTACCGCGGCCAAGACGGTTCGGAAGAAGACGCTCGTCGACGTGCTCCAGTACGCGGTCCTGTTGCCTCCGTGAAGTGGCAGAAGCCGCAGGTAGCCACGGAAATAGATCATCGTGTGGTCGCGAATCCACGCCAGATGAACGCGATCCTCGACACCTTCACACACGTCGGCGGATTCCGCGGCGCCCGCTGAGAAGAGGTGGACTGACACCGGCACGACGCAGGACGGACCGCAGGTTGAAGGACCATCCTGAGCAAGAGGTCTGCCCTTGTTCCGATCCCTCCGGGGCTGGGCCTTATCTGCAAGTGGAGCCCCGACGCCTCCGGTACTGCCGATGACGGTCTCCTGTTCTTCAATGAGCGGGGGGGGGACTCCTACGTACAACCGCGTCTGGCACGAGGCACGCGGAATCGCGCTCTCGCCTGCTCGCGTGTCATGTCCGCTCGCTGGTTCACCCCGTGCGCGGCCGGACGCTCGGCTCTCTCCGGCTGGCTGAACGCCGGCCTTGACCCGGTTGAGGTCGCTGAACGCGACGCGCAGGGGACAGCGTCGAAGTACCAGAAGTACTACTCGCCCGCTACGCGAAGTGCATGCACGGGCGGCGCGAGATCGGGATTCAGCGCATCGAGAGCTTCTTCCGCGAGTGCGAGTGACGCTCGCTCATCCGATCCGCCTTGCTGGCCGTTCGGCGATACGTTCCAGGCCCCTAGGCCCCTCGGGGGCTTCGCCGTTTCCGCGGTCAGACCTGTGGAAACTCCCCATGATCCATCCCGCGAACACGCCACAGCCCCCGACATGCGACGGCTCAGCGTGGCATCCGCCCGCACATACGCAAAGACCCCGCACTCAGCGAACTCGCTGACGGCGGGGTCTTCAGACACCTCATACAAGGTGCCCCCGGCAGGATTCGAACCTGCGCACACGGCTCCGGAGGCCGTTGCTCTATCCCCTGAGCTACGGGGGCGTGTCGTTCGCGGCTGGCGCGGTGACGGGTAGAACCCTACCAGCTCCTCGGGGCTCCCCATGAACAGGTATTTCCGGGCTTCCGGGTCCGCCGCGGCGAACCCGGAAGCCCCACGAGGCCCAGCAGCCGCTGCCGACTCCCTCGCACGGGGCGGAAGTAGGGAAAACCGGGACGCGGCGGCAGGTGCGGACCTACTCTCGAGTTGTGTCAGGCGTGCCCGGCCGCGTGCTTGTTGTGGACGACAACAAGGTCATCCGGCAACTGATCAGGGTCAACCTCGAGCTGGAGGGCTTCGAGGTCGTGACCGCGGCCGATGGTGCCGAATGCCTGGACGTCGTGCAGCAGGTCCAGCCCGACGTGGTCACCCTGGACGTCGTGATGCCCCGGCTCGACGGACTGCGGACCGCCGCGCGGCTCCGTTCCGACGCCCGCACCCGGAACCTGCCGATCGTCATCGTCAGTGCCTGTACGCAGTACGAGGTGGAGAGCGGCCTGGAGGTCGGCGTCGACGCCTTCCTCGCCAAGCCCTTCGAGCCGAGCGAACTGATCGGGATCGTGCGGCAGTTGATGGAGCGCGAGGGGCGCGGGCCCGGGCAGGGGCCCGGGCGTGAGCGCGGCCCGGTGGGGAGTGAGCGCCGGGCCGGTGGACCCGGCGGAGTCGGTGAGGTGGGCTCCAGCTCCAGCTCCGGTCCCAGCAGCGACGAGGCCGAGCGCGCCACGCAGGCCGGCGGCTGACCACGGAATCCTCGGAGTTCAGGGACCAGGACCGCCCCTCCAGAGCCAGGGATCAGGACCACTCCTTCCGGGGTCAGGGATCAGGGCCACCTTCCGACCCAAGCCCCCCACCTCCGGAACCGCCTCCCCCGAAGCCCCGCCGTCCACATCCCGGACCATCCAGGAAACCAAGTCGCCTACCGACCCCCCTCCTCCCATACGCTTGTCCCCGTGACCCCCGTCGAGCTCTCCCGCACCGTGCTGCGCGCCATGCGCCATGCCGTCGATGCCGGTGAGCTCCGCGTGGCCGTGCCGGAGGCAGGGAGCGTGCGGGTCGAGCGGCCGCGGCCCGGGGGGTGCGGGGACTACGCCACTGGTGTCGCCCTGCAGATCGCCCGTGCCGCAGGACGCTCCCCGAGGGACGTCGCCGAGGTGCTGTCCCCGCGGCTGGCCGCCGAGCCCGGCATCGCGGGCGTCGACATCACCGGGCCCGGGTTCCTCAACATCACCCTCGCGGGCGCCCGCGCCGAAGTCCTCGTGCGGGACGTCCTGGCCCGCGGCGGCTGCTACGGGCACGTCCACCCCGACACCGGCGACCTCGCCCAGATCCACGTACCCCGAGAGATCCGCGCCGTCGTCCTCGCCGACAGCGCCCGCCGCATCCTCCGCTCCCAGGGCACCCTCGTCCGCGTCACCTGCGACGACGCCCTCGACCCCGCCTGGGTGGACACGCTGGGCGTACGGGTCGACGCGTACGGACGGCCGCCCCGGCCGCAGCCCTCCCCACACCCCACCCCCGCCCAGCCGGACGCCCCCGCCGTCCCCACCCTCCGCCCCGTCCCCGCCCCCACGCACCCGGACCCCCTCCGCCTCGGTCGCGACGCCGCCCGGTGGGCCCTGCTGCACCCCGCCGCCCACGACCACCCCCGCCCCACCGAGGAGCACCTCGCCCAGCGGGAGGGCAACCCCCTCTTCCGCGTCCGGTACGCCCACTCCCGCTCCCGCGCCCTCACCCGCAACGCCGCCGAGCTGGGCTTTGCCGCCACCCCCGGCGACGTGCCCGAGAACCCCCTGCTCGACGCGATCGACGCGTACCCCGCCGTCCTCGCCTCCGCCGCGCACCACCGTGCCCCGGACCGCCTCGCCCGGCACCTCGTCACCACCGCCGACGCCTTCCTCGCCTTCCAGACGGTCACGCACGGCGCCGTGCTGCCCTGCGGTGACGAGAAACCCTCGGCCACCCACCGCGCCCGGCTCGCCCTCGCCGAAGCCGCCGGGACGGTGCTGGCCGGTGGCCTGTCCCTGCTCGGCATCAGCGCACCCGAATACCTGTGACACCCGCGAGAGACGAGTGCCACCCGTGAGAGAGACGACCGAGTCATGAGCCGTTCCGCACACCCCGCCGGGCCCCGCCACGCCGACGTCCTGCCCGAGGGCCACTACAGCGCGCCGCCCACCGACCTCAACGCCCTGGACGCCAAGGTCTGGTCCCGCACGGTCACCCGCACCCCCGAAGGCGTCGTCACCACCGGCGGCATCGAAGTGACGCGCCTGGCCGAGGAGTTCGGCACCCCGGCGTACTTCATCGACGAGGCCGACTTCCGCGCCCGCTGCCGTGCCTGGCGCGACGCCTTCGGCACCGAGGCCGACGTGTTCTACGCCGGCAAGGCCTTCCTCTCCCGTGCCGTCGTGCGGTGGCTGCACGAGGAAGGGCTCAACCTCGACGTGTGCAGCGGCGGCGAGCTCGCCACCGCCCTCGCCGCCGGCATGCCCGCCGAGCGCATCGCCTTCCACGGCAACAACAAGACCGAGGACGAGATCCACCGGGCGATCGAGGCCGGCGTGGGACGCATCGTCCTCGACTCCTTCCAGGAGATCGTGCGCGTCTCGCACATCGCCGAGCGGCTCGGCAGGCGCCAGCCCGTGCAGATCCGCGTGACCGTGGGCGTCGAGGCACACACCCACGAGTTCATCGCCACCGCCCACGAGGACCAGAAGTTCGGCATCGCGCTCGCGGGCGGCCAGGCCGCCGAGGCCGTGCGGCGCGCCCTCAAGCTGGACGGGCTCGAACTCATCGGGATCCACTCCCACATCGGCTCGCAGATCTTCGACATGGCCGGGTTCGAGGTCTCCGCCCGCCGCGTCGTGCAGCTGCTCGCCGAGGTGCGCGACGAGCACGGCGTCGAGCTCCCCGAGATCGACCTCGGCGGCGGCCTCGGCATCGCGTACACCTCGGACGACGACCCCCGCGAGCCGCACGAGATCGCCAAGGCGCTGAACGAGATCGTCACGCGCGAGTGCGCGGCCGCGCAGCTGCGTACCCCCCGCATCTCCGTCGAGCCCGGCCGCGCCATCGTCGGCCCGACCGCCTTCACGCTCTACGAGGTCGGCACCGTCAAGCCCCTCGAAGGGCTGCGTACGTACGTCTCCGTGGACGGCGGCATGTCCGACAACATCCGCACCGCGCTGTACGACGCCGAGTACACCGTCGCCCTCGTCTCCCGCTCCTCCGACGCCGAGCCCATGCTGGTGCGCGTCGTCGGCAAGCACTGTGAGAGTGGCGACATCGTCGTACGGGACGCTTTCCTTCCGGCCGACCTCGCGCCCGGCGACCTGATCGCCGTGCCCGCGACCGGCGCGTACTGCCGCTCCATGGCGAGCAACTACAACCACGCACTTCGCCCGCCCGTCGTCGCCGTCCAAGGCGGCGAGGCGCGGGTGATCGTCCGGCGTGAGACGGAGGAAGATCTCCTGCGTCTCGACGTCGGATGACGGAAAAGATGAAATAGATGTCTCAGGATCCGGACAATGGACAGAAAGTCTGTTCCGGTGGGTGAGACTGGTTCCACCGTAGATGTATGAGAAGTGAGGTCGGATGATGCGTACGCGTCCGCTGAAGGTGGCGCTGCTGGGCTGTGGGGTTGTCGGCTCAGAGGTGGCGCGCATCATGACGACGCACGCCGACGACCTCACAGCCAGGATCGGCGCCCCGGTGGAGCTCGCCGGGGTCGCCGTCCGCCGCCCCTCCAAGGTGCGTGAGGGAATCGACCCGTCCCTGATCACCACCGACGCGACCGCGCTGGTCAAACGGGGTGACATTGACGTCATCGTCGAGGTGATCGGCGGCATCGAGCCCGCCCGCACCCTCATCACCACCGCGTTCGAGCACGGCGCGTCGGTCGTCTCCGCGAACAAGGCGCTCATCGCGCAGGACGGCGAGGCCCTGCACGCCGCCGCCGTCGAGCACGGCCGCGACCTGTACTACGAGGCCGCCGTCGCCGGCGCCATCCCGTTGATCCGGCCGCTGCGCGAGTCCCTCGCCGGCGACAAGGTCAACCGCGTCCTCGGCATCGTGAACGGCACGACCAACTTCATCCTCGATGCCATGGACACGACGGGGGCGGGCTACCAGGAAGCCCTCGACGAGGCCACCGCGCTCGGGTACGCCGAGGCCGACCCCACCGCCGACGTCGAGGGCTTCGACGCCGCCGCCAAGGCCGCGATCCTCGCCGGCATCGCCTTCCACACGCGCGTGCGTCTCGACGACGTGTACCGCGAGGGCATGACCGAGGTCACCGCCGCCGACTTCGCGTCCGCGAAGCGCATGGGCTGCACCATCAAGCTCCTCGCGATCTGCGAGCGGGCCGCCGACGGCGAGTCCGTCACCGCGCGCGTGCACCCCGCGATGATTCCGCTCAGCCACCCGCTGGCGTCGGTCCGCGAGGCGTACAACGCCGTCTTCGTCGAGGCGGAGGCCGCGGGACAGCTGATGTTCTACGGCCCCGGCGCCGGTGGCTCGCCCACCGCGTCCGCCGTCCTCGGCGACCTCGTCGCCGTCTGCCGCAACAAGCTCGCCGAGGCCACAGGGCCCGGCGACTCCGCGTACACCCGGCTGCCCGTGGGCTCCATGGGCGAGGTCGTCACGCGCTACCACATCAGCCTCGACGTGGCCGACAAGCCGGGTGTCCTCGCCCAGGTCGCGACGGTCTTCGCCGAGCACGGCGTATCGATCGATACGGTCCGTCAGACGGGCAAGGACGGCGAGGCATCCCTCGTCGTCGTCACCCACCGCGCGCCCGACGCCGCCCTCACCGGCACCGTCGACGCGTTGCGCAAACTCGACACCGTGCGTGGTGTCGCCAGCATCATGCGGGTTGAAGGGGAGTAAGCAGCAATGAGCCACCAGTGGCGCGGAATCATCGAGGAGTACCGGGACCGCCTTCCGGTCTCCGACACCACGCCGGTCGTGACGCTTCGCGAGGGCGGCACGCCGCTCGTACCCGCGCAGGTGCTCTCCGAGCGCACGGGCTGCGAGGTCCACCTCAAGGTCGAGGGCGCCAACCCCACGGGGTCCTTCAAGGACCGCGGCATGACCATGGCGATCACCAAGGCCAAGGAGGAGGGCGCCAAGGCCGTCATCTGCGCCTCCACCGGCAACACCTCCGCCTCGGCCGCCGCCTACGCCGTACGCGCGGGGATGGTCTGCGCGGTCCTGGTGCCGCAGGGCAAGATCGCGCTCGGCAAGATGGGCCAGGCGCTCGTCTACGGCTCGAAGATCCTCCAGGTCGACGGCAACTTCGACGACTGCCTGAACCTCGCCCGCGGTCTCTCCGAGAACTACCCGGTGGCGCTGGTCAATTCGGTCAACCCGTTCCGCATCGAGGGCCAGAAGACCGCCTCCTTCGAGATCGTGGACGCGCTCGGCGACGCCCCCGACATCCACGTCCTTCCCGTCGGCAACGCCGGCAACATCACCGCCTACTGGAAGGGCTACAAGGAGTACGCGGCCGACTCGGTGTCGACGCACACGCCCCGGATGTGGGGCTTCCAGGCCTCCGGTTCCGCGCCCATCGTGCGCGGCGAGGTCGTCAAGGACCCCTCGACGATCGCCACCGCGATTCGCATCGGCAACCCCGCGTCGTGGCAGCACGCGCTGGCCGCGCGCGACGAGTCCGGCGGCTTCATCGACGAGGTGACTGACCGTGAGATCCTGCGCGCCTACAAGCTGTTGGCGTCCCAGGAGGGTGTCTTCGTGGAGCCCGCGTCGGCCGCCTCGGTCGCCGGTCTGCTGAAGGCCGCCGAGGAGGGCAAGGTCGACAAGGGCCAGAAGATCGTGTGCACGGTCACGGGCAACGGCCTCAAGGACCCCGACTGGGCCGTCGCCGGCGCGCCGCAGCCGGTCACCGTCCCGGTCGACGCGGCCGCCGCCGCCGAGCGCCTCGGCCTGGCGTAACCGCAGGCAGAACCCGCAACTCCGTACAGGGGGTGGCACAGGGGGCTTACGACACGCATCGTGCGCCTCCTGTGCGCCCTATGTCGCCACAGAACCTTCCTTCGATAGGCTGTACCGAACCCGCCCCGCCGCATATGCCGCGGTGCCGCCGTCGTCCGCGGCCTTCGGGTGTCCCGTACATGTGGCGCGTAGTACAAATTACGCAGTCTCAAGAACACGCAGCTCAAGGAGAGTCATCGAGCGATGGCCGGTCCCGCGTTCCGCGCCGCCGCCGTCCGGGTGCGCGTCCCCGCCACCAGCGCCAACCTCGGCCCGGGCTTCGACGCCCTGGGTCTGGCCCTGGGTCTGTACGACGACGTGGTCGTCCGGGTGGCCGACTCCGGCCTGAACATCGACATCGCGGGAGAGGGCAGCGAGACCCTCCCGCGCGACGAGTCGCACCTGCTCGTCCGCTCCCTGCGCACCGCCTTCGACCTGCTGGGCGGACAGCCGCGCGGACTCGAGATCGTCTGCGCCAACCGCATCCCGCACGGCCGCGGCCTCGGCTCCTCGTCCGCCGCCATCTGCGCCGGAATCGTCGCCGCGCGCGCCGTGACCATAGGCGGAGAGGCCAGGCTCGACGACGCCGCGCTGCTCGAACTCGCCACCGAGATCGAGGGCCACCCCGACAACGTCGCGGCCTGTCTGCTCGGCGGTTTCACGCTCTCCTGGATGGACGGGGGAGCGGCCCGCGCGATCAGGATGGACCCCGCCGATTCCATCGTTCCGGTGGTTTTCGTCCCCGGAAAGCCCGTCCTCACCGAGACGGCCCGCGGACTGCTCCCGCGCACCGTCCCGCACGTCGACGCGGCTGCCAACGCGGGCCGGGCGGCCCTGCTCGTCGAGGCCCTGACCAGGCGCCCCGAGCTGCTGCTCCCCGCCACCGAGGACCGCCTCCACCAGGAGTACCGCGCCCCGGCCATGCCGGAGAGCGCCGCACTGGTGGAGCGGCTGCGCGCCGACGGCGTGCCCGCGGTGATCTCCGGCGCGGGACCCACGGTCCTCGCGCTGGCCGAAGACAGTGCGGCCGACAAGGTCGCACGCCTGGCGGGCGAGGGCTGGGCGGCCAACCGCCTGGTGCTCGACGCCACGGGAGCGAGCGTGCTGCCGCTTGCGCCCTGAGGCAGAGAACGCACTGAATTCGGGGTGTCCGGATTCGGAGAGGGGGAATGTTTGTTGGATCCGGTAGTGTTAATCTCAAGTCTGCACCCGACCCATCCATGGCGAGGTGCTTTGTGTCCCCGTCCGGGACAACCATTCTTCCGGGAGCCTCCCAATCTGCTTCGTGCCCCGCACTGAGCGGTCCTGAGCACGCTCCGGAACCGGCGTGACCGAGCCGAGTGACACCGCACTTCAGTGGCACCGCATCGGGAATCGCCATCACCAATGAATTCTTCCGCCGCCATGGCGGACCACCGCCCCGGCACGGTCCACACGAAACAGCAAGGACCGACAGCCGGACAGCACAACCGGTCGCCGAGCCAGACAGGCCGACGTCCGCTCCAGGGAAGGACCCTTCGTGAGCGACACCACCGATCTGATGGGCGTGACTGCCGACACGCCCGCCACGGACGCCTCTGCGGCGCCTGCCACCGGTGCTTCGGCCGGGTCCCGGCGGCGCCGCGGCACCGGCCTCGAGGGCATGGTGCTGGCGGAACTGCAGCAGGTCGCATCGGGCCTTGGAATCAAGGGCACGGGGCGCATGCGCAAGAGCCAGCTGATCGAGGTCATCAAGGAGGCGCAGGCAGGGGGCGGAGCCCCGGCGAAGAGCGCCGCGGCTTCCGGGGACACCACCGAGACCAAGCCGAAGCGCCGCGCCACCTCGAAGGCCCGTACGGGCGAGGACGCCGCGGAGAGCGCCACCAAGGCGAGCAAGGCGGACAAGGCCGAGGCCGGCAAGGCGCCCGCCCAGCAGCAGATCGACATCCCCGGCCAGCCGGCCAGCGACGACCAGCCGGCCGGTGAGCGCCGTCGGCGCCGGGCCACCGCGGACGCGGGCAGCCCGGAGACGGTCGCCGCCGAGGCGAAGGGCGAGTCGAAGGCCGAGGCCAAGGGCGACGCGTCCGAGGCCAAGGGCGACAAGGGCGGCGACGGCTCCGGCGACAACAACGCCGAGGGCCGCCGCGAGCGCCGTGACCGCCAGGGCCGCGGCCGTGACCGCGACCGCCGCGGCAACAAGGGCGACGACCAGCAGGGCGGCGGTCGCCAGGACCGTCAGCAGCAGGGCGGCGGCCGTCAGGACCGTCAGCGGGACAACGGACCGCGGGCCGACGAGGACGGGGACGACTTCGAGGGTGGCCGCCGCGGCCGCCGCGGTCGTTACCGGGACCGCCGTGGCCGTCGCGGCCGCGACGAGGGCTTCGGCAACGAGCCGCAGGTCTCCGAGGACGACGTCCTGATCCCCGTCGCGGGCATCCTGGACATCCTCGACAACTACGCGTTCATCCGTACGTCGGGCTACCTCCCCGGCCCCAACGACGTGTACGTCTCGCTGGCCCAGGTCCGCAAGAACGGTCTGCGCAAGGGCGACCACGTCACCGGCGCGGTCCGTCAGCCCAAGGACGGCGAGCGCCGCGAGAAGTTCAACGCGCTGGTCCGCCTGGACTCCGTCAACGGCATGGCACCCGAATCCGGGCGCGGGCGGCCGGAGTTCAACAAGCTGACGCCCCTTTACCCGCAGGACCGGCTCCGCCTGGAGACCGACCCGGGCGTGCTCACCACCCGCATCATCGACCTCGTCTCGCCCATCGGTAAGGGCCAGCGCGGTCTGATCGTGGCCCCGCCGAAGACCGGCAAGACCATGATCATGCAGGCGGTCGCCAACGCGATCACGCACAACAACCCCGAGTGCCACCTGATGGTCGTCCTGGTCGACGAGCGTCCGGAAGAGGTCACCGACATGCAGCGGTCGGTCAAGGGCGAGGTCATCTCCTCGACCTTCGACCGCCCGGCCGAGGACCACACCACGGTCGCCGAGCTCGCCATCGAGCGCGCCAAGCGTCTGGTGGAGCTGGGTCACGACGTCGTCGTGCTGCTCGACTCGATCACGCGCCTGGGCCGTGCGTACAACCTGGCGGCCCCGGCCTCCGGGCGCATCCTGTCCGGTGGTGTCGACTCGACGGCGCTGTACCCGCCCAAGCGCTTCTTCGGTGCCGCGCGCAACATCGAGGACGGCGGCTCGCTGACCATCCTCGCGACCGCGCTCGTCGACACCGGGTCCCGCATGGACGAGGTGATCTTCGAGGAGTTCAAGGGCACCGGCAACATGGAGCTCAAGCTCGACCGGAAGCTCGCCGACAAGCGCATCTTCCCGGCGGTGGACGTCGACGCGTCCGGTACCCGCAAGGAAGAGATCCTGCTCGGCTCGGACGAGCTGGCGATCGTGTGGAAGCTGCGCCGGGTGCTGCACGCGCTCGACCAGCAGCAGGCGATCGAGCTGCTTCTCGACAAGATGAAGCAGACGAAGTCGAACGCCGAGTTCCTGCTGCAGATCCAGAAGACGACCCCGACGCCGGGCAACGGCAACGACTAGTCGTCCTCGGCGGCCGAGAGCAGCCGAGAACAGAAGAAAGGGCCGCCCCGTCACTGGTGTGACGGGGCGGCCCTTTTGGCGTCGGGTGTGTGTCCGGCGTGATCAAAGCGAGACCTTGACCACACACATAAGAGATTCTCACGGTCACGGGCAGTAGCCCGGGGTTGCGAAAAACCGCAGGTAGGAGGCCGAAAGGCCGAAAGTCGCGGACACGGGGAGTGAGCGGCGCACACCGCGGCGCACATGGGGCGCTGTGCAACCCTTCAAGCGGTTTCCACGTCTGACAAGTGACGACGAACCATGCCTGGCCCTGAAAGCAGGGGGTAACCGACCGACGAGGACTGAGGAGCACATGGCCGACGAGAGCACTCCCGCCAATCCAGCGGAGACGAAGCCGAAGCGTCCGCGCGGCGGAGGCGGCCGGCGCCGCAAGCCCCGCAAGCGCAGCAAGGCGCTCGTCGTCACGGCATGGACCGCGGCCTCGGTGGTCGTCCTCGGCGGAGGCGGAATCGGCTTCCTCTACTTCAAGCTCAACGGCAACATCAAGGGCGTCGACATCAACGCCGCGCTCGGCACGGACCGCCCGATGGACATCGACAACGGCTCCCAGGACATCCTCGTCCTCGGCTCGGACTCGCGCTCCGGAGACAACTCCAAGTACGGCAAGGACGAGGGCGCGGCCCGCTCGGACACGGCGATGATCGTGCACGTCTACAAGGGCCACAAGAAGGCCAGCGTCGTCTCCATACCCCGCGACACCCTGATAACCAGGCCCGAGTGCAAGACCGAGGACGGCAGGACCGACCCCGGCGGCCGACGGCAGATGTTCAACACGGCGTACGAGGTGGGCGGCCCCGCCTGCGCCGTCAAGACCGTCGAGAAGATGTCCGGCATCAGGATGGACCACTACGTCGAGGTGGACTTCACGGGCTTCAAGAAGCTCATCGACACCCTCGGCGGCGTCGACATCACCACCAAGAAGGCCATCCACGACAAGGACAGCCACCTCGACCTGGAGCCCGGCACCCACACGCTCAACGGCGAGCAGGCCCTCGGCCTGGTCCGCACCCGGCACGGCGTCGGCGACGGCAGCGACCTCGGCCGCATCCAGCTCCAGCAGGCCTTCATCAAGGCCCTGCTCAACCAGGTCAAGGACGTCGGCGTCTTCAGCAACCCGAAGAAGCTCTTCGACCTCGCGGACGACGCGACCAGCGCCATCACCACCGACTCCGACCTGAACGACGTGCAGTCGCTGGCGAGCTTCGCGGGCGGCCTCAAGGGGATCGGCGCGGGCGACATGAAGATGGTCACGATGCCCATCCAGTACGACCCCAACGACCTCAACCGGGTCCTGCCCCTCGAAGAGGCGGACCAGGAGGTCTGGGACGCGCTCAAGGCCGACAAGCCCATCCCCAAGTCCGCCACCGAGAAGTCCGCGGGCGACAAGGGCTCCGCGGGCGACGTGGTCAGCAGCGACTGACCGGCGGCTGACCAGCGACTGAGCCGTCGCGGGCCCCGTCAGGAATAGATCGGCACCGACCCCGGTTTTGGGAGATACGGCCGGTCCTGGCAGACTGGTACGTCGGCCCCGGTTCACGTACGAGCAATCCGCGCGTACGACCCGGCGCCCTCCCGAAACTAGGAGACACCTTGAAGCGCGACATCCACCCCGAGTACGTCGAGACGCAGGTCAGCTGCACCTGTGGCGCGTCGTTCACCACCCGCAGCACGATCTCCAGCGGCACCGTCCGTGCCGAGGTCTGCTCCGAGTGCCACCCGTTCTACACGGGCAAGCAGAAGATCCTCGACACCGGTGGCCGCGTGGCCCGCTTCGAGGCCCGCTTCGGCAAGGCTGCAGGCTCCGCCAAGAAGTAGCGAGCCACTGCGCCGGTCATCGGCCGCCCTCGGGAAGGGGGTGGCCGGGACCGGCGCTTTTGCCGTCCCGCAGCCAATTCGCGTAGAACCATCGCGTAGAAACCCAGGAGCCCCCGATGTTCGAGGCGGTCGAGGAACTGATCGGCGAGCACGCCGATCTCGAGAAGAAGCTCGCAGACCCGTCGGTCCACGCCGACCAGGCCAACGCGCGCAAGCTCAACAAGCGCTACGCCGAGCTGACTCCGATCGTCGCGACGTACCGCTCCTGGAAGCAGACCGGGGACGACATCGAGACCGCCCGCGAACTGGCCGCCGACGACCCGGACTTCGCCGCCGAGGTCAAGGACCTGGAGCGGCAGCGCGAGGAGATCACCGAGAAGCTGCGGCTGCTGCTCGTGCCCCGGGACCCGTCCGACGACAAGGACGTCATCCTGGAGATCAAGGCGGGCGCGGGCGGCGACGAGTCGGCGCTGTTCGCCGGCGACCTGCTGCGCATGTACCTGCGGTACGCGGAGCGCGTCGGCTGGAAGACCGAGATCATCGACTCCACCGAGTCCGAGCTCGGCGGCTACAAGGACGTCCAGGTCGCCGTGAAGACCAAGGGCGGCCAGGGCGCGACCGAGCCCGGCCAGGGTGTCTGGGCGCGCATGAAGTACGAGGGCGGCGTGCACCGCGTGCAGCGCGTGCCCTCCACCGAGTCCCAGGGGCGCATCCACACCTCCGCGGCCGGTGTCCTGGTGACGCCCGAGGCCGAGGAGATCGACGTCGAGATCCACGCCAACGACCTGCGCATCGACGTCTACCGCTCCTCCGGGCCCGGCGGCCAGTCCGTCAACACGACCGACTCCGCGGTGCGCATCACGCACATTCCCACCGGAGTCGTCGCCTCCTGCCAGAACGAGAAGAGCCAGCTGCAGAACAAGGAGCAGGCGATGCGTATCCTGCGCTCCAGGCTCCTCGCGGCGGCCCAGGAAGAGGCGGAGAAGGAGGCCGCGGACGCCCGCCGCAGCCAGGTCCGCACCGTCGACCGCTCCGAGAAGATCCGGACGTACAACTTCCCGGAAAACCGCATCTCGGACCACCGCGTCGGTTTCAAGGCGTACAACTTGGACCAGGTGCTCGACGGCGACCTCGACGCGGTCATCCAGGCCTGTGTCGACGCGGACTCCGCCGCCAAGCTCGCCGCCGCGTAAGCACACCCGCTCGTACGACCCGCCCCGGAGGACCAGCGTGAACCTGCTGCTCGCGGAAGTGGCCCAGGCCACCCAGCGGCTGGCCGACGCCGGCGTGCCCTCGCCGCGCAACGACGCGGAGGAGCTCGCCGCCTTCGTGCACGGCGTGAAGCGGGGCGAGCTGCACTCCGTCAAGGACGCCGACTTCGACGCCCGCTACTGGGAGACGATCGCGCGGCGCGAGGCACGCGAGCCCCTGCAGCACATCACCGGGCGGGCCTTCTTCCGCTATCTGGAGCTGCAGGTCGGGCCCGGCGTCTTCGTGCCGCGCCCGGAGACCGAGTCGGTCGTCGGGTGGGCCATAGACGCCGTGCGCGCGATGGACGTCGTCGAGCCGCTGATCGTCGACCTGTGCACAGGATCCGGGGCCATCGCGCTCGCCATGGCGCAGGAGGTCCCGCGCTCGCGGGTGCACGCCGTGGAGCTCTCCGAGGACGCCCTGAGGTGGACGCGGAAGAACGTCGAGGGGTCCAGGGTCAAGCTCGTGCAGGGGGACGCCAGGGAGGCCTTCCCCGAGCTCGACGGGCAGGTCGACCTGGTGATCTCCAACCCGCCGTACATCCCGCTCACCGAGTGGGAGTACGTCGCTCCGGAAGCCCGCGACTACGACCCCGAGCTCGCCCTGTTCTCCGGCGAGGACGGCCTCGACCTGATCCGCGGCATCGAGCGCACGGCCCACCGGCTGCTTCGGCCCGGGGGAGTGGTCGTCATCGAGCACGCGGACACCCAGGGCGGCCAGGTCCCGTGGATCTTCACCGAGGAGCGGGGCTGGGCCGACGCGGCCGACCACCCCGATCTCAACAACCGCCCGCGCTTCGCGACCGCCCGCAAGGCGATGCCGTGACAACCCAGATCCTGAACGTGTACGAGGAGGCCCGCTAAATGGCACGGCGATACGACACCAACGACGCGACCGACCGTACGACCGGTCTGCGCGAGGCCGCGTCCGCCGTCCGCCGTGGCGAGCTGGTCGTGCTGCCCACCGACACCGTCTACGGCATCGGTGCCGACGCGTTCACGCCCGAGGCCTGCGCCGACCTGCTCGACGCCAAGGGCCGCGGCCGCAACATGCCCACGCCCGTCCTGATCGGCTCGCCGAACACGCTGCACGGCCTGGTCACCGACTTCTCCGAGATGGCATGGGAGCTCGTCGACGCCTTCTGGCCGGGCGCCCTGACCCTGATCGCCAAGCAGCAGCCGTCCCTGCAGTGGGACCTCGGCGACACCCGCGGCACGGTCGCGATCCGCATGCCGCTGCACCCCGTCGCCATCGAGCTGCTCACCGAGGTCGGCCCCATGGCCGTCTCCTCCGCGAACCTCACGGGACACCCGGCACCCGAGGACTGCGACGCCGCGCAGGAGATGCTCGGCGACTCCGTCTCCGTGTACCTGGACGGCGGCCCGACCCCCGGCATCGTCCCGTCGTCGATCGTCGACGTCACGGGCAAGGTGCCGGTGCTGCTGCGCGCGGGCGCCCTTGACGCGGACGAGCTGCGCAAGGTCGTACCCGACCTCGAGGTGGCGAATTGACAGCCCCTGAGACGGGGCGTGGCATAGCGGGCTTCCCGGGCTCTGCGGGCACCTTCCGCATCCTCCACGTCAGCACCGGCAACGTATGCCGCTCGCCGATCACCGAGCGGCTGACCAGGCACGCCCTCGCCGACCGCCTCGGCGACCCCTTCACCGGCGGCCTGATCGTGGAGAGCGCGGGCACCTGGGGCCACGAGGGCGCCCCCATGGAGACCAACGCCGAGACGGTCCTCGCGGACTTCGGGGCGGACGCCACCGGCTTCATGGGCCGCGAGCTCCTCGACGACCACGTCATCCGGGCCGACCTCGTCCTCACCGCGACGCGCGACCACCGGGCCCAGGTCATCTCGATGGGTCACTCGGCGGGACTGCGCACGTTCACGCTCAAGGAGTTCACGCGGCTCGTGCGGGCCATAGACCCGACGACGCTGCCGGACCCCGACGGGGACGGCGTGGTGGAGCGCGCGCGTGCCCTGGTGCGGGCCGCCGCCGCGCTGCGCGGCTGGCTCCTGGCACCGAGCGTGGAGGCCGACGAGGTCTACGACCCGTACGGGGCGCCCCTGCCGTTCTTCCGCTCCGTGGGAGACGAGATCAACCAGGCGCTCGACCCCGTGGTGACGGCGCTGACCGGAGTGCCCGCGCACATGTAGCGGCCTACATTGGATCTGAGGTCACCCCTGCGAGGCCCCGGAGCCCACGATGACGGTCAGCACGGCACCCACCGCCGCCACGGCGTACACGGATCTCGACGCGCTGCGCCGGCAGGACCCCGAACTCGCCGAGGTCCTCATCGGTGAGGTGACCCGGCAGTCCGACGCGCTCCAGCTGATCGCCGCGGAGAACTTCACCTCGCCCGCCGTCCTCACCGCCCTCGGCTCACCGCTCGCCAACAAGTACGCCGAGGGCTATCCCGGCGCCCGCCACCACGGCGGCTGCGAGCTGGTGGACGTCGCCGAGCGGATCGCGATCGACCGGGCCAAGGCCCTCTTCGGCGCCGAGCACGCCAACGTGCAGGCGCACTCCGGCTCCTCCGCCGTCCTCGCCGCGTACGCCGCGCTGCTGCGGCCCGGCGACACGGTCCTCGCGATGGGCCTGCCGTACGGCGGCCACCTCACGCACGGCTCGCCCGCCAACTTCTCCGGCAAGTGGTTCGACTTCGTCGGCTACGGCGTCGACCCCGAGAGCGGTCTCATCGACTACGACCAGGTGCACGCCCTGGCCCGCTCCCACCGTCCCAAGGCGATCGTCTGCGGCTCGATCTCCTCTCCGCGGCACATCGATTACGTCGCCTTCCGCGAGATCGCCGACGACGTCGGGGCGTACCTCATCGCCGACGCGGCGCACCCCATCGGCCTGGTCGCCGGGGGAGCGGCGCCGAGCCCCGTGCCGTACGCCGACGTCGTCTGCGCCACCACGCACAAGGTCCTGCGCGGCCCGCGGGGCGGCCTCCTGCTGTGCGGGGCCGACCTCGCGGAACGCATCGACCGGGCCGTCTTCCCCTTCACCCAGGGCGGCGCCCAGATGCACACGATCGCCGCCAAGGCCGTCGCGTTCGGCGAGGCGGCGACACCGGCCTTCACCGCGTACGCCCATCAGGTGGTCGCCAACGCGCGGATGCTCGCGGAGGGCCTGGCGGCCGGCGGGTTCGCGATCGCCACCGGCGGCACGGACACCCATCTGGTTCTGGCCGATCCCGCACCCCTGGGAGTGGAGGCGCACACCGCCCGGGGCAGGCTCGCGGCGGCCGGAATCGTCCTCGACGTCTGCGCCCTGCCGCACGGCGAGGCACGCGGACTGCGGCTCGGCACCGCCGCCGTCACGACCCAGGGCATGGCCGCTCCGGACATGGTGCGCGTCGCGGGACTGCTGGTCGACGCGGTGCGGGAGGACTCGAACGTACGCGAGGAGGTACGCGAACTGGTGGGAAGATTTCCGCCGTATCCGGGATAGGAGGAGGCGGGGGCGTCAGTGACCGGCGCAAACTCGTGCAACCATCGTCGCTACCCGGAAGTCCCCAACCGTATGCCCGCAAAGCTAGGGTGTGGGGCTGAGATGGCCAGCGAGACCTGTGGGGAAGCCCGTGCGTGAATACCTGCTGACGCTCTGCATCACGGCCGCGGTGACCTACCTGCTGACTGGCCCGGTGCGGAAGTTCGCGATCGTGGCCGGCGCCATGCCGGAGATCCGCGCTCGTGACGTGCACCGGGAGCCCACGCCCCGGCTCGGCGGGATCGCGATGTTCTTCGGCCTGTGCGCGGGCCTCCTGGTCGCCGACCACCTGCCCAACCTGAACGCGGTCTTCGAGAACTCCAACGAACCGCGGGCGCTGCTCTCCGGAGCGGCGCTCATCTGGCTGATCGGCGTCCTCGACGACAAGTTCGAGATCGACGCCCTGATCAAGCTCGGCGGGCAGATGATCGCCGCGGGCGTGATGGTCATGCAGGGTCTGACGATCCTGTGGATCCCGGTCCCCGGTGTGGGCCCGGTCTCGCTGACCTCGGGGCAGGGCACGCTCCTCACCGTCGCGCTCGTCGTCATCACCATCAACGCCGTGAACTTCGTCGACGGGCTCGACGGCCTGGCCGCGGGCATGGTCTGCATCGCGGCGGCCGCGTCCTTCATGTACGCCTACCGCATCTGGTACGGCTACGGCATCGAGGCCGCGGCCCCCGCCACGCTCTTCGCCGCCATCCTCATGGGCATGTGCCTGGGCTTCCTGCCGCACAACATGCACCCCGCCCGGATCTTCATGGGCGACTCGGGGTCGATGCTCATCGGCCTGATCCTCGCGGCGGGCGCCATCTCCGTCACCGGACAGGTCGACCCGGCGACGCTGAAGCTGAACTTCGGCACGGGACGCGACGCCACGCACGCGATGCTCCCGGTCTTCATCCCGCTCCTGATGCCGCTGACGATCATCGCGATCCCCTTCGCCGACCTCGTGCTCGCCATCGTGCGGCGCACCTGGAACGGCAAGTCGCCGTTCGCCGCCGACCGCGGCCACCTGCACCACCGGCTCCTGGAGATCGGCCACTCGCACAGCCGCGCGGTGCTGATCATGTACTTCTGGTCGGCGCTCATCGCCTTCGGCACCGTCGCCTACTCCGTGCACTCGACGAGCATGTGGATCCTGCTCCTGATCGTCGTCCTCAGCGCGGTCGGCCTCGTGCTGCTCCTGCTGCCGCGCTTCACGCCGCGCATCCCGCGCTGGGCCGAGGCCTTCGTGCCGCCGCGCTACCGGCGCAGGGTGGGGCAGGGCGGCACGGTGGCGGCCCGCGGCGGCGTCGGGGCCGGCACGGCCGAGGCGACCGGCGCGGCCAACGGGGCCGACGGGCCCGCGGACGACCGGACTCCCGCGGGCACGGCCGCCTCGGTGCGCGAGGTCCGGGCCCTGAACCTGCACGGCAGCACCGCGCTGTCGGAGAGGTCCCGCGTCCGCTCCCACGAGCGCGACTAGACCCCGTCAGGCACTCTGTTCGACCGGAACCGCCCTCATGATCGATTAGAGGCCCGGATCCGGGGTGGTCGATTGATCCATTCGTGTGACGGTCGGCACACTTTCGGGTAAAGACTGCATCAAATAGTTTGTGATACGGTTCACGAGAACCCGAGATATATTGAGGCGGCCCAAGCCAGACCGGTCGTCCAGATGAGGTGCGCCTCGTTCGTGTCCGGGTCAGGGCCTTCGCTCGACGATCGCTTTGCAACGTCCCCAAATTTCGCCGGAGGAGCTGCCGCCATGCAGTCCAACGACGCCCGCACTCTCCTTCACTGTGCCCTGCCCACCGCTGCCGCGGGCGTGGCGGGAGTCGCGGTCAGTGCCGCCGTGGCCGGCGGCAAGGGTGCGCTCGGCGCCACCTTCGGCACACTTCTCGTCCTGCTGTTCATGGGCGGGGGCCTCGTGGTCCTCCAGCGCAGTGCACGTTCCTTCCCGCATCTGTTCCAGATGATGGGCCTGCTGGTCTACACCGTGCAGATTCTGCTGCTGATGGTCGCCCTGACTGCGTTGCGCGGTACGTCGGCGTTCAACCACAAGAGCTTCGCCTTTACGCTGCTCGCCGCCACTTTGGTGTGGATCGGGGCGCAGCTGCGCTCCCATATGAAGGCCAAGGTCCTCTATGTGGAGCCGGAGTCCACGCGGGCGCAATCGTGACCTGTAGGGCCGACGTAAGGAGGCCTCCGCTCATTTGCTATGGTCTCGCCACAACTGCGGCAGAGCTGGCGCGGGCGGCAGCCGTGCCTGTGACGCCTTACGGCTCGGAGCCCAGCCGCCGCCCCCAAATCCGCAAGTCCAGTCCAGTGCCGTTCCGCGGACATCGACCGCGCCGACACATCGAGGTTGCCGTACCCATGCGCCACGTTGAAGGAGCTCGCGGTGAGTAACGCCCAGACGCTCGCCTTCGAGACCGATTGCCACATTTTTGAAGGGTGCGGTTTCCCGACCCCCGGCCTGCACTCCTTCCTCTTCGAGCCGATTTTCACCGTCGGTGGCATTGAGTTCAACAAGCCAATGCTGCTGGCCTTCCTGAGCTCGATCGTCGTCATCGGCTTCTTCTGGGCGGCTTTCAACAAGCCGAAGCTGATCCCCGGCAAGCTCCAGATGGTCGGCGAAGCCGGTTACGACTTCGTGCGTCGTGGGGTCGTCTACGAGACGCTCGGCAAGAAGGAGGGCGAGAAGTACGTCCCCCTCATGGTCTCGCTGTTCTTCTTCATCTGGATCATGAACATCTGGTCGATCGTTCCGCTCGCCCAGTTCCCGGTGACCTCGGTCATCGCCTTCCCGGCGGGCCTCGCGGCCATCGTGTACATCCTCTGGGTCAGCTTGACCTTCAAGCGGCACGGATTCGTCGGCGGCTTCAAGAACATCACCGGCTACGACCGCTCGCTCGGCCCGGTCTTCCCGATGGTCATGTTCTTCGAGTTCCTGTCGAACATGATCATCCGGCCCTTCACCCACGCGGTCCGGCTCTTCGCCAACATGTTCGCGGGGCATGTCCTGCTGGTGATCTTCACCATCGCGAGCTGGTACCTGTTGAACGGTATCGGCATCGCCTACGCGAGCGTCTCGTTCGTCATGGTCATCGTGATGACGATCTTCGAGCTGTTCATCCAGGCGCTCCAGGCCTACGTCTTCATCCTGCTGTCCTGCAGCTACATCCAGGGCGCGCTCGCCGAGCACCACTGAGCACGCTTCTCTCCCCCCGATACATCCGGTGGCCAACCCCCACCGGCCCGTGAAAAGAAGGAAGTTACGGCATGTCCGCTCTCGAGACCCTCGCCGCGGTCAACATCCAGGGCAACTTCGGCGCGATCGGCTACGGCCTCGCCGCCATCGGCCCCGGCATCGGCGTCGGCGTCATCTTCGGTAACGGTACGCAGGCCCTCGCCCGTCAGCCCGAGGCCGCCGGCCTCATCCGTCAGAACCAGATCCTCGGCTTCGTGCTCTGTGAGGCCCTGGCCCTGATCGGTCTGGTCATGGGCTTCGTTTACCCGGTTCCTTCCTGATCCGGTCTCGGCTGACGAGAAACTTCAACGGAAGGCACTGATGTGATCTCCCTGGTACAGCTGGCGTCGGAGGAGCCGCAGAACCCTCTGATTCCGCCGATCCCTGAGCTCGTCATCGGCCTGATCGCGTTCGTCATCGTCTTCGGCTTCTTCGCCAAGAAGTTCCTCCCGAACATCAACAAGGTTCTGGAAGAGCGCCGCGAGGCGATCGAAGGCGGCATCGAGAAGGCCGAGGCCGCGCAGACCGAGGCCCAGAGCGTGCTCGAGCAGTACAAGGCTCAGCTCGCCGAGGCTCGGCACGAGGCCGCGCGCCTGCGCCAGGAGGCGCAGGAGCAGGGCGCTCAGCTCATCGCCGAGATGCGGGCCGAGGGCCAGCGTCAGCGCGAGGAGATCGTCGCCGCCGGCCACGCCCAGATCGAGGCCGACCGCAAGGCTGCCGCTCAGTCGCTGCGTCAGGACGTGGGCCAGCTGGCCACCGACCTGGCCGGCAAGCTCGTCGGTGAGTCCCTCGAGGACCACGCCCGACAGAGCCGCACCATCGACCGTTTCCTCGACGGACTCGATGAGGCCGCTGCGAAGGCCGAGGCGGCTCGATGACAGCGCACGGAGCGAGCCGCGAGGCACTGGCCGCCGCGCGCGAGCGTCTCGACGCGCTGACGGACAGCACCTCGGTCGACGCCAAGCAGCTCGCGGACGAGCTTGCCGCCGTCACCGCGCTGTTCGGCCGTGAGGTCTCGTTGCGTCGGGTCCTGACCGACCCGGCGCAGTCCGGTGAGGCCAAGGCCGAACTGGCGGGACGGCTGCTCGGCAGCCAGGTGGGCGGCGCGACCGCCGACCTGGTGGCCGGCATGGTGCGCTCGCGCTGGTCGCGGTCGCGTGACCTGGTGGACGCCCTCGAGGTGCTCGCCAACGTCGCCGACCTGACCGGCGCGCAGAAGGCCGGCGCGCTGGACAACGTCGAGGACGAGCTCTTCAGGTTCGGCCGAATCGTCTCTTCCAGCACCGAGCTGCGGGCCGCGCTCGTGGACCGCGCCGCCACCGGCACGGCCAAGGCCGAGCTGCTGCGCAGGCTCCTCGGCGGTCGCGCGGAGGACGTCACGGAGCGGCTCATCGAGCGCCTTGTGACCGCGCCGCGTGGACGTAGCCTGGAAGAGGGACTCGAGTCCCTCTCCAAGCTGGCTGCGGACCGTCGCAACCGCATGGTCGCCGTCGTCACTTCCGCTGTGCCGCTCTCGGACCAGCAGAAGCAGCGTCTCGGTGCCGCCCTGGCCAAGGTGTACGGACGCCCGATGCACCTCAACCTCGACGTGGACCCCACGGTCCTCGGCGGGATCACGGTTCAGGTGGGCGACGAGGTCATCAACGGCAGCATCGCGGACCGCATCGAGGAAGCCGGCCGCCGCGTGGCCGGCCAGTAACTCAACAAGCATTACCTACGGCCCTAGTTGGGCCGTGCAGAGGATTCCTGGGGGTCGCCCCCAGACCCCCAAAGAAACTTCGGGCCCAACAAGGAGAGCAGGGAACCCAGATGGCGGAGCTCACGATCCGGCCGGAGGAGATCCGGGACGCGCTGGAGAACTTTGTCCAGGCGTACAAGCCGGACGCGGCCTCGCGCGAGGAGGTCGGTACGGTCACCCTTGCCGGCGACGGCATCGCGAAGGTCGAGGGCCTGCCCTCGGCCATGGCCAACGAGCTGCTGAAGTTCGAGGACGGGACCCTCGGTCTCGCGCTGAACCTTGAAGAGCGCGAGATCGGTTCGATCGTCCTCGGCGAGTTCAGCGGCATCGAAGAGGGCCAGTCGGTCAGCCGTACCGGCGAGGTGCTGTCGGTCGCCGTGGGCGAGGGCTACCTCGGCCGCGTCGTCGACCCGCTCGGCAACCCGATCGACGGCCTCGGCGAGATCGAGACCAGCGGGCGTCGCGCCCTCGAGCTGCAGGCCCCCACGGTCATGCAGCGCAAGTCGGTGCACGAGCCGATGGAGACCGGCTACAAGGCCGTCGACGCGATGACCCCGATCGGCCGTGGTCAGCGTCAGCTGATCATTGGTGACCGCCAGACCGGCAAGACCGCCCTGGCCGTCGACACGATCATCAACCAGCGCGACAACTGGCGCTCGGGCGACGTGAACAAGCAGGTCCGCTGCATCTACGTCGCCATCGGTCAGAAGGGCTCCACCATCGCCTCCGTGCGCGGTGCCCTGGAAGAGGCCGGCGCCCTGGAGTACACGACCATCGTCGCCGCCCCGGCGTCCGACCCGGCCGGCTTCAAGTACCTCGCGCCGTACACCGGTTCGGCCATCGGCCAGCACTGGATGTACGAGGGCAAGCACGTCCTCATCGTCTTCGACGACCTCTCGAAGCAGGCCGACGCCTACCGCGCCGTGTCCCTGCTGCTCCGTCGCCCGCCGGGGCGCGAGGCCTACCCGGGTGACGTCTTCTACCTGCACTCCCGCCTCCTCGAGCGCTGCGCGAAGCTCTCGGACGAGATGGGCAAGGGTTCGATGACCGGTCTGCCGATCGTCGAGACGAAGGCGAACGACGTGTCGGCGTTCATCCCGACCAACGTCATCTCCATCACCGACGGCCAGTGCTTCCTGGAGTCGGACCTCTTCAACGCCGGTCAGCGCCCCGCGCTGAACGTCGGTATCTCCGTCTCCCGAGTCGGTGGTTCCGCGCAGCACAAGGCGATCCGCCAGGTGTCCGGCCGTCTGCGTGTCGACCTCGCCCAGTTCCGTGAGCTCGAGGCGTTCGCCGCCTTCGGTTCCGACCTGGACGCCGCGTCGAAGTCCCAGCTCGAGCGTGGTCAGCGCATGGTCGAGCTGCTCAAGCAGGCGCAGTACGAGCCGATGGCGACCGAGGACCAGGTCGTGTCCGTGTGGTCCGGTACCACCGGTCGCATGGACGAGGTGCCGGTCAAGGACATCCGTCGCTTCGAGCGCGAGCTGCTCGAGTACCTGCACCGCAAGGAGCAGGGCCTCATGACCTCCATCAAGGAGGGCGGCAAGATGTCGGACGACACGATCACCGCCATCAGCGACGCCGTCGCGGAGTTCAAGAAGCAGTTCGAGACCTCGGACGGGAAGCTTCTCGGCGAGGACGCTCCGGCCGCCGCCAAGTGACGTAAGGAAGGGACCTGACTCATGGGAGCCCAGCTCCGGGTCTACAAGCGTCGCATCCGATCCGTCACCGCGACCAAGAAGATCACCAAGGCGATGGAGATGATCGCCGCCTCGCGCGTCGTCAAGGCGCAGCGCAAGGTGGCGGCCTCCACGCCGTACGCGACCGAGCTCACCCGAGCGGTCACGGCGGTCGGCACTGGTTCGAACACCAAGCACCCGCTGACGACCGACGCGGAGAAGGCCACCCGTTCCGCGGTTCTGCTCCTCACGAGCGACCGCGGTCTGGCCGGCGCCTTCAACTCCAACGCCATCAAGGCCGCCGAGCAGCTCACCGAGCAGCTCGAGGCCGAGGGCAAGGAGGTCGTCACGTACATCGTCGGCCGCCGTGGTCTGGCCCACTACAACTTCCGCGAGCGCAAGGTCGCGGAGTCGTGGTCGGGCTTCACCGACGAGCCGACGTACGCGGACGCCAAGAAGGTCGCGGTGCCGCTGATCGAGGCCATCGAGAAGGAGACGGCGGAGGGCGGTGTGGACGAACTCCACATCGTGTACACCGAGTTCGTCTCGATGATGACGCAGACGGCCACCGACAGCCGACTGCTGCCGCTCAGCCTCGAAGAGGTCGCGGAGGAGGCGCCCACCAAGGGTGAGCTCCTTCCGCTGTACGACTTCGAGCCGTCGGCGGAGGACGTCCTCGACGCCCTGCTGCCGCGCTACGTCGAGAGCCGTATCTACAACGCGCTGCTCCAGTCGGCTGCTTCCAAGCACGCCGCCACGCGCCGCGCGATGAAGTCGGCCACCGACAACGCCGGGGATCTGATCAACAACCTCTCCCGGCTTGCCAACGCGGCCCGCCAGGCCGAAATCACCCAGGAAATCAGCGAGATCGTCGGCGGCACTGCTGCCCTTGCCGACGCGACCGCGGGGAGTGACAAGTAATGACGACCACTGTTGAGACGGCCGTTGCCACGGGCCGCGTCGCCCGGGTCATCGGCCCGGTCGTCGACGTGGAGTTCCCCGTCGACGCGATGCCGGACATCTACAACGCGCTGCACGTCGAGGTCGACGACCCGTCGACCGAGGGCGCGAAGAAGACGCTGACCCTCGAGGTCGCCCAGCACCTGGGCGACGGCGTGGTCCGCGCGATCTCGATGCAGCCCACCGACGGCCTGGTCCGCCAGGCTCCGGTCACCGACACCGGCGCGGGCATCTCGGTGCCGGTCGGCGACGTGACCAAGGGCCGCGTCTTCAACACCCTCGGTGAGGTGCTCAACGACGACCCGTCGACGGTCGCCGACTCCGAGCGCTGGACGATCCACCGCAAGGCCCCGGCCTTCGACCAGCTCGAGTCCAAGACCGAGATGTTCGAGACCGGCCTGAAGGTCGTCGACCTCCTCACCCCGTACGTCAAGGGTGGAAAGATCGGTCTGTTCGGTGGTGCCGGTGTCGGCAAGACCGTTCTGATCCAGGAAATGATCGTCCGTGTGGCCAAGCTGCACGACGGTGTCTCCGTCTTCGCCGGTGTCGGCGAGCGCACCCGTGAGGGCAACGACCTCATGGTCGAGATGGAGGAAGCCGGCGTTCTGGACAAGACCGCGCTGGTCTTCGGCCAGATGGACGAGCCGCCGGGCACGCGTCTGCGCGTCGCCCTGGCCGGTCTGACCATGGCGGAGTACTTCCGCGATGTGCAGAAGCAGGACGTGCTGTTCTTCATCGACAACATCTTCCGCTTCACGCAGGCCGGTTCCGAGGTCTCGACCCTGCTCGGCCGCATGCCCTCCGCGGTGGGCTACCAGCCGAACCTGGCCGACGAGATGGGTCTCCTCCAGGAGCGCATCACCTCGACCCGTGGTCACTCGATCACCTCGATGCAGGCGATCTACGTCCCCGCGGACGACCTGACCGACCCGGCCCCGGCCACCACGTTCGCCCACCTCGACGCGACGACGGTTCTCTCTCGTCCGATCTCCGAGAAGGGCATCTACCCGGCCGTGGACCCGCTGGACTCCACGTCCCGCATCCTGGACCCGCGCTACATCGCGCAGGACCACTACGACGCCGCCATGCGCGTCAAGGGAATCCTGCAGAAGTACAAGGACCTCCAGGACATCATCGCGATCCTCGGTATCGACGAGCTCAGCGAAGAGGACAAGCTCGTCGTCGCCCGTGCCCGTCGCGTGGAGCGCTTCCTGTCCCAGAACACCCACGCCGCCAAGCAGTTCACCGGCGTGGACGGTTCGGACGTGTCCCTCGACGAGTCGATCGCGGCCTTCAACGCGATCTGCGACGGCGAGTACGACCACTTCCCTGAGCAGGCCTTCTTCATGTGCGGTGGTCTCGACGACCTCAAGAAGAACGCCAAGGAGCTCGGCGTCTCCTGAGCCCGGTAGCTCATCTCGGAGAGGGGCGGGTGCACCCCGCGCAGGGGCCGTGTCCCGCCCCTCTTCGTACGCCCACTAGAATTTGACCCAACACCCGGCTGAACCGCCGGGTGGTGACCCGAGGAGCCACCCTTGGCTGCTGAGCTGCATGTCGAGCTGGTCGCAGCGGACCGCAGTGTCTGGTCCGGTGAGGCCACCCTGGTCGTCGCGCGCACCACGTCCGGCGACATCGGCGTCATGCCCGGTCACCAGCCGCTGCTCGGTGTGCTGGAGTCGGGCCCGGTGACCATTCGTACGAGCGACGGCGGCACGGTCGTCGCCGCTGTCCACGGCGGATTCATCTCCTTCGCGGACGACAAGCTGTCGCTGCTGGCCGAGATCGCGGAGCTGTCCGACGAGATCGACGTCCAGCGTGCGGAGCGGGCGCTGGAGCGCGCGAAGTCGGAGGCCGACGCCTCCGCCGAGCGGCGTGCCGACGTCCGACTGCGTGCGGTGGCGACGCGCTGACCCCAGCGCGCGGCGTAACGTGACTCAGCCGCGGCCAGGTCCGGGAACACTTCCGGACCGGGTCGCGGCTGAGGCAATGCGGGTGCAATGTAGTGGTCCGTTTTCGAAGAGGCGAGGAGGTCGGTGCCGATGATCCTCACTCTGCTCGTGTGCGGACTTGCTTTGATCGTGCTGGTGTTGGTGGGGCTCTTCGTCTTCGGGCTGCGGCGCCGGCTGATCCAGCGCTCCGGCGGAACCTTCGACTGCAGCCTGCGCTGGAACGCCCCGGAGAAGGGCGACACCTCCGGCAAGGGCTGGGGCTACGGCGTCGCCCGCTACAACGGTGACCGGATCGAGTGGTTCCGAGTCTTCTCGTACGCTCCCCGGCCGCGCCGGGTCCTGGAGCGTTCGGCCATCGAGGTCGTCGACCGCCGCGCACCGGACGGCGAGGAGGAGCTGGCCCTGCTCTCCGACGCCATCGTCCTCGGCTGCCTGCACCGCGGCGTCCGTCTCGAACTGGCGATGAGCGAGGACGCGCTCACGGGTTTCCTTGCCTGGCTGGAGGCGGCGCCTCCGGGGCAGCGGGTCAACGTGGCGTAGTCCCCCGAAGAGGCACCCCGTAAGGGGCGCGGGAACTGCGCGACCAGCCACAGACATCCCGCAGACGCGACATACGAGAAGCCGGGGAGAACAGGGGGCGTTCCTGTTCTCCCCGGCTTCGTCATAGGGGGGCGCTACGGACTACTTGAGCCCGTCGTTGATCGCGCTCACCAACTCCCCGTTGGCCGTGTCACCGCTGAACTCCCAGAAGAACGCGCCCCCGAGACCCTGATCCTTGGCCCAGGTCATCTTGGCGCGGACGGTGGCCGGGGTGTCGTACGACCACCAGTTGCTGCCGCAGTGGGCGTAGGCCGTGCCGGCGACCGTGCCGTTCGAGGGGCAGGAGTTCTTGAGGACCTTGTAGTCCTCGATGCCTTGCTCGTACGTGCCGGGGGCGGGGCCCGTGGCGGTGCCGCCCGGCTCCTTCTGGGTGACTCCGGTCCAGCCGCGGCCGTAGAAGCCGATGCCGAGCAGGAGCTTGGCCGAGGGCACGCCCTTGGCCTTCAACTTGGCGATCGCCGCGGCGGAGTTGAAGCCGTCCTGCGGGATGCCCGGGTAGGACGTGAGCGGGGAGTGCGGGGCCGTCGGGCCCTTGGCCGCCCAGGCGCCGAAGAAGTCGTACGTCATCACGTTGTACCAGTCGGCGTACTGCGCGGCGCCGCCGTAGTCCGCGGCGTCGATCTTGCCGCCGTTGGAGGCGTCGGCGGTGATGGCGGCCGTGACGAGGTTCTTGGCGCCGAACTCGTTGCGGAACGCCTGCATCATGTTCTTGAAGACGGCCGGGCCCGAGGTGTCGCAGGACAGGCCGCAGGCGTTGGGGTACTCCCAGTCCAGGTCGATGCCGTCGAAGACGTCGGCCCAGCGCGGGTCCTCGACCAGGTCGTGGCAGGACTTGGCGAAGGCCGCCGGGTTCTTCATGGCGTCGGTGAAGCCGCCGGACCAGGTCCAGCCGCCGAAGGACCAGAGGATCTTGATGTTCGGGTACTTGGCCTTGAGCTTGCGCAGCTGGTTGAAGTTGCCGCGCAGGGGCTGGTCCCAGGTGTCGGCGACGCCGTCGACGGACTGGTCGGCGGTGTAGGCCTTGTCGATCGCCGCGTACGAGTCGCCCATGGTGCACTTGCCGCCCTGGACGTTGCCGAAGCTGTAGTTGATGTGCGTGATCTTGTCGGCCGAGCCGGAGGTCGCGATGTTCTTCGCGTGGTAGTTGCGCTGGTAGACGCCCCACTCGGTGAAGTAGCCGAGCTTGACCTTGTCACCGGGGCCGGGGCCCGGGTCGCCGCCGCCCGTGGTGCGGACCTTGACGGCGCCGCTGGCGGGGCCCGTCTGGTCGGCGGTGTCGCGGGCCTGGACGGTGTAGGAGTAGTCGGTGCCCTTGGTCAGGCCGGTGTCGGAGTACGAATTGCCCGTCACCGTCGCGACCTTGGCGCCGTCACGGAGGACGTCGTAGTTCTTGACGCCCTTGTCGTCGGTCGCGGACTTCCAGTCGAGCTTCACCGAGGTGTCGGTGATGTCGGAGGCCACGGGGGTGCCGGGGGCGCTCGGCGGATTGTCGCCGGGCACGCTGCCGCCGTCACAACTGCCGCCGTTCAGCGTGCACTTGGAGGGGGCGCCGGAGCCCGTGCCGTTGAACCCGAAGGAGACCGAGGCGCCGGGGGCGAGCGTCCCGTTCCAGCCGAGGTTCTTGGCGGTCCAGCGGTTGCCGGAGTTGGTGACGGTGGCGTCCCAGGCCGAGGCCACCCTGGTGCCGGTGGGGAAGTCCCACTCGACGGTCCACGAACTGATCGTGGAGGTACCGGTGTTCTTGATGGTCCACTTGCCCTCGAAGCCGCTGCCCCAGTCCTGGGTCTTGGCGTACGTGGCCGTGGCCTCGGGAGCGGCGTCGGGGGCCGCCTCGGCGGAGCCGCCGAGCGCGACCAGGGTGGCGAGCGGGAGCAGCAGGGTGCTGAGTCCGGCCACTGCTTTGTGTCTGAATCCGATTCCTGAGCGTGCCTTGCTACGTGTGAAGCGCACGAGGTGCTCCTCGGGTGAGTTCCGGGGGTCTGAGGGGTTGGGACCCTGCGCCGCCCGTGAGCACGTGGACACGTGGGGGAGTGCTCACCGCAGTGCGGTGAGAATAGAAAGGTCTGGACCAGCGGTCAAGAGGTCTGAACCAATGGCTGAATTGTGTCCCTCGCGCGCCCCGATCGCGGGGTCAGATGCCCAACTCCTGGGCGAGCACGGCGGCTTGGACCCGGCTGCGCAGCTCCAGCTTGCCGAGCATCCGGCTCACATGCGTCTTCACCGTCGCCTCCGCCATGGTGAGGCGGGCCGCGATCTCCGCGTTCGACAGGCCCTGCCCGATGCAGGACAGGACCTCGCGCTCGCGGCGCGTGAGGCTGTCGAGCACGGCGGGGTCCGGCGCGTTCTCGCTGCGTACGGCCTTGGCGGGGGCGGCGAACTCGGCGATCAGACGGCGGGTGACGGCCGGTGCGATCAGGCCCTCGCCACGCGCGACCGTGCGGACCCCCTCGATGAGGTCCTTCGCCTCGGTGTTCTTCAGGAGGAAACCGGACGCCCCCGCGCGCAGCGCCCCGAAGACGTACTCGTCGAGGTCGAAGGTGGTCAGGACCAGGACGTCCGCAAGCCCCTCGGAGACGACCTGGCGCGTTGCCGACACCCCGTCCAGGCGCGGCATCTGAATGTCCATCAGGACCAGGTCGGGGCGGAGCTCGCGGGCGAGCGCGACGGCCTCCTCGCCGTCCGACGCCTCGCCGACGACCTCGATGTCGGACGCGCTGCGCAGGATCAGGACGAGTCCCGCGCGCACGGCTGACTGGTCCTCGGCGACTAGCACCCGGATCATTCCTTGGCTCCTTCGTCTGCGGGGTCGACGGGCAGGGTCGCGAAGACGTGCCAGACCTTGCCGTCGGGGCTTGACTCGGGGCCGGACTCGAAGGTGCCGCCGAGCAGTTCGGTGCGCTCGCGCATGCCGACGAGGCCGGCGCCCGAGCCGGGGGCGCGGGGCCCCGATGGATCTCCGTACGGACTTCTCACACGGATCGTCAGGGCGCGGGGCTCCTGGGCCAGGGTCACGGTGACGCGGCCGGGCGACGCGTGCTTGAGTGCGTTGGTCAGGGACTCCTGGACGATGCGGTACGCGGCGAGCTCGACCGGCGCGGGCAGCTCGGGGCCCTGCGGGTCGCGTGCGTCGTCCAGGGCGACGTCCAGGCCGTTGGTGCGGGCGCCGGAGACCAGCGTGCCGAGGCCGTCGAGGGTGGGCGCGGCGGCCGGCTCCAGGTCGCCGCTGTCGGAGCGCAGGATGCCGATGAGGCGGCGCATCTCGGCCAGGCCCTCGACGCTGTTCTCACGGATGACGGCGAGCGCGTCCTTGCTGGTCTTCGGGTCGTCCAGGGAGAGCGCCGCCGTGGAGTGGATGGCGATCGCCGAGAGGTGGTTGGCGACCATGTCGTGCAGCTCGCGGGCCATCCTGGCGCGCTCGGCGGTGACGGCCTGGACGCGGTCCATCTCGGCGAGCAGCGCGGTCTGTTCGGCCCGCAGCTTCGCGGCCTCCGCGGCCTCGCGGTGGTTGCGCACCAAAACGCCCGTGGTGGCGGGCCCGAAGGAGATCACGCCGGCGAGGAGGCCGATGAGGATGGCCTCCGGCTGCTGGAACCACGCGAGGAAGCCGATGGTGATCGCCACCGTCACCGTGCCGGTGGTCAGCGGGATCCGCCGGGCGGCGGCCGGGGTGCCGTACACGACGGCGGCGTACACGATGTCGGTGAACATCATGATCGACGCGAGGTTGCCCTCGGTGAACTGGTCGGCGACCAGCGCGAGCGTGCCGACGGTGAGCGCGAACTGCGGCGCCGACCTGCGCACCAGCTCCAGACAGGCGAGCACGGCCAGCGGGATGAGCGCCCAGTCGCCGCTGAGCAGGCGGCCCGGCTGCGCGTGCAGACCCAGCGCCCACAGGAAGAGCCCGCAGAGCAGGCTGACCGCGGCGATGGAGACGTCGACGCGGTGCGGGCGGGCGAGGGACAGGGCCATGCCCCCATCCAACACGGTCCACCCGGGGCGAGGCCTGGTCCTGGGGGAGGAACCGCCCGCTACATCGAAGGATGCAGTCCCACTTCGTCACTGACGACGACGATCCGCGGCCGGGGCGGCGGGAGCCTTGAGGGGTGACCGAGGAAGCGACCTGGAGGACCGAGCCGTGATCGTCACGCTGATCATCATCTGCGAGGTGGGCTTCTGGGTGCTGCTCGCCGCCGGGCTCGCCGCCCGCTATCTGCTGCGGATGCCGCGCCTGGGCATCGCGCTCCTGCTGTGCGAGCCGCTCCTCGAAGTGGTGCTCCTGGTGGTGACGGCCGTCGACCTGAAGAACGGCGCCGACCCGAGCTGGAAGCACGGCCTGGCCGCGCTGTACATCGGCTACACCGTGGGCCATGGACACCGCACCGTGAAGTGGCTCGACGGCCACGCGGCGCACCGCTTCCAGGGCACACCGGTGCCGCGCCCGCCGCGCTACGGGCGGGCCAGGGCCGTGCACGAGGGCAGGGTCTGGCTCGGCACCGCGGTGGCGGCGGCCGTCGCGAGCGGACTGCTGCTGATCGCCATGTGGTACGTCGACGACCCGAGCCGTACGTCGTCCCTGCAGGCCTGGATGTACCAGGCCTGGCGCGCGGCGGGCATCCACGGTCTGGTGGCGCTCAGTTACACGCTCTTCCCGAGGAAGGCGCCGGCAGGAGAAGAGCCGGCGCAGGACCGGCCCCTGACCAAGGCCTGAGCGTCAGCGCTCCCCGCCCGGCACCCACAGCACGTCCCCGACCTCCTTGTTGGCCACGCGGGCCAGGATGAACAGGAGGTCGGAGAGGCGGTTGAGGTAGGTGGCCGTGAGGGGATTCATGCTCTCCCCGTGCTCCTCGAACGCCGCCCACGTCGAGCGCTCGGCCCGCCGCACCACGGTGCACGCCTGGTGCAGCAGGGCCGCGCCCGGCGTGCCGCCCGGCAGGATGAAGCTGCGCAGCTTCTCCAGCTCCTCCAGGAAGCGGTCGCAGTCGGCCTCCAGCTTGTCGACGTACGACTGCTCGACGCGCAGCGGCGGGTACTCGGGGTCCGCCACGACCGGCGTGGAGAGGTCGGCGCCCACGTCGAAGAGGTCGTTCTGGACCCGGACCAGGACCTTCACGACCTCCTCGGCCAGGCCGCCGAGCGCGATCGCGGTCCCGATGGCCGCGTTGGCCTCGTTGGCGTCGGCGTACGCCGCGATCCGCAGATCGGTCTTGGCGGTGCGGCTCATGTCGCCGAGGGCCGTCGTGCCCCGGTCGCCGGTCCTGGTGTAGATGCGCGTCAGATTGACCATGCGGCCAGCGTAGTTACGCCCCGGCCTTCTTGAAGACACGTGTGCCGACCGTCACGGCGAGGAGCACGAAGGCGAGGGCCATCAGGACGCCGTACAGCATGGTCGTCGAGGCGTAGTCGCCCACGTACCCGGCCCGCACCGCGTCCACGAGGTAGCGGAACGGCATGAAGTGGGAGAGCACGTCCAGCCAGGTGGGCGCGAGCGCCATCGGCAGCATCAGGCCCGAGAGGAGCATCGAGGGCATGCTGATGGCGTTCACCGCGGGGCCGAACTCGTGGGCCTTGGCGACCTTCATGGCCAGTGCGTACGAGAGGGCGGCGAGCCCCGCGGTCAGGAGCGCCACGAACGCGAAGCCGATCAGGACGCCGGCCAGCGGCGCCCTGAGCCCCATCACCAGCGCGGCGAGCACGAGCAGCACCGCCTGGAAGACGAAGAGCGCGGCGTCGCGCAGGATCCGGCCGAGCAGCAGCGCGAGGCGGCTCACGGGCGTCACCCGCATCCGCTCCACCACGCCGAACTGCTTCTCGATGATGAGCGCGAAGCCGCTGAACGTGGCGCCGAACAGGCCGAGTTGGAGCAGCAGCCCCGGCACGAGCACCTGCCAGGAGTCCCCCCGCGAGCCGAGCGGCAGGTCGGTGAGCAGCGGCCCGAAGAAGAGCAGGTACAGCAGGGGCGTCAGGACGCCGAAGAGGATCTGGAACTTGGAGCGCAGGGTCTGCCGGGCGTACCGCCCGAAGATCAGCGCGGTGTCGGAGAGCAGTGCGGGCATCGAGGTGTCCTGGGGTCTCAGACGGCGACGGGAGCCGTGTCCTTGGGCGCGACGTCGCGCCCGGTGATGGCGAGGAAGGTGTCCTGCAGCGAGGCGTCGATCGAGCCGCCGTACCGGAGCTTGAGCGCGCTCGGTGTGCCCTCGGCGACCACGACGCCGCGGTCGACGACGACCAGGCGGTCGGAGAGCTCGTCGGCCTCGTCGAGGTAGTGCGTGGTGAGGAAGACCGTCGTGCCGTACTCGTCCCGCAGCCGCCGCACCAGCCGCCACAGGTCGGCCCTGCTGCCCGGGTCGAGCCCGGTGGTCGGCTCGTCGAGGAAGAGCACCTCGGGCCGGTGCGTGAGCCCCATGGCGATGTCGAGCCGCCTGCGCTGGCCGCCGGAGAGCGCCGCGCAGGGCCGCTCCATGAGGTCGGTGAGGTTCAGGTCGCGCGCCAACTCCTCGGCGCGTGCGGCCGCTTGCTGCTTCGTCAGGCGGTAGAGCCGCCCTTGGGTGATCAGCTCCTCGCGTACGGAGATGTTCAGGTCGACACCGCCGGACTGGGCGACGTAACCGATCTTGCTCCGTACGCCTTCGGGGTCCCGGCCCAGGTCGCAGCCCGCGACGGTGGCCGCGCCGCCGGTCGGCGGGAGCAGTGTGGTCAGCATGCGCAGCGTGGTGGTCTTGCCCGCGCCGTTCGGCCCGAGGAAGCCGAGGATCTCGCCGGGCTCGACGCGCAGGTCGATGCCGCGCACGGCTTCCACGGGGCCGTTCTTGGTCTGGAAGGTCCGGGCGAGCCCGGCGGTGCTGATGATTGCCATGGCGACCACAAAAACAGAGTCCATGAAATTTTGCAATCGCCCCAAGTTTTCAAGTGGTGCAAAATTTGGGGGTGGCCAACGACACCTACGATGGAGGGCATGACTGAAGGGCTCAGGGAACGGAAGAAGCGCCAGACCAAGCAGCGGATCTCGGACATCGCGACGGGGCTCTTCCTGGAGCACGGCTTCGTCACGGTGACCATCGCGGAGATCGCGGACGCCGCGGACGTCTCCGTCAACACGGTCTACAACTACTTTCCGGCGAAGGAGGACCTCTTCCTCGACCGCGGCGCTGAGATCGTCGACCGGCTCTCGCGGTGGGTGCGGGGGCGCCGCGTGGGGGAGTCGGCGGCCGACGCCGTGCTGCGCGAACTGCGCGCCCTGGTCGAGGGCGTCTCGCCCACCGTCGGCCTCTTCGCCGGATACGCCGAATTCATGAAGGTCATCACCGACTCCTCCGCCCTGCGCTCCCGCCTCTGGGCCTTCCAGCAGGAGAGCCTCCAGGACCTGGAGGCGACCATGCGCGAGGAGGCCGCCCCCGGCGACGGCGAGCATCTGCCCGCCCTGGTCGCCGGCCAGCTCAACTGGCTGCACGCCACCGTCCACGCCTGGATCGGCGCCGAGATGGTCAAGTGCCGCGAGCCCGCCGAGGTCTCCCGCGAGGCGCTCGCCCTCATCGACGAGATGGAGGAGCTGCTCGGCGAGAAAGTCCTCAACTACGCGGTGCGCACCGCCGAATGACGTGTACCGGTGTGATGTCCGTCATCCGAGACGTGACGCGCATCTCTTCATCGCCACAGCGGCCCTCACGACCGCTAACGTGCGCCGAAGAGGCATACGTCAACAGCGTGCAAACCAAGCGTGACAAGCGGTAGGGGAGTCGGAACAGTGGCACGGAAGCTCGCCGTCATCGGAGCCGGACTCATGGGGTCCGGCATCGCTCAGGTCTCCGCCCAGGCGGGCTGGGACGTCGTCCTGCGCGACGTCACCGATGAGGCCCTGACCCGTGGCACCGACGGGATCAAGAAGTCGTACGACAAGTTCGTGAGCAAGGGCAAGCTCGACGCCGCGGACGCGGAGGCCGCCCTCGGCCGCATCACGACGACCACCGACCTGGACGCGACCGCCGACGCCGACATCGTCGTCGAGGCCGTCTTCGAGAAGCTCGAGGTCAAGCATGAGATCTTCCGCACGCTCGACAAGATCGTGCGCGACGACACCGTGCTCGCCTCCAACACCTCCGCCATCCCGATCACCAAGATCGCGGCCGTGACGGAGCGTCCGGAGCGCGTCGTCGGCGCCCACTTCTTCTCGCCCGTCCCGATGATGCAGCTCTGCGAGCTGGTCCGCGGCTACAAGACCAGCGACGAAACCCTCGCCCGCACGCGGGAGTTCGCCGAGTCCGTCGGCAAGACCTGCATCGTCGTCAACCGCGACGTCGCCGGCTTCGTGACGACCCGTCTGATCTCCGCGCTCGTCGTCGAGGCCGCCAAGCTCCACGAGTCGGGCGTCGCCACCGCCGAGGACATCGACATCGCCTGCAAGCTCGGCTTCGGGCACGCCATGGGGCCGCTCGCGACCGCCGACCTCACCGGCGTCGACATCCTGCTGCACGCCACCGAGAACATCTACACCGAGACCCAGGACGAGAAGTTCGCGCCGCCGGAGCTGATGCGCCGGATGGTTGACGCCGGTGACATCGGGCGCAAGAGCGGGCAGGGGTTCTACAAGCACGACTGACGCCGCCTCAGGCCGGGGATCACTCCTCGGGGTGAATTCGGTATCGGTTCGCTTACAGACGGCAACTTCTGGTCCCTTGAGCCAGTCAGTTGCAGTGACATACCCAGATCACATGGATACCTCTCGTATCTCGGGGAGCGCATATGCACATCAGGGGCGACCAGGCCCAGCTGGTCGTCGGGGGACGCCTCGACGTACGCAGCGCGGCGGACGCCCGTACGGTCCTGCACTCGGCCGTCGACGACGGCGCCGGCGACCTGGTGCTCGACCTGTCCGAACTCGACTCGTGGGACGCCACGGGACTCGGCGTCATCATGGGCGCGCACCGTCGCGCCGGGCGGTGCGGACGCAGACTCGTCCTGCGCCATGTGCCGCCGCAGATGCAGCGCCTGCTCGTCGCCACCAGGCTGCACCGCATCCTCGCCATCGAAGGCGGCATCGGAGTCGAATCGCTCCCCAGAGTGTGAACCGCACCTCGCGCACAATCCTCACGAACCTGTGACGTCTCGGGCGGGGCGGTACCCCGCCCTCTCGTAGATACTGAGCAAAGGTCTAGGGTTCGGTCGCCCACCGATATACGAACCCGCACGGGGGCACCGGACCAGAAGCGACAGCGCAGTGTGCACGAAGGCCGGAGGGGGCTCTGCACACCACGCATCTGGGGGGCTAGGACCATGGACCCGATGAACCGGGGACCGGAAGAGTACGGCCACGACGGCATCAACGACGACGACTCGGCGCGCTCCGGGCGGCCGCCGCGCGATCCCATCACTCCCGACTTCGGGCAGCCCGCACCCGCGCTCGCGCGCACCGTCCAGCTCGTCTCGGGCGACTTCCTGCTCACCGTCAACCCCGTCGACGGCAGCGAGATCGAACCCTGCCCGCCCGGCGAGCGCCCGTCGCGGCCCACCAAGCGCACCGCGGCCGAGCGCGCCGAACTGCGCCGGGCCTCGATGCCGCCCGTGCCGCCGGGGCCCGCGCTGCCCCGACTTCCGCTCCTCGAACGCCAGGAGGAGCGCGAGCGCCTCGTGCGGCTGCTCGCGCGCGGCCGCTCCGTGCGGCTCACCGGGCCCGCGGGATCGGGGCGCACGACGCTCCTCGCCGCCGTCGCCGACGACTGCGCGGACCTCGCGCCCGACGGCGTCGTCCGGCTCTCCGGGTACCGCAGGACGCCCACCGAGCTGCTCCACGACCTCGTCGCGGCCGTCTACAACGCGCCGCTGCACCGCCCCGAGCGCGCCCTGCTGCTCGAACTCGTCCACGACATCGGCGCCGTCGTCGTCCTGGACGACCTGGAGTTCGGCGGCGCGGGCCTCGACGAGCTGCTCGACGCCACTCCCGAGTGCGCCTTCCTGATCTCCACGACGCCCGACGTCGCCGCGCCGTCCGCCGACTCCCACCTCGAAGAGGTCTTCCTCGGCGGGCTCGGCAGGGGAGGCGGCCTCGAACTCCTGGAGCGTGCCGTCGGCCGCGTCCTCGACGACGAGGAGGCCAACTGGGCGGGCGACCTCTGGTTCGAGTCCGAGGGCCTGCCGCTGCGCTTCGTCCAGGCCGGCGCCCTGCTCCGCCAGCGCGACCAACTGCGCGCCGACCCGCACGCCTTCGAGGAGCACGGCTACTTCGGCGACACCCCGGTCGACGCGCCCTTCGACGCCGCGGACGGGCACGAGGTGCCGCTGCCCTCACTCGCCGACGGCGCCGCGCCCGCGGCCCTGCTCGCCTCGCGGCTCAGCCCGTCCGCCCGCGACACCCTGCGGTTCGCCGTCGCGCTCGGCGGTGAACTGCCGCACCAGGCCCACCTGCCGGCCCTCGTCGGCGACACCCACGCGGACGCCGCCCTCGCCGAGCTGGTGAGCTGCGCCCTGGTCACCCCGGTCGGCGCGCACTACCGCCTGGCCGCCGGAGTGCGTACGCAGCTGGAGACCGCCGGGTACGCCGACGACGCGCCCGACCGTGCCCGCGCCGCCGCCCAGCACTACGCCTGGTGGGCCGGGCACCCCTCCGTCACGCCGGAGCGGGTCGCCGCCGAGGCGGACGCCGTGCACGCCGCGCTGAGCGCCCTGGTGACCACGGAGAGCGGCACGGCCGTGCTGCTCGCCCGCACCGCCGCGCCCGCCTTCGCCGGCGGGCTCGACTGGGGCGCGTGGGAGAGGGCCCTGCGGTCGGGCCAGGAGGCCTCGCGCAACGCCGGAGAGGTCGCCGAAGAGGCGTACTTCCACCACGAGTTGGGGATCCTCGCGCTCTGCGGCGGGCAGCTCGACCGGGCCCGCGCCGAGCTGGAGGCCTCCATAGGGCTGCGCGGCGCGCTCGCCGACAAGCGCGGCATGATCTCCGGGCGCAGGGCCCTCGCCCTGGTCGCCGACCGCTCGGGCGGCGCGCTGCCCGGCGGGGGCTCCACCGCGGGCGAAGAGGTCCCCGACGCGCGCTACGAGGAGTCGGCGTCGCCCCCCGGCGGCGTCCCCGCGGCCTTCGCGCTGCCCGAGCCGCCGCCCGCGGAGCCGGACACCCTGGTCACCAGCAGGGTCACGCCCGCAGGGGCGGGGTCGGGCCCCGCGCCCAGCCGCCGCTCCATCATCAGCGGCACCCGGCGCAACCTCGTCGCGGCGGGCGCGGGCGCCCTGCTCGCCGCCGTCCTCGGCACCGTCGTCACGCTCGGCGCCACCTCCGACAACAACGACCCGCCGGAGAGCGACAAGGTCAAGACGGAGCAGTCGGCGAAGGAGGACCGCGACGGCGACGGGCTGACCGCCGACAAACCGCAGAAGGACTCCACCAGCCGCCCCGACGACCCGGGCAAGGACGGCGTCGTCGGCACCTCGGACGACCCGACGCCGAGCGACAGCGGCGAGCCCTCCGACAAGCCGAGCGACAGCGGCAAGCCGTCCGAGAAGCCGACGGACAAGCCCACCGACAAGCCGACCGACAAGCCCACGGACAAACCGACGGACAAGCCCACCGACAAGCCGACGGACAAGCCGACCGACAAGCCCACGGACCCGCCGACCACGCCGCCGACGGACCCGCCGACGACGCCGCCCACGGACCCGCCGACGACACCGTCGAGCCAGGCCCCGCCCTCCTCGCCCGACATCTCGACCTCGGCGAGCGGCCCGGCCGGCTCCTCCCCGGCCGGATCGTCCCCGGCGAGCGGCAGCGGCGCACCGGCCTGACGTCACGCACGGGACAGGGCCGGGTCCCTCAGGACCCGGCCCTCACTCATGTCGGTACGTACGAGGTGTACGAGGTGTACGAGGCGTCAGAACAGCCGCAGCTTGTCGTCCTCGATGCCGCGCAGCGCGTCGTAGTCCAGGACGGCGCAGCCGATGCCGCGGTCCGTGGCGAGGACGCGCGCCTGCGGCTTGATCTCCTGGGCGGCGAAGATGCCCTTGACGGGCGCCAGGTGCGGGTCGCGGTTCAACAGCTCGAGATAGCGGGTGAGTTGCTCGACGCCGTCGATCTCGCCGCGCCGCTTGATCTCGACGGCGACGGTCTGCCCGTCGGCGTCGCGGCAGAGGATGTCGACCGGTCCGATCGCCGTCATGTACTCGCGACGGATGAGTGAATACCCCTCTCCCAGTGTCTCGATCCGGTCGGCGAGGAGCTCCTGAAGGTGTGCTTCCACGCCGTCCTTGATGAGGCCGGGATCCACGCCCAGTTCGTGCGAGGAGTCGTGCAGGATCTCCTCCATCGTGATGATGAGCTTCTCGCCCGCCTTGTTCACGACGGTCCACACGCCGGCGTCGTCCCCCGAACCCTCCTTCAATGTGCAGGGCGGGGACATCCAGTTGAGCGGTTTGTAGGCCCTGTCGTCCGCGTGGATGGAGACGCTGCCGTCCGCCTTCACAAGGATCAGGCGGGGGGCCGACGGGAGGTGGGCGGTGAGCCGGCCCGCGTAGTCCACGGAGCATCGGGCAATGACGAGACGCATGGGGCGCAACGCTACTCGACTCGGACCGGTGCACGCGATTCGGCTGTCGCGGAGCCGCTCGCCGCACGACATGTCCGTCGATGAACCTGTTCGATCCTGGCCGGTTATGTGCCCAATCTCCTGGTGCGGTTACCGCCCGTTGCCTACCGTAGAAGCGGGAGGTCGTCATCCGTGCACGCTGCGTATGCGGACTCCCTCCCTGTCCGTAAGCCCCCGCTCCCCGGGGGTGCGAGAGGAGAACCCATGTCGCTCGACGTCTCACCGGCACTGTTGGAACAGGCCGAGCGAGGCGAGGTGGACGAAGCAGCATTCGTCGACTGCGTCCGGACCTCCCTGCCTTACGCATGGGAGATGATCAGCTCCCTGGTGGCCCAGCTGAAGGTCGACGGCGGAGAGTTCGCCGACAACCAGACGCCGCCGCCGGACGAGCAGGCACGTGGCCAGCTGTTGCGCGCGCTCGCGAGTGACGCGATTCGCGGCGCCCTGCAGCGGCACTTCGGAGTGCGTCTGGCGTTCCAGAACTGCCACCGTGTGGCGGTTTTCCCGATGGACCCGGCGGTGGACGACCGGCTCGCCCGTTTCACTTCGATTCGGGGCCAGCTGCTCAACCAGTCGCCCGAACTGCGGGACTGCTGACGCTTGTTGCTGCCGCTCCGTACGCGGGAGGTGGTTCAGTCCGGAGCGGCAGCTCCGCAGGACGACAGCAGTCGACGACGGTTCTCAGCTGAGCTGGGGCAGCACTTCGGCCCCCAGCCTTCGTACGTTCTCCTCCGTGGCGGCGAGGTCGCCCGAGCCCTCGACGAGCAGGGCGAAGCGCGTGATGCCCGTGCGTTCCGACGTGGCGGCGATCCGGTCCGCGCACACCTGCGGGGTGCCCACGGGGTGCAGCCCGCAGAGCTGTTCGGTGTACGCCTGAGGGTCCCGCATGGCGCGATGGCGCCCGTCCACCGTCACATGGGCGTCCAGGCCCTGCTTCAGCCAGCCGGGCATCGCTTTCTGTAACGTCTCCGCCGCCTCCAGACGCCGGTCGGCGATCTGGGCGACGCCGGCGGACACATGGGAAACCGCGGCGATTTCCTCGGGCCTATGCCCCGCAGCACGCGCCCGCCGATTCCACAAGGCCACCATTTCGGCCTTCTCGTCGTCGCCCACGTGCATGCCCAGGAGCATCGGCAGACACCGCTGCGCCGCGAGCCGCACGCTGGACGGCGACGTGCAGGCGACGACCACCTCGGGGCCGCCGTCGCCCTGCCCGGTCAGGGCCTCCTGCGGGCGCGGCACGACGTCCACCTCGCGGAAGGAGAACCGCTCGCCCGAAGCCCCGACCCGGGGCTCGCTCAGCCACCTGAGCAGCAGGTCGAGTGATTCCGGGAACCCTTTCTCGTACGCCTCCAGGCCGGCCCCGAAGACCTCCAGGTCGACCCACGGCCCGCCGCGTCCGACACCGAGCGAGAACCGCCCGCCCGACGTCACATGCAGCAGGGCCGCCTGCTCGCCGAGCGCGACGGGGTGCACGGTCGGGAGCACGGTCACGGCCGTGCCGACGCGGATCCGCCGCGTCCGCCCGAGCAGCAGTGCCGCGAGGGTCACCGCCGACGGGCACGTGCCGTACGGCACGAAGTGGTGCTCGGCGAGCCAGACCGAGTCGAGGCCCGCCTCCTCGGCCACCTCGGCGGACCGCACCGCACGGTGCAGTGCCTCCCCCTGCCCCTGTCCGGGGAACTGGGCGGCCAGAACAAAACTACCTACACGCATCGAACTCCTGCCTCCTTGGCGCCGACGCAGGCACTCCCCCTACCGGCAACAACGCGTGACACGTGCCAAAGGCACGGCCTGGCATGAAGATTGTTGGATTTTCCGCGCGGTGAAGGGGGCCTGCCGTGGCCGGTGCGCCACGAGTACCCAGGGGCATGCCGCGTAGGCTGGTCACACCCCTGACCGCCGTACAGCCCGTGAGGTGTTCTGTGTCCCCCCGTCGCAACCGCCCCAAGGGCGCCGGTGAGCCGAGGACGTCCGCGGACGCGGAACCGGCGGGCCGCTACGGCGGCTTTCAGAGCACCGAGAGCTGGCAGGGCGAGGAGTGGAGCGTGCGCCACGTCGCGGGCGCGAGCGCGGCGGGCAAGCGGTACCGCTGCCCGGGCTGCGACCAGGAGATCCCGTCCGGGCTCGCGCACGTGGTGGCCTGGCCCGAGCACTCCGGCGTCGACGAGCGCAGGCACTGGCACAAGGCGTGCTGGAACGCGAAGGACCGCCGCACCACGCGGGTGCAGCGGTCCCGTAACGCGCCGAAGTACTAGGCCTTCGCAGGGCCGTCAGTACGCCTGGACGTCGCGCCTAGACGTCGCGCTTCTCCAGGAGCGCGAAGGCGCCGACGACCGCGGCCGCGGTGACGCAGGCGAGCAGCACGAGCTGGGAATTGCCGCCGCCGCCCTCTCCGTCGAGCCGGAAGATGTAGGCCAGCGAGTTGATCGCGTTGTACTCGGACATCTTCTCGCCGAGTTTCTGGGTGCTCTCCCAGATCTGCAGGAACACCGGCAGGATCGCGGGCAGCAGGACCACGCCCAGCATCGCCGTGATGGCGCCCGCGGAGTGCCGCAGCATCGAGCCGACGGAGAGCGCGAGGACGCCGAGCAGCGAGACGTACAGGCCGCCCTTGAGGACCGTCGGGCCCCACGGGACGTCGCCCGCTCCGGGGCCGCTGTTCGCGGCCGACGAGGCGAGGCCGACCAGGAGGACCGAGCCCGCCGAGACGACGAAGGCGATCACGAAGAAGACGATCATCTTCGCGGCGAGCACGCGGTAGCGCTGCGGCGAGGCGGTGAAGGTCGTACGGATCATGCCGGTGCCGTACTCGGACGAGGTCACCAGGACGCCCAGCGTGATCAGGCAGATCTGGCCGAGCATCAGGCCGAAGAAGGCCGGGAGGGTGAACGGGTAGCCCTGGTAGTCCTCCGGGCCCGTGTTCGCGACCGCCAGCAGGCCGATGCCGATGACCAGGGCCAGGAAGATGCCCAGGGTCCACATCGTGGAGCGGACCGACTTGATCTTCGTCCACTCCGAGGCGAGGGCGTTGCCGAGGTGGGTCTTCTTGACCGGGATCGGCGAGGTGTAGGCGTTGGCCATCGCCTGCTGCCAGGCGGAGGGCGGCGCGGGCGCGGCCGGCGGCGGGGCCGTCGGGGCCGCGTGCGCCATGGGGGCGCCCTGTGGCGCGGGGGCGCCGGCCGGGGCGTACGTCTGCTGGGGCTGCTGCGCCTGCGGCTGCTGCTGCGGAGTCGGAGGCGTGGTCATCGTGCATCCTCGTTGTCGGTGGCGCGCTTGGTCATGTCGGGGGCGGGAGCCGCGGCCTGGGGCTGCTGCGGCGCCGCGGCGTACGGGTTCTGCCCGTCCTGCGGCTGCGGCATGGCGAAGGGCTGACCGCCCTGCTGGGGCGGCGGCGGGGCGTACCAGCCGGGCTGGCCCTGGCCGGGCATCGGCATCGGGGGCTGGCCCTGCGGCAGCGCCCCGGGCTGCGGCTGCTGCTGCAGGCCCGCGCGCTGGTCGACCGTGGAGCGGTAGTCGACGGCGCCCTGCGTCATCCGCATGTACGCCTCCTCCAGCGAGGCCTGGTGCGGGGAGAGCTCCCACAGGCGGACGTCCGTGCCGTGCGCGAGGTCGCTGATGCGGGGGAGCGGCAGGCCGAGGACGCGCAGTGCGCCGTCCTGCTCGGGCATCACCTGGCCGCCCGCCTCGGTCAGCGCGGCCGTCAGCTTCTCGCGCTGCTGCGGCTCGCCCTCCGGGGTGCGTACGCGCGCGAAGTCCGCGGAGTTCGCCGAGATGAAGTCCTTGACGCTCATGTCCGAGAGCAGCTGGCCGCGGCCGATCACGATCAGGTGCTCGGCGGTCAGCGCCATCTCGCTCATCAGGTGGGACGACACGAAGACCGTGCGCCCCTCGGCCGCGAGCGACTTCATCAGGTTGCGGACCCAGAGGATGCCCTCGGGGTCGAGGCCGTTGACCGGCTCGTCGAAGAGCAGCACCTGCGGGTCGCCGAGGAGCGCGGCGGCGATGCCCAGGCGCTGGCCCATGCCGAGCGAGAAGCCCTTGGAGCGCTTCTTCGCCACGTCCTGCAGGCCCACGACGCCGAGCACCTCGTCGACCCGGCGGGCCGGGATGCCGGAGAGCTGCGCGAGGCACAGGAGGTGGTTGCGGGCGTGCCGGCCGCCGTGCACGGCCTTGGCGTCCAGCAGTGCGCCGACCTGGCGGGGGGCGTTGGGGAGCTTGCGGTACGGGTAGCCGCCGATCGTCACCTGCCCGGCGGTGGGCGCGTCGAGCCCGAGGATCATGCGCATCGTCGTCGACTTGCCGGAGCCGTTCGGGCCCAGGAAGCCGGTGACGGTACCGGGCCGCACCTGGAAGGAAAGGTTGTACACGGCTGTCTTGGCGCCGTAGCGCTTCGTCAGGCCGACTGCCTCGATCATTCTCCGCACCCATCGAATGGTTCAGGACGTCGGGGCACACGCCCCCGTAAGGGTTAGGAGGATAACGGGGAGCTGACGGTTCCAGCCAAGAGCGGGTAAAACCGTTTACGGGGTCGGGAGCTCCGTCCACGGCAGCACCCAGCCCTCGTCGGCGAAGATCCGGGTGCCCCTGGCGCGCAGCTCGGGGTCGGCGGCGGCCTGCCGCACCCAGGTCGCCGGGTCGGGCCCGAGCAGCTCGCGCAGCCGGGGCGAGGCGTCGAGCAGGGCGCCGAGCAGCGCCGCCTGGTCGCCGCCGCCGGGCCGCGGCAGTCCGGTGACCGGATCGGCGAGGACACCGCGCGCGCTGACGTAGAGCTGCGCCCCGCCGAGCGGTTCACCGGACGGCAGGAGCACCTCGTACGCACCGGCGGGCAGCGGAAGGCGCCGGTAGTTGGGGAGCTCCGTGGCGTCGACCGCCGACAGCTGCGCCGCGTCCAGCCAGGAGACGACGAGCGAGGTGCGTGCCGCGGGGTCGCCGTAGGGCGCGGCCGCCACGTACCCGGCCCGGCCGATGTGCGCCGAGCAGCCGATGCCGATGCCGCGTACGTGTACGGGGACCATCGGCACGGCGGCGGGGACGCCGCGCCGGGCCAGTTTGTGGGCGATCTGCCCGGGGGAGGCGTTGGAGCCGACGGCGAGGACGGGGTGGCGACCGGCGAGGGGGGTCTGCCCGAGCCCCGCGAGCACCTCGTCCAGCGAGGGACCGTGCGCACTGCCGTCGACCGACCACGCGCCGATCCCGCCCTCGCACCCCAGGAGCGGGAGCAGCTCGGTGCCCGTCAGCAGGGAGGGGGCCGTGACGGGCGGGCCGGGGTAGGTGAGGGGCTGCAGGGCGGGCACGCCGTCCAGGCCGAGTGCCGCGAGCCCGCGGTCCTGCGTCGTCACATGTGCCCCCTAGGCCTCGGTGGTCACGCGTCCCTCTTCTTCAGCAGTACGTACCCACCGAGGAGCGCCACGACGACCCACGCCACCATGATCGCCAGCCCGCCCCAGGGCCCGTACGGGGTGTCGTCCTCGAACGGCGTCTTGACCTGCATGATCTTGCTGCCGGCCTGGTCGGGCAGGAAGCGGCCGATCTTCTTCGTCGCCGAGACGTTGCCGAGGATGCTGGAGATCAGGAAGAAGAACGGCATCAGGATGCCCAGCGACAGCATCGGGCTGCGCAGCATCGCGGCGACGCCCATGGAGAACATCGCGATGAGGGTCATGTAGAGCCCGCCGCCGATGACGGCGCGCAGCACGCCCGGGTCGCCGATCTGCGCCTTGTACTCGCCGAGCATCGCCTGCCCCACGAAGAACGTGATGAAGCTGGTGGCGAGGCCCACCACGAACGCGAGCAGCGTGGCGACCAGGACCTTGCTGAAGAGGAACGTGCCGCGCTGGGGGACCGCGGCGAGCGAGGTGCGGATCATGCCGGTGCTGTACTCGTTCGAGACGACGAGCACCCCGAAGACGATCATCGCGAGCTGGCCGAGGGACATCCCGGCGAAGCTGATGAAGGTCGGGTCGAAGGTCAGCTTGTCCTGGGCGTCGAGCTTGTCGTAGTCGTTCTTGGACAGGATGCTGATCAACATCCCGAGGGCGATCGTGACGACGACGGCGAGGCCGAGCGTCCAGACGGTCGAGGAGACCGAGCGGATCTTGGTCCACTCCGACTTCAGTACCTGCGTCGCGGCCATCGCTCAGGCCTCCTTCCGCTGCTGCCAGCCCTCGCCCCAGCCGGTGGTGTCCGGGGGCGGGGCGCCTTCGTGGTCCGCGTGCGCGTGGTACTCCACGGACTCCGCGGTGAGCTGCATGAACGCCTCTTCCAGCGAGGCCTGCTGGGGGCTCAGTTCATGGAGTACGAGCTGATGGCTCGCGGCGAGCTCGCCGAGCTGCTCCGATGCCGCGCCGTCCACTTCGAGGGTGCCGTTGCCCGCCTCGACGGCGGTGATGCCGGCCTCGTGCAGCACGTCGAGGAGCCGCTCGCGCTGCGGGGAGCGCAGTCGGACGTACGACCGCGAGTTCTGCCGGATGAAGTCCGACATGGAGGTGTCGGCGAGGAGCCGGCCCTGGCCGATGACGACGAGGTGGTCGGCGGTGAGCGCCATCTCGCTCATCAGGTGCGAGGAGACGAAGACCGTACGCCCTTGCGCGGCAAGGGACTTCATGAGGTTCCTGATCCAGTGGATGCCCTCGGGGTCGAGGCCGTTGACCGGCTCGTCGAACATCAGGATCTCGGGGTCGCCGAGCAGGGCGCCCGCGATGCCGAGCCGCTGGCCCATGCCGAGCGAGAAGCCCTTGGCCTTCTTCCTGGCCACGGCGGTCAGACCGACGGTGTCGAGGACCTCGCTGACGCGGCTGCGCGGGATGCCGTTGCTCTGGGCGAGGCAGAGCAGGTGGTTGAAGGCGCTGCGGCCGCCGTGCATGGCCTTGGCGTCGAGCAGGGCGCCGATGTACTTCAGCGGGTCCTTCAACTGGGAGTAGTGCTTGCCGTCGATGCGGACGGCCCCGGCGGACGGGTTGTCGAGCCCGAGCATCATGCGCATGGTCGTCGACTTCCCCGCGCCGTTCGGGCCGAGGAAGCCGGTGACGATGCCGGGATGGACGGTGAACGTCAGATTGTTGACGGCGACTTTCTCGCCGTACCGCTTGGTCAGCCCCTCGAGCTCGATCATGCGGCCACGCTAAAACGGGACAAAGCCCCCTGCCACCGGAGCGGCAAGGGGCCCTGACCTGTTCGGCCTACGTCAGGTGGCGCGCCCCGAAGGGGCGCGGGGAACTGCGCGACCAGCCGCGACCGGTCCGCAGCTCCCGTCAGGCCTCAGCGGGTCTGCTGCGCCGGAACCCCACGAGAAATGGGCTCGTCCTCGGCCGGCGTGCCCGCGGCGGCCACGGCCGCACCGGTGAGCGTCGCCAGCATCTCCCGCACGTTCGTCAGCTGCGCGTTGATGCTGTCGCGGCGGTTGGTGAGCGCCGCCAGCTCCCGCTCGGATTCGCTGCGGATACGGTCCGCCTTGGCATTCGCGTCGGCCACGATGTCCTCGGCCTGGCGCTGTGCCGTCTCCACCGTCTGGCGGGCGCGGCGCTCGGCGTCCGTGCGCAGCTTCTCCGCCTCCAGGCGCAGCTGCTCCGCACGGTGCTCGATCTCCGCGAGGCGCTTCTCGGCCTTGGCCTGACGCGAGGCCAGGTCGCGCTCGGACTGCTCGCGGCGCTTGGCGAGGTTCGTCTCGAAGTCCGCGGCGGCCTGGGCGGCCTTGGCGCGGGTCTCCTCGAAGAGGGCGTCCGCCTCCTCGCGCTTGGACTGCGCGTCCTTCTGCGCCTCCGCGCGCAGCGCGTTCGCCTCGCCCTTGGCCTTCTCGACGATCCGGACGCCCTCGTCCTCGGCCTTGGCCTTGCGCTCGGCGGCGAAGGACTCGGCGTCGTTGCGCACCTGCTGGGCGGCGGACTCGGCAAGCTCGCGGTGCTGCTCGGCCGCGCGACGGGCCTCCTCGCGCAGGTCCTTCGCCTCTTCCTCGGCGAGGCGGAGGATCTTCTCGACGCGGGCACCGAGACCGGCGTACGACGGCTCGGCGTCGGCAACCTGGGCCTGGGCGTTCTGCGTCTCGAGATGCAGTTCCTCGATGCGCTTTTCCAGAGCAGTGATACGAGCAAGAGCGCTGTCACGGTCGGAGACGAGCTTGGAGATACGTTCGTCCACCTGAGCGCGGTCGTACCCACGCCGCACAAGCTCGAAGCCGTAGGGGGAAGTGTCGCTCATGGGGTTCCTGTCGAAAGAGACCGGTGAGGTGATAGAGGGAATCCTAGGGGTCAAGGCGGCGTGTCATCGAGCAGATGCCCGTTTGATCTGGAGAATGACACCCCTTTTGAGTGGCTAACCGCCAGAGCGCTTGCCAGCGACAGGGCCGAAGGTCCTTACGGAGCACGGGAAATGCTCTTTGGCTAGCCCTCTGACTGCTTGCCACCCGAACGAGTCGACCCTGCCGCGGCCCCGGCCTTGACGCCGCCCGCACCGGATCCGCCGGACCCGGACTTCGAACCGCTCGACGGTGCCTCGAAAGATTCCAACGCTTCCAGCACGTCCTGGACACGGGAGATCTCCGCATTGATGTCCTCGCGGCGCCGCACCAGGACCTCCAGTTCGCGCTTGCCCTCCTCGACCATGCGCGTCGCCTCGGCCTGGGCCTCCGCCTTGATCCGTTCGGCCTCGCTCACCAGCGAGGTCTTCTTCGTCTCGGCCTCCTTGAGGAGCGCCTCCGCCTTCTTGACCGCGGCGATACGGACCTTGCCCGCCTCGGAGTTGGCGTCCGAGACCAGCTCCTTGGCCTTCGCCTCGGCCTCGGCGAGCTGCTCCTCCGCGGCCTTCACCAGCGCGTCGCAGCGCTCGCCCGCGGACTTCATCGCCTCGGCGGACTCACGGCGCGCACGCTCGTGCAGCTCCTCGATCTCGGCGGTGAGACGGTCGCGCTGCTCCTCGGAGCGCTCCCTTATGGCGGTCGCGTCCCTGCGGGCGCCGACGAGCAGCTCGTCCGCGTCCGTACGGGCCTTCTCCACCAGGGAGTTGCCCTCGACCGTCGCCTCGGAGACCAGGCGCTCGGCCTCCTTGCGGGCGGCACCGACCATGGTGTCGGCCTGCGCCTCGGCGTCCGTGGTCGCCTTGAGGGCCTTCTCCTGGGCGTCCGCCTGGAGCTTCTCGGCCTCGGCCGCGGCCTCCGTGATGAGCTTGTCGACCTGCTCGGCGGCCTCCTGGCGGCGCTTGTTGGCGGCCTGGCGGGCCTCGTCGAGGGTCCGCTCGGCCTCGCCGCGCGCCTCGGACGTGACCCGCTCGGCCTCCCTGGCCGCGTCCGCCTTGACGCGCTCGGATTCGCTGCGGATCCGCTCGGCGTGCTGCTGCGCGGAGTTGACGGTCTCGGAGGCCTCGGCGCGCAGCCGCTCCGCGTCGCCGGAGGCGTCCGAGATGAGCTTCTCGGCCTTGGCCACGGACTCCGCGCGGAGCCGCTCGGCCTCGGTGGTCGTCTCGGTCTTGAGGCGCTCGGCCTCGGCGGTGGAGTCGGCGCGCAGCCGCTCGGCCTGCTCGGCGGCCTCCGTACGGACGCGCTCGGCCTCCGCGGCCGTCTCGTTCTGCAGCCGCTCGGCCTCGCTGCGGGCCTCGCCGATGAGCTGGTCGGCCTGGCTCGCCGCGTCGCTGCGGATGCGGTTGGCGTCCTCGCGGGCGTCGGCACGCGTACGCGAGGCGTCCTGCTCGGCGGACGCGATGGTGTCGGAGGCCTCCGTGCGCACCCGCTGGGCGTGCTCCGAGGCGTCCGAGCGCATCCGCTCGGCCTCCGCGATGGCGTCCGCAACCGTGCGCTCCGCAAGGGCCTTGGCGGCCTCGGAGGACTCCGTCGCCTCGCGCCGGGTGCGGTTGGCGTCCTCGGTGGCGCGCTCCCGCTCGGCGTAGGCATCCGCGCGGACGCGGTCGGCCTCCTCCTGCGCCTCCGTCTTCGTGCGCTCCGCGGCGTGCTCGGCGGCCGAGCGCAGGCCCGCGACCTCCTCCTGCGCCGTCTCGTGCAGGCCGGCCACGGAGTCGCGTACGGACTGGGCGTGCTGTTCGGCGGCCGAGACCATCTCGGTCGCGCGGCGGTCGGCCTCCTCGACGAGGCGGACGGCCTCGGCCTGGGCCTCCTCGACGCGCTTGCGGGCGGAGGCGAGGAGCTCCTCGCTCTGCTCACGGGCCCGCTCGCGCTCCTGATCGGCTTCCCCGCGTGCGGAGTTGAGCGTCTCCTCGGCCTCGCGACGGCGGCGTGCGGCCTCCTCCTGGGCGGCGGCCAGGGCTTCGGCGGCCTCCGCGCCGACGCGCTCGGCGGCGGCAGCGGCCTCCGCGCGCACCCGGTCGGCGGACTCCTGCGCCTCGGTCTTGAGCCGCTCCGCCTCGGCGGCGGCCTCCGAACGCAGGCGCACGGCGACGGACTCGCCCTCCGCGCGGGCCTGCGAGGCGTCGGCGGCGGCCTCCGTGCGCAGCCGCTCGGCCTCGGTCTCGGCCTGCGACTGCAGCGTGCGGATCCGCTCGGCGGACTCCGCGCGCAGCCGGTCGGTCTCGTCCGTGGCCTCCTTGCGGATGCGCTCGGCCTCGGCGCGGGCGTCCGCCAGTGCCTGCTCGGCGGAGGCAAGGCGCTCCTCGGCCTCGGCGTGCAGGCGCGCCAGCTCCTCGGCGGCCTCGGCCTGCCGTGCCGCTATGGCCCGCTCGGTCTCCTCGCGCAGGGCGCGCGCGGCGTCCTCGGCCTCGGACCTGGTGGTCTCGGCCTGCTCGGCGACCTCCTCGCGGTGCCGCTCGGCCTCCGCGCGGGTGCGCTCCAGGGTCTCCTCGGCCTGCGTGCGCAGCGACGTGGCGCGCTCGACGGCCTCGGCGCGGACGCGCTCGCTCTCGGTGGTCGCGGCCGAGCGCAGTTCGTCCGCGTCCGCCTTGGCCTTGGCCAGCAGCTCCTCGGCGGACTTGGCCGCCTCCTCGATCTGCTGGACCGCCTCGCGCCGCGCCTCGCCGCGGATGCGCTCGCCCTCGGCGACCGCGTCGGCCCGCAGCTGCTCGGCCTCGCCGCGCAGCCTGCGCGCCTCCTCCTGCAGCTCGACGGTCTTGGCGCGGTACTCCTTGGTGTCGTCCTTCGCCGCGCCCTTGAGCTCCTCGGCGATGTCGTGCGCCTCGGCGCGCAGCCGGTCCGCCTCGGACTCGGCCTCGGAACGGATCCGCTCGGCCTCGTCGGCGGCGGCCTTCGTGGTCTCCTTGGCGTCCTTGGAGGCCTTGTCGAGGACTTCCTCGGCGGTCCGCGCGGCCTTCGCGAGCTGGCCCGCGGTCTCCTCCGCGGTGATCGTGCGCGCCTTCTCGGCGGCGTCCGCGATCAGCTTCTCGGCCTCCGCGCGGGCGTCGGCGACCAGCTGCTCGGCCTCGGACCTGCTGGCCTCGGCCTCCTTGGTGGCCTCGCTGACCAGGCGTGCGACCTGCTCCTTGGCGGTGCGCGTGCGCTGTTCGCCCGCCGCTTCGGCGGACGAGAGCTGCTTGGCGGCGGCGTCCTTGGCCTCGGCGAGCACCTTCTCGGCCTCGGCGCGGGCCTCGCGCAGCGCCGTCTCGGCCTCGGCCATGCGCTGCTCGGCGGCCCGGCTCGCCTCGGTGGCCTGGCGGCGCGCCTGCTCGGACTCGGCCGCCGTGGTGGAGCGCAGCTGCTCGGCGTGGTCGGTGGCCTCCTGGGCCTGGGTGGAGGCGGCGTTCAGGAGGCGCTCGGCGTCGGCGCGGGCGCGGCGCAGGATCGCCTCGGCCTCGGCGCGCGCTGCCTCGGCGTCGCCGGCCAGGCGCTGGCGGGCCTCCTCGGTGACGCGGGCGGCCTCGGCGCGGGCCGCGGCCAGCGCCTGGTCGGCCTCGGCGCGCGACTCGTCGAGGAGACGGCGGGCCTGCTGCTCGGTGCGGGCGCGCAGCTGCTCGGCCCACGCCACGTTCTCGTTGACGTGGGACTCGACGGTCTGGCGGCGTTCGTTCAGCTCCTGGTCGAGCTGCTGGCGCCGGGTGACGGCCTCGGTGTGCAGTTCGGACTGCAGGCGGGCCTGCTGCTCGGCGTGCTCCTGGAGGATGCGCTGGGTCTGCGCGCGGGCCTCGCGCAGCTCGCGCTCGGCGTCGGCGCGCAGCTGTTCGGCCTGGATCTGCGCGTTCCGCAGCAGCTGCTCGGCCTGGTAGCCGATGTCCGCGCTGTCGTAGGCAGGGCGGGACGCGAGGTTGCGGCGCGCCTCGTGCAGCTTGGCGCGCAACACCTCGACCTGGTAGCCGAGGTCCTCGGCGTGCTGGACGGCCTTCTCCCGCTCGGTCCTCAGCCGGTCCATCTCGGCCTCGAACCGCGAGAGGCTGTCGGTCTCAGCCCGCGAGTTCTCTTGGCGTTCGTAGCCCCGCACTGCGCGGTCCCATCCTTCCCCGAGCTCTCGGCTGCGCTCGAGCAGGGGACGCCCCACTCCTGGTCGCAAGTCTCTCCAACGAGCCCCGTCCATCCGCCGAACGGGGCCCCCGGGGGAATGGTGTCAGATCAACAGCGGAGCATGGGCTGCTGCCCCGACGCTCGTCCCCCGAAACCCGGACCCCGGCACGTGGCCGCCCGGAGTTCGGACGGCCGCCACTAACCCTACCGGCCCAGATATACGGAGGTCAGTGCTCCGGTGACTCGGAGGGTGCCGAAGTGACGAGTTCCGTAAGGACTCCGTGGCAGTCCTTGGGGTGCAGGAACGTGATGCGCGACCCCATGGAGCCGATCCGCGGCTCCTCGTAGAGGACCCGGACGCCCTTGTCCTTGACGGCCGCGGCGTCGCCGTCCACGTCGGCCGTGCCGAAGGCGATGTGGTGGACGCCCTCGCCGTTCTTCTTCAGCCACTTGCCCACCGCGGAGTCCTCGCGGGTGGGTTCGAGGAGCTGCAGGTAGGAGGCGCCCCCGTCGCCGGTCTCGTTGATCTTGAGCATGGCTTCGCGTACGCCCTGCTCCTCGTTTACTTCGGTGTGGAAGACCGTGAAGCCGTACGTCTCCCGGTAGAACTCGACGGTCTTGTCGAGGTCGAAACAGGCGATCCCGATGTGATCGATTCGCGTCAGCATGCTTCAAGTGCAGCGCTTGTCACGGTGATTACGCAACGTGCGCGCGATCACACTTGCCGCCCGGTGACGTGCGAGGTACCGCTCAGTACATTCAGATAAACCCTCGTTAACTCCTCTCCTCCCAAGGGGCCGTGGCACATGTCTGGAAAGACCGGCACCACCTCAGTGATCGTCGCGGGCGCGCGCACGCCCATGGGCCGCCTGCTCGGCTCCCTGAAGTCCTTCTCGGGTGCGGACCTGGGCGGCTTCGCGATCAAGGCCGCGCTCGACCGGGCCGGCATCGGCGGCGACCAGGTGCAGTACGTGATCATGGGTCAGGTGCTGCAGGCCGGGGCAGGGCAGATCCCGGCGCGCCAGGCCGCCGTCAAGGCGGGCATCCCCATGAACGTCCCCGCGCTCACCATCAACAAGGTGTGCCTCTCGGGCCTCGACGCCATCGCGCTCGCCGACCAGCTGATCCGCGCCGGCGAGTTCGACGTCGTCGTGGCCGGCGGTCAGGAGTCCATGACCAACGCCCCGCACCTGCTCCCCAAGTCCCGCGAGGGCTACAAGTACGGCGCGATCGAGATGATCGACTCGATGGCGTACGACGGCCTGACCGACTCCTTCGATGGCGTCGCGATGGGCGAGTCGACGGAGAAGCACAACACCCGTCTGGGCATCAAGCGCCCCGAGCAGGACGAGATCGGCGCCCTCTCCCACCAGCGGGCCGCCGCCGCCCAGAAGAACGGCCTGTTCGAGGCCGAGATCACCCCGGTCGAGATCCCGCAGCGCAAGGGCGACCCGGTCCTCTTCTCCAAGGACGAGGGCATCCGCGCCGAGACCACCGCCGAGTCCCTCGGCAAGCTCCGCCCCGCCTTCGCCAAGGACGGCACGATCACGGCGGGCACCGCCTCGCAGATCTCCGACGGCGCCGCGGCGGTCGTCGTCATGTCCAAGGCCAAGGCCGAGGAGCTGGGCCTGGCCTGGATCGCGGAGATCGGGGCACACGGCAACGTGGCGGGCCCGGACAGCTCGCTCCAGTCGCAGCCGTCCAACGCCATTCGGCACGCCCTGAAGAAGGAGGGCCTTCAGGTCGAGGACCTGGACCTGATCGAGATCAACGAGGCCTTCGCCGCCGTCGCGGTGCAGTCAATGAAGGACCTCGGGGTGTCCTCGGAAAAGGTGAACGTCAACGGCGGGGCCATTGCCCTGGGTCACCCGATCGGGATGTCCGGCGCGCGCCTGGTCCTCCACCTCGCCCTTGAGCTGAAGCGACGGGGCGGCGGTGTGGGCGCGGCCGCGCTGTGCGGTGGCGGCGGTCAGGGCGACGCGCTCATCGTGAAGGTGGCCAAGGCCTGAGCCTTCGCCCGTCCCCTACGTGTACGTGTTGAACGGAGCTGTGATGCAGGACGTCCCCTCCCTGGTGGCACAGGCCCGCGAGGGCAGGCCGCGGGCCGTGGCCCGGCTGATCTCACTGGTCGAGGGGGCGTCGCCGCAGCTGCGCGAAGTGATGGCGGCGCTGGCTCCGCTGGCCGGTCACGCGTACGTGGTGGGGCTCACGGGGTCGCCCGGTGTCGGCAAGTCGACGTCGACGTCCGCGCTCGTGAGCGCCTACCGGCGGGCCGGCAAGCGCGTCGGCGTGCTGGCCGTGGACCCGTCGTCGCCCTTCTCCGGGGGCGCGCTCCTCGGTGACCGGGTGCGGATGTCGGACCACGCCTCCGACCCCGGCGTCTACATCCGCTCCATGGCGACGCGCGGGCACCTCGGTGGGCTCGCCTGGGCCGCGCCGCAGGCCATCCGGGTCCTGGACGCGGCGGGCTGCGACGTGATCCTCGTCGAGACCGTCGGCGTCGGACAGTCCGAGGTGGACATCGCGGGTCAGGCGGACACCTCGGTCGTGCTGCTCGCGCCCGGCATGGGCGACGGCATCCAGGCGGCCAAGGCCGGAATCCTGGAGATCGGCGACGTGTACGTCGTCAACAAGGCGGACCGCGACGGCGCCGACGCGACCGCGCGGGAGCTGAACCACATGCTGGGCCTCGGCGAGTCCCGCGGCCCCGGCGACTGGCGGCCGCCCATCGTCAAGACGGTCGCGGCGCGCGGCGAGGGTATCGACGAGGTCGTCGAGGCGCTGGAGAAGCACCGGGCGTGGATGGAGGAGCGGGGGGTCCTCGCCGAGCGGCGGGCCGCCCGCGCCGCCCGCGAGGTCGAGTCGATCGCCGTCACGGCCCTGCGCGAACGCATCGGCTCCCTCCACGGCGACCGCCGCCTGTCCGCGCTCGCGGAGCGGATCATGGCGGGGGAGCTGGACCCCTACGCGGCGGCGGACGAGCTGGTGGAGGGCGTGACGTCGGCCTGACGGGCCGGCGGTGACCTCTCGGCGGTGACCTCTTGGGCGGCGGCACGGGGCCAGGGCGGCGCCGGGGGAGACGCCGCCCTGGAGGGGGAGGGGACGGGGGTGGCTGTGGTGACCGCCAAGGGGAGCGGTCGGGTGGTCAGGCGGTCGATCAGTCGTCGGAGCCGTCGTCGTCCTGACCGTCGTGGTCGTCCTGACCGTCACGGTCGTCGTGGCTGTCGGCGCGGTCCGCGGTGACCTTGCCGGTCTTCAGGTCGACGTGCCAGTCCGACTCGGCACCCTTGGCGCCGGTCGTCTCCGCGTCCCAGGCGGTCGCCGTGCCGTCGTCGTCCAGGTCCACGGAGGTCACCTCGCCCTTGGCGGCCGCGGCCCGCGCGGCGTCCTCGGCGCTGGTGGACGCGCCCTTCAGCGCGGCGTTCACCCGGGCGGCGTCGGCGGCGTCGTCTCCGTCGTCGTCCTTGTCGACCCAGGAGCCGAGGACCTTGCCGGTGCCGGGGTCGACCTCGACGTTGTGCCAGGTGTTGCCCTTCAGGATGTCGACGCCCCAGACCAGGCCGCCGTCCTCCTCGTCGAGCTCGGCGGAGACCGCGGTGCCGGAGGTGTCCGCGAGGGCCGCCTTGATCGCGTCCGCGGCCGTCACCTTCGCGGCCTTCGCCTCGACGGTGTTCTCCGCGGCGTCGTCGCGGTCGTCGTCCTTGAGCTGGACGCTCGAGTGCTTGGCCGCGGTCGACTCGTCGTCGCCGGTGACCGCGAGGGCGGTGGCGGTACCGCCACCGATGAGGGCCACGGCGGCGACGGTGGCGATGACGATGTTGCGCTTCATGAGGGTTCCTCCCGAGACGGTGGGCGAATGGGCCGCGGCCGGTGGGCCGCCGCCGTTCGCTTTCGACGAGGACCAATCTGGCCGAGCGATCCTGAACCGGAGCTGAAGCCGCCTGAAGAACTCTTCAGCTTCGCTCTGGGACCCTGAACGCATGCGCCTGTTGATCGTGGAGGACGAAAAGCGCCTCGCCCTGTCCCTGGCCAAGGGCCTGACCGCCGAGGGCTACGCCGTCGACGTCGTCCACGACGGCATCGACGGACTGCACCGCGCGAGCGAGGGAACGTACGACCTGGTCGTCCTCGACATCATGCTTCCGGGGATGAACGGCTACCGCGTCTGCTCCACCCTGCGCGCGGCGGGCAACGACGTGCCGATCCTGATGCTCACCGCCAAGGACGGCGAGTACGACGAGGCCGAGGGCCTGGACACGGGCGCCGACGACTACCTCACCAAGCCCTTCTCGTACGTCGTGCTCGTGGCCCGCGTGAAGGCGCTGCTGCGCCGCCGCGGCTCCGCGGGCCCGTCCCCGATCCACACGCTGGGCGACCTCAAGGTCGACACGGCCGCGCGCCGCGTCTTGCGCGGTGAGGACGAAGTCGCCCTCACCGCCAAGGAGTTCGCGGTCCTGGAGCAGCTGGTGCTGCGGGCGGGCGAGGTGGTCTCCAAGGGGGACATCCTGGAGCACGTCTGGGACTTCGCGTACGAGGGCGACCCCAACATCGTCGAGGTGTACATCAGCACGCTGCGGCGCAAGCTCGGCGCGGCCCTCATCAAGACGGTGCGCGGCGCCGGCTACCGCCTGGAGGTCCCGCGATGAAGAGGCTGTTCGGCTCCGTGCGGTCCAGGGCGACGCTCGGCGCGAGCCTGGTCGTCGCCCTCGCCCTGGTCGCCGCGGGCGCCGCCGTGCTGCTCGCGCTGCGCGCCAACCTCACCGGGCAGGCCGAATCGCGGGCCGCCTCCACCGCGCGCGAGGTCGCGCTGCAGCTCACGTCGAACCGTCCGTACGCGGATCTGGAGCTGCCCGACGGCGAGGAAACGCCGGTCCAAGTCGTCGACGAGAACGGCAGGTTGGTGGCGGCGAGCGAGGACCTGGAGGAGATCAGCGGCACCGGCACGGACGAGGTGAAGCCCGCCTCCGCGGCGGGGAAGCCGTCCGGAGGCGACGAGGAGAAGAGCGAGTCGGACGACGAGGAGTCATCCGAGCGCGGCGAGGTCTCCGACGACGAACCCGAGTACAGCGACGGCACGGCCACCGTCGACGGCGAGAGCGCCGACTTCCGCTTCGCCGCCGTCGAGGTCAGCACGGAGACCCACGGCGACCTCACCGTCTACGCGGGCGCCTCGCTCTCCGCCGAACAGGGCGCGGTCTCCACGGCGTTGACCTCGATGCTGATCGGCTTCCCGCTGCTCCTCGTGGTCGTCGGCGGCGTCACCTGGCTGGTGACGCGCCGCGCGCTGCGCCCGGTGGCCGCCATCACCGAGGAGATGGCGGCGATCACCGCGTCGGAGGACCTCGCGCGCCGCGTGCCCGAGCCGGACACGCACGACGAGATCGCCCGCCTGGCCCGCACCACGAACGAGACGCTCACCGCCCTGCAGGACTCGGTGGAGCGCCAGCGCCGCTTCGTGGCGGACGCCTCGCACGAGCTGCGCAGCCCGATCGCCTCGCTGCGCACGCAGCTCGAAGTGGGCGCTGCCCACCCGGAGTTGCTGGATGTGGACGGCGCCGTCGAGGACACCGTGCGCCTGCAGGAGCTCGCCGCGGACCTGCTTCTCCTGGCCCGCCTCGACGCGGGGGAGAGGCCCGGCGGGAAGCGGGTCGACCTGGCGGCCTTCGTCCGCGAGGAGCTCTCGCAGCGCACGCGGGACCGCGTCGAGGTGGACGCGGATCTGAAGAGCGTCGAAGTCGCGGGCTCTCGCGGCCAGTTGGCGCGGGTGCTCGGCAACCTCGTGAACAACGCGCAGCGGCACGCGCGCTCCCGCGTCACGGTCACCACCCGCGGCGAAGGCGCCTGGGCGGTTCTTGAGGTGTCCGACGACGGGAGCGGCGTACCGGAGAGCGAGCGGGAGCGGATCTTCGAGCGGTTCGTGCGGCTCGACGACGCCCGCAGCCGCGACGAGGGCGGGGCGGGTCTCGGCCTCGCCATCGCACGGGACGTGGCGGTACGGCACGGCGGCACACTCATGGTCCGGGAGGCGCCGTCCGGTGGTGCGCTGTTCGAACTCCGGCTGCCCAGCCCTCAGTCGTCGGCGGATTGAGGGACGGCGCTGCCGGTCGCGTGGGGACGGGTCAGGGCTTGCCGCGCTGTGCGCGCAGGTGTTCCGCGATCGGGGTCAGGGCCTTGCGCAGATCGCTGAGCGCCTCCGGGGAGACGAGATCGACGAAGTGCCGCCGTACGGAGGCGACGTGGTGCGGCGCCACCTTCTGCATGGTCTCCATGCCCTCCTCGGTCAGGACGGTGTAGAGGCCACGCCGGTCGGACTCGCAGTTCTCGCGGCGTACCAGGCCCGCGTTCTCCATGCGGGTGATCTGGTGGGACAGGCGGCTCTTGGACTGCAGAGTGGCCGCGGCGAGATCACTCATGCGCATCCGCAGCTCTTCCGATTCTGAGAGATGCACGAGAATGTCGTAGTCGTTCATGGTCAGGTTGAACGGCTGAAGGTCCTTTTCGAGCTGATACGTCAGCATCCTGTTGACCTCCACGTGGGTGCGCCAGGCGCACTGTTCCTCGTCGGTCAGCCACTGCGGGGCCGTCTCGGTCTCCATGGAATCGATTCTACCTAAGAAGTTGAAAGGTGAACGAACGGTGGGATGTGACGCGCCTCGCACACCCTGCCTCTCGGAGGGGCACAGGCGTTCGCCGTCACACTCCGCAGACTACCGCTCACAGCCCGAAGCGACGCTGGAGGTCTCCCAGTTGTCCGGGAAGGCGCGGTGCTCCCGGCTGCCGGCCCGGTTGGGCCGGAGCGCCCTGCCTGCCGGGAACCCCTGCCTGCTGCGGCACCTCCCCGGAGGCGTGCTCGGGCATGAGCGCCTCGGTCGACTGGAGCAGGACGGTGCCGGCGCCGACGAACTCGAACTGGTGCTCCTCACCGGACGTTCCGCCGATGCCGGTCAGTGCTCGCACGCCTCCGATCGCCCCTGTGAGGTATCCGTGGTCGTAGTGATGGCACGGTGAAGGACAGTCCGCCCAGCCCACGAGCGCCTGTGGATCGACGCGGATCGGCGGCTCCATGAACACCACGGGGCCGTTCGACGCGGCGACGAACTTTCCGGTTCCGATCAGCGTCAGAAAGCCCGGAACGATCGATTGCTTGAGCGCGAGAGTTGGCTGAAAAGCGAGGAGGTTGCCCGAGCGAATGGTCAGGTTGCCCTCTTCGAGGTCGTACGAATTCACGTCGAAGGCCCGGTCGGCGAGGAGCATCTTGCCCTGGCCGTCCGCCACGACCCAGTCGCTCGCATGCAGCGGCGAATGAAAGCTGGTCCGGACCAGGCGGTCGAGGCGGCCGTGCCCGATGCCGTTGAAGTCGATCCGTCCGTAGTAGGCGATCATCTTTCCCTTCTGCAGGAACCACTGGCTCCCCTTGAGCTCCACGCAGAAGGTGTACGCGTTGACGTTGTCGTCGCTCGGCAGCGTCATGGGGTCGAAGACGGCGGGAGCGCCCGCGGGGGTCGAGACGTTGGGGTTCACAGCTTCTCCTCCGAGGCCTGTACGTAGACCGCGCCGCTGCCCGAGAGCTCCAGCTGGAAGGCCTCGCCGGAGCCGCGGCCCACCATGTCGCGCCAACCCAGCGCCGTGGACAGCTTGTTGCGTACGTCGCCGTGGTGCGCCACGTAGGCCTGGGGGTCGACGTGGACCGGGCGCTGCGGGGTGATCGGGACCTCGATGACGCCGCCGTGCGCCATGACGGCGACCGCGCCGTGGCCCTTCAGGGTGGTGGTGAACAGGCCCTGGCCGCTGACCTGGCCGCGCACCATGCCCATGACGCCGCCCTGGGAGCCCATGAACATCGTGCCCTGCTGGAGGGTGCCGTCGAAGGCGAGGAGGCGATCGGCCTCCACGTAGAGGGTGTCTCCGGAGAGGCCGATCACCTGGATGTGGTGGCCGCCGTGCCCGAACAGGACCGTGCCGCTGCCCTCGACGGTCATCAGGGGGGTGGCCTCGCCCGCGACCCGGCGCCCGATCATGGACATCAAACCGCCCTGCCCGCCCTGGATGTTGGGGGTGAAGGAGACGTCCCCCTTGTAGGCGAGCATGGCGCCGCGCTGGCTGAAGATCTTGGCGCCCGGCTGCACCGTCGCCTCGACCATCTTCGAGTTGATCTCCCGGAAGGGCATGTCAGACGTCCCCCGCGATCGTCGTGCGCTCACTGGGCTGTACGTAGACGAGGCCGTCGCCCTCGAAGCGGATCTGGAAGGCCTCGCCGCCGCCCTCGCCCATGAAGGTGCGGAAGGTGACGCCGGACTGGAAGCTCTGGCGGACATTTCCCTGGTGGGCGATGTACGCACCCGGGTCGACCGTCAGGGGGTACTGCTGGGAGACGCGCAGGACCACGGCCGGTCCGTCGGAGACGATCGCGGCCTGGCCGGTGCCCTCGACGGTGGTGGTGAACAGTCCGTTCCCCTGCGTCGCGCCGCGCAGTCCCGTGAAGCTGGTGCCGGTGCGCAGCCCGGCATCCGTGCACAGCAGATTGCTCGCCTCCACATAGAGCTTCTCGCCGCGCAGCTGTACGAGATTGATCTCGGTGGCGCGATCGGCGAACCAGCAGGTGCCGTGCCCCTTCACCTCCATGACCGTCATCTGTTCGCCGGTGACGCGGCGGGTCACCATGCCCCTGATGCCCTCGCCGCCGCCGGTCATCTTCTTGAAGGCCATCTGGCCGTCGTACGCGACCATCGAGCCGTTCTTCGCCTTCACGGCGTCGCCCGTCATGTCGACGGCGAGCACTCTGCTCCCTTGGAGCCGGAACGTAGCCACGAATCGACGTTAGCCGCCGCGTACCCGCCCAGAACAGGGTGAAGGGCCCTGGACGAACCCCGAGAACACCCCGATGTCACAATGGGGGTCGCTTGTGCGCGCGTTCACAAGATCAGTGCGCGCCGTGCGCCCGCCCCCTCCCGCCGCCCACCCACCCGAAGGTGACCCGTGGACATCAAGACCGCTTCCGCACTCCGCCGCCTCCGCCTGGTCTCGGCCCCCGAGGCCGTCTCCTTCCTGCTGCTGCTCGTCTGCTCGGTGCTCAAGCGGACCACGGACTTCAACGCCGTGCCGGCGATGGGCATGATCCACGGCGTGCTCTTCGTCCTGTACGTGGTCTTCTGGCTCGACGCCTGGAACCGCACGAAGTGGGACCTGAAGACCGCCGCCCTGTACTTCGTCCTCTCCGTCCTGCCGACCGGCGGCTTCTTCGCCGAGCGCAAGCTCAAGCGTGAGGCCGAGGCCGCGGTGATCGCCTCCCGTGCCCGCCGCGAGGGAGTCGTGAGCGCATGATCGTCGCCTTCTCCGTGACCCCGCTCGGCGTCGGGGAGGACGTCGGCGAGTACGTCGCCGACGCGGTCCGTGTCGTGCGCGAGTCGGGACTGCCCCACCGGACCGACGCGATGTTCACGTCCGTCGAGGGTGAGTGGGACGAGGTGATGGACGTCGTCAAGCGCGCCGTCGCCGCGGTCGAGGCGCGGGCGCCCCGCGTCTCGGTCGTCATGAAGGCCGACATCCGGCCCGGCGTGACGGACGGCCTCACCTCCAAGGTCGAGACGGTGGAGCGCCACCTCTCCGAGTAGCCTGCACCCTTCCCCGAAAGCCCCCGCCCTTCTGGGCGGGGGCTTTCTTGTTCCCGCGACTTGAGCGAGTGCTCAAACACCTGTACCTTCCGTTTGAGCAGTCGCTCAAAAACACGCTGACGTGGGGGTTCACCGTGAGTCTGTACATCGAGGCGCGGATACGCGCGGATCTCGACGACCTCTGGGCACGCACCCAGGAACCCGGCCCGCACCAGCGCTGGGACCTGCGTTTCACCGAGATCGACTACCTGCCGTACGCGGAGGGCGAACCGCAGCACTTCCGGTACGCCACGCGCGTGCTGCCCTTCCTGACGATCGCCGGCACCGGGATCTCCGCGGGCGAGAAGCGGCGCCCCGACGGCACCAGGACCTCCGCCCTGCGCTTCGCGTCGCCGCACCCGCTCTCCCTCCTCGAAGAGGGCAGCGGCTACTGGCGCTACGTACCGACCGACGACGGCGACGGGATCCGCTTCGTCACCGGATACGACTACCGGCCGCGCTGGGGGCGCTTCGGGAAGGCCGTCGACCGCATGGTGCTGCGCCCCCTCATGGGCTGGGCCACCGCCTGGTCCTTCGACCGCCTGCGGCTCTGGCTGGAGCGGGGCATCACTCCCGAGCGCGGCCTCCTGAACGCGGCCGGGGACTTCGCCGCCCGGGTGCTGTGCGTGGTGGCCGCGATCCTCTTCGCCCCCATGACGGCCCTGGCGACGGCGGCCCTGATGCTGATGCTGCCGCCCCTGCCCACGACGCCGGCGGCCCGCCGCTGTCTGCGCACCCCGCCGGAACGCGCACGCGCCCCGCGCGTCCTCTCGACCCTCGCCACCGCCACCGCCACGCCCACCGCCAAGGAGCAGCAGTCATGACGTCGTCGATCTTCAGGACCGTGATGGGCGCCGACTTCGAGCGGCTGCACCCGCAGATCCGGCGCCGCTTCTCCGTGGGGCTCGCGAGCGGACAGGCGTGCACGGGGCGGGGCGTCATGGACCGCATCTGGCACGGGCGCGGCTTCGTGAAGCCGTTCCTCGCCGTGGGCGGCACGCGGAACATCCTCGTCCCGCGGCAGGGCAGGAACGTCCCCTTCGTCATCGAGAACGTGCCGTACAGCGACACCTACGGCCGTGAGACGGTGACCTTCGTGCGCACTTTCGACCTCCCCGGCGGCCCACGCCGCTTCGACGCCCAGATGGTCCTGAGCCCCAAGGGTGACCGCGTGCTCGACTACCTCGGCACGCATCAGCACCTCGCCAGCGACCTCCACTTCCGCGCGGAGCCCGACGGCTCGCTGCTCATCCGCTCCGGAGAGCACCGCTTCCGCGAGGGGCCCGTGGACTGCCGGGTCCCCGGGCTGATCGGCGGTGACGCCGAGGTGCGGGAGTCCTACGACGACGAGGCGGGGCGCTTCCGTATCCAGGTTCGGGTGACGAACCGCCACTTCGGACCGCTCTTCGGGTACGAGGGCTCCTTCACGGCGACGTACGCGGACGTCCGGCAGTGCGGGGTGCGTCCCGGGCTGCGTCCGGTGCGCGAGGAGGCGCGGGCGTGAGCGCGGCCAAGGACCCGGCCAAGAGCCAGGAGACACGGACCAAGCTCCTCGAAGGCGCCCTGCGGACGCTCACGGAGCAGGGCATCGCCAAGACGTCGGCGCGCAGCATCGCGGCGTCCGCCGGGGTCAACCAGGCGCTGGTCTTCTATCACTTCGGTTCCGTCGACGACCTGCTCGCGGCGGCGTGCCGGCACGGCACGGAGCAGCGGGTGGCGCGGTACCGGGAGCGGCTCTCCGGGATCGACTCCCTTTCCGGACTCCTGGCCTTCGGGCGGGAGATGCACGAGGAGGAGCGGGAGGCGGGACATGTCGCGGTCCTCGGCCAGCTGCTCGCGGGCTCCCAGACGCAGCCGAGGCTCGCGGTGGCGACGGCGGCGGGCCTCGCCCTGTGGATCGAGGAGATCGAGAAGGTCCTCACGCGGGTCCTCGCGGCGTCCCCCCTGGGCGAGTTCGTGGATCCGGTCGGTCTGTCGCGGGCGGTGGCGGCGTCGTTCGTGGGCATGGAGCTGTACGAAGGGGTGGACGCGGAGGGCGCGGAGCGGGCCCTGGACTCGCTGGAGCAGCTCTCGACGCTGGTCACGGCGGTAGAGGACCTGGGCCCCCTGGCCCAACGAGCCGTCCGCCACCGCCTCCGCCGCTCCACCCGCCCCTCCACGTAGGGGCAGGGGCCGGGCGGGGGAGGCGGTGGTCGGCCCTCCCGCCCCGGCCGAGCGCAGCGCCCCCGCACCACACGCCCCCCGCCGCAACCCCACCAAAACCGCCCAGACCAAAACCCCTCGCACGGGCGAACACCGTTCGACACGCCGGGGAAACTCCACTTTTGTGTGGGTATCGGCTCGTTCGATCACCCGGAACAAGAACCTGGAGGGCGCTGTGCGGCAGCCGGACGGCTACGACTACGACACCCACAGCACGCTCGCCGGTCCGCTCACAGAGCCGGACGGCGAAGGCGGATCGGACGCCGGCGGCTACCGGGTCCAGTACCGCAAGCTCCTGTCCCGCGAGCCGCGCCGAATACGCGCCGTCCTGCTGATGACGCTGGCCCCGCTGCTCACCGGCCTCCTCCTGGTCTACCTCGTCTGGCCCACCCACTGGACCGAACGCGAGGGCGGCGACCGCTGGCTGATCGGCCTCGACATCACGATGCTCGTCGCGATCGGCCTGATCGAGCTGTTCATGCTGGTCAACGTCATATCCATCGCCCACGCGACGATGGTGGCCAGGGACCCGATCCCCGTCGTCCCCGAGGAAGGCACCCGCGTCGCCTTCCTCACCACGTACGTCCCCGGCAAGGAACCCCTCTCCATGGTCCGGGCCACCCTGGAGGGCGCCGTCCGCATCCGCCACACAGGACCCTTCGACGTCTGGCTCCTGGACGAGGGCGACGACGCCGACGCCAAGGCCCTGTGCGAAGAGCTCGGCGTACGCCACTTCACCCGCCACGGCGTACCGGAGTGGAACCGCAAGAAGGGCCCCCACAAGACCCGCACCAAGCACGGCAACTACAACGCCTGGCTCGCGATGCACCACGCGGAGTACGACTTCTTCGCCTCCGTCGACACGGACCACGTCCCGCTCCCCAACTTCCTTGAGCGGATGATGGGTTACTTCCGGGACCAGGACGTCGCGTTCGTCGTGGGGCCGCAGGTCTACGGGAACTACGAGACGCCCGTCACCAAGGCCGCCGAGTCCCAGCAGTTCCTCTTCCACGCGCTCATCCAGCGCGCGGGCAACCGCTACCGGGCCCCCATGTTCGTCGGCACCAACAACGTCGTACGCATCAGCGCGCTCACCCAGGTCGGCGGCCTGTACGACTCGATCACCGAGGACATGGCCACCGGCTTCGAGCTGCACCGCCACCGCAACCCGGCGACCAAGCGGCACTGGCGCTCGGTCTACACCCCGGACGTGCTGGCCGTCGGCGAGGGCCCGGCCTCCTGGACGGACTTCTTCACCCAGCAGATGCGCTGGTCCCGCGGCACGTACGAGACGCTGCTCAAGCAGTACTGGAAGGCGCCGTTCACGATGCCGCCGGGGCGGCTCTTCTCGTACTCGCTGATGCTCGTCTACTACCCCATGACGGCGGTCAACTGGCTGCTCGGCATCCTCAGTTGCGTGCTGTTCCTGTGGTTCGGCGCCAGCGGCACCCAGGTCGCCGCCTCCGTCTGGCTCATGCTCTACAGCGACGCGGCCGCCCTCCAGGTCGGCCTGTACCTCTGGAACCGCCGCCACAACGTCTCCCCGCACGAACCGGAGGGCTCCGGCGGCCTCGCGGGCATGGCGATGTCGGCGCTCTCCGCGCCCATCTACCTCAAGTCGCTCGGCGCGGCCTTCCTGCGCCGCCCGAGCCGCTTCGTGGTCACCCCCAAGGGCGGCGACGCGAGCCCGGACCGGCTGCTCACCTTCCGCATCCACCTCTTCTGGGCGGCGGTGCTCGCCAGTTCCCTGGTCGCCTCCTTCGTGCTCGGCCACACCCACGTGGCGATGCGCACCTGGGCGGTCCTCGCGCTCGTCATCTCGCTGGCCCCGGTCGCGATCTGGACCTTCACCCTCGTCAGGGAGCGCAAGGAGGCCCGCCAGAAGGCGAAGGCGGTGCCGCGGGGCGAGAACGCGGAGGGCGAGCCGGAGCCGGCGTTCGCCACCGGCACGACGACAGGAGGGAACTGAGCCATGGCCTACCGGCCCTCGAAGCGCACCAAGAAGACGCTCATCGGAGTCGGCGCGGGCGCGCTCCTGGTGGGACTGAACGCTCCTGCCGCGCTCTCCTTCGCCGAGGAGAAGTACTACGCGTACAAGATCTCCCGGCCCGGCTACAAGGCGAAGTACGGCTCCTGGAAGCAGGTCGACATCCCCGAGGAGTTCCGCACCAACGCGATCCACGCCGCGCTCCTGCACACGGGCAAGGTGCTGATCGTGGCGGGCTCCGGCAACGAGCAGAAGAAATTCGACGCGGGGTCGTTCGACACGGTCCTGTGGGACCCGGAGAACGACACCTTCAAGAAGATCGAGACACCCGAGGACTTCTTCTGCTCCGGGCACGCCCAACTCCCCGACGGGCGGCTCCTGGTGGCGGGTGGCACCGCGCGCTACGAACTGCTCGACGGCGAGGTCGAGCGGGCCGGCGGCGGCATGCGGGTGAAGAACGAGAACCCGGACAAGGCGGTGACCCTCAAGAAGGGCACCAGGTTCCGCTCCCCGTCCGGCATCGAGTACGTCAGCAAGTTCGACGTCGAAGTCCCCAAGGCCAAGCGGGAGTTCGAGATCACGTACTCCAAGGCCGGGGTGATGCAGCCCTGGAAGACGACGGTCAAGGCGAGCGAGGCGCGCGTCTTCGTGGAGGCGAAGGAGGCGGGCGGGCAGTCGGTCACCGAGAAGTCGGCGCAGTACGAGATCGAGGGCCTGACCGGCGAGGACGCCGACAACACGTACGGCATCGCCGAGAAGATCGACATGGAGAAGCAGGACTTCCAGGGGATCAGGGCGGCGTACGAGTTCGACCCGAAGGCCGAGAAGTACATCCCCGTCGACCCGATGGACAAGGCCCGCTGGTACCCGACGCTCGTCGGCCTGGAGGACGGCAAGGTGCTCGCGGTCTCCGGCCTCGACGACGTGGGCGTGATCGACCCGGGCGACAACGAGATCTACGACCCGAAGACGAAGAAGTGGACGGACGGCCCCAAGCGCTACTTCCCGACCTATCCCGCGCTCTTCCTCACCAAGGGCGGCAAGCTCTTCTACCCGGCGTCCAACGCGGGCTACGGACCGGCCGACAAGGGCCGTGAGCCCGGCCTGTGGGACCTGGAGACGAACAAGTTCGAGAAGGTCCCGGGCCTTGAGGACCTGGACCAGACCGAGACGTCGGCGTCCGTGCTGCTGCCGCCCGCGCAGGATCAGAAGGTGATGATCCTGGGCGGCGGGGGAGTGGGCGAGTCGGAGAAGTCGACGCGGCGCACGGCCGTGATCGACCTCAAGGAGGACAACCCGTCCTTCAAGACGGGCCCCGAACTCCCGCAGGGCACACGCTACTTGAACAGCGTGATCATGCCGGACGACTCGGTGTTCACGTCCAACGGTTCCTCGGACTACCGCGGACGCAGCGCCAGCAACATCCACAAGGCGCAGTTCTACGACCCCAAGGAGAACGTCTTCCGCGAGGCCGCCTCGCCCAAGGTCGGCCGCAACTACCACTCCGAGGCGCTGCTGCTGCCCGACGGCCGGGTCGCCACGTTCGGCTCCGACCCGCTCTTCGACAACGAACAGAACACCAAGCTCGGCCACTTCGAGCAGCGCATGGAGATCTTCACCCCGCCGGCGCTGCACAAGGGCGGCAAGGACCGCCCCGTCCTCGGCGAGGGACCCGAGGAGCTGGCGGCGGACGGCCGCGCGACGTTCCGGACCGACCACCCCGAGAAGATCGCGTCGGCCCGGCTGATGCGGCCGAGCGCGGTGACGCACACGACGGACGTCGAGCAGCGGTCGATCGCGCTGAAGGTCGACAAGGGCAGGGACTCGGTGACGGTGGACGTGCCGCGGGACGACGCCGCGCTGGTGCCGCCGGGCTGGTACATGCTGTTCGTCACGGACAAGGACGGCACGTCGTCCGAGGCGAAGTGGATCCACGTGGGCCAGGAGGACTGACCGCGGCGCCGGGGCGGTTCACGCTCCCTTGGCGTTGCGGGCCAGCCCCAGCGCGTAGTCCGGCCACCACTGCCCCGCCGCCGGGCCGCCCCGGCACGGGCCGTCCGAGTCGCCCGGCCGCTTGATCCACAGGACGGCGTCGAGGAGCGGGTCGCCCGTGCGGTCGGTGGGCGGGGTGCCGAGGCCCCGGCCCGGCGGGTTGCACCAGGCGTCCTGACGGTCGCCCGCCAGCGGGCCCCTGCCGTTGCGGCTGGTGTCCATGACGAAGTGCTTGCCGCCGACGGTGGCCGACAGGGCGCGCCCGTACGCCTTGGTGGCCTCGTCGCTCTGGAAGTTGGAGACGTTCAGGGAGAAGCCGTCGGCCCGCGCGATGCCCGCCTTCTTCAGCGGCTCGGTGAGCTTGCGGGCGTCCGAGATCCAGCCGGGGTTCCCCGCGTCGAGGTAGACCTTCACCTTCGGCTGCCGCTTGAGGCGCTGGATGGCCTCGGAGAGCAGCTGGTAGCGGTCCGCGTGGTACTCGGCGGGCGTGCAGCCGTCCACGATGTGCGGGATCGCGTCGGGCTCCAGGACGACCAGGGCGGGGGCGGTGCCGATCGCGTCGGCGAAGGCGTTCACCCAGGTCCGGTAGTAGTCGGCGCTGGCCGCGCCGCCCGCGGAGTGCTGGCCGCAGTCGCGGTGCGGGATGTTGTACGCGACGAGCACGGCGGTGCGGCCCTCCTCGGCCGCGCCCCGCGTCGCCTCCGCGATGTCGGGCGCCGGGTTGTCCCCGGCGGGCCAGACGGCCATCGGCCGCTCCGAGATGCGCTTGAGCGCCTCGGCGTCCTGGGTGCGGCCAGCCCGCTGCCACTCCTGGACCTGCCGGGCGGCGGCGCTGTCGGGGTCGACCCAGAAGGTGCCGGGCGGGGTCTTCGCGCCGTCGGTCGCGGGGGCGCGGACGGTGGAGGTGTCCTTCGCGCCGGACCCGGAGTCGGAGGAGCAGCCCGCGCAGAGCCCGAGGGCGGCGAGCGCCGCGAGTGCCGTGAACGTGCGGAGCAGCCGGTGCATCCAGCCCCCTTGGGCGACGGTGACGGTCGGTCAGCCCGGCAATCGTGGCATAAAGGGCTAATCCAGCTCTTGTGCCACACCGCCGCCGGTGGCGAGCGCGATGCCGAGCGGCGTGCGCTCGCGACCGCGCCCCAGGGGACGTACGAGGGACGCGGGCGTACGTTCCGACGGCTCGGCCCACAGACCCGCGATGCCCCGCACCGGATGGGCGAGTGTCGGCTGCCACGGAGGTTCGAGACCGCTGATCACGTCAGGCCACGAGTGTGTCCTCCTGGTGGTGGTGGTGCGGCGCACGGGCGGATCCGTGGCTCCAGGGGAACGTACGCCCGAATTGCGAGACAGGGCTGACCAACATATGACCGACGGGTAAGGTCGTTGCCGTGCCGAAGCCGCTCAGCCTCCCCTTCGATCCGATCGCCCGCGCCGACGAGCTCTGGAAGCAGCGCTGGGGGTCGGTCCCGGCCATGGGCGCGATCACCTCGATCATGCGCGCGCACCAGATCCTGCTCGCCGAGGTGGACGCGGTCGTCAAGCCGTACGGACTCACGTTCGCGCGCTATGAGGCGCTCGTCCTGCTCACCTTCTCGCAGGCCGGCGAGTTGCCGATGTCGAAGATCGGCGAGCGGCTCATGGTGCACCCCACGTCCGTGACCAACACCGTCGACCGGCTCGTGAAGTCCGGCCTCGTCGACAAGCGCCCGAACCCGAACGACGGCCGCGGCACGCTCGCCTCCATCACGGAGAAGGGCCGCGAGGTCGTGGAGTCCGCCACGCGCGAGCTGATGGCGATGGACTTCGGGCTCGGGGTGTACGACGCGGAGGAGTGCGCGGAGATCTTCGCGATGCTGCGGCCCCTGCGGGTGGCCGCCGAGGACTTCGAGGAGAAGTAGAGCCGCCGGTTCCGTTCGGGACGGGGGCGGCGAAGATCGCGCAAAACCGGCGGTTACGCTCGTAGCCATGAAGCGAAGCGTGCTGACCCGCTACCGGGTGATGGCCTACGTCACCGCCGTCATGTTGCTGATCCTGTGCACCTGCATGGTGTTCAAGTACGGCTTCGACAAGGGCGAGGGTCTGACGCTCGTCGTGTCGCAGGTCCACGGCGTGCTCTACATCATTTACCTGATCTTCGCCTTCGACCTGGGCTCCAAGGCGAAGTGGCCGTTCGGCAAGCTCCTGTGGGTGCTCGTGTCCGGCACCATCCCGACCGCCGCGTTCTTCGTCGAGCGCGGCGTCGTCCGCGACGTCGAGCCGCTGATCACCGACGGCTCCGCGGTCACCGCCAAGGCGTAACGACCACCGCCACGGACAGGTCCGTGGCGGTCTGCCATCGACATTTACTAGGACGTCCTAGTAAATTCGAAGGCATGGACGCTGACGCGATCGAGGAAGGCCGCCGACGCTGGCAGGCCCGTTACGACAAGGCCCGCAAGCGGGACGCGGACTTCACCACGCTCTCCGGCGACCCGGTCGACCCGGTGTACGGACCCCGACCGGGCGACACGTACGACGGGTTCGAGCGGATCGGCTGGCCCGGCGAGTACCCCTTCACGCGCGGGCTCTACCCGACCGGGTACCGCGGCAGGACCTGGACCATCCGCCAGTTCGCCGGCTTCGGCAACGCCGAGCAGACGAACGAGCGCTACAAGATGATCCTGGCCAACGGCGGCGGCGGCCTCTCCGTCGCCTTCGACATGCCGACCCTGATGGGCCGCGACTCCGACGACCCGCGCTCGCTCGGCGAGGTCGGGCACTGCGGCGTCGCCATCGACTCGGCCGCCGACATGGAGGTCCTCTTCAAGGACATCCCGCTCGGCGACGTGACCACGTCGATGACGATCAGCGGGCCCGCCGTCCCGGTCTTCTGCATGTACCTCGTCGCCGCCGAGCGGCAGGGCGTCGACCCCGGCGTCCTCAACGGCACGCTGCAGACCGACATCTTCAAGGAGTACATCGCGCAGAAGGAGTGGCTCTTCCAGCCCGAGCCGCACCTGCGCCTCATCGGCGACCTGATGGAGCACTGCGCGCGCGACATCCCCGCGTACAAGCCGCTCTCGGTCTCCGGCTACCACATCCGCGAGGCCGGGGCGACGGCCGCGCAGGAGCTGGCCTACACCTTGGCCGACGGGTTCGGGTACGTGGAGCTGGGGCTCTCGCGCGGGCTCGACGTGGACGTCTTCGCGCCCGGCCTCTCCTTCTTCTTCGACGCGCACGTCGACTTCTTCGAGGAGATCGCCAAGTTCCGTGCCGCGCGCCGCATCTGGGCGCGCTGGCTGCGCGACGAGTACGGGGCGAAGACCGACAAGGCCCAGTGGCTGCGCTTCCACACGCAGACCGCGGGTGTCTCGCTCACCGCCCAGCAGCCGTACAACAACGTCGTGCGTACGGCGGTGGAGGCGCTCGCCGCGGTCCTCGGCGGCACCAACTCCCTGCACACCAACGCCCTCGACGAGACCCTCGCGCTGCCGAGCGAGCAGGCCGCGGAGATCGCGCTGCGCACACAGCAGGTGCTCATGGAGGAGACCGGCGTCGCCAACGTGGCGGACCCGCTGGGCGGCTCCTGGTACATCGAGCAGCTCACCGACCGCATCGAGGCCGACGCGGAGAAGATCTTCGACCAGATCAGGGAGCGGGGCCGTCGCGCCCATCCCGACGGGCAGCACCCGATCGGCCCGATCACCTCGGGCATCCTGCGGGGCATCGAGGACGGCTGGTTCACCGGGGAGATCGCCGAGTCCGCCTTCCAGTACCAGCAGTCTCTGGAGAAGGGCGACAAGCGGGTCGTGGGTGTCAACGTGCACCACGGCTCCGTCACCGGGGACCTGGAGATCCTGCGGGTCAGCCATGAGGTCGAGCGGGAGCAGGTCCGGGTTCTCGCGGGGCGGAAACAGGGGCGGGACGAGGCGCGGGTCCGTTCCTCGCTCGACGCGATGCTCGCTGCCGCGCGGGACGGGTCGAACATGATCGCTCCGATGCTCGACGCGGTGCGGGCCGAGGCGACCCTCGGGGAGATCTGCGGCGTGCTGCGGGACGAGTGGGGGATCTACGTGGAGCCGCCGGGGTTCTGAGGGCGGGGTGTTTCGGGTCACGGGGATCTGCGGGTCGTGCGGGGCCCGGCGCGCAGCTCCCCGCGCCCCTGATCGCGCAGCTCCCCGCGCCCCTTATGGGGTGCCAAAGTGATGGGTGTGAACTTCTGAGGTCTGGGTAGGCGCCGCCGGTCAGCCGGTCCTGTCCCTGGAGTCACCCTTGAGTTCGAACGGTCACGCCCGCACCGCCGCCTTTGCCATAGGGGCCGCCACCTGCACCGTCCTCGGTGCGCTGTTGGTCGGCGGCTCCGGTGAGGTCAGTGCGAGTCCGTCGCCCGAGCCCAAGGTGCAGGACGAGTTCGACTCGCTCGGGCCGCAGGTGCGGGCCGCGAAGCTCTCCGACGGGCGCACCGCGCACTACTCCGACACCGGCAACAAGGACGGCAAGCCCGTCCTGTTCATCGGCGGCACCGGGACCAGCGCCCGCGCCTCGCACATGACCGACTTCTTCCGCAGCACGCGTGAGGACCTGGGCCTGCGGCTCATCTCCGTGGAGCGCAACGGCTTCGGCGACACCGCGTTCGACAAGAACCTCGGCAAGGCCGACTACGCGAAGGACGCCCTCGAGGTGCTCGACGGGCTCGGCGTGGACGACGTCACCGTGGTCGCGATCTCCGGCGGCGGCCCCTACGCCGCCGAGCTCGCCGCGCGGGCTCCCGAGCGGATCACGCAGCTCCACCTCGCCGCCGCCCTGCCGCCCTACGGGCCCAGGGCCGAGTACTGCGGGATGTCCGACGACGCGCTCACCGACGCCGTGAAGGACCAGATCAAGGACCCGCGCACGTGGTGGGCCTTCCCCGACGACAGCGCCGTGAAGTCGATACCCGGCTTCGCCGACACCGCGTACGAGGAAGGGGCGCGCACCTACAACCAGCGCGGGCAGCAGGCCGACCCCGCCCCGCAGGTGCACGAGCAGAAGCTGTACTGCCAGCGCCCGGGCCCCGACCTGTCGAAGCTCGACGCCCCCGTCTACCTCTACGGCGGCAAGAAGGACACCACCGTGCCGCCGGCGACGCTGAAGACGTGGCAGGAGGCGCTGCCGGGCCGGGCGAAGGTGCGGTCGTACGCGGACTCCGGGCACGACGTGCAGTACCGGCACTGGGACCAGATCCTGGTCGACCTGGCCGGGCACGGCGAGCGCACGGTCGTGTGCAAGGGCGACAGGACCCGCGTCCTCGTCGACCGCGAGGCCGACCGGCTCCTCGCCAAGGGCAAGGCCACGCTGGGCAGTTGCGCCTGGAAGGAGAAGCGGGCCGGCTAGCGCGGGAAGCGGCCGGCTAGGGCGCGGGCAGCGTCAGTCTGAACAGGGCGCCGCCGCCCGGCGCCCGCTCCGCCGTCAGTTCCGCGCCGTGCGCGTGCGCGATCTGGCGTGCCATCGCGAGCCCCAGGCCCGAGCCCGGCAGGGCGCGGGCCCTCTCCGCGCGGTAGAAGCGGTCGAAGACGTACGGCAGGTCTTCCTCCGCGATGCCGGGGCCGTGGTCGCGCACGGTCAGGGCCGCGGCGGTCAGCGAGACCTCGACCGGCGCGCCCTGCGGGCTGAACTTGGCCGCGTTGTCGAGGAGGTTGGTCAGGAGGCGGGAGAGGCGCGCCGGTACGCCGGGCACGCTGAGCTCCGCCGCCTCCGGTGCCACCTGGAGCGTGAAGGGGACGGCGGGCCAGTGGCCGCGGGCCGCGTCCACCGCGTGGGCGGCCAGCGGGGCGAGCCGCACCTCTTCGAGCAGCGGCTGCGGCTCCGCCTCCCTGGCCAGCTCGATCAAGTCGTTGACCAGGCCGGTGACTTCGCGCAGCTGGCGGGCGAGCGCGCCCGAGGCCCGCTCGCGCTGTGCGTCCGTCAACCGGTCCGCCCTGGCGAGGAGTTCGGCGTTCGTCCGCAGCGCGGTCAGAGGTGTGCGCAGCTCGTGCGACGCGTCGGCGACCAGGCGGCGGCGGGCCGTGACGGACTCCTCGAGCTCGGCGAGCATCGTGTTGAACGTGGCGGCCAGGCGCGTGACTTCGTCCTGGTGGCCTTCGCGGCCCGGCGGCCCCGGCGGCAGCTCGATGCGGTGCCGGGCGTCGCGCGTGGCCGCGATGCGCTCGGCCGTGGCCGTGAGGCGGGTGATGGGGGCGAGGCCGGTGCGCGAGACCCAGTAGCCGCCGAGCGCGGAGAGCAGCACGCCGGCGCCGCCCACCGCGGCGAGCAGGGACGCGGCCTGGCGCACGCCGCGCTCGGCGATGTCGGCGCGCAGGGCGACCTGCACGGCCTCGCCTTCCTTGCCGAACGTGGTGGTGTACATCCGCCCCGGCTTCCCGCCGGGCAGCGTGAAGTTCGAGTAATACGCGGGGTGTTGGCCCGCCGCGACCTCGCGCGTCTGTGCCGTCACGGGCAGCAGGAACGGCTTCGCGGGATCGTCCGCGGAGTCCTCGGGGACGATCTGCGAGCAGGCGGGCGCGCCCAGGAAGCGGCACTCGCCCGTCATGACGCCGGGCCCTTCGGCGCGGTGCTGCTGGGCGATGAGCGTGGCCGACTGGGCGAGGTTCTGGTCGAGCTGCTGGTAGAGCTTGTAGCGGATCACGAAGAACGCGGCGAGACACACGCCGATCGCCACCACCGCCACGGCCGCGGCGGCGGCCACCGCGAGGCGGGTGCGCAGCGGCCTGCGGCGCCGCCACCGCGCGCCGAGCCTGCGCCGCGCGGTCACGGGGAGCCCAGGCGGTAGCCGACGCCGTGCACGGTGTGGACCAGGCGCGGCTCGCCGTCCGACTCCAGCTTGCGGCGCAGGTAACCGACGTACACGGCAAGGGAGTTGGAGTCGGGGCCGAAGTCGCGGCCCCACACCGTCCGCTGGATCAGCTCGCGCGGCAGGACCTGGCCCGCGTTGCGCAGGAGCAGCTCCAGGAGCGCGGCCTCGGTGCGGCTGAACTCGACCGTGCGCCCGCCGCGGCGGCCGGTGCGGGTGGTGGCGTCCAGGACGAGGTCGCCGTACGAGAGGGCGTCGCCGTCCCGCGCGGGCTGCTCGGGCGTCACGCGCCGCAGCAGGGCGCGCACCCGGGCCACCAGCTCGTCCAGGGCGAACGGCTTGACCAGGTAGTCGTCGGCGCCCGCGTCCAGGCCGTCGACGCGCTCGCTGACCGAGTCCAGGGCGGTCAGCACGAGGACCGGGGTGCGGTCGCCCGCCGCGCGCAGCTGGCGGCAGACGGCGAGGCCGTCCATGACCGGCATCAGGACGTCGAGGACCACGAGGTCCGGCTGCCAGCGGGCCACCGCGAGCAGCGCGCGGTGGCCGTCCGACGCGCCCCTGACCCGGTGGCCCTCGACGGTCAGGGCGTCCTCGACGGCCGCGCGCACCTCGGGGTCGTCGTCGACGACGAGGATCTTGTGGGGCACCGCGTCGGACGCGCCCGGCGGGCCGCCCTTGCTGGTCGCGCTCGTGAAGCTCATGCACCAAAGGTGCCAAACGAGGCTCTTAAAACCCTCTTAGACCCTCGCGTGATGCTCCACTGCCATGCGAACCACTCACTCCGATCTCTCGGATCCCCCGGGCCGCTCCCGCCTCTCCGTCGTGATCGGTGCGGGCGGCACCGGTGGCCACATCTATCCGGGCCTCGCCCTCGCCGACGCGCTGCGCAGGGCCGTGCCGGACGCGGTGATCTCCTTCGTCGGCACCGAACGCGGCCTGGAGACCCGGCTGATACCGGACGCGGGCTACCGCCTCCACACCGTCGACATGATCCCCTTCGATCCCTCGCTCGGCGCCCGCCGCTACCTGCTGCCCGCCGCGCTGATGAAGTCCGGCGCCCAGTGCCGGGCCATCCTGCGCGAGCAGGGCGCGCAGGTCGCCGTCGGCATGGGCGGCTACCCCAGCGCCCCCGTCATCGTGGGCGCCCGCATGGCGGGGCTGCCGAGCCTCATCCACGAGTCCAACGCCGTGCCGGGCCGCGCCAACCGGTTCGCGGCCCGCCTCACCCCGAACATCGCGGTCGCCTTCGACCGCAGCCGCGCGCACCTGCCGGGCGGGGAGCGCGCGCACACCACCGGGATGCCGATCGCCGCGCCGCTCGCCGCGCTCGACCGGGCCGCGCTGCGCGCCGAGGCCCGGCGCACGCTCGGTGTGCCGGACGGGGCCCGCCTGGTGCTCTTCAACGGCGGCAGCCTCGGTGCCGCGCGGCTGACGGAGGCCGCGCTCGGCCTCGCCGCCCGCTGGCAGGGGCGGCCCGACGTGCACCTGCTGATCAAGACGGGGCCCGCGGCGCTCGACGACGCCCGGGACCGGCTCGCGTACGAGGGCGGGAGCGCCGTCGCCCGCGCCGTGCCCTACCTCGACCGCATGGACCTCTCCTACGCCGCCGCCGACCTCGTCGTCTGCCGTGCGGGATCCGCGACGGTCGCCGAGCTCGCCGCCACCGGCGTGCCCGCCGTCCTCGTGCCCTACCCGCACGCTCCGGGCGACCACCAGACCCACAACGCCCGGGTCCTGTCCGACGCGGGCGCGGGCCTCCTGCTGCCCGACGCCGAGACGACGGCCGACCGCCTCGCCGAGCTCCTCGGCCCGCTGCTCGCCGACCCGGCTCGCCTCGCCGCGATGAGCGGCGCCGCGGACCCCGGGCCGCACGCCCGCGCCGCCGACCTGCTCGCCGCACGGGTTCTCGAACTCGCCCACATCACCCCTCACCTGGAGTACGCATGAGCACCCCCGTCACCTCCGCCCCGGCCCCCTTCTCCTGGCAGGACCGCACCGTCCTCGTCACCGGCGCCGAGGGCTTCATCGGCTCGACGCTGGTCGACCTGCTCCTCGACGCGGGCGCCAAGGTCCGCGCCTTCGTGCACTACAAGCCGTACGCGGAGAAGGGCCACCTCGCGCACCTCATCGGTGACCCGCGGGTCGAGATGATCGCGGGCGACGTGCGGGACCCCGGGCGTGTGATGGACGCGGTCGCCGGGTGCGACACCGTCTTCCACCTCGCCGCGCTGATCGGCATCCCGTACTCGTACGACTCCCCGGGCGCGTACGTCCAGACGAACGTCGTCGGCACCGAGAACGTCGCGGAGGCCTGCCGGCGGCACTCCGTGCGGCGGCTCGTCCACACGTCGACGAGCGAGGTGTACGGGACGGCGCTGACCGCGCCGATCAGTGAGTCGCACCCGCTGCAGCCGCAGTCGCCGTACTCCGCGTCGAAGATCGGCGCCGACATGATGGCGCTGTCGCACTGGCACGCCTTCGAGCTGCCGGTGACGGTGGTGCGGCCCTTCAACACCTACGGTCCGCGGCAGTCGGCCCGCGCGGTCATTCCCACGATCCTCGCCCAACTGCACGCGGGCGCACGGGAGATCAAGCTGGGGTCGCTGACGCCCACGCGGGACTTCACGTACGTGACGGACACGGCGCGGGGGTTCATGGCGATGGCGGTGTGCGACCGGGCGCTCGGTCACTCCGTGAACCTGGGCGTCGGCCGGGAGATCTCCATCGGGGATCTGGCGGAGGCGTTGATCGCGGCGTCGGGCCGCGAGGCCTCTGTGGTCGTGGACCCCGCGCGGCTTCGGCCTTCGGGCAGTGAGGTGGAGAGGCTGCTTTCGGACAACTCCCGGGCGAGGGAGTGGGCGGGGTGGCAGCCTGAGGTTTCCCTTGCCGAGGGGCTGAAGCTGACGTCGGCCTGGGTCGCGGAGAATCCGCAGCTGTTTGCGCCTGGGCGGTATCAGGTCTGAGTGTCGAGTGCGGGTTGTGGGGGCTGGTCGCGCCCCTTTAGGGGCGCGGAGGCGTCTCTTACGGCGCCGCGGCCGCCGCCAAGCCTCCCAGCAGCAGCAACGTGAAGCGGCGGGCCCACTCGGTGTCCACCGGCTCCCCGCTGACCAGCGCCCGATGCACCACCGCCCCCGCGATCACGTCGAAGATGAGGTCGGCGGTGTGGGCCGCGCGCACGGGGTCGGACTCGGCGGGCAGTTCGCCCCGCTCCTGGGCCCGCGCCCGTCCGGCGAGGACAAGACGTTTCTGCCGGTCGACGATGGACGTGCGGATGCGGGCCCGCAGCGGCTCGTCCGTCGTCGACTCCGCGACCACCGCCATGAGCGCCGTCTTCGTCTCGGGGCGGCCGAGGAGCACCGCGAACTGCAGGACGACGCCCTCGATGTCGGCGGCGAGGCTGCCCCGGTCCGGCAGCTCCAGCTCGTCGAAGAGCTCGGCCACCGCGTCCACGACCAGCTCGCTCTTGCCCGCCCAGCGCCGGTAGAGCGTGGTCTTGGCGACCCCCGCGCGCGCGGCGACGGCGCCGAGCGTCAGCTTGGTCCAGCCGAGCTCGACGAGCCCCTGCCGGGTCGCCTCCAGGATCGCGGCGTCGGCGGCCGCGCTGCGCGGGCGGCCGCCGGTGCGGGCGGGAGGAGTGGTGCGGCTCTGCATGCCCGCGACCATACCGGCCAGTACGGAGCGGGTCGGGGTGCCGAGTGAGGGAGATCACCGAGGGGGCCTCCCCACGTCGGGGGCGGGGCAGTTACGCTACGACCCGTAGCGAAAGCGCGGCGGGCACGGCGAACGGCGAACCTCCGGAGCCCGCGAGCGAGCGCTGCGAGCGACAGACCACACAGCACGACCACGGGCACGGGGTGGGGACCCCGAGCCGGACACCGGTCCTCCTCGGGACCTCGAACCGCGCCCTTCGCGGTCCCGCAATCCGGCGGGAGGGGAAGGGTGGGCGGTTCCCGCACGGCTTGGGGGAGGATGTACTCATGCAGCCACGGAACATGTCCATGAGCGGAGTCGTCGACCTCGCCGCGGTGAAGGCGGCCCAGGAGGCCAAGGCGAAGGCGGAGCAGGCGCGCGCCGAAGCGGCCCGGCAGGGCGGGGGAGCGGCGGCCGCCGCGATCTCCCCCTCGAGCCTCGTCATCGACGTAGACGAGGCCGGTTTCGAGCGCGAGGTCCTGCAGCGCTCCACCGAGGTCCCGGTCGTCATCGACTTCTGGGCCGAGTGGTGCGAGCCGTGCAAGCAGTTGAGTCCTCTCCTGGAGCGCCTCGCGCAGGAGTACAACGGCCGTTTCCTCCTTGCCAAGATCGATGTCGACGCGAACCAGATGCTGATGCAGCAGTTCGGGGTCCAGGGGATCCCGGCTGTCTTCGCGGTGGTGGCCGGGCAGGCCCTGCCCCTCTTCCAGGGCGCGGCTCCCGAGGCGCAGATCCGCCAGACCCTGGACCAGCTCATCCAGGTCGGCGAGGAGCGCTTCGGCCTGACCGGCCTGGTGGTCGACGCGGCGGCCGAGGGGCAGCAGCCCTCCGCGCCCGCCGAGATGCCCGCCGGTCCGCACGACGCGGCGCTCGAAGCGGCCGTCCGGGCGCTGGACGCGGGGGATCTGCCCGGCGCCGTGCAGGCCTACAAGAACGTACTCAGTGACGACCCGGCCAACACCGAGGCCAAGCTCGGCCTCGCCCAGGCCGAACTGCTCCAGAGGGTCCAGGGTCTCGACCCGCAGCAGGTCCGCAGGGACGCGGCCGAGAAGCCGGGGGACGTCGCCGCGCAGATCGCCGCCGCCGACCTGGATCTGGTGGGCGGTCACGTCGAGGACGCCTTCGGGCGGTTGATCGAAACGGTGCGGCGCACGGCGGGCGACGACCGCGACGCCGCGCGGGTGCGGCTGCTCGAACTCTTCGAGGTGGTGGGCGCGGACGAGCCGCGCGTCATGGCGGCGCGCACGGCGCTCGCCCGGGTGCTCTTCTGACGTCTGCGCCGACCCTCCGGCCGGTCCGTCCACCGGCCGCTCGGCTGACCAGTCCCTAAACGCCGGGGCATGTGATGCCGGAGTGAAAACTCTGTTCCCAGGACGCCACAGTGGCCGCGCTTTACCAAAACTTGGTAAACGCGGCCACTGTTACTTGGAGTAAGACACCGGCATCCTTCTGTGTGCTTACACACCCTCATGTCCCGTTCTGCTCCCACCTGTTGAGCCACCGTCTGTTGTCGGCCGATACCGCGCGGTCGCGGTTCGGTTATCCGGCCGTTACTAGCCAGTAACGAACCCCCTTGTGCGGGGGCCGAGAATGCACCACGATCGGCGACGCTCGGTCCAATAGCCCGCAGCCCCGACAGCCAATCGGGGAGCGGCGTTTCTGGGTCCCCACCGAGTAGGCCGGTGACGCCGTCGCCGGTCTAGGACAGGGGGGTCTCTGCCGGTCCCGGCAGGGCCTGTCCGCGAGGTTGTGCGTGATGCGTCAGGCGCGACCAGTGGTTGTCGCTCGGGGGTGATCGCCGGTGATTCGGGCGCATGTGCGCGCCTTTGATACGGGCGCTCTCCTTCCCGAGGACGTAGCACTTCTCCCATCCCTGCCCGGCTGAGCCGCCCGAACGGGAGCAGCCAGGGCCGGAGATGTACGTCCGAGAAGGAGGAAAGTCATGGAGTCCGTGGCTCGTGGCGGAACCAGATGGAAGCGGTTCGCCGTGGTCATGGTGCCGAGCGTCGCGGCGACTGCCGCGATAGGCGTCGCCCTGTCCCAGGGTGCGCTCGCGGCATCGTTCAGTGTGTCGGGTCAGCAGTTCAAGGTGACGGCCGACTCTATCGACGGTCAGGGGTTCATCCAGTACGGAGCCCTGGACAGCGGCAAGTCGGGGAACCACCCGGTAGCCGTCGTCGGCATGGATTCGGCGAAGATCACCAACCTCTGCCAGTCCGTGGTCGTGCCGGTCCCGGTCTTCGGCGACGTGTCGATGGTCCTGAAGGCCGGCGCCAAGGGCGGCCCGCGGGTAGAGGCCAAGAAGCTCTACATCGACGCCGACGACCTGAAGGCCAACGCGACCTTCAACAAGGTCGACATCGGTGTCTCGGTCGACCAGACCACCAAGGGCCCGGGTCCGGCGAAGGGCGACAAGTACGCCCCGGACTCGTTCGCGCAGCAGGCGGAGTCGGTGCGGTTCACCGACGTCAAGCAGCGTGCGTGGGCGACCACCGCCGGCACCTTCAAGCTCTCTGGCCTGGGCATGTCGGTCAAGAAGGGCAAGCACGAGTGCTACTAGGGGAGTTGACGCTTCCCTAGCGGGCCGCTCGCGGCCCGGTGCGCACTCGATGCGCTGAAACGGCCGGGCGCGGGGGCGCGACGGCACATGACGGAGCCGTCCCCGTGCCCGTATCCGCACGACACACAGAACCAACGCCATTCCCGAGGAGCTGTACGACATGAGCGCCGAAGCGCAAGTGGGACTGGGCGACAAGCTCGGCCGGATGCGCCTTCGTTTCCGAGGGTGGCGCGGTCAGCGCCCGTTCTGGGGTGGTCTGCTGACACTTCTCGGCGGCATCCCGATCATGTATTTCCCGTACGCGAACCTCACGCTCGGCACGATGACGATCCGGATGGCGACCACCGCCGGCGCCGGATCGCTGATCATCGGCGTGCTGTTGGTCGTGCTCGGCCTGACCATGTGGTTCCAGCCGCACTCCCGGGTCTTCGCGGGCGTCGCGGCGATTCTGCTCGCCCTGGTCTCGCTCGTCGTCTCCAACTTCGGCGGCTTCGTCATCGGCTTCCTGCTCGCCCTGATCGGCGGCGCCCTCGGCGTCTCCTGGGCGCCCGCACGGCCCGCCGGTGACCCCGCGAAGGGGCGTACGGCCAAGGAGTCCGGCGGTCCCGTGGGCGACGGGGCTCCCGAGCCCGCGGCAGCCGCGGGCGGGGTGAGCGGCGACCAGGACGATCTGTCAGGAACGAGCCCGACGAACGGGACGAACGGGAGGCACCGTGCCGGCTGACGAGGTGCACCACGAGAGCTCCGCGGGGGAGCCTCGTGCGAGAACCGGGCCGCGCCACGCGGCACCCAGGAAGCCGCTGCTCACCCGGCTGCAGGTGCCCGCGGGCAAGGCCATAGCCATCGCGGCCATGCCCACCGCCGTGCTCATGGGCATGGGGCTGACCCCGACCCTCGCGCAGGCGAAGCCGGGTGTCCCCGAGAACCCCTTCCAGGACGGACCGTGTGTCACGGCGCCCGACAAGGACGCCGAGGACGCCGAGAAGGACGCCGCCGAGGAGAAGGCGAAGGAGGACGCGGCCAAGAAGGACGCCGCGGACAAGGCCGCCGAGGACGAGGCGGACAACGACGAGGCCAAGAAGGACGAGGACAAGGAGCCGACTCCGTCGACCTCGCCCTCCGCGGGCGACGGGGCGGACTCCGGCGACAAGGACGAGCCCACGCCGAAGCCGTCCGACGGCGCGGACGAGAAGGAGTCCGAGCCGGACCCCGAGCCCACCGAGACCAGGAACCCCTGGGACCCGCTGGGTGTCGGCGACGCCATCAAGGACGCCTTCACGCCCGACGAGAAGGAGTCCGAGACCCCGGAGCCGAAGCCGGACGCCTCGCAGGAGACCACGTCCCCCGAGGACGCGGCCAAGGACACGACGGACGAGGTCACCGACCGCGCCGACGACGCGAAGGACACCGCCGGCAAGGTCGAGGACGGCCTGAAGGACGGCGCCGACGACGCGAAGGACGAGGCCGGCAAGGTCACGGATGACGCCGAGAAGGCGGCGCGGGACGCCACCGACAAGGCGAAGGACGAGGCGGGGGCCGAGGCCGAGGACCCGATGGCGCCGGACGAGAACGGCAAGAAGCCGTTCCCCTGCGTGGTCGAGAAGAAGGTCGACGGCAAGGGCGAGCAGACGCCCGTGCCGATCCCGAACCAGCCCTGGCACCTGGAAGCCAGCTCGCTCACCCTCAAGGGCGCCGACTACCAGGGCGTCGTGAACCTCACGATGCCCAACGGCAAGACCAAGCAGGCCCTGAAGTACGTCGTGCAGAAGACGGACATCGGTGACCTGCACCAGATCGTCGACGGCCCGGCCGGCAAGAAGTACCACGTCGAGGCCGCCAAGGGCTCCACGTCCACCATCCGGGACGGCGAGACGACGATGTACACCGAGCGGATCTCGGGCAAGCTGTTCGGGCTCATCCCGATCACCTTCGACCCCGAGCACCCGCCGCCGCTGAACATCCCGCTGATCTACTTCACGGACGTGAAGGTGCAGCAGGCGGGCCAGTTCGGCGGGAACCTCACCATTCCCGGCCTGCACCAGTCGATCACCGACTGAGCGGCCGGTCTCCGGCCGAGCGGCCGGTCACGGGCTGAACAAGCGCTGAGGGCGCCCCCTTCCGCAGGGGGCGCCCTCAGCGCTTGAACAGGAACCGGCGACTAGTCGCGCTCCCCGCCGCCCAGGTGGTGGACCCGGACCATGTTGGTGGTGCCGGGAACCCCGGGGGGCGAGCCCGCCGTGATGACGACCGTGTCGCCGTTGTTGAAGCGGTTCAGCTTGATCAGCTCGGCGTCGACGAGCTCGACCATCGCGTCGGTGTTGTCGACGTGCGGCACGACGTAGGTGTCCACGCCCCAGCTCAGGGTGAGCTGGTTGCGGGTGGCCTCGTCGGTGGTGAAGGCCAGGATCGGCTGGGCCGCGCGGTAGCGGGACAGACGGCGGGCGGTGTCACCGGACTGCGTGAAGGCGACAAGGGCCTCGCCGCCGAGGAAGTCCGCGATCTCGCACGCGGCACGGGCCACCGAACCACCCTGCGTACGCGGCTTCTTGCCGGGCACCAGCGGCTGCAGGCCCTTGGAAAGCAGCTCCTCCTCGGCCGCCTTGACGATCTTCGACATCGTCTTGACGGTCTCGATCGGGTACGCGCCCACGCTCGACTCGGCCGACAGCATGACCGCGTCCGCGCCGTCCAGGATCGCGTTGGCGACGTCGGACGCCTCGGCGCGCGTGGGGCGGGAGTTGGTGATCATCGACTCCATCATCTGGGTCGCGACGATCACCGGCTTGGCGTTGCGGCGGCACATCTCCACGAGGCGCTTCTGCACCATCGGGACCTTCTCGAGCGGGTACTCGACGGCCAGGTCGCCACGGGCCACCATGACCGCGTCGAACGCCGCGACGACGCCCTCCATGTTGGCGACGGCCTGCGGCTTCTCCACCTTGGCGATGACGGGGACCCGGCGGCCCTCCTCGTCCATCACCTTGTGGACGTCCTTGACGTCGCCTGCGTCGCGCACGAAGGACAGGGCGACCATGTCGCAGCCCATCTTCAGGGCGAAGCGCAGGTCCTCGACGTCCTTCTCCGAAAGGGCGGGCACGTTCACGGCCGCGCCGGGCAGGTTGATGCCCTTGTGGTCGGAGATGACGCCGCCCTCGACGACGATCGTCTTCACGCGCGGGCCGTCCACCTCGACGACGCGCAGCTCGACGTTGCCGTCGTTGATCAGGACCTGGTCGCCCTTGGAGACGTCGCCCGGCAGGCCCTTGTAGGTGGTGCCGCAGATCGACTTGTCGCCGGGCACGTCCTCGGTGGTGATGGTGAACTCGTCACCGCGCACCAGCTCGACGGGGCCCTCGGCGAAGGTCTCCAGACGGATCTTCGGGCCCTGCAGGTCGGCGAGGACACCCACGGCACGGCCGGTCTTCGCGGCGGCCGAGCGGACGCGGTCGTACCGCCCCTGGTGCTCGGCGTGCGTGCCGTGGCTGAAGTTGAAGCGGGCCACGTTCATGCCGGCCTCGATCAGCGAGACGAGCTGCTCTTCGGAGTCGACGGCGGGGCCCAGCGTGCAGACGATTTTGGAACGGCGCATGGGGGCGATCCTATCGGTTTGTTTCGCTTCGGAATATTCCGTCTGGTGGAATCTACAAATGGGCGGAAGTGCGCTCAGGCGTTGCGGCCGACGACCAGGGCGTAGGTCTGGTCGGCGATCTCCAGCTCCTCGTCGGTCGGCACCACGGCGACGGCGACCCGGGCGTACTCCGGCGAGATGAGCCGCGCCTCGTCGGAACGTACGGAATTGAGCGCGCCGTCGACCGCGAGGCCCAGCTCTTCCAGGCCGGCCACCGCCGCCTCGCGCACCGGCGCCGCGTTCTCGCCGACGCCCGCCGTGAACGCGACGGCGTCGACCCGGCCGAGCACCGCGTAGTAGGCGCCGATGTACTTCTTCAGGCGGTGGACGTAGATGTCGAACGCGAGCGCCGCCTCCTGGTCGCCCTCGTCGATACGACGCCGGATCTCCCGCATGTCGTTGTCGCCGCAGAGCCCGATCAGACCGCTCTTCTTGTTGAGCAGGACGTCGATCTCGTCGATGGACATCCCGCCGACCCGGGCCAGGTGGAAGATGACCGCGGGGTCCATGTCACCGGAGCGGGTACCCATCACGAGCCCCTCAAGCGGCGTCAGCCCCATCGACGTGTCGACGCACCTGCCGCCCCGCACGGCGCTCGCCGACGCGCCGTTGCCCAGGTGCAGCACGATGACGTTGACGTCCTCGGGCGCCTTGCCGAGCAGCTTCGCGGTCTCGCGCGAGACGTACGCGTGCGAGGTGCCGTGGAAGCCGTAGCGCCGCACGCGGTGCTCGTCGGCGGTCTTCACGTCCATCGCGTAGCGCGCCGCGGACTCCGGCATCGTCGTGTGGAACGCGGTGTCGAAGACGGCGACCTGCGGCAGGTCGGGGCGCAGGGCCTGGGCGGTGCGGATGCCGGTGATGTTGGCCGGGTTGTGCAGCGGGGCCACCGGCACCAGGCGCTGGATCTCCGCGAGCACCTCGTCGGTGATCACCGTCGGCGCGGTGAACTTCAGGCCGCCGTGCACCACCCGGTGACCGATCGCGGCCAGCTCGGGGGAGTCGAGGCCGAGCCCGTCGGCGGCCAGCTCCTGGGCGACGGCCTTCAGTGCCGCCTCGTGGTCGGCGATCGGCTCCTCGCGTTCCCGCGACTCGGCGCCACCGCCGGTCAGGGGGGTGTGCTTGAGCCGCGAGGTCTCCTCGCCGATCCGCTCGACCAGGCCGACGGCGAGACGGGAGCTGTCGCGCATGTCGAGCAGCTGGTACTTCACCGACGAGGAGCCGGAGTTGAGGACGAGTACGCGAGTGGCGGTCACTGAATCGAGGCGCTTTCTGTGGGGGGTTACGGAGTGGGCGTCTGGGCCTGGGCCTGGATCGCCGTGATGGCGACGGTGTTGACGATGTCCTGGACGAGCGCGCCCCGGGAGAGGTCGTTGACCGGCTTGCGCAGGCCCTGCAGGACCGGTCCCACGGCGATCGCGCCGGCCGAGCGCTGCACGGCCTTGTAGGTGTTGTTGCCGGTGTTCAGGTCCGGGAAGATCAGCACGCTGGCCTGGCCCGCGACGTCCGAGTCGGGCAGCTTGGTGGCCGCGACCGACGGCTCCACGGCGGCGTCGTACTGGATCGGTCCCTCGATCTTCAGGTCGTCGCGGCTCGCCCGCACCAGCTCGGTCGCCTCGCGCACCTTGTCGACGTCGGCGCCCGAACCGGACGTGCCCGTCGAGTACGAGAGCATCGCGATCCGCGGCTCGACCCCGAACTGCTGGGCGGTGGCGGCCGCCTGGACGGCGATGTCGGCGAGCTGCTCGGCGTTCGGGTCCGGGTTCACGGCGCAGTCGCCGTACACGAGGACCTTGTCGGCGAGGCACATGAAGAAGACCGAGGAGACGATCGAGGCGTCCGGCTTGGTCTTGATGATCTCGAAGGCGGGCCGGATGGTGGCGGCCGTGGAGTGCACGGAGCCCGAGACCATGCCGTCGGCGAGGCCCTCCTGGACCATCAGCGTGCCGAAGTAGTTGACGTCGGCCACCACGTCGTACGCGAGCTCGACGGTGACGCCCTTGTGGGCGCGCAGCTCGGCGTACTCGGCGGCGAACCGGTCCCGCAGCTCGGAGGTCTGCGGGTCGATGAGCTCGGAGTCGGCGAGGTCCACGCCGAGGTCCGCGGCCTTCTTGCGGATCTGCTCGACCGGGCCGAGGAGGGTCAGGTCGCAGACGCCGCGGCGCAGCAGGACGTCGGCGGCGCGCAGGACGCGCTCCTCGGTGCCCTCGGGCAGGACGACGCGGCGGCGGTCCGAGCGGGCCTTCTCCAGGAGCTTGTGCTCGAACATCATCGGCGTGACGCGGTCGCTGCTCGGCGCCGAGACCCGCGTGAGGAGGTCCGCCGTGTCCACGTACCGCTCGAAGAGGCCGAGGGCGGTCTCCGCCTTGCGGGGCGTCGCCGCGTTCAACTTCCCTTCCAGGGCGAAGAGTTCGCCCGCCGTCGGGAAGGAGCCGCCGGAGACCGCGACCACCGGGGTGCCGGGCGCGAGGCGGTCGGCGAGGGTGAGGATCTCCTGGCCGGGCTGCTCGTTCAGGGTCAGCAGGACGCCCGCTATCGGCGGCGTACCGGCGCTGTGCGCGGCGAGCGAGCCCACCACGAGGTCGGCGCGGTCGCCGGGGGTGACCACCAGGCAGCCCGGGGTCAGGGCGTTCAGGAAGTTCGGCAGCATGGCGCCGCCGAAGACGAAGTCCAGGGCGTCGCGGGCGAGCCCCGAGTCGTCGCCGAGCAGGACGCGGCCGCCGAGCGCGTGGGTGATCTGCGCGACCGTCGGCGCGGAGAGCGCGGGCTCGTCCGGCAGGACGTAGCAGGGCACGGGCAGGCGGGCTTCGAGCCGCTCGTGGATCTCGTCGCGGTCGGCGGGGGCCACGCGGTTGGTGACCATCGCGAGGACGTCGCAGCCGAGCGAGTCGTAGGCGCGGTAGGCGTTCCGCGTCTCGGCGCGCACCGACTCGGCGGGCTGGTTCTTGCCGCCGACCACGGGGAGCACGGAGGCGCCGAACTCGTTCGCGAGCCGGGCGTTGAGCGCGAGCTCGTCGGGGAGCTGGGTGGCGGCGAAGTCCGTGCCGAGCACGAGGACGACCTCGTAGTCACGGGCCACCTGGTGGAAGCGGTCCACGAGCCGCGAGACCAGCTCGTCGGTGCCCTGCTCGGCCTGGAGCGCGGACGCCTCGTGGTAGTCCATGCCGTACACCGACGCGGCGTCCTGCGACAGCCGGTAGCGGGCGCGCAGCAGGTCGAAGAGGCGGTCGGGGCCGTCGTGGACGAGCGGCCGGAAGACGCCGACCCGGTCGACCCGGCGGGTCAGGAGCTCCATCACTCCCAGCTCGATGACCTGGCGTCCGTCGCCCCGGTCGATCCCGGTCACGTACACGCTGCGCGTCACGCGTGGTCTCCCCTTCTCGCTGTCCTGCTTCGCAGTCCTGTGGTGTGGATGCCTGGCTCTGTGGGTGCCCGGCGCGGGGCGCCGGGTGAGCTGGACAAAGTACCCGATATCGTGGCTGTGCCCTCTTGACAATACCTCTGCGGCTGGCTAGGTCGCCCGCCGGACGAAAGGCCTGGCAGGGCGGGTACCAAGGCCCCTGCCCGGTCCTCGCACGCACATCCGTCGCACATCCGTGAGCGGCGACCCCCTTGCGACCGTGGAACAATCGGACCGGCTCACAAGTACCAGCAGCGAGCAGGAGACACAGCGCGATGCGTATCGGAATTCTCACCGCGGGCGGCGACTGCCCCGGCCTCAACGCAGTGATCCGGTCGGTCGTGCACCGCGCCGTGACGCACTACGGCGACGAGGTCATCGGCTTCGAGGACGGCTACGCGGGCCTGCTCGACGGGCGCTACCGCCCCCTCGACCTCAACGCCGTCAGCGGCATCCTGGCCCGCGGCGGCACGATCCTCGGCTCCTCGCGTCTCGAGCGCGCCCGCTTCCGCGCGGCCTGCGACAACGCCAAGGAGCTCATCGAGAAGAGCGGCTTCGACGCGCTCATCCCGATCGGCGGCGAGGGCACCCTGACGGCGGCACGGATGCTGTCCGACGCGGGTGTGCCGGTCGTCGGCGTCCCCAAGACCATCGACAACGACATCTCCTCCACGGACCGCACCTTCGGCTTCGACACCGCGGTGGGCGTGGCCACGGAGGCCATGGACCGCCTCAAGACCACCGCCGAATCGCATCAGCGCGTGATGGTGGTGGAGGTCATGGGCCGCCACGCCGGCTGGATCGCCCTGGAGTCCGGCATGGCCGGCGGCGCCCACGGCATCTGCCTGCCCGAGCGGCCCTTCGACCCCGCCGACCTGGTCGCGATGGTCGAGGAGCGGTTCGCGCGCGGCAAGAAGTTCGCGGTGATCTGCGTCGCCGAGGGCGCGCACCCGCAGGACGGCACGATGGACTACGGCAAGGGCGCGATCGACCAGTTCGGCCACGAGCGCTTCCAGGGCATCGGCACGGCCCTCGCGTACGAGCTGGAGTCCCGCCTCGGCAAGGAGGCCAAGCCGGTCATCCTCGGCCACGTCCAGCGCGGCGGCACCCCCACCGCGTACGACCGCGTCCTCGCGACCCGCTTCGGCTGGCACGCGGTGGAGGCGGTGCACCGCGAGGAGTACGGCAAGATGACGGCGCTGCGCGGCACGGACGTCACGATGGTGCCGCTGGCGGACGCGGTGACGGAGCTGAAGACGGTGCCGAAGGACCGGATGGACGAGGCGGAGTCGGTCTTCTAGGGGACTTCGGCCGCTGCGGCGGTGGCCTTGGTCACGGCAGGGTCGGGCCCTCAGGCCCGACTTTCCCGGACCAAGGTCCAGAAGTGCTCGACGACGCGGTCGAGGAAGTCCCGCCCCGCCTCGCCGGAGGCGTCCGAGCTCGCCCCGCCGCCCCAGCTCAGCGTGCGGGCCATCCGTGACTGGTAGTCCTCGTGCATCCGGCGCAGCGCGCGCTCGACGTGCCGCCGGTCCAGGGGGAGCAGCTTGGCGACGGGGCGCACGTACCCCTGCCAGCGGGTCGTCACGGCGTTGCGCAGCAGCTCGGCGAGCGCGTCGGACCGTCCGGTCACGGTGACGAAGTCGGGCACGGAGAGCGCGAGCACCCGGGCGAGGGCGGCGGACTGCCGTTCGTTGCCGCGCCAGGAGTTGGTCTCCTCCATCCGCAGATACGCCTGGATCTCCACGCCGGCCCCGCGCGCCACGTCCTCGGGCGCGAGCCCGCGGGCGAGCCGGTGCTCGCGCAACGTCCGCGCGGCGCCCATGAGTTCACCCGGCGAGCACCACAAGGTGGCGGCGAGCGCGGTGAGTTCGGCGGAGCTGGGGGAGGCGAGCCCCCGCTCCCAGGCGGTGATGATGTCGGCGGTGATGTACGTGAGCCCGTAACTGGCCTGCATCCCATAGGCGACGTGCCCGGGCGCCATCCCCAACGCCTCGCGCAGTCGCCGGGCGGCGGGAAAGTCGAAGGGGGGCGTCGGCTGGTGCGGCGGTTGGCTGGGTTGCACGGGCACACCGTAGGCGCCTGGGGGTGTGGCGACTACGGTGCGTTTCTACGAGGTTGCGGATTGGTGGGAAAGTACGGAGGCTCATGGAGCGGTGGAAGCCCGGCGCCCGGCCTCGATGAGCCCGTAGTCCCGCCGCATCCGAGACTTTCGCACATCGCCCAGGAAGCCGCTGCCGAGCCTGCTCTCCCACTGCAGGCCGGACTCGGGGTCGTAGTACTGACCTGGGCATCGGAGGGGTGCAGGTCGATGAGTCGATGTTCCAGGCAGTGGCGCCCCATACGGTGCTGCGTGTGCACCAGGCTATTTCGCCCTGCTCGTCGACGAGTCCGCTGCCGACGTAGGTCCGGGGGCCGACGGCTTCATGGCCGGGATGGGTCGCGGGCCACGCGGCGGTTCGCTGATTCCCGACCGTGCTGTCGGGGGAAACGGCCGAGATGAGCCGACCGGCCGGGCCATGAGCAAAGCTTGTGCATCGCCCGTTGGCATTCTTGGGTGTGGTCCGGCCGAGAGCGTCGTACTCGAAGCCTGTGATCTGCCCGAGCGCATCGACCCGTGACGTCAGGGCTTCGAGTCGGAGCGGTGGCTACTGTCGGGTCGGTTCGAACTTCTTGTCCAGCTTGCCTACTTCCTTCCACGTGCCTTTGCCGCGGCGGTCGAACCACACCGGCCGGCCGCGGGCGGAGCGGCGTTTCTCGAACGAGACCTCGTGCAGGGCGCCGTTGACCGAGACGTTCTGGATCTCGCGGTCCAGGGTGTGGCGGAGCGAGGTGGGGGTGGTGTTCGTGGGGAGTTTCTTGAGGGCCGTCGCCAGGGCCAGTGCGCCGTCGTACAGCTCCTGGTTGCCTCTGGCCGGGAGGTTGTCGTCCGGCTCGCCGTTGTAGTTGCGGGTGCGGATGACTCCGTCGGGGATGTTCTTGTCCCCGTCCTCCTCGTTGGACCGGTCCTTGGAGTCGGCGCAGGTGCCTTCCGCGTCGCCCTGGGTGAGCACCGGGCCCCTGAAGCCGTCGGCCTTGAGTTTCTTGGCCCATACCTCCGTCGGTGTGCCGGCGGGGATCACCACCGCGTCCGCCCGCGCCGACGCCACCAGCGAGGGGATGCTCGACGCCTTCACCTCGTCGGATGCCACGTCCAGGGCCTCCGTGGTGACACCGGCCCTGCGCAGCGCCGTGCCGATGCCGTCCTCGCGGTTCACCCAGAGCTTGTCCTCGGCTACCAGCACGCGGCGCGCCGTGGTCTGCGAGAGGAGGTAGCGGGCCATCGCCTCGCCCTGGCGCGCGTCGTCGGCCGGGATCGCGAACGCGCCGCCCGGGTGCGCGTATTCGGTGCACGTACTGATCTCGGGGAGGAACGCCTCGTCTGTGTCGTGCACCCAGGAGAAGTCCACGGTGTCGCCGATGACCGCCAGCATGTCCGGGCGCTTGGCGAGGAGTTCGCGGGAGCTGGTGTCCGGGTTCGAGGTCACGGGGACGAGACGGAAGCGGCTGCGGCTCTTCGCGTCGAGCGTCTCCTTGAAGGCCGACTCGACGGTGTGGAGTTGCTGTGTCGTGAACTGTTCGTACTCCGACTTCTCGTACTCGTCGGTGGAACCGTCGGCTCCGACGTGACGGTAGCTGTGGGCCACGCCTATCTCGTAGACCTTCTTCTCGTTCGCGGTCTCGGCCTCGGGCTCGGTGTCGGTGGAAGAGGGTGAGTCTGCCGTGGTGTCCGTGTCCGGTGCGGCGAGGGCGCGTATGCCCAGGCCCGCCGGGATGCCGAGGGCGAGGATCAGGGCGGCGGGGAGCAGGATGCGGTTGCGGGAGCGGCGGGGGGTCGTGGTCACCGCCGTGGTGGTGTCTTTGCTGATGGAGGAGGTGAAGGAGGTGGAGGAGGCGGAGGAGGCGGAGTGGGTGGGTACCGCGTCTTGGGCGTTCTCCGGTGGACTCACCGGTGCCCGCGACGATTCCGTCTCCGGCGGCAGGGACCCCGCCGCCAGGATGCGGTCCAGCGCCGTCGCCGCGTCCGCCGGGCGGTCCGCGGGGGCCTTCGCCAAGAGGTCGAGGACGAGGCGTTCCAGCGGTGCCTGCACCTCGGCGCGTGCCCGGCTCGGGGGCAGGGGGGCGTCGTTGACGTGGTGGTACATGACGCCCGCCGCCGTGCCGGTGAACGGCGGTCTGCCGACGAGGAGTTCGTACAGGACGCAGCCGAGCGCGTACAGGTCGGTGCGGCCGTCGCCCGGCTCCTGGCGGAACCGTTCCGGCGCCAGGTACGGCACGCTGCCGAACGGCATCTGCCCGGTCTGGGTGAGGCGCGCGTCGCCCGCGGTGCGCTCCAGGAATGTCGCGATGCCGAAGTCGACGACCTTCGCGGACCCGTCCTCCGTGATCATCACGTTGCCCGGCTTGATGTCGCGGTGCACGACCCCCGCCGCGTGCGCCACGTCCAGGGCGCGGCAGATGTCCGCCGCCCAGCGCAGCGCGTCCGCCACCGGCACGCGGACGCGCTCGCGCAGCACCTGGTCGAGCGAGCGGCCCTGCACCAGGGCCATCACCAGGTAGGCGGTGCCGTCGTCTTCGCCGTGGTCGTGGACGGCGACGATGTACGGGCTGTCCAGCGCGGCCGCGGCGCGGGCCTCCTGGCGGAAGCGGGCGAGGAGTTGGGCTTGCTCGGCCTCGTCCGCCGACGCCGACGCCGACCCCGACATCGGCACCGACGTCGGCGGCACGAACAGCTTGACCGCGACCTCACGGTCCAGGCTGGTGTCGCGGGCCCGCCAGACCTGGCCCATTCCGCCTGCGCCGATCGGTACGAGCAGCTTGTACCGGCCGTTCAGCAACCGCCCCTGCACGGTGTTCCCCCTTCGACGCCGATGATCCTAACCACGGCGTCGTACTCCCTTGCGGCTAGCGGTTGATGGCCTGGATCTCCTCGACCACCACGTCCTGTTCCGCGCCGAACTCGCCGTCGGGCAGCCCTTGTTCCCCGTCCACGCCCGTGCCGGTCCAGTGGATCTTCCAGGTGACCGTCGCCTTCAGCGGGTACGAGCCGTCGCCCGAGGAGCGGAGGTACTTCACGCCACAGGGCGGGGTCTCCTTGGACTTGCCCTTCGCGTACGGTTCGCCGATCCTGCCGTCGACGATCTCGCAGACGCCGGAAGCAGGGTACGTCTCCGCGTCCGCCGTGCCCGGGTCGATCTTGAGGGAGACCGGTACGGCCGTTGCCGTTGCCTCGATGTTCAGGACCGGTACCGAGGCCGTCACTGAGACCGGCTTGAACTCCGCCTTGTCCAGCCAGGCCCAGGTCGGCAGGTTCACCTTCGTCGTCTCGGCGGGGGCGAGGGTCACCTCGGTGTCGGGGACGCGGATCTCGGCGTAGGCCAGGTGCGCGAGGATCTCGGGGGTGACGGCCTCAGGGGTGTCCGCCGGGGGCGGCTCGCCCTTGTCGACCCAGAAGTAAGGCTTGTCGCAGTCGAAGGCCCCGGGGGCGCTCTCCCTTCCTTCCGGGATGTAGCTGTCCCACCAGTAGCCCTCGCCGGTCTTCTCCTTGTTGAAGTCCTTGTAAGGCTTCCCGTTCACATAGCGGTTGCGCTGGGACAGGTCCCATTCGTGCCCGGTGGAGTCCACGGCCCAGATGGGTTCGAGCTTCTTCTGCAGCTGACCCGGGGTGTAGGCAGGGACGTAGTAGCACGCCGGCGGCGTCCAGTTGGTGGCTGGAGTCACCGGGCCCGCACTGCCGCCCTTGCCGTTCTTCGAACGGTCGTAGACGATCCCGCCCGCGGTGGTCGACAGCTTCTGCTCGTCGGCGTCGGCGTCCACCTGTGTCTCGGAGCCACCGTCCCCCGGGTCTATGTCGGCCCAGGCCGGCGAACCGCCGGTGGCGAGCGTGATGCCCGCGACGACGGCTGCGAAGGCCTGAGCTCTTCTTACGGCTGGCACTGAGCCGCCCCCCTTGCGGAGTAGATCTGCGAGGTCTGCCACGTTCCGTCGGCGTTCTTGATCAGCTGTGTGTTGTAGGCGACGTAGCTGTTCTTCGTCACCGGTGTCTTGTTGATCTTCTGGGTCGACTTCTTCTTGGTGAAGCCCTTGCCTTCATCGGCGCAGAACGAGAGCGTGGCCGTCTTCTTGTCCTTGAGCGTCACCTGGCGGTCGTAGTAGCGCACTTCCCCCGTGAGGCTGAGGCCGGCGTCCTTGAACTTCGCGACCCATGTCACCGACGCACCCAGCGCCTTGCCGGTGTTGTAGTAGCCGACTGCCTTGCTCTTGGGGTCGGTCCCCGTGATCGCCGCGTTCACCGCGCGCATGCGCTGTTCGTTGTCCGCGAGTACGGACTTCTTCACCGGGTCGCTGGTGTCGGGCGACTCGAAAGTCATGGTCAGGTCCGACGGCAGCTCGATCTTCGGGCGGTCGGCGGCCGCATCCGTCGGCTTGCTCGGCTCCGTCGACTTCTGCGGGTCGCCCTGTTCCGCCCCGGCGATCTTGTCGCTGTCCTTGGACTTGTCGTCGTCGCTGCCGCAGGACGTCAGCAGCAGTGCCGCGGACGTGGCGAGCGCGGCCGTTGTGAGGCGGAGAGGGCGGTTCACAGTCGGCTCCTGGCAGGTGGCGAGGTGGGAGTGGCGCGAGCTCAGCACGCTAATGCGAGCCCGCGCCTGATACCAGGGAGATGTGTGGTGATGAATGGGGCGCGGCGGACGTATCTCCGCGAAGTCATGTCACAGTTCTGTGTCCGCCAAAGGGTCCGGTCCCGCCGGGCGTCGTTCAGCCCTTCACCGCGCCGCCCAGCGCGAAGCCGCCGCCCAGGCGGCGTGAGATGAGGACGTACAGCAGGATCACCGGCGTCGAGTAGATGATCGAGAACGCCGCCAGCTGGCCGTAGATCACGGTTCCCTTGTTGCCGAAGAAGTCGTTGATGCTGACCGACGCCGGCATCTGTTCCGGCGTGAGCAGCAGCATGAAGGGGACGAAGAAGTTGCCCCACATCATGACGAAGCAGAAGACCGTCACCACCGCCACGCCCGGGCCCATCAGGGGCAGGACGATCCGGAGCAGGGACTGGAAGGGGGACGCTCCGTCCGTCCACGCCGCCTCCTCCAGTTCCTTCGGCACGCCGTCCATGAAGTTCTTCATCAGCCAGATGGCGAAGGGCAGTTGGGACGCGGCGAAGAAGAAGATCGTGCCCTGCATCGTGTCGATCAGGTCGACCTGTACGAACAGCGCGTACACCGGGACCATGATCGCCGTGATCGGCAGGCTCGTGGCGAAGAGGATCGTCAGCATGAAGGGGCGGTTGAGGCGGGAGCGGTAGCGGGACAGGGGGTATGCGGCCAGGGCCGCGCAGACCACCGTGAGTAGCGTGCCGCCGCCGCAGAGGAGCAGGCTGTTCAGAAGCGGCGTGAAGGTGATCTCCGGGGTGAGCACCTGGTCGTAGTTGTCGAGGGTGAGGCCGTCGGGGAGCCGCACCCTGAGGTCCGCCTTCGGGTCGAAGGACGACAGGACCACCCAGGCCAGCGGGAGGACGAACGCCGCGGCCACGACCAGCAGGCCCGCGTCGGCCGCCAGACGGCGTGCGGCGCGGCGGGAACGGAGGGTCCTGCGGGGCGAATAGAGCGTGCGTGGAGGCTTGTTGACGGCCACTCAGACCTCCGTGCGCAGCAGGCGCATGTAGACGAGGGAGAAGAGTGAGCCGACCAGGAGGAGCAGCAGGGCCACGGCCGTGCCGTAGCCGATCATGCTCTTCTGGAAGGCCTGCTCGTACATGAAGAGGGGGAGGGTCTGGCTCCTGTTTCCCGGGCCGCCGCGCGTCATCACCCAGATCAGGCCGAAGACGGAGAGCGTCTGAAGGGTGTTGAGCATGAGGTTCGTGCCGATCGAGCGGCGGATCATCGGCAGCGTGATGTGCCACATGCGGCGCCAGCCGCTCGCGCCGTCGACCTGGGCGGCCTCGGTGATCTCCTTGGGGATCTCGTTGAGCGCGGCCGAGTAGACCAGCATCGAGAACGCCGTCCCGCGCCATACGTTCGCGAACGACACCGCGAGGATCGGCAGGGTGAACATCCAGTTCTGGGACGGGAGATGGAGGAAGTCCAGGACGGCGTTGAGGGTGCCCTCGCGGCGGAAGAACGCGTACAGGAGGAAGCCGGCGACGACCTCGGGCAGGACCCAGGCCGTGACGACGATCGCGCCCGTGAGGGTCCGGACGGGCTTCGAGGCGCGCTGCATGAGTGAGGCGAGGGCGAGGCCCAGGGTGTTCTGGCCGACGAGGGAGGACAGGACGGTGAAGACGAGGGTCAGCCAGACCGCGTTGAGGAAGTCCTCGTCGCCGAAGGCCGTACGGAAGTTCTCCAGGCCCACGAAGCTCGACTCGGCCTGGCCGGTGAGCTGGAGGTCGGTGAAGGCGATGTACGCGCAGTAGCCGATCGGGCCCGCGAGGAAGAGCGCGAGGAGGACGACCGCGGGGGAGACGGGCAGGGCGCGGAGCAGGCCTCGGCGGACCCGGTGCCGGGTCCGCGGGCCCGGCGGTCCGCCTGCCGGGCCCGGGGGCGTCTTGACGACGCCGCCGGGGCCCGCGGGGGATGCGGTGGTCACGTGCGGGTGCTCGCTCTCTGGTTGCGTGAGGAGGGGCCTGTCTGCGGGTTGGTGGGGCTTGTCGCGCAGTTCCTCGCGCCCCTTGGGGCGGTGGCGGTGGGGTGGTCGCTGCGGGTTCGTCGTGGTTGCTCGCGCAGTCCTCGCGCCCCTTGGGGACGGTGGTGGGCTACTTGGTTGTGACCTCGCCGTCCGTCGCCGACGAGACCTCCTCGTCGTAGCCGGCGGCCGCCTTGTCGACCGAGGCGTCGCCCGTCGTCACCGACTCCATCGCCTCCTGGATCGCGGTGGAGACCTTGGGGTACGCGGGGTACGCCGGGCGGTAGTGCGTCGTGGCCACCAGGTCCGTGAAGAACTTGATGCCCGGCTGCGCCTTCACGTACGACGGGTCGGCCGCGACGTCCTCGCGGACCGCGATGCCCGAGTTGGCGATGTACCACTTCTTGGCGTTGTCCGTCGTCTGCATCGTCTTGATGAAGTCGAAGGCCAGGTCGGGGTTGCTCGCCTTGGCCGGGATCGCCCAGGTCCAGCCTCCGGACATGCTCACCTTGCCGGGGGCCTGGCCGTTCTGCGTCGGCATGTACGCGAGGCCCAGCTTGTCCGACCACTGGGGCCACTCGTGGCCCGCGCCCTCGCCCCAGTCCTGCGGCAGCCACGAGCCGTCGAGGTTGATGCCCAGCTTGTCCTCGGGGAGGAGCTCACCGCGCACGCGGGTGGCGAAGTTGGGGTCGAGCGCGTCCGTGACGTCCGGGCCGAGCTTCTCCTTGAAGACCGTCTCCACGAAGGCGAGCGAGTCCTTGAAGCCCTTGCTTCCCGTGACCCACTTCTTCGACTCGGGGTCGTACAGAGGGTCCTTGCCCGTGCCGTACGCGAGCATCTGGAAGCCCTGCATCGAGGCCGTCTCGCCCGCGGGCTTGCCCGTGTAGACGTTGAGGGGGGTGACCCCGGGGACCTTCTTCTTGATGGTGCGGGCCGCGTCGAGGATCTCGTTCCAGTTCTTCGGCTGCCAGTCCGCGGGCAGGCCCGCCTTCTTGAAGATCGCCTTGCTGAACCAGAGGCCGCGGGTGTCCGTCCCGTCCGGCACGCCGTACGTCTTGCCGTCGGCCGCCTTCGCCGCCGTCTTGGCGGTGTCGATGAACTGGTCCCAGTCCTTCCACTTGTTCAGGTAGGGGTCCAGCGGCTTCAGGTAGCCGCTGGTGATGTCCGAGTTGATGAGGAACGTGTCCTCGTAGACCAGGTCGGGCGCGGTCTTCGGGGAGCGCATCATCTGCTGCAGCTTGGTGTAGTACTCGGAGTCCGGTGCCTTGATCGGCACCAACTTGACCTTCTTGCCGGGGTGTTCCTTCTCGAACTGCTTCTTGATGTCCGCCAGGTAGGTGTCCATGACCCTGATCCGGTTGTCCGTGGACTGCTTGAAGGAGACCCTCACGGTGTCGGGGTCGTCGCCGGAGCCGCCGCCGCACGCGGTGAGGGTGCCGGCGGCGAGCAGGGTGGCGGCGGCGAGGAGCAGTGGAGTGGTGGGGCGCACGGGCACGACCTCCTACTGGCCGACGCGGCCGGGTTGCCACGCGGGGCTGCAACACGGGACTGCAACGCGGGTTGCCCGGTGAACGTAAGGGCGCGTTCCGAACAAGGTCAATGCCCGTGCGGAGGCTGGGCGTTGATGCTTGTCACCAACGTGACAACGTTGTTGTCGGGCGCACGGTTTCAGTCGTCCGAGGCGGTCGGTTCAGGCGCCCGGGGCGAGCCAGCGGTAGACGAGTTCGGGGCGGCCGACGTGGCCGTACTGGGGGCTGCGGGCCGCGCGGGCCGTCTCGACGAGGTGTTCCAGATAGCGGCGCGCGGTGATGCGGGACAGGCCCGCCGACTGCGCGGCCGCGGCGGCGGTGAGGCCTTCGGGGGCGGCGCGCAGGGTGCGGATGACGCGTTCGAGGGTGGGGCCGCTGAGGCCCTTCGGGAGGGCGGCGGGGCTCGGGGCGCGCAGGGTCGCGAGCGCGCGGTCCACCTCGTCCTGCCCGGTGGCCTCGCCCTCGGCGGCCGCGGTGCGGAACTCCGCGTAACGGGTGAGGCGGTCGCGGAGGGTGGCGAAGGTGAAGGGCTTCAGCACGTACTGGACGACGCCGAGGGAGACGCCCTCGCGGACCACGGCGAGGTCGCGGGCCGACGTCACCGCGATCACGTCCGTGGGGTTGCCGGCGGCGCGCAGGGAGCGGGCGAGGTGGAGGCCGTGGCCGTCGGGGAGGTGGAGGTCGAGGAGGATCAGGTCGACGGGGGTGCGGTCGAGGGCGCGGCGGGCTTCCGCGGCGGAGTGGGCGGGGCGGGGCAGGGCCTCGAAGCCGGGGACCCTGTTGACGTAGAGGACGTGGGCGTCGGCGGCGACGGGGTCGTCTTCGACTACGAGTACGCGGATTGTCACTGGGCGCCTCTCTTGCCGGTGCCGTCAGCCTGCGGCCGGCCTGGAGTCGTGCCTTGGTCGGCGCCTGGTTCATCGGTACTCGGCATCAAGGGCTGTGCCCGCCCTTCCCCAAGCTCTCGGCTCCGCTCGAGCAGGGGAGACCCCACTCGCCGTGCGGAACGCCTGCCCACAGCGGGAGCGGGACTGTTGCTCGCGGCGAGGGCTGGGGTGGGTGAAGGGGCCCGGCGGCTGTTCGCCGTGGTGAGGCGTACCTCGAACTCCGCTCCGCCCTCCGCCGACTCCCGCACCGTCAGCTCGCCCCCGTTGCGCGTCACCGTCTGGTGGACCAGTGCCAGGCCCAGGCCCCGCCCCGTTGCCGCCTTCGTCGACCAGCCCCGTTCGAAGACCGCGTCCCGCTGGGCGGGGTCCACCCCGGGGCCCGTGTCCGAGACGCGGAGGAGGAGGCCCGCCTCGTCCGCGCGGGCCGTCACCGTGACGCGGGCCGAGGGGGAGCCCTGGGCCGCGTCGACCGCGTTGTCGACGAGGTTGCCGAGGACCGTCACCAGGTCACGGGCCGGCAGGGAGGGCGGGAGCATGCCGTCGTCGATGCTGCTGTCCTGCGACACGACCAGCTCCACGCCGTGCTCGTTCGCCTGCGCGGCCTTGCCGAGGAGGAGCGCCGCAAGGACGGGTTCGCTGACCGCGGCGACCACCTGGTCGGTCAGGGCCTGCGCCAGTTCCAGTTCGGCGGTGGCGAAGTCGACGGCCTCGTCCGCGCGGCCGAGTTCGATGAGGGACACCACCGTGTGGAGCCGGTTCGCGGCCTCGTGGGCCTGGGAGCGCAGGGCCCGCGTGAAGCCGCGCTCGGAGTCCAACTCGCCGGTCAGCGCCTGGAGTTCGGTGTGGTCCCGCAGCGTGACCACCGTGCCTCGGCGCTCGCCGCCGGTCACGGGCGAGGTGTTGACGACCACCACGCGGTCGGCGGTCAGGTGCAGTTCGTCCACCCGGGGCTCGGCCGAGAGGAGCGCGCCCGTCAGAGGAGCGGGCAACCCGAGTTCGGCTACGTTGCGGCCGATCACCGGGGTGTCGGGCACCCCGAGCAGCTCGCGGCCGCCGTCGTTGATCAGGGCGATCCGCCGCTGCCCGTCCAGCATCAGCAGGCCCTCGCGCACCGCGTGCAGCGCCGCCTCGTGGTAGTCGTGCATGCGGCTCAGCTCGGCGGCGTTCATGCCGTGCGTACTGCGGCGCAGGCGCGCGTTGATGACGTACGTACCGATGCCGCCGAGCACGAGCGCGGCCGCCGCGACGCCGAGCAGCGCGAGGAGCTGGCCGCGCGCCTTGGCGGTGATCTCCTCGATGGTGATGCCCGCGCTGACCAGGCCGATGATCTCGCCGTCGTCCGCGGCACCGGCCCGGATCGGTGTGACCACCCGCACCGAGGGGCCGAGCGTTCCCGTGTACGTCTCCGCGAACGTCCTGCCGCGCAGCGCCTGCGCCCGGTGGCCGAGGAAGCGCTCGCCGATCCGCCGCTCGTCGGGGTGCGTCCAGCGGATGCCGCGCGGGTCCATGATCGTGACGAAGTCGACGCCGGTGTGCCGCTGGACCCGGGACGCGTACGGCTGCAGGCGGGCGGAGGGGTCGTCGCCGTCGCGTATGGCCTCTCGTACCGAAGGGGAGTCCGCGACCGCCCGCGCCGCCGCGGTCGCCTGGCGGCGCGCGCCCTCCTCCGCCTGGTGCTTGTCGCTCAGATACGTGAAGAGCGCGCACCCGGCGACCACCGCCGTGACCAGCACGATCTGCATCGCGAAGAGCTGGCCCGCCAGGCTGCGCGGCAGGCGGCGCGGGCGGGACGGTCGGGTGCGGGGCATGGTGCCAGTCTGCCTCGCCGTATAAGTGCGAACTAAATGAACGCAAGGGTGACCGCCCTCACAGAGCGGGAGATAGTCGCCGGGATCGCCCGGGAGACGAGGCGGTCGTCCAGGACGTGAGCCGCACGCACCACAGGCACCACAACGCCGACGTCGTCGTTCAAGGAGGGCCCCGTGACCAGCACGGCCGACCCACAAGCGGCACCCGCAGCCAAGCGGGACCGCACGCACTACCTCTACATCGCCGTCATCGGCGCCGTCCTGCTCGGCATCGCCGTCGGCTTCATCTGGCCCGACTTCGCCAAGGAACTGAAGCCGGTCGGCACCGGGTTCGTGAACCTGATCAAGATGATGATCTCGCCCATCATCTTCTGCACGATCGTCCTCGGCGTCGGTTCGGTCCGCAAGGCCGCCAAGGTCGGCAAGGTGGGCGGGCTCGCGCTCGCCTACTTCGTGGCGATGTCGGTCGTCGCGCTCGCCATCGGCCTGATCGTCGGCAACATCCTGCACCCGGGTTCGGGCATGGACATCACCGAGTCCGAGAAGGGCGTGGGCCACGACGCGGCCGAGGAGGCGAACAAGGGTCTCGTCGACTTCCTGCTCGGCATCATCCCGAAGACGCTCGTCTCCGCCTTCACCCAGGAGCAGGTGCTCCAGACGCTGCTCGTCGCGCTGCTCGTCGGCTTCGCGCTGCAGGCCATGGGCCGCTCGGGGGAGCCGATCCTGCGCGGCATCGGGCACATCCAGAAGCTGGTCTTCCGGATCCTGTCCATGATCATGTGGGCCGCTCCGGTGGGCGCGTTCGGCGCGATGGCGGCCGTCATCGGCGAGACCGGCGTCGACGCGCTCAAGGCGCTGGCCACGATCATGATCGGGTTCTACGTCACCTGCGCGCTGTTCATCGTGATCGTGCTGGGCACGCTGGTGAAGCTGGTGGCCGGGGTCAACCTCTTCCAGCTGCTCAGGTACCTGGGCCGAGAGTTCCTGCTGATCCTCTCCACCTCCTCGTCCGAGTCCGCGCTGCCGCGGCTCATCGCGAAGATGGAGCACCTGGGAGTCAGCCGGCCGGTCGTCGGCATCACCGTCCCGACGGGCTACTCCTTCAACCTCGACGGCACGATGATCTACCTGACCATGGCCTCGCTGTTCATCGCCGAGGCGATGGACCAGCCGCTCGGTGTCGGCGAGCAGATCTCGCTGCTGCTCTTCATGATGATCGCGTCCAAGGGCGCGGCGGGCGTGTCCGGTTCGGGCATCGCGGTCCTCGCGAGCGGTCTGCAGTCGCACAAGCCGGGCCTGGTCGACGGCGTCGGCCTGATCATCGGCGTCGACCGCTTCATGAGCGAGGCGCGCGCCCTCACCAACTTCGCGGGCAACGCGGTCGCCACGCTGCTGATCGGGACGTGGACCAAGGAGGTCGACAAGGAGCGGGTCGCGGAGGTCCTCGCCGGCCGACTGCCGTTCGACGAGCGGACGTTGGTGGACGACGGGCACGGGGGGTCGTCGCGGGACGACGAGGATGGGGTGCCGGAGCAGGCGGGGGCCGGGGAGAAGTCCTTGACCGCGTGAGTGTCGTGAGTGTTCTGAGAGGGGATCGGATCGCCGTACGTGTGGCGATCGGATGGCGACCGCGGGTGCGTCGTGGTTGTCCGCGCAGTTCCCCGCGCCCCTTCGGGGCGCTCTAGCCGGGCCCCCGCCTTCGGGCGGCCAGCCCCGCCACCAGCTCGGTGGCCTTCGAGGCGGGCAGGCCCGCCGCGGTCAGGAACGTGATCGCGGTGGACCTGCCCGCCTCCTCCGCTTCCAGGACGCCGTCGTTGACGGCCTCCATCACGGAGAACAGCACCCCTTCGAGCACGTAGCTCAAGGCCTTCGGCGGCAGCGGCGAGGCGAACGTGCCGTCGTCCAGGCCGCGTCGGAAGACCTCCACGCCGGACGCGTGGACGGCGCCGAGGCGTTCGCGGATGCCCTCCATCGTGACGCTGCGCTGCGCGAGGGAGAGCAACAGGCGGTAGCGGTCGGCGACTTCCCACACCGCGAGCAGCGAACCGGCGACCGCCTCGGCCGGGTTCGCCGCGTCCGCGCGGCCCTCGGCGTGCGCGGACTCCACGGCCTCGATCGCCCGGTCCACGATCGCGCCCACCAGCGCGTCCCGGCTCGGGAAGTGGCCGTACACCGTCCTGCGCACGACCCCCGCGGCGCGCGCGATCTGGTCCATGGACGCGTCGGGGTCCCGCAGCAGCTCGGTGACGGCGACGTCGAGGATGCGGCGGCGATTGGCGTCGGCTCTGACGCTCGCGGCAGCGGGGCGCGGGGTGCTCATGCCTCTCATTCTGCTGATCCCGTCAATTTGCACAACGCTGTGCAGGGCAGTAATTTGCACATCAGTGTGTAGTTGCACATGACTGTGCAAGTGAGTGACCGAGTGAGCCGGGTGCGCCGGGGGGCGGACCCGGTACGGAGGAGTGAGGGCCTCGATGTCTGTGGTGATCAAGGAGCCGGTCGAGCGGATGGACCGGCCGTACGCGCGCCGCTGGTGGGCACTGGGGGTGCTCTGCCTGAGTCTGCTGATCATCGTGATGGCGAACACGGCGCTGACCGTGGCCGCCCCCGACATGACCAAGGACCTCGGCCTCTCCAGCTCCGACCTGCAGTGGGTCATCGACGGCTACACCGTCCCGTACGCCGCGCTGATGCTGCTGCTCGGCGCCATCGGCGACAAGTACAGCCGCCGCGGCGCGCTCGTGCTCGGACTCGTCGTCTTCGGCGCCGGATCCGTCGCGGGCTCGCTCGTCGACAGCTCGGGCGGGGTCATCGCGGCCCGCGCGGTGATGGGCTTCGGCGCGGCGATGATCATGCCCGCCACGCTGTCCCTGCTCGCCTCGACGTTCCCGAAGGCGGAGCGGGCCAAGGCCATCGTGCTGTGGACCGCCACCGCGGGCCTCGCCATCGCCGCGGGTCCGCTGGTCGCGGGCGCGCTGCTGCAGAACCACGGCTGGGCGTCGACCTTCCTGATCAACGTGCCCATCGCCGCGCTCGCCGTCGTCGGCGCTCTCGTTCTCGTGCCGCCGTCCAAGGCCGGGCACGGCAACCGGATCGACTACGTCGGCGGCGCGCTCTCGGTCGTCTGGACCGGCGCCCTCGTCTACATGATCATTCAGGGCCCGCACTTCGGCTGGGACGCCAAGGCGATCTCCGCGGCGGTCGTCGCGGGCGCGGGCCTGCTGGCCTTCGTCGCCTGGGAGCTCCGCCACCCGCACCCGATCCTGGACGTCCGCCGCTTCCTCGACCGCCGCTTCGCGGGCTCGAACCTCGCGGTCGCGCTCTTCTTCCTCGCGGTCTTCGGCGCGTTCTACTACCTCACCCAGCACCTGCAGTTCGTGCTCGGATACAACCCGCTGGAGACGGGCGTGCGCATGCTGCCGCTCGCGGGCGCGGTCTTCGTGGGCTCGGCCCTGACCGGCTATCTGACGCCGCGCATCGGCATGAAGATCACGGTGACGGCGGGCATGGTCGCGGGCACGGTGGCGCTCGCGCTGCTCACGCAGGTCGACGCGTCCTCCTCGTACACGGACTTCCTCGCCCCGCTGATCGTGCTCGGCCTCGCCATCGGCCTCGCGCTGTCGCCCTGCACCGACGCGATCATGGGCGCGTTCCCCGAGTCGGAACTGGGCGTCGGCGGCGCGGTCAACGACACGTCCCTCGAACTCGGCGGCTCGCTCGGCATCGCCATCCTCGGCTCGGTGCTCGCCAGTTCGTACTCCTCGAAGCTGTCGGACGCGGCGGCGGCCTCCGGCGCGAAGCTGCCGGACGGCACGCTGGACACGGCCCAGGACTCGGTCGGCGCCGGCTACGCGGTGGCGCAGGGCATCGGCGACAAGGCGCACGAGATCGCGGCACAGGCCGCGAAGGCGGGCTCGCCCGAGCAGGCGGCCCAGCTGAAGGCGCAGGCCGAGCAGCTCGGCCAGGGCGCGGGCAAGATGGCCGACGCGGTCGGCTCCGCGTTCTCGGACGCGGTGGCGCACACGAGCCTCGTCGGCGCGGCCATCCTCGGTGTCGGCACGGTGCTCGTGGCGGTGCTGCTGCCGCGCCGCAAGGGCGGGGACGCGGACGCGGTGTCCGCCGGGACCGCGCGGACGGCGAAGGAGCGCGAGCCGCAGACGCAGCACTGACCCGACACTGACCCGACGCCGAAGCCGGCGTGCGGCCCGGCGGCGCCGACCCGCCGCCGAACGCCCGCTGATCAGGCACGGAACCGACGGCCGGACCACCCGCACACGGGGTGGTCCGGCCGTCGGCCGTCGGGCATGCTTCCGTCCATGGGGTGGCCGCGGGAGGGCCCGCAGAGCGTGCGATGGCTGGTGGCGGGCGGGACGGCGACCCTGCTGGTCAGCGGGGGCTGGGCGGCCTGGTCGGTGCTGCGGGGCGGGCTCGAACCCCAGGACGTGGCAGGGGTGTTGGGGCTCCCGCTCGGCATCCTCGGCCTCCTCGTCGGCTCGGCCCTCAGCCTGAGCGCCCTGCGGCTGCAGCGGGCGGGCGAGGGGCTCGCGGCCGAACTCGACCGGCTGGCACGGTCCGTCGAGGACGTGGAGGTCGCCGAGCGCACCCACATGCTGGGCACCGGCGCGCACCTCATGGATCTGCCGGTCGACGTGGTGCCCCGCCCCGGCGGCGCGGAGCCGCCGGGCCGACAGCGCCTGTCCGACGTCGCGCGGTGGTACTGCGCGGCGCCCGGACGCCTGATCGTCACCGGGGCGCCGGGCGCGGGCAAGACGGTCCTCGCGGTGCACCTCGTGGTGCGCCTCCTCGCGGTGCGCGCCCCCGGTGCCCCCGTGCCGGTCCGTCTCTCGATCCGCGACCTGCCGCCGCCGCGCGCCCGCCGCTGGTGGGGCCGCCAAAGGACCGAGGGCGGCCTGGAGCGCTGGCTCACGGCCGATCTCGTCACGTCGTACGAGGTGCCGGGCGCGGCGGCGGCGGAACTGGTCGCGCGGCGCCTGGTGATTCCGGTGCTCGACGGCTTGGACGAGATGGACACGGACAGCGAGGAGGACGGGCCCGACCGGGCGCGCCAGGCCCTGGAGCAGCTCAACGCCCACCAGTCCCTCGACGGCAGCGCCCCGCTCGTACTGACCTGCCGCGAGCGCCGCTACACCGAACTGGCCGAGCACCAGGCCTGGTTGCGGGAGGCAACCCTCCTGCGCATCGGCGGCGTCGACGCTGACCAGGCCCGTTCGTACGTGGAACTGCGGTCCGACGGGCGGAGCTCCCCGATGGACGCCGTGGCCGACGCGATGCGCGACGCGGCGCAGGGCGGTCCGGTGGCCGAGGTGCTGAGCTCGCCGTTCTATCTGAGCCTCGCGCTGACCGTGTACGGCGGACCGGCGAGGCCGCACCGCCTTCCGACGGATTTCCGTACGCCTGACGAACTGCGCGAACACCTCCTCGCGCACTGCGTCACCGCCGCCACGGCCGCGGCGAACGCCGCCGCGCGGCAGGCGAGGCAGAGCCTCACGGGGGCGCGTTCGGTGTGGGGGAGGCAGGCGGAGTACGAGTCGGCGTCGGTGCATCGGTGGCTGCGGAGCATGGCGGGGGCCGAGGGGCGGATCACGCCGGTGGGGCGGGTCGTCGGGCGGGGGGTCACTCTGGTCCTGTCCATGGCGACTGCCGTGGCCTTGGCCGCGGCGGTCCTCCTCGTGGTCCCGGACGCGGTGGCGCGTCTGTGCCCCGAGGAGTGGTGGGTCCACCGGGAGGGGCCCGCGTTGTCCTGGGCGCTGTCGGGGACCGTGGCGCTGATGCTCGGGGCGGTCGGGGCGCTCCCGCTGTTCGAGAGGGTGCCGTGGTGGCCGCCGGAACGGGTGACCGCGCGGCGTGCGTCGGCGGGCGACAGGCTGCGCAGGGCCGCCCGTCGGGTTCGCGTGACGGTCCTGTGGGTCGTGGTCCCCGCGTGCGCGGCGGTCCTGGGCGGGGCGGCCCCGTTCAGCGGCTGGTACGGGGACGTCCCGGACTGGGGGTGGTACGCGATGGGGTATGGGTTCGTCGGCTTCGGCTTCGTCGCCTACGTGATCGACGAACCGTTCACCGCCCACACCGGCAGGCGGCAGCTGATCGGCTGTGCGGTGCTGCCGGTGTTCGGCTGGGGCATGGCGTGGGCGGGCCGCGGGATCCTCTCGGTGACGGAGTTCGTCGCCTGGGCGGCCGTGTCGGCCGCCGTCGTCGCCCTGCTGTACGTCCTCGGCATCGCGCGGCCCTTCTCGATCCTGGGGGGATGCCTGGTGGGCGCCTTCGCCTGGGATCCCGCGCCGGTCGGACCGCACGGCGGCATGCCCTCGGGGGCCGCGGCCGCCGCCCTCGGCTGCTACGCCCTGGGGTGCGGACTGCTCGGGGCCCGCCGGGCGGAACGGACACGGCACCTGATGCGGCGCCTGCGGCGGAGCGTCGGGTGGCTGGCGCCGTTCGCCTGGGTGCTCATCCCGTTCGTCATGGGCATGGGGATGACGTCGTCGTTGGGGTTCGCCGGGGTCGTCTTCCTGGCCCTCACCTGGGCGGCGATGAGCTTCGTGGGCCAACTGGCCTACGGAGTCCTGCTCCTGACCGCTCGTCTCCTCGGCCGTATGCCCCTGGCCCCCGGCGCCTTCCTGGCCTGGGCCTACCACGCGGGACTGCTCCGCATCGTCGCCGGCTCCTACCAGTTCCGGCACAGCGAGCTCCAGGAATGGCTCGCGAGGAACCCCCGGCCACGGGTCGATTAGTCTCCTTCGCAGGCGTCTGACCGGCGCCGTGGGACGCGGGGGAAGGGGAGGGGCCATGGCGCCCAAGCCGGTGCGTGCTGCCATCGGGCAGATGTGGATCAACTGCATGGTCTGCAAGGGGGACACGTTCCGCGAGCGGGACGTGAAGCTGAACAGCTTCGGCATGGAGTTCATGAAACTGGCCTGGGCCGACGAGTCGGCGACGGGCCTGATCTGCTGGCGGTGCGGGTACGTGCACCTCTTCGTGAACCGGGAGGTCAACCTGTACCGGGCCGACAAGTGAGCCGGCAGGTGACCTGTACGGCCTGCGGCCTCGCCGACGGAACGGTGCCGCTGCCGGGCGGCACCGTGCTGCGTACCGCCCACTGGACCGTCGAGCACTGTGTCGGGCCGCTCGGCGTCGGCACGCTGCTGGTCAAGCCGTTGCGGCACGTCACGGGCGTGGCCGAGCTGAGTCCGGACGAAGCGGCCGGGATGGGGCCGTTGCTGACCCGCGTCTCGGCCGCGGTCCGCGCCTGTGCCGAGGACTGCGAGCAGGTGTACGTCTGCCTCTGGTCCCACGCGGGGCGCGTGCCGGGGCATCTCCACTTCGTCGTGCAGCCCGCCCGTACGTCCGACATCGACCGGCACGGCGGCGCGTACGGGCCCGCTCTTCAGACGGAGATGTTCCGGGCCGGCGAGCAGCCCGACCCCGTCGCGGTGGAGGCGTTCTGCCGCCGTGCGCGGGCGCTGCTCGGCGGGTAGCCGGGCCGCCGGAGAAGAGTTCTCCGACTGAACCGTTGACACCACTCCAGGTGAAGTACTACGTTCTAACCACTCCAAGTAGAGTACAACGATCAACGTGATCCCGAGGAGCCAGTTGAGAAACCCGCGGCAGTACCGGGCCCGATCCGCGTCCCAGAACCGGAACGCCCGGCCCCACCCTCCCCTCCCGCAGCCGGCCAAGCCGCGCTCGGTGCCGCGGCCCCGGCCGCTGCCCAAGCCGGGGAGCCGCAGCTGACCGGCCGCACCGCCCACCCGACCGACCACGCCCGCCGTCACCAAGGAGTCCCCATGCGAAAGCTCGTCTACTTCATCGCCGTCAGCCTCGACGGGTTCATCGCCGGGCCCGACGGTGCCGACCCCACGGGCCCCGACGGCTTCTGGCCGGTCGGCCAGGACTACGTGGAGCGGCTCGCGGGGGAGTACCCCGAGACGCTGCCGGGCCCGGCCAGGGAGGCCCTCGGCATCACCGCCGAGGGGACCCACTTCGACACGATCCTGGAGGGCCGCAGGACGTACATGATCGGCGTGGACGCCGGAATCCCGGACTGCTACCCGCACTTGAGGCACATCGTGTTCTCCCGCACCCTCACCGAGAGCCCCGCCCCCTCCGTCGAACTGGTCGCCACCGACCCGGTCGAGAAGGTGCGGGAGCTCAAGCGGGAGGACGGCAAGGACATCTGGCTGTGCGGCGGCGGTGAGCTCGCCGGGGCGCTGCGCGGCGAGATCGACCGGCTGATCGTCAAGCTCGGTCCGCTGACGCTGGGTTCGGGCACCCCGCTGTTCGCGTCGAAGACCGCCTTCGACCCGGTCCTGTACGACCGGACGGACGTCACCCTCCTCGACAGCGGCACGGTCTTCCTCACCTACGACAGGCGCGAGGGCGAGGCGGGCCGGTGAGGAACCGCAAGTCCCCGAAGGCGTACCGTGGTTGAGTGACCGCCACCACCCCACCCGGCCGGCGCGGCCCGGGGGTCGACTTCTGGTTCGACCCCGTGTGCCCGTACACCTGGATCACCTCGCGCTGGCTGCGCGAGGTGGAGCGGGTGCGCGACATCGCCGTGCGGTGGCGGGTGATGAGCCTGGCCGTGCTCAACGAAGGCCTCGCCGTCGACCCGGAGGACCCCGAGGGGCTGTACGGCGAGTACATGAAGGCGCACGGCCGGGTGTGCGCGGCGGTCCGCGAACGCCACGGCAACGACGCGCTCGGCCGCTACTTCGACGCCCTCGGGCAGCGGCTTCACGAGCAGCAGGACTGGTCCGGCATGGCGCCCGCGCTCGCCGCCGCGGGACTCCCCGCGGACCTCGCGTCCGTGGCGATGACCGGGGAGTACGACGCCGTGGTGCGGGCCTCGCACCAGGCGGGCATCGCCCTGGTCGGCACCGGCGTCGGCACGCCGGTGCTCTCCGTCGAGGGGGTCGGAGCGGTGTTCGGTCCTGTCGTGTCGCCCGCCCCCAGGGGCGAGGCGGCGGGGCGGCTGTGGGACGGCGTGGTGCTGATGGCCGGGGTGGAGGGCTTCTGCGAGTTCAGGCGCCCGTACGGGGAGACGGACTTCGGCTGACGGCGCGAAGCGCCGCCGCGGGCCGCCGCCGCGCACCGCCCTCACCTGGATGCTTACGTTGTGGTGCGTAGCTGAGCAAAAAGTCGGTACTTGTGCCGAGTTGAGGGTGCGCCAAGCATGGTGGCCATGTCGAACCACACCCCCGTCCACCCCGACTCCCGCACCCACCCCCGGCCCGCCGTCACCGTCCTCGGTCTCGGCGCCATGGGCCGGGCCCTCGCCGGCGCCTTCCTCGCGGCCGGTCACCCCACCACCGTCTGGAACCGTTCGCCGGGCAGGGGCGAGGACCTCGTCGCCCGGGGCGCCACCCGCGCCGCCACGCCCGCCGACGCGGTCCGTGCCGCCGAGGTCGTCGTCGTGTGCGTCGTCGACTACGCCGCCGCGCGGGCCGTCCTCGACCGGGCCGCGGGAGAGCTGCCGGGCCGCCTCCTGGTGAACCTCACCTCCGACACCCCCGAGCGCGCCCGCGAGGCCGCCGCCTGGGCCGAGGAACTCGGCGTCGACTACCTCGACGGCGCGGTCATGGTGCCCGTCCCGATGATCGGCACACCGGACGCGCTGATCTTCCACAGCGGCACGCGATCCGCGTACGAGAAGTACGAGGCGACGCTCGGGGCCCTGGGCGGGCGGACCGCCTACGTCGGCGAGGACCACGGGCTCGCCGCGGTCCACGACCTGTCCGTCCTGGACTTCTTCTGGACGGCGATGCACGGCCTGGTGCACGGCTACGCCCTCGCGGCCGCGGAGGGCGTGAGGGCGGCGGCCGTCGCCCCCTACATGAAGGCCCTCGCCGCCCTGCTGGCGAGCGTCGTCGACGGCACGGCCGAGGACCTGGACTCGGGGGCGTACCCCGGCGACCTGGACAACCTCACCGTGGAGGCGGCGAACGTGCGGCACATCGTGCGCGCCGCCGAGCACCGCGGCCTGGACGCGGCGGCCCTGCGCGGCGTCCTCGCGGCGGCCGACAGGTCGATCGCCCTCGGGCACGGCGCCGACAACTGGTCCTCGCTCGTCGAGGGCATCCGCAACCCCGCCTGACCCGCACGCAGCAGCGCGCCCGGGGAAACCGCTGGCCTTGACGCCCACGTCAAGGACTACCTTCGGGGCATGCGAATCGGCGAGCTCGCGGCGCGCGCGGGGACGACCACGCGGACGCTGCGCTACTACGAGTCCCGCGGGCTGCTCCCCGCGCGGCGCACCGGCAACGGCTACCGCACGTACGACGAGGACGACGTCCGGCTCCTGGAGCAGATCAGGACCCTGCAGGACTTCGGATTCGACCTGGAGGAGACCAGGCCCTTCGTGGAGTGTCTGCGCTCCGGCCATCCGGAGGGCGACTCCTGCCCGGCCTCGCTCGCCGTGTACCGCCGCAAGCTCACCGAACTCGACGCGCTGATAGGCGAGTTGAACGCGGTGCGCGCACAGGTCGGGGCGCAGCTCGTGCGCGCCGAGGCGGCACTGGAAGGCGGCCCCGAGCCGCGGTGCGAACTGACGGGACGAGGAGTGTGACGGCAGTGAAGGCAGCAGGCGTGGCCGAGGTGACGGACGCCGATTTCGAGGGGGAGGTGCTGCGCGAGGCCGACCGTCCGGTGCTCGTGGAGTTCACGGCGGACTGGTGCGGACCGTGCCGGCAGCTGGCGCCGGTGCTCAGCGAGCTGGCGCGCGACGAGGCGGACCGCCTCAAGATCGTGCAGTTGGACGTGGACCGCAGCCCGCAGACCGCGATCACGTACAAGGTGCTCTCGGCGCCGACCATGATCGTGTTCCGGGGCGGTGAGCCCGTGAAGCAGATGGTGGGCGCGCGGGCCAAGCGCAGGCTCCTCGCGGACCTGGCCGACGTGCTCTGAGGGAATCGCTCTGAGGGAATCAAGAAAAATACCCCGGACGAATTGACGTCCGGGGTATTTCTCTGCGTATATTGGATTCTTTCGCGAAGCCCTGCCCATTTGCCGTCACATTTGAGCAGGGCGGCTTCACGAGAAGTTCAATAAGAGCACTGTAACTGGCGAGGGGCTGAATTGTCAACCGAGGAATTGCGGGAAGAGCAGCAATTCGTCTCCGGGCTGTACGCGCGCCTCGACGCGCTGCGCGAGGAGGCCGAGGCCGCCGTGCAGGCGTCGTTGTCGCAGGTCGGCAACGGTCTCCAGGCGCGCCTGGAGCGAGATGTGCTGGTGGCGGAGCGGTCCGGGCTGCTCGCCGCCTTCGACGCGGGTGAGAACGGTCTCTGCTTCGGGAGACTCGAATTCCGCGACGGTCGCGACCACCACATCGGGCGCATCGGAATCCGCGCCTCCGACACCGAACGCACCCCGCTCGTGATCGATTGGCGCGCCGACGTCGCGCGCCCCTTCTATCTCGCGACGGGGCATACGCCGATGGGCCTGCGGCGCCGTCGGCACATCACCACCGAGGGCCGCGAGGTCACCCACCTGCACGACGAGATCCTCGACCTCGGCGACACCACGCGCACCGGTCACGAGGGCGCCGACGCCGACGAGGTGCTGCTCGCCGCGCTCGACTCGGCGCGCACCGGCCGCATGCACGACATCGTGCAGACCATCCAGGCCGAGCAGGACCGCATCATCCGTGCCCCGCACCGCGGTGTCCTGGTGGTCGAGGGCGGGCCGGGCACCGGCAAGACCGTCGTGGCGCTGCACCGCGCCGCGTTCCTGCTCTACGCGCACCGCGAGCTGCTCGCCAAGCGTGCCGTGCTGATCGTCGGGCCCAACCCGGCCTTCCTCGGCTACATCAGCGAGGTCCTGCCGGCGCTCGGCGAGACGGGCGTGCTGCTCTCCACGGTCGGCGAGCTGTTCCCCGGCGTGAGTGCGACCGGCACCGACAGCCCCGCCGCGGCCGAGGTGAAGGGCCGCGCGGAGATGGCGGACGTGCTCGCCGCGGCCGTCCGCGACCGGCAGCGGACCCCCGAGCCCGGCGACCCCGTCGTCATCGAGCACGACGACGGCGACCTGGTCCTCGACTGGACGATCGCCGACCAGGCGCGCGAGGCGGCCCGCGCCATGGACGTGCCGCACAACCTCGGCCGCCCGCACTTCGCCTTCCGGATCATCGACGCGCTGACCCGGCAGCTCGCCGACCGCATCGGCGCCGACCCGTACGGCGGGCCCAACTTCCTCGGCCCCGACGACATCGCGCAGCTCGGCAAGGCCATCGCGGCCAGCCCCGAAGTGCACGCGGCCATCGAGGAGTTGTGGCCCACCCTCACCCCGCAGGGCTTCGTCACCTCCTACCTGGAGGAGCCCACGGGCCTGGCCGACGAGGACGCCGCGGCGATCCGCCGCCCGCGCGGCTCCGCGTGGACGCCCGGCGACATCCCGCTGCTCGACGAGGCCGCCGAGCTGCTCGGCCACGACGACAGCGCCGAGCGCGCGGCCGCCGAGGCCGAGCGGGCCCGGCAGATCGCGTACGCGCAGGGCGTCCTCGACGTCTCGCGCGCCTCGCGGACGTACGAGTTCGAGGACAAGGACGAGGAGGACGCCGAGGTCCTGCTCGCGCACAACATCATCGACGCCGAGCGGATGGCCGAGCGGCACGAGGAGGCCGACCACCGCAGCGCCGCCGAGCGGGCGGCGGCCGACCGCACCTGGGCGTTCGGGCACATCATCGTCGACGAGGCGCAGGAGCTCTCGGCGATGGCCTGGCGGCTGCTCATGCGGCGCTGCCCGACCCGCTCCATGACGCTCGTCGGCGACCCCGCGCAGACCGCGGAGGCGGGCGGCTGCGGCTCGTGGGAGAGCATCCTCGCGCCGTACGTCGAGGACCGCTGGGAGTACACCCGGCTCGGCGTCAACTACCGCACGCCCGTGGAGATCATGGACGTGGCGGCGGAGGTGCCGCGCGCCGCGGGCGACCCGGACTTCCGGCCGCCGAGCTCGGTGCGGTCCACGGGCGTGCGGCCCTGGGCGCGCCGTGCCGACGACCTCGGCGCGGCCGTCGCCGACGCGGTCGCGGCGCGGAAGCGGGACGAGGGCCGCCTCGCGGTGATCGCCCCGCGCGAGCTCCACGCGGAACTCGCCGTGCGGCTGCCCGGGGTGACGGCCGGTCAGGCCCCGGACCTGACGCGGCCGGTCGTCCTGATCGACCCGCGTCAGGCGAAGGGCCTGGAGTTCGACACGGTCCTGGTCGTCGAGCCCGCGCGGTACGGCGCGAGCGACCTGTACGTGGCGCTGACCCGGGCCACAAAGCGCCTCGGCATCCTGCACGCCGAGGAGCTGCCGGTGGCGCTCAAGCAGGTCGAAGCCACACCGTAGCCAGCGGTGGCAGGGTCAGGCGCAGCGACGCGGGACGGCCGTGCGACGGCACCGGCTCCGGCTTGAGCGGGTCGGGGTTGGTGACGTCGCTGCCGCCGTAGCGGGCCTCGTCGGTGTTGAGGACCTCCTGCCAGGCGGCGAACTCGTCCGGCACGCCAAGCCGGTAGCCGTGCCGCACGACCGGTGAGAAGTGTGAGACGGCCAGCAGCGGCACGCCCTGCTCGTCGTGGCGCAGGAAGGCGAACACGTTGTCCTCGGCCGCGTCGCCCTCCACCCAGGCGAAGCCGCCGGGGTCGGTGTCGCGCTGCCACAGGGCGGGCTCGCCGCGGTAGAGCGTGTTCAGGTCGCGTACGAGGTCGCGTACGCCGCGGTGGTCGGGCTCGGCGCCGTACGCGGGGTCGAGCAGCCACCAGTCGGGGCCGTGGCCCTCCGCCCACTCCGCTCCCTGGGCGAACTCCTGGCCCATGAAGAGGAGCTGCTTGCCGGGGTGGGCCCACATGAAGCCCAGGTACGCCCGGTGGTTGGCGCGCCGCTGCCACCAGTCGCCGGGCATCTTGGACACCAACGACCGCTTGCCGTGGACGACTTCGTCGTGCGAGATGGGCAGGACGTAGTTCTCGCTGTAGGCGTACACCATCGAGAACGTCATGTCGTTGTGGTGGTACTTGCGGTGCACCGGCTCCTTGGAGACGTAGCCGAGGGAGTCGTGCATCCAGCCCATGTTCCACTTCAGGCCGAAGCCCAGGCCGCCGAAGCCGCCGGGGCCCGTGTGGTGGGTGGCGCGGGTCACGCCGTCCCAGGCCGTGGACTCCTCGGCGATGGTGACGACCCCGGGGTTGCGGCGGTAGACGGTGGCGTTCATCTCCTGGAGGAAGGAGACGGCGTCGAGGTTCTCGCGGCCGCCGTGCGCGTTCGGGGTCCACTCGCCGTGCTCGCGGGAGTAGTCGAGGTAGAGCATGGAGGCGACGGCATCCACGCGCAGGCCGTCTATGTGGAACTCCTCGCACCAGTAACTGGCGTTGGCGACCAGGAAGTTGCGCACCTCCTTGCGGCCGTAGTCGAACTCCAGGGTCCCCCAGTCGGGGTGCGCGGCGCGGCCCGGGTCCTCGTGCTCGTACAGGGGCCTGCCGTCGAACTCGGCGAGCGCCCAGTCGTCGCGCGGGAAGTGCGCGGGCACCCAGTCCATCAGGACGCCGATGCCGGCGCGGTGCAGGGCGTCGACCAGGTACTTGAAGTCGTCGGGGGTGCCGAGGCGGGCGGTCGGCGCGTAGAAGCCGGTGACCTGGTAGCCCCAGGAGCCGCCGAAGGGGTGCTCGGCGACGGGCATCAGCTCGACGTGCGTGAAGCCCAGGTCGGCGACGTACGGAGGGAGCTGGTCGGCGAGCTGGCGGTACGTCAGGCCCGGGCGCCACGAGGGAAGATGCACCTCGTACACGGAGAACGGCGCGCGGTGGACCGGCACGTCCGCGCGGCGCGCGAGCCACTCCTGGTCGTGCCACTCGTGGTGCGACTCGTGCACGACCGAGGAGTTGGCGGGCGGTTCCTCGGTGCGGCGGGCGAGCGGGTCGGCGCGCATCGTCGTGGAGCCGTCCGGCCGGGTGATCTCGAACTTGTACAGCTCGCCCTCGCCGACGGAGGGCACGAACAGCTCCCAGACGCCGGTGGAGCCGAGGGAGCGCATCGGGAACCCCGTGCCGTCCCAGTAGTTGAAGTTGCCGACGACCCGCACGCCGCGGGCGTTGGGCGCCCACACGGTGAAGCGGGTGCCGGTCGCGCCCTGGTGCGTCATGGGCCGCGCCCCGAGCGCCTCCCACAGCCGCTCGTGCCGCCCCTCGCCGATCAGATGCAGGTCGAAGTCGCCGAGCGAGGGGAGGAAGGAGTAGGCGTCCTGGATCTCCAACTCCGTTTCCTCGTACGTGACATGGAGCCGATAGCCGTCGGGCGCGGACCGCAGCGGCAGGACCGCGGAGAAGAAGCCGTCCCCGTCGTCGCGCAGCTCGGCCCGCAGCTCGTCGGCGACCACGGCGACGCCGCGCGCGTAGGGCCGCAGCGCGCGGAAGGCCATGCCCCCGGGCACGGGGTGGGCGCCGAGCACGCCGTGGGGGTTGTGGTGGGTGCCGCTCAGCAGGCGTGCGCGGTCGTCCTCGGGGACGGGGGACTCGGTGACGGGGCCGGGCACGGCGGCGGGCTCGGCCTCGGTCCTGGTGACCGGCCCGGCCTTCGGCCCGGAGGTCGGGCCGGGCTTCGCCGGTGCTCCGGGCGTCACCGGTGCTCCGGGCTTCGCCGGTGACGTGGGCGCCGCCTTCTTCGTACTCGCCGCGGCGTTCGGCGTCTTCGGCGTCTTCGGCGTCCTCGGCGTCTTCGTGCTCTTCCCGCCCGCCGTGGTCTTCCGTGCCGCCTTCTTCCCCGTGCCCTTCGGGCCGGTCGCCTGCTCGGCCGGGGCGGGCGGGGCGGGGTCCGGCTCCGGCGGTCGGGGGGCGGGCGGGGTGGCCGGGGCGGTGGGTTCGTCGGACGGTTTGCGGGGGCGGGGGGTCACGGGGGAGGCCTCCTTGCGAGGAGTGGTCAGAGGGCGTCGTCGGCCGCGGAGCCGTTCCCGGCGAGGCGGCGGACCGCGGCCAGGGGGACCGGCAGCCAGTCGGGGCGGTGGCGGGCCTCGTAGAGGACCTCGTAGACCGCCTTGTCCGTCTCGTGCGCGCGCAGCAGCACCGGATCCATGCGCGGGTCGCGGCCCGAGACGTCCGCGTACCCCACGCAGTACGCGGCCCGGCAGTCGGCGGCCCATTCCGGGGGCGAGGGGGTGATCGAGTGCGCCGCGTAGTCGAAGGAGCGCAGCATGCCCGCGACGTCGCGGGCCGGCGGCTGCGGCAGCCGGCGCTCGGCGAGCGGGCGCGCGGGCTCGCCCTCGAAGTCGATCAGCGACCAGGTGCCGTCGGGAGCGCGCAGGCACTGCCCCAGGTGCAGGTCGCCGTGGACGCGTTGGGCCGTCGGCGTCCACGACGATCCGCCCCCAGCACCCAGGTCGGCCAGCGCCTCGAAGGCCGTGAGGAGGCCGGGGGCGAACGGCCGCAGCGCGGGCACCGCCTGCGCCGCCGCGGCCAGGCGCTCCGCCATGCCGTCGGCGATGAGCTCCACCTGGGCCCGGCCCAGCGAGACGGTCGGCAGCGCCGCCGCGAGCGCCGCGTGCACCTCGGCCGTGGCGCGGCCGAGCGCCCGCGCCTCGTCGGTGAAGGACTCGCCCTTGCCGAGCATCCGCAGGGCGAGCTCCCAGCCGTCCTCCGCACCGGCCAGATACGGCTGGAGCACCCCGAGCCCGCACGCCTCGTCCGCCGACGCCGCGCTCGTCGCCAGGTCCGCGAGGAACCACGCGGCGGGCGCGGGCACCCGTGCGCAGCCCTGCCGGGCCAGGTGCAGCGGGAGCTCCAGGTCGGGGTTGACGCCGGGCACGACGCGGCGGAACAGCTTCAGGATGAACGTATCGCCGTAGACGACCGAGGAGTTGGACTGCTCGGCGGCGAGCAGGCGCGGCGCGAGCCCGGAGGGTATCTCGGCGGCCGGGTCGCGCTCGAAGCGCAGCACTCCGTGCCGCCCCGGCATCCGCAGCCGCTCCAGGAGCAGCGCGGCGAGCCGCGGGTCGTGCAGTGCCTCGTACGCGGTGAAGCCGGCGAGCGGGCCCTCGGTGACGTGGCCGATCAGGGCGGGCGCCAGGTGCGGGGGCAGGGTGCGGCGTATGCCGATGAGCACCTGGTAGCAGTCCCCGCTCCGTTCGGCCGCGCCGCCCTCAAGTGCCGTGCTCTGCGCGGGAACGAGCGTGTGCCGGACCCGCAGCAGGAGGTGCAGCAGGCCCGACGGCGAGCTGCGCGGCAGGAGTTCGGTCGCCGCCACCGCGTCGAGGGCGCCGATCGGACGCCCCTTCCCGGCGAACCACCGCTGCCGGGGCAGCCACTCGCGCAGCAGGGGATCGAGCGAGGCGAGCAGCGCGGTGGCGTGCGCACCGGGACGAGTGGCGGCTTCCGACATGGCGTCGCGTCCTTTCCGCGTCGCGGACAAGGCAGAGTGCGGGAGTGCCGGTTGTGCGTAGGAGTGCCCAGGGCGGGGCGGTGGAAACCGCCCCGCGAAGGCGCCCCGCAGGGGGGCTCGTGCTGCCGGAGCCTACGCCGGTTCCTTGCGCAGCCGGAACCAGTAGAACCCGTGCCCTGCCAGGGTGAGGAGGTAGGGCAGCTCGCCGATGGCCGGAAAGCGCACCCCGCCGATGAGCTCCACGGGGTGGCGGCCGTTGAACGCCTGGAGATCGAGTTCGGTGGGCTGCGCGAAGCGCGAGAAGTTGTGCACGCACAGCACCAGGTCGTCCCCTTCCTCCTCGGTCGACGGCGCCTCGCGCAGGAACGCGATCACCGCCGGGTTGGACGAGGGCAGTTCGGTGTACGAGCCGAGCCCGAACGCCGGGTTCTGCTTGCGGATCTCGATCATCCGGCGCGTCCAGTGGAGCAGCGAGGACGGCGACGACATGGACGCCTCGACGTTCGTGACCTGGTAGCCGTAGACCGGATCCATGATCGTCGGGAGGTAGAGGCGGCCGGGGTCGCAGGACGAGAAGCCCGCGTTGCGGTCGGGCGTCCACTGCATCGGGGTGCGCACCGCGTCGCGGTCGCCGAGCCAGATGTTGTCGCCCATCCCGATCTCGTCGCCGTAGTAGAGGATCGGCGAACCGGGCAGGGAGAGCAGCAGCGCGGTGAACAGCTCGATCTGGTTGCGGTCGTTGTCCAGGAGCGGGGCGAGGCGGCGCCGGATGCCGATGTTGGCGCGCATCCGCGGGTCCTTGGCGTACTCCGCGTACATGTAGTCGCGCTCTTCGTCCGTGACCATCTCCAGCGTCAACTCGTCGTGGTTGCGCAGGAAGATGCCCCACTGGCAGCCGGACGGGATGGCCGGGGTCTTGGCGAGGATCTCCGAGACCGGGTAGCGCGACTCGCGGCGCACCGCCATGAAGATGCGCGGCATGACGGGGAAGTGGAACGCCATGTGGCACTCGTCGCCGCCGCCCTCGAAGTCGCCGAAGTAGTCGACGACGTCCTCGGGCCACTGGTTGGCCTCGGCGAGCAGGACCGTGTCCGGGTAGTGGGCGTCGATCTCGGCGCGGACGCGTTTGAGCAGCTCGTGGGTGCGGGGGAGGTTCTCGCAGTTGGTGCCCTCCTCCGCGTACAGATAGGGGACCGCGTCGAGCCGGAACCCGTCGATGCCGAGGTCGAGCCAGAACCGCAGCGCCGAGATGATCTCCTCCTGGACGGCCGGGTTCTCGAAGTTGAGGTCCGGCTGGTGGGAGAAGAAGCGGTGCCAGTAGTACTGCTTGCGGACCGGGTCGAAGGTCCAGTTCGAGGCCTCGGTGTCGACGAAGATGATCCGGGCGTCCTGGTACTGCTTGTCGTCGTCCGCCCAGACGTAGTAGTCGCCGTAAGGTCCCTCGGGGTCGCTGCGGGACTGCTGGAACCACGGGTGCTGGTCGCTGGTGTGGTTCATCACGAAGTCGATGATCACGCGCATGCCGCGCTGGTGCGCGCAGTCGACGAACTCCACGAAGTCGGCGAGGTCCCCGAACTCGGGGAGCACGGCCGTGTAGTCCGAGACGTCGTACCCCCCGTCGCGCAGCGGCGACTTGAAGAACGGCGGCAGCCACAGGCAGTCCACGCCGAGCCACTGCAGATAGTCCAGCTTGGCGGTCAGGCCCTTGAGGTCGCCGATGCCGTCGCCGTTGCTGTCCTGGAAGGAGCGGACGAGCACCTCGTAGAAGACGGCGCGCTTGAACCAGTCGGGGTCACGGTCCTTGGTGGGTGTGTCCTCGAAGGTGTCCTGGACGGGCTCATTGACGATCATGGTGTGGGTGACCCTCCGATCAACGGTGAGGACGGTCGCAGGACGCGGAAGACGTGCGCGGGCGCTCGGCCCGGTGTGAGGCGCACATAGTTGGCCCTGCCCCAGTGGTAGGTCTCGCCGGTGAGCTCGTCGCGCACCGGCACGGTCTCGTGCCAGTCGAGGCCGAGTTGCGGCATGTTCAACGAGACCGTGGCCTCCTGGGTGTGGTGAGGGTCGAGGTTGACGACGACCAGAACCGTGTTCGAGCCGTGCGCGTCGGCGGCGGACTTCGAGTAGGCGATCACCGATTCCTTGTCCGTGGTGTGGAAGTGCAGGTCGCGCAGTTGCTGGAGCGCGGGGTTGGCGCGCCGGATCCGGTTGAGCGCGGTGATCAGCGGGGCGATCGTCTCGCCCCTGCGTGCCGCCGACTCCCAGTCCCTTGGCCGCAGTTGGTACTTCTCCGAGTTCAGGTACTCCTCGCTGCCGCGCCGCACGGGCGCGTTCTCGCACAGCTCGAAACCGCTGTACACGCCCCAGGTCGGCGACAGCGTGGCGGCGAGCACGGCCCGCACCTCGAAGGCGGGGCGGCCGCCGTCCTGGAGGTAGGCGTGCAGGATGTCGGGGGTGTTCACGAAGAAGTTGGGGCGCAGGAAGTGCCCGGTCTCCTGGGACAACTCGGTGAGGTAGTCGGCGAGTTCCTCCTTGCCGTTGCGCCACGTGAAGTACGTGTACGACTGCTGGAAGCCGATGGCGGCCAGCGTGCGCAGCATCGCGGGGCGGGTGAACGCCTCGGCGAGGAAGATGACGTCCGGGTCGCTGCCGTTGATGTCCGCGATCACCCGCTCCCAGAACACCACGGGCTTGGTGTGCGGGTTGTCGACCCGGAAGACGCGCACGCCGTGGCCCATCCAGAAGCGCAGCAGCCGCACGGTCTCCGCGATCAGCCCCGGCATGTCCTTGTCGAAGGCGAGCGGATAGATGTCCTGGTACTTCTTCGGCGGGTTCTCGGCGTACGCGATGGAACCGTCCGCCCGGCGGTGGAACCAGTCGGGGTGCTTCTCCACCCACGGGTGGTCGGGGGAGCACTGCAGCGCGAAGTCCAGGGCGACTTCGAGGCCGAGCTCGGCGGCCCGCGCGACGAACGCGTCGAAGTCGTCGAGCGTCCCGAGGTCGGGGTGGACGGCGTCGTGGCCGCCCTCGGGGGAGCCGATCGCCCAGGGCACGCCCACGTCGTGCGGGCCGGGCGAGAGCGAGTTGTTGGGGCCCTTGCGGTAGGTGGTGCCGATGGGGTGGATCGGCGGGAGATAGACGACGTCGAAGCCCATCTCGGCGATGGCGGGAAGCCGCCCCGCGGCGGTGCGGAAGGTGCCGGAGACGGGCGGGGCGCCCTCCCTGACCCGGGCGCCCTCCGAGCGCGGGAAGAACTCGTACCAGGAGCCGAACAGGGCCCTGCGTCGCTCCACGACGAGCGGCAACTCCTCGGAGAACGTGACGAGTTCACGCAGCGGATGCCGGGCGAGCGCCGCCTCCACCTCCGGGGTGAGGGCGGCAGAGAGACGGGCCGCCGGTGGGCGGCCCGTGTCGCGCAGTGCGTGCGCCGCGGCGAGGACGGTGGCCCGCTCGGGGCGGGGCACGCCGGTGGCGGCGCGCTCGTGGAGCCGGGCCCCCTCCTCGAGGACCAGCTCGGTGTCGATGCCCGCGGGTATCTTGATCCGCGCGTGGTGCCGCCAGGTCGTGACGGGGTCGCCCCACGCCTCCACGGTGAACGTCCAGCGGCCCTCGGCGTCCGGCGTGACGTCCGCGCCCCACCGGTCGGTGCCGGGCGCGAGCTCCCGCATCGGGGTCCAGGGGCCCGCGCGGCCCGCGGGATCGCGCAGGACGACGTTGGCGGCGACCGCTTCATGGCCTTCGCGAAAGACGGTGGCGGTGACCTGGAAGGTCTCCCCGGGTACGGCCTTCGCCGGTTTTCGACCGCCGTGGACGGCAGGTTGGACGTCCAGTACAGGAATGGTGGGCTGCTGGGGTGTGCCAAGGGGCATGGTCTGACCGCTCCTGTCCGCGTGCACGGATACGGGGGTGTGGAGAGGTTCTGCGGTGCGTGCCGGCGGTGAGCCGGAGTGCGTACCGGGGGAGCCTTCCCACTCCGTTCGGGTGGGCAATCCGGCGCTTTGTTAACTACTAGTGCGTAAGGGCGCATGCAAGACCGGTCCCGCCAAGAATGGCGAGACCGGTCCGAATTCGCATATGCCCTGCGGGCGGTCGAGCGGTGCGCATATGTCCGGGGGGTGTTCACCTGGAGGATCCTGTCCGGGGAGCCGAGGCCGCCGACGTGCCGGAGAAGGCGTCCGTGGCGGAGTCGCCCGCGCGCGTCCTTCCCGTCACTCGCGCCGACCGTGACCGCCTCGCGGACCCGGGCGGGCGAGTACAGGCTCGCGGGCGTTCTTCGTCACCAGTCGATGCCCGCGATGACCGTGCGTGGTGCGCACGCCGGTTTCGATGGCGTACGCGGTCGCTCCTGGGCCCGCGGACTGCGGCCAGGTGTAGGACGTGTCGAGCGGCAGGTCGTTCTGGTCGATGCGGTCGAGGCCCCAGGACGGCGGGTTCTTCCGGGTGTGCCGCAGGGACACCGCGCCGTCCTGTACGACCGAGGCGACCCGCGGATCGGCGGCGAGCCGCTTCGCCTTCGCCGAACCGGCCCTCACGGAACAGCCGTTGAGCGCCTTGCCGTGAGTGTGGCGTATTTTCGCCCCGTACTGCTCGGCGACGTCCCTGCCCGCGTCGGACGGCGCCTGGTTCGCGACAGAGTCATGCGCTGGTTTCCCTCCCCGACTGGACGGGCGGGCCGCGGAGTTGGGAGCTCGCCGCAGCCGCCATGGGGCAGCCTCTCGTGCGATGTGAAGTGCTACAAGACCGCATGCGGGGGCAGAACCCGCCATATCGCCCGTGACGGACAGGCGAGGGCAGCGGCGGTTTCCGAGTGGAACGGCAGGTGCGAGGGGCGGTGGGTAGAGTCGGGATCTTCGGCCGGCGGCAGCCCCCGGAGTACTCGGAAGCAGACGTCATGACGAACGCCGACCCGGCCGCGACGGCGCGCACGCGACTCGACGCCGCTCTCGACGGCCTCGCCGTCACCCTGCGCGGCATGACCGCCCACCCCGACGAGGTCCAGTGCGCCTGCCACTGGGGCACCGAGGAGGAAGTCGCGCTGTTGAAGGCGGCGGGCGTGGAACTCGACCCCGACCTCCTGGGGCGCACCTGGAGGGCGACCGACTGGCTCGACCAGCCGGCGATGGTGCGCCGCATCCTGCCCCAGTTCGCCGTGCACCTCGTCCACGGCCTGGCAGAGCCGATGTTCGGCATGGCGGAGGTCGGACACTGCCTGCTGCGGGGCCGCTGGCAGGAGTGGCCCGGCGAACAGGCCGCGGCGGTCCAGGAGTTCCTGCGCGCCTGGTGGGCGTGGACGCTCGTGGAGCCGGAGCCGCCCGTGCCCGCGCACGAACTCCTCGCCCTGTGCGCCGAGGCGTCCGGCACACCGGCGCCGTGGCTCGGCATGTGGCAGCAGCTCGCGGGGCCCGTGGCCGACCGCCACCTGGCCCTGGCCGTGGCGGAGTGGGAGTACGACCTGCTCGGGTACGCCCTGCCCTGGGACGCGTGGGACAAGGAGGAGGAGAAGCGCCGCGAACTCACGGCCTGGCTCGTCCGCCTCGCCCCCGACCGGCTCCGCGCGCACGGCGCCCCCGACGACCTGCTGCAGCGCGTACGGCTGCTCGGCCTCGACGCGGACGCCCGCTGGGCGGACCCGCACTGGCCGGGCCACCGGTACTGACGCCACGTACGAACCGTGCCGCGGGGGTCAGGGAGCGTACCCCGACATGATCCTGCCGTCGTGCGTGGCGGTGAACAGGGCGCCGCCCGCGTACAGCGGGTGGCCGAGCGCACCGCGGTCGTCGAACTCCGTTCCCCCGTCCGGGAGCGGGATGTCCTTCCTGCGGTAGGAGTTCAGGTCGTCCTCCGTCGACCTGCCCCACATCTCGTACAGCCCCACGGCGAGGACCCGTCTGCCCGTGAGCGCGAGGGCCACCGTGTCCTGCGGGCCGCCGTAGCGCCACAGACGCCCGCCGGTACGCCAGTCGAAGGCCGTCATGCGGTGCGTGACCGGGTCGTCGGCGTCCGGGTTGCGGGTGGCCACCACGAGGACGTCCGCCTCGCCCACGACCGGCGCCAAGGCGGGTTCGAGGCCGGGGGCGAGGGTGCGGCGCGTGCCGAGCGTGGCGGGGTCGAGCTCGCGGACGCCCGCGACGCCGTGGTCCCAGCACAGGATCGACGAACGGTGCGCGAGGAGCCCGTGGCAGGACTGGCCGGGCGTGCGGCGGGTGACCCTGCCGGTCCCCGCGGAGAGGGTCAGGACGCCCTTGCCCTCGACCGCCGCGTACACCCGGCCGCCCTTGACGAGGAGCGTGTGCTGGACCTTGGCGGGCAGCGGCGGCGACTTCCACAGCTCGTGGCCGTCCTTCGCGCGGCGGGCCCTGACGTGGGCGCGGCTCGGGCCGCTCGCCTCGTCCGCGAAGGCGAACTCGGCGGTGTAGACGACTCCGTTCGCGTACGTCAGCGCCGTCACCGCCGTGTCGGACGCCGCCGACTCGCGCCAGCGCTCGCCGCCGGAGGAGAGGTCCACCGCGATCACGCCGCGCTCGCTGGGGACGTAGACGTGCTCGCCGTCGCTCTCGGGCGGCAGCTCCTGGACGCCCTGCAGGCCGCCGGGTCCGGCGTCGAAGCCGCGGGAGGTCCAGCGGTGGCCGCCGGTCGCCGCGTCCAGGGCCGTCGCCGCGCCCTTGCCGTCCCGGCACACCAGCGTCGCCGCGACCAGGACACAGCCGTTGCCCTGCTCGTCCAGGCTCTCGGGGCGCCGTACCGACCAGGGCTTCCAGCCCTTGGGGCGGGCGGAGGCGCGGGTCGTCGCGGCGCCGAAGTCGCCGCTGCGGTCCGGGTTTCCGTACTCGGTGACGATGCGGGGGGAGCTCCTTTGGGAGGGGGAGGAGGCGGGCGGGGGCCCGCCCGCCTCGGTTCCGCCGGAGCCCGAGCCGTCGCCGCCCCGGCCGTCGCCCGGTATCAGGAAGGCCGCCGCGGTCACCGCGGTCACCGCGGCCGCCGCCACCGCCGCGGCGGCGATCCACCTCAGGCGGCGGGGCGCGGTGGACCCGGCGGCGCCGGGCGGGGCGGGCAGGGGCGGCGCGGGAGGCGGCGGCGCCGGCAGGCGCGGGGCGCGGCCGCCCGTGCCCGTCGCGGTCCGTGCCTCCGCGAACGAGCCCTGCTCCACGGCCCGTTCGCACCGCGCCACCGCCTCCCTGTGCTCCGCGAAGAGCGAGAGGACGGGCGCGGGCCACGGCACGAAGGTCCCGGCGCCGCTCGCCAGGCGCTCGGCGAGCCCCGCCGCCGTGGGCCGGTCGCCGGGCTCCGGGCGCAGACAGCCGGCGACCACCTCGCGCAGCCCGTCGGGCACGGCGGACAGATCCGCGTCGCCCCGCGTGATGCGGAAGATCACCGAGGCGAGCTCCTGGTCGTCGAACGGGCCGCGCCCCGTCGCCGCGAAGCACAGCACCGCGCCCAGCGTGAAGACGTCCGACGCGGGCACCACCGCGTGGCTGCCCTCGATCTGCTCGGGCGCCATGAAGCCGGGCGTGCCCACGACCATCCCGGCCGTCGTCAGCGCCGTCGCGTCGAAGGCCTGCGCGATGCCGAAGTCGATGAGCGTGGGGCCGTCGGGGGTGAGGAGTACGTTGCCGGGCTTGAGGTCGCGGTGCAGGACCTGCGCGGCGTGCACCGCCGCGAGCGCGCGGGCGAGCCCCGCGCCGATCGCGCGCACCGCGTCCGCGGGCAACGGCCCGCACCGGCCCACCGCGTCGGCGAGGGAGGGCCCCGCGACGTACTCCGTTGCCAGCCACGGCACTTGGGCGTCCGCGTCCCCGTCGAGCAGGGCCGCCGTGCCCGCCCCCGCCACCGCGCGCGCCGCCGCGATCTCCCGGCGGAAGCGGATCCGGAACTCCCGGTCGACGTCCAGGTCGGGCCGCACGGTCTTGACCGCGACGAGCGGCGCGCCGGGCCGCGGCTCGCGGGCCAGATAGACCTCGCCCATGCCGCCCGCCCCGATGAGGGCGAGCAGCCGGTACGGGCCGACGTGGCGCGGCGGCCCGGACAGGGGGTCGAGCACGGATCCTCCAAAAGGCGCTGTACGAGAGGGTGTTGGCGCGGTCCGGGCGGCTCGCTCAGGAGGGCAGCTCCACCGACACGACCGTCCCCTGGTCGTACACGATCGTCGCGACCCCGCCCAGCGGCAGGACCGTCGGCGGCTTCGGCTGGTCGGCGACCACCGTGCCCGTGTCCTGCGGGGGCTTCGCGTCGCGGTTGCCGGGGGCGCCGGGGACCCTGACCGTGCGGACCCTGCCCGAAGCGGTCAACGGCACCGTGCGCAGCGTGGAGTTGTCGGCGGTCAGGGCGCGGTCGCCGATGACCAGGGCGCCGGAGGAGACGGGACGCTTGATGACGTAGTCGACCACGGACAGCGGCTCCTGGCGCGCGAGCCTGCCGTTCTCCGGGTCGGCCACGAGCAGCTTCGCGCCCGTCGTGTCGTACGCGAGCGCGGCACCGGGAGAGACCGCGCTCACCACGACGTCCAGGCCGGGGTGCCCGTCGGAGCCGACCGGCGGCGCCTTGAACCCGAACTTTCCCCGGACCGCGAGTGTACGGGCGTCCAGACGGGTCACGCGGGTCTGCGGATCGGCGGTCGGGTCGTCGAGGCTCCCGCTGTCGCCGATGACCTGGGTGCAGAGGATCTGGTCGTCGGAGGTGCCGGCGGAGCCACGGCCGTCCGCCATGAGGGCGCGGCACTGGCCGTCGTCGTAGGCGCCGCCGACACGGTCGCCCTTCTTCTCGTCGAGCGCGATGACGCCGTCCCTGGAGTGGGCGTAGACCAGACCGTCGTGCGCGAGGACGGCCGTGTAGTTGCCCTGCTCGGCCTTGGCCAGGATCTCGGTGCTCAGGGCGTACGTCCACACGGGGTCACCGCCGCGCTCGACGGGGAACGCCTGGACCGTGGCGCCCTTCGGCGCCTGCGTGACGTCCGCCGTGCCCTCCAGCGCGCCTTCCGAGGACACGACGAGATGGTCGTCGGTGAGCAGCGCGGAGGTGACCTGCCGGCCGGCCGGGGCGCCGGCCGTCCACCGCACGTCGCCGCTCCCCGAGTCGCGGACCTGCACACGGCCCTTGTACGCGATGACGGTCGTCCCGCCGCGCACCACGGGGTCCAGTGAGTCCCCCGGCATGAAGAACGCGCCGGTCGGACCGATGTACGCCTCGCCGCCCGTGCCGCCGTCCCGCGCCGAGCGGCCGTCCGACGTCCACAGGCGGTGCCCGTCGACGGCACTGCGCGCCTCGTACGTACCGTTGGTCAGCAGGCACACCACGGCCTCGGTGTCGGCCGCGCAACTCATCGGCGCATGGCCGAACGTGGCGCGCCACGGCTTCCAGCCCTTGGGGCGCTGCGCCGCGTACTGCGGGACCTGGCCGCTGCGGTCGGCGGTGCCGGACGCGTCGACGCCGGCGGTGGCGACGAGCCGGGCGGGGGAGAGGGCGGGCTCGGCGGCGCCGGGGTTTTCGGCGGCGGGCGTCCTGGCGTCGCCGCCCGCCGAGCCGGAACCCGAGTGGGAACCCGAGCCGGAACCCGGGCCGGAGTCGGGCCCGCGCAGGGCGAGCAGCCCGCCGACGACGGCGCCCGCCACGGCCACGGCGACGACCGTGAGGACGGCGCCGCGTCGGCTCGGTCCGCGGCGCGGCGGCGCGGGAGCGGGCGGGGCGGGAACGGGCGGGGCGGAGCTCATGGTGGGCAGGCCGTGCGGTCCGACCGGTGCCGGGGCCCAGGTGGGCGTCCGCGTCGCGGGGTGCGGGGAGTCACCGGGCCGCGAGGGAAGGGGCAGCAGGGGCCGCCCCGAGGCACACAACTGCTCGGCGTCGCGGCGGACTTCGGCGATGTCGCCGAGGAGGGCCTCCGGCCAGCGGGGCGCAGGGGCGGAGGTGGTGTCCCCCGCCGGCTCCGCGAGGCGGGACGCCACCTCCTCCGGGCCCGGCCGCTCGTCCGGCTCCCGGGACAGGCAGGCGGCGAGCACCTCCCGCAACTCCTCGGGCACACCGTCCAGTCGGGCCTCGGCGCGGGACACCCGGTACAGGACCGCAGCCATCGGGCCGTCGCCGAACGGGTCCTCGCCGGACGCCGCGTAGGCGAGGACGGAGGCCAGGCAGAACACGTCGGACGCGGGCACCACATGGCGCCCGCCCGCCACGTGCTCGGGGGACATGAAGCCGGGCGTGCCCACGAGCAGGCCCGTCGAGGTCATCGTGGTCGCGCCGAGCGCCCGCGCCACACCGAAGTCGATGAGCTTGGGCCCACCCGCGCCGAGCAGGACGTTCGCGGGCTTCAGGTCGCGGTGCAGGGCGCCCGCCGCGTGCACGGTGGCCAGCGCGCGGGCCACTTTGGCGCCGAGCGCGGCGACGGACGCGGCGGGCAGCGGGCCGTGCCGCCGGACCGCGGCGGCGAGGGTCGGCCCGGCGACGTACTCCGTGGCGAGCCACGGCTGTTCGGCCTCCGCATCGCCCGCGACGAGGCGTGCCACGAAGGGGCTGTCGACGGACGTCGCGACGGAGATCTCCCGCCGGAACCGGGCGCGGAAGGCGGCGTCGCCCGCCATGTCCCCGCGGATCGCCTTCACGGCGACGAGCGCGTCGGGGTCGTAGGGGCGGCCGGGCTCGTGGGGTCCGGGCGTGGCCAGGAACACCTCGCCCATGCCGCCCGCGCCGAGCCGGGCCAACGTCTCGTACGGACCCACGCGCGCCGGAGAGGACTCCCGCAACTGCCCGATCATCAGCCGCCCCCGGACGCTTCTGTTGTCGCTGCCGCTGTCGCCGGCCGCCATCTCCTGTGACGCCGCGGCAGGTGGCAGATTACAGCGGTTACGGGGGCCCGGTGGGCGGGTCGTGACGGTTGCGCAACGGCCCGAACTGCTTCTTCCGCTCCTGCTACTCCCTCGCCCGCCGCCCGCGCCCGCTCCGGGACTTCGAGTCGAGCCCGGCGGTGACCGTCCCCTCCAGCGAGATCGCCGGGTGACGGCCGAACGTGGCCGAGCCGTCCGGGTGCGGACCCGGTTCGGCGTCCTGGCGGGCGATGACGGGGAGGGAGTAGAGGAGTCGTCCCCGGTCCGTGGGGACGTTGTTGACATGGGGCTCGTCGTGGACGACGAGCCGTCGGCCCTCGCCCTCGACGGCGTACACCGTCAGGGGCTCGGCGGCCGCGCCGGTGTCGAGGTAGCGGCGTGAGGGGCCGACGGGCACGTCCAGGAACTCGAAGCCGGTGGGCGCGTCGAAGGTCAGGGTGATCACGCCCGGGCGGATGGGCTGCGCGTGGTGCGCCCCGCAGACGACGTCGATCGTGGTCAGGTGGCCGGGGGCCACCAGGGTCCTGCCCTCCTGCCGGATGTCGAGGCCGGTCTCGTCGCTCGGGTCGTACGGCTCGCTCACCTTGACCGGCAGCGGGTACTCGATGTCCTGGAAGCCGGGCACGCCGCCGTAGTGGATCCGCACCGTGCAGAAGTAGTTGCCCGGTTCCGTCCACGGCGGGGCCACGACCTTGAACGTGCCGTCCAGCGCGCCCACGCGGGGTTCGAGCAGCTGGTGCGGGAACCGGCGTACGACGGGGCTCGCACCGCCCTCCACCGGCACCAGACCCTCGGCGAGCGTCAGGGTCACGGTGACCTCCCCGCCGTCGACCGGCGCGGCGCCGCGGTTCCTCACCCGCACCCCGAGGTCGAACTCCTGGCCCGTCTGCACGAAGTAGGGGTCCACGATCTCCCCGTACAGGTCCACCGGTACCGGCGTCGGAGGCACGGCGCCCCACACCTCGCGTACGCGGTTGTTGCCGCGCTCGCCGAGGTACACGGTGCCGTCGCCGTCCACCGCGAGGCCGAACGGCATGGAGATCTTGGCGGTGACCGCCACGACGTTCTCCCCGTCGTAGCCGCGGTGGCCGTTGCCCGCCAGGGCGTGGACGAGGCCGTCGGGCGTGACGCGGTACACGCGGTCGTACCCGGCGTCCGCGATCAGCAGGTCGCCCGCGCTGTCCACGGCCACCGCGTACGGGGAGTTGAGCCGCGTCCCGACCGCGGGAGCGCCCTCGTGGAAGTCGGCGCCGCCGTCGCGCTGCCCGGCCACCGTGGTGATCCTGCCGTCCGCCGCGGAGACCCTGCGGATACGCCCGGCGCAGCTGTCGCGCTGGGCGACGTAGAGGTTGCCGTCGCCGTCCACGGCCAGGCCTTCGGCGAAGCCGAGCGCCGCCCGCGTCGCGAGCACGTCGTCACCGGTCTCGGTGCCGCCGCCCGCCACGGTCTCGATGGTGCCGCCGGACAGACTCACCCTGCGTACGCGGGAGTTGGCGGAGCCGTCCCTGTGCGCGACGCAGAGGGCGCCCGCGCCGTCCACCACCAGGCCCGAGGGGTAGCCGATCCGCGCCTCCGTGGGGTTCTTCCCGTCCCCCTCGGCCCCGGGCTGCCCGTTGCCCGCGACGGTGGTGATGATGCCGTCGGGCGACACCCTGCGCACCCGGTGGTCGTCGTGGTCGGCGATGTAGAGGTTGCCCTCGCCGTCCAGGGCCAGCGCGGACGGCTTCGTCAGCCGCGCCGAGGTGGCGGGCCCGCCGTCGCCGGAGTACCCGGACTGCCCCGTGCCGGCGACGGTGGTGATGATGCCGTCCGGAGTCACCTTCCGCACCCGGCGGTTGACGCTGTCGGCGATGTACAGGACGCGGCCCGCGCCGCTCCTGCCGTCATCGAGCGCCACGCCGTGCGGCTCGTACAGCGCGGCCCGGTCGGCGGGGCCGCCGTCCCCGCCGAAGGTCTGCACGCCCGTGCCCGCGAGCGTGCGGATCGTGCCCTGCTGTGCGGGTGCCCTGCTCGTCATCGGTCCCCTCCGGAGGTCCGGCTTCCGGCGTGCGCACGCGGCGCCGGTGAAGTCCGCCGCCGAAGGTAGACCGCACGGAGTTCGACGGGCAATGGCACCCCCGCCGGGAATGCGGAGCGACGCGGCAAACAGGTCACACTTTCCGGGTGGAAATGCTCTCGGTGGATTGCTGAATTTCCGATGTCGCCTTCCGGTGAAGGTGGTGCGAGTGTTCCTCAAATAGCCAGGACATTCGATTCATCCGCCTCCCGATCCCCAGCAGGGAACCCGAGTTCCGCGGTTGACAGTTCTATAGTTGCGCGGTCCATGAGTGGCGTACGCCGAAGCATTCGCTTTGAGCCGGGCGAGACCGGTCCTGAATTGCACTCCGCGCCCTGTCGGCCTGTGTCACGACCTCCGGGCGGCGTGCTACCAAAGGAACTCTCTCTCTGGAGGTGCAGGACATGGCACTTGCCTTCGAGTACGTCGACTTCGACACGGGGGTCATCTCGACCTCGCAGGACGTGACGCTGACGCACGACGTCAGGTTTCCCGGGAAGATCCGCGAGGACGACGACGGCAACCGCGTCATCGACGTGGCGGTCAAGTCGTACACGTTCGACGCCTACATCAACGGCCAGCCCGAGGACTGGGAGATCGGCGGCCAGCAGCTGCAACTGGAGGTGTCGCGCTCGGGCCACGAGTCGGGGCAGATCTCCCTGCGGATCAAGCTGCGCCCCAGGCTCAGTGAAGTGCCGAACCCCGCCTACCAGTTCAGGGGGACGGTCAAGGCCTTGGTCATAGCCGACCTGGTGTAGCCGCCGGCCGCGCCCCGGAAGGGTCCGTACCTTTATGGGTACGGGCCCTTCCGTGCTGCCCGACCCCGAAATCAAGGAAATCATCGCCCGGAAACTCTTCCGGACTTTGTCCGGCACTCGCCGTTGAATTGAAGAGCCCCCTCCGGGGTATTCCGCGCCAACTCGTCCGGGGTTCCGAGCCGTCGTTCCGGAACATTCCCAGCGGGGGAGGGGTGGCCGAAGTCGTCAACCCGGCAATTCGAGACACGCCGTCAACCTGCCCGAAAACCTTGCCAGTCGAGGATGACTGCGATTGTGGCCGTGTCGCCCGCTCGCTACCTTCGGTCTCGCGTGGCCGACGTGCCTCTTTGCACACGGAAGAATTCGAAGGCCCGCATGCATGCTCATCGTCCTCTTCCCCGATCAAGGGAGCAGAACATGGCAATCGAAAGCGACCCGAGGCCCGAGCTCGTCCGCTTCGAGCCGCCCTCGGGCCCCGTGGACGGCGGTCAGCAGGTGACCGTGCACGGCAACCACCTGCAGTACGTGATCGACATCTACTTCGACCACGACGCGGCCATCATCAAGGAGCAGACGCCGACCAAGCTGGTCGCCATCACTCCGTCCCACTCCGAGGGCCCGGTCTGGGTCGTCGCCGAGAGCAGCGGCGGCTACAGCAACGGTCTGCGCTACCGCTACACCAGCGGCTGACGCGAGCGAGAGGGGCTCGGTTCACGCCGGGCCCCTCTTTCCTGTCGCCGTGCGCCGTGGTTGCCGGGGACCGGTCACCGCTACCGTCGACGCGTAGGTCGATTCGTGACGCATTCCCCTACAGGTGGAGTCGCTGTGAAGGCCATCCGTCGATTCACCGTACGTCCCGTCCTCCCCGAACCGCTCGGCCGTCTCGCCGAGTTGGCCCGCAACCTGCGCTGGTCCTGGCATCCGCGCACCCGTGACCTGTTCGAGGCCGTCGACCCCCGGCTGTGGGCGGCCTGCGGGTGCGACCCCGTGCGGCTCCTCGGCGGGGTGCCGCCCGTCCGCCTCGCCGAACTGGCCGAGGACGAAGACTTCCTGCGCCGCCTCGACGAAGTCGCGGACGAGCTGCGGGAGTACGTCACCGGCGACCGCTGGTACCAGGAGCGTGCCCGCGGCGACGGCCAACTGCCGCGGGCCGTCGCCTACTTCTCGCCCGAGTTCGGCATCACCGCCGCCCTGCCGCAGTACTCGGGCGGCCTCGGCATCCTCGCGGGCGACCACCTCAAGGCGGCCAGCGACCTCGGCGTCCCGCTCATCGGCGTCGGACTGCTCTACCGCCACGGCTACTTCCGGCAGTCGCTGTCACGCGACGCCTGGCAGCAGGAGCACTACCCCGTCCTCGACCCGAACGAGCTGCCCCTGTCCCTGCTGCGCGAGGCGGACGGCGCCCCGGCGAGGATCGCCCTCACCCTGCCCGGCCGGCGCTCCCTGCTCGCGCATGTCTGGCAGGCCCAGGTGGGGCGCGTGCCGCTGCTCATGCTCGACTCCGACGTCGAGGAGAACGACCCGGGCGAGCGCGACGTCACCGACCGGCTCTACGGCGGCGGCAGCGAGCACCGCCTGCTCCAGGAGATGCTCCTCGGCATCGGCGGGGTGCGCGCCATACGGGCGTACTGCCGCCTGACCGGCCACCCCGAGCCCGAGGTCTTCCACACCAACGAGGGCCACGCGGGCTTCCTCGGCCTGGAGCGCATCCACGAACTGGCCCTGGACCAGGTCGACTTCGCCACCGCGCTCGAAGCGGTCAGGGCCGGCACCGTCTTCACCACCCACACGCCGGTGCCCGCGGGCATCGACCGCTTCGACCGCGAACTGGTCGCCCACCACTTCGGCCCCGACGCCGAACTGCCCCGCATCGACGTCGGCGACGTCCTGCGGCTCGGCATGGAGACCTACCCCGGCGGCGAACCCAACCTCTTCAACATGGCCGTGATGGGCCTGCGCCTGGGCAGCCGCGCCAACGGCGTCTCCACCCTGCACGGCGCGGTCAGCAGGGAGATGTTCGCGGGCCTGTGGCCCGGCTTCGATGCCGACGAGGTCCCGATCGCCTCCGTCACCAACGGCGTGCACGCCCCGACCTGGGTGGCCCCCGAGGTCTTCCGGCTCGGCGCGCGCCAGATCGGCGAGCGGCGCACCGAGGACGCCCTCTCCGTCGGCGGCTCCGACCGCTGGGACGCCGTGGCCGACATCCAGGACGCCGACATCTGGGAGCTGCGCCGCTGTCTGCGCGGGCAGCTCGTCGACGAGGTCAGGCGGCGACTGTACGACGCGTGGCGCGGGCGCGGCGCCGCCTCCGCCGAGTTGGGGTGGATCGACGAGGTCCTCGACCCGGACGTCCTCACGATCGGCTTCGCCCGCCGCGTCCCCTCGTACAAACGCCTCACGCTGATGCTCCGCGACCGCGACCGGCTGATGGAGCTGCTCCGCCACCCCGAGCGGCCCGTCCAGATCGTCGTCGCGGGCAAGGCGCACCCGGCGGACGACGGCGGCAAGCGGCTCATCCAGGACCTGGTCAGGTTCACCGACGACCCGCGGGTGCGCCGGCACATCGTGTTCCTGCCGGACTACGGCATGGCGATGGCGCAGAAGCTCTACCCCGGCTGCGACGTGTGGCTGAACAATCCGCTGCGGCCCCTGGAGGCGTGCGGCACGAGCGGCATGAAGGCGGCCCTGAACGGCGCGCTCAACCTCTCGGTCCTGGACGGCTGGTGGGACGAATGGTTCGAGCCGGACTTCGGCTGGGCCATCCCGACCGCGGACGGCGCCGCCACCGACGACGACCGCCGCGACGACCTGGAGGCCGCCGCGCTCTACGACCTCCTGGAGCGCCGCGTCGCCCCCCGCTTCTACGAACAGGGCCCCGGCGGCCTGCCCGACCGCTGGATCGAGATGGTCAGGAGGACGCTGACCCGCCTCGGCCCGAAGGTCCTCGCGGGGCGCATGGTGCGCGAGTACGTCGAGGAGTTGTACGTCCCGGCCGCGCGCGCCCACCGGGCCCTGGACGTGACGGCCGCCGGGGAGCTCGCCGCCTGGAAGGCCCGCGTCCGCGCCGCCTGGCCGCGCGTCGCCGTCGACCACGTGGAGGCCTCGGCGACCGGAGCCACCGCGGAGCTGGGCGCCACGCTGTCCCTGCGGGTGCGGGTGGTCCTGGGGGAGCTGACGCCGGACGACGTCGAGGTGCAGGCCATCGCGGGGCGGGTGGATCCCGAGGACCACATCGCGGACGCCTCTCCGGTTCCGCTGAAGCCGACCAGTGGTCCCGACGGGGAGGGGCGGCGCGTGTACGAAGGGCCGCTCGCGCTGGACAGGACCGGGCCCTTCGGGTACACCGTGCGGATCCTGCCGTCCCACCGACTGCTGTCCAACGGGGCCGAGTTGGGGCTCGTGGCGGTGCCGTCCGAGGCCACGGGGGAGGAGGCGGGGGTGTTGATGCGGTGAGTCGGCTGCGGGCTCGTCGTGGCTGATCGCGCAGTTCCCCGCGCCCCTATGAGGGGCGCGGGGAACTGCGCAGTCTTCTACTTCACGTTGACACCGGTCCAGGCCGCCTCAACGCCCTTGTACTCCGCGGAGTCCGCACCGTACAGGTCGGACGCCGCCTTCAGCGTGCCCTCACGGGCCGCCTTGTAGTCGGTGGTCGACGTGAAGTACGTCGTCAGGGCCTTGAACCAGATCTTCTCGGCCTTGTCGCGCCCGATGCCCTCGACCTTGGAGCCGTCGGCGGTCGGGGAGTCGTACTTGACGCCGTTGATCTCCTTCGCGCCGCTGCCCTCGGACAGCAGGTAGAAGAAGTGGTTGGCGATGCCCGAGGAGTAGTGGACGTCGACGTTGCCCGCGTCCTCGCTCCAGCTGTCCAGGGACGAGCCGTCCTTGGAGGGCTTGTCCATGTAGCGCAGCGGGGTGCCGTCGCCGTTGATGTCGATCTTCTCGCCGACGAGGTAGTCGCCGACGTCCTCGGCGTTCTTGGCGTTGAACTCGACGCCCGCCGCGAAGATGTCGGAGGTGGCCTCGTTCAGGCCGCCGGACTCGCCGCTGTACTCCATGTTGCCGGTGGCCGAGGTGACGCCGTGCGTCATCTCGTGGGCCGCGACGTCGATCTCGGTGAGGGGCTTCTTGTTGCCCTCGCCGTCGCCGTACGTCATGCAGAAGCAGCTGTCGTCCCAGAAGGCGTTGACGTAGCTGTCGCCGTAGTGGACGCGCGACGTCGCGCCCTTGCCGTCGCCCTTGATGCCCTCACGGCCGTGGACGCTCTTGTAGTAGTCCCAGGTGAGCTGGGCGCCGTAGGCGGCGTCGACACCGGCGGTCTGGACGTCGTCCGGCTTGCCGTTGCCCCACGTGTCGTCGTCGTCCGTGAAGATCTTGCCCTCGCCCTGGCCGTTGGCCAGGTTGTACGTGGAGTGGCCGCCGCGCGAGTCGTCGGTCAGCTCGAAGCCGCTCGTGCCCTTCTTGGAGCCGATCTCGACCTTGCCGCTGTACTGGCTGTTGCCGGTGGCGTTCTCGATCTCCTGCTGCTGGAAGAGCTTCTTGCCGGTCGCGGCGTCCGTGACGACGCGCAGCCTGCTCGGCGTGCCGTCCTTCTGCATGCCGGTGACGACGGTCTCGTACGCGAGGACGGGCTTGCCGGTGGCGGCCCAGATCACCTTGCGCGGAGCCTGCGCGTCGGCCTTGGCGGTCTTCGCCTTGGCGGCCGTGGTCTCGGCGGCCTCGGCGACCGAGGACCTGGCGAGCTTCGCGTCGGTCGTGGCGACCTTCACGGTGGCCTTCGTGGCCTTGGTGACGCCCTTGAGCTTGCCGCTCTTCGCGGTGTGCACGACGAGGTCGCCGCCGAGGACGGGCAGTCCTTCGTAGGTGCGCTCGTAACGGGTGTGGGTGGTGCCGTCGGCGTCCTTGACGACGTCGCGGACGACGAGCTTCTCCTTGGCGCCCAGGCCGATCCTGTCGGCGGTGGCGGCCTTGTCCGCGCTCGCGTCCTGCAGCAGGTCCGCGCGGGCCGACGCCGAGAGGCTGACGGGCGCGCCGGCCAGGGTGGCGTCCTTGTCCGGCTGGGCGGAGGCGCCGGTGGTCAGCCCGGCGGTGAGCAGCGCTCCGGCGGCAACGGCGGTGGCGATGGCCAGAGTTGAACGCTTACGGGATATGTGGGGGGTCACGCAGGCTCCTTCTGTGGGGGGCCCAGGTGGCATGGGGGACTACCCGGGCATGGAAGACGCGGTGCGGGTGTGATTCCTGTGTGGTGCGAGGGAAGAGTGTCATTCGAGCCAGGTACATGTCAGCCCTTGAATGGATGTTGGCCGGAAATCGTCCGTTGAGCGATGGTCAACTTACGGAATGCGAACAAGCTGTTAACGGCATTCATCCGGAACGAGCGCGCCGCCCCGGGGAGTTGATTCACCCGGGGCGGCGCCGTCACGGTGCGCGGTTGCTCGCGCAGCGGTTCTCAGGATGCGGTCGTTTACGGGAAAGTGAGCTTCCAGCTGTTGATGTAGCCGGTGTCCTGCGCGGCCACGTCCTGGACCCGCAGCTTCCACGTGCCGTTGGCCACCTCGGACGAGGCGTTGACCGTGTACGTCTCCTTGACGTTGTCCGCGGAGTCCGAACCGCTGGCCGCCTTCAGGACGTAGGCCGTCCCGTCGGGGGCGATCAGGTCGACCTTCAGGTCACCGCGCCAGGTGTGCACGATGTCCACGGCGACCTTCAGGGCGCTCGGCGCGTTGCCGGTGCGGCCGGTGACGTTGACCGAGGAGGTGACCGCGGCGCCGTTGTCCGGGATGTTGACGTCAGTGGTGTTCTCGAAGTCGGTGCCGGGCACCTCGCCGCCGGGACGGCTGCCGACGTTCACGGCCGCCCAGGCGTGCGCCACGGCCGCGTACTCGGCGCTGGAGGTGCCGTACAGCTCACCGGCGACCAGGAGGGTGTCCCTGCGCGCGTTCGCGTAGTTGGTGGTCGTCGTGAACTTCGTGGTGAGCGCCTTGAACCAGATCAGCGACGCCTTGTCGCGGCCGATGCCGGTCACCGGCAGGCCGTCGGAGGTCGGCGAGTCGTACTGGACGCCGTTGATCTCCTTCTTGCCGCTGCCCTCGCTCAGCAGGTAGTAGAAGTGGTTGGCGACACCGGACGAGTAGTGCACGTCGATGTTGCCGATGCCGGAGTACCACGAGTCCTTGGACGAGCCGTCCTTGGAGGGCTTGTCCATGTAGCGCAGCGGGGTGCCGTTGCCGCGGATGTCGATCTTCTCGCCGACGAGGTAGTCGCCCACGTCCTGCGGGTTGTTGGCGCCGAACTCGACGGCCGCCGCGAAGATGTCCGAGGTGGCCTCGTTCAGGCCGCCGGACTCACCGCTGTAGGTCATGTTGCCGGTCGCGGAGGTGACGCCGTGCGTCATCTCGTGGGCCGCCACGTCGATGGAGGTCAGCGGCTTGGCGTTGTTCGCGCCGTCGCCGTACGTCATGCAGAAGCAGGAGTCCGACCAGAAGGCGTTGACGTAGTTGTTGCCGTAGTGGACCCGCGAGTACGCGCCGACCCCGTCGCCGCGGATGCCGCTGCGGCCGTGCACGTTCTTGTAGTAGTCCCAGGTGAGCGCGGCGCCGTAGTGGGCGTCGGCGCCCGCGGTCTCCGCGTTGGAGGCCTGGCCGTTGCCCCAGATGTCGTCGGGGCCGGAGAAGAGCGTGCCGGTGCCCGAGGTGCCGCGGTTCAGGTTGTACGTCTTGTGGTTGCCGCGGCCGGTGTCGGTGAGCGTGTAGTTCGACCCCGACTGCGCGGTGCCCAGGGTGACCTGGCCGCTGTACTGCGTGTTGCCCGTGCCGTTCTCGATGCCCTGCCACTGGAAGAGCTTCTTGCCGGTCGCGGCGTCCGTGACGACGTGCAGCTCGTTCGGCGTCCCGTCGTGCTGCAGGCCGCCGACCACGGTCTCGTACGCGAGAGTCGGCTCGCCCTTGGCCATCCACACGACCTTGCGCGGTGCCCGGTCCGCCTCGGTCTTCTTCGAGCCCTCGCTCTTCGCGGCGGCCAGCGCCTGCTTCTCGGCGGCCGACGCCTTGATGTCGGCGCTCAGGTCGATGCCCTTGAGCTGCGCCTTGGCGGCCTTGGTGACGCCCTCGGTCCTGCCGGACTTCGCGGTGTCGACCACCAGGTCGCCGCCGAGGACGGGCAGGCCGTCGTAGGTGCGCTCGTAGCGGGTGTGGACCGTGCCGTCGCGGTCCTTGGTGACGTCGCGGACGACGAGCTTCTCCTTGGCGCCCAGGCCCAGGTCCTTGGCGGTGTCCGCCTTGGTGGCGTTGGCGTCGCGGATCAGCTCCGCGCGCTGGGCGGGGGTGAGCCTGGCGGCGAGGGCGCCGGGGTCGACCTTCCCGAGCTTCTGGGCCGTGGCGGCCTTCGGCGCGTTCGCGGAACCGGGGTTGTCGGCGGTCGCGGGTCCGGCCTGGACGGCCACGGCGAGGAGAGCGGCGACGGCGGAGAGAGCGCCGACGGCGGCGGTGCGTCTGTGGGAGGTGTTTCTCAACACGGACTCCTTCTGCGCGGCCGCGGGGGTGCGCGGCCAGAACTACCGGGCGGCTGGGTCGCCGTCCGGGCAGAGCAAGGCGGAACGCAGAACTGGGCGGTGCACACAGGGCATTGCGCTGAGAAACCGTCACGTTGTTGAAGACTGTGCGACGGTCGAGGGGAAGAGTGACACCAGAGCGGTGTTGCTGTCAGGGGCGCGTCAACAGTTGGCCGGAAATGGTCCGTTGGCCGGTGGAGGGCGTTCGTTATGCGGAGGTCCTCGGCGGTACGGGGGCTCGGCCTGGGACAGCCGTGGTGGCCGACTCGTGGCTCCGCCCCGGATCCCGCTCCTCAAGCGCCGGAGAGGCTGATTTCGGCCTCAGGCGGCCGAGGAGGTGCGGGGGTCGATCCACAACGCCTCGCCCAGCGCGCACAGTTCGCCCTTGGCCGTGGCCACCGCGACGCCCATCGTGTGCTTGCGGCCCGACTCGTGCAGCAGCCAGGCGTACGTGATGTGGCGCTCGCCCGCCGTCACCGGGCGCAGCACCCGCCCCGTCAGGGCCGCCGTCACCGCGCCCATGCGCAGGCCGCCCAGCAGGATCCCGGCCGCCGCGCTCGGGCAGTCCAGGGCGGCCCAGACCAGGTCGGGCCTGAACAGGCCGTCGGCGTCGGCGAAGGAGGCGTGCGGGACCCAGGCCGTGGCGACCATGTCCCGCCCCGGCACCGGCATGCAGTGCTGCAGCAGACCGCTGCCCGGCGCCCGCTTGCCGCAGCCGAAGCAGTCGACGTCCTCCTCGGCGAGCAGGGGCGGCGCCGCGAGGTAGGCCTCGGTGGCGGCCGCGGCCTCGTCCCAGGAAGGGGCGGGCGGCGCGGTGAGGGCCGCTTCGGGCGCGGGCGTCGCCACGGCCAGGGCGGTGCCCGCGCGGTCGGTGAGCCGCGCGCCGCCGTCCGGGTCACCGGCCAGGAGCACCGGCTCGCCCACCGGCGTCTTGGCGCGGAAGTCCACGCGCACCGTCTGCGCGCTCGCACGCTCGGCGAGCAGCCCGGCGACGTACCCGCCGAAGGCGACCCCCGGATAGCCCTGGTACAGCGGCGCAACAACAAGATCCGTCATGGGATCAGCTCACCACACTGTTCCGCCAGGCGCGATGAAGATCCGCGAACGATCCGGTGCCCGCGATCAGTTCGGCCGGACTGCCGTCCTCCACGATCCGGCCGCCCTCCATGACGAGCACCCGGTCGGCGATCTCCACGGTGGAGAGCCGGTGGGCGATCACCACGGCGGTGCGGCCGCGCAGCACCGTGTGCATGGCGCGCTGCACGGCCCGCTCACCCGGGATGTCCAGCGAGCTGGTCGCCTCGTCGAGGATCAGCACCGCGGGGTCGGCGAGCAGGGCGCGCGCGAAGGCCACCAACTGCCGCTGGCCCGCGGAGATCCGGCCGCCGCGCTTGCGTACGTCGGTGTCGTACCCGTCGGGGAGCGAGGCGATGAAGTCATGGGCGCCGATGGCCTTCGCGGCGCGCTCGATCTCCTCGCGCGTGGCGTCGGGCCTGCCGATCGCGATGTTCTCCGCGACGGTCCCGGAGAACAGGAACGCCTCCTGCGTCACCATGACCACGCCGCGCCGCAGCTCGGCGCCCGTGAGGTCCCGCAGGTCGACGCCGTCGAGCAGCACGCTGCCTTCCGTCGGGTCGTAGAAGCGGGCGAGCAGCTTCGCCAGCGTGGACTTGCCCGCTCCGGTGGAGCCGACCACGGCCACGGTCTGCCCGGCGGGCAGCGTCAGGTCGAAGCGCGGCAGCACCTCGCCACCGGTGCGGTAGGCGAACCGCACCCCGTCGAAGCGGACCTCGCGGCCCGGGTGCGCGGACTCCAGGGCGGGCAGGGCGTGCGCGGCGCAGGCCTCCGGTTCGGGCACCGTCGGGGTCTGGGCGAGCAGGCCCGCGATCTTCTCCAGGGAAGCGGCCGCCGACTGGTAGGAGTTGAGGAACATGCCGAGCCGGTCGATCGGGTCGTACAGGCGCCGCAGGTACAGCACGGCGGCGGCGAGCACACCGAGCGCGAGCCCGCCGTCCGCGACGCGGTGGGCGCCCCACAGCACGATGCCGGCCACGGCGGTGTTGGCGACGAGCCGCGAGCCGACCACATAGCGGGCCATCTCCAGGATCGCGTCGCCGTTGGTCCGCTCGTGCCGGTCGTTGAGCGCGGCGAACTCCGCGTCGTTGGCCCGCTCCCTGCGGAACGCCCGCACCGGGCGGATGCCGTTCATCGTCTCCGCGAACTTCACGATGACGGCGGCGATGGCGGTCGAGCGCTCGCGGTACATCGCCCCCGCGCGCCGCTGGTAGCGACGGATGAGGAGGCAGAGCGGCACGAACGACGCCACGGCCACCGCGCCGAGACCGAGGTCGAGCCAGAGCAGCATCGCCGAGATGTAGACGAAGGACAGCAGGACCGTGACGAGCTCCTGCAGCCCCTCGCCGAGCAGCTCCCGCAGCGACTCGACGTCCGTGGTCGAGCGGGAGATGAGCCTTCCCGAGGTGTACCGCTCGTGGAAGTCGACGCTCAGCGCCTGCGCGTGCCGGAAGATGCGGCCGCGCAGGTCGAGCAGTACGTCCTGGTTGACGCGCGCGGAGGCGACGACGAACGCGTACTGCAGGGCGCCCGACGCGCCCGCGCAGAGCAGATAGCCGACGGCGACGGCGATCAGCGGGCCGTAGTCGTCGGCGCGCACGGCGGGCACCCCGCGGTCGATGGCGTACGCGACGAGCAGCGGCCCCGCCTGCACGACGGCCTGCTGCACGAGGAGCAGCACGGTCGCCAGGACGACGCGGCCGCGCAGCGGCGAGAGCAGCGAGCGCAGCAGCCCGAGGGTGGCGCCCGTTGCCGCGGGCAACTCGTCCTTGTCGAAGGGGTCTTCGGCGCCGGCGGGGCCGCCCGGCGTCCCGACGGGGCCGTCGCCGTCCGCCCCCTCCTCGCGCCCCGGCTCCGTGGTCCACGGCGTGGACGTCGACGAGGTGGTCATCGGGCAGCCTCCTCGGCGGTGTGGTCGGCTTCGGCTCCCGACATCAGCCAGGCGTACTCCGCGTTCTCCCGCAGGAGTTCCTGGTGGGTGCCGACGGCGGCGACGCGGCCGCCGGAGAGCAGGGCGACGCGGTCCGCGAGCTGGACGGTGGAGGGCCGGTGCGCCACGATCAGCGCCGTCGTGTCCGCGAGGACCCGCCGCAGCGCCGCCTCCACCAGCGCCTCCGTGTGCACGTCGAGCGCGGAGAGCGGGTCGTCCAGGACCAGGAAGCGGGGGCGGCCCACCACGGCGCGGGCCAGCGCGAGGCGCTGTCGCTGGCCGCCGGACAGGCTCAGGCCCTGCTCGCCGACCTGGGTGCCGCTGCCCTGGGGCAGCGCACGGACGAAGTCGGCCTGCGCCACGTCCAGGGCGCGGCCCAACTCGGCCTCGCCCGCGCCCTTTCCGGCTCCCATCAGGACGTTCTCGCCGACCGTCGCGGAGAAGAGCGTGGGCTCCTCGAAGGCCACGGACACCAGCGTGCGCAGCCGCTCGCGGTCCATCGCCGTGATGTCCTCGCCGTCCAGCGTGATGCGGCCGCCGGTGATCTCGTGCAGCCGCGGCACCAGCGCGGTCAGCGTCGTCTTGCCGCTGCCGGTCGCGCCGACGAGGGCCATGGTCTCGCCGGGGCGTATGTGCAGGTCGACGCGGTCCAGGACGGGAGGTGCGTCCGGCGGGGCGTCGGGGTAGCGGAACTCCACGGCGTGGAACCGCAGTCCGCCGTCCTCGGCGGCCCGGGCGGCGGACGCCTTCTCGGCGGCGACCGCGGGGGTGGGGGCGGCCGCGGGGTCCTCCGGCTCGGCGTCCATCACCTCGAAGTACCGCTCCGTGGCCGTCGCCGACTCCTGGCACATCGCGATCAGGAAGCCGATCGACTCCACCGGCCAGCGCAGCGCGAGCGCCGTGGACAGGAAGGCGACCAGGGTGCCCGCGGACAGGTCGCCGTCCGCGACCCGCACCGTGCCGAGCACGAGCGCCGCCCCGATCGCGGCCTCCGGCAGCGCCATGATCACGGCGTTGATCGCGGCGAGGATCCGCGCCTTGGCCAGCTCGGTGCCGCGCAGCGTGTGCGACAGCTCGCGAAAGGCCCGCGCCTGGCTGCGGTGGCGTCCGAAGCCCTTGATGATGCGGATGCCGAGCACGCTCTCCTCGACCACCGTCGTCAGGTCGCCGACCTGGTCCTGCGCGCGCCGGGCCACGGCGGTGAACCGCCCCTCGTAGTACGCGAGGACGATCACCATCGGCGCCACGGGCGCGAGGAGCACCAGGCCGAGCGTGAAGTCCTGGCCGAGCAGGATGATCACGCCGACCACGATGGTCGCGCCGTTGACGAGGAGGAACGTCAGCGGGAAGGCGAGGAACATCCGCAGCAGCATCAGGTCGGTGGTGCCGCGCGAGAGCAACTGCCCCGACGCCCACCGGTCGTGGAAGGCCACGGGCAGCCGCTGCAGATGGCGGTAGAGATCCGCCCGCATCGACGCCTCCACGCCCGCGAGCGGCCGCGCCACCAGCCACCGCCGCAGCCCGAAGAGCAGCGCCTCCGCGAGGCCGAGCAGAAGCAGCAGGAGCGCCCCCAGCCACACCCCCTGCGGATCCCGGTCGGCCACCGGGCCGTCCACCATCCACTTCAGTACGAGGGGGAAGACGAGCCCCGTACAGGAGGCGATGATCGCGACGAACGCCGCGGTGAACAGGCGGGTTCGGACCGGACGCACATAGGGCCACAGCCGCAGCAGAGTCCGGACGGTGGACCGATCCTTGGCAGGTGCATCTGATTTCGGCATCAGGGGCGAGCCTACGGATCGCCACTGACAGAGCCCACCGAGTTTTGCTCTGCGCACAGCGACGTTTCGGACAGGGCACCCGGTGTGGTCGTACCCCTCCATCAACCGATCGGCTGATGCGTCCTCGAGCGCGACGGACGATGTCCGCACCCCCGCCCACCGGTGATTCTCGACGCATGCCCCTCATCGAAGTGCACGAACTCAAGAAGGCCTACGCCGGACGCACCGTCGTCGACGGCGTCTCCTTCGCCGTCGAGGAAGGCGAGATCTTCGGCATCCTCGGCCCGAACGGCGCGGGCAAGACCACCACCGTCGAGTGCGTCGAGGGCCTGCGCGTCCCCGACTCCGGCCGCGTCCGCGTCGCGGGCCTCGACCCCGTCACCGACCACGGACAGCTCACCCGCATCCTCGGCGCGCAGCTCCAGCAGAGCGAGCTGCAGCCCAAGCTCACCGTCCGCGAGGCCCTGGAGCTGTACGCCGCGTTCTACCCGAACCCCGCGGACTGGCGGCCGCTCGCCGAACGCCTGCGCCTGACCGACAAGCTCGACACCCGCTTCGCGAAGCTCTCCGGCGGCCAGAAGCAGCGCCTGTTCATCGCGCTCTCCCTGATCGGCAGCCCGCGGGTCGTCGTCCTGGACGAGCTGACCACCGGCCTCGACCCGCGCGCCCGCCGCGACACCTGGGCGCTCATCGAGGACGTACGCGACAGCGGCGTCACCGTCCTCCTCGTCACCCACTTCATGGAGGAGGCCCAGCGCCTGTGCGACCGCATCGCGGTCATCGACCGGGGCGGGGTCGCCGCCCTCGACACCCCGGCGGGACTGATCAGCCGGGCCGCGAACTCCACCGTCATGTCCTTCACGCCGTCCGCGCCGCTGGACGAGCGCCTGCTCGCGGCGCTGCCCGCCGTCACCTCCGTCGAGTACCGCGCCGGCCGCTACACCCTGGGCGGCACCGACGCGACCGTGGACGCCGCGATCACCTTGCTCGCCAGGCACCACATCACCGCCCACCAACTCCGGGTCGCCGACGCCACGTTGGACGACGCGTTCCTCGACCTGACGGGAGCCAAGGCATGACCACCGCCGTCGCCGCACCCCATGCCGCCACGAAGACCACCCCCTCGGCCGCCGTCCTCAAGGCCGAGCTCCGCCTCTTCCGCCGCGAGCCGGGAGCCCTCTTCTGGATCATGGCGTTCCCCACCCTGCTCCTGGTGATCCTCGGCTCCATCCCCTCCTTCCGCGAGACCGACGCCTCGCTCGGCGGCCTGCGCCTGGTCGACACCTACGTCCCCGTCTCGGTGCTCCTCTCGCTGATCATGGCGGGCCTGCAGGCGATGCCGCCGCTCGTCACCGGCTACCGCGAACGCGGGATCCTGCGCCGCATGTCCGCCACGCCGGTCAGGCCCTCCGCCGTGCTCGGCGCGCAGATGGGCATCCACGGCGCGGCCGCCCTCGTCTCGGCCCTGCTCTCGCTGGCCGTGGGCCGCCTCGTCTTCGACGTGGAGCTGCCGAGCCAGCCCTTCGGGTACGCCCTCGCGCTGGCCCTCGCCGTGCTGAGCGGCCTCGCGCTGGGCGCCCTGGTCTCGGCGCTCGCCCGCACCACGAAGGCCGCGAGCGCGATCGGCTCCGCCGTCTTCTTCCCGATGATGTTCAGCGCGGGCGTCTGGCTGCCCGTGCAGGCGATGCCCGACGCGCTCGCCCGCGTCGTGGAGCTCACCCCGCTCGGCGCCGCCGCGCAGGCCCTGGGCGACGCGGCGGCCGGCGACTGGCCCGCCTGGTCCCACCTGGGCGTCCTCGCCCTGTGGACCGTGGTCCTCGCCACGGCGGCCGCGCGCTGGTTCCGGTGGGAGTGACCCGGGGGTGGCCTGGTCCATGGCGGACACTGGTGCGGTGAGCACCAGTTCGGCGGAGGCCGTGAAGACGATCGAGCAGCGGTGGGCCCAGTTCCACCGCTGGGGTCCCTACGTCCTCCTCGGGTTCAGCCTCGTCATGGGGCTCGCCACGGGCGACGTCGTCGGGATGGGCCGCGGCGACTGGCACCTGGCCTGGGGCCTGGTCGGGGCGGGATGCGCGCTCCAGCTGTGGTGGGGCAGGCTCGCGCCGACCCGCCCGGAGCCCTCACCCGCGGGCATCGCCTACTACGCCCTGCGCTGGGCCATCGCGTTCGTCCTCGCCTGGATCAACCCGTTCTTCGCGTTCTACGCCGTACTCGGCTACTTCGGCGCCGAACGGCTGCTGCCCCCACGCCTGGTCAAGCCGGGTCTCTTCGCCACCGCCGTCACCATGTCGGGCTCACAGTCGGGCGGCCTGCCGCCCGACGACGAACTCGGCTGGATCGTCTTCGGCGGCCTTATCGCGGTGAACGTCGCGCTGCTCACCGTCTTCGCGCACCTCGCCGCCCAGGAGGACGAGCGCGCCCGCGTCCAGGCCGCCACCATCATCGAGCTGGAACGCACCAACACCGCGCTCCAGCAGGCCATGGACGAGAACGCGGCCCTGCATGCCCAACTCCTCCTCCAGGCCCGCGAGGCGGGCGTCGCCGACGAGCGGCGCAGGCTCGCCGCCGAGATCCACGACACCATCGCGCAGGGCCTGACCGGCATCATCGCCCAGCTCCAGGTCGTCGCGAACGCCGAGGACGCGAAGCTGTCCAGAGAGCACCTGGACCGCGCGGCCGCCCTCGCCCGGCACAGCCTGGGCGAGGCCCGGCGCTCCGTGCACAACCTCTCCCCGACGGCCCTGGAGCACGACACGCTCCCCGAGGCGCTGAAGAAGACGGTCGCCGAGTGGGCCGAACGCACCGGGGCGCGCGCCGACTTCACCCTCACCGGCACCGCCGAGCACCTGCACGACGAGATCGAGGCGACCCTCCTGCGCATCGTCCAGGAGGCGCTGTCCAACGCCGCCCGGCACGCCGGTGCCGCCCGCCTCGGCGTCACCCTCTCCTTCATGGGCGACGAGGTCATCCTGGACGTCCGCGACGACGGCCGGGGCTTCGACCCGCTCGCCCTGCCGGCCCGCTCCGGCGCCGGCGGCTTCGGCCTCGACGGCATGCGGGCCCGCGCCGAACGCATCGCGGGCTCCCTCACCGTGGAGTCCGAACCGGGCGGTGGGACCGCGGTGTCCGCTCGCGTACCGTTGGTGCGCCATGAGCACTGAAGTGATCACTCTCATCGTCGTGGACGACCACCCCGTCGTCCGCGACGGCCTGCGCGGAATGTTCCAGTCGGCCTCCGGCTTCGAGGTGCTCGGCGAGGCCTCGAACGGCGTCGAGGCGGTGGCCCTGGCCGCCGAACTCGATCCGGACGTCGTCCTGATGGACCTGCGCATGCCGGGCGGAGGCGGCGTCGACGCGATCGCCGAGCTCACCCGGCGCGGCGCCCGCGCCCGCGTCCTGGTCCTCACCACGTACGACACGGACTCCGACACGCTCCCCGCGATCGAGGCGGGCGCGACGGGCTATCTGCTCAAAGACGCCCCGCGCGACGAGCTGTTCACCGCGGTGCGCGCCGCCGCCGAGGGCCGCACCGTCCTGTCGCCCGCCGTCGCCTCCCGCCTCGTCTCACGCGTGCGCGCCCCCGGCAACGAGCCGCTGAGCACCCGTGAGCGGGAGGTGCTCGCGCTCGTCGCCAAGGGCACGTCGAACCGCGCGATCGCCGCCGAACTCTTCATCAGCGAGGCCACGGTCAAGACGCATCTCACCCACATCTACGGCAAGCTGGGCGTCAAGGACCGGGCGGCGGCGGTGGCGACGGCCTTCGGCCGCGGGATTCTCGGCTGAGCGTCGGGGCGTCTGTGCCCCGAAGGGGCGCGGGGAACTGCGCACCCAGCCGAGAATCCCGCGGCCGACAGATCACCGCTACACGGCTTCCCACAGAGCGGGAGTGTTCGGCGGCTCCCACCCGGGCTGAGCCTGGTGCGGCTGCAGGCAGCGATACGTGGACCCGCCGTACGTGACGGAGTCACCGGCGGCGTACACCTTGCCCGCAGCCCACGTGCCGCCGGGCTCGGGCTCGCCGGGGTCGGGGTCGCCGCCGCCCGTGGTCTTCAGCGTCAGGCCGAACTGCTGGAGCAGCGGATTGATCGGCTGGTGGAACGTGGTGCCGCCGCTGCGGCAGTTGCCCGAGCCGCCCGAGGTGACGCCCTGTGCCTGGCTCCCGGAGATGTAGGAGCCGCCCGAGTCGCCCGGCTCGGCGCAGACCGTCGTCCTGGTCACGCCGTTGATGGTGCCCTCGGGGTAGGTGACACTGGTGTTGTGCTGCGAGATGGTGCCGCAGTGCCACCCCGTAGTGGAGCCGGACCGGCAGATCGACGCACCCACCGGGGACTGCGTGGAGCCCCCGACGCCGACCTTCTGGCCACCCTGGCCCTTCACGTACGGGGTGGCGGTCCACTGGGAGTTGGTGGCGACCCAGGCCATGTCCCTGCCAGGGAAGATGGATGCCTGGAACGTGCCCTGGGCCACCCGGTTGTAGCCGGTGGTCGCCGTGCCCGCGCGCCCGCAGTGCCCCGCCGTCGCGAAGCCCTGCTGGGTCCCCTTGGTGATCGAGAAGCCGACCGAGCAGCGGCCGCCTCCCATGTAGTACGCGTCCCCGCCCACGATGTCGTACAGCGGGCGCGGCCGTTCCCTGGTCCTCTCGACGCGTACGAGCGAGGAGTCCACGCCCGCCGCGGAGACGAGGCGGTCGGCGGCGGAGGCCTTCACGGCCCGCAGCACGACCGCGTTGGAGCGCACGTCGACGTACCAGACGGGCGCGTCACGCGTCGCCGTCTTCTTCGCGGCACGGTCCAACTCGGCCTTCGCCGCGTCCAGTCGGGCGGTCGAGTGCCGCACGACCTCGGCCCGTGCCCCCTTGGCCTCGATCGTGTCGACCTCGGCGGCGTCGGTGGTGGCCACGGTCAGCTTGTCGGAGGTGGCGCCGTGCACCCAGGCGCCCGCGAAGGTGGTGCCGAGCGCGTTCCGCAGGGCTCCCGCGACGGCGCCGGCCTCGGCCTCGTTGACCAGACGGGCCTCGGCCTGCGCCGACGTGAGGCCGAGGTCGCGCTGCATGGCCTGCAAGACTCCGGGAGAGGTCTTGTCGACGGCGGCGCTCTCGGCGGGGGAGAGGGACGGGGAAGAGGAGGGGTCGGTCTGGGCGGACGCGCTGCCGGGCAGCCCGGCGAGGACCAGCGCACCGGCCGCGGCGACCGCGGCACACGCCGCGGCGACGCGTCTGTGGTGGGTGGGGAGCATGCGAGGTCTCCTCGGTGTACCGGGGACGAGCGGGGATCGCCCACACCGTAGAAGCCTCAACTGCCCCTCAGAAGCTGTCAGTCGACCCCCGTCCCCGGCGTTATGGAAGCAGGGACGAACCGCCGGAGAAGGCGAGCCGACGCGCCGGAGAAGACACGAGGGCCGGGCGGCCCGGCCGCGCGCCCCGGTCGCCCGGCGGCACCCCGAGTACGCGACACGGCCGGCCACGTCCGGGCCCGCCGGGGCCCGACCCGTTCCGCACGCGCACCGCCGTGCCGGGGGAGGGACCCGCGTGGGTCACGGCTGCCGCGGCGAGGGCGCGGCCAGCCACGCCGTGTAGCTCTCGCTGCGCGCCGCGGCCTCGGCGTGGGCGGCGCGGGCCTGCGCGAACACCGCCGCCGCGGTGTCGTGGGCCGGGGCCGCCGGATGCCACCCCAGCAGATGCCGCCAGTACAGCGGCGAGCCCGTGAGCGGCCTGGTCACCAGGCCCGGGGTCGGCGGGAAGGTCGCCCTGCACAGCCCCACCGCCCGCCCGACCTGCACGAGATGGACGCAGGACGCGACGTCCGTCTCGTACACGCGCGTCGGCGTGAACCCCGCGCGGGCGCACGCCGCGGTGAAGCAGTCCCCGAAACAGCCGTCGCCCGGCACGTCCGTCCACGCCTCGTCGGCGAGCTCGGCCAGACCGATCTCCTGGCTGCCCGCCAGCGGATGCCCCAGCGGCAGCATCACGAAGACGGGGTCACGGGCCACCTCGCGCCACACCAGGAGGTCGCTCTGCGGCGGCGCGCTCGCCCCGCACGTGCCGACCAGCGCGAAGTCGAGGCGCCCGTCCGCCGTGCGGGACGCGATCTCCCGCTCCGACCAGGAGGTGTGCGTGGTCACCGGCACCCCCGGGTGCGCGGCGGCGAGCCGGTCCACCAGGGCGCCGAGCAGCGGCCCGTGGATGCCGCCGAGCCGGAACCCCGCCCCGCCCTCCCAGGCCTGCGCGAACCGCTGCGCCTCCTCCCGCAGGCCGCTGACCGCGGGCAGCACGACCCGGGCCCGCGCGAGCACGAACTCCCCGAGCGCGGTGGCCCGCACACCGTGCCGCCCCCGCTCGAAGAGCTCGCCGCCCAGGGCGCGCTCGATCCGCTTCAACTGCGCGCTCAGAGCGGGCTGAGCGAGCCCGAGCGCGGTGGCGGCCTTGGTCAGGCTGCCCGCGTCGGCGATCGCCCGGATCGTCCTCAGGTGCCGCAACTCCAGGTCCATAAGGTGAGCTTGGGGTCCCCTCAGGTCGGGGGCAAGACTCAGGTCCGGACCAGGAGTGACCATTTGGCCTTCGGCGGAAACACCGCCCCTCCCCGGGCCCCGTCAGCCGCTGACCACCCGCAGCAGCACCACCGAACGCCCCGCCACCGTCACCGCGTCCCCGGCCCGGTGCACGGCGGCCGGCGCCGCCGCCTGGTCCTCCAGGGACGTGTCCACCACGACCTCGTAGGAATCGGCCCACGGCGGCCCAGGAAGCACGAAGCTCGACGGATGCTCCGCCGCGTGCAGGACCGCGAGGAAGCTGTCGTCCACGACCTGCGCGCCCCGCGCGTCACGGCCCGGTATGTCGCGCCCCGACAGATACATGCCGAGGGTCGCGGCGGGCGCGTACCAGTCGGCCTCCGTCATCTCCGCGCCGCCCGGCGTGAACCACGCCAGGTCCCGCAGCCCGTCCGCCGAGTGCGCCCGCCCCGAGAAGAACGCCCGCCGCCGCAGCACCGGGTGACGGTGTCTCAGCTCGATCAGCCGCGCCGTCAGCGCGAACAGCTCGCGCCACCCCGGCTCCTCCCTGAGCCCCCAGTCGACCCAACTGATCTCGTTGTCCTGGCAGTACGCGTTGTTGGAGCCGCCCTGCGTGCGCCCCATCTCGTCGCCCGCCACCAGCATCGGCACACCCGTGGACAGCAGCAGCGTCGTCATCAGGTTGCGCAGCTGGCGCCGCCGCAGCGCGGTGATCCGCTCGTCGTCGCTCTCGCCCTCCGCGCCGCAGTTCCACGAGCGGTTGTCGTCGGAGCCGTCCCGGTTGCCCTCGCCGTTGGCCTCGTTGTGCTTGCGTTCGTAACTCACGAGGTCCCGCAGCGTGAAGCCGTCGTGCGCCGTCACGAAGTTCACCGACGCGTACGGCCTGCGCCCGCCCCACGCGTACAGATCGCTCGACCCCGAGAGCCGGTACCCCAGATCCCGCACGTCCGGCAGCGCGCCCCGCCAGAAGTCCCGCACCGCACCCCGGTAGCGGTCGTTCCACTCCGTCCACAGCGGCGGGAAGGCCCCCACCTGATAGCCGCCGGACCCCACGTCCCACGGCTCGGCGATCAGCTTCACGCGCCGCAGCACCGGATCCTGCGCGATCACCGCGAGGAACGGCGAGAGCATGTCGACGTCGTGGAACGAGCGCGCGAGCGCCGCCGCCAGATCGAAGCGGAAGCCGTCCACGCCCATCTCCGTGACCCAGTACCGCAGCGAGTCCGTGATCAGGCGCAGCACATGCGGCTGGACGACCTGCAGCGTGTTCCCGCAGCCCGTGTAATCGGCGTACCGCCGCGCGTCGTTCGGCTGCAGCCGGTAGTAGCCGCGGTTGTCGATGCCCTTCAGGGACAGCATCGGACCGAGCTCCCCGGCCTCGGCCGTGTGGTTGTAGACCACGTCCAGGATCACCTCGATCCCGGCCTCGTGCAGCGCCCGCACCATCCGCTTGAACTCGCCGACCTGCTGCCCCCTGGTCCCCGACGCCGCGTACGCCGCGTGCGGGGCGAAGTAGCCGATCGAGTTGTAGCCCCAGTAGTTCCTCAGGCCGCGGCGCAGCAGATGGTCCTCGTGCGCGAACTGGTGCACCGGAAGCAGCTCGACCGCGGTGACCCCCAGGCGTACGAGATGGTCGAGCGCCGCGGGGTGCGCCAACCCCGCGTACGTACCGCGCAGTTGCTCGGGAATCCCCGGGTGCAGCTTGGTGAAGCCGCGCACGTGCAGCTCGTAGATGACCGAGTCCGCCCACGGTGTCTTGGGCCGCCGGTCGTCCGCCCACTCGTCGTCCGGCGCGTCGTCGTGCACGACCACGCCCTTGGGGACGCACGGCGCCGAGTCCCTGTCGTCGCGCACCGTGTCCGCCACGTGCTGCTGGGGCCAGTCGCGCACATGCCCGTACACCTCGGCGGGCAGCGCGAAGTCGCCGTCCACCGCGCGCGCGTACGGATCGAGGAGCAGCTTCGCCGGGTTCCAGCGGGCACCCGTCCAGGGGTCCCAGCGGCCGTGCACCCGGTACCCGTACCGCTGGCCGGGGCGCACGCCCGGCACGAAGCCGTGCCAGATCTCGTGCGTCAGCTCCGTCAGCGGGCACCGCGTCTCGACCACCGAGGTCCCGTCCGTGTCGAACAGGCACAGCTCCACCGCCTGCGCGCCGCCCGCCCACAGCGCGAAGTTGGTGCCCGCCACCCCGTCGGGACCGACCCGGAAGCGGGCCCCGAGCGGCGTCGGCGTCCCTGGCCACACGGGCCGCGCGGGCGCCGCGCGCGCCGCCGGACGCGCACGGCCGTTCACCGTGGGGGCGGTCCTTCCGGGCACGATGCCCGCCGTGGCCCGCGCTTCCTGCACTGCCCCTTGCTCGGGTGCGCTCGACACCTGTCAGCCTCCCGCGGCTCCGTCGGTCGACGCGCGAAGAAGGGCGTGCGGCGTCCCGGCCGCGGCTCCCCTGACGTCGTCCTCCCCACTGTTCTGCCCACCGGGTGCGTCGCACTCACGTTTCCCCAAGCGGGGGACGGTCGTTGGGACCCACGTGAGACAGGTTGCGAGGCGCGCACGGCGCGCAGGGGCCGCGCTGGCCGCCGTACTGACATGGGCAGGCCTCATGGCCGGGGCGGCGGGCTGCTCCGCCGGCGGACTCGACGGACTCTTCGGCAAGCCGCGCTCGCCCGCGGACGCGATCCGGGTGACGCCCGGCGACGACAGCAAGGGAGTCAGGGCCGACGAACGCATCGAGGTGAAGGTCCCCGACGGCCGCCTGGAGTCCGTGAAGGTCGTCCGGACGCAGGACGCGCAGGAGTTCGACGTGCCGGGCCGCATCGACGAGGACGGCATGTCCTGGCGGCCGTTGGACGAGGGCCCCCTCGCGCTCGCCGCCACGTACGAGGTCGACGCCGTCGCCCTGGACGGCCACGGCCGCCGCTCGGCCCGCCACACCACCTTCCGCACCTACGTCCCCGACGAGCGCTTCATCGGATACGTGACTCCGGAGAACCGCGCCACCGTCGGCACCGGCATGATCGTCTCCCTGGAGTTCAACCGGGAGATCGAGAACCGCGCCGCCGTCCAGCGCGCCATCCACGTCACCGCGCGGCCTGCCGTCGACATCCGCCCGCACTGGTTCGGCAAGACCCGCGTGGACTTCCGCCCCGAGGAGTACTGGAAGCCCGGCACCAAGGTCACCGTCGGCCTGCGCCTGCGCGACGTCCAGGCCGCCCCCGGGGTCTACGGCCTGCAGGACAAGAGCTTCACGTTCACCGTCGGCCGCCACCAGCACTCCCTGGTGGACGCCGCCGAGCACACCATGGAAGTACGCCGCGACGGCGAGCTCCTCTCCACCGTGCCGATCACCGCGGGCGCCCCCAAGACCACCACGTACAACGGAAAGATGGTGGTCACGGAGATGCTGGAGGTGACCCGCATGAACAGCCGCACCGTCGGCTTCGGCGGCGAGTACGACATCCCCGACGTGCCGCACGCGATGCGCCTGACGACCTCCGGCACCTTCCTGCACGGCAACTACTGGTCGCCGAACGCCCCTGGCAATACGAATGTCAGCCACGGATGCGTGGGCCTGCGCGACGTGAAGGGCGGCAGCTCACGGACGCCCGCGGGCTGGTTCTTCGACCGGAGCCTGATCGGGGACGTCGTCGAGGTGGTCAACAGCGATGACAAGAAAGTCGCTCCTGACAACGGCCTCGGCGGCTGGAACATGGAATGGAAGGACTGGGTCGAGAACGGCTGATCCCCCGGAAGATCACCAGGAGATCGCCAGGTGATCGGCGGATGATCCCCGGGTGATCGGCCGGCGACCACCAGGTGATCATGGTCTGCCCGCACCCCCGGGGCAGTTGGGACTGAACGGTGACATTGGCGGGGAGTCATCGCCAGGGACCGTGTGGTTATCTATCGCTTGCGCGTGTCCGAAACGCGCGGGTGCACTGGGGTGCGGGCCTGGACCAGGCCGTGCGAGGGGAGACACATCTTGAACGGGCGACCGATATCGGGGACGTCGGTTGGCGCGCGTCGGCGCGCGGGGCGTGGTACCAGGAATCTGGCGGCGGTGGTGTCGGGGGCGGCACTGCTCTTCGTCGCGGCGTGCGGGGGAGGCGGCTCGGACTCGGGCGGTGACGGCAAGGACGGCAAGGCCGACAAGAACGCCCCCTCGGCGGCCGTCGTGACGATCGCCCCCAAGGACGGCGCGGACGCCGTGGCTACCAGCGGCGCCCTGAAGATATCCGCCGACAAGGGCAAGCTCTCGGAGGTGAAGGTCGAGGACAGCAAGGGCAACCCGGTCCCCGGCAAGATCACCTCGGGCGGCGCTAGTTGGACGCCCGCGCACCACCTCGCGGCGGCCACGAAGTACAAGGTCCACGCGGTGGCGAAGGACTCCGAGGGCCGCGCGTCCGCCAAGGACATCGCCTTCACGACGCTGACCCCGAAGAACACCTTCATAGGTCAGTTCACGCCGGAGGACGGCTCCAAGGTCGGCGTCGGAATGCCGTTCTCGGTGAAGTTCACCCGCGGCATCACCGACCCGGAGGCCGTGGAGAAGGCCATCGACATCAAGACCGAGCCGTCCGTGCCGGTCGAGGGCCACTGGTTCGGCAACGACCGCCTGGACTTCCGCCCCGAGAAGTACTGGAAGGCCGGCACGAAGGTCACCGTCAAGCTCAACCTCGACGGCGTCGAGGGCCGCCCGGGTGTCTACGGCAAGCAGTCCAAGACCCTGAACTTCACCATCGGCCGCAGCCAGGTCTCCACCGTCGACGCCAAGACGCACCAGATGAAGGTCGTCCGCGACGGCAAGCAGATCAAGAAGATCCCGATCACCGCGGGCGCCCCGGGCACGACCACGTACAACGGCGAGATGGTCATCAGCGAGAAGCTCCAGGTGACCCGGATGAACGGCGAGACGGTCGGCTTCGGCGGCGAGTACGACATCAAGGACGTCCCGCACGCGATGCGCCTGTCCACCTCCGGCACGTTCATCCACGGCAACTACTGGTCGGGCGGCGCCTTCGGCAACACCAACGCCAGCCACGGCTGCATCGGCCTGAGCGACGTGCGCGGCGGCTACAGCAAGAAGACGCCCGGCGGCTGGTTCTTCGAGAACTCGATGATCGGCGACGTGGTCGTCGTGAAGAACTCCGCCGACAAGAAGATCCAGCCGGAGAACGGCTACAACGGCTGGAACATGTCGTGGGAGAAGTGGAAGGCGTAATACCGCTCTGCTGATACGAGGGGCCCGGCGCACTGTGACCAAGTGCACCGGGCCCTTGGTGGTTAACCCCCGCTAACGTGCCTGTCATGACTGCACACCTCGAAGTAGCCGAAGGCGTCGGCACGATCCGGCTCGACCGTCCCCCGATGAACGCCCTGGACATCGCCACCCAGGACCGCATCAAGGAGCTCGCGGAGGAGGCCACGCGCCGCGACGACGTGCGCGCCGTGGTGATCCACGGCGGCGAGAAGGTGTTCGCGGCGGGCGCGGACATCAAGGAGATGCAGGTGATGGACCACGCGGGCATGATCGCGCGGGCCGGCGCCCTGCAGGACTCCTTCACCGCGGTGGCCCGCATCCCCAAGCCCGTCGTCGCCGCCGTGAACGGCTATGCCCTGGGCGGCGGTTGCGAACTGGCGCTCTGCGCGGACTTCCGTATCGCCGCGGACAACGCCAAGCTCGGCCAGCCGGAGATCCTGCTCGGTGTGATCCCCGGTGCGGGCGGCACCCAGCGCCTGGCCCGCCTGATCGGCCCGTCCAAGGCCAAGGACCTCATCTTCACCGGGCGCCAGGTGAAGGCCGACGAGGCGCTCGCCATCGGCCTGGTGGACCGCGTCGTGCCGGCCGCCGAGGTGTACGAGCAGGCGCACGCGTGGGCCGCGCGCCTCGCGCAGGGTCCGGCCATCGCGCTGCGCGCGGCCAAGGAGTCCGTCGACGCGGGTCTGGAGACGGACCTCGACACCGGCCTCGCCATCGAACGCGCGTGGTTCGCGGGCCTGTTCGCGACGGAGGACCGTGAGCGGGGCATGCGGAGCTTCGTCGAGGAGGGTCCGGGCAAGGCGAAGTTCCTCTGAACTGCCTTCCCTGGGCGTTCAGTTGAACGAGCGTCAGCATGGAGGTCCCTCGAAGGAGCGGATTATGGCCGACTTGAGAGAGCCTTGACTCTGCCGGGTCGGAGGCGGTAGGCGATCACCTGTGTGCGGGTGGTTACCGCAGGTCAGAGCAGCTTCTTGAGGTCTTATCTGCCAGTGGCATATGACAAACCGGCCCCCCGGAATGGTTGGTTCCGGGGGGCTCATTCCGCCGGAACGGCCCCGGAGAGCGCTCTGGGCGGCCATGATGGAGGGCATGGCGGGGCTGGAGGGCGACGAACGGCCGCGGAGGCACGGAAGTGCGACCGCGGCGCGCTGGTCGCCGGCGGTAGAGGACGAACACGCGCTCAAGGCGCTCGAGTTGTTCGGGAATCCGACGGACGCGGAGGTCCCGCTGCCGTCGCGCCCGGAGTCCGCAGCCATCGCGCGCCGCCTCGCCCAGGTCGTGATCCTCCGCCACTGGGGCCTGTCGCCGAAGCTCACCGAGGACGTCGTCCTCCTCGTCTCCGAGCTCGTCGGCAACGCCGTGCGGCACACCGGCGCCCGCGTCTTCGGACTGCGCATGCAGCGGCGGCGCGGCTGGATCCGCGTCGAGGTGCGCGATCCCTCGCGGGGGCTGCCGTGTCTGATGCCGGTCCAGGAGATGGACCTGAGCGGCCGTGGTCTCTTCCTCGTCGACAAGCTCTCCGACCGCTGGGGCGTGGACCTGCTGCCGCGCGGCAAGACGACGTGGTTCGAGATGCGGGTCGCGGACCGCTGAGAGCGGCTCCGCGCGAGCGTGTCCCGGTACGCGAAAGCCCCCGGTGGCCGATGTTCGGCACGAGGGGGCTTTCGTGAAGCGCCGTGGAAGTCTGGGGTGTGATCCACGGACGCCGAAGACGACCTGAGCCCGGGTCAATGGGGGTCGTGTCCCCGACTATGGCAGACGGGGGCCACCGATCCAAAAGTCCCTATCGGGACATATGGTGCAAACCATCTCACTTTAGAGGTGAATCCTTGGTGAGATGGGACACCTGCCTGGTAAACGCTGGTTAAGCGGAGCCTGTGGCAGGCGATTGGCAAGGCTTGGGCGGCGAGGGGGAGAGGTGGTCGCCTTCGCCTTCAGGGGTCCTGAACCATGACAAAGCGGGTCAATCAACGTGAATTAGACGATTCAAGCATTAAATGGTCGCGTGACTCGCCGCGAGAGGAAGCCCGCCCGCCGAACCGACGGCAGCCCGAACGAGCACGCCGACCGCCCGAGCGCGTCCCGCTCGCCGCAAGCCGCCCTCCGACCGGTTCGTTCCACAGGGCGCCCGGGCCCGGGCGACGGCGGCTCGGGCCGGGCGGATGGCCGAGCGGGTCGGGCGGATGGCCGAGCGGGCTGGGCCGATGGCGGCCTGGGTCGGGCCGATGGTGGCTTGGGCCGGGCTGACGGCGGCCTGGGCCGGGCTGACGGCCGAGCGGGTCGGGCCGATGGCCGAGCGGGTCGGGCGGATGGCCGAGTGGGCCGGGCCGACGGCCGCCGCCCGGCCGCAGGCGAAGGGGCGCCTGGCCACGGCGTCGGCAGACGGGTCCAGGGTGGCGGTCGGTTCCCTGAAGGCGGCGGAAAACCCGACCGTGACGCCGCCCGCCCGGGCGAGGACGACGGTTCACTCGAAGACGACGGCCCTCTGCCTCATGACGGCTCGGCGGCCCGTGGCGGTCCGCCGGTCCATGGTGGCTTGCCGGTCCTTGGTAGTTCGGCGGTTCATGGCGGCTCGGCAGTCCACGGTGGCCCGCCGCCCCATGGCCGCTCGCCGGTCCTTGGTAGCCCGCAGGTCCACGGTGGTCCGCCAGTCCCCAGCAGCCTGCCAGTTCACGGTGGTCCGCCAGTCCCCAGCAACCCGCCACTCCCCAGCGGCCCCTCGGGCCGCGGCGCCGCCCCGGCGGCAGCCCGTCCGCTCCGGCGGCGCGAAGCGCTGCGTGCCGGGGTGGGAGCGGGGGCCGTCGGTGTGGGGGCCGCGCTTCTCGGGGGGCTTGCCGCCGGGTGTGGTGCGCCGAGCGAGCGGACGGCCGCGGTCGTCACTCCGCGCCCCGCCCGGCCCGCCCGCCCCGCCCCGGCCGCCGCCCCCGCGCCCCGCCGCTTCCCCGGGCTGCCCGTGCAGATCGTCCACGGGCCCCGCACCCGCCCCCAGGTCGCCCTCACCTTCCACGGGCAGGGCGACCCCGCCACCGCGAAGGCGCTGCTCGCCGAGGCGGAGAAGGCCGGGGCCAAGGTCACCGTGCTCGCCGTCGGAGGCTGGCTCGACGAGCACCCCGGCATGGCCCGCCGCATCCTCGACGGCGGCCACGACCTCGGCAACCACACCCACCACCACCTCGACATCAACGCCATGTCCGAGGCCGACGCCTACGCCGAGATCACCGGCTGCGCCGACCGCCTGCGCCGCCTCACCGGCTCCATCGGCACCTGGTTCCGCCCCTCGCGCACCCGGACGGCGACCCCCCTCGTCGAACGCCTCGCCCGCCGCGCGGGCTACCCCCACGTCCTTTCGTACGACGTCGACTCCCTCGACTTCACCTCGCCCGGCGCCCCCGCCGTCACCCGCAAGCTCGCCGCCGAGATCCGCGAAGGATCCGTGGTGAGCCTGCACTTCGGGTACGCGGACACGGTCGCCGCGCTCCCCGCCGTCCTGCAAGAACTGGAACGCCGCGGCCTGCGCGCCGTCACGACCACGGAGCTGCTGACCTGATGTCCCTCACCTCGACCCCCGCCCTCAACCTCACCAAGCGCACCGCGACCCTGCTCGCCGCCGGTGCCGTCCTCGCCGCCCTCGCCGGCTGCGGCAGCGACCAGCGCGCCAACGAGGCCCTCGGCAACGAAGGCATCCGCAAACCCGCCAGACCCAAGGCCGCCCCCGGCCTGCCCGGCATGCCACCCGTCCTCGACCCCAAGGACGCCTACGCCGCCGACCGCCCCAACGCCCTGGCACCCGTGGCGAAGAAGTTCCTGCCGCGCGTCTACGTCCCCAACACCGAGTCCGACACGGTCTCCGTCATCGACCCCAAGACGTTCAAGGTCATCGAGACCATCCCCGTCGGCGACCAGCCCCAGCACGTCGTCCCCTCCTGGGACATGAAGACGCTCTGGATCAACAACGACCTCGGCGACAGCCTCACCGCCCTCGACCCCGTCACCGGCAAGACCGGCCGCACCGTCGAGGTCTCCGACCCCTACAACCTCTACTTCACGCCGAACGGCAAGTACGCCGTCGTCATGGCCTCCATGGACCGCGAACTCGTCTTCCGCGACCCCAAGACCATGAACCGCGTCAAGACCGTCCCCGTCACCTGCGCGGGCGTCAACCACGCCGACTTCTCCATGGACGGCCGCTACTTCATCGTGTCCTGCGAGTTCTCCGGCGAACTCCTCAAGGTCGACACCGAGAAGATGAAGATCGTCGGCCAGCAGAAGATCCCCTTCGAGGGCGCCATGCCGCAGGACGTGAAGATGTCCCCGGACGGCAAGACCTTCTACATCGCCGACATGATGGCCCACGGCATGTGGGTCCTGGACGGGGAGAAGTTCACGACGCCCAAGCTGCTGCCCACGGGCAAGGGCTGCCACGGCCTGTACGTCAGCCGCGACTCCAAGGAGATGTACGTCTCCAACCGCGGCGAGGGTACCGTCTCCGTCTTCGACTTCCCGAAGAACAGGCTCACCAAGAAGTGGAAGCTGCCCCAGGGCGGCAGCCCCGACATGGGCGGCGTCTCGGCGGACGGCAACACCCTCTGGCTGTCCGGGCGTTACGACTCCGAGGTGTACGCCATCGACACCCGCACCGGTGTGCAGCTGGCCCGCATCCCGGTCGGCGACGGCCCGCACGGCCTCGCGGTCTATCCGCAGCCGGGCCGCTACTCCCTCGGGCACACGGGGATCTTCCGTTGAACGGTTGATGGTTGACGGTTGGCCGAGCTCGGCACCGGGCACGAAAAGAGGACAGCTCAGGAACGTGCTGCCCCCCACGCCGCCCGGAGGTCGCCCATGATCCGTGGCATCGATGTCAGCTCACACCAGTCGACGACGTTCAGCACGGACGGCCTCTCCTTCGTCATCATCAAGGCGACGGAGGGCCGTTCGTACGTCAATCCGAAGCTGACCGCACAGACGAAACGGGCGCGCGACGGCGGCTGCGTGGTCGGCTTCTACCACTTCCTGTGGCCGGGCAACATCACGGCCCAGGCGGAGTACTTCGTGAGCAAGGCCCCCGAGAAGGCGGGGGACTTGCTGGCGGTGGACTGGGAGTGGACGGGGGACCACACGGCCGCGTCGAACGCGGAGAAGGACCGCTTCATCCGTGAGGTGAAGCGGCTGCGGCCTTCGCACAGGGTCCTCTTGTACGCGAACAGGGATTTCTGGCTGAACCGGGACACCACGTCCTACGCGGGCGACGGCCTGTGGATCGCCGACTACGTGACGGCGGGCAAGCCGCGCATCAGGGCGAAGTGGACGATCCACCAGTACACGTCGACGCCGCTGGACAAGAACGTGGCCGACTTCGAGAACGAGGACGCTCTGCGGGAGTGGGCCACGCCCCAGGTCACGCCCTAGGTCACGTACTAAGCCACGCCCGAGGGCCGTGAGACGGCGGGCGAGGCGACGGGCGTCCCGGCCGCGCCGCTCGCCATCCACGGCGACCCCGGGCACCCCTGGACGGTGGGTGAACTCGGCGCGCTCACGAGCCTGTCGGGGGCGCCCTTCGCGCGCCGGTTCACGGCGTCGGTGGAGACGGGGACGACGTCCCGCTGCGGTCGGTGGCCGAACGGGCCGGGTACTCCTCGGAGTTCGCCTTCGCCAAGGCGTTCAAGCGGGAGTTCGGGATGGCTCCGGGGTGGTACCGGAAGCTGCGCGCCGCCGGATGAGAGCCGCCCTCAGCGGCAGGAAGAGGAGGAGCCCGAACGGCGAGAGCAGGATGGTGAGGACCAGCAGGGGACCCGTCACCAGCGGGTGCGCGCCCAGGCGCCGCCCCTCGCGGTACATCCACTGACCCAGCAGCAGGTCCCAGGCGATGACCTGCGCCCAGATCGCTCCCGCGCCGTTGGCCTGCGCCAGCAGGTCGCGGAAGCCGTCGATGTCGGGGCTGCTGACCGCCGCCCAGAGGTCGGGGAGGACGGGCAGCGCCATCGTGACGTAGACGGCGAGAACCGGGACGACGGTCAGGGGTGAGGCCGCGATCCGGGCCGTGAGCCTTTGGCCCGGCGCGAAGATCATGAGGAGCCAGACCGGCGCCGCCAGCCAGAAGGAGAGCTCGAAGAGGAATCCGGTCACGGCGCGAGCTCCTTCTGTCGGGAGTGCTCAAGGTCCTTGCCCTGTGCGCGAGTTGGCGTGGGGCGTCGCAGTGCGCCGTATGCTCCCGCCGCCGCGGCCGCGGCGATGAGCCACGCGGTCGTGAGCGTCACGGCGTCCGGGTGGATCAAGGGCTGGCCGCGCAGGGCCTGCCAGAGGACCAGGGCGAAGACCGCCGCGTACGCTCCCGACGCGACCAGGACGAGCCGCGCCCGCACCCGGTCGTCGGCGAGACGGGTGTGGCGCGGCGCGAGCGCCATCAGGGTCATGAGCAGCAGCGGGAGCAGCTGCAGCGCGTGCATGCCGAAGAAGTGCGGGATCCGCAGGTCGCCGCCGGTGGTGGACCAGCCGGTCAGTGGCATCGAGGGCCCGCCGTCCGGCACGCCCACGCTGTGCGCGCCGACCACGGGGGACGTGCCGCGCACCTGGCCCGGCGCCGGCTGGGTCATCAGGAATCCGACGGCCGCCCCGGCGAGTGCGAGGGCGATGCCGCAGCGCATCGTCCACGCGGACGCGCGGTCGGCGGTCCGGGCGCGCAGCAGCAGGACGGCGATGGTGAGCGTGGCGAGCCACAGGACGACCACGGTGACGGCCATCGCGTTGAACAGCGCCTCGTCGAGCGGGGTTTCGTGGTTGAAGTGGCTGCGCCTGCCGCGCACCACCTGCCCTGTGATGATCACCATCTCGAGCGCGCTCGTCGCCGCCACCACCGTGCCCGCCCACCACCCGGTGCGCCGCCCGCGGTCGAGCAGCGACAGCATCCAGGCCAGCGAGAGCCCGTACGCGACGAACGAGACCGCGAACTTGAACGGCTTGAACCAGATCCGCGCGCCCACGAGGACCCGGTCGTCGACCACGAGTCCGACCGCGGAGACGACGGCCAGGACGGCCATCGACGCGGAGAACAGCACCAGTGGGCGGTGCCATGAACGCCATAAGGACATGCGTCTCCCCCTTGAGTTGCCCTTGCCGAAATGGATAGTGGCGCTGTCTGCTATCCGATAGCGGGACTATCTATGATGGAGTGAGGGGTTGGCAAGTGGTCATGGGGAGAACGGGAGCGTGGACAGGCCGTGCGCATAGGTGAGTTGAGCCGCAGGACCGGTGTGCCGGTGCCGACGATCAAGTACTACGTACGCGAAGGGCTGCTGTCGCAGGGCGAGTTGACCAGCCCCAACCAGGCGCACTACGGCGAGGAGCACGAGCGCAGGCTGCGCCTGATCCGCGCACTCCTGGAAGTCGGCGGTCTGAAGGTGGCCGCGATCGCCGAGGTGCTCGGCGCCGTCGACGACCCGGGCCGCCCGCTGCACAAGGTGCTCGGCGCCACCGCGAGCCGGCTCGGCACGCAGGGCGAGGCCGAGGACGACGCCGAGGCGGCCGCCGCGCACGCCGCCGTCGAAGAGCTCATCGCGCGGCGCGGCTGGCGCACCCATGACACGAACGCGGCCGCCGACGAGCTGGCGCGGGCGCTTGCCGCCATGGCCCGGCTCGGGCACGGGGCGTTCACGGAGCTCCTCGACGAGTACGCCGAGGCCGCCGAACTCGTCGCCCGCGCCGACCTCGGGTACGTGGACCGGCGCGTCGCCGTCGAGGACCTCGTGGAGAGCGTGGTGGTCGGCACGGTGCTCGGCGAGGCGGTGTTCAACGCGATGCGCAGGCTCGCGCACGTGGACGCCTCGGCGCGGCTCTATGGGGGAGAGGGAGGGGGGTGAGGGGCGCGGGTGAGTGGCCTGATCCGGCGTGGAGGATCTTGACGCGGCGCGTTCTCGGTGGGTTGCATGCAGTTTGTCCGTACGCCCACTCCGTACGTCCGCTCCGTACGTCCACCGGCCGGAGGCTGCCGTTGACCGCCCATGCCCGTGACCTCTCCCGCCGTGCCCTGCTGACGGCGGCCGCGCTCCTGCCGCTGGCCGGGTGCGGTGCCGGCGGCGGCCCGGACCGCCCCGACCGTCCGGACGCCGACCCGTCCTCGGCGGGCGATCGCGACTCCGTCCGCCCCGCGCCGTCCGCGGACGGCGCGCGCCTCAGGAAGCGGTTCGCCGCCCTGGAGCGTGAACACGGCGCCCGCCTGGGCGTGTTCGCCCTCGCGACCGGAACAGGTGCCACGCTCACCCACCGCGCGGACGAACGCTTCGCCTTCTGCTCCACCTTCAAGGCGCTCGCCGCGGCGGCCGTCCTGCACCACAAACCGCTCGGACATCTGGACAAGCGCGTCACGTACACCGCGGCCGACGTCGACTCCGTCTCGCCGGTCACCGAGAAGCACATCGCGACCGGCATGACGATCAGGCAGCTGTGCGACGCCGCCGTCCGCCACAGCGACGGCACCGCGGGCAACCTGCTGATGCGCGACATCGGCGGCCCCGCGCGGCTGACCGCCTATCTGCGCGGGCTCGGCGACACCGTCAGCCGCATGGACGACTACGAGCCCGAGCTGAACGACGTACGCCCCGAGGACCCGCGGGACACCACCACGCCGCGGGCGATCGCCGCCGACTACCGCGAGCTCGTCCTCGGCGACGCGCTGCCCGCGGTCAAGCGGGAACTGCTCAAGGACTGGCTGCTGCGCAACGCCGCGCCCGTCGGCGCGACCCGCATCCGGGCCGGTCTCCCCAAGGGCTGGACGGTGGCGGACAAGACGGGCACCGGCAACTGGGGCCGGGCCAACGACATCGCCCTGATCTGGCCGCCCGGCGCCGACCCGCTCGTCCTGGCCGTCATGACCGACCGCCCCGGGCGCGACGACCCGCCGAAGGACGCCCTGATCGCGGCGGCGGCGAAGGCGGTGGCGGGTGAGCTGGCGTAGCGGGGCCCGTGCCGCGCCCTGGGGCCGTGTCGTACCGGGGCTCGTGCCGTGCCGGGGGCCGGGGGAGGGCTCGCGAGGGGCGGGCGCGAGGTGGCGGATCAGTCCTGGGTGAGCAACAACCGCAGCGTCTCCTGGAGTTCGGCCTGCGCCACCCGCGCTGCCTCCTCCGCGTCCATCGCCGCGACGGCACGCACCAGCGCGGTGTGCGCGACGTCGCCGTGATTCTCCTCCTCGGCGCGTACGTCGGTCAGTTCGAGCAGGTCGATCAGGCCCTGGCGCAGCGCGGGCATGAACTCCGCGAACAGATCCGTCAGCACGGGGTTGCGGGCCGCCGCCACGACCGCCGCGTGCAGCGCGATGTCGGCGTCCACGAACTCCGCGTCGGCCCCGGCGGCCGCCGCCTTGCGGCCGTCGAGCGCGGCCCGCATCGCCGCGACGTCCTCGTCGGTGCGGCGCAGGGCGGCGAGCCTGGCCGCCTGCACCTCCAGGAGCATCCGCACCTCGTACACGTCGGTGACCGCCGCCCGCCGCAGCCGGGTCGGCCAGTCCGCGACGGGCTCCGTGGCGACGACGAAGACGCCGGCGCCCTGCCGGGGCCGCACGAGCCCGGCCCCGGCCAGCGCGCGCAGGGCCTCACGCAGCGTGGAACGCCCCACGCCGAGCTCCTTGGCGAGCGTCGTCTCACCGGGCAGCTTCGTGCCGACGGGCCAGTGGCCGCCGGTGATCTGCTCGCGCAGGCGGGCGGTGGCCTGTTCGACGAGAGGGCTGGGGTGTACGGAGCCGAGCGGCATCGGGGGCCTTTCGGGAGGGCTGCTTGTCTGAGGGGCGCTTGTCGGACGGGTTGCTTGTCTGAGCGGCGCTCGTCTGACAACGGGCCGCAGTGTCTCAGAGTTACCTGTCTGAGGAGTACTCCTCAGACAGGTAACTCCTCAGCTCCTCAGAGGAGTACTTGTCTGAGGAGCTGAGGTGTGGCTACTGTACCGCCATGATCTTCCGCGGTCCCCTTCTCCTCGGCTGCCGCGGCGGGGCCTGAAGCGACCGGCACCCCGCCGCGGGATGCCGTGCTGCCGGTCTCCCGACCGAGCCCAGGAGCAGAACCGCGTGACCACCGCGACGTCCCCCGCGTACGACAACGCGTACAACTGGAACCCCCAGCGCCCCGGCCCCATGCCCCACCACCGCTACCGGCCCTACCAGGAGCGGGTGAACGTCCCCGTCCAGGAGCGGAGTTGGCCCGGTGCCCGGATCGGGCGGGCGCCGCTGTGGGTGCCCGTCGACCTGCGGGACGGCAACCAGGCGCTCGCCGAGCCCATGGACACCGGCCGCAAGAGGCGCTTCTTCGACCTGCTGGTCTCGATGGGGTTCAAGGAGATCGAGGTCGGCTATCCGTCGGCCAGCAGGACCGACTTCGAGTTCGTCCGGCACCTGGCCGAGCGGAGCGCGAGCGGTGGCGGGGCGTTGCCGGACGATGTGACCGTCGTCGTGTTCACGCCCGCCAGGCCCGAGCTGATCGACCGCACCTTCGCGTCGATCGAAGGGCTGCCGCGCGCCGTCGTGCACCTGTACATCCCCACCTCGCCCGTCTGGCGCGACGTCGTCCTCGGGCGGTCGCGCGACGAGGCGTACGGCGTCGTCAAGGAGGCCGCGGCGCACATGGCACGGCTCGCCGACGCGCGGCCCGGCGCCGACATCCGCTTCCAGTTCGCGCCCGAGACGTTCAACCTGACCGAGCCCGACTACGTCCTGGAGGTCTGCGACGGCCTGACCGAGCTGTGGGACGCGTGCCCCGACCGGCCCGTCACGCACAACCTGCCGGCGACCGTCGAGATCGCGACCCCGAACGTGTACGCCGACCAGATCGAGTACATGCACAAGCACCTCGCCCGGCGCGACTCCGTCATCCTCTCCGTCCACCCCCACAACGACCGCGGCACCGGCGTGGCCTGCGCCGAACTCGCCGTCCTCGCGGGCGCCCAGCGCGTCGAGGGCTGTCTGTTCGGCAACGGCGAGCGGACCGGCAACGTGGACCTGGTGACGCTCGCCCTGAACCTCTACGCCCAAGGCGTCGACCCCATGGTCGACTTCTCCGACATCGACGCCGTGCGCGCGGTGGTCGAGCACTGCAACCGGCTGCCCGTGCACCCCCGCCACCCCTACGCGGGCGACCTCGTCCACACCGCGTTCTCCGGCACCCACCAGGACGCCATCAGCAAGGGCTTCGCCCATCACGCCCGCAGGGCAGCCGAGTTGGGGGTGCCGGAGAGCGAGGCGCCGTGGGACGTCCCGTACCTGCCCGTCGACCCCGCCGACATCGGCCGCACCTACGAGGCCGTCATCCGCGTCAACTCCCAGTCGGGCAAGGGCGGAATGGCGTACCTGCTGCGGGAGCGGCACGGCATCGACCTGCCCCAGGACATGCGCCCCGACTTCTCGCGCGTGGTGCAGGAGGCCACCGACGACAGCGGTCGGGAGGCGAGCGCGAAGGAGCTGTACGAGCTGTTCCGCGCGACCTACGTCGAGCCGGGGCGGGACGGCGACGTGGGCCTGGGTTCCTGGACCACCGACCGGACGCCCGACGGCGCGCACCGTTTCGTCTGCACCCTCCAAGTGGGGGACAGGGCAGGGGACTTCGAGGGCGTGGGCAACGGCCCGCTGTCCGCCTTCGCCGACGCGCTGGCCGCGGCCGGGATCGCCGTCGACATCCTCGACTACGCCGAGCACGCGGTCGGCGAGGGCGGCGCCAGCGAGGCCGTGGCCTATGCGCGGTGCCGCGTCGGCGGCGTCGACCGCTGGGGCGCGGGCCTGGACACCTCGGTCCTGACCGCCTCCCTGCAGGCCGTGCTCGCGGCCGTGAACAGGGCGGGGGCCACCCGGTGACCGCGCCGCCCCCCGTCCTGCACGCCGACGACGTCACCGTCGTCCGCGAAGGGCGCCCCATCCTCGACGAGGTGAGCCTCACCGTCCGCCCCGGCGAGCACTGGGCGCTGCTCGGCGCGAACGGCGCGGGCAAGTCGACCCTGCTCGGCCTCTGCGGCGCCGTCACCCACCCCACGCACGGCGTGGTCGAGGTGCTCGGCCGCCGCCTGGGCAGCGTCGACCTGCGCGAACTGCGCGCGTACGTCGGCCATGTGAACCCGCGCCACCCCCTGCGTTCGCCGCTGACGGTCCGCGCCGTCGTCCTGACCGGGCTCACCAACAGCACCGAGCCGGTGCCGCGGTGGCGTCCGACCGCCGAGCAGGAGGAACAGGCCGACCGGCTGATCGCGCTGCTCGGCCTCGCGCACCGCGCGGACGCGCGCTGGCCCACGCTGTCCCAGGGCGAGCGCGGCCGCACCCTGATCGCGCGTTCCCTGATGCCGAGCCCGCGTCTCGTGTTGCTCGACGAGCCGGCCACGGGCCTCGACCTCGCCGGGCGCGAACGCCTCCTCGGCAGCCTGGACACCCTGCGCGAGGCCCACCCGGAGCTCGCCACCGTCCTGGTCACGCACCACCTGGAGGAGCTGCCCGCCGGCACGACGCACGCGCTGCTCCTGCGCGAGGGACGTGTGCTCGCCTCCGGCGCCGTCGCCGACGTGCTGACGAGCGACCAGGTCAGCAAGTGCTTCGACCATCCCGTGCGGCTCGAGCGCACGGAGGGGCGGTGGAGCGTGCGGGCCGCGCGGTGCTGAGTACGGGGAAGGGGCCCGGCGCGCGTCCCCGCGCGCCGGGCCCCTTCCCTCTCCGCCCACTGGTACGGGCGGCTACTTGTTCAGGCTCGCCCAGAACTCGTCGAAGGAGAGACGCTTGTCGGCGTCGATGTCCTTCGCCTTGATCACGGCCTCGGCCACCGCCTCGGTCTGGTAGAAGTCGCCCATCCTGGCCATGGCGCTCTTCCACTCCGCCGCCGTGATGAAGCCGTCGCCGTCCGCGTCGAACTGCTCGAACGTCTTGCGCGCTTCCTCGATGTCCGCCACCGGATCCACCCCTTCTTGGTGCACTACTGACGGGGGTTAGGGTAACGGCCGTTCGACGACCGGATCACAAGGAGTACGCCCATGGCCAGCACCTCCGACGCGCTCGGCGACCTCCTGGAGGCGGCGGCCCGCGGCGACTTCCCTCCACCGGACGGCAGCACGACCGTCCTGCCGCAGCCGACCCACCGCGACGCGGGCGTGATCGCCTTCACGGGGCACTCCGTCGTCTTCACCGACGAGGACCCCGAGTGGGTGCGCGCCACGCTCGCCTCGCTGGACTGCGACGCCCTCTCGGCCACCATGAACCCGCGCTTCCACAGCGCCTTCCTGGACCGTACGGGCCGCACGACCGACACCATCGACCTGCTGGCCGTCGCCACCGCCCTGCCCGGCGCCCCCGACCCGGCCCTCGCCCTGCGCGAGCTCGACGACCCGGAGCACCCGCGCGTCTCCCGGGCCCGCGTGCACAGGGACGACGTGCGCGTGTGGGCGTCCGAGGGCGGCGGCGTGCTGATCATGGGACGGGGCGTCGCGGGCCGCTGGGAGGCGGCGATCGAGGTCGAGGAGGGCGTACGCCACCGGGGGCTCGGCCGCGCGCTGGCGGGCGCGGCCCGGCACCTCGTGCCGGACGGCGGCTTCGTGTGGGCGCAGCAGTCGCCGGGCAACGCGCGCAGCGTGCGGGTCTTCCAGGCGGCGGGGTTCCGCCCGGTGGGGTCGGAGGCGCTGTTCCTCGCGCCTCGGCCGGTCCTCGGGGCCCCGCGTTGAGCCGCGCGGCCCGCGTCGCCGCCGCGCTCGCCCTGACCGCTCTCACCGCCCTCACCGCGGGCTGCACGGCCGGGGCTCCCGCGTCCCCCGGGTCCCCGACGGACGGCACCCGGGCGGAACTCAGGCGCTTCTACGCCCAGAAGCTTCGGTGGAAGCCCTGCGGCGACCTGCGCTGCGCACGCCTGACGGTTCCCCGCGACTACGCGCACCCGGACAACGGCAAGACCTTCGTCCTGCCGGTGGCGAAGGCGGCGACCGCCGACCCGGCCGAGCGCGTCGGCTCGCTCGTCTACAACCCGGGCGGGCCCGGCGCGTCCGGCGTGAGCGACCTGGAGTCGGACGGCGGCGAGGTGTTCAGCGCCGCGCTGCGCGCCCGCTTCGACATCGTCTCCTTCGACCCGCGCGGCGTGGGCGGCAGCGTCCCCGCGGTGACGTGCGCGGAGACCGACGACGAGGCAGGGGCGGACGACGCCCCGCACCCCCTCACGCCCCGCACCGCCGACGACCGCTCCCGCGCCTTCGCCGCGGCCCGGGCGGAGGCCGCCGCGTGTGTGAAGGGCAGCCGCGGCATCCTGCCCCACGTCGGCACGGCGGACGCGGCCCGTGACCTGGACGTCCTGCGCGCCGCCCTCGGCGAGCGGAAGCTGACCTACCTCGGCTGGTCGTACGGGACGAGCCTCGGCACCTCGTACGCCGAGCAGTTCCCGCACCGCGTGCGCGCGCTGGCCCTGGACGGCGCGGTCGACCCGGCCCTGAACTGGCGCCAGCGCGCGATGAGTCAGGGCATCGGCTTCCGCAGGGCCGTGGAGGACTACGCCGAGCAGTGCGCCGACATCGCGGGCGACAGCTGCCCGGGCGCGACCCCGGACGAGATATCGGAGCTGATCGAGGGGTTGTACGAGCGGGCGGCGCGCGAGCCGCTGCCGGCCGCCGACGAGGACGCGTACGACGTCGACGCCAGGACGCTGCTCGACGTCGTCACGGAGGCGATGTACACCCCGGAGGACCAGTGGGAGGACCTCTCCGACGCGCTGGCCGCGGCGGCCGACGGCGACGCCACGAGGCTCGCCGAGCTGGCCGAGGGCGAGGAGCGGGACACCGGCTCCCACAGGAGGCCCCGCGGACCCGAGAACGACGCCGAGGCCCTCGTGGCCGTCAGCTGCCTGGACACCCCGCACCCGCGCGAACCCGGCCCCTACTGGAGCGCGCTCGGACCCGCGGAGAAGGCCGCGGGCGTGTACGGCACGTCGAGCGTCGTCGACGAACTGACCTGCGCGGGCTGGCCCGCGGGCACCGGGCGCCCGCACCGCGTCACCGCCGAGGGCGTCCCGCCGGTCCTGGTGGTGGGCACCACGGGCGACCCCGCCACCCCGTACGAGGAGGCGGAGAGCCTCGCGGACCAGTTCCCCGGCGGCATGCTCCTGACGTACGAGGGCGTGGGCCACACCGCGTACGGGCGCGGCGACGCCTGCGTCACGAACGCCGTCGACGCCTACCTGATCGACCTGGAGGAGATCCGCCCCGGCACGGAGTGCTAGCGGGGCCCTGCCGCTTCTTCCCCATCGACGCACGGAAGGTCCATGCCGGACTGCAGTGCCGCGGGCGTGCGGAGGACCGACCACGCCGTCTCCGTCGCAGACCGTCGGAAGGACGGCGGGTCGGCAACCGCGGCGGAGCCGTACTGTTCGATCGGCCCGTCCGCGCCGCGGGGCGGTCTCAGCACTCGATGATGTTGACCGCGAGCCCGCCCCGCGCCGTCTCCTTGTACTTGACGCTCATGTCGGCGCCCGTGTCCTTCATGGTCTTGATGACCTTGTCCAGGGACACCTTGTGGGAGCCGTCGCCGCGCATCGCCATCTTCGCGGCGGTGACGGCCTTGACCGCCGCCATGCCGTTGCGCTCGATGCACGGGATCTGGACGAGGCCGCCGACCGGGTCGCAGGTCAGGCCGAGGTTGTGCTCCATGCCGATCTCCGCGGCGTTCTCGACCTGGGAGGGGGAGCCGCCCATGACCTCGGCCAGCGCGCCCGCGGCCATCGAGCAGGCGGAGCCGACCTCGCCCTGGCAGCCGACCTCGGCGCCGGAGATCGAGGCGTTCTCCTTGAAGAGCATGCCGATCGCGCCGGCCGCGAGCAGGAAGCGGACCACGTCCTCCTCGTCGGCGCCGGGCACAAAGTTCATGTAGTAGTGCAGGACCGCGGGGATGATGCCCGCGGCGCCGTTGGTGGGGGCCGTCACGACGCGGCCGCCCGCGGCGTTCTCCTCGTTCACGGCCATGGCGTAGAGCGTGATCCACTCCATGGCGCGGGCCTGCGGGTCGCCCTCGGCGCGCAGCTGCCGCGCCGAGTTGGCCGCGCGGCGGCGGACCTTGAGGCCGCCGGGCAGGATGCCCTCGCGGGACATGCCGCGCGAGACGCAGGACTGCATGACGCCCCAGATGTCGAGGAGGCCCGCGCGGATCTCCTCCTCGGTGCGCCAGGCCTTCTCGTTCTCCAGCATCAGCGCGGAGATGGACAGGCCGGTCTCGGAGGCCAGGCGAAGCAGCTCGTCACCCGTGCGGAAGGGGTGCTTGAGGACGGTGTCGTCCGGCACGATCGGGTTCTGGCCGTCCACCGCGTCCTCGTCGACCACGAAGCCGCCGCCCACCGAGTAGTACGTCTTCTCCAGGACGAGGGAGCCCTCACGGTCGTACGCGAAGATCGTCATGCCGTTGGCGTGGTAGGGCAGGGCCTTGCGGCGGTGCAGGATCAGGTCTTCGTCGAAGTCGAAGTCGATCTCGTGCATGCCCAGCAGGTTGATGCGGCCGCTGTCCTTGATCTCCTCGACGCGGTCGTCGGCGGATTCGACGTTCACCGTGCGCGGCGACTCGCCCTCAAGGCCCAGCAGGACGGCCTTGGGGGTGCCGTGCCCGTGGCCGGTGGCGCCGAGCGAGCCGTACAGCTCGGCCCGTATCGCCGTGGTGTGGGCCATCAGGCCCTCGTTCTTGAGGCGGCTCGCGAACATGCGGGCGGCGCGCATCGGACCGACCGTGTGGGAGCTGGACGGGCCGATGCCGATCGAGAACAGGTCGAAGACCGAGATGGCCACGGAAAACTCCAATGGTGGTTGGTAGACGCCGTTGTCTGCCGGGGTGGTGCAGAAGAACAAGGCGGTGCAGGAACTACAGGCGGGACTGAAAGAGCGCGGGACGTGGTGCGGGGCACCCCGCTCACTGTGCTCACTGTCCAGTGTGCGGGGTGCCCCGACGTTTCGTACGTACGAACAAAAGCGTACGAAACTACTTCAGGCCGGGGTACAGCGGGTGCTTGTCGGCCAGAGCGGTCACGCGGGCCTTCAGGGCCTGGGCGTCGAAGCCCGGCTTGAGGGTCTCGGCGATGATGTCGGCGACCTCGCGGAAGTCGTCGGCGTCGAAGCCGCGCGTGGCGAGCGCCGGGGTGCCGATCCGCAGGCCCGAGGTGACCATCGGGGGGCGCGGGTCGTTCGGGACCGCGTTGCGGTTGACCGTGATGCCGACCTCGTGGAGGCGGTCCTCGGCCTGCTGGCCGTCGAGCTCGCTGTTCCGCAGGTCGACGAGGACCAGGTGCACGTCCGTGCCGCCCGACAGGACGTCCACGCCGACGGCCTTGGCGTCGTCCTGGACCAGACGCTCGGCCAGGATGCGGGCGCCGTCCAGGGTGCGCTGCTGGCGCTCCTTGAAGTCGTCGGAGGCCGCGACCTTGAAGGAGACGGCCTTCGCGGCGATCACGTGCTCCAGCGGGCCGCCCTGGAAGCCGGGGAAGACAGCGGAGTTCAGCTTCTTCGCGAAGTCCTTGTTGCGGGCCAGGATGATGCCGCCGCGCGGGCCGCCGAGCGTCTTGTGCGTGGTGGAGGTGACCACGTCCGCGTACGGCACCGGGTTGGGGTGCAGACCTGCGGCGACCAGACCGGCGAAGTGCGCCATGTCGACCCACAGGTACGCGCCGACCTCGTCGGCGATCCGGCGGAACTCGGCGAAGTCCAGCTGGCGCGGGTAGGCGGACCAGCCCGCGATGATGACCTTGGGGCTGTTCTCCTTGGCCAGGCGCTCGACCTCGGCCATGTCGACCAGACCGGCCTCGTCCACGTGGTAGGCGACCACGTTGAACTGCTTGCCGGAGAAGTTCAGGCGCATGCCGTGGGTGAGGTGGCCGCCGTGCGCCAGGTCCAGGCCGAGGATCGTGTCGCCGGGCTGGGCGATCGCGAAGAGGGCGGCCTGGTTGGCGGAGGCGCCGGAGTGCGGCTGGACGTTGGCGTACTCGGCGCCGAACAGGTCCTTGACCCGGTCGATCGCGATCTGCTCGGTCACGTCCACGTGCTCACAGCCGCCGTAGTAGCGGCGGCCGGGGTAGCCCTCGGCGTACTTGTTGGTGAGGACGGTGCCCTGGGCCTCCATGACGGCGACCGGAGCGAAGTTCTCCGAGGCGATCATTTCCAGGGTGGACTGCTGGCGGTGGAGCTCGGCGTCGACGGCGGCGGCGACGTCCGGGTCCAGTTCGTGGAGAGGGGTGTTCAGAAGCGACATCACACGATCCCTATCGGTATGGGTCAGCCGGCGGTGAAGGCGGTGTACTCATCGGCGGACATCAGCTCGTCCGGCTCGTCCGTGATGCGCACCTTGAACAGCCAACCGCCCTCGAACGGGGCGGAGTTGACCAGCGACGGGTCGTCCACGACGTCCTGGTTGGCGGCGACGACCTCGCCGGTCACCGGGGCGTAGAGGTCGCTGACCGACTTGGTCGACTCCAGCTCGCCGCAGGACTCGCCCGCGGTCACCGTGTCACCGACCTCGGGGAGCTGGGCGAAGACGACGTCACCGAGCGCGTTGGCCGCGTGCTCCGTGATGCCGACCGTCGCCACGCCGTCCTCGGTGGCCGAGAGCCACTCGTGCTCCTTGCTGTAACGCAGCTGCTGGGGGTTGCTCATGACGTGAATTCTCCTGTACGCGGGTGGGTGCTGCGGAACGAGAAAGATGTGCGGGGGGTCACTTCCGGGATGCCTGGGACGGACGGTCCGGAAGCGACGCCGTCACTTCTGGCGCTTGTAGAACGGCAGCGCCACGACCTCGTAGGGCTCGTGGGCGCCGCGGATGTCGACGCAGACACCCGATGAAGACGCAGCGCCGGGGGCCGCGTGCTCGGCGTCGACGTACGCCATCGCGATCGGCTTGCCGAGCGTCGGCGACGGGGCGCCGGAGGTGACCTCGCCGATCACCTTGCCGTCCGCGACCACCGAGAAGCCCGCGCGAGGGACGCGACGGCCCTCGGCGATCAGGCCGACCAGCTTGCGCGGGGGAGCGGTCTCGGCGCGCTCGGCGGCGGCCGCGAGCGCCGCGCGCCCCACGAACGTCTCCGACTGCGAGGTCTTCTCGAACTTCACGACCCGGCCGAGGCCCGCGTCGAACGGGGTCAGCCCCGCGGTCAGCTCGTGCCCGTACAGCGGCATGCCCGCCTCCAGGCGCAGCGTGTCGCGGCAGGAGAGCCCGGCGGGCACCATGCCGACGGGGGTGCCCGCCTCCATCAGCGCGTTCCACAGCTTCTCCGCGTCACCGGGGGAGACGAAGAGCTCGAAGCCGTCCTCGCCGGTGTAGCCGGTGCGGGCGATCAGCGCGGGCACGCCCGCGACGGTGCCGGGCAGGCCCGCGTAGTACTTCAGGCCGTCCAGGTCGGCGTCCGTGAGTGACTTCAGGATGCCGGGGGACTCGGGGCCCTGGACGGCGAGCAGTGCGTACGCGTCGCGGTCGTCGCGGACCTCGGCGTCGAACTTCTCGACGCGGTTGCTCAGCGCGTCCAGGACGACCTGCGCGTTCGAGGCGTTGGCGACGACCATGTACTCGGGGGCCTCGGTCTCGCCGAGGCGGTAGACGATCAGGTCGTCCAGGATCCCGCCGTCCTCGGCGACGATCATGGTGTAGCGGGCACGGCCGACGCCGATGGAGCCGATGTTGCCGACCAGCGCGAAGTTCAGGAAGTCCGCCGCCTCGGGGCCGGTGACGGTGATCTCGCCCATGTGCGACAGGTCGAAGAGACCGGCCTTGGTGCGCACGGCGTTGTGCTCGTCGCGCTCGCTGGCGTACCGCAGCGGCATGTCCCAGCCCGCGAAGTCGGTCATGGTCGCGCCGAGCGCTCGATGCACGGCATCGAGGGAGGTCAGACGGGGGGCAGTGCTCATGAAGGGAACTCCCAGGGCATGACGGGCGAGGACGATCCTCCCCATCTGTCATCGGAACCTGAGAGGTTCGCCGCGAGCGTCCCGGAACGCGGGACGCACGGCTTGCACCTTGGGTGGGGCCACCGGGGCGGCCCGCTTTTCAGATGTGCCTCGCCCGCGCGGTACGGGGCCTGAGAGATTCAAGGGAGGAACTTGCTCCTTCGGCGCCCCGGGCACGCGCTGCGTGCTGGCTCCGGGGACTCTCCCGCGCGGATTCAAACGGCCGGTATGGAGTTGGCGCGCACATCATTGCACGCGACTCTGTCCAGGGGGACCCGTGCCCGGTCACGGTTCGGACGGCCCCGGAACGCTCTTGTGCCGCATTACCTTCTCTTTACACTTGCTGGGGAGGCAGTACGTGACCGCTATGGGGAGGCCGATCACGGTGCACAGCAGGACCAGTGTCTATGCCACTACCACGGGGGTGGCGCTGCCCGGGCAGGCCGCCGCCCCGGCCCGGGAGAGCTGCGGCCCGCTTCCCCTGGCCGTCGTCCGCGATCTGCGGCGGCGGGCGGGCCACAGCCCGCACCGCCTCACCTTCGGCGAGGGCGACCTGGTCGTCGTCTCCGGGCTGCCCGGCGGGGGCAAGTCCACGCTGATGCGGCAGGCCGTCACGGGCCCGCGCATCGACTCCCAGGACACCCGCGACCGCTGGTCCGCCCGCATGCCCCGCCTCGTGCCGTACGCGGTCTACAGACCCCTGGTCCGCCTCGCGCACTACGCCGGACTGCGCCGCACCCTGCGCTCCGGGGCGAGCGTCGTCGTGCACGACTGCGGCACCCAGGCCTGGGTGCGCCGCTGGCTCGCCCGCGAGGCCGCCCGGCGCGGCAGGGCCCTGCACCTGCTCCTGCTCGACGTCCCCGCGGACACCGCGCTGCAGGGCCAGCGAGAGCGCGGCCGCGGCGTGTCCCGGTACGCCTTCGCGCGGCACCGCAGGACGATCGGCCGCCTGGTCGACGCCGCCGAGCGGGGCGACCTGCCGCGCGGCTGCGGCTCGGCGGTGCTGCTCGACCGCGCGGCGGCGCGGGTGCTGCGGGGGATCGCCTTCGACGGGGACCGGTAGCGCGGGGGAGGGGCCGGATGGCGCGAAGGGGCCCGCGCCATCCGCCGGCGCGGGCCCCTGTCGCGTACGAGTACAGGTACGAGCACGTCTGTGCGTACGCGTACGTCGTCTCCGTACGTCTTCTCCGTACGGCTACGTCAGAACGGCAGCCCCGGGATCTTCGGCAGGCCGGGGATCGACGGGGCGGCCGGGGCCTGGGGCAGGCCCGGGACCTTCGGCACCTCCGGCAGGCCCGGGACCTTCGGCGCCTCCGGCAGCTTCGGCAGGCCCTCGGTCAGCTTGCCGAGGCCGACCTTGACGAGCAGGTCGATGGCGAGGTTCGGCACGGCGCTCAGGGCGAGCACGACCTTGCCGAGGTCGGCCGACGCCGCCGCCTTCAGGAGCCCGTCGACCTCGGCCTTCAGCTTGGCCTCGGCCTCGACGACCGGGTCGTCGCCCTTGGGCTTCGGCTCCGGGTCGGCCGCGCGCACGGCGCCGACCGCCGAGAGCACCCGGTCCATGGCGGCGTCCACGGCGGCGCTGTGGGTCTGGTCGGCCGTGCCGTCGGCGGTGCGCGTGGCGAGCTCGTCGATGGCCGCGTACAGGGCGTCGAAGCCCTGCTCGACCATGAGCGCGCGGTCCTCGGCGCTGCTCGAGACGGACGCCGCGGCGAAGGCGGGGGCCGCGGTCATGGCGACGGCGCCGGCGGTCAGGGAGACGGAGACGGCGAGGGCGGTGACGGTCCTGCTGAGTCGCATGGGAGGTCCTTTTCTCTGGTGTGTCCACTACTGGGGGGATGGCGGGAGTTGGGGGGCTGCCGGGACCTCGGGGGCCGGCGGCAGCGAGTCGATCCACTGGGTCAGGCCGACGGCGAACAGCAGGTCGTTCGCGGCCTTCGGTACGGTCTGCAGGGAGCCGATGACCTTGATCCAGTCGCCCTCAGAGGCGGCCGCGACCAGGCCTTCGACCTCCTTCTTCAGGGCGGTCCGCGCGGCGCCGGGCCAGGTGCCCGGCTGCGCGGTGTCCGGCGTGGGAGCGCCGAGCAGGGTGTCGAGCTCGGCGCTGACCTTCGCCAGACCGTCGGGGTTGATCCAGCCGCCGAAGGAGGTGTCGAGGAGGTACTGGCACGCCTCCAGGAGCGACTCCAGGTCCTGCACCGTGCGGGGCACGGCCGGTTCGGCGGGACGCGCGGCGGCCGGGCCTGCCGCACCGAGCAGCAGGGCCCCGCAGAGGGACGCGCTGACGGCGAGCGAGGCGGTCCTGCGCGATCTCATGAGCAGGGTCCTTTCGGCGGGAGGCACGGGTGCCGGAAGGGGAGCGGCACTAGGGCCACCCTCGAAGCGGCGACTACGGCTCGCAACCAGACGGAAGCGGAGCGTGTCCATTTGGGTGCACGCGTCCGGCCCCCGGCCGCCCGGCGTTAGGGTTCGAGCCGCAGGCAGAGCGGTCGCGAGCAGGGGTTGGACAGATGGACTTTCCGGGGCAGGCACACGCCCATCCGTATGGCGGATGGCCGGGCAACGAACTCGAGGAGGTCCTCGCGGCCTCCCTCGGCGGCCCCGCGGCGCCGTCGGCGGGTGCCCGGATCGTGGAGGTCCTCGGCCGCAGCCGGATCTGGGTCCCGCTGCCGAACGGCGGCGGCCCCGACAGCGGCACCCTGGACCTGCCGACCCTGGAGATCGAGGGCCAGGCCTACGTCCCCGTCTTCAGCTCCGAGCAGCAGTTCCGCCAGGCCCTCGGCGAGGCCGCGGACCGCATGGGGCACACCGTGGCGCCCGCCGTGGAGTTCGCCCGCGGGCTGCCGCCGCAGCTGGGCATCGCCCTGAACCCGGACGGCACCGTCGGCGTCCCGCTGCCGCCGCCCGCCGTCGCCGAGCTCGCCCGTGCCGGGCGCACGGAGCTGGACGGGCCCGCCACCGGTGGCCGCGTGCGCCTCTACGAGCCGGACTGGCAGGAGGACCCGGTGGACTTCCTGGCCGCCGCCGGGCGGGAGTTCGAGGCCACGGGCGTCGTGCTCGCCGCGCGCCGCTGCCTGGCCACCGTCGAGACGGACGACCCGACCCTGTTCGTCGGCGTCGAGCTGTCCACCTGGGAGGGAGGCGCCCGCGACCTCCCCATGGAGGCCCTCGGCCGCGCGCTCGGCCAGGCCCCCGCCCCGTGGCCGGTGAACCTCGTCCTGCTCGACGTGGCGCAGGATCCGGTGGGCGACTGGCTGCGCGCGCGGGTCCGGCCGTTCTACGTCCGCGGGGCCTGAGGCGCCGTACGTCAAGTCCGTGCCAGGATCGCCGCTTAAGCTGGTTGCATTCCTAGGGTCCATCGAGTCGTCGTGAAGGGGCGGTTACGGGTGAGTGCGTCGGGCACGGCCGCGGGCGATGGGGGCTCCCCTGGTCGAGCAGATTCGAGACCTTGGGGAAAGGTCGAGCAGATGCTGCGCCAGGTGACGCCGGGGCGTTACGACGCGTACGAGGCACTGCTGCGCGCGCTCGCCGCCGACCAGGTGTGGATGCTGCTCTGGCACGGCCAGTCCGGATCCCCCGACGCCCAGTACGGGAACATGGAGGTCGAGGGCCTCGGCTACGCCCCGTGTGTGACCTCCGCCCAGGAGCTCTCCGCCAGCGGCTGGAACCGCAGCTACGAAGTGGTGCGCGGCGTCGACGTCGCCCGCACCCTCTACCCCGACCACTACGGCCTCTGGCTCAACCCGCACGCGCCGGGCGGCGGCGTCGGCATCCCCTGGCTCGACCTGCGCCGTATCGCCATGGGTCTGGACCTGCTGCCCGCGGGGCCGCTCAGGCTCTCCGACCCGATCATCGAAATCCCCCAGTTCTACGCCCTGTTGACGCAGAACGCGCACCGCACCCCCGCGGTGCGCTCGCTGCGCAGGGCCTGGGTGCAGCCCGCGCTCGGAGCGCCGTACCTGGCCATCGGTCTCGATGTGTACGACACGTCGCCGCCCTCGGTCGACGCGGTGCGCACGATGATGCAGCAGTCCATCGCCGCCGTCCCGGACGGCCTGCCCGTCTCCACCGTCGCGATGGCCGACGACTACGACCCGGTCGCGATGTGGCTGCGCGCCAACGCCCGCCCGTTCTACGACCGCGAGGCCCAGGCGGCCCCGGCACCCGCCGGCGGGTACGGCTACCCCGCGCAGTACTGACCGGAAATCGCCGCTCGATGCGGCACTGAGCAGCGTCGACGGACGTGATGTCCGTTGTGGTGCGGGTGGGGCCCTATGGGCTTCCGTGACTCCTTGCGCCCCAACTGCCCCGTGTTCGCCCCTCGTTCACCCGCGTCCGGATAACGGAACACCCCGATCAGCATCACGGTTGCGCATCCTTTCCCCCTCAAGCCTGGTAACAGATCGCGACGTGGATGAAGACTCCCGCTCCAGGGGCCTTCGCCCCTGTGTACGACGGACTGATCACGTCGCTACAGCGGCAAGTGCGGGCCGGTCACCACCGGTTGAGAGGGGTCCCTGCCACGATGACGGCACCATTGCATGACACACCTGCGGACGCGGACCCGACCCAGGACGTCGCCCCCGCAGTTGATGCAGGGGTGAAGAAGGTCGAGGGTCGGTCCCTCAAGCAGATCGCCTGGAACCGCCTGAAGCGGGACAAGGTCGCCCTCGCGGGCGGCATCACGGTGCTGGTCCTGGTGGTGATCGCGCTCTTCGCGCCCTTGGTCGTGAGTCTGCTGGGTCACCCGCCCAACGAATTCCACCTGGACGAGCTCGACGACCTGACGGGTCTGCCCAAGGGCGCATTCGGCGGTGTGAGCGGCGACTATCTCTTCGGGGTCGAGCCCAACAAGGGACGCGACGTCTTCAGCCGCATCGTCTACGGCGCGCGGATCTCGCTCCTCGTGGCGTTCCTCGCGGCCCTGGTCGCCGTCGCGCTCGGCACCCTCTTCGGGATCATCGCCGGCTACTTCGGCGGCTGGGTCGACGCGGTCATCAGCCGTGTGATGGACGTGCTGCTCTCCTTCCCGCAGCTGCTCTTCATCATCTCCCTGGTCTCCGTGCTCCCCGACGACCTGCTGGGCCTCACCGGCACCAGCGTGCGCGTCGCGATCCTCGTCATGGTCATCGGGTTCTTCGGATGGCCGTACGTCGGACGGATCGTCAGAGGCCAGACCCTTTCGCTCCGTGAGCGCGAGTACGTGGAAGCGGCCCGCAGCCTCGGCGGCGGCAAGCGCCACATCCTGTTCCGTGAACTGCTGCCCAACCTGGTCGCCCCGATCACCGTCTACGCGACGCTGATGATCCCGACCAACATCCTCACGGAGGCGGCCCTGAGCTTCCTCGGCGCCGGTGTGAAGCCGCCGACCGCCTCGTGGGGCGGCATGCTGCGCGACGCGCTCAAGACGTACGAGCACGACCCGATGTTCATGGTCTTCCCGGGCGTGACGATCTTCATCACCGTCCTGGCCTTCAACCTCTTCGGCGACGGGTTGCGTGACGCGCTCGACCCGAAGGGGACGCGCTAGAAGGCCCAACTGGCTTGCCCCTGCCGCATGTCAGGTGGCTTTACCGATGGTTCTCCGGCAGCTCATGGCCAGGGACCGCGAAACTCGGAGGTTACGAGAAAATGCCCACAGTTTCCTCGAAACGTCGGCTCACCGCTGGTGCGGCCCTCGTCGTCGCGGCGCTGGTGACCACCACGGCGTGCGGCGGCGGTGACGGTGATGGCGGCGACTCGAAGGGTGCCGGCTACAACGCGGCGCTCAACAAGATCGCGAACCCGTCCAAGAAGAAGGGGGGAACGCTGAAGATGGTCGGCAAGCAGGACCTCGACTCGGCCGACCCCCAGCGCGCCTACTACGGCATGTCCTGGGACTTCATGCGCTTCTACACGCGCCAGCTGGTCTCCTACAACCCCGCCCCTGGCAAGGACGGCACCAAGCTGGTCCCCGACCTCGCCACCTCCACGGCCAAGATCTCGGACGACGGCAAGACCTACACGTACAAGCTGCGTGACGGCCTGACCTGGGAGGACGGCTCCAAGCTGACCTCCAAGGACGTCAAGTACGGCATCGAGCGCTCCTGGGCGACGGACACCATCACCGGTGGTCCTGGCTACATCCGCCAGGCGCTGGACCCCGACAAGAAGTACAAGGGCCCGTACAAGGACAAGGGCGGCCTGGACGCCATCGAGACGCCCGACGACCAGACCATCGTCTTCAAACTGCCCAAGCGCAACGGTGACTTCGAGCAGTTCCTCGCGATGCCGTCCGGTTCGCCGGTGAAGGAGTCCAAGGACACCAAGGCGAAGTACACCGCGCGGCCGTTCTCCGCGGGCCCGTACAAGTTCGAGACGTACAAGTCCGGCAAGAAGATCGTGCTGGTCCGCAACACCGCCTGGAAGAAGGACTCGGACCCGATCCGCGCGGCGCTGCCCGACAAGATCGACGTGACGATCTCCGCCAACCTGGAGGAGAACGACAAGAAGCTGATGGAGGGCGACTACGACGTCGACCTCAACGGCACGGGCATGACCCAGTCCGGTCGCGTCACCGCCATCCAGGACCACAAGGGCAACGTCGACAACATGCACACGTCCTTCGTGCGCTACGTCGCCCTGATCCACACGGCCAAGCCCTTCGACAACGTCCACTGCCGCAAGGCCGTCTTCTACGGCACGGACTTCGCGAGCCTCCAGCAGACGCGCGGCGGCAAGGTCGCGGCCGGCGACATCGCCAACTCCACCTTCCCGGAGGCGATCCCGGGTCACAGCGACTACGACCCGTACGGCGTGCTGAAGCGCAAGGGCAAGCCGGACGTCGCCAAGGCCAAGGACGAGCTCAAGCAGTGCGGCAAGCCGAACGGCTTCAAGGCCAAGCTGACCGCCCGCAACAACAACCCGGGTGAGGTCGACGCCGCCGAGGCGCTCCAGGCCCAGCTGGGCAAGGTCGGCATCGACGTCAGCGTCGAGTCCCTCGACGGCGCCGACTCCGCCAGCATCACCGGTTCGCCCTCCGTCGTGAAGAAGCGCGGCTACAGCATGCAGATGAGCGGCTGGGGCCCGGACTTCCCGTCCGGCCAGGGCTACGCCCAGCCGCTCTTCGACAGCCGTTTCCTGATCGACAACGGCAACTACAACGAGTCGCAGATCAAGGACAAGAAGATCGACGCGCTCTTCGACAAGGCGATCGCCGAGACCGACCCGGCGAAGGCCGGCGAGATCTACAAGGAGCTCGACAAGCGGATCCTCGACCAGGCCGACTGGATGCCCTTCCTGTACGAGAAGAACATCACCTGGCGCGGATCGCGGCTGACCAACGCCTACATGTCCGACGCCTACAACGGCCGGTACGACTACGTCTCGCTCGGTGTCGTCAAGTAACCGGCAGCGCCTGAACCGTAGTTGACCGACCTACCGCCGCCGAATCCCGCCAGTCCGAAGGGCAGGTGATGGCCCCGGGCGGTGGCCGGGACCCCTCACAAGGGGGTGCCGGCCACCGCCGGGCCGCGCACAGTGCTTGCTTATCTCATCCGGCGCCTGATCGCCGTCATCATCATGGTGCTGGTCGTACTGCTCGCGACCTTCACCATCTTCTTCATGCTGCCCAAGTGGGCGGGACAGGACATCGCCGTCCTCTTCGCCGGCAAGGCATCGGGTGCCGAGCAGCTCGAGGGCATCCGCGTCAAGCTGGGACTGAACGACCCGCTGCTCGTCCAGTTCTGGGACTTCATCAAGGGCATCCCGATGGGCCGTGACTACGTCAACGGCTCCGACGTCACCCACTGCCCGGCCCCCTGCTTCGGCTACTCGTTCCGTACCGAGGCGCCGGTCTGGGAGACCCTCAAGGACGCCCTGCCCGTCACCGCCGCGCTCGCCGCGGGTGCCTGTGTGCTGTGGCTCGCCGGCGGTGTCATCACCGGCGTGATCTCCGCCCTGCGCCGGGGCACCATCTGGGACCGCGCCGCCATGACCACCGCGCTCGCCGGTGTCTCGCTGCCCGTCTTCTTCACCGGCATGATCGCGATGGGCATCTTCGTCCACCAGCTCGGCTGGGTGAAGATCGCCGACAGTCTCAGTACGGACGACCCCGTCAACGTCTGGTTCGAGACGCTGATCCTGCCGTGGATCGTCCTGGCGTTCCTCAACGCCGCCATGTACGCCCGGCTGACCCGCGCCACGATGCTGGAGGTCCTCGGCGAGGACTACATCCGCACCGCGCGCGCCAAGGGCCTCGGCGAGTCCGTCGTCATCCGCAAGCACGCGCTGCGCTCCGCGATGACGCCGATCCTCACCGTCTTCGGCCTCGACCTCGGTGTCCTGATGGGCGGCGCCGTGCTCACCGAGTCCACGTTCAACCTGCCGGGGCTCGGCCTCGAGGCGGTCAGGGCCATCAGCAGCAAGGACCTGCCCGTCATTCTCGGCGTGACCCTGTGCGCGGCGCTCGCGATCGCCATCGCCAACCTCGTCGTCGACCTTCTGTACGCCGTCATCGACCCGCGAGTGAGGCTGGGATGACCGAACTGTCCAAGAGCGGGGCCGCGGTGGGCGAGCCCGTCGCCGCCTCTCCCGCTCCCTCCGCCTTCCTCGAGGTGCGCGACCTCAAGGTGCACTTCCCGACCGACGACGGCCTGGTGAAGTCCGTCGACGGGCTCAACTTCACGCTGGAGAAGGGCAAGACCCTCGGCATCGTCGGCGAGTCCGGCTCCGGCAAGTCGGTGACCTCGCTGGGCATCCTCGGCCTGCACACCGCGGGGCAGTACGGCGCCCGGCGCGCGCAGATCTCCGGCGAGATCTGGCTGGACGGCAAGGAGTTGCTGAGCGCCGACCCCGACGAGGTCCGCAAGCTGCGCGGCCGCGAGATGGCGATGATCTTCCAGGATCCGCTCTCCGCGCTGCACCCGTACTACTCCATCGGCAAGCAGATCGTCGAGGCGTACCGGGTCCACAACGACGTCGACAAGAAGGCCGCGCGCAAGCGCGCGATCGAGATGCTCGACCGCGTCGGGATCCCGCAGCCGGACAAGCGGGTGGACTCCTACCCGCACGAGTTCTCCGGCGGCATGCGCCAGCGCGCGATGATCGCGATGGCCCTTGTGAACAACCCCGAACTGCTCATCGCCGACGAGCCGACCACCGCCCTGGACGTCACCGTCCAGGCGCAGATCCTCGACCTGATCCGGGACCTGCAGAAGGAGTTCGGCTCCGCCGTCATCATGATCACGCACGACCTGGGCGTGGTCGCCGAGATGGCGGACGAGCTCCTGGTCATGTACGGCGGCCGGTGCGTCGAGCGCGGCACCGCCGAGAAGGTCTTCTACGAACCCCAGCACCCCTACACCTGGGGCCTGTTGGGATCGATGCCGCGCATCGACCGCGAGGAGACCGACCGGCTCATCCCGGTCAAGGGCTCCCCGCCCAGCCTGATCAACCTGCCGAGCGGCTGCGCCTTCAACCCGCGCTGCCCCTACGCGGACGTCCCCAAGGATCAGATCACCCGTCGCGAGCGCCCCGAACTGCGCGAGGTGGCCTCCGGCCACTTCTCCGCCTGCCACATGTCGCAGGAGGAGCGCACCCGGATCTGGACCGAAGAGATTGCGCCGAAGCTGTGAACGATGACGTGAAGGGCCGTGAGATGACGATCCCGGCGCAGGCGAAGGACTCACCCGAGCCGCTGCTCAAGGTCGACGGCCTGGTGAAGCACTTCCCCATCAAGAAGGGGCTGCTCCAGCGCCAGGTCGCCGCGGTCCAGGCGGTCGACGGACTGACCTTCGACGTGCGCCCCGGCGAAACGCTCGGCGTGGTCGGCGAGTCCGGCTGCGGCAAGTCGACGATGGGCCGGCTCATCACGCGGCTGCTCGAACCGACCGGCGGCCGCGTGGAGTTCGAGGGCACGGACATCACGCACCTGAACACCGGCGGGATGCGTCCGCTCCGCCGCGACGTGCAGATGATCTTCCAGGATCCGTACTCGTCGCTGAACCCGCGGCACACCATCGGCACGATCGTCGGCGCGCCCTTCAAGCTCCAGGGCGTCAAGCCCGAGGGCGGCGTGAAGAAGACCGTGCAGGAGATGCTGGAGCGCGTCGGGCTCAACCCCGAGCACTACAACCGCTATCCGCACGAGTTCTCCGGCGGCCAGCGCCAACGCATCGGCATCGCGAGGGCGTTGGCCCTGCGGCCGAAGCTGGTGGTGGCGGACGAGCCGGTCTCCGCGCTCGACGTGTCCATCCAGGCCCAGGTGGTCAACCTCCTGGACGACCTGCAGGACGAGCTCGGCCTCACGTACGTGATCATCGCGCACGACCTGTCGGTCATCCGGCACGTCTCGGACCGCATCGCGGTGATGTACCTCGGCAAGATCGTGGAGCTGGCGGACCGCAAGGACCTCTACTCCACGCCGATGCACCCGTACACCAAGGCGCTGCTCTCCGCCGTGCCGGTGCCGGACCCCAAGCGGCGCGGCGCCAAGAGCGAGCGCATCCTGCTCCGCGGTGACGTCCCCTCGCCGATCGACCCGCCCACCGGCTGCCGCTTCCACACGCGGTGCTGGAAGGCGACGGAGATCTGCAGGACGAAGGAGCCGCCGCTCGTCGCGCTCGCCACGGGGCACCAGGTGGCGTGCCACCACCCGGAGAACGCCGAGGACCAGGCGCCGCAGGACACCCAGCTGCTCTCGGTGGCCAAGGAGGCGATCGAGGTGGTGTCGGTGGCGACCAAGGCGGACGAGACGGCGGCGGCCGAGGGGGCGGCCGAGGCGGAGTCCTCGAAGCCTGCGAAGGCCTCGGAGTCCTCGAAGGCCACGGAGCCCGAGGTCACGAAGGACGAGGGGCCGAAGTCGGCCGACTCCTAGGGCGGGTTGACCCGGGCGCGGTGCGCGCCCGGGTCATGCGCGTGCCCGTCCGGCGGCTCTCACGAAGCGGAGGACGGCGCTTCCCGCGCGGCGATCCGCCAGGCGCCGACCTCGCGGTACCCGGAGTCGTACACCGCCTCGCCGGCGCCGGGCTCCAGGGCGTAGTGCCCCAGGTTCCCGCCCCAGTACCGCAGGATCCGTCCCAGTTCCTCGGCGGCCTTCCCCTCGAAGGCCGCCTCACCCATGTCGACCTCCAGCACGAACTTCATGTCCCGCACTCCTCCGGTGCCCGCGGAAATTCCCTTCCTTCGACTTTCTCATTGAAGTGCTTCTTGGGACTTTCCCCGCTGTGGTGCCTGTCCTGTCGCCCCTCTGGCCGGGAAAGTCTCAACTCCGGATGACGGCAGCGCGGGGCCCGTGCCGTGCGCGGGTAAGAATGGCGCGTGCTTCAGGATCTGTTCACGCCCTCCGTCCAGCACGCGCTCGACATCGTGGGGATCTTCGTCTTCGCGATCTCCGGCGCGCTGCTCGCCGTGCGCAAGAACTTCGACGTCTTCGGCATCGCCGTCCTCGCCGAGGTCACCGCGCTGGGCGGCGGACTCTTCCGCGACCTGGTCATCGGGGCGGTCCCGCCGGCCGCCTTCACCGACCTCGGCTACTTCATCACCCCCCTGTTCGCGGCCGCGCTGGTCTTCTTCCTGCACCCGGAGGTGGAGCGCACCCAGCTCGCGGTGAACGTCTTCGACGCGGCGGGCCTCGGCCTCTTCTGCGTCACGGGCACGACCAAGGCGTACGACTACGGCCTCGGCCTCACGCAGTCGGTGGCCCTCGGCCTCGCCACCGCGGTGGGCGGCGGCGTGCTCCGCGACATCGTCGCCAACGAAGTGCCCTCGCTGGTGCGCTGGGACCGCGACCTGTACGCGGTGCCCGCCATCGTGGGCGCCACGATGGTCGCCCTGTGCATCCGCTACGAGCAGCTGACGGCGTTCACCACCGGCCTCGCGATCGTGACGGCGTTCGCGCTGCGCCTGCTCGCGATGCGCTACCACTGGCGGGCGCCGCGCGCCTGGAACCGGCGCTCCACCGCGGTGGAGGCGGAGGCCGAGGAGACGCCGTAGGGCGAGGGGGCGCCGCGGAGAGATCGGGGCGACAGGAAAAGCTACCGCTCAGTAGTTTCCTGTTGTACGTTGCTGGCATGGCAACGGCAGCATCGCAAGCATCGATACCCGCATCGATACCCGCCCGCATCGGCGACAGCGAGTTCGACCGCGACACCGCGGTCATCCGGCGCGAGCCCGGCGTCTACGACACCGAGCTCTCCGCGGGGTGGACGATCATCAGCGCCGTCAACGGCGGCTATCTCCTCGCCGTCATCGGCCGCGCGCTGGCCGACGCCCTGCCGCACAGCGACCCGTTCACGATCTCCGCGCACTACCTCACCGCGTCGAGCCCCGGGCCCGCCGTGATCCGCACCGACGTGGTGCGCGGCGGCCGCTCCCTGTCCACCGGGCAGGCCTCGCTCTTCCAGTACGACGAGGAGGGCCGCGAGGTCGAGCGGATCCGCGTCCTCGCCTCGTACGGAGATCTCGACGGGCTCCCCGACGACGTCCGCACCACGGCCGTGCCGCCCGCGATCCCGCCGCTCGACCAGTGCTTCGGCGCGCAGGACGCCCCCGACCACCGCCCCGTGCCCGGCAGTTCGGCCATCGCCGACCGCCTCTTCCTCAAGCTCGACCCCGCGACGCTCGGCTGGGCGCTCGGGCAGCCGTCCGGCAAGGGGGAGATGCGGGCCTGGTTCGGCCTGGCCGACGGCCGCGACGCGGACCCGCTGTCGCTGCTGCTCGCCGTCGACGCGCTGCCGCCGACCGCCTTCGAGATGGGCCTCACCGGCTGGGTGCCGACCGTGGAGCTGACGGTCCACGTGCGCCGTCGCCCGGCGCCGGGCCCGCTGCGCGTCGCGATCACCACACGGAACCTGGCGGGCGGCTTCCTGGAGGAGGACGCCGAGGTCTGGGACAGCGAGGACCGCCTGGTGGCGCAGTCCCGTCAGCTGGCACGGGCACGGCTGACCTGACGCTTTTCGCGGGGTGCGTGCTGCGGTGCCGTTCCTCGCGGGTCGCGTGCTGCGGTGACGTCCCCGTTGGTCGCGTGCCGTCATGGGGGATCCTGGGCGGGTGAAATCCGACCGGCTGCTCTCGATCCTGCTGCTGCTCCAGACCCGCGGCCGCGTCCCCGCGCACGAGCTGGCCGAGCGGCTCGAAGTGTCCGTCCGCACGATCTACCGGGACATCGAGGCCCTGTCCGCCTCCGGTGTCCCGGTCTACGCCGAGCGCGGCAGGCACGGCGGCATCGAGCTGCTCGCCGGGTTCCGCACCGACGTGACGGGGCTGACCGCGGACGAGTCGCGGGCCCTTTTCATCCTCGCCGCGCAGGGCGCGCACGCCGCCCTCGGCCTGGACGACGCGCTCGGCTCCGCCCTGCGCAAGGTCATGGCCGCGCTGCCCGAACCGCACCGCCCCGCGGCCGAGTTGATGAGCCGCCGTGTGCTCGTCGACTCGGCGCGCTGGATGCCGGGGACCCCCGATGCGGCGCCGGCCGCCGTCGACCTCGACGCCCTGCAGGACGCCGTCTTCTCCGACCGGCGGCTGCGCCTGCGCTACCGGCACGGCGGCGACACGGCGCCGAGCACCTACACCGTGGACCCCTACGGGCTCGTCTCGAAGGCGGGCGTCTGGTACCTGGTCGCGGACCGGCGCGGCGCCCCGCAGCTCTTCCGCGCCGACCGGGTGCGCTCCGCGACCGTCACGGACGCCCCCGTCAGGCGCCGTGCCGGGGTCGAACTGGCCGACGTGTGGGGCGTGTTGAAGCGACAGGTCGAGGACCGTCCGGTCGGCATCGAGGTGACGGCACGCGTGGCGCGCCGCCGCTTCCAGCTGTTCCTGAGGCTCCAGGGGCAGCGCCTCGTCGGGCCCTTCGAGGACGACGGCGAGAGCGAGCGGATCACCGTCCGCCTCGGGTTCGGCGTCGTCGGCGAGACCCGCACGCTGCTGCCGTTCGGCGCCGACGTCGAGGTGCTCTCGCCGCCCGAGGTGCGCGCGGAGCTGGCGAAGGCCGCCGCAGGCGTCACGGAGCTGTACGGAGCGGATCCCGGCGCAGGAAACGGCTGAGCTCGCCGGTGAGTTCGGCGGGCGCGTCCTCCTGGACGAGGTGTCCCGCGCCCTCGATCAGGCGCAGCCGCGAGCCGGGGATCGCCTTGTGCAGTTCGTGGCCGCGCTCCACCGGGATCCAGGTGTCGTCGGTGCCCCAGCAGATCAGCACGGGCAGCTCCAACTCGCCGTACCTGCCCTGGATCTCGTCGGTGTACCGCTGGTCGTTCTGCTCGATCTGCCGGTAGAAGGCGGGCCTGCCCTCCTCGGTGCACCAGGGCGCCACGAGCCGGTCGAGCACCGCGGGGTGCAGTCCGCGGTGGCTCGCGGAGCCCACGTACTCGCGCACCAGCGCCTCGTGCAGGGCGGGCGGCAGCTGCCCGAAGACCTCGGCGTGCGCGCCGAGCAGCCGGTAGGCGGGGGAGCCCCAGGGGGCGAGGGCCACCGGGTCGACGAGGGCGAGGCGGCCGTAGCGGGCGCCGTGCAGCAGGTGCGCGCGCAGGGCGACGCAGCCGCCGAAGTCATGGGCGACGACGGCGGGGTCCACCAGGCCCCAGTGGTCGAGCAGTTCGGTGAGCACACGGCCCTGCGCGGCGAGCGAGACGTCCTGCCCCTGCCGCATCTGAGAGGCGCCGTATCCGGCCAAGTCCCATACGTACACGCGGTGTTCGCGGGACAGGGCGCGGGCGGCGCCGCGCCAGACGTACGACGAGAAGGGCGTGCCGTGGACCAGGACGACGGGCGGGGCGTCGGCGGGGCCGAGGGCGGCCCAGCGGATGGTCCCCGACGAGCTGGGGAAGGTGCGGTCGAGGGTCCAGGCGTCACGGGCATCGGTCATGACCGTAGAGGTTAGTTGCCCCTTACGGCGGAGTCGAGGGCCACGCGGCCGGGCTCGTGGGGGTTCAGCGCCCGTCCAGCCAGTGGTGGCGGCCGACGCTGATCAGGCGCAGCTGCCTGCGCGCGGTGTCCGCCACCCGCTCGGCCTCCTCGGGCCCGGCCGCCAGGAGTGCCGAGGCGGTCATCACCATGTGGTCGACGTACATCCGCGCCAGCATCAGCAGATCGTCCTCGGCCCAGCCCGCCGCCTCCGGCTCGCGGGCGAACTGTTCCTTCACCTCGTGCGCGAACAGGGCGAGTTGGCCGCCGATCGCGGCGCGCACCGCCTTGACGCCGCCGTGCTGCTCGCGGGCGATGAAGCGGACGTGTGCGGGGTGCTCGCGCACGTACGCGGCGATCAGGCCGACGGCCGCCGCGATGCGCTCCTCGCCGTCGCCGACCGTCGAGAGGAGCGCGGCGAGTGTGGTGTGCAGGCTGCCGAGCGCCTCCTCGACCAGGGCGACGCCCAGGTCGGACGTGCAGCGAAAGTGCCGGTAGAAGGCGGTGGGGGCGACACCCACGGCGCGGGTGACCTCGCGCAGGCCCAGGCTGCTGAGGCTCTGCTCCTCCAGCAGCTGGAGCGCCGCGTCGAGGAGGGCCTGCCGGGTCTTCTGCTTCTGGGCCTGCCGGACGCCGAGGGTGTGACTCATGCCATGCAGTTAACAACTGTTCTCCGGGATTGGGAAGCCGGAAGGGGAGTAGACTCTCCAGTCAGTGAACAGTTGTTACCACAGTCGTTCACTGAACCGAGAGGCCACCGCAACCAAGAGGTCACCGCAACCGAGAGGGATCTCATGCTTTTCCTCGTCGCCGCTCTCCTGCTGCTCGGCGTCGTCATGGGCTCCGTGGCCCACGCCCCGCTGCCCGTCACCCTGGTCGCCGCCGCCGTGATCGGCACCTGGCTGGTCGTCTTCGCCGTCCGCGAGCGCCGCGCCCACCACCGCTGACCCGCCCTCGCCCCCACTCCGTACGACACCTCCACCTGCCAGGAGTCGCACCATGGAACTCACCGCCACCACGCCCGAGGTCCGGCGGGACGCCGACGGCATGGCCGTCGCCTCCTTCGTCCTCGGACTGCTCGGGCTGCTCGTCCTCAATGTCTTCCTCGGGCCCGTCGCGATCGTCCTCGCGGGTCTCGCCCTGTGGCGCGGCACCGGCCGAAAGGGCCGTGCGCTCCTCGGGCTCGGGCTCGGCGTGGCCGACCTCGTCGTGCTCGCCGCCCTCGTCTCGATGGACGGCACCGTGTCCTGGGGTCTCGCAGGCTGATACCACCGGGGCGTGGGCCGCCGCGCGGCTCGTAGAATCGTGCGCACCATGGCCTACCTCGACCACGCAGCGACCACTCCGATGCTCCCGGAGGCGATTGCGGCGATGACCGCCAAGATCGCCGTCACCGGCAACGCCTCCTCGCTGCACGCGGCGGGGCGCCGAGCGCGACGCACCGTCGAGGAGGCCCGCGAGACGCTCGCCGAGTCGCTCGGCGCGCGCCCCAGCGAGGTGGTCTTCACCTCCGGCGGCACCGAGGCCGACAACCTCGCCGTGAAGGGCCTGTACTGGTCCCGGCGGTACGCCGGAGAGGGGGCGCCGGCCCGCACCCGTGTCCTCGCCAGCCCCGTCGAGCACCACGCCGTCCTCGACGCCGTGCACTGGCTCGGTGAACACGAGGGCGCCACCGTCGAGTACCTGCCGGTCGACACCCACGGCCGCGTGCACCCCGACGCGCTGCGCGAGGCGATCGAGCGCAACCCCGACGACGTCGCCCTGGCCACCGTCATGTGGGCCAACAACGAGATCGGCACGATCATGCCGGTCCGTGAACTGGCCGACGTCGCCCAGGAGTTCGGCGTCCCGCTGCACGCCGACGCCGTGCAGGCCTACGGCCAGATCCCCGTCGACTTCGGCGCCTCGGGCCTCGCCGCGATGACCGTCTCCGGCCACAAGATCGGCGGCCCCTACGGCATCGGCGCGCTGCTGCTCGGCCGCGAGTACAGTCCCGTGCCCGTGCTGCACGGCGGCGGCCAGGAGCGGCACGTGCGCTCCGGGACCCTGGACGTGCCGGCCATCGCGGCCTTCGCCGTCGCGGGGGAGCACGCCGCCGCGCACCGCGAGCAGTTCGCCGCCGAGGTCGGCGCGCTCCGCGACGACCTGGTGACCGCCGTGCGAGCGGCCGTCCCCGATGCGGTCCTCGGCGGCGACCCGTCCCCGGAGGGCCGGCTGCCCGCCAACGCGCACTTCACCTTCCCCGGCTGCGAGGGCGACTCCCTCCTGCTGCTGCTCGACGCCCAGGGCATCGAGTGCTCCACGGGGTCGGCCTGCACCGCGGGCATCGCCCAGCCCAGCCACGTCCTGCTCGCCACCGGCACCGACCCCGACCTGGCCCGCGGCACGCTGCGCTTCTCGCTCGGCCACACGTCGACGAAGGCGGACGTCGACGCGGTGGCCGCGGCGATCGGCCCCGCGGTGGAGCGGGCCCGGACGGCGGGGCTGAGCTAGCTCGTCCGCCGGGGCTTCGCGGTCGGCTCGGGACGGTCCCGTGCCGCCCGCACCAGGCGCAGGTACCGGTCCCAGTCCCAGTGCGGCCCCGGGTCCGTGTGGTCCGTGCCCGGCACCTCCACGTGGCCGACGATGTGCTCGCGGTCCACGGGGATGTCGTACCGCCCGCAGATGCCGGCGGTGAGCCGCGCCGACGCCGCGTACATCGCGTCGGTGAACGACGACTTCTCGTCGACGAAGCCCTCGTGCTCGATGCCGATGCTGCGTTCGTTGTAGCTCCTGTTGCCCGCGTGGAACGCCACGTCCAGTTCGCGGATCATCTGGGCGATGTGGCCGTCCTTGCGGACCACGTAGTGCGCGGCGGCGCCGTGGCCGGGGTCCTTGAAGACGCGCAGCGCGGTCTGATAGCCGCCCTGGACGACGTGGACGACGACGCGGTCGATCGCGTAGTCGTCGGGGCGGTCCGCGCGCCGCCAGTTGTAGTCGGACGCGGCGATCCACTGGGCGCCCGGGGTGTCGACCTCGCCCTCCTTGCGCTTCTTCACCACACCGGGCAGCCGCCACCACAGCCGCCCGAGCTCGTCCCTGGCGAGCACGGCGCTGCCGACGGCCGCCGCGGCGCCGCCGATCAGCAGCGTCCGCCGGTCGATGCCGCGCCGGCGCCTCGGCTCGGCGGCCTCGCCGGCCGTGCCCTCGGGTTCGGTGGTTTCCCCCATGCGATCGTCAACGCTTACTCACGGGCGTCCGGTTCCCGCGGCCCCGTACCCTGTTAGGGCTATGACTTTGACCGAGACCCCGCAGCGTGCCCAGCGCCCCCTCCGCGTCCTCGCCGCCATGTCCGGCGGCGTGGACTCCGCCGTCGCAGCCGCCCGAGCCGCCGAGGCCGGGCACGACGTGACGGGAGTGCATCTCGCGCTCTCGGCGAACCCGCAGTCCTTCCGCACGGGCGCCCGGGGCTGTTGCACCATCGAGGACTCGCGCGACGCCCGCCGCGCCGCGGACGTCATCGGCATCCCGTTCTACGTGTGGGACCTCGCCGAGCGGTTCCGCGAGGACGTGGTCGAGGACTTCGTCGCCGAGTACGAGGCGGGGCGCACCCCCAACCCCTGCCTGCGCTGCAACGAGAAGATCAAGTTCGCCGCGCTCCTCGACAAGGCCCTCGCCCTCGGCTTCGACGCGGTGGTCACGGGGCACTACGCCCAGGTGATCCTCCACGAGGACGGCTCCCGCGAGCTGCACCGCGCCTCCGACATGGCCAAGGACCAGAGCTACGTCCTCGGGGTCCTGGACGAGAAGCAGCTCGCCCACGCGATGTTCCCCCTGGGTGACACGGTCACCACCAAGGAGGAGATCCGCGCCGAGGCCGAGCGCCGCGGGCTCGCCGTCGCCAAGAAGCCCGACAGCCACGACATCTGCTTCATCGCCGACGGCGACACCCAGGGCTTCCTCGCCTCCCGCCTCGGCAAGGCGGAGGGCGACATCGTGGACGAGTCCGGTGCGGTCCTCGGCACCCACGAGGGGGCGTACGGCTACACCATCGGCCAGCGCAAGGGCCTGCGGATCGGCACCCCGGCCCCCGACGGCAAGCCGCGGTACGTCCTGGACATCTCCCCGGTGAACAACACCGTGACGGTCGGCCCGGCCGCCGCCCTGGACGTGACAGGGCTGACGGCCATCAAGCCCCGCTGGTGCGGAGCGGCCCCCACCGGGCCCGGCACGTACACCGCGCAGCTGCGGGCCCACGGCGGCGAGACGGAGGTGACCGCCGAGCTCGTCGACGGCACCCTGAACGTCTCGTTCACCGAGCCCGTGCGCGGCGTCGCCCCCGGCCAGGCCATCGTGCTCTACGACGGCACGCGCGTGGTCGGCTCGGCGACGATCGCGACGACACAGCGGGCCACGGCCGTGGCCTAGGCCGTCGCTCAGGCCTTCGCTCAAGCCGTCGCTCAGGCCTTCGCGACCTGGAGGACGATCTTGCCCTGCGTGCGGCCCTGTTCGCCGTACGCGTGGGCCTGTGCGGCGTCCTCCAGAGGCAGCACCGTGTCGACCTCGACGCGGAGCTTCCCCTCGTCGACCAGACGCGCGATCTCCAGCAGGCCGAGGCGGTCAGGCTCGACGACCGTCCACCCGGCGTGCACGCCCAGCTCGGCGGCGCGCGCGGGGTCCGGCAGGCCGCCCGGGTCGGGCAGCGTGACCAGGTGGCCGCCGCGGCGCAGGACCTCCAGGGACCGGTTGCCGTAGGCGCCGCCCACGCCGTCCAGGACGACGTCCACGTCGCGCACCGCCTCGGTGAAGTCCACGCGCGCGTAGTCGACGACTTCGTCCGCGCCCAAGCCGCGCAGGAAGTCGTGCTTCTCCTCGCGGGCGGTTCCGATGACGTACGCCCCGTGCGCCTTGGCGATCTGCACGGCGAGGTGCCCCACGCCGCCGGCCGCCGCGTGGATCAGCACCCGCTGCCCGGCGCGCAGCCCCGCCGTCTCGATCAGGCCCTGCCAGGCGGTGAGCGCCGCCAGCGGCAGAGCGGCCGCCCGGACGTGGTCGATGCCGGCCGGCTTGGGCGCGAAGCGCCGGGCGGGCGCCGCGACGTACTCGGCGTAGCCGCCCGCCTGCTCGGGGAAGCGGGGCATGCCGAACACCTCGTCGCCGGGCCGGTACAGGGTCACTCCGGGGCCCACCTCCTCGACGACGCCCGACACGTCGTAGCCGAGGATCGGGGTGTCCCCCCAGGTGCCGAAGGCGCCCTCCGCGCGGGTCTTCCAGTCGACGGGGTTGACGCCCGCCGCGTGCACCCGGACCAGGATCTCGGTGAGGCCGGGCTCGGGGCGGTCCACCTCCACGGGGACGAGGACTTCGGGGGCGCCCCAGGTGCGGGGGGTGACGGCGCGCATCTTCATGGTCTTCCTCTTTCGGAACGGTTCGAGGATCCAGGGTGCGTCGGCGGGGACGATCACAGTGCTGGCAGTTTGGCCATGATGTGACAGGATTCGGCCATGGACGCGGACATGGCTTCCGGAGACAGGCGGCACCGCGTGGCGGTCCTCGCGCTGGACGGCGCGTACGCCTTCGAGATGGGCATCCCGCCGCGGATCTTCGGGGCCGCGGAGGACGCCGAGGGGCGCCCGCTGTACGACGTCGTCGTCTGCACGGTGGACGGGGCTCCGGTGCGGACGGACGCCGGGTTCGAGGTGGCGGTGGAGCACGGCCCCGAGGCGCTCGCGGAGGCGGACACGGTGGTGATACCGCCGACGAACCGCCTCTGCGGCGGCACGCTGGACGGCGTCCTGCCCGACGGCCTCGCCGCCGCCCTCGGCCGCGTACGCCCCGGCACGCGCTGGGTCTCGTTCTGCACCGCCTCGTACATCCTGGCCGCCGCCGGGCTGCTCGACGGGCGCCCCGCGACCACGCACTGGAAGGAGGCCGACCACTTCCGGCGGACCTTCCCCCGGGTCGCCCTCGACGAAGGCGTCCTGTTCGTGGACGACGGCGACATCCTGACGGCGGCCGGCGTCGGCGCCGGCATCGACCTCTGCCTGCATCTGCTGCGCCGCGACCACGGCACCGCCGTCGCCCACCGCGTCGCCCGCTTCTGCGTGGTCCCGCCCTGGCGCGACGGCGGACAGGCGCAGTTCATCGAACGGCCCGTCCCCGAGCCCACGCTCGCCACGACCGCCGCCACGCGCGCGTGGGCCCTGGAGCGGCTCCAGGAGCCGCTGTCCCTGGGCGATCTCGCCGCCCACGCGCGCATGAGCCTGCGCACCTTCACGCGGCGCTTCCAGGAGGAGGTGGGCATGCCTCCCGGGCGCTGGCTGACGGCTCAGCGCATCGAACTGGCCCGGCAGCTCCTGGAATCCAGCGACCTGCCGGTGGACGTGGTCGCCCACCGCGCGGGGTTCGGCACCGGCAACTCCCTGCGCCAGCACATGCGTTCCGTCCTCGGCGTCTCGCCGGTCGCCTACCGCAGGACGTTCACGGCCGCGTCGTAGAAGTCGCGGTGATGTCCGCGTCGTAGAAGCAGAAGTGGTCCTTGATCGCCGCCACGTCCGGCTTCGGTTCCGGGTACGCCCACACCAGGTCGGCGGCGTCCGGCAGCGACCAGTAGGAGGCGGTTCCCTTGAACGGGCAGTACGTGCGGGTCCGCGACGGCGTCAGCAGATCGGTGCGCACGTCCTCCGGAGGGAGGTAATAGCGCGGGGGGTATCCCGTCTCGCGCAGCACCAGGGGACGGCGGCTGTCCGCAACGACCTGCCCGTCGCGCTCCACGCGCACGTGGTCCGTGCCCTGCTCGACAGTGATCCGGTGTCCTTCGGCCATGGCCGTGCCCTTCTGGATCGGTGACAACTGGTCCCTACAGCGCCTCGAAAGGCCGTCTTCTTCCCCGGCCGCGTCCCCGCGTACGCCCGCCGTGCCCTGCGCGACGCCGTGCTGCGCGTCAGGCACCGCGACCACGTCGCCGTACTGCCGGGCCGTGATGGCGTCCGACGCGGCCCGCAGCGCCGAGGCCGCGGTCGGCGGCGGGCCCTGCGTGGACCGCCGGGAACCTGCGCGCGGGGCGTCTGTTCATCGACCACCTCGACACCGGGCACTACTACGGCATCGACATCTCGCCCGACATCCTCATCGCCGCCCAGCGCACCCTCGTACGCCACGTCCTGCGCGAGGACTTCTCCTGCCGCACCGAGACCCTCCTCCAACTCGCGGAGAAGCACGGCCTGTCGGCGGTCCTCATGGCCGACTGGGAGGACAGGCCGCACGGCCAGTCCAAGATCCGCGTGAGGCGGCGGGCGCCGGTGTCGGAGGCGGAACGTACCGTGGGCGCATGAACATCTGCGTCTTCCTCTCCGCCGCCGACCTCGACGACCGCTACACCCGCCCCGCCCGCGAATTCGCCGAACTGCTCGGCAAGGGCGGCCACACCCTGGTGTGGGGCGGCTCCGAGAGCGGCCTGATGAAGGTCGTGGCGGACGGCGTCGCGGAGGCGGGCGGCCGGCTCGTCGGCGTCTCCGTCGACTTCCTCGCGGCCAAGGCGAGGGCCGTCACCGCGCCCGACGAGATGGTGATCGCCCGCGACCTCGCCGAGCGCAAGGCACTGCTCCTGGAGAAGGCCGACGCCGTCGTGATCATGGTCGGCGGCACCGGCACGCTCGACGAGGCCACCGAGATCCTGGAGCTGAAGAAGCACGGCAAGCACACCAAGCCGGTCGTCCTGCTGAACTCCGAGGGGTTCTACGACGGCCTCAAGGAGCAGTTCCGCCGCATGGAGGACGAGGGCTTCCTGCCCGTCCCGCTGACCGACCTCGTCTTCTTCGCGGAGGAGCCGGTGGGCGCGCTGGCGTACCTGGAGGAATCGCAGGGCACCCAGTGATGCGAGCATGGCGGGTATGGCAACACATGTGATCACCGGGGCGGGCTCCGGCATCGGCGCGGCCGTCGCCCGCCGCCTCCACGCACGCGGCGACGACCTCGTCCTGCACGCGCGCGACGCGGGCCGCGCCAAGGAGCTCGCCGCCCAGTTCCCCGGCGCGAGCACGCTCGTCGGCGACCTCTCCGACCCCGACAAGCTCTCCTGGGCCTTCGGCCACCAGTCGCTGCCCCCGCGCGTGGACTCCCTCCTCCACATCGCGGGCGTCGTCGACCTCGGCCCGGTCGGCGAGCTCACCCCCAAGTCCTGGCGCCACCAGCTCAACGTCAACCTCATCGCCCCCGCCGAGCTGACCCGCCACTTCCTGCCCCAACTCCGCGTCTCCCAGGGGCACGTGCTCTTCGTCAACTCGGGCGCGGGCCTCAACGCCCACGCCGACTGGTCCGCGTACGCCGCCTCCAAGCACGGCCTGAAGGCCCTCGCCGACTCGCTGCGCCACGAGGAGCACGCCAACGGCGTCCGGGTCACCTCGGTCTACCCCGGCCGCACGGCGAGCGCCATGCAGGTCAAGGTCCACCAGCAGGAGGGCAAGGAGTACGACGCCGCCCGCTGGATCGACCCCGAGTCCGTCGCCACGACGATCGTCATGGCCCTGGACCTGCCGCGCGACGCGGAGGTCAACGACCTGACGGTGCGGCCCGGACGATGAACGACTTCCGTTGGGGCCCGGCGAGCGGCGTCGGGTCCATGCCGGGCGGCGACGCCCGCGAGGCCGCCAAGACCGTCACCGGCAGCTTCGAGGGGCCCGAGCAGGGCATCCCTCACCTCGCCGAACTCCCCGCGCGCGGACCCGGCGCCGACATGATCGGCCGCACCGCGGGGCTGCTCGTCGACCTCTACGCGCGCGTGGAGCCCAGCGGCTGGCGCATCGGCGACCGGCCGGGCCGCGACACCCGGCGCGCGAAGGCCTGGCTCGGCGAAGACCTCGACGCCCTGGAGGAGTTCACCCAGGGGTACGAGGGCCCGCTCAAGGTCCAGGCCGTCGGCCCCTGGACGCTCGCCGCCGCCCTGGAGCTCAGGAACGGCGAGGCCGCGCTCTCCGACCCCGGCGCCTGCCGCGACCTCGCGGGATCGCTCGCCGAAGGGTTGAGCGCCCATCTCGCGGACGTACGCCGCAGGGTGCCGGGCGCCCAGGTGGTCCTGCAGCTCGACGAGCCCTCGCTCATCGCCGTGCTGCGCGGGCAGATCAAGACCGCGAGCGAGTACCGCACGCACCGCGCCGTGGACCGCCAGCTCGTGGAGAGCACGCTGCGGGACGTCCTCGGCGTCCACGACGGACCCACGGCCATGCACTCCTGCGCGCCCGACGTGCCGTTCGCGCTGCTGCGCCGCGCCGGTGCCGACGCGATCTCGTTCGACTTCTCGCTCCTCACCGAGCGTGACGACGAGGCGATCGGCGAAGCGGTCGAGGGGGGCACGAAGCTCTTCGCCGGTGTCGCGCCCGGCGTGGACGGCCGATTGTCAGACCCTGCCGGTAGCGTCATGGGTGTCAGGTCGCTGTGGCGCAGGCTGGGACTGAATCCGGGATCACTCGCGGAGTCGGTCGTTCTCACTCCGTCGTGCGGACTCGCGGGAGCCTCTCCCGCGTATGCGCGCGAGGTGCTCGCCCACTGCGTCCGGGCGGCGAGATCGCTCGCGGACAACCCTGAGTAATTGGGTATGACGTAACGGGAGGACGTAACGGTGGCTGTCGAACAGCAAGGCAATGTGCCCACCGAGGCACGGGATCACCATGCCCAGCTGGCCGAACAGATCGAGGAGCACCGCTTCCGGTACTACGTGAAGGACCAACCGGTCGTCAGCGACGCCGAGTTCGACAAGCTCCTGCGTTCCCTCGAAGCCCTGGAGGAGGAGTATCCGGAGCTGCGTACGCCGGATTCGCCCACCCAGAAGGTCTCCGGTTCGTACGAGACCGAGTTCACGTCGGTCGAACACCGCGAGCGCATGCTCTCCCTCGACAACGCCTTCGACGACGAGGAGCTGGCCGCCTGGGCCGACCGCGTCGCCAAGGACGTCGGCTCCCCGGGCTACCACTTCCTGTGCGAGCTGAAGGTGGACGGCCTCGCGGTCAACCTCACGTACGAGGACGGGAAGCTGACCCGCGCCGCCACCCGAGGCGACGGCCGCACCGGCGAGGACATCACGCCGAACGTCCGCACGATCACGGACATCCCCGACCGCCTCAAGGGCGACCGCGTCCCCGCCCTCGTCGAGATCCGCGGCGAGGTCTTCTTCCCGATGGAGAAGTTCGAGGAGCTGAACGCCCGCCTGGTGGAGGCGGGCGACAAGCCCTTCGCCAACCCCCGCAACGCCGCGGCGGGTTCGCTGCGCCAGAAGGACCCGCGCATCACCGCGACCCGCCCGCTCCACATGGTCGTGCACGGCATCGGCGCCCGTGAGGGCTTCGACATCGACTGCCTCAGCCACGCCTATGAGCTGCTGCGCGAGTGGGGCCTGCCCACCGCCCAGCACAACAAGGTGGTCGACGACCTCCAGGGCGTGCGGGACTTCATCGCGTACTTCGGAGAGAACCGCCACTCCGTGGAGCACGAGATCGACGGCGTCGTCGTCAAGCTCGACGAGATCCCGCTGCAGGGCCGCCTCGGCTCCACCTCGCGCGCCCCGCGCTGGGCGATCGCGTGGAAGTACCCGCCCGAAGAGGTCAACACCAAGCTGATCAACATCCGCGTGGGCGTGGGCCGCACGGGCCGCGTCACTCCGTACGCCCAGGTGGAGCCCGTCACCGTCGCCGGCTCCGAGGTCGAGTTCGCGACCCTGCACAACCAGGACGTGGTGAAGAAGAAAGGCGTCTTCATCGGCGACACGGTCGTGATCCGCAAGGCGGGCGACGTCATCCCGGAGATCCTCGGCCCCGTCGTGGACCTGCGGGACGGCTCCGAGCGGGAGTTCGTGATGCCCGCCGAGTGCCCCGAGTGCGGGACGGCGCTGCGGCCGATGAAGGAGGGCGACATCGACCTCCGCTGCCCCAACGCCCAGTCCTGCCCCGCCCAGTTGCGTGAACGTCTCTTCTACCTCGCGGGCCGCAAGAGCCTGGACATCGAGAACTTCGGGTACGTCGCCGCGGCCGCGCTGACCAAGCCCCTGGAGCCCGCACAGCCGCCGATCCTCGACGAGGGCGACATCTTCGACCTGAAGATCGAGGAACTGCTCCCCATCAAGTCGTACGTCCTGGACCAGGACTCCGGCCTGCCCAAGCGCGACCCCAAGACCGGCGAGGAGAAGGTCGTCACCTTCTTCGCCAACCAGAAGGGCGAGGCGAAGAAGAACTCCCTCGCCATGCTGGAGAACATCGCCGCCGCCAAGGAGCGCCCGCTCGCCCGCGTCCTCACGGGCCTCTCGATCCGGCACGTCGGCCCGGTGGCGGCCGAGGCGCTGGCCCGCGAGTTCCGCTCCATCGACCGCATCGAACAGGCCACCGAAGAGGAGCTGGCCGTCGTGGAGGGCGTCGGCCCCACCATCGCGGCCTCCCTCAAACAGTGGTTCGCCGAGGAGTGGCACCGGGAGATCCTGCGCAAGTGGCGGGCCGCCGGGGTGCGCATGGAGGAGGAGGCGAGCGGCGAGGACGAGGGCCCGCGTCCGCTCGAAGGCCTCACGGTCGTCGTCACCGGAACCCTTGAGCACCACACCCGGGATGGCGCGAAAGAGGCGCTGCAGAGCCGGGGAGCCAAAGTGACCGGTTCCGTTTCCAAGAAGACGGCATTCGTGGTCGTGGGGGAGAACCCCGGATCGAAGTACGACAAGGCCATGCAGCTGAAGGTTCCGGTTCTCAACGAGGAAGGGTTCGCTGTCCTGCTCGAACAAGGACCGGACGCGGCGAAGGAAGTCGCGCTTCCGACCGAGGAGTAGCGGTTGAAGGCCACCCGTTCAGCGCATACCAGATGCATACGGGTGGCCGGGTCGCATTCGGGCAACCGTAGTCGACCGCTGCCCGTGGAAGCCTTCTGCGGCCTACTGTTGAGGTGTGCGCCTGCCGTGCCCCGCTGCGAACGGGGTATCTCCTGCTCATCAAGAGCTTGGAAAGGGGGCATCCCCTACTCGGCACGAGTTCGGGAGTACGGCGTCCCCTTGCTCGTGAAGAGGCCGGGGACGGTTGTTCGGACACGGCCGACTCCGGGCCGAGTCCGTGTGGCGTGGGCACCGCCGGCTGTGAGAGGGACGGGAATGGAACCGACCGAGAGCGCCGCCCCGGACTCACGGCTGCGCGCGCGCCTGTGGCGTGCGCCGAGCGTCTGGCTGCGCGGCCGCCGGGCAGCGACGGCGACCGACCCGGGCCCGGCGGGCGGACCCGCACCGGCCTCCGGATCCGCCGCGCTGAGCACCGCCATCGAACCCCGCGAGCGCGCCTGGAGCGCCCCCGCGGGACACGGCTCCGACACCGCCGCCCTGGCGGGCGCGGGCGGAACCGCCCCGCACGACAACCGCGCCCCCTGGCCGCTGCTGCCCTTCACGGTCGTCGTGGCGGCCGCGGTCCTGCTCGGCACGGGCTTCTTCCAGGCCTTCACGGGCAGACACGCCCTGTTCCCCGCCAGTACGGCCGGCTGGTCCCTCGCGGTCCTCACCGGCCTCATCGTCGGCCATCTGGTCGCCCTCGGCCGCGACCGCTGGTGGGGCGGCACGGGCTCCGGCGGCGCGCTCACCGTCGCCGTCCTGCTGCTCTACGGCTGGGTGCCCGCCGGCATGGTCAGCCTCACCACCGTCGTCCTGGTCGGCGCAGCCCGCAGGCACCGCTGGCGCCAGGGCGTGCTGCACGGCGCGGTCGACATCCTCGGCATCGGCGCGGGCGCGCTCACCCTGGCCGCCTTCGGCACCGCGCCGAGCGCCGAGTCGCCCTGGCTGCCCGAGACCTGGGATCTGTACACCGCGCCCGAAGTGGCCCTGGTCGCCGTCGCCTACCTCGCCGTCACCCGCATCCTGCTCTGGTACGTCCACGCGCCCCGCACCGGAGCCCTGCCGACGGTCACCCGCACCGCCCTGGTCCGACAGGGCCTCCTCGGCATCGCGCTGCTCGGCATCGCCCCGCTGATCTGCGTGGTCGCGATCTCCCTGCCGATCCTGCTGCCGCTCTTCGCGATCCCGCTGGTCGCCCTCGACTCCACCCTGTGGATCGCCCGCGCCAGGGCGGAGGAGCAGCTGCGGGACCCGCTCACCGGCCTGCCCAACCGGCAGTGGCTCCTGGAGCGGACCTGGACGGCCCTCGACGACGCCGAGCGCATCGGGGCGCGGTCCGCCCTGATGCTGATCGACATGGACCGCTTCCGGTCGGTCAACGACACCCTCGGCCACCTCGCGGGTGACCGGCTGCTGCTCCAGATAGCGGACCGGCTGCGGATCGCGCTGCCGCGCGGCGCGGAGGCCGCGCGCCTGGGCGGCGACGAGTTCGCCGTACTCCTCCCCGTCGCCGACTCCACCACGTCGGCCACGCGCGTGGCGCGCCAGCTGGTCGCCGCGCTCGGCTCCCCGCTCGACCTCGACGGCCTGACCCTCGTCCTGGAGGCCAGCGCGGGCCTCGCCGTCTTCCCCGACCACGCGCTCGACGCGGAGGGCCTGCTGCGGCGGGCGGACGTCGCGATGTACCAGGCCAAGCGGGACCGCACGGGCGTCGAGGTGTACGAGTCCAAGCGTGACTCCAACACCCCTGACCGCCTGGGCCTGTTGGGGGACCTGCGGCGGGCGCTCGACGCGGGGGACGTCGAGCTCCACTACCAGCCCAAGGTCCGCTTCGACGGCAAGGTCGCGGGCCTGGAGGCGCTGGTGCGGTGGGTGCACCCCGAGCGCGGGAAGGTGCCGCCCGACGAGTTCATCGCCATCGCCGAGTCCTCCGGCCTCATGCCGCACCTGACGGAGTACGTCCTGGAGACGGCCCTCGGCCAGGTCGCCAAGTGGCAGGCGCAGGGACTGAAGGTCCCCGTCGCCGTCAACGTCTCACCGCGTGACGTCCACACGCCCGGCTTCGCCGGCGCGGTCGCGGCGCGCCTCGCCCGGCACGGGGTCCCCGCGGGCGCACTCCAGCTGGAGATAACCGAGCACGTCCTCCTGGAGGACCCGCAGCGTGCCGCGGACACCCTGGCCGGGCTCACCGGCCACGGCGTCAAGATGTCGCTCGACGACTTCGGTACCGGCTACTCCTCGCTGGTCCACCTGCGCCGCCTCCCGGTCAGCGAGCTGAAGATCGACCGCTCCTTCGTGGCCCGCCTCGCCGTCGACAACGAGGACGCGGAGATCGTCCGCTGCACCGTCGACCTCGCGCACTCGCTCGGGCTGCTCGTCGTCGCCGAGGGCGTCGAGGACGACGAGACGTGGGAGCGGCTGCGCGACCTCGGCTGTGACGCGGTGCAGGGCTGGCTGGTCGCCGCGGCGATGCCCGCCGAAGAGACGACCGCGTGGCTGCGGGCGCGCGGCTCCCGCGGCTGGCGCCGCCCGGTGGACCTCGCGGCGGAGGCGGAATCCGCCGCCGACGGTTCCGACGTGGGGCGCTCTCCGGGGCACGTGGTGCAGTAGGCGTCACGCGGCGGCGAGGCCCCTGGGGCAGGGGCGGAGAGACCCCCGGGGAGCGGTGACGAGCAAACCGTTTAACGGGCACACCGCACCGCCCCATAGGATTGGGGTCACAACCCACACACTCACCCCTGAGGATCGCCGCATGCCTGGCATCACGCGCGAGGAGGTCGCCCACCTCGCCCGCCTTGCACGTCTGGAGCTGAAGGCCGAGGAGCTCGACCACTTCGCCGGACAGCTCGACGACATCATCGGCGCGGTCGCCCGCGTCTCGGAGGTCGCCGACCAAGACGTACCGCCGACCTCGCACCCGCTGCCGCTGACGAACGTCATGCGCGCGGACGAGGTCCGTCCGTCGCTCACCCCCGAGCAGGCGCTCTCGGGCGCCCCGGCCCAGGAGCAGCAGCGTTTCAAGGTGCCGCAGATCCTGGGGGAGGACTAAAGAACATGACGGACATCACCAAGCTCACCGCCGCCGAGATCGCGTCGAGGATCGCCTCCGGCGAGCTCACCGCCGTCGAGGTCACCGAGGCCCACCTGGCCCGCATCGAGGCCGTCGACGAGAAGGTCCACGCCTTCCTGTACGTCGACCGCGAGGGCGCCCTCGCGCAGGCCCGCGCCGTCGACGAGAAGCGCGCCAAGGGCGAGAAGCTCGGCCCGCTGGCCGGCGTCCCCGTCGCGCTCAAGGACATCTTCACCACCGAGGGCATCCCGACCACGGTCGGCTCCAAGATCCTCGAGGGCTGGATCCCGCCGTACGACGCGACCGTCACCAAGCGCCTGAAGGCCGCCGACGTCGTCATCCTCGGCAAGACCAACATGGACGAGTTCGCCATGGGGTCCTCCACCGAGAACAGCGCCTTCGGCCCGACGGGCAACCCCTGGGACCTCACCCGCATCCCCGGCGGCTCCGGCGGCGGCTCCGCCGCGGCCCTCGCCGCGTACGAGGCCCCCCTCACCCTCGGCACCGACACCGGCGGCTCCATCCGCCAGCCCGCGGCCGTCACCGGCACGGTCGGCGTCAAGCCGACCTACGGCGGCGTCTCCCGCTACGGCATGGTCGCCTTCTCCTCCTCCCTGGACCAGGGCGGCCCCTGCGCCCGCACCGTCCTCGACGCGGCCCTGCTGCACGAGGCCATCGCGGGCCACGACGAGCTCGACTCGACGTCCATCGACGCCCCGGTCCCGCCGGTCGTCGAGGCCGCCCGCAACGGCAGCGTCGAGGGCATGCGCGTCGGCGTCGTGAAGCAGTTCGCCGGCGAGGGCTACCAGGCCGGTGTCGTCCAGCGCTTCAACGAGTCCGTCGAGCTGCTCAAGTCGCTCGGCGCCACGATCGTCGAGCTGGACTGCCCGTCCTTCGACCTGGGCCTGTCGGCGTACTACCTGATCGCGCCGTCCGAGTGCTCCTCGAACCTCGCCCGCTTCGACGCCATGCGCTACGGCCTGCGCGTCGGCGACGACGGCACGAAGTCCGCGGAGGACGTCACCGCGCTCACCCGCGAGGCCGGCTTCGGCGACGAGGTCAAGCGCCGCATCATGCTCGGCACGTACGCGCTCAGCTCCGGCTACTACGACGCGTACTACGGCTCGGCCCAGAAGGTCCGCACGCTCATCACGCAGGACTTCGAGAAGGCCTTCGAGCAGGTCGACGTCATCGTCTCGCCGACGACGCCGACCACCGCCTTCCCGATCGGCGAGCGCGCCGACGACCCCATGGCCATGTACCTGGCCGACCTGTGCACCATCCCGACCAACCTGGCGGGCAACGCCGCCATGTCGCTGCCCTGCGGCCTCGCGCCGGAGGACGGCCTGCCCGTCGGACTGCAGATCATCGCCCCCGCCATGAAGGACGAGCGCCTCTACAAGGTGGGCGCCGCGGTCGAGGCCGCCTTCGTGGAAAAGTGGGGGCACCCGCTGCTGGAGGAGGCACCGTCGCTGTGAGCGCACTGAACAAGGCCAAGGGCTTCAAGAAGTCCAAGACCGGTACGTATCTGTCGATCGGCACCACCGCGTTCGGCGCGGTCTCCGTGCTCAAGCAGGCCAAGAAGGCCCGCCACGAGCACGACACGCTCCGCCTCGTGGACGCCGTCGTCTCCGCTGCCGCCATCGCCACCGGCGTCGCGCTGCTCCTGCGCGAGCTCAAGCGCCTCGGCGACGACGACGTCCTGCTGGGCTGAGAGGGAAAGTTTCACCGTGACTGCCACTACTGACCTGGTGTCGTACGAGGAAGCCCTCGCGACGTACGACCCCGTCATGGGCCTCGAGGTCCATGTCGAGCTCGGCACCAAGACCAAGATGTTCTGCGGCTGCTCGACCGCGCTGAAGCAGGACGCGAACAGCCAGACCTGCCCGACCTGCCTCGGCCTGCCCGGCGCGCTGCCGGTCGTGAACGAGATCGGCGTCGAGTCCGCCATCAAGATCGGCCTCGCGCTCAACTGCGAGATCGCCGAGTGGTGCCGCTTCGCCCGGAAGAACTACTTCTATCCGGACATGCCGAAGAACTTCCAGACCTCCCAGTACGACGAGCCGATCGCCTTCAACGGCTATCTGGACGTCCAGCTGGAGGACGGCGAGGTCTTCCGCGTGGAGATCGAGCGCGCCCACATGGAGGAGGACACCGGCAAGTCGACGCACGTCGGCGGTGCCACGGGCCGTATCCACGGCGCGTCCCACTCCCTGCTCGACTACAACCGCGCGGGCATCCCGCTCATCGAGATCGTCACCAAGCCGATCGAGGGCGCGGGCGAGCGGGCCCCCGAGGTCGCCAAGGCGTACGTCGCCGAACTGCGCGAGCTCATCAAGGCGCTCGGCGTCTCCGAGGCCCGCATGGAGCAGGGCCAGATGCGCTGCGACGTGAACCTCTCGCTGCGCCCCAAGGGCCAGGAGAAGTTCGGCACGCGCAGCGAGACGAAGAACGTCAACTCCCTGCGCTCCGTGGAGCGCGCGGCGCGCTTCGAGATCCAGCGCCACGCGGCCGTGCTGTCCTCGGGCGGCACGATCATCCAGGAGACCCGTCACTTCCACGAGGACGACGGCTCCACCACCTCGGGCCGCGTGAAGGAAGAGGCGGAGGATTACCGCTACTTCCCCGAGCCGGACCTGGTGCCGGTCGCCCCGTCCCGCGAGTGGGTCGAGGAGCTGCGCGCCGGACTCCCGGAGCTGCCGCGGGTGCGCCGCAACCGCCTCCGCGAGGAGTGGGGCATCTCCGAGCACGACATGCAGTCGATCCTCAACGCCGACGCCATCGGCCCGATCGTCGCCACCATCAACGCGGGCGCGGACGCCGCGTCGGCCCGCAAGTGGTGGATGGGCGAGCTGGCGAGGAACGCCAACGAGCAGGGCGTGGAGCTCGGTTCGCTCCCGATCACCCCGGAGCACGTCGCCCGGGTGACCGCGCTCGTGTCCGCGGGCGACCTCAACGACAAGCTGGCCCGCCAGGTCATCGAGGGCGTCCTGAAGGGCGAGGGCACGCCGGACGAGGTCGTCGAGAAGCGCGGCCTGAAGGTCGTCTCGGACGAGGGCGCGCTGACGGCCGCCGTCGACGAGGCCATCGCCGGCAACCCCGGCGTCGCGGACAAGATCCGCGGCGGCAAGGTCGCGGCGGCGGGCGCGCTGGTCGGCGCGGTCATGAAGGCCACGCGCGGCCAGGCGGACGCGGCCCGCGTCAAGGAGCTGATCCTTCAGAAGCTGGGCGTCAGCGAGGGCTGAGGTTCTCCTCGCCCATGTGAACTGAGGTTCTCTTCGTCTACGAGCGGGGGGCGGCGCATCCGAAAGGGGCGCCGCCCCCTCGCCGTACGCGAGCACTCCGCGCCGGTCCGGGGCTAGTCCTCCTCCCGCGGCGCGCCGAACGGTTCGAAGAACATCAGCTCCAGGGGGTCCTGGTCGCGCCGCAGCCAGGGGATGCCGGAGACGGCGGGGCGGCCGCCGCGCAGCCAGTGCAGCAGCGTCTCGGTGAAGTTCGTCTCCAGGGGCGGGCCCTGGTCGTCGTGCCGGGGGTTGACGGCGACGCGCCACTGGTCGGGGTCGTCCCCGTCGGCGCACCAGCCGATCTGGTCGCCGTCGATGCTGGAGGCGACGGGCAGGAAGCCGCCCGGCTCGGGCCAGGCGGGCAGCGGGTAGTACTCGGGGTGCGACTCCCGCAGGCTGCGGTATCCGTCGAGCATCTCCTCGACGCCCGCCGCGAGCCCGAGCCGGTGGTCCAGGTCGAGCGGGGCGGGCATGTCGAGCCACCAGCCCCAGTTCCCCGCGCCGTACGTCCGCGAGAGCGCCACGAAGTCCGTGGGCAGCCGCGTGCCGAGCCGCTCGAAGAGCTCTGCCCAACTGGCCTCGCCCAGCCGGGGGGTGAGCGGCGGGGGTATCAGCGCGGTGATCGCCTCCAGGCCCTCGCCCCGGGTGAGCGCGGCGTGCTGTGCCGCGTCCACGTACGTCCCGCGGGGCGGTGGGGTCCAGGGTGTGGCGTCCGCCAGCGGGGGCCAGGTGCGCACGGCGGGGTGCAGCGGCCCCAGCCGGCCGCTGGGCTCGCCCGGGTTCGGCACGCCGCTGAGCACGGCCGCCGACAGCCATTCCAGGAACGGGACTTCGTACGAGACCCAGGGCTCCGCCGCGCCTACCGCCACGGAGGTGGTCATCAGCACCACCGGCCACTCGTCCGGGTCCTTCGAGGCGGACGTGTCCCAGAACAGGTGGTCGCCCCCCGAGGTCGTGGCGAAGGCGAGCAGGCCGCCCTCGTCGGGCAGGAAGCGGCGCTCCTCGCGGTCGTGCCGCATGAACATCCGGGGACGGATGGCGGAGTGGCGGTGGGTCTCCAGGATCCAGGCCGCGTACTCGTACCGCCCGTCGGTGCTCGTGCACGGTGTGTGCAGGCGGAGGGAACCGGAGGCGGGGAGGCCTATCTCGACCGGGCCGTACGCCGACACGAGCGTCTTGTAGTCCTCGGGGAGGGGGACTTCCAGCCAGGTCTCGACCGCCGCCCAGTCGACGTCGGGCGCGGCGGCGGGCGGTGGTCCGACCAGGTCCGTGAAGGCGGCGACACGTGCGGTGAGTTCCATGGTTCCGAGGATGGCACCCGCCACTGACAGCGCCGTCGGCGCGCCCGCCCTACGCCTTGCGTCCAAGACCATTTGGACGTTCACCCCGACTTCGGTCCCCGGCCTTCACAAGGAAACCGGACGTCACTAGCGTCCCGGCAGAACAAGCCAATGGGTCAACAGGCAACCATTGGGCCACAGATGGGGAGGACGTACGTGACGTCGGAGATTTCGCGCAGACGCCTGATGGCGATCGGCGGCGGCGCGATCGGCGCCGCCGCCGTCGGTTCCTTCCTGCCGCCCTCGCTGCAGGAGGCGCTGGCGAAGGGGCAGCCGAAGGGCGGCGGTCTCGACTCGATCGAGCACGTCGTGATCCTGATGCAGGAGAACCGTTCCTTCGACCACTACTTCGGTTCCCTGCGGGGCGTGCGCGGCTTCGGCGACCGCAACGCCATCCAACTGCCCGGCGGGAAGTCGGTGTTCGAGCAGCCCGCGCTCCTGCGCACCGTCCTTCCCTTCCCGGTCCGGCAGGCCGCCGAGACGCAGAAGAAGGACCTCCAGTACATCGGCGCGCTCGACCACTCCTGGAGCGGCGGCGCCAAGGCCTGGCACGACGGCTGGATGGACGGCTGGGTCACCGCCAAGACGGCGGCCACCATGGCGTACTACACGCGCGAGGACATCCCGCTGCACTACGAACTCGCCGACACGTTCACCGTCTGCGACGCCTACCACTCCTCCATCCACACCTCCACCAGCCCCAACCGCAACCACCTGTGGAGCGGCAGGACCGGCTACGAGGCGAACGGCAAGCGGGCCGTCGGCAACGACGCCTACGACGAGGGCACGCACCCGGGCTACGACTGGGGCACGTACGCCGAGCGCCTGGAGAAGGCGGGCGTGAGCTGGCAGACGTACACGGAGTGGGAGAACTTCACCGACAACCAGATCGAGTTCTTCACGACCTTCAAGGCGATCGCCCGCAAGGTCCTCGCCAAGACCGGCCTCACCTTCATGGAGGCCTTCTACGCCAAGGTGCGCGACGCCAGGGACGAGGCCGAGCGCACGAAGCTGCTCGCCACTCTGGACGAGGGCGTCGCCACGCTGACCCGGCGCGAGCGCTCCCTCTTCGAGCGCGGTCTGCGGCGCGTGCCGACCGGGAAGCTCGCCGAGACGTTCGCCGCGGACGTCGCCGCGGGCAAGCTCTCCAAGGTGTCCTACCTGGTCCCCTCCGCGCTGGACTCCGAGCACCCCAGCGTCTCCTCGCCCATCCACAGCGCGACCATCGTCTACAAGGTCCTCGACGCGCTCGCCTCGCACCCCGAGGTGTGGCGGCGCACCGCCGTCTTCATCAACTACGACGAGAACGACGGCTTCTTCGACCATGTGCCGCCGCCCGTGCCCGGCGGGGACTCCGACGAGGAGAAGGCGGAGCGCTGGGAGGGGCGGCCGACCGGGCTCGGCGCGCGCGTGCCGATGCTCGTCGTCTCGCCGTGGACCGTCGGCGGCTACGTCTGCTCCGAAGTCTTCGACCACACCTCCGTGGTGCGCTTCCTGGAGAAGTGGACGGGCGTGCGGGAGCCCAACATCAGCGCCTGGCGCCGCAAGGTCACCGGCGACCTCACCGGCGCCTTCGACTTCCGGCGCGGCCACCGGCAGCCCGACGTGGAACGGCCGGGCGCCATCCCGGAGTTCAGCGGCCGCTGGGCCCCGCAGCCGCCCCTGAAGCAGTCCATGCCGGTCCAGGAGCCCGGCACCCGCCGCGCCCGTCCGCTGCCGTACCAGCCCGACGCGGACGTGCGGCCCGGCGACGACGGCGCGCTCACGGTGCGGCTGCGCAACGGCGGCAGCTCCAGCGCGCACTTCGCGCTCTATCCGTACGCGGGTGAGTTCAAGGTCCCGCAGCACCAGGACGTCGCGCGCAAGGGCTCCTGGACCGTGCCGGTGCCGGGGGACACGTACGCCTTCACGGTCACCGGGCCGAACGGCTTCCGGCGCGAGTTCGCGGGCGCCAAGGAAGGCGCGGAGGGCAAGGGCGGACAGGGCGGCGGCGCGCGGCTCTCCTCCGCGATCACCCGTCGTGAGATCCACCTCACCCTGGCCAACCGCGGCCGCGGCGAGCTCGTCTTCACGGTCAAGCCGCTCGGATACGTGGATGAAGCGGACATCAGGTGGCGGACGCGGACCGTCCGCGTCAAGGCCGGCAGCAGCCGCACCGTCGCCTGGCACACCGCAGACGAGCACGGCTGGTACGACGTCGAGGTCACCACCGACCGGGACGCCGCCTTCCGCCGCCGGCTCATGGGGCACATCGAGAACGGGCGCGCGAGCGTCTCGGGCTGACGCCCGGCGTGCGCGGGTGCGCGGAGGTTCCCGAGGGCCCTCCGCGCACCACGCGTGCGGCCCCCGCACACTCCTCGTGCCCTTGTGAGTAAGGCCACGAAAGGGACTAAGGATCTCCAAGGGCTGTCAAGGTGTCTGCGGCACTCAAGTCGCCGCTCATGCGTTCTTTGCGGGCTGTTCGTCGCATCACGGCTGTTCCCGGTAAAGATCCACGAACCATCCAGGGAGCCAGTCCGTGGCAGCACTCGCACGGTGGTGCGTCAGGCACCGCCTCCTCGCCGTCCTGCTCTGGCTCGTCGCGCTCGGCGGCACCACGACCGCCGCCGCCGTCGCGGGATCCGCGTACTCGAACGACTACGAGGTCCCCGGCACCGAGTCCGGTCGCGCGACCCAGCTCCTGAACGAGGGCTTCCACGGCCTCGGCGGCGACAGCGACACCGTCGTCTGGCACACGAAAACCGGCACCACGGTCCACGCCGCCGACGTCGAACAGACGATGTCCGACGCCCTCGACACGATCGCGAAGATGCCCGCCGTGGCCTCCGTGGCCGGCCCGTACGACGCCAAGGGCGCGGGCCGGATCAGCGAGGACGGCCGCACGGCGTACGCCACCGTCACCTTCCACGAGCAGGCCGACGACATCTCCAAGGCGGACGCGCAGGCCGTCGTCGACACCGCCAAGGCCGCCGGGTCGAGCCACCTCCAGGTCGAGCTCGGCGGCACCGCCATCGGCCTCACCGAGTCCAAGAGCGCCAAGGTCGCCGAGATCGTCGGGGTCGCCGTCGCGGCCGTCGTGCTCTTCCTCGCCTTCGGTTCGCTCGCCGCCTCGGCCCTGCCCATCGCCACCGCGCTGGTGTCGGTCGGCACCGCGTACGCGGGCATCGTGCTGCTCGGCCATGTGATGACGGTCGCCGACTTCGCACCCATGCTCGGCACCCTGATCGGCCTCGGCGTCGGCATCGATTACGCCCTGTTCATCGTGACCCGGCACAGGAAGGGCCTCAAACGCGGCCTGCCCGTGGCCGTCGCGGCCGAGCGCGCCGTCGCCACCACCGGGCGCGCCGTCGTCTTCGCGGGCGCCACCGTCTGCATCGCCCTGCTCGGCATGCTCATCCTGCGGCTCGGCTTCCTCAACGGCGTGGCCATCGCCGCCTCGCTGACCGTCGTCCTCACCGTCGCCGCGTCCGTGACCCTGCTGCCCGCGCTGCTGTCCTGGATCGGGCCGCGCGCCCTCGGCCGCCGCGAGCGCCGCAGGCTCGCCGAGAACGGGCCCGAACCGGAGGTGCCGACCGGGCTCGCCGCCCGCTGGGCCGCCTTCGTGGAGCGCCACCCCAAGCTGCTCGGCACCGTCGCGGTCCTCGTCATGGCCGTGCTCGCGCTGCCCACCTTCGCCCTGCACCTGGGCACGTCCGACCAGGGCAACAACCCGGCGTCCAGCACGACGCGGCAGGCGTACGACCTGCTCGGAGGGGGCTTCGGGCCCGGCGTCAACGGCCCCCTCACACTCGTCAGCGAGGTCTACGGCGCGGGTGACCACACCGCCCTCGACGACCTGGCCGGCACACTGAAGTCGACCGAGGGCGTCGCCTCCGTGAGCCCGGTGACGTACGACGAGAGCGGCCGCACCGCCTTCCTCACCGTCGTCCCCGACTCCGCCCCGCAGTCCGAGGCGACCAGCGAACTCGTCGACCGGCTGCGCGACGACGTCCTGCCGAAGGCCGAGGCGGACAGCTCCCTGGACGTGCAGGTCGGCGGCGTCACCGCGAGTTACGACGACTTCGCGGAGATCATCGTCGGCAAGCTGCCGCTCTTCGTGGGCGTGGTCATCGGGCTCGGCTGCGTCCTGCTGCTCCTGGCCTTCCGCTCGATCGGCATACCGCTGAAGGCCGCCGCGATGAACGTCGCCGCCGTCGCCTCCGCCTTCGGGATCGTCGTCGCGATCTTCCAGTGGGGCTGGGGGAGCGAGCTGCTCGGGCTCGGCAGGGCGGGGCCGATCGAGCCCTTCCTGCCGGTGATCATGGTCTCGGTCCTCTTCGGGCTCTCCATGGACTACCAGGTCTTTCTGGTCAGCCGGATGTACGAGGAGTGGCTGGAGACCGGCGACAACCGGCGGGCCGTCCGCGTCGGCCTCGCCGAGACGAGCCGCGTGATCAACTCCGCGGCCGTGATCATGATTTCGGTCTTCCTCGCCTTCGTCCTCAGCGGCGACCGGGTCATCGCGATGTTCGGCATCGCGCTCGCCGCGGCCGTCGCGCTCGACGCGTTCGTCCTGCGCACCCTGCTCGTACCGGCGCTCATGCACATGCTCGGCGGCGCCAACTGGTGGCTGCCGCGCCGCCTGGACCGCCTCCTGCCGCGCATCAGCATCGAGCCGCCCGAATGTCGTTCGAACGTGCGCGGCGACCGTGCGAGGATCCCGGGACAGCGGGACGTACACGAAGACGACCCCGGTGGGCTGAAGGAGCAGGATGTTCGCGATATCGCTGGGCGAGGGCGCTGAGCTGCGGCCGCTGGAGCCGTGGCAGGCACAGGAGTTTCTCGAACACGTCGATCGGGCGCGTGAGTACGCGGGGCCGTGGGTGCCCTTCACCGTGACCGTCACGGACCTGGACTCCGCGCGGGCGCACCTCCAGAGGTACGCCGACAAGCAGGCGTCCGACACCGGCCGCTTCTACGGCATCTGGCTGGACGACAAGCTCGTCGGCGGCGTCCTCTTCCGGATCTTCGACACCAGCACCGACTGCTGCGAGCTCGGCGTCTGGCTGGAGCCGTCGGCCGCCGGGCGCGGCCTGGTGAACAAGGCCTCGCGGATCCTCGTCGACTGGGCCGTGGACCAGCGCGGCATGCACCGCGTGGAGTGGCTGGTCTCCTCCCTCAACGAGCGCAGCAAAGCGGCGGCCGCGCGGCTCGGATTCACCAGGGACGCCGTGCTGCGGGAGAGTTTCCCCTGGCAGGGGACGCGGCACGACATGGAGGTCTGGGCGGTCCTCGCCCCGGAGTGGCGGGCGGCGCGGGACGCACGGGACGCGCGTTAAGAGAGCTCTCAGACTCCGTCCGTACGGTGCGGAGCATGGGTACTAAGACAGATGACGCGGCCGGGGCCAAGGGCGCGGCCGGGACCGAGGAAGCGACCGAGGAGGGCGGCCCCGAGGACGCCGTCGGTACCAGGACGGACAAGGCCGCCGACCTCACCAAGGACACCAAGTCCGGTGTGGAGGCGGACGCGGAGGCCGACGCGAAGGCCGGATCCGAGGCTTCGAGCGAAGCCGACGTCGAAGCTGACGTGGAGGACGAGGGCGAGGGCGCCGCGGAGCTCGATGCCGGGCCCGCCGCCCCCGCCAAGTCCGCCGGCGTCGGCCAGGGCGCCGTGGCCGTGGTCTCCGCCGCGCTCGGCGTGATCGGTCTCTCGGGTGGCTGGCTCGGCACCGTCGCCTCGGCGCGCTCGAACATCATCGGGCAGCTGGAGACCCGGCAGTCCGCGGACGTCGCCGCGCAGATCCAGGCCCTGTACGGCGACTCCTGGAAGATCACCGCGCTCATCGCGGGCATCTTCGCGCTCGCGGCCCTGGTCAGCGGTTTCCTGGTGCTGGTCAAGCCCCTGTTCGGCGCCCCGGGCCAGGAACAGGCCCCGTGGATCAAGTCCGTGGCCTGGGCGGGTGTCGCCCTCGGCGTGATCGGGCTGGTCCTCGCCGTCGCCAAGTACTCGGACCTGCTGCTCGGACTGCCCTCGGCACCGTCCTGAGCCGTTCCGCACAGGCCTAAGGCAAGGGCGGGGCAGGGGCTAAGGCCCCTGCCCCGCCCTTCTTCGTGCCTAAGGCCCCCCCACCCCCTTGAGATGCGGCACTCGCCCGATGTGGCCGACCCCCCTGGGAGACGAGAGTGGAGACATCGCACAGAGCGATGGGAACCACCGAGAACCACAACAACCCAAGGGGTACGAGATGTTCGAGTACGAGATGCACCAGCTCCGCGCCGCCGACCTGCGCCGGGAGGCCGCCGAGGGCCGACTGCTCCGCGAGGCCCGCACGGTCCGCGCCGCCGCCCGCCGCTCGGCCCGCCACGAAGCCGAGGGGCAGGTGAGGGCGCCCCTCGGGAGGGCCATCGGCAAGACGCTCGGCAGGACTCTCGGAAGGACCCGCTGCACGCGGGCCGCCTGAGATGGAAGGGCCTGTGCCGGTGACCGCTCCGCGGATATCGGGTGCCGCGCGGGCCGCGCACTGTGCGATGCTCGCGGCTGTGGAGACCAGGTCCGTCAGCCCGGTGTTCGTCGGCCGCGCCGACGAACTGGGCGTACTGAACGAAGCGCTCGCCCGTGCCACGGGAACCCCTCTCGGCCTCGCGGAGGCAGGGGGACCCGGCCCGGGCGAGCCGCAGGCGTTGCTGCTCGGCGGCGAGGCGGGCGTCGGCAAGACGCGCCTCGTCGAGGAGTTCACCGAGGCCGCACGGCGGCAGGGCGCCGTCGTCGCGGTCGGCGGCTGCGTCGAGATCGGCGCCGACGGCCTGCCGTTCGCCCCGTTCGCCACCGCCCTGCGCGCGCTGCGCCGGCAGCTGCCCGACGATCTTGCCGCCGCGGCCGAGGGCCAGGAGGAGGAGCTCGCCAGGCTGCTGCCCGAACTGGCCTCCACGGCACCCGGCGCCCACGGCGGCAGGTCCGACGAGCAGGGCATGGCACGCCTCTTCGAACTCACCGCCCGCCTCCTGGAGCGCCTCTCCCGCGACCGCACGGTCGTCGTCGCCCTGGAGGACCTGCACTGGGCCGACGCCTCGACCCGCAACCTCCTCGCCTATCTCTTCCGCACGCTGCGCGGCGGCCGCCTCGTCCTCCTCGCCACCTACCGCGCCGACGACATCCACCGCCGTCACCCGCTGCGCCCCCTGCTCGCCGAGCTGGACCGGCTGCGCACCGTGCGCCGCATCGAGCTCGGCCGCTTCAGCAAGGACGAGGTCGCCCGCCAGATGGCCGGGATACTCGCGGCCGAACCCGAACCGTCCCTGGTGGACGACATATTCGACCGCTCCGACGGCAACGCCTTCTTCGTCGAGGAGCTCGCCGTCGCCTCCCACGGCGGCAGCTGCGCGGACCTGACGGACTCCCTGCGCGACCTGCTCCTGGTGCGCGTCGAGAAACTGCCCGAGGACACCCAGCGGGTGGCACGGATCGTCGCCGAGGGCGGCTCCACCGTCGAGTACGAACTGCTCGCCGAGGCCGCCGGGCTCTCCGAGGACGACCTGATCGAGGCGCTGCGGGCCGCCGTCGGCGCCAACATCCTGCTCGCCTCGCCGGACGGCGACGGCTACCGCTTCCGGCACTCCCTGGTCCGCGAGGCGGTCAGCGACGACCTGCTGCCCGGCGAGCGCTCCCGCATCAACCGCCGCTTCGCCGAGGCCCTGGAGGCGGACCCCTCGCTCGTCGCCGCCGATCAGCGCGCCACCCGCCTCGCCACCTACTGGTACTACGCGCACGACGCCGCCAAGGCCCTGCCCGCCGTCCTCGGCGCCTCCGTCGAGGCCCGCCGTCGGCACGCCTACGCCGAGCAACTGAGCCTGCTGGAAAGGGCGATGGAGCTCTGGGACGCCGTCCCGGAAGCCGTGCGCGAACAGCTCCGCCCCGCCGACTACGTCGAGGGCTACCCCGCCTGCGGCTGCGACCCCGCCACCGCCCCGCTGCGCTATCTCGACCTGATGGCCGAGGCCACCGTCGCCGGTCGGCTCTGCGGCGACCGCGAACGCGCCCTGAAGATCACCAAGCGCGCCCTGCGCCTCCTGGACGGCGAGAACGACCCTGCCCCGAGTTCTCAACGGGGTTCGAACGGAGGGGACCCCCTTCGCTCCGCCTGGTTCTGGATCGCCCGCTCCAGCCTCGTCTCCACCCTGGGCCGCGGCGACGGCTGGGAGGAGATCGCCAAGGCGCAGGAGCTGATGCGGGGGCTGCCGCCCTCCGAGGTGCACGCCGACGTCCTCGTCCACCGCGCCTCCTGGGGCATGCTGCACGACCCGGGCCCGGAGACCATGGCCGCCGCCGAGCGAGCCGTCGAGTACGCCCGCATGGTCAAGGCCGACACGATCGAACTCAACGCCCGCCTCACCCGCGGCAACCTCCTCATCGAGGCCGGTGAGCCGGAGGCCGGCCTCGCGGAGATGTACGAGGTCAGGGACCGCGTCGTCGAACAGGGCCTCGTCGCCAACCTGAGCCGCGCCCACATCAACCTCCCCTCAGCCCTGGAGGGCGTCGGCCGCTCCGCCGAGTCCGTGAAGGTCGCGATGGAGGGCATCGAGTTCTGCCGGAAGTACGGCCTGATGGACACCGAGGGCTGGGTCTGGGGCAATGCCGCCGAGTCCCTGCTCTCCCTCGGCCGCTGGGACGAGGCGTCCGAAGCCGTCGTCCAGACCCACCGCTGCGCGCAGAGCGCCAAGCCCCGCGGCTCGGCCGCGCAGTGCTCCGCGCGCATGGCGCTCTACCGCGGTGACTACGCGGCGGCCACCCGGTACCTCCAGAGCGCCCACCACCACTACGGCAGCCACGACCCGCAGCCGCAGTACATCCTGCCGCTGGCCGCCATCGCCCTCGGCATCGCCGCAGCCGAGGGCCGCGTCCTCGACGGCCGCGCCGAGGTCGAGCGCGGCCTCGCCGCCGGCCTGCCCTTCGGCACCTACAAGTACGGCTGGCCGCTGCTCCTCGCCGCCGCCACGATGGAGGCCGACGCCCGCGGGCTGCCCGCCTCCGAAGCGGGGCGTATCGAGGCCGTCGCCCGCATCCGCGCGGTCACCAAGTCCCTCACCACGCCCATCCCGCTCTGGCGCGCCTACGACGAGTGGACCCGCGCCGAACTCCTGCGCTCCGAGGACCGTGACGGCCCCGCCGACTGGGCCGCCGTCGTCGCCGCCGTCGAACCCCTCGACCGCCCCTACGACCTCGCCCGCGTCCGCCTCCGGCTCGCCGAGTCCCTGCTCGCCCCGGACACCACCGACCGCGGGCGCGCCGCCCAACTGCTGCGCCAGGCAGGGGAGGTGGCCGAACGGCTCGGCGCCCGGCCGCTCGCCGACTCCATCACCGGCCTCGCCCAGCGGGCCCGCCTCACCCTGAACACTGCCGAGTCCGCGCCCGCCCCCGCCGCCCCTGCGGACCCCGCCGAGGCGCTCGGCCTGACCAGCCGGGAGCGGGACGTCCTGCGGCTGGTCGCGGTGGGCCGCAGCAACCGCCAGATCGCCGAGGAGCTCTTCATCTCCCCGAAGACGGCGAGCGTCCACGTCTCCAACATCCTCGCCAAGCTGTCCGTCACCGGCCGAGGCGAGGCCGCGGCCCTCGCCCACCGCCTGCGGCTGTTCCCCGCGGGAGACCAGCCGATGGCCGGTTGACCTGGGCCTTGGCGGCCCCGGCCGGTTTCGGGCGACCTCGCTTACGCTTGACGGCAGGATCTCGGCTCTTGGGAGGCGGAGTGTTCAACGCGATCGAGGCCCTGTTCGCGCCGGGGCGCAAGCACACCGACGACGAGCAGAAGCGCCTGGAGATGACCCGCGTCGACCTCGCCGACGGCGACCCCGGCCGGGGGCCGATCGACCTGACGTCGGGCAAGGTGGTCGTACGCCCACCCGTCCCGTCCCCACGCACCGACGAGACACCGGGTCCCGACGACGCGGGCGACGACTGACCTTCCGACGACGCCTGGCTCTCCGGCGACGCCCGGCCTTCCGGCGACGCCCGGCCTTCCGGCGACGCCCGGCCGTCCGGTGAGGCCCGGCTCTCCGGCGATGCCCGGCCCGCCGGTGACGCGCAGCCGTCCGGTGAGGCCCGGCCCTTCGGCGGTGCCCGGCCTCCCGGTGACGCCCGGCCGTCCCGTGAGGCCCGGCTCTCCGGCGACGCCCGGCCCGCCGGTGACGCGCAGCCGTCCGGTGAGGCCCGGCCCTTCGGCGGTGCCCGGCCTCCCGGTGACGCCCCGGTCCTCCGGCCCGTCCGGCAGTCGAGTTACTTCACCTTCACCTCCAGGATCTTGTCGTCGCCCTTCTCCGGCGTCCCCCGCGAATCCGTCTCGCTCGTGACCACCCAGAGTTTGTCGCCGCCCGCGGCGAGCACCGTGCGCAGTCGGCCGTGTTCGTCGGTCAGGAAGTCCTGTGGCTTCGGGTCGCCTTCCACGCCCCGCACGGGGATGCGCCACAACCGTTTGCCGCCCAGGCCCGCCATCCACACCGAGCCCTTGGCATAGGCGACGCCGCTCGGTGACGCCTCGGACGTCTTCCACACGGCGACCGGGGCGTGGAAACCCTCTCCGCCGTCGCCCTTGCCCTCGACCTCCGGCCAGCCGTAGTTGTCGCCGGCCTTGATCTCGTTCAGCTCGTCCCAGGTGTTCTGGCCGAACTCCGAGGCCCACAGCCGCTTCTCCTCGTCCCAGGCGAGGCCCTGGACATTGCGGTGGCCGTACGAATAGACGGGGGAGTCGTCGAAGGGGTTGTCGGGGGCCGGCTCGCCGTCGGGGGTGATGCGGAGGATCTTGCCGCCCAGGGACTCCTTGTCCTGCGCGAGGCCCGTGTCGCCCGTCTCGCCCGTGCCCGCGTACAGCATCTTGTCCGGGCCGAAGGCGATCCGGCCGCCGTTGTGGATCACGCCCTTGGGGATGCCCTTGAACACCGTGTCGGGCGCGCCCAGTTGTTCGCCGGAGGGCTTCTTCTCGTCGTACAGCATGCGGGCGATGCGGTTGTCGGACTCCGTCGTGAAGTACGCGTACACCATGTGGTCCGACGCGTACGAAGGAGAGAGCGCGAGGCCCATCAGGCCGCCCTCGCCGCCGGGGGAGACGCCGGGGACCGAGCCCAGCTCCGTCTTCTTGCCCGTCCGGCCGTCGACCCGGGTGATCGTCCCCTCGTCGCGCGAGGAGACCAGGAGGTCACCGTCGGGCAGGGCGGCGAGGCCCCATGGGGACTTCAGGTCCGTGGCGAGCGTGCGCGTGACCTTCGCCGAACCCTTCTCCGGTGGGGCCTCCACGCCGGGCTTCCGGGTGGGGGACTGGGCCGACTTCTCGGGCTTCGACGGACTCTTGCCGTTGCCCGGCTCGTCACCGCCCCCGGACGAGCATCCGGCCGCGAACACGAGGGCGACAGCGGCCAACACGGTTGTCACAGCAGGTCGTTGCACGATCAGGATCCCTTCGACGCAGCGCTTCTCCTGTTCATACACCGCTCGCGCCCCGCAGGTTCCCCATCCTCCGCCACGAGATCACGGCCCGCGGCCCAGGTCGGCGCAGACCCCGCTCAGTCCCACGACCCCAGCGCCGCCGGCAGCGCCGCGATCTCCGCCAGGTCCTCCGCCGTCAGCCGCACCGCCGCCGCCCCGGCGTTCTCCACCGCCCAGCGCTCCCGCTTCGCGCCGGGAATCGGCACCACATGCCGCCCCTGTGCCAGCACCCACGCCAGCGCGACCTGCGCCGGAGTCGCCCCGTGCCGCTCCGCCACCCGGCGCAGCCCCACCACCAGCGGCTGGTTGGCCGCCATCATCTCGGCGGTGAAGCGGGGGTGCCGGGCCCGCAGGTCGTCCGGCTCGAAGCCCTGCCCCGGCGTCAGCGTGCCGGTGAGGAAACCATTCCCCAACGGCATCGCCGCGAGGAGACCGACCCCGCGCGCCACACACCACGGCAGCAGCGCGTCCAGCGCCTCGGGCGACCACACCGACAGCTCGGCCTCCACCGCGCTCACCGGAAAGACCTGCTGCACCCGCTCCAACTGCCGGATCGTCAGGTCGTGCAGACCCGCCCCGGGACGCCCCGGCGCGGTACGCCGATGAGCGCGAGCCCCCACCGCGCACAGCCCCAGCGCCCGCACCTTCCCCGCGGCGACGAGCTCGGCCATCGCCCCCCAGGTCTCCTCGATGGGCACCTCGGGGTCGGCGCGGTGCAGCTGGTACAGGTCGATGGTCTCCGTCTGCAGCCGCCGCAGCGAGGCGTCGCAGGCCCGCTTCACATAGCCGGGGCGGCCGTTGGCGACGATGTGCTGCTCGCCCACGAGCAGCCCGCACTTCGTCGACACGAACGCCTCGGCACGCCGCTCCTTCAGCACCCTGCCGATCAGCAGCTCATTGGTGAACGGCCCGTACATGTCCGCCGTGTCCAGCAGCGTCCGGCCGTCGCCCCCGGCGGCGTCCAACGCGGCGTGCACGGTGCGCAAGGACGTGTCGCCCCGCTGCCGTGAGCCGGTGTACGCCCAGCTCATCGGCATGCAGCCGAGTCCGACGGCGCCCACTTCGAGCGCCCCCGCGCCGATCGTCCTGCGGTCCACCTGGCCGTGCCCTCCCCACTCCTCGTCCGGAGATCACCCAAACTAACCGCTGCCGTCCCGGCCCCGAGCGCTGCCTCCCCGACGGCGGCGTTCCACCGGTGCGCACTAGCCTCCTGGCCATGACGACAGACGTATGGCTTCCGTTCGAAGCGCACGACATCCAAGGGCTCCCCGAGGCGTCGGAAGCGGGGCTCGACTACCGCTTCTGGGACGGTGGCCCGGACTTCCCCGCGGACCCGGCCGACTGCGCCTTCTACGTGGTGCCCTACATGAAGAGCACGGAGATCGCCGTACGCCCCCTGTCCGCGATGACGTCCGTGCGCGTCGTACAGACCCTGACCGCGGGCATCGACCACGTGGAACCCGGGCTCAAGTTCCTGGCGCCCGGTGTGCGGTTGTGCAACGCGCGCGGAGTGCACGAGACCAGCACCGCCGAGCTCGCCCTCACCCTGACCCTCGCCGCCCTGCGGGGCGTCCCGCGCTTCGTGGAGGGGCAGCGGCAGGAGGAGTGGCGGTCCGGGTTCTATCCGGCGCTCGCCGACAAGTCCGTGCTCATCATTGGTTACGGATCGATCGGTTCCGCAATCGAGGACAGGCTCACCCCCTTCGAATGCGCGCGGGTGGCGCGCGTCGCGCGCTCCGGCCGTGCCACGGAGCGCGGTCCCGTGCACCCGCTCGCCGAGCTGCCGTCCCTGCTGCCCGGCGCGGACGTCGTCATCCTCTCCACGCCGCTCACCGAGACCACACGCGGCCTGGTGGGAGAGGACTTCCTGGCCCGCATGAAGGACGGCGCGCTGCTCGTGAACGTCGCCCGCGGCCCCGTCGTCGACACCAAGGCGCTCGTCGCCGAACTGGAGTCGGGGCGCATCACCGCCGCTCTCGACGTGACCGACCCGGAACCGCTGCCCGCAGGTCACCCGCTGTGGCACGCTCCCGGAGTGCTCATCAGTCCGCACGTGGGCGGATCGTCGTCCGCGTTCCTGCCCCGCGCCAAGCGCCTGCTGGCGGCGCAGCTGACCGCGTACGTCGCCGGACGTCCACTGGACAACATCGTGCTGACCACGGGCAGTTGATCAACCGGGGTCGCTTTGTGCACGCTCCGCACCCGCATGCGTGCGCCACGTGTCCGCTTCCTGTCCGACAGTCACGCAGCGTAGAGAAGCTATGTCCCTGAGTGACGAGACTGGTGTATCGTCCCGACAGGGGATGCGCCGTGGACCCGTTCGGCGCAGGGGATGAGACATCAGACTGCGAGGGGGGCGACGGGCGATGCACGGCCTATGGGCGAACGATCCGACGCGGCGGGACCGCCGCCGGCGACTCACACGCGCACCGGCCCGCAGACGCAGGCGCGGCGGGAGCCGCACGAGCGCTCGGCGCCGGACGCATCAGCGCCAGTGCCGGCCAGGCCGACGCGAGGGCCGGACGGACACGGGGGCGGCGCGGAGCAGGGCGGCCCGGTGAGCGCCCGCCCGTCCTCCGCCACCGTCCTCGAAGGGGGCGTGGCGACGGCGCCGCTGCCGCCCGGGGCGCCGCTGACCCGGCGACCCCTGCCCGGCGGCCGCGGCCTCGTCTCCCAGCTGGCGCTGCTGCTGATCTGTGGGGCGTACGCCACCGGCTCGGCGCTCGGCTGGGGATCGCACCGACTCGCCCTGATCATGGGCGACTTCGGGCTGAGCGTCGCCGCCGCGGCCGCCGCGATCTCCTGTTTCCGCTACTCCCGCACGCGCCGCAGCCGGTTTCGACCCGCATGGCTGCTGTTCGCGCTCTCCTCCGCGATGGCAGCGATCGGCAACGCGGTATGGGGCTGGTACGAGGTCGTCCTCGAGCGCCCCGTGCCGAGCCCCGGCCTCGCCGACCTGTTCTTCCTGTGCTTCGCCCCGCCCGCCATCATCGGCCTGCTCGTGCTCGCCAAGCGCCCGGTGACGAAGGCGGGTTGGGTCTGCCTCGCCCTCGACTCCTGGCTGATCGGGGGCTCGCTCCTCACGCTCTCCTGGAGCCTGGCCCTCGCGCACACCGCGCAGTTCGAAGGCCAGAGCGTCGCGCACGCCGCGCTGTCGCTCGCCTATCCGCTCCTCGACATCGCGCTGGTCAGCATGGTCCTCGCGCTGCACTTCAGACGGTCGTCGGCCAACCGCACCGCGGTGAACACCGCGATCGGCGCGCTGGCCCTGACCGTCATGTGCGACGCGCTCTTCACCTCGCCGCTGCTGCACGCCAGCTACCGCTCGGGCCAGATGCTGGACGCCGGCTGGTTCGCGGGCTCGCTCCTCCTCGCGTACGCCCCATGGGCCGCCCCCTGGCACGCGCGCGGGGGATACGGACAGGCCCACGCGCGCGTGCAGTACGACAGCGGGCCCGAGGAGCAGCAGCGGGCCGCCGCGACCCGTCCGATCGCCGGATCGCTGGCCGCCCTCACGCCGTACCTGGCCGCCGCCGTCTGTACGTTGGGGATCCTCTACAACGTACTGAGCGGCCGCAGCGTCGACCGCGTCGTGCTCTTCACCGCGGGCACCGTCGTGCTCGCCCTCGTGGTGCGGCAGGGGATCATGCTCCTGGACAACATCACGCTCACCCAGGAGCTGGCCCAGAAGGAGAACCACTTCCGGTCCCTGGTGCAGGGTTCCAGCGACGTCATCATGATCGCCGCGCCGAACGGCATCCTCCGATACGTCAGCCCGGCCGCCGCCGGGGTCTACGGCCGCGACGCCGAAGAGCTCGTCGGCTCCGAACTGGCCTCGCTGATGCACCCCGAGGACCTCGGCCGGGTCGTCCACGAGGTCCGCAGGTTCCTCGCCGCCAACCCCGTCGAGGAACCGACCACCCGCATCGAGTGCCGCTTCAAGTCCGGCGACGGCGACTGGCTGAACGTGGAGTCCACCGTCAACCGCCACCAGGGCGGCCTCATCTTCAACAGCAGGGACGTCACCGAACGGGTCCGCCTCCAGGCGCAGTTGCAGCACAACGCCGAGCACGACCCGCTCACCGACCTGCCCAACCGCGCCCTGTTCACCCGGCGCGTGGGTCAGGCGCTGACCGGCCGCAGAGCGACCGACCGCGGCACGGCGGTGCTCTTCATCGACCTCGACGGCTTCAAGGCGGTCAACGACACCATCGGACACCAGGCCGGTGACGAACTGCTCATCCAGGCCGCGCGCAGACTTCAGGAGGCGGTGCGTTCGGGCGACACCGCCTCCCGGCTCGGCGGCGATGAGTTCGCGGCCCTCATCGTCGGCGACGGGAGCAGAGACCACGCCGCGAGAGAACAGCACATCTTCGAGCTCGCCGACCGGCTGAGAATCACCCTGTCCCAGCCCTACGTCATCGACGGGAACGACGTACGCGTCGCGGCGTCCATCGGCGTGTCCTTCGCCGAACCGGGCATCAGCGCGGGGGAGTTGCTGCGCAACGCCGACCTCGCGATGTACCGCGCCAAGGCCGCGGGCAAGGGCCGCGTCGAGCTGTACGCCCCCCAGATGCAGGCCGACGTCGTCCGCAAGGCGGAGCTCGCGACGCGGCTGCGCGCCGCCCTGCACGACGGCGAGTTCGCGCTGCTCCACCAGCCCGTGGTCTGTCTCGACGACGGCCGGATCACGTCGGTCGCGGCACAGGCGCGCTGGCGCTCGGCGCAGGGCATCCTCTTCACGCCCGCCGAGTTCCTGCGGGTGTCCGAGGGCGGCGACGGCCAGGACGGCGACCGCGCCACCGAGCTCGGCCGCTGGATGCTCGAAGAGGCCGTCGAGCAGGCCGCCGAGCGCGGCCGCACCGGCCACGCGGTGCCTGTCGCGGTGCGGATGAGCGCGCGCCGCCTGCTGGACCGGTCCATGCCGCTCGGCTCCATCGAGGCGCTCCTGACCCGGCACGGCCTGCCCTCCGGCGCGCTCATCATCGAGCTCGCCGACAGCGACCCCCGGGTCTCCCTGGACGAGCTGGAGCGCCGCCTGACGGGCCTGCGCCGACTCGGCGTACGCATCGCGCTCGACGGCTTCGGCAGCGGGTACGCGGCGATCACGGCCCTGCGCCGGCTCCCCGTGGACGTACTGAAGCTGGACCGCAGCCTCATCGAGGGCGTCGTCGAGTCCGCGCGGCTGCACAAGATCACCTCAGGGCTGCTCCGCATCGCCAACGACCTCGGGCTGCTCTCCGTGGCCGACGGCGTCGACCTGCCCGAGCAGGTGGTCGCCCTGCGCGCGATGGGCTGCACGCACGGGCAGGGCATGGCGTTCTCCGGGCCCCTGGACGAGTACCGGCTGCGCCGGGCGCTCACGATGGGCGAGTACCCGGTGCCGCGCTGCCCGGCCGAGCCGGTGTTCGCGGGCGGGCCCCCGGGGGCGTACGGGGGCGGCCCTTCGGCGGCCTTCGGAAGCGGCCCTTCCGGGAAGTACGCGGGCGGCTCCTCGCCCTTCGCCCGCTCACATAATGAGACCCCCGTCCCACCTACTTGACAGGTGCAGCGTGCCGGGGGGAGGGTCAATGCCATGCGCACCCGAATTCTCGTACTTGGAAAGCGCGTCGGCTGAAGCTGGGACTGACCGGTCCGAACACACCGGAATCCCCAGCGACCGCACCCGGCGCGCTCCCCTCGCTTGCCTCACGGCACGAGGGGTTTTTTGTTGCACTGGCACCTGCCAAACCCCCGCAAACACCCCGCAAAAACCCTCAGCTTCGAGAAGAGAATGCCGATGACCGAGCAGGCCACCGGGGCCCACCATCCGCAGCCGCGGCCCCGATCCTCAGGACAGCAGTCCGCCCCCGTCGAGCACGTCACGGGCGCGCAGTCCCTCATTCGTTCTCTCGAGGAAGTCGGGGCCGACACGGTGTTCGGCATTCCCGGCGGCGCCATCCTTCCCGCGTACGACCCGATGATGGACTCCACCCGGGTGCGGCACGTCCTGGTCAGGCACGAGCAGGGCGCGGGTCACGCGGCCACCGGATACGCGCAGGCCACCGGCAAGGTCGGCGTCTGCATGGCGACGAGCGGCCCCGGCGCCACCAACCTGGTCACCCCGATCGCCGACGCCCACATGGACTCCGTCCCGATGGTCGCGATCACCGGTCAGGTGGCCTCCAAGGCGATCGGCACGGACGCCTTCCAGGAGGCGGACATCGTCGGCATCACGATGCCCATCACCAAGCACAACTTCCTGGTCACCAAGGCCGAGGACATCCCGCGGACCATCGCCGAGGCGTTCCACATCGCCTCCACCGGGCGCCCCGGCCCCGTCCTCGTGGACATCGCGAAGGACGCGCTGCAGGCGCGGACGACGTTCTCCTGGCCGCCGCAGCAGGACCTGCCCGGCTACCGCCCGGTGACCAAGCCGCACGCCAAGCAGATCCGCGAGGCCGCCAAGCTCATCACCGCGGCCAGGCGCCCGGTCCTGTACGTCGGCGGCGGCGTCCTGAAGGCCCGGGCCACCGCCGAGCTGAAGGTCCTGGCAGAGCTCACCGGAGCGCCCGTCACCACCACACTGATGGCGCTCGGCGCATTCCCCGACAGCCACCCGCTGCACGTCGGAATGCCGGGCATGCACGGTGCGGTCACCGCCGTCACCGCGCTGCAGAAGGCCGACCTGATCGTCGCCCTCGGAGCCCGATTCGACGACCGCGTCACCGGCAAGCTGGACAGCTTCGCCCCGTACGCGAAGATCGTCCACGCCGACATCGACCCGGCCGAGATCGGCAAGAACCGCGCCGCCGACGTGCCGATCGTCGGTGACGCGCGCGAGGTCATCGCCGACCTCGTCCAGGCCGTCCAGGCCGAGCACACCGAGGGCCACACGGGCGACTACACCGCATGGTGGGCCGACCTCAACCGCTGGCGCGAGACCTACCCGCTGGGCTACACGCAGCCCGAGGACGGCTCGCTCTCCCCGCAGCAGGTCATCGAGCGCATCGGCCAACTCGCCCCGGAGGACACGATCTTCGCGGCGGGCGTCGGCCAGCACCAGATGTGGGCCGCGCACTTCATCGAGTACGAGAAGCCCGCGACCTGGCTCAACTCCGGCGGCGCCGGGACGATGGGGTACGCGGTCCCGGCCGCGATGGGCGCCAAGGCCGGACAGCCCGACCGGACGGTCTGGGCGATCGACGGCGACGGCTGCTTCCAGATGACCAATCAGGAGCTCACCACCTGCGCCCTGAACAACATCCCGATCAAGGTCGCCATCATCAACAACGGCGCCCTCGGGATGGTCCGCCAGTGGCAGACGCTGTTCTACAACCAGCGTTACTCCAACACCGTCCTGCACAGCGGTCCCGAGGACATCGGCCCTAACAAGGGCACCCGCGTCCCGGACTTCGTGAAGCTGTCGGAGGCCATGGGCTGCGTGGCGCTGCGCTGCGAGCGCCCCGAGGACCTCGACAAGGTCATCGCCGAGGCCAACGCCATCAACGACCGCCCCGTCGTGGTCGACTTCATCGTCCACGAGGACGCCCAGGTCTGGCCGATGGTCGCGGCCGGCACCTCGAACGACGAGGTCATGGCGGCCCGGGGCGTCCGCCCCGACTTCGGCGACAACGAAGACGACTGAGACCGAGAGCGAAAGAGAGACCCACCGCCATGTCCAAGCACACGCTCTCCGTCCTGGTCGAGAACACCCCCGGCATCCTCGCCCGGATCGCCGCCCTGTTCTCGCGCCGCGGCTTCAACATCGACTCGCTCGCCGTGGGCGTCACCGAGCACCCCGACATCTCCCGCATCACCATCGTCGTGAATGTCGAGGACCTGCCGCTCGAACAGGTCACGAAGCAGCTCAACAAGCTCGTCAACGTCCTGAAGATCGTCGAACTGGAGCCGGGCGCCGCCGTCGCCCGCGAACTCGTCCTGGCGAAGGTCCGCGCCGACAACGAGACCCGCTCCCAGATCGTCGAGATCGTCCAGCTGTTCCGCGCCAAGACCGTGGACGTCTCCCCGGAGGCGGTCACCATCGAGGCCACCGGCAGCAGCGACAAGCTGGAGGCCATGCTCAAGATGCTGGAGCCCTTCGGCATCAAGGAGCTCGTCCAGTCCGGCACCATCGCGATCGGCCGCGGCTCCCGCTCCATCACGGACCGCAGCCTGCGGGCGCTCGACCGGACCGCGTGAGCGCATTCCGGACCGCATGGCGAGACCGGCAAACTTTCCTTCCCCCGCCCGCCGTACGGTGGGACGCAACACCAGCACACATAGGAGATTCCCAGTGGCCGAGCTGTTCTACGACGACGACGCCGACCTGTCCATCATCCAGGGCCGCAAGGTCGCGGTCATCGGCTACGGCAGCCAGGGCCACGCCCACGCGCTGTCGCTGCGTGACTCGGGTGTCGACGTCCGCGTCGGTCTGCACGAGGGCTCCAAGTCCAAGACCAAGGCCGAGGAGCAGGGCCTGCGGGTCGTCACCCCCTCCGAGGCGGCGGCCGAGGCCGACGTCATCATGATCCTGGTGCCGGACCCGATCCAGGCCCAGGTCTACGAGGAGTCCATCAAGGACAACCTCAAGGACGGCGACGCCCTGTTCTTCGGCCACGGCCTGAACATCCGCTACGGCTTCATCAAGCCCCCGGCCGGCGTCGACGTCGCCATGGTCGCCCCCAAGGGCCCGGGCCACCTCGTCCGTCGCCAGTACGAGGAGGGCCGCGGCGTCCCGTGCATCGCGGCCGTCGAGCAGGACGCCACCGGCAACGGCTTCCCGCTGGCGCTCTCGTACGCCAAGGGCATCGGCGGCACGCGTGCGGGCGTCATCAAGACGACCTTCACCGAGGAGACCGAGACCGACCTGTTCGGCGAGCAGGCCGTGCTCTGCGGCGGCACCGCCGCGCTGGTCAAGGCGGGCTTCGAGACGCTGACCGAGGCCGGCTACCAGCCGGAGATCGCGTACTTCGAGTGCCTCCACGAGCTGAAGCTGATCGTGGACCTCATGTACGAGGGCGGCCTGGAGAAGATGCGCTGGTCCGTCTCCGAGACCGCCGAGTGGGGCGACTACATCACCGGCCCGCGGATCATCACGGACGCCACCAAGGCCGAGATGAAGAAGGTCCTCGCGGAGATCCAGGACGGCACGTTCGCCAAGAACTGGATGGACGAGTACCACGGCGGTCTGAAGAAGTACAACGAGTACAAGACCCAGGACGAGAACCACCTCCTGGAGACCACGGGCAAGGAGCTGCGCAAGCTGATGTCCTGGGTCAACGACGACGAGTGAGGGTGCCGGGGTGGGGGGGGGGGGCCCCGGCCCCCCCCCCCCCCCCCACCCGCCCGGCGACTTCCCCCGGCTCGCCCAGCCGCACCCCGGCCCCCCCAGCCGCGACAAAAAAACAATCCCGA